>NZ_FXBL01000004.1:1200000-2400000 GCF_900177325.1 Mesorhizobium australicum | reverse complement strand
CCTTGATGCATGCGCGGACAACCGAATGATGTTCCTCATGCGAAAGCGTCGGCGACTCGCCGGTCGTGCCGACCGGGACGAGGCCATTGGTGCCCTCCGCGATCTGCCAGTCCACGAAGTCGGCAAACGCTTTCTCGTCGACCCCGCCATCGGCGCGGAACGGCGTGACGAGCGCGGTGAACGACCCCTGGAACATGATCAGCTTTTCTCCTGATGCGCGGTTACATGCGCGAAAGCGCGGCAACATAGTCTTGCCACGCGGATGCGGCAAGCAGGTCCCGTGCTCTACTCGATGACGCGGCCCGACGCCATAACCATTCATTCACCAAGTCTTCACGTTCCGACATTAACCTTGCCGATGCCCGCTGCAGGTTTTGTCCCGAGTTCTGGAGAGGGATCGCCGGCATGAACGCCAGTCTCTTCCCCTATCGGCTTGCCGTCGGCAGCGCGCTGGTCGCGCTCGCGGCCGGTGGCTGGACGCTTTATCCGGACGCCCTGACCTCCACGGCGGTGGCGCGGCCGCCGCTGACCGCTGAACTGGACAGACCAAACACGGATCCGGACGGCAGCCGTCTCAAGCGCTCCGGCGCCGTCACCCCCATCGTTCCGGCACTGCCGACGCTTCCTGCGCTGACCACCCCTCCGCCGGCCACCAAGTCGGTGCAGCCGCCGAAGGCCGTGCGGCCGGCAGGCGACATCGCGCTGCTGAAGCTCGGGCTTGCCGCGCTCGATGCCGGCGACGTGACCGGCGCGGTCGCTGCGCGCAACCAGCTTCGGTTCGGCTCGCTCGACCACGACATCCTGACCTGGGCGATCGCGATTTCGAACCAGCCGGTGGTCCCGAGCGGCGAGATCGAGACGGCGATCCGCATGCTTTCAAGCTGGCCCGGGATCGACGACCTGAAGCGGAACACGGAACGGGCCCTATTGCGGGAGAATGCAGATCCGCGAACCGTCCTCACGGCATTCGCAGGTGCCGCTCCCGAAACGGTGGAAGGTGCGCGGATTCTTGCCCGGGCGCAGGTCGCACTGGGCGACCCGGCGGCGGCCCGCACGACGCTCGCCGGCTTCTGGCGCACGCAGAAGCTGGAAGCGGCGACGGAAGCCGCCGTGCTGAAGGAATTCTCCCAGGTCCTGTCCAGGGAGGATCACCGCGCCCGCATGGAGTTCATGCTCTACAACGACCGGACGACCTCGGCCATGCGCGTGGCCGGACTTGCGGATGCCGAGAAGCTGGCCGCCGCCTGGACGGCGGTGATCAAAGGCGACCGGAACGCGCGCAAACTGCTGGACGACGTGCCGAAGGAAGAGCGAAGCGCGGGCTATTTCTTCGCCAGCGCCAAGCAATTGCGCCGCGCCGGGAAATATAAGGACGCCGCCGGCGAGATGCTGAAGGCACCGACCGCAAAGGAGGCGCTCGCCGACCCGGACGCCTGGTGGGTGGAGCGGCGTGTGCTCGTGCGGGAGTTGATGGACCTCGGCGATTTTCGCACCGCCTATAAGCTCGCCGCCGCTCATGCGGCCGAATCTCCGGCAATGGCCGCGGATGCGGAGTTCCATGCGGGCTGGATTGCGCTCAGGATGCTGAAGGACGCGAAGACGGCAGTCGGGCATTTCGAGAAGATCGCCGGAATCGCGGCGGGGCCGATCTCGTCCTCCCGCGCCCATTACTGGCTCGGCCGGGCGATCGACGCGGGAGCGCCGGGCGACGCCAGGGCGAACTACGAGAAGGCGGCGGAATACGGCACCGCCTTCTACGGCCAGCTCGCGGCGCAGAAGCTCGGCCGAAAGACCATTCCCATCGACATGCCTGCTGCGACGGACGCAGAGCGCACGGAGTTCGAGAACCGCGACGCCGTTGCGGCGATCCGCAGGATCGAGGAAGCCGGCTACACGGCAGACGCCGACACACTCTACCGGGAACTGGCGGGCGAGCTCGACAACCCCGGCGAGCTCTCCTTGCTCGCCGGCATGGCCGAGGCGCGCGGCGACCATTATCTCGCGCTTCGGGTCGGCAAGATCGCCGCCGCGCGCGGCATGGCGATCGGCTCGCTGGCGCATCCGACGGGTGCGATCCCCGAGACCGCAAACATTTCGGGCGCCGGCAAGGCGCTAGCCTATGCGATTGCCCGGCAGGAAAGCGAATTCAAGGTCGGCGCCGTGTCGGGGGCGGGCGCACAAGGATTGCTGCAGCTGCTGCCCGACACGGCGAAGGAGATGGCGCAGAAGGCAGGCATGCCGTTTTCGAAAGTGCTGCTGACCACCGATCCGGCCTACAATGCGACGCTTGGCTCGGAATTCCTGTCCGAGCAGCTCGGCCGCTTTTCCGGCTCCTATGTGCTGACATTCGCCGGCTACAATGCCGGCCCGCGCCGCGCGCAGGACTGGATGAAGCGCTACGGCGACCCGCGCGGCAAACCGGTCGAGGAGGTCGTCGACTGGATCGAGCGGATCCCGTTCACCGAGACCCGCCACTATGTGCAGCGCGTGATGGAGAACTATCAGGTCTACAAGATGCGACTGACCGGCACATTCGACATCGCCGCCGATCTGGTCGAAGGGCGCTGAGCCGAGCTGTCCCGGATGGCTTTGCCATCCGGGCGTTCCCCTGTATGGCTTTGAACAAAGCATCGGGAGGAACGGATGACGGGGACCGGGTACGAGGATTTCTACTACAATTCGACGGACGGGTTGAAGCTGCATGCGCGGATCTATGGCGAGCGCAATCCATCCGCCCTTCCCGCGATCTGCCTGGCCGGCCTGACCCGCAATGCCGCGGATTTCCACGATCTTGCGCTCTTTCTGGCGCGCCACCCGAAAACACCGCGTCAGGTGATCGCGTTCGATTATCGGGGCCGCGGACGCTCGACCTACGACCGCGACTGGAAGAACTACAATGTCGTCATCGAGAGCGGCGACATCCTCGCCGGCCTCGCGGCCATGGGAATCGAGCATGGCGCCTTCATCGGCACCTCGCGCGGCGGACTGATCATCCATATATTGGGCGCCATGCGTCCGGCCGTGCTGAAAGCGATCGTCCTGAACGACGTCGGGCCGGTCATCGAAGGAGCGGGACTGGCGCAGATCCGCGCCTATCTCGAACGCGCGCCGAAGCCACGTACTTTCGCGGAGGCGATCGAGATCAGCCGCGCGGCGCAGAAGGACAATTTTCCGGCGCTGAAGGAGGCAGACTGGGAGCGCATGGCGCACGCCTTCTACCGCGAGGAGAACGGAACGCTCGTCGCCGATTTCGATCCGGCACTGCTTAATACCATGACGTCGATCGACCTCAACAAGCCCCTGCCGCAGATGTGGCCGCAGTTTGAAGGACTGCGCGGCGTGCTGATGCTCGCGATCCGCGGCGAGAATTCGAAGCTGCTCTCGGTAGAGACGATCGAGGAAATGGCGCGTCGGCATCCGGGGATGGAGACGGTCACGGTTGAGGGGCAAGGCCATGCGCCGCTGTTGGAGACAGTGGATCTGCCGGAGAGGATCGCGGCGTTTTTGGAGAAGGCGGAGCGGGGCTGAGGTTTCGCGCGACCTGCGGGGGCATGAGCCGAAATAAGATCGAACATTACGATATCGGGAATGGCTCCGAAGTCGGGTCTGCTTCCCTCCGCGCTCCTGATTCAGCCAAATCAGGCGCTGCAGTGGCTATATATCCCTGATCTGAATCCCCGATCCGAGCCTAGGCACTGCAAACACGCGGACCAGTCAGAGCTAACGACCTCTCTTCAAACGAAAGACCCGGCGGTTGCCCGCCGGGTCTCGTCAAATCAGCTCGTGAGCCGATTAGAAGTAGCGCGTGAAGCGGAGCCAGCCGGAGACCGAACCGTCGAGGTTCTCAGCCTTGGTGTAGCCCAGTTCGCTGCGGACCTCGAACTGCGAGACCGGGAACCAGATAACCGACAGCTCAGCAGCGTAGGCGTCGACACCCGTCGAGATGTCCGAGCCGGTGCCGGAGTACAGGTCGTTGAAGTACTCGAACGCGACCGATGCGCCCAGGGTCTCGGAGAACTGCTGGTTGTACGATGCCAGGATCGTCCATTCAGCATCCACGCCAAGCGGGCTGCTCACGCCGTAGTCGTTGTCGCTATCGTTGTAATAGCCGGCCAGGCGCAGCGACGAGCCGGGCATGTTCGGGATGTTGAACTGAGCGCCGATGCCCGCAGCCCAGCCGCTGTCGCCGAGGCTAGCACCGGTGATGCCATGCGGCACCCGGTCCTCGTCAAACGCAGCCTTCGCCCAAACGGTGCCCCAGCCGCCGGTGTAACCCAGCTTTGCAACAACGTCCGGCACAAAGCCGTCGCCAGTCATGTTGTCGTCTTCGAGCGAGATCGCGCCGAAGAAGCCATTCGAGTCAAAGCGATAACCGATGAGGGCGCGCTCCTGATAGCCGTAGTACATGCCCGACCACGAGTGCGAACCGTAGTTCGAAGCCCCGCCGTTCTTCGAGTCAACCCAGAAGGATTCCGAGTAACCGACCATGAAGCCGCCGAGCGTGATGTAAGCCTGGTCAATGCCGACCGGGCCATCGTTGGTGCCAAGGCCAGAATATGCACCGGTGCCGCTCCAATCAGCCTGAAGACGGATGTAGGAACGCAGCGTGCCCCACTCGGTTTCCGAGCGCGCATCGATGTTCAGACGAGCACGAACCGACTTGCGCCAGCCGTCCTGAAGACCAGTGCCGTAGTGATAAGAAGGGGTGTCGCCAGCCTCATAGCTGCCAGCGCCCATCTGGTACCAGACATAACCCGAAATCTGCAGGCAGGTCTCGGTGCCGGGGATGTAGAAGAAGCCGTTGCCGTACGCGTCGCAGACGCGGACATATTCGACCGGCTCGGGCTCCGGCGCCATGACGGCGTCGGCGGCGCGGGCGCCGGTCACTGCGACGAGAGCCGCAGCGGAGCCGATGAGAAGGCTCTTGATGTTCATTTTCTGACCTCCAGCCTTAATGGCGCGAGGTCTCGCTAGAACTTGGGCACTATCAGCCCAGTTAGCCCAGCTCGACTACGAGTTTCGCCAACGTCAAGCATGCCTTGGGCTCCCCGTAAGGAACTCTTGTGCCTCCAGCTCAGCAGTCTGCGTACGCCCGAATCCCTATTCTCGAGCCTCATCGCCCGCGCCACCGATCCCGACCACGTCCCTCCCTACCGGCTGATCGATACGGACACCGGCTTCGCGGTATGGCCCGGTTTCGATAGCCTCGCTGACGTAGAGGCGTGGCTTAGCAACTAGAGAAGCGCGAGAGGCGTCGGGGCAACCCGGCGCTTCGTCGCTTCGGCCGTGGTCGGCCCACAGACCCGCATCGCTTTCCGGCTCGCCTCCTACCCCGCCCTTATAGCGATACGGCCGCCGTTGGGGCTGCGTGGCGGCGAGCTTCGGGCCTTGGGGGCCAGGTGGGATCGTGATCTGGGCGGCCGTACATATTCCAACCTCGATCGCCGATTATCCGATTGCGATTCCGAGGCTGCGGCCGTTTCGCCGGGGAGGCTACTAGTGGCTATTATGAGACACTACGCCTGACCGCCGCCCGATGTCAGGAAGGATTGGGAACTTATTCTCCGCAGCTGGAGCTTCATCGCGCCTGCCGCCCCGCATTGGATCTCCATCGGCCGGGAGGACCCAGCCATCATCAAGATCGAACTCCGCACGCGAGATCGAAGCATCTCTGCCACCTCCCATGATCGATGGGGGGTTGCCAGTGTTGCCAGGGCTTTTCCGTCCTACAAGGATATTTCACACACGTGTTGTGTATTCTCCTTAGAGACCCAAATAGGGGTGCAACACTGGCAACTCAGTCCCGTGCCGTCCCAACCGGTCCTATGGTTGGGCCTGACCACCAGCCTCATCGCCCTCAGTCTCCAGCTCCTTCAGCCGAAGACCGATCCAGCACCGCACCTGCTTGCCGTCGATCTTCGAGCGTGCCTGCGTGACGCGATACTGCGCCGCCACCTCCAGGTCGCGGGCGAACATGGTGGGGTCCGAGTACGCGAAGGCCAGGCTGCGATCCATTGTAAAGGCGATATAACGCTGCCAGACGGCATCCTTCGCGGTCTTCGCCTCAGGGTCCAACTCGCAGCACTCCGCCACGAAGGTCGTGAGGGGCGACGCTAGCTCGGCCATCCGCCCGGAGATCTCCCGGCTCGCGGCCGTAGAGGTGAAGCGTCCCTGCGCCTGCAAGCGCCGCCAGCCCTCGATGGCCCAGTTGAGGATGCCAGGCAGCTCGGCTTCGAGCTTGCGGCTGAGGGTCTCGTCCTCGACGCCCAGGAAGGACTTGGTCATCTTCAAGGCCACCAGGCGGGCCGCCACCGCGCCGCTGACGTCGGGAAGCGGCGGCAGCAGATTGGTCGCGATCAGGATGCGGATGTTGAGCTTGGTGGTGATCGCCCCACCGACGTGCTTGCGCTCGACGTCCACATCGTCCTCGCCGACGATCCGCAGAATGTTGCCCACGATCTCCTGTCGGTCGGACTGCTTGCCGAGGCGCATGTCGGACACCGTGGCGAGCGTCTTGCCCAGCGTGGCTTCCAGCCCGAACCGGTCGCCGAGCTTGACGAGCGACGGGCTGCAGACACTGGTCGGCCCGAGCAGCCGGGAGATGGTGCGGACGATGGTGCCCTTGCCGGAGCGGGTCGGGCCAAGCAGAAGGAAGAACTTCTGCTTGGAGGTGTCGGGCGTCAGCAGAAGCCCCATGATTTCCTGCAGGAGAGCGATCTGGTCGGGATCGTCGCCCCAGACATCGGCCAGGAACTGCAGCCAGACCGCTGGTAGCGGCGCGTCAGGATCGTAGTCATATGGCAAGCCGGAGCGCGTGAAGAACGCCGATGACGGATCGAGCAGCGTCCCCGTTGGCAGGTGGAGCAGCCCGTTGCGACAGGCCAGGATCTCCGAGGCCGGATAGTCCCTTGCCCGCTCATCTCCGTTCAACCAGCAGGGCGGGGCATAGGTGCCGCGCTCGACCAGCGAAATGCCCTTGAGGGCATCGATGGTTTCACCGACCGTTCTCGAGTTCGGCATCGCGCCGATGTCTTCGAGGAACGCATAGACGTCGCGCCTCACCGCATCGGGTTCGACCACGTCATAATGCGAGCCGCGATGCAGCAGCCAATCCGCCTGATACCAAAGCAACGTCGGGTGGACCTCTTCGCGGAAGCGCCTGGCGATCGTCAGGGGGGTAGCCTGTTCGACCTCTCCGGCCATGCGGCTACGAGCTTCCTTCTCCAGCTTCTTCACACGCCGGTCGATCTCGATTTCGAGGTCGCGGAGCCTCTTCACGCCATTGGCTTCGAGGCGGCCGATCAGACGCATGTAGCCGGCCAGATCGCTGACCCGCAGCCGCGTGATCAGCTTCAGGTTCGCTTCGGTGAACAGCCGTGCACGCTGCTTCGCGTTGATCGCGAATAGGGGCGCATAGGCTTCCCCGGCCTCGGTTTCGGTCTCGGTGTCGCCCTCAAGCATTGCTCGACTCCTCGTCCAGGATCGCGAGCATCGCGTCGCGCTCAGCCTCGAAGTCGTATCGGTCGACCAGGTCATCATCATCGAACGCGGCGACCAGATCCGGTCGGCCCGCCTCGACCACGGCGGCGAAAAGGGTGCGGAAGTTCGCACCGCCCCGCTTGCCCGCCTGCAGGCTTTCCCAGCGCCGAGCGGTCAGCTCGTCGTCTACGTGCCCGTAACGCTCGTCGCGGGCGCACCAGGCCAGCCACTCTGGCAACCCGTGTCCGGCCGTCGCGTCGTGCGATGCGGCCATGAGGGCGAACCACCGGTCGTGCTGGCCGGGGCCATAGTCATGCGGGTCGAGCACGGCGAGGAACTCGGCCAACTGCTCGTTGGACAGCTTGCCCGCCGCATCGACATGGAAGGGGGTGTCCGGTCTGGCGAGCAGCGCCATCAGCGCATCGGGTGCGGCGCGCACATCCGAGATCGCCAGCGTCAGGTCGTCCAGCAGGTATGGCCTGCCGGTCTCGGGGTGAGAGCTCCCCGGCGCGACAACGAAGGATCCGCGCGACCGGAAATCGATACCCTGGTAGTCGTCCAGCTTGCTAACCGTCCTGGTCTCCGAGGGCTTGGACAGATAGATGTGTCGCCCGCCGTCACCACGGCCGGTGAGGACGGTCGGGTGGACGCTCAGGTTCTCGCCTACGTCGGCGCAGAGGCGGTCGAACGGGTCGTCGCCGGGGCGGAAGTTGCGGGGGTCCAGATCGAGAACCAGGTCGTTATCGCGCAGCCTCACACCTACGTTGCCACCGCGCTGCACCCAGGGAGCCACATCGCCGAGGAGGGTATACTCGTTCGTCTGCCAGCCCGTATCGCGCGGCGTCTTCGCGCCCTTGGCGAGGGGGAACAACTCGTAGCCTGCTTGGTCGAACCGCCGGAGCACGCGAGCAATCTCGGGTATCGTGAGCGTAGGCATAGCCGTATCCTCTTCGATGGGTGCGGACGTGGAGGCTGCGGAAGAGGACCACGCAGACTCCACGTCCGCTGTTGTCGGGCGTTCGGCGACCCGACCCAGGAGGAGCGCCGAACCGCTCCGATTCATCCACCGCAGCCTTTGCGGCAATACAATCTATGCGAGCATTTTCCCTTAACCACTCGCAGGTAGTCAACTCACTGCCTGACGAGGGTCAAACCCTTCGCCCGGCAATATTCTTCGACCGATGCCCACGCCCGGCTCCCGTCCAGTGACTCGACGCGGCCCTCCTCGAACACGACAGCCCTTGGGGCTGCGAGACCGAGCTCCCCCGAGCCCGGCAGCGAGTCCTTGCCTACGAGGGTGATAGGCGTTGCGGACGGTTCGAAGCCGGTTCGAAGCTCCCAGGCGAGGACCGTCCGCAGGACTGCCTGACCGCCAGGCAGGTGGAACACCGCATGGGTGCCGGGCTGGGCTGGGATGACGTTGCCGGTCATGGCCGCCTCCGCGCCCACGGCCCGTCGCCGCCGTAGATCCGATCAGCCATCGACTCGAACTGTTCCGCCAGCGCGGGCCGTCGCGGTGCCGAGGCGGTCGCCCAGATACGGGCGACTTGACGCTGGCTGAGTTCCTTTCCGGTCGTCGGGTCGAGGTATCGAGGCGCTGCCCCGAGGGCAGCATCAAGCTCGCCGCGCAGAAGGGCATCCCACGCGGATTCGGAGTGCGCGACCGCGACGCCGTCAGACATCGCGTAGGCGAGGATGAAGGTTACGTTGGACATGTGCATTTCCTTGGTTGCGCGCCGCATCGGGCGCGTCGGGTTGATCGAGTTGGTGCCGCCCCGCCGATCGGAGGAGTGAACAATCGGCGGGGCAGCTTCGCGCCGCCGAAGCGTCGCGTATTGAAGGGCCGGACGGGCAACCAGAAAGCCGCCCGGCCCTGGTCGCCACGAGGCAGGAGAACCTCCGCGACCTCTCCGTGCGGGCCAAGACCAACCCGCCCGGAGACTACCGTTACGCGAGGCCGAGAATCGCTCGCGGGTTGAGATCGGGCCGGAAGCGGACAGGCTCGCCGGTGTCGTGGGCCTTCTGCCATCCAGCCGCAGCCTCGATACGCTCGACGGCGAGGAGCTGAGCGTCGATTTCTTGCAGGCGGGTTCGCTTTTCGCCCGCCGTCATGCCCCCATCGACATCGAACTGCTCGGCGAGCGAGCGATCAATCGCCGCCTCGACAAGGTCGGGCAGCAAGGCGCAGATCAGTCCCTCAGCATCGGTGGTCCCGAGTTTCGCGCCGGAAGGCGCGGTGAGGCCAAGTGGGCGTTGCGGGAAGGCCAGGGTGACGTTGCCGTCCTTTCCGACCACGACTCGGATACCCGAGGTGCGGCCGAGCGTTCTGGCCCGCAAGAGGGCCTTGGCCTTCAACTCCTCGACCGGCGCGTGTTCGGCCGCGACGCCTTCGCGCTCCGACCGGAGTCGGTTCAGCTCGACTCGGCAATCTTGCTCGACCTGGTCGGGGTCAGCGAACTCCTTCTTGGGCTCGGCGAAGCGGACCCGTTCAAGCATCCGCTTTCCGCGCGGGACGGGCCTCGTCGTGATATGGGTGAGAAGACCCGCAGCCCCCGAGGCGACCGGGTCAAGAACGAACTGCAGCTGCCCGAGTCCATCGCCGGGATTCGCCGTGAGCCTTCGCCGCAGGTCGGTGAAGACGGCCTTGCGCACGACGCGCGCATCGCCGACAGCGGACAAGGCCTTCGTGTCGGCCGCGTCCGCTGCTGCAGCACGCTTCTGGTCGCGCTCCTTGCGCGCTCGTGCGTCGGACAGCTGGGCCTGGAGGGCTTCCCGCTGCTCCGTGGTCAGACGGTTGTCCGTGAGGGCGCGTCGAATGTTGGCCTCGTGGACGGTGGAGCGCTCGACGTCCTCACGCGCCGAGGCCGCCGCAGTCTGCGCGCCGAGCCGGGCATCGCCGAGGACGCGAGGCGCTTCCTCCACCAGTGCCAGGCGCTCGCGGAGCTCTTCGGTCTCCGGGGACGACTCGACCCGCTCGTGAAGCAGGCGCATCACGTCATCGTAGTCGGGGCCGAGTGACCCGTCGTCTTCGAGATTCATGTTCATGGTAGTATCCTTATAGTCGGGCGCTCTCGGCGCTCTGGAGTTGGTCACGAATCCATTCGGAGACCGCCGCGCTCGACCAGGCCTTCGCCGCCGTGCCTCCCAGGCCGACCGGGCGCGGGAACCTGCCCGCCGCGACGAGCCGGTAGAGCTGGCTGCGCGAGAGGCCGGTCCTGGCGAGGACGACGGGGAGGCGGAGGAGGTGGGCTTGGTCGGGCACGTTGCGGGTCTCCGTGGACGTGAAGACACGGTGCCATACCGTTCCCGGCGCAGCGACTTGGACTGGTTAGTTGGACTCACGAGATAACGCCTGTGCGGCCTGGCGCGCGTAAATCTCTTCGTCGTGCGAGCGCGCGGCCTCGGCGGCGGCGAGCATTATCTCGGACCTCGTCCGCACCCTCTGCGGCCAGTCAATACGGTTACGCCACCATCGGACGATCTTCGGCTCGACGCCGACGAGGGCGGCCAGCGCTGCGTCGGTCAGGCGGTCCACATCGTTGACGACTGCTTGGGCGTCCAGGTCGATGGCGGCGCGCAACGGCTTTGCCTTCCAGAACGCAACACTGGCGCAGTCGTTCTTCCATTGCTCCGATGCGGTCCAGTGGCGGATGATGCCGATGTGGAACTTGCCGCGCTTCTTCCAGCCCAGGTGGGCCGCGATGGCGAGTTGTGACATGGCCTGCTTGCTCCAGTCGCCACGCCTGATCCGCTCATCGGTCTCGGCGTCTACGGCCCTCAGGTAGTCGGCCCGTGTATCCCCGCGCACTCCGAACCGCTGGCCGGGCCGAAGCTTCTCGATGACCTGCTGGCGCAGCGCCCCATCGGCGTTGGCGAGCCCGAGGGCGACGATGATGTCGTGGAACGACATGGACTCGTAGGCCGCCTCGGCCGCAAGGCGAGCGGGGGTGTTCACCCGCTTTCCCGTCAGGCCCAGTGCGGTGGCCAGCGCCTGCTTCACCTCGGCGGGCGGCTGCAGATCATGCAGAACATGATGGGCGATCAGCCGGCCGGCGAGAAGCTTGGAGTCGGACGATCTGTCCGTCACCTTCAGGGCATCGACGCAGACGGCCTCGGCGTCGGGCACCATCGTATAGATGGTCCGCTTGAAGCCCTCCGGCGTAATCGGCCTAAAGCCCTCTGGGACGTTGGGTCCGGAGAAGTTGAACACCTTCTGCCGCATCCAGGGAGAACGGGGAGCGAGAAGGTCGCCGGGGGTGACGAGCGGGTCAGCCCCGATGGCTGTGGATGGCGGGTCATAGTCGATCCCTGTGACTGGCTGGTAGAGCGCGCGGAGTTGCTCTTGCAGGTCGAGGTAACGATCCATGTCCTTCTCGCCTTCCGGCGCACGAAGCTCTGCCACCATAAGGGCGAGCAGGCGCTCGGTCTCGGCGTCGTCGGGGTGCGGGTCGGTCTCGTCGTCCATGAGACCGACAAAGGCTTATGCCGGGCGGGGTATCAAGTGGGAGGACTACTCGGCCGCCTCGGAGCGGTAGTGCAATTCACCATCCTCGCCGAGGTAGATGTCGCTGGGATGGTCTGGCAGCAGGTCATCATAGGGGATTTCCCCGCCGATGAAATCGCGATCCACGATGGCCTTCGCAGTGGGATCGGTTTTACGGGCTTCGCGCTGCCATGTGCGAACGGCCTTCTCAACGTTCTCGGGAACCGCATCGATTCCGACGAACTTGCGGCCCGTCCGATGGCAGGCAATCAGCGTAGAGCCGGTCCCCATGAAGGGGTCCAGGACCGAGTGGCCCTCTTCGCTGATAAGCCTGATGAGTTCGATCAGCACCTTCACCGGCTTCGACGTCTTGTGCCCGGCGGCGATCTCCTTGCGCTCGGCCTTTGCAGCCTTGCTCGCGTCGGGCCTCAGCAGCGACGGCGAGATCCTTTCGGCTGGCCAGGGCTCCTCGCCTTCGCGGGCGAAGTAGAAGATGGTATCGATGGAATTCTGTGCCCGCTGCCGCCACGGCTGGCCGCCTAGATTATGCATTGCCAGATAGTGCAGCACGGTCCATCCGGCATCTTCGATGCCCTTCTGGGCCGCCGCGAAGGCGGGCGGGTGGTAGGCCGCGAAGGCGAATCCCCCGCGTGGCTTGAAGAGCCGATAGACTTCCTGCCAGTCTGCATTGTGGTCGTTGAGGATGCCGTCCTTGTTGACCCCATAAGGAGGGTCAGAAACGACCACGAAGTCCCTGTCCTCCTCAATCGCGTAAGCGTCGATGAACTCTTTAAGGAAGGGCAAGCCCGCAGCCGAGAAGGCACTTAGCTTCGACCCGTCATCCGTCGAGTCACCGATGCATGCGACGTGGTCTCCCATCTTGATGACGTCGCCGTTCTTCAGACGGAACGGCTCATCGGGACTATCGTCGGGCTCGCTGGTGTCGGTCATATCGACCTCGCGCTCGAAGGGAGTGGAACCGAGCGTTCCACTCCACTTCACCAGTGCGTTGACCCAGCGATGACTTCGGCCGAGCGTCTTGGCGACTTTGCGATTGGTCAAGGACGGGTCGCGCTTGAGAGCTTCGAGGATGGCGGAGCGGGCATCCCGGTAGCCCTGATCACCCTTGGCCAGGTAACGCTTCGCACGGGTCAGGAGCGCCTCCGCCTGGGCTGCGCTATCGTTCTCGACGGCTTGTGGCATCATCCCGGTCCTCCACCTTGAGGTCGGGGAGGCTAGCAGGTCCGCGCTGTCATCAGGCTAACGCGATAGTTCGAATTGTACACGTTGGCGGGAGGCCGAACCGGTTAAAAGCCCACAAAGCCTCACAGGCGGCCAACGGCCGCTATCGCTATCGACTTGGCGTCGCAGGCCAGCGGGATCGCCGAAGGCCGATGACGAGCCGAACGTGGCGGTCGAATTACGCCGCTTCGGCCTGCACGCGCACGTATCGGCCGGATCCGCGATCAAACCGAACCATGTCGCGGGCGTAGATGCTGATAGTCCCGCGAACGCTATTGGCCGAGAGACCCGACGCGGTGACCAGTTCGAATAGCGACGCGCCTTCAGGCCGCAACACCAACTCGATGACGATTCCCGCGCCGGAGTCCCTGGAGGGCGGTCTACGGAGACCATTCATCTGCCTTGGCGGCTCCTCGGGCGCTGCTACCGTTGGGACCGATGATGGTGGAGTCAGCGCTCGCACCTCTTCCCCCGTCCACGGGTCGGACTTGCGCCAGCGGGGTGGCGGGAAGCTCAATGATGTGGACCGCCCCAGTTTCCCGTCCAGCCACGTCCAGCCAGGTGGAGGGTCGGGCCACGAAGGGTCTCGACGGCCGTGGAGGCGAGCAGCGCAGGACAACGCGGCTGCGCGCTCGGGGCTGGTCTGCAGCGGATCGGCGGCTTGGGCGATGAGACGGTCGAGCATCGGAGACTCCGTGGAGGTCGGCGCATTGAAGCTTGCCGCGAGCCCGATGGTGAAGCGGAAAGAAGATGAGGCCTTATCGGCCTCATCGTCATTCGGCTTCGAGGGCTGTCAGGCGCGCGCTCGGTAGACCTTGTTCTCCCGGTCGTAAGTGACCCCACCGATCTCGCGTCCGTAGACACTCACCATCGCGCGGGCCGAGTGCGCGAGCACCCCGAACTCCGACATTATCGCCTCGATGGTCGTGCCATCCTGCGAGCGGAGCATCTCGGCGACCCGCTCCTTCCGAGTAGGGCGCTTCGGCTTCGGCTCGGCCTTGGGCGTCCTCGTCCGCTTCGGCTTTTCGGGGACCGGCGCTTCTGCGACCAGCTCGCCTCCCACGCCCGGCGTTCCTTCCCACCGATACCCTTCTGGCGCGGCAGGCCAGTCGATCTTGGCGGCGTCGAGCTGGTGTTCGGCGATGAGCTTGGAGGCGAGGTTCGCGGCGCTGATTGCCTCGGCGGGCTCGCAGCCGTTCGTGACAGTCTTGGCGACGAGGGCGCGGACCTTGCGGTAGAGGTTCGAGGTGTTGGTCATCGGGGTGTCTCCGTGTTGCGGTGAGGTTAGGCGAGCGCGGCGATGGCGAGGGCCGAGGCGTTGACGACCTCGTCCTTGATGTGGCTGGAGTCTTCGATGGTGACCGGCTTTCCCGCGTCCAGGGCGGCGCGCTGGGTGGCGTTGAAGACCTGGCCGTATTCGTCGGCCGTGTAGGTGATGGTCTGCAGGGTGACCTTGCTGGTGCGCTTGTAGGTGGTGCGGGCGATCAGGGTGATGTTCATCGTTGGGCTCCTCCGGCGCTGTTCGCCGTGACCCCACAACGCTTATTCGGTGGCCCGAATCCACTGGAATCGCAATCACTTAGGACCGATGGTTACCGACGTGTGTTGCGCCCGCGCAGCCATACAGACCTCACTACCTGCCGGCGCACACCCGACTCATCACCCGTTGGCGCCCCAGCCATCGGCCATGAGCTTGTCGACCCAGTTCGGGCTGCGGCCTATCCGCTCGGCGACTGTTCGGTTCGAGAGCCTGGACGGGAGGGCTATCTTCTTCGCCTCGATGATGGCGTCACGGGCGGCCAGGTAGCTCTGCCTGGCCAGGCGTTCAAACTCCTCGCCCCTGGCGGCGTGTAGCCTTGCTTGCTCCAGCAGAGCGTCGACAGCAGCGGCAGAGTTCGAGAGAGCGTCCATGGGTCCGATGATACGCTGGCAACCCTACCGTTGCGGTACCGCAGTTAAGCAGCACGGCGCGCACCCCTGACCAGTTCCAACAGGCCCGACAGATTCAGCCGCATGTCGTCGGTGCAGTCCTCCAGCTGCTGGGCGAACAGGACCAATTCCCTCACATCCCCGGTCGCCATCGCCTCCGCCACGCGCTTCGCGTCGGCCACCCCTGCGCGACCGTTCGACAATCCGCTGTCCTCGATCAGCGAGGGGCCGATGGTGGTAGCACCGCAGACGGCCGTCCAGGAGGTCTGGTCCGCGAAGTGGCCTCGATCAATGATATGCGCGACGACCTTGCGGCCGTGGCGCAGCTCCCAGGTTACGGCGTCAACCTGCCGCCAGTCGAGAGCCGAAGAGGTCGGTCGCCCAAAAGGCCCTGTTTCGCCAACAACTTGTCCAGCGTTTCCCGTGGGTTACGGACCTTTATCGGGACAGGCATATCCGGAACGGCACTGGGACCCGTCCCGAACAGCGATGTCCCGATAACTCCTGCCCTTTGCGCCGCCTTGCGGCAACGCTCCGAGCAGAACCGCGCGGAGCGGCGCTTCACCTCGAACGATCGCCCACATTGCTGACAGGTTCTGTCGACCATCGTCTGCTCGCCTTCGTCGCTCCGAGGAGGGAGCCTACGAATGCTTGGTAAACAGTATGAAGCAAGCTCAATCTGTCACGCGGCGAGAGCTTACCGCTCCTCCAGCACCGACAAGCATGCATCGAGGTCATGTGTTGCAAGGTGCGCATAGCGCATCGTCATCTGCAGCGTTTGATGCCCTAGCCACGTCTGCACGCGCCGGATGTCCACTCCGCCGCGAACGAGCCGCGAAGCGCAGGTATGCCGAAGTACGTGGGGCACAACGTCGGCGTCGCGACCGAGCCCTACCTCGGCTTTCGCCTGGTGCCATGCGATGCGGAACTGATACTGTTTCACGTCAATGAAAGGGCCGATCGCTCGGCCTCGTTGCGCTTGCAGCGCCCGCTGGGCTCGGTGCGTCAATGGGACCGTCCTGCTCCGACCCGACTTCGTGAGCCAGAAAGTGACACGGCCTTCCTCGATGTCGTTCCACCGAGCACCTATCGCCTCGCCAAGTCGCGCGCCGGTGTCCACCAAGAATAGTGAGAGGTTAGCATAGGTCTCGGAGCGTACCCTGATGGACGAGAAGAGTCGGGCCTCCTCGTCGTAGTCGAGGAATCGGATGCGCCCTGCCCTCTCCTTGAGGCGCCGAATCTCCGGGAGGCTGTGGACCTCTCCCATCTGGCGGGCCTTCTTGAGCAGCTTGCTAAGGGCGGACAGCTTCCTGTTGATGGTGCCGTTGCTGTTTCCCCTCCGGCGCAGCTCTCCGATCAGAAAGTCCAGCCTCTCTTGGGGGAAGTCTCTGAACCGCTCCGACCGCAGAATTGTATCCAACTCCCGAAGGAAGCCGGCCACGCAGTATTTGTGGAAGCTCTCCTCCCACAGGACGTGATGATGACGTTCGTAGAGTTCGGCGACGCTGTGGGCGTGGCCCCCATCGGAGAAGAGTCCAGCCGCGCCGAGATCCTCACGGGTCGTCCAGCCCTGCTCATGGATAGAATACGCTGAGTCCGTCAACACGCCTTCCCTTCTGTGGACCACCCTGTGACCAAAGGGAATGCGTCCTTCGGCACGGCTAGCAAGTCCTTTGTGGACTTGGCTGCGACGACGGCACTTATCAAATGCGAAGACCCGGCGGTTGCCCGCCGGGTCTCGTCAAATCAGCTCGTGAGCCGATTAGAAGTAACGCGTGAAGCGCAGGAAGCCGGAGACGGTGCCGTCCGGATCCGCATGCGGGAACTGCGGGTTGTCCGCAATGTCGTCGTAGCGCAGCTCGCCGCGAACTTCGAACTGGCTGACCGGGAACCAGACCACGGACAGTTCCGCAGCCCAAGCATCGGTGCCGCGCGAGAGATCCGTGCCGGCATAGTAGAGGTCGTTGAAGTACTGGAACGCGACCGAGGCGCCCAAGGTCTCGGAGAACTGGTGGTTATACGACACCAGGACCGACCACTCGGAACCACCATAGAGCGAAGTGCCAGCCGGGCCGAAGATCGACGGCGAGCCAACGTTAAACCGATGCGCACCGTCGGCATAGTAACCGATCACGCGCAGGTTGGAGCCCGGCATGTTCGGGATGTTGAACTGAGCACCGAGCGTAGCCGCAAAGCCACCGTCGCTGATGCCAGCCACACCGAGGTTCGGATTCACGCTGTAAGACGTGCCGTCAAACGATTCGTCGTAGGCAACCTTCGCCCAGACAGCACCCCAACCACCACCGTAGCCGAGCTTCACAACGACGTCGGGCATATAGCCTTCGCCCGACATAGCGTCGTCTTCAAGCGAGATGGCGCCGAAGAAGCCGTTTGATTCGAAGCGGTAACCAATGAGGGCGACCTCATGATAGTTATAGTACATGCCCGACCAAGAGTGCGAACCGTAGTTCGACGGGCCACCATTCTTGGAGTCGGCGTAGAACGACTCAGAATAACCGGCCATGAATCCGCCAAGCTGAATGTAAGCCTGATCGATACCGACCGGGCCGTCGCCACCGCCGAGACCGGCATACGAGCCAGAACCATTCCAATCAGCCTGCAGACGGATATAGGAACGCAGCGTGCCCCACTCGGTCTCGGAGCGCGCGTCGACGTTCAGACGAGCACGAACCGACTTGTACCAGCCCTCGCCGGCCGTACCACCGATCCCCGGAAGCGTCTGAAAATCGTTCGGGTCGTAGTTGTTGGTGCCAACCTGGTACCAGACATAGCCGGAGATCTGCAGGCAGGTCTCGGTGCCGGGGATGTAGAAGAAGCCGTTGCCGTACGCGTCGCAGACGCGGACGTATTCGACCGGCTCGGGCTCCGGCGCCATGACGGCGTCGGCGGCGCGGGCGCCGGTCACTGCGACGAGAGCCGCAGCGGAGCCGATGAGAAGGCTCTTGATGTTCATTTTCTGACCTCCAGTCAAAGTTAATAAACGGGTCTGGGTATTTTTTGCTGAAGGACAGCGTTCCCTGCCCCATCCCCTAAAGGCGAAAAGTCGCTTCCGAAGTCGCTTCTCTTCCCGACCGACAATTACCGAACGGCCCCGCCAGTTCAACCGTCAACTTGCCCCTGCCGCCTTGCACACACCGCTATGCCCAATTGCTGTTGCACAAATGACACGATTTGCCGAGGGAGCGAAAGGAACCCTTAACCAGGGCGCTTAACGAAGCAGAAGGATATCGCCGAACGGCCCGGAAAACGGCAGAATTGCGCCATTCCACCCCAATGTGACGGGCTGGCCGGCAACCGGCACCAGTGACGCCCTGCGAGGGTGCAACGCGCCTTCCCGCGGGCAAGGCGAGCGGAACGGTCGCTCATCATCCGGCTTCCGTTCGCCGGTCTGGATGCGTCCGAGTCGGGTGGGCGCAGAGAATCACCAGGATGATTCGCGGGCTGGCTCCGGAGAAATGATCGTCACGAACCACGTTCCCAAAAGAAGAGGGGCGCCGGGGCTGATGCCCGACGCCCCGCACTCATTATCCGATACGGATCAGCCGTTCGCGACCTTGAGTGTGGCGGAGCCGCCGAGCGCCTTGTTCACGGCCGGGATGATCTTCTCGCCCCAGAGCTCGATCTGCTTCACCATGGTCTTCTGGTCGAAGTCGCCGAGCTGCGTCTGGACGGCGATCTGGTCGCACTTGAGGATCTCGATCTCCTCCAGCAGCCGGTCGATGACGCGGTTGACGCTGCCGACGGGCAGGTTCTTCTGCATGGTCTCGAAGGAAAGGTCCTGCTGGGTCGGCGTCTCCTGCAGCATGTAGCCATCCTCGCTCTGCTGGCGGCGCTGGTGCAGGGCTTCCGACAGGCGGCGCTGGAAGCGCGCATTGTCGAGATAGGAATCGATCTCGGCCTGGTCGTCGCTGGCGTAGCAGCAGCGCAACAGCGAGATCTTTGCGTCACCCGCCTTCTTGCCTTCCGTCTCGGCCGCCTTCTCGATCATCTCGCGCAGGTTCTGCACCTGGTCGAGGCCGCCGTGGAAGGCGGTGACGAAGAGATTGTGACCCTCGCGATAGGCGCGGCCCATCGAGCGGGCGGAACCGGCGGCGAGCCAGATCGGCGGCGTCGGCTTCTGCACCGTGCGCACCGAGATCGCCGTCGGCGGGATGCTGATATGCGTGCCCTGGTGCTCGAAGATCTTCTGATTGAGGCCCTTCATGATGATGTCGAGATATTCGGAGAAGACCGCCGGGGCCTCGTCGACATTGACGCCGAAGCGCGAGAACTCGAACTGCTGGTAGCCGGAACCGACGCCGAGCTCGAGGCGGCCGTTGGAGACGATGTCAGCGAAGCCGATCTCCGACAGGAGCCGCTGCGGCTGGTAGAGCGGCAGCACGCAGACAGCGGTGCCGAGGCGGATGGTCTTGGTCACGCCCGACAGCGCTGACACCATCATCAGCGGCGACGGCACGAGGCTGTAGTTGTTGAAGTGGTGTTCGGCGAACCAGGCGACGTCCCAGCCGGCGCGCTCGGCGGCCTGCGCCTGCTCGATCGAGTTGCGGATGACCTGGTCGGACGACTGGTGATAGCCGCGCTGGGCGGCCAGGATGAATGTTCCGAATTCCATTGAAATGTCCTCAGATGCTTTGCTTGGGGCGATTCAGGGCACGCGCTCGACATGCGCGCGGATTGAATTGGTGGCGGCGTCGATCCAGCCTTTCTTCGCGGCGTAGTCGACCATCGCCTGGTATCCGGCCCGCCATTCGGCCGTCGCCGGCGCGCCGGGCAGCGACGGCACCCTATCGACGCCGATCAGCACGTTGCCGTCATCGACGAAGGTGACGCCGTCGATCGCCGGCCGCGTCTCGGATCCGGCGATACGCAGCTTGAAGCCCTTGAAATCCTCGGCTTCGAGCAGCGAAAGCCCTTTGGACGGTGCGTAATCGACGATCATTCCGCGGCCTCCGATACCGTTTCGTCCGAAAAATCGCTGGCGAAGCCGGCATTGCCGAACGAGGTCCAGCCGCCGTCCACGTAGAGGATCGAGCCGTTGATGTACGAAGCCTCCTCCGAGGCCAGGAAGAGCACCGCGTCGGCGATGTCGTCCGGTCGCCCGAGGTCGCCCATCGGGATGCGGCGGCGGATCGACGCGGTGTCGACGCGGCCCGACTGCTCGAGCGCGGCGACGCCGGGCGTGCGGATATAGCCGGGCGCCACGGTGGCGATGCGAATGCCGGACGGCCCTAGCTCCGCCGCCATGCAGCGGGTCAGGATGTCGATGCCGGCCTTCGAGGCGCCATAGGCGTGGCGCGGCACGAAGGGCAGGAAGGTGTTGATCGAGCCGGTGTTGACGATCATGCCGCCCGCGCGCATCGACCTGACCGCCTCGCGCGCGCAGAGGAAAGCGCCGGTGAGGTTGATGTCGAGCACCCTTTCGAGATCGGCCGTGGTCTGCTCGAGCGCCGGACGGAAGGTGTCGGAGATGGCGGCGTTGTTGACGAGCACGTCGAGCCCGCCGAAGCGCTGCCGGATCGCCTCGAAGAGCGCGACGACATCCGCGTCCGACGACACGTCGACGGTCAGCGCGACATGCGCCGGGCCGAGCGACTTCGCGACGGACGCCGCCTCCTCGCCGTCCCGGTCGGCGACGATGACCGTGTCGCCATTGGCGGCGAACTTGCGCGCGACCGCCTCGCCGATGCCCCTGGCCCCGCCCGTCACCAGCACGACGCGAGCGGCCTTCGACGCGGCGGGACAGTTGAGTTCGAGGTCCGGCGTGCCGTCGACCGGCGGATGCGCGTCGCCAGGCTGGTTGAACGACATCCAGCCGCCGTCGACCGCGAGAACCGAGCCGGTGATATAGCGGGCGCGGCTCGACGCCAGGAAATGCAGCGCGGCGGCCATCTCGTCGGGCCTGCCCATGCGGCCCATCGGCACGCGGCGGCGCACGGCGGCGAGATCGGCCTTTCCGGTCCGCTCCAGCTCGGCGACCATCGGCGTGCGGACGTAGCCGGGCGCAACGGCGCAGACCCGAATGCCCTTTGAGGCCCACTCGCAGGCGAGCGACTTGGTGAAGGAGATCAATCCGGCCTTCGACGCCGAGTAGGCGTTGCGGCGGGGATTGCCCAATACGCCGGCGAGCGAGGCGGTGTTCACGATCGCGCCACCGTTCGACATGCGCTTCGCGGCCTCGCGGGCCATGATGAACGGCCCGATCAGGTTGACCGACAGCGTGCGGCGGAACAGGTCGATGCCGGTGTCGACCGTCGGCGTCATCGTCGGGCCGAGCGCGGCATTGTTGATGAGAACGTCGACACGGCCGTAGCGTGCCGAGATGCGGTCGAACATCGCCACGATCTCGGCTTCGCTGCCGATGTCGCATTCCTCGCCCGAATGCTGCGGACCGAGAGAGGCCGCGAGTTCGAGGACGCCGGAACCGGCCTGGTCGACCGCCACGATCGTGTCGCCGTCGCGCAGGAACGCGGCAACGGCCTCGCGACCGATCCCGCCGGCGGCGCCCGTGATGACGACAATGCGCCCTGATCCGTCCATCAGCATTTCCTCCCGAAGTCAGCGAAAATATGCGCGGCGGCGTCAGCCGACCGCAGCCAGGCGGCGGAACGACCCGTCGCGGTAAAGCAGGGCCTCCTGGTCAAGCGACGTCACGCCGACCACCCGTCCGAAATAGATGTGATGTGTCCCCGAGAGCACCCTCTCCGCGACCTTGCAGTCGAAGGCCGCGACGGCCCCTTCCAGCACGGGCGATCCGGTCGTCATCGAGATCCAACGGCCTTCGCCGAACCGTTCCTCGGCGCTCAGCTTCGACGTCGAGAACAGCCGCGCGATCCTGTGCTGCTCCTCGGACAGGAAGTTGATGGCGAAGGAGCCGCTCTCGGCGATCAGGCGTTCCGCGGTGGCGCTGCGGTTGATGCAGACCAGCATCATCGGCGGCTCGGCGGACACGGAGCACACGGCGGTGGCCGTCAAGCCGTTGCGCGCCTTGCCGGACCGCGCGGTGATCACCGCGACCGACGATGTCACCTGCCGCATCGCCGTCTTGAAGTCGGCGTCGCTTACAGCGTCGGAAGCAGGCATTTCGACGATCTCCGGCATGCGTTCAGCACCTCGCCCCAGTCCGCAGGGCGACGCCGAAGAGCGAAGAGCCGGATGCGCACCCTGGACCGTAGCCATTGCTGAGAATCTCCATTGCGGGGGACGGAAATTCTTTTCCCTTCCGCATGGAAACCATTGTGCGCCCTCGCCTATCCTGTTCAAGCAATTCAATCATTTGAAGGCGACATTCATATTCTTGAAGAAATTCAGTCTTTCAGAAGTGCGTAGACAGGATCGTGCGGGAAGAACCCGCCGACGGGCTGGCGGACGCCGAAGCGCTCCGCATCCGATCCTTCGGGCGGCGTCTGCTCCTCGACCCAGTCGTAGGCGACGGTCCGCCGCGCGACCCGCCATTCCTCGCCGCGCTTCTCGAAGGCATCGCAATACCGGCCAGCGAGCAGAAACTGGCGCACCACGCCGTCCTGCCCAGGACCACGCTGCAAGGCATTGAAATAGGTCTCTACCCGCGCATCGGTGGCGCTGCGAAACTCGATCAGGATGTTGGAGACCTGATGGATGTTGCGCGGATTGGTCTTGAAGACGCCGAGGGCCATCTGGATGAAACCTTCCACAGGGCCGGAATAGGCCCCGTGCCGGTCGGTCGCATCTGGCCAATAGGAACTGCGCAGCGCCGCTTCGTCGCCCCGGTCGATGCCACGGCAATAGCGGTAAAGACAGTCGCGGATCGCCTCGCGGTCGATCAGTTCGGTAAGCTTCGCCTGGTCCATGGTCTCCTCCTCACGACCTTCCCGACGCCGGAACGATCAACGCGTCCAGCGCGACGAGGCCCTTGCCCTTCTCCATCACCCGCACCGGATTGAGATCGATGCTCTCGATCGTGTCGGCATTGGCGGCGGCGAAGCGCGACAGCGCCGACAGCATCTCCGCCAGCGCGTCGACGTCGGAGGGGGCAGCACCGCGCACGCCTTCGAGCATCGCGAAGCCGCGGATCTCGCGGATCATGCGATGGGCCTCCGCCACGTCGAAGGGCGCGGCGCGGAAGGTCACGTCCTTCAGCACCTCGACGAAGACGCCGCCGAGACCGAACATGACCACCGGTCCGAAGGCCGGATCGCTCACCACGCCGGCGATGATCTCTACGCCGTCGGAGATCATCGGCGAGACGAGGATGCCCTCGATACGGGCATCGGGCCGCTTCTCGGCAGCGCGAGCGAAGATGGTCGCGGCGGCCTCGCGCGCGGCGGCCTCGTCCTTCACACCGACGATGACGCCGCCGATCTCGGTCTTGTGTGCGATGTCCGGCGACGAGATTTTCAGCACGACCGGAAAGCCGACCGAGGCGGCGACCGCGCCGGCATCGTCGCCGGCCTTGATGAGTGCCTCTTTCGGGAAGGTAACGCCGGCCTGGGCGAGGATGGGCTTCGCCTCACGCTCACTCAAGGCTCCGCCTGAGAACTCGACGTGCTCGCCAGGCGCGAGCTCACGCTTGCCGCCCGCGGCGCGCTCGAAACTGTTGCGGAAGTGAACCATGGCGCCGAGCGTCTTCATCAGCGCCGAACCGTCCTGGGCGACGATGAAGCCCTTGTCCTCGTAGGCGCGGACGATCTCGTCGGGCGCGGTCATCGTCAACGCCATGATCGTGTCGCGCGAGGCGGCGGCTGCGGTCTCCAGCGCCTGACGCAGCTTGCCGGAGAAGGTGGGGCTCGCGGGGCCGCTGCCGAAGATGCCGGCGAAGAAGCCGTAGTCGCCCTTTTCGAGCATGGCCGAGATGAAGCTCGTCATCAGCGGCAGGTCAGTGACGGCCTGCGCCGTGGCGTCGACCGGATTGCGCGGAGACGCATAGGGCAGCATCGCCTTCAGCTCTTCCTGCGCCTTTTCCGGCATCGGCTTGACGTCGAGCCCGGCAGTCTCGGCGTCGTCGGCCATCTGGATGCCAAAGCCGCCGGACATGGTGAAGATGCCGAGCGAATTGCTCTTGGGATAGACGCCGCGCGAGCAGGCGGCGGCGATGTCGATCTGCTCGGCCGTGGTCTGCGCCCGCCACACGCCGTACTGGCGGAAAACCGAATCGAACACGGCGTCAGACCCTGCGAGCGCCGCGGTGTGGGAGCTGACCGCATGCGCGCCGACTTCGGAGCGGCCGACCTTCATGAAGACGATCGCCTTGCGCCGTTCGCGGGCCACTTCGAGCGCCTCGATGAAGGTGTCGCGGTCCTTGATGCCTTCGGCATAGGCCATGACGACGTTGATGTCGGGCTGCTCGACCATCCAGCGCAGCGCCTCCGCGACGTTGATGTCGCACTCGTTGCCGGTGGTGACGAGATGGTTCATGCCGAGCCCGCGCAGGCGCGCGAGATACATAAGGTGCGAGCCGTAGGCGCCGCTCTGCGAAACGATGCCGATCGGGCCGGGCTTGACGAGGCCGGTGTCCAGCATGGCAGAGAAGGTGCCGTAGAAGCCGATCGAGGAGTTGAACACGCCGAGGCAATTGGGGCCGAGCAGCCGCATGCCGGATTCGCGCGCGATCCCCGTCATCTCGTTCTGCAGGGCGCGGCCGGCCTCGTCCGTCTCGGCGAAGCCGGCGGAGAAGACGATCGCCGCCTTGACGTTGCGCCCGGCGCATTCCCTTACCGCCTGGACGGTCGCCGCCGCCGGCACGGCGAGGATCGCGACGTCGGGTGCCTCGGGCAAAGCGCCGACCGACGCATAGGCGGTGAGGCCCTGCACGGTCTCACGCTTCGGATTGACCGGATAGACGGCGCCCTTGAAGCCCGCCTCGCGCAGATAGCGCAGCGGCCGGCCGCCGATGCGGGTGACGTCGTCCGATGCGCCGACCAGCGCGACGGAGTTCGGCGCCAGCAGAGCGGAGAGACTTTGGGAGCGGTTGAGCATCAGGTCTGTTCCATGTTTGTCGCGACGGCGCCCTGGCCGAAGCGGGCCTCGGGAAGCCCACCGACCCCGAGGCCGTCGATCGCGAAGAGAATGCCGCCGTCCGGGTGCTTCGAGATCGCACGGCCGGAGCCGGAATCCTTGATGGACGTGACGAAAAGGGTGGCGAGATCCGGCCCGCCGAAGGCCACGCAGGACGGCATGTCGGTGGGGGCGTCGATCATCCTGTCCAGCGAGCCGTCGGGGAAGAAGCGCGCGATCTTGCCGATCTGGATCAGGCAGACCCAGATGCCGCCCTCGGCGTCGACGGTCGCGCCATCGGGGCCCGAACCATAGGGCTCCGTGTCGATTGCGATGCGGTAGCCCTTCGACGGGGCGTCGTCGGTCGAATAGTCGTAGGCGCGGATCTTCCGCTCCAGGCTGTCGGCGAAATACATCGTCGCGCCGTCGGGGCTGAAGCAGAGCGCATTGGAAATATGGATGCCGGTGGCGAACACCTCGACACGGCCGGAGCCGTCGAGGCGATAGAGCTTGCCGAGCGGGTCCGCATGGACCCCCATGGTGCCGCACAGGAACCGGCCCTGGCGATCGTTCTTGCCGTCGTTGAAGCGGATTGCCGGATCGACCGGGTCCGGGCGGAACAGCGGCGAGAACGCGCCGGTCGCGAGGTCGAGACTGTACATGCCGTCGGCGAGGCCGGCGATCAGCGTGCCGCCCGCACCGAGCGCGATCGAGCCGACCATGGAAGGCGTCTGCCAGGACCGGAAGGTTCCGGTGGCCGGATCGTGCGACCGGATCAGCCGCGAGAATCCATCCACCCAGTAGAGATGCCGGCGCTGCGAATCCCAGACCGGGCTCTCACCCAGGAAATCCGCCTGGTCGGAGACACGGCTCATCCGAAACGACATCCGCCGGTCCTTTCCATCGATATGCTGAAAAAGACGGCGGGGAGATCGTATCTCCCCGCCGCAGGCTTGGGAGGCCTATTTGAGGAGCGGGCAGGTGCTCTCGGAAGCCGGCCGCCAGACTTCTTCCGCCGGGATCGTGCCGGTGACGGTGTAGTAGTCGTAAGGCTGCTTGACCTCGTCCGGCGACTTGATCGTCACCGCATACATCGGACGCATGACCTGGCCGTCGGCGCGGATCTTGACGTCCTTCATCTGGAAGTCGTTGATCGGCAGTTCGTGCATCTTGGCGACGACCTTCTCGCCGTCGTCAGTGCCAGCTTCCTTGACCGACTTCAGGTAGTGCGTGATCGCGCTGTAGGTGCCCGACATGGTCTCGTTGGGGATGCGATCGCGGAACCGCTTCTTGAACTTGTCGGCGAAGGCGCGGGTCTCGTCGTTCAGGTCCCAGTAGCCCGGGGTCACCATCGACATGCCCTTGACGGCCTCGAGGCCGATGCCGTGCACCTGGTTGATCTGCAGGCCGAGCGCCACGACCTGCTGGCCGCCAGCCTGGATGCCGAACTCCTGCGCCTGCTTCACGGCATTGGCAAAGTCGGCGCCGGAATTGGCCAGCACAATGACCTTTGCGCCGCTGGCCTGCGCCTGGAGCAGATAGGACGAGAAGTCGTTGGTGTTGAGCGGGTGCAGCACCGAGCCCATGACCTTGCCGCCGCCGTCCTCGATGAACTTGGTGGCGTCTGCCTGCCAGGTCTTGCCGAAGGTGTAGTCGACGGTGATGAAGTAGAAGCTGTCATTGCCGGCGGCGAGCATCGACTTGATGACGCCCTTGGCCAGCGAGTAGGTGTCGAGCACCCACTGCGAACCCATCGGCGAGCAGGCATCGTTGGTCAGCGAGGACGATGCCGTGCCGGCCAGCATGTAGGGCTTCTTCTTCTCGGCCATGATCTTCTGGATGGCGAGCGCGATCGAGGAGGCGGAGCCGCCGACGATGGCGTCGACGCCTTCCTGGTCCACCCACTTCTGCGCGATGGCCGCGCCGATGTCGGGCTTGTTCTGGTCGTCGGCGATGACCAGCTCGACCTTCTTGCCGTTGACCTCGCCGCCGAAGTCCTCGATGGCCATCTTGGCCGCCTCGACCGCGCCCGGGCCGCCATTGTCGGCATAGGGGCCGGACTGGTCGGCCATGATGCCGATCTTGACGATGTCGCCCGAGATCTCCTGCGCGAACGCAGCGCCCGCCGACAGAATGGTCGATCCGGCGAGCAACGCCGCAACGACCGCGAACCTGTTAGTCTTCAACATGCGATTTCCTCCACTTGCGCTCCCCAGGGTTTTTCATTGCCCCGCCTGAGCTGGTTGCACATCCGGCGGCCCTCCGCCGGCTGATCTCATGAGAATGCGAACGTCATCGCGCCATCGACGAGCATCATGTCGCCGCTGACCCAGCTTGACTCCTCGCTTGCGAGGAACACCGCCGCATTGGCGATGTCTTCCGGCTCGCCGAGACGGCCGAGCGGCACCTTCTGGCGCCGGCGCTCCCAGCCCGCCTCGTCGACGACGAGGTTGGCGCCGTCGGTGCGGGTCGAGCCCGGCGCGATGGCGTTGACGCGGATGTTCATCGGGCCGAATTCGGCAGCGGCCGAGCGGGTCGAGGCCTGCACCGCGGCCTTGACCGAGCTGTACATGATGCCGTGCTTGAACGCGATCAGCGCCGCCGGCGAGGCGATGTTGACGATGGCACCGCCGCCCGCTTCCTGCATCTGCGGCACCACGGCCTGGTAGCCCCAGATGACGCCCTTGAAGCCGACGTCGATCATCAGGCCGATCGTCTTCTCGTCCTGTTCCAAGAGCGAGCCGTAGCGGTTGAACATCGCGTTGTTGACCAGGATGGTCGTCGGGCCGAAAGCCTCCTTCAGCTTTGCCGCCGCCGCGAAGACCTCGTCGCGCTTGCCGACATTGGCGACCAGCGGCAGCGCCTTGCCGCCCGCCGCGTTGATGGCATCGGCGGCTTCGCCCGCGATCTCCGGCTTGAGGTCCAGCACGCCGACGGCGGCGCCCTCGCGGGCGTACGCCTCGGAGATGGCGCGTCCTATGCCGCGCCCCCCGCCGGTCACGAGCGCGACGCGCCCTTCGAGCCTACCAGCCATGCACTTCCCTTCCCTGATGCGTCATAGTTCTCGTTCAACCCGCCTTCGCGGCCTTGGCGAAGGTCTCGCGCGATGCCATCGGGATCGCGCCGCCGCGCGTCGGGTCGGCATAGGTGCCGCCCGCGGTGGCGTAGTCCTTGCCGGAGCGGCGTTCGAGCACGATGCCGATGGATTCGACATTCGGCACCTCGTTCTCGGCCAATTCCGCCATACGCGGCTTGCGGGCGAGCGCCTTCTCGATGAAGGGGGCGAGTTCCTCGTCCTTCTTCTTCACCCGCTCGTCCTCGCGCTCCTTGAGTTCGGGCATCACCTCGCTGGCGAACAGTTCGAGCGCCTCGCAGATGTGCTCGTGGCGGTTCATGCCGGACTGCTGGATGAAGATCATCTGGTCGATGCCGACGTCGGCATAGCCCTTCAGGTGCTCGCGCACGCTCTTCGGCGTGCCGATCGAGCCGGAGCCCGGCGTCTCGCGCATGTCGTCCTTGATGGTGAGGAAGCGCTTCCAGAGATTGGTGACGCCCGGCTGGTGCTCGCCATAGACGGCGTAGTGGGCGATCGAATAGCCGAAGAAGCGGAAGCCATCGAGGCCGCGCCGGATCGCCTCGTCGTGGTTCTCGTGAACCATCATGCCGTTGAGCGTGGCGAAGTTGGCGTTGACCGCGTGGCCGATCGGCACGCATTCCTCGGACTTGATGATGGCGTAGTATTCGTCGCGCCACAGCTTCGCCTGGCTCGCCTCGACGAAGCCGAACACCAGGGCGCCGACCCCGTGGCGGGCGGCGCGCAGAATGCTTTCGCGGCGCGAGCAGGCCATCCAGATCGGCGGATGCGGCTTCTGCACCGGCTTCGGCACGACGTTGCGCACCGGCATCGAGAAGAACTGACCCTCGTAGCCCGGATAGGGCCGCATGGTCATCATGTTGGCGGTCTGCTCGACCCCCTCGCGCCACATCGCGGTCTTCTGCTCGGGCTCGATGCCGAAGCCGTGCATCTCGATCAGCGAGCCGGATTCACCGGTGCCCCATTCAACGCGGCCGTTGGAGATGAGGTCGAGCGTGCCGAGGCGCTCGGCGACGCGGGCCGGATGATTGTAGCGCGGCGAGGACAGGCAGATGCCGTGGCCGATGCGGATGTTCCTGGTGCGCTGGGAGACCGCGCCGAGGAAGACCTCGGGCGCGGAGGAGTGCGAATACTCTTCCAGGAAATGATGCTCGACTTCCCACATGTGATCGAAGCCGAGCCGGTCGGCGAGCTCGATCTGGTCGAGAGCGTCGTTGAACAGCTTCTGCTCCGCGCCCGCTCCCCAGGGCTGCGGAAGCTGATGTTCATAGAACACTCCGAGCTTCATGATTTCCTCCGGAACGCGGGCGATCCACTTCGGTCGTCCGTCTTGTTCTTGCGTCGAGCCGTCGCACGACAGGCGCCGGACTTGACGGCAGGCACCATGTCATGCGCAGTCTGACGAGGCCATATGCAATTCGTACGTGCTGCGCAGTTTCACCATCGTGAAATTGGCGTTGGCCGGAAGGGGCGGAGAATGCTGACGTCACAGGTCAAGTCGGCGACGCGTGCGATCGAAATTCTCGAATATTTCAAGAAGGTTAGACAGCCGAAGTCGATGTCGGAAATCGCGGTAGCGCTCGGCTATCCCCAATCGAGCAGCACCGTGCTCCTCAAAACGCTCGTCACGCTCGGCTACCTCAACTACGACCGCCGCGAGAGGCTCTACTTTCCGACGCCGAAAGTGACTTCGCTCGGTGACTGGATCCCGCGCGCGCTGTTCGGAAACAGTCGTGTCCTGGAGGCGATGCAGGACGTCCATGCGGCCACTGGCGAGACGGTTTCGATCGGCACCAAGAACGACGTCTACCTGCAATACGTCCAGATCATCCAGTCGGTGCACGCCCTGCGATTCCACGTCGACGAGGGGACTTTGCGCCCCCTCACCCAGTCGGCCGTCGGCTGGACGCTGATGTCGACACTGCCGGACGACAAGATCGACAACATCGTGCGCCGCGCAAATATCGCGACCGATAAGTCCGCCGAGAAGGTGAAGATCCCGGACATGCTGGCGAAGATCCACGAGATCCGGGAGAAGGGTTATTGCTCGGCGGAGAACGTGCCATTTCTCGGCGGCGGCACGATCTGCGTGCTCCTGCCGATCACCATCCAGGGGCAGCCTGTGGTGCTCGGCCTCGGCGGCGCGGCGGAGCGCATCCGCGCCAACCACGATCGCTACCTCGCGACGCTGCGCCGGGCGGTGAAGACGGTTCGTCCGAACGATCCCTTCGAGCAACCGATCGACATCGAATTCTAACGGAAGCCGCTCGAAAGCCCGCGCTCAATGCGCGGGCTTGGCCTCGACCTGCTTGGCCTTGGTCTCGGGCGTCGCATTGCGACGGCGCAGATATTTCGCGAGCGCAGCCAGTTCGCCAACGATGCCGCGGCGGAAGAAGACGATCACCACCAGCAGGATCACGCCTTGCGAAACGAGCGCCCATTCGCCGAAGCCGGCGAGGTAGTCGTTGAGCAGGATGATGCCGGCAGCGCCGAAGACCGGGCCGATCAGCGTGCCGAGGCCGCCGAGCAGCGTCATCAGGATGACCTCGCCGGACACCGGCCAGGAGGCGTCGGTGAGCGTGGCGAACTGGTAGACGGTCGCCTTCAGGCCGCCTGCCACTCCGGCCATCGCGGCGGAGATGACGAACGCCACCAGCTTGATCTTCTCGGGATCGAAGCCGAGCGACTCGACGCGGGGCTGGTTGTCCCGCACCGCCTTCAGCACCTCGCCGTAGGGCGAGTGGACGACGCGGTAGTAGATGAAGACGCAGAGCGCTGTGATGGCCAGTACGACGTAGTAGAAGGTGAAGTTCGACGTGATGTCGACGAAGCCGAACAAGGCGTTGCGCGGGATCGCCTGCATGCCGTCTTCGCCACCGGTGAACGGCGCCTGGAGGAAGATGAAGTAGACGAACTGCGAGAAGGCGAGCGTGATCATCGCGAACTGGATGCCCTGGCGGCGCATCGTGAGGTAGCCGATGACGAGGCCGAGCAGGCCTGCCGCCACGCCGCCGCCGAGGATGGCGAGCTCGGTCGAGATCGGGGTCGTCTTGAGGATCTGCCCCGTGATGTAGGCCGCGCCGCCAAAGAACATGGCGTGGCCGAAGCAGAGCAAGCCGGTGTAGCCGAGCAGGAGGTTGAACGAACACGCGAAGACGATGAAACACATCACCGTCATCAGCGTGACAGAGTAGAAATAGAAGGGCGCCAGGATCGCCAGCACCGCGACGACGGCAAGGATGAGCAGGCGAGGCATCAGACGGACTCCTTGCTGGCGAACAAGCCGGCCGGGCGCAGATAGAGCGAGACGATCATGAACAGGAAGATCACGACGCTGGCGGCCTCGGGGTAGAAGACCTTGGTGAGGCCCTCGACGACGCCGAGCATGTATCCGGTGACGGCCGCGCCCGCGATCGAGCCCGTGCCGCCGATGACGACCACGGCGAAGACGACGATCATCAGGCTTGACCCCATCGACGGCGAGACCTGGTAGATCGGCGCGGCCAGCACGCCCGACAGGCCGGCCAGGCCGACGCCGAAGCCGTAGGTGAGCGTCATCATCTTCGGCACGTTGATGCCGAACGCCTCGACGATCTGCGGCTTCTCATTGGCCGCGCGCAGATAGGCGCCGAGCTTGGTATATTCGATGAGATACCAGGTGCCCAGGCAGGTCACGAGCGAGAAGACCACCACCCACAGGCGGTAGTAGGGCAGGAACATGAAGCCGAGATTCATGCCGCCGGGGATCGGGTTCTCATACGGTAGACCGGTGGAGCCGTATTTGTAGCGCACGAGCCCCTCGACGATCAGCGCGACGGCGTAGGTCGCCAGCAGGCCGTAGAGATGGTCCAGCCCCTGAAGCGGCCGCAGCAGCAGCCGTTCCATGACCATGCCGGTGAGGGCGACGATGACCGGCGCGAGAATGAGCGCCCACCAGTAGTTCAGCCCGAGGAAGCTCAGCAGCAGCCAGGCGACGAAGGCGCCGAGCATATACTGGGCGCCGTGCGTGAAGTTCACGACGCTCATCAGGCCGAAGATGATGGCGAGGCCCATCGACAGCATCGCGTAGAACGAGCCGTTGATGAGGCCGAGCAGGACCTGCCCGAAGAGCAGTTGGGTACTGATGCCTTCGAACATCGCTCACACCCCCAGATAGGATTTGACGCGGCCCATGTCGGCCTCGAGCTCTGCGTTGGTCAGGATGTCCACCACCCTGCCGTTCTCCACCACCACGTGGCGGTCGGCGACTAGGCGCGCGAAGCGCAGGTTCTGCTCGACAAGCACGATGGTGAAGCCTTGCGCCTTCAGGCGCTGGATGGTTTCGCCGATCTCCTTGACGACGACCGGCGCGAGCCCCTCGCTCGGTTCGTCGAGCAGGAGCAAGCGCGAACCGGTGCGCAGGATGCGGGCGATCGCCAGCATCTGCTGCTCGCCGCCGGAGAGCTTGGTGCCCTGGCTGTTCGCGCGCGCCTTGAGGTTCGGAAAGGTGGCGTAGAGCTGTTCGTCGGTCATGCCGCCTTCGCGCAGCACCGGTGGCAGGAACAGGTTTTCCTGCACCGAAAGCGACGAGAAGATCGCGCGCTCCTCGGGGCAGTAGCCGATGCCGAGACGCGCGATCTGGAAGGTGCGCTTGCCGACCAGCTCGGTGCCGTTGAAGTTGATCGAGCCGGTGCGTTTCTGGACGATGCCCATGATCGAGCGCAGCGTCGTGGTCTTGCCCGCGCCGTTGCGTCCGATGAGTGTGAGGAGCTCGCCTTCGCGCACGTCGAAGCTCATGCCGTGCAGGACCTTCGATTCCGCATACCAGGCGCTGAGATTGTCGATCTTCAGCATCGGCGCCGCATTCAACGCGGGCGACGCCTTCTCGACGGCAACGCTACTCATCGACGCCTCCCATGTAGGCGGTGACGACCGCGGGATTGTTCGAAACCTCGGCATAGTTGCCTTCGGCGAGCACCTGGCCGTGCTGCAGCACGGTGATCTTGTCACACAGCGTCGAGACGACCGAGAGATTGTGCTCGACCAGCAGTACGGTGCGCCCGACGGCGGCGCGCCTGATTAGGTCGGTGATGGGTTCGATGTCCTCGTGACCCATGCCGGCCGTCGGCTCGTCCAGCAACATGACGCGCGGCTCGAGCGCCAGCGTGGTGGCGATCTCCAGCGCGCGCTTCTTGCCGTAAGAGAGCTCGGCGGCGGGCGTGTCGCGGCTGTTGGCCAGCCCCACCTGCTCCAGCAGTTCGTCGGCGCGGCTGTTCAGCGGCGCAACCGCCCGCAGCGAGCGCCAGAACTGATAGGCGGTGCCGTAGGACGACTGCAGCGCCACGCGAACGTTCTCGCGGGCGGTGAGGTTCGGGAAGGTCGCCGAGATCTGGAACGAGCGCACGAGACCGCGGCGCGCCACCTGGGAGGTGCGCAGCGAGGAGATGTCCTCGCCGTCGAAGACGATCTTGCCGCTGGTCGGGGCGAGCGTCTTGGTCAGGAGGTTGAAGCAGGTCGTCTTGCCGGCGCCGTTCGGTCCGATCAGCGCATGAATCGAACCCCGCCGAACGGCGAGGTTCACGTCCTTCACGGCAGCGAAGCCGGCAAAGACCTTGGTCAGCCCTTCGGCTACCAGCACGTTGTCCGCGTCCTGGGCAGTCTCGGTCCGCGACAGGACCGCAGAGCTATTCGCCATGTTTCCTCCCTATCGGTCCCGCGCCTGTCCCGGCGCGCGGACCGCCCACACGTCGAGGCTTAGCTCGGCAGGCCGAGCACCGCCTTGGCAAGGATGTTCTTCTGGATCTCGTTCGAGCCGCCGAAGATGGCCGGCGCACGCGAATCCAGGAACAGGTTCATCGCATCGACCTCGTCGTTTCCGGCTTCGATGTCGTCGAAGTAACGGGCATCCTCGCCGGCCAGCAACAACATCTCCTCCGTGATCCGCTGATAGAGCTCGGTCGTGAAGATCTTGAGCAGGGACACGTCCGCGCCAAGTTCCCCGCCGTCGCGCAAAACCTTGGCGAAACGCTCGAAGGCGGAGCCGAGATCATACAGGTCCAGACGGTGCTTCGCATAGCGGGAGCGGAAGGCCGGGTCCTCGAAGGCGCCGCGGGCACGGGCGAGCTTGTCCAGCCGCTCCATCGCGATCTCGGGACGCGTCGGCGCGCCGAGGAAGATGCGCTCGTGGCCGAGCACGGCCTTGGCGACGTTCCAGCCCTGATCGACCTCGCCGACGACGTTGCCGACAGGCACGCGCACATTGTCGAAGAAGACCTCGCAGAAGTCGGTCTCGCCGCGCAGGTTGGCGATCGGCCGAACCTTCACGCCGGGCGACTTCATGTCGATCAGGAGGACGGTGATGCCCTTCTGGCGGACCTTCTCGTCACGCGACGTGCGAACAAGAGCGAAGATCCAGTTGGCGTTGTGCGCCAGCGTGGTCCAGATCTTCTGCCCGTTGACGACGAAATGATCACCGTCCCGCACCGCGGCGGTGCGCAGGCTGGCGAGGTCCGAACCGGAGTTCGGCTCGGAATAGCCCTGGCACCAGATATCCTTGCCCGAGAGGATTCTCGGCAGGTAGTGCGCCTTCTGCTCTTCAGTGCCGAAGGCCAGCAGCAGCGGACCGATGAGGCCGAGGCCATGGTCGGGAATGCGCGGGCAGCCGAGACGGCCCCATTCCTCGACATAGATCATGTGCTTCTGGGGGTTGAGCCCCATGCCACCGTATTCGACGGGCCAGACCGGCGACAGCCAGCCTTCCTCGGCGAGCCCGTCGTACCAGACCTTTATCTCCTCGTAGAGGGGCCGCTGCTTGCGCATGAAGCGCAGCTCGGGAGGGAGACGACGCTCGACCAGGTCGCGGAAAGCGGCCCGGAAGTCGTCATCCGACATCGCATTCCAGTCGGTCGCCATCAGATCGAGTCCTTGAACACCGCCGGGCGCTTCTCGATGAAGGCGCGCATGGCCTCCTTGGAGTCCTCGTGGCGGGTCATCTCGTTGGTCAGGTTCTGCTCGAAGCGGTAGCCTTCGCGCAGCGGCATGGAGCCGACCGTGTTGATAGCGCGCTTGGCGAGCGAGAGCGCCTTCGGGCTCTTGGCGGCGATGTTGCGGGCGAGCTTCATCGCCTCCTCCATCAGGTCCTCGAGCGGCACGCAGGCCTCGATAATGCCGCGGCGGTAGGCCTCGGCAGCCGGCACGCGGTAGCCGGTCAAGACCATGCGGCGGGCGAGCGACTTCGGGAAGATGGTGGTGATGTGGCTGACGCCGCCCATCAGGCCGATGTCGATCTCCGGCAGTCCGAACACGGCGTTCTCGGAGGCAATGATGATGTCGGCGGCGATCACCGGGCCCATGCCGGCGCCGAGAGCGGGACCGTTGACGGCGGCGATGACCGGACGGTTCTGCTCCATGATCGAGTTGGAAACCTCGCGTGCGCGGCGCATGTGGCGGTAGGTCTCGCCCTTGATGTCGCCGATGGCCTGGCGGTTCTTGATGTCGGCGCCGGCGGAGAAAATCTTCTCGCGGCCGGTGATGACGATGCAGCGCACTTCGGGCGTGTCGTTCAGCTCGTCGAACGTCTCGATCATCTCCTCGGAGAAGTCACGCGAGTAGGCGTTGACCGGGGGGCTGTCCATCTTCACGAGCGCGATGTGGTCGGCGATGTCGACCTTGATCAGATTGTTACGCATTGCATTTCCTCCCGCGGTCAGGCCGCGCGTTCCACTTCGACGAATTCCAGGCGCATCGCCTCGGGCTGGCCGAGGGTCGCGCTGAGCGCGATGGCGCGCTTCAGGTAGAGGCCGATGTCGTGCTCATCGGTGAAGCCCATGGCGCCGTGCAGATGCACCGCGCGGCGGCAGATCGAGGTCGCCGCATCGCCGCAGCGCGCCTTGGCCGCGAGCACGGCCATGGCCGCTTCCTTCGCATCGCCTTCCGACTGACGCATGACCGCGTTGACGACGGAAGCGCAGGCGAACTCCGCGTCGCTCCACATTTCGACCATGCGGTGCTGCACCGCCTGGAAGCTCGCAATCGGCTTGCCGAACTGGACGCGGTCCTTGGTGTAGGCGATCGTCATCTCGATGGCCTTGCTGGCAATGCCCGCAAGCTCCGCCGCGATAGCGATCCGCGCATTGGTCACGGCGGCTTGCACAAGCACGGCGACGCTCGGGCCTCGGGCGATCACGCGGCTGGCCGCGACACGGCAGCGCTCGAAATGCAAACGACCGATGGCCGCGCCGTCGACGCCCGCCTTCTCCGACACAGAGAAACCCGACGCATTCGCAGGCACGGAAACGACCAGCGCCTCGCTGCCGGCATCCACCACAACCAGGAAATCGGTCGCGGAGCTCGCGCCGTCGACGAAGTGGCGATCTCCGGTGAGCACGACGCCATCCGCGTCCACGGCAGCCTTGAGCGGCGCGCCGTGCGCATGTTCCGACGGATCCTGCCAGGCAGGCGTGACAAACAGTTCGCCGGAAGCGAGGCCCGCCGCGAGACGGTCGCGCTCTGCGGAGGCCGGCGCATCGCGCAGAAGGGTGGAGGCGAAGACCGCGCCCGCGCCGATCGGCTCGGAAATCAGCGCCCGACCCAGGGATTCAGAGAGAACGGCCTGCTCGGCGAGGCCAAGACCCGCGCCACCGAGGTCCTCGGGCAGCAGCAGGCCGGTCCAGCCGGCTTCGGCCATGGAGTTCCAGAGATCGCGGTCGACATCGGCCGACCGGGCGCGTTTGGCGCGCAGCGATGCTGCTCCCGGCTGACGCGACGCCAGCGTCGCCACGCTGTCGCGCAGCATCGCAAGCGTGCCATCGGGATCGTCGAAAACTGTCTGCGGCATCATTCCTCCCGGATGGGGCCGTCCTGTCGCACAAAGGCTAGGCGATCAGGCGGCGTGGCACAATCACTGCATCGATGTGCAGCATACTTTCACGGATGTGAATCGAGTCAGGCGGGCAGCGCGTGATTCCTGAACTGGTCGCGCAGCTTCGTCTTGAGGAGCTTGCCGGTCGCGGTGTGCGGCAGCTCGTCGACGAACGCGACATCGTCGGGCAGCCACCATTTGGCGACGCGGGTGGAGAGGAAGTCGAGCAACTCTTCGCGGGAAGCCTCGGCGCCCGGCTTGCGGACGACGATGAGAAGCGGGCGCTCCTGCCACTTAGGATGCGGCAGACCGATCACCGCCGCCTCCTGCACGGCCGGATGGCCGACCGCGGCATTTTCCAGGTCGATCGAGGAAATCCACTCGCCGCCGGACTTGATCACGTCCTTGGAGCGGTCTGTGAGCTGGACGTAGCCCTCGGCGTCGATCTTGGCGACGTCGCCGGTGGCGAACCAGCCGTCGGCGTCGAGGACGTCGCCGCCCTCGCCCTTGAAGTAGCCCTTCGTGACCCAGGGGCCACGCACCTTGAGGTCGCCGGAGACCGAGCCGTCCATCGGCAGGTCGGAACCGTCCTCGCCGGTGATCTTGATGTCGATGCCGTAGACCGGCCTGCCCTGCTTGGCCTGGATGTCGATCTGGCCGTCCACGGGCAGGCTTTCGTGCGCCGGCAGCAGGTTGCCGATCGTGGCAACCGGGCTCGTCTCGCTCATGCCCCAGGCATGCAAGACGAAGACACCGTGGTCGCGGCGGAAGCGCTCGATAATGGCGCGCGGCGCGGCCGAGCCGCCCACCACCACGCGCTCGAGCTTGAGCTTCGACACGTCGAGGCCCGGCGTGTCGTCGATATGCTTGAAGAAGCCGAGCCAGACGGTGGGAACGCCGAGCGAGAAGGTGCACTCTTCCTCTACCGCGAGCTCGAACAGGCTCTTGCCGTCGAGCTTCGGCCCCGGCAGCACAAGCTTCGCGCCGCACATGGCGGAGGCGTAGGGAATGCCCCAGGCGTTGACGTGGAACAGCGGCACGACGAGCAGCACGCTGTCGGCCCGGCCGAGCTTGAAGCCGTCCGTCGTGCAGACCATGAAGGAATGCAGGATGGTCGAGCGATGGGAATAGAGCACGCCCTTCGGATTGCCCGTGGTGCCCGACGTGTAGCAGAGAGACGAGGCCTGGCGCTCGTCGAAGACCGGCCAGGAGATGGCGTCGCTCTCGGCGTCCAGCAGGTCCTCATAGGCGACGGCGCCGTCGACCTCCTTCGGCAGATGGTCGGCATCGGTCAGAGCAACGAAGCGCTCGACGGTCGAGAACTTCGGCTTCAGATCCGAGACCAGGCCCGCGAAGGTGATATCGAAGAAGAGGACGCGGTTCTCGGCGTGATTGACGATATAGTCGATCTGCTCGGGAAAGAGACGCGGATTGACCGTGTTGAGCACGGCGCCAATGCCGGAGACCGCGAAATAGAGCTCCATGTGCCGGTGCGTGTTCCAGGCGAGCGAGGCGACGCGGTCGCCCGGCTTGACGCCCATGCGCAGCAGCGCGTTGGCGAGCTTGGCGGCGCGGGCACGCAGCTCGGAATAAGTCAGGCGGACCGTCGGCCCTTCGCAGGTGCGGCTGACGATTTCGGAATGCGGGTGGAAACGCGCTGCATGTTCGATGAGCGACGAGATCAGCAGCGGCTGGTCCTGCATCAGGCCAAACATGGGGTTTCCTCCTGGGCGACCGCTGTCCCCGGAAGGGTCGCGGCATCTTGCGGCGGAAAATCCCGGCGGAAGGCTGTGGAGTCAATTCAAACTCGGATGAGTAAGAGAGTTTCATATCCTTGAAAGTCGGACATGCATGCGACGGCCGTTTGCATGCAGGCGGAGGCTCGGGGAAAAGGGCGTTTGGAGCGGCATCGGGAGGAGACCGGAATGAGCGCGCTGTTTTCCCAAGGCAGGCTGGGCGGCCTTGATCTCGACAACCGCATCGTCGTCTCGCCGATGTGCCAGTATAGCGGCGAGCGCGGCGTGGCGCAGCCCTGGCACCTGATCCACATCGGCAACCTGATGATGTCGGGCGCCGGCCTCGTGATCATGGAGGCCACCTCCGTCGAGGCAGCCGGCCTCGGCACCCATGGCTGCCTGGGCCTTTACACCGACGAGCAGGAGAAAGCGCTCGGATCTCTCGTCGCGCAGGCGAACAAACTCTCTTCTGCCAGGCTCGGCATCCAGTTGACCCACACCGGACGCAAGGCCGCGACACGCACCATCCCCGAGCGCTGGCGCGGCGAGCCGCTGCCGCCGGAGGAAGGCGCGTGGAAGCCCGTGGCGCCCTCCCCCATCGCCTATGATGCTGGCTGGCAGGTGCCGGAGGAACTGACCGAGGACGGCATCCGGAACATCATCCAGGCTTTCGCGGACTCTGCCGTGCGGGCCGATCGCGCTGGATTCGACCTGGTCGAGATCCACGGCGCGCACGGCTATCTGATCCACTCGTTCCTGTCGCCGATCACCAACCTTCGCACCGACGGCTGGGGCGGATCGGCGGACAGGCGCAACCGGTTCGCGATCGAGATCGTGCGCGCCGTTCGCGCTGTATGGCCACGCAGCAAGGCGCTGGGCTTCCGGATGAACAGCACGGACTGGACGCCGGAAGGTTCGACGCTGGACGACGCCGTCGATCTTGCGAGGGCGTTGGAGACGGAAGGTCTCGACTACGTCGTGATGTCGTCGGGCAACATCAAGCCGGGCATTGCGATCCCGCCCGCGGCGCCGGGCCATCAGGTTCCGTTCGCGACCGCGATCAAGAAGGGAACCGGACTGGCGGCGATGGCGGTGGGAATGATCGCAAAGCCCGAACAGGCCGAGGCGGTCGTCGCTTCCGACGAGGCTGACTTCGTCGCGCTCGCGCGGCCGATGCTCGACAATCCGCGCTGGGGCCTGCATGCGGCGGCGGCCCTCGGCGCGGACATCCGCTACCCGCCGCAATATATCCGCGCGCGGCCGAACAACTGGCTGGGCTTCGGCTTCGTCCATCCCGACGCCAAGCCGCCGGCGACGACGCAGCAGCTCGACCGGCCGAAGAGCGTGTCGTCGTGGGACAGGCCGGCGGCGCCGGAAAAGCCTTCGACGGCGGCTTGACGCGCGCCGAGTTGAGGACAAAGATTTCCGAAGACGGGGCAAAACGACAGAACAAGCGCCCCGGGAGGAAACGATGGCCACCTCGATCCGGCTCTTCAAGGGCGCGTTCGGGCATGTGTCTGTGCTGAACGTCGAAAGCGATTTCGTCACTCACGCGCATCCGGAAGCGCATATCATTGTCTGGATAGAGGGTGCTGCCGGTCGCATGACCATCGGCGACGGCGCGGTAAATCTGGGTGCCGCGACGGCGGCGGCGATCAACCCGCTCGAGCCGCACAGCCACGACCTCGCCTGCGAAGGCCGCGCCGGCCTGTTCCTCGCCTTCTACATCGACCCGGCCTGGGCGCGGCTGCGGCGCGGGCTACCCTCCGGCGCGCCGCTTTTTGTCGAGCCGACCATTCCGCTGGAGCCCTGGCTGCACCGCGCGGCGGCATCCCTGCTCGACCAGCTCTGCGACGACTGCGGGCTGGACGATCTGGCTCCCTACGAGATCGAACGGCTGATCGACAGCCTGTTCGACGCCGCGGACGAGGCGCATCCGCGCCGGCTGCGCGGCCTTGGGGCAAACGCCATGCTTGACCACCGCATCCGCAAGGCGATCGAGCTGATGAAGGGCAATGTCTGCGAGCGGATGAGCCTGGACGATGTGGCGCGCGAGGTCGGCCTGTCGCGGCCGCATTTCTTCGCGCTGTTCAAGGAGCAGACCTCGCTGACGCCCAACGTCTACTGGAACACGCTGAGGATGGACGAGGCGCTGCGGCAGCTGCGTTCGACACAGGAGCCGCTGATCTCGGTGGCGTGCCAGCTCGGCTTCACCACCGCCGGGAACTTCTCACGCTTCTTCCGCGACCATGCCGGCGTGCCCCCGACGCTCTATCGAGAAGCGGCGCGCGCCGGGCTGTGAACGATTTTCAGACGGATCGATAAGTCCGCAAGACTCCTTGATAAGCGCCGTAGCGGGCGCCGCCCTAGCCTGACCTCATCCAACCCGCGAGGCAGGCGAACATGGCATCGGTCACCATCTCCAGCGTCATCGACGCTCCCATCGAAAAGGTCTGGGCGCGCATCCGCGACTTCAACGGGCTGCCCTCCTGGCATCCACGCATGGTCGAGAGTGAGATCGAAGACGGCAAGAAGGCGACCGAGATCGGCTGCGTCCGCAAATTCAAGGTGGCGTCGGGGGCGACCATCCGCGAGAAACTCACCGCCTTCTCCGACGCCGACCACCTGACCACCTATTCGATCATCGAGCACCCGGCCCCGATCTCGAACCACACGGCGACGCTGAAGCTGGAACGCGTGACGGACGGGGACCGCACCTTCGCGATCTGGACGAGCACGTTCGACGCGCCGGCCGACAAGGGTGACGAGATTGCCAAGGGGATGGGCGACAACGTCTTCCAGGGCGGTTTCAACGCGCTGAAGGCGCATTTCTCAGGGCAAAGCTGAGCCGGGAATAGGAGGCCGCCATGGGACTGACCCTGCAGAGCTTCCCCTCCGTCGCCGACGCTGCCGCGGCACTCGCCGCAGTCGACGCACGCTATCTTGGCGGCGGCACGCTCGCGGTGCGGGCGAACAACGAGGGCGATGTGTCGTTCTCGAAACTGGTGCGCGTGACCGATCCGGCGCTGACGGCAATCACGATCGACGGAGAACAGGTCCGGCTCGGTGCATCGGTCACCATGTCGGGGATCGCCCGCGATCCTCGCCTTACAGCAATCGCACCGGCGGCACGCGCGGTCGGAGGGCCTGCCGTCCGCAACATGGCGACGGTGGGCGGCAATCTCTTCGCTGCCGCGCCCTATGGCGACTTTGCAGTGGCGCTGCTGGCGCTCGACGCGACCGTGCATTTTTCCGATGGCGACCAGCCGATCGAGGCCTTTCTTACGGGTCGAGATACGCTGCCGCGCGGGCGCATCGTGACCGGGGTGAGTTTCACCTTGCCGGCGGCCGCAGCGTTCCGCTTCAAGAAGGTTTCGCGCGTGAAGCCCAAGGGCGTTTCCGTGCTGTCAATCGCGGCGGTCATCGAGGAGGAGGACGCCGCGATCAGGTCGGTAAGGATCGCGCTCGGCTGCATGGCCGACAGGCCGATGCGCGCGCGGGCGGCGGAGGCAGCGCTGTCGGGCAAGGCGCGGAGCGCCGAGGGCATCGCCGCGGCACTGGCACTGGCCACTGACGGCGCTTCGCCGATCACCGACGCCATCGCCAGCGGCTGGTACCGGGCGGAAGTGCTGCCCGTGCATCTTGGACGCCTTCTCCTGGAGTAACGCGGACCCGAACACCCGACGCAGCCAGAGCCACGCAGGGAGGAAACATGGCGAAGGTACCAGTCCAGCTCACGCTCAATGGCACGGAGCGCGCGGAGTTCATCGACGGCGGGCTGACGCTGCTCAACGCGCTGCGCGACCGGTTCGGCGACACATCGCCCAAGGGCGGCTGCCACCAGGGCACCTGCGGCGCCTGCTCGGTCATCGTCGACGGCGAGCTGAAACTCTCCTGCCTGACGCTCGCCGAGACCTGCGATGGCGCGCATGTCGAGACGACGGCGGGACTGGCCGGCGACGGCATCCTGCATCCGCTGCAGCGCGCCTTCCTCGACGGCTTCGCAGCCCAATGCGGCTTCTGCACGCCGGGCATGATCATGGCCGCCAAGGCGCTGCTCGCCCGCGTGCCGAACCCCAGCCGCGAGGACGTGATCGAGGCGATCTCGGGCAATATCTGCCGCTGCACCGGCTACGAGCCGATCATCCAGGCGATCCTGTCGGCCGCGCGGTCGAACTCGCAGAACGCGGCCTGAGGAGGTCCTGATGGAACTGCGCAAGAGCTATTTCGCCGACGAGCGCAAGGACGACCTGAACGAGATCGGCCAGTCGCTGCAGCGGTCCGACGTGCCCAATCACGTGACCGGCAAGACCGCGTTCTTCGCCGACCGGACCTTTCCGAATCTCTTGCACCTCAAGATGGTGCGCAGCCCGCACCATCATGCGCGCATCCGCGAAATGGACCTGTCGGAGGCGGAGAAGCATCCGGGCGTGGTGCGCATCCTCACCGCCAAGGACGTGCCGCAGAACCTCTACACGATCCTGATCCTGATCCAGGTCGGTCCGCCGGACGAGCACGTGCTGGCCGAAGGCAAGGTGCGCTGGAAGGGCGAGGCGGTCGTGGCGGTATTGGCCGACAGCGAGCGCGCGGCCAACGAGGCGGCGGCAAAGGTGAAGATCGACTACGAGGTGCTGCCGGCCGTCTTCGACATGCAGGAGGCACTGAAGGAAGGCGCGCCGCTGGTCAACGAGCATCACAGCCAGAACTATTATCGCTACGATAGCGGCGCATCGCGGAAAGTGCGCTTCGGCGATGTCGAGAAAGGGTTCGCGGAAGCCGATTTCGTGCTGGAGGAGACCTACCATTCCTCGCCGATCGAGCAGGCGCCGACGGAGACGACCGGCTGCATCGTGGCACCCGAGGGCAACGACCGCTTCACCTGCTACACCAACACGCAGGCGATGTTCTTCACGCTCGACAACGCCTCGATCATCCTGCAGATGCCCGGCCACAAGCTGCACATGGTGGGCGGCACGGTGGGCGGCGGCTTCGGCGGCAAGGTGGACGTAACTGTCGAGCCGATCGCCATCCTGGCGGCGCGGCTGACCGGCCGGCCGGTGTCGTTCATTTATAGCCGCGAGGAGGAGATGCAGATCTCCTCGCCGCGCGCAGCCGAGACGATCATCATCAAGGACGGTGTGATGAAGGACGGGCGGATCATTGCCCGCCAGGTCACCGGCTACACCGATGCGGGAGCCTATTCGCGCCACTCGCCCTATGGCGCGCAGAAGGGCGCGGCGCACTATCCCGGCCCCTACACGATCCCGAACGTCTGGGTGGACACCTATTGCGTCTACACCAACCGCACGCCGTCCTCGGCGATGCGCGGCTTCGGCGTCACTATCGCCGACTTCGCGCTCGAAGTGCAGATGGACAAGCTGGCGCGGCTGATCGGCATGGACCCGCTCGAATTCCGCTTCATCAACGCCTATCGCGACGGCGACATGAAGGCGCATCGCCAGCCGACCGAGGGGGCAGCACTTGTCGAATGCATGCAGGAAGCCTCGATCGCCGCCGGCTGGCCGGTGGCGGAGCGCTTCATGAAGATGTCGTCGAAACGCAGGGAGGCGTGACATGGCGCTGAGACGCGGGCGCGGCGTCGCCGCGATCAACTATCCGACCGGCATGAACCTCGGCGGCGACCCCAGCCAGGCGCTGGTGCATTCGACGCCGACCGGCGCCTTCATGGTGACGCTGTCCTCGGTCGACCTCGGCCAGGGGCTGCGGCAGGTGATGGCGCAGATCTGCGCCGAGACGATCGGCATCCCGACCGAGCAGGTGACCATCGACACCGCCGACACAGACACCGGGCCGCATTGCATGGGCACCTTCGCCTCCCGCGGCACGCACCGCATCGGCAACGCGGTGGCTCAAGCGGCGCGCGAGGCGCGGCAGGTGATGCTGGAAGTGGCGGCCGAGGCGCTGGAAGTGGACGCCGGCGACCTCGATACCGACGGCAAGGGCATGATCCACGTGAAAGGCGCGCCGCAGAAGGCGATCTCGGTGTTCGACACGGCGTTGGCCGCGCATTTCAAGTATGGCCGCTCGATCTCCGGGCGCGGCATGTTCCTCGTGCCGCGCTCCTTCCCCGAGACCGAGACCGGCGCGATGAAGCCCGCGACCTGCTACGCGCATGCCTGCACGGTGGTGGATGTCGAGGTGGACGACGAGACCGGCGAAGTCGACGTCGTGTCGGTCAAGAACGTCTTCGAGGTCGGCCGCGCGCTCAATCCGCGCATGGTCGAACAGCAGCTCGTCGGCGGCTCGTGGATGGGCATCAGCCACGCGCTCTACGAGACGACGGAGCCCTACTATCCGGCGCGGGAGCATGGCGGGCGCGACTTCAACGAATATCTGATGCCGGGCCCGGGAAACCTCGCCGAGACCGAGACGATCGTGCTGGAGCGACCGGCGGCGGACGGGCCGTATGGGGCGAAAGGCGTCGGCGAGATGTGCGCCAATCCGCAGATCCCGGCGGTGGCCAACGCCGTGTTCGACGCCGTCGGCGTGCGCATCGATTCGCTGCCGATTACGCCGGAGAAGATTCTTCGCGCGCTGAAGGCGAAGCGCGCGGCGGCCTAAGGATGCGGATAGGTCCGCCCCCTCCACCACGCTTCGCGTGGTCCCCCTCCCCCGCTTCGCAGGGGAGGATCCGGCGCTGCGGCCGGCCTCGACCTGGATCCTCCCCCGTTTACGGGGGAGGGGGACCGCCGAAGGCGGTGGAGGGGGCGCCGCATCATCTCCGGCAGAAGCGGCCATGACGCCCCCCGCCCCCGAAATGACGTCACCGGACGACGTCTCCTCCCTGCTCCGAACGGCGCGCTACGTTGCCGATGACGGGCTCGCCACAGCCGTCTTCCTTGCCATCCGGCTCGGCAAGCCGCTGCTGCTGGAGGGCGCGCCGGGGGTCGGCAAGACGGAGGCCGCGAAGGCGATCGCCTCGGGGCTCGGACGCGAGGTGGTGCGGCTGCAGTGCTACGAGGGCATCGACGCCGCGCATGCGCTCTACGAATGGAACTACCAGCGGCAGCTTCTCGCGATCCGGCAGGCGGGCGAGCGCGAGGTCGACATCTATGACGACCGTTTCCTGATCGACCGGCCGCTGATGCAGGTGCTGCGCGCGCCGGAGCGCCGCGTGCTCCTGGTCGACGAGATCGACCGGTCCGACCACGAGTTCGAGGCGCTTTTGCTGGAGTTCCTGTCCGACTTCCAGATCACCATCCCCGAGCGCGGCACGATCGCTGCGGCGACGCGGCCGGTCGTGGTGCTCACCTCCAACCGCACACGCGAGCTTGCCGAGGCGCTGCGGCGCCGCTGCGTCTACCACTGGATCGGCTATCCCGACGCGGCGCGCGAGGCGGAGATCATCATGCTGCGCGCGGGCGAGGTGGCACGCGAGACGGCCAGGGCCGTGGCGAGCGCGGTGCGCGACATCCGCCGCCGGCCGCTCGCCAAGCCGCCCGGAATCGCCGAGGCGGTCGAATGGGCGAATGCGGCGACGGTGCTGGAAAAATCCGGCAGCCCGTGGCCGGAAGCCTTCCGTCGGGCGATCGGCGTGGTGGTCAAGGACGAGGAGGACCTCGCCTGCCTCGCACCCGAACTCGACGCGATCCTGGAGGAGGCGCTGGCATGAACGCGCTCCCCCGCGCCGCCCGCCCTTTTCCCGGCTTCGCCCGGCTGCTGCGCAGCTTCGGTTTCCGGATCGCGCCGGAGCAGGCGGAAGCCTTCATGCGCTCGATCACGCTGCTCGGGCCGCGCACGATCGACGACATCCGCCTCGCGGCGCTTGCCACCTTCGCCATCGATCCGGACCGGCGCGGCGAGTTCGACGTGCTGTTCCGCGCCTATTTCCACGGCGAGCAGGGCCTCGTGGCCGACGGCAACGACGAGGAGACGGAGGTGAAGGATGATCGCGGCCACCTCGAACAGGCAGCGGCGGCGCCCAGAATGGAAGCGGGCGGCGCGCTCGCTTCCGCGATCGACCAGGCCGGGACGCGCAGCTTCCGGCGTGACGGGGATAGGCTGGCGGAACTGCGTCGGCAGCTCGCCGCCGCGCTGCCGAAGCGCCGCTCGTTCCGGTCCGAAAGAGTGAACTCCGGCGGAGCGACCGACCTGCGCCGTGCGCTCAGGTTGATCGTGCGCGCCGACGGCGACGTGCCGGACCCGCCGTTGCGGCGACGCAAGAGCGTCTCGCGTCCGCTGGTGCTTCTGATCGACGTCTCCGGATCGATGAAATTGCACACGGCGGACCATCTCGGCATGGCGCACGCGGCCGTCCAGGCGGCGGACCGGGCCGAGGTCTTCACCTTCGGCACGCGGCTCACCCGCATCACGCCGGCGCTGCGCATCCGCGACCGCGCGCAGGCGCTGGCGAAGGCGGCAGCGCTCGTCGACGACTGGGACGGCGGCACGCGGATAGGGCCGTCGCTTGCCGCTTTCCTTTCGGTGCCGCGCTATGCGGCCATGGTACGGGGCGCATCCGTCGTGGTCCTCTCCGACGGACTGGAGCGCGGCGGCCATGGCGAGATGGAGACCGCGTTCCGGCGGCTTTCGGGGAGCGCGCACCGGCTGGCGCTGGCGACGCCACTGGCAGGCGATCCGCGCTTTCGCCCGGAGACCGCGGCGCTGAAAGCGATCCTGCCCTGGCTGGACGACCTCGTGGACGGATCGTCGGTCGAGGCGCTGTCAGATTTCCTTCTGTCGCTCGCCCGCCCCGCTCCCGCCGCGGCGACACTCTGGAGGGCCTCATGACGCAGAAGATCATCGATTCCCATTTCCATATCTGGCGGCAGGCGGATCAGCCCTGGCTGGTGGGCCCGATGGTGCCGCGCATCTTCGGGCCTTACGAGCCGATCCGCCGCGACTATCCGATGAGCGAGTATCTCGCGGACCGCGCGGGCACCGGCGTCGAGAAGGCGGTCTATGTCCAGACCAACTGGGCGAAAGAGGATTTCGAGAAGGAGGCGGCCTGGCTGCAGGAGACCGCCGACGCGACCGGATGGCCGCATGCCATCGTCGCCTATGCCGACATGACGGTGGACGACGTGCGTCCGCAGCTCGACCGGCTGAAGGCCTATCCGCGCGTGCGCGGCGTGCGCATGCAGTTGCACTGGCACGAGACCCCGCAATTCCGCTTCGCCGCCTCGGCCGACCAGGTGATCGATGCGACCGTGCGGCGCAACGTGGCGCGGCTGAAGGACTATGGGTTTTCCTTCGATCTCCAGCTGTTCCCGGGACAGATGCGCGACGGCGCGGTGCTGGTGGGGGAGAATCCGGAGATCGACTTCATTCTCACCCATACGGGCATGCTGGTCGACCGGGAAGCGAAGACGGCGGACGCGTGGGAAGCCGGCCTCGCCGCCATGGCAGGCTTCGACAATTTCTCCGCAAAACTGTCCGGCCTGGGCACCTTCGTCCACCGCAACGACCCTGACCTGATCGCATTCATCGTCGACCGTGCCAACGCCATCCTCGGCAGCCGCCGGCTGATGTTCGGCTCAAACTTCCCGATCGAGAAGCTGTGGACCGACTACGCTTCGCTGGTCGCCGCCCATGTCGCGGCCGCGGCGAAACTGCCGCCGCAGGATCGGGAGAACATTTTCTGGAACACGGCCGAACGGGTGTATCGGCCGGCATAGGCGGCGCGAGCCGGTGCGCGATCGTCGGGCGTCAATCTTGCAGCAGCCTGACCGCCTCCGGCACGAAAGCCTGGCCCTCGCCGCGGCCGACAAGTCCTTCCAGCGTCCGCGACACGCCCTCGGCGACGAGATCCGCCGCACCGAGGTCTTCCGCGAGCCGGCGATAGTAGGACAGGTCCTTGGCCGCATTGGCGATCGAGAAGCGCAGCTGCGCCGTCTCGCCGACCTCGATGTAGGGGCGCAGTCGCTCCAGCGCGACCCCGCCGCCGCCGCCTTTGGCGAGGCATTCCACCAGCGCGTCCATCGACACGCCACCCTTGCCGGCGCAAGCGACGGCCTCGGCGATCAGCGTCACCGAGCCGAGCGAGACGAAGTTGTGCAGGAGCTTGAGCTGGTGGCCGGTTCCGACGCCGCCGGCCTCGAAGATGTTCTCCGAAAAGGCCGAGAGCAGCGGCCTGACCTGTGCGACGACCTCCGGCTCGCCGCCGACGAGAAGGTTCAGCCTGCCCTCCTCCGCCTCCTTCGGCGTGCGGGTCATCGCAGCGTCGACGAAATGGGCGCCCTTCTCGACCACTTTCGCGGCGAGCGACACGGTCGAGGTCGGATTGGCCGTCGAGCAGTCGACCACCACCATGCCGGGGCGTAGCGCCTCCAGCACCCGGCCGCTGCCCAAAAGCACGTCCTCGACCTGCGGCGTGCCGGTCACGCACAGGACGAGGATATCGCTCGCGCCGGCGAGCTCCGCCGCCGTGTCGCATCCTTTTGCGCCCGCGCGGTCGAGATCGTCCGTCGGCTGGTTGCCGGGATGGCGCAGGTAGCGCAGGCCCCAGCCCTTCAGTGCGATGTTCTTCGCGATCCCGTGGCCCATCAGGCCCACGCCGATCATGCCGACCCGTTCATTCATCCCCTGCTCCTCGTTCGACGCGGCATCCCGATGGCGGCCACGATGCCGTGGCAGGTGTGGCCGAGCCCGGCGTGGCAGGCAAGACCCAGTCGCCCCGCCCCATGGGCACACGCGCGCTGCCGTGGAAGAGGGTGGCCGCACCGTCGCCATCCATCGGTTGTCGAAAGGCATCCAACGGAGATCGGAACGAAAGCAACAGGAAGTCCGACCTGCGAAGAGCTGCAAGCTGGAAGCGAGATAAAGGGAACATGCCCGGCTCCAGCGAGCACGGCGAGCGCTCAGGAGCCTGAGGCCTTCTTCGCTCTCGTTCGAACGGTCCGCAGCCGCGGGTGGTGCATCCGGATGGCGTCCCGGCCGTCGTTCTTGGCCTCGTACAGCGCCAGGTCGGCCCGGCTCAGGATGGTGCTGAGGTCGTCCTGATAGCCGCAATTGTAAATGCCGAAACTTGCCGTGGCGGGCGGCAGGCCCTGGCTTTCGAGCGCTGTGGAAAGATCTTTCTGGAACGATCTGGTGATGTCGTATGCCCGGTCTGCCCCCTCGCCCGCGAGCAGCACGGCGAACTCCTCGCCACCGATGCGGCCGACGACGGCGTCGAAAGGCATGGCGTCACTCAGCGTCCGGCCGAATGTGCGGATCACGGCGTCGCCCGTCGCGTGGCCGAGCGTGTCGTTGATCTGCTTGAAACGGTCGATGTCGGCGACGATCATCGTCAGCCGCAGCATGGGGCGGTCGGGCGCCTGGAGGAGATGCAGCGACCGCTCCTCAAAGCCCCGGCGGTTGAGGCAGCCCGAGAGCTTGTCGAGGCGGGCCTCCAGCTTGAGTTCCTTGATCAGGACGACGGCGAGGCCGACGAGCAGCGAAAGGGCTGCGAACACGGCCAAAATCGGAGAGCCGAGGCGAGTGGTGTTCCAGTAGATGGAATCGTGAAGCGCGTTCCGGTCCGCGTAGAAATTGCCTTCCCAGATCACCTGCAGAGGACGCCAGGAAAAGTTGATGAGCGCAAGGATCGATACGGCGATCGTGAGGGATCTGCCCCACCCCGGCGACCCTGAGCGGAAGGTGGCGATCAGCGTCACCAGGGCCATGACGGAATGCGACACGTTCATCACATGGATCCGGGCCGTCAGGTCGTTGTCGACATAAAGCCACCACAGGATGGCGCAGACTGTCGCGAGAGCCGTCAGGCCGAGGGCGAGCAATGGCACCTTGCCGCCCGCCATCTCGATGACCGCGACACAGATGAGCGTCACGGCGGCCAGGAACGCCAGGTTCGTGAACAGGTTCGAAAGCCCGTACGGCATCGCGGGGACGATGTCCTGAACGACGAATGCCACGGCGAACGCAAAGAGGCCGATCGCAGCCGTCCGCATGGCGCCCGCGCTCGGCCGATGATACCAGATGATCAACATCGCCGATGCCAGGATGCAGGCGATCGCCGGATTGAGCAGCAGGACATAGACATTCGTCGACACGACGCACCTCCGAACGGCCAGTTCTACAAAACTGTTGCTTGCTCCCCGCTAACCCTCGACGCGGCTTTTTAATCAAATCTTGAGCATGACGTCCCGGACGGGCGAAGGTCGCCGGCCGGTCGCCATCGCCGCGGCAAACGGCGGAAGCTGCGCAAAGGAAATTCTGGCGGAGAGGATGGGATTCGAACCCACGAGAAGCTTTTGACCTCTACTCCCTTAGCAGGGGAGCGCCTTCGACCACTCGGCCACCTCTCCGGTGGCTTCCCGATACTGAAAAGCCCGGGCACAATCAACAACGCATTCGCGAAATCGCGAAACGGCCGGAAGCTACCGGCTGTAGCGCAGCGTCAGCGAGAAGCGCGCCGTGCCGCCGAAGCTCGCCGGCGGCTTCGGATAGGGTGCTGCGCGGCGCACGGTGGCGAGCGCCTCGCTGTCGAGCACCGGATAGCCGGAGCTCGACGTGACCCGCGCGGAGGCGAGATTGCCCGACCCGCCGATGCTGATAGACACCTTCACCGCACCCTTCATGCCGCCGCGCGCGGCAGCGTCCGGATAACGCTTGTAGCGCTGGACATGGCCGTTGACCTTGCGGCCGTAGGAGTCGCGATCACCCGACGTCGCCGCGGCGGAGGCGACGGATCCTGCCTGGCTCGCCGTCCGGGACTTGTCCTTGGCCTTGGCCCCGCCGGTCGGCGCAGTTGAACTGCGCTCGCGCCGTTCGGGTTTTTCCGCCCGCCGGGACAGCTTCGTGTCCGCCTTGCGGGACTGTTCCTGGGCTTTGGCCGATCTGGTCGGCTCCGCTTTCCTCTCCACATGCGCCGCCTTGGCCGGTGCCTTGCGATCTATCTCGACAGGGACAGGACTGGTGGTCTTCGGTGCGTCGGCCTTTTTTGCCGGAACCGGTGGTGCTGGCTCCGGCGGAAAGAGCGGCGGTCCGGGCACGGCTATCGCCGGCAGCATCGATTCGAGCGAGGGGCGCGCGGCGAGAACGGGAGCCTCCGCTTTCGCCTCGTCGGTTTTCTCGGCCTCGAGCGGCTCCTCCGCTGCCGGCTCTCTGACGACATCCCTAGGCATTGCGGCGCCCTCGGAGGACGAGGCTGCCGGCTGAGACGGCGGCGATACATCCTGCGTGGCGGCTGCGAGATCGGTATCGGCTGCCGATTCGGGCGTGGTCGCCGCGGCCGGAGCAGTCTGAGCAATCTCCATCTCCGTCAGCGGCGGCAGGGGCTCGAACTGCGGCAGCGGAGCCGGAGCGACGGGATCGGCGGAAGGCGGCTCTGCCTGCTCCGTGACGGGCGCTTCGACGACCTCGGCCTGCCTCTCGGCATCTTGCGCGTCCGGCTCCGGCCGGTCGGCGGGCGCAGCCGCATCCTGCGTCTCCTCGGCGTCGCCGGCGATGGAGGCAACATCCGAGGGGTGGGGTGCCGGATCCGCGAAGATCTCGACCGAGATGGCGTCCGTTTCAGCTTCGACACCCTCATGCCAGACCAGCATGCCGAGCCCGGCGACGGCGACCGCATGGAAGACCAGCGACACGGCCAACGCGGCGACGTTCCAACGCGTCCTGGCGAGCGGCGTCGCCACTTCCACGCCCGGCGCAGCGATGTCGGGCGAGGTTTCCCCGGAACTTTCGCCGTCGCGCGCAAGCCGCGGAAATTCGAATCGAAATCCATCAACGTCGGAAGCTGCCTCGACCGGGAGCGCGACGGGTTCGGGCTCCGTCCCGTTCGTCTTCGCCGGCTGGATCGACGGCCACTGGATCACGGCTGCCTCGCCTGCGACAGGGCGAGCGGCGCAAGCACCAGCTTGCCGCCGTCGCGCGCGACATGGGCGGTGACACCATAAACGGACTGGAGCAATGCGGCGTTGAGCACTGTTTCAGGCTCGCCATCCGCGGCGACCCGGCCACCATCCAGCACGATGATCCGGTCGCACCAGCGCGCCGCGAGCGTCAGGTCGTGCAGCGAGACGAGCACGCAACGCCCCTTCGCCGCGACCGCGCGGAAGGCCTGCATCATCGAGATCTGGTGTGCGGGGTCGAGCCCGGACGCCGGCTCGTCGGCGATGAGGAACGGCGTGTCCTGAGCGACCGCACGGGCAGCGAGCACCCTCGCCTGTTCTCCGCCGGACAGTTCGGTCGCGGGCCGCGCGGCCAGCCCGTCGACGCGCAGCAGTCGCATCGCATCCGCTGCGATCGCCTCGTCTGCCTCGGACGGTATCTGCCCGTAGCCGCGCCATGGGATGCGCCCGAGCATGACCACCTGCTCGACCGCCAGCGCCCAGCCGATGGAGCGTTGTTGCGGCAGGAAGGCGATTTTTCGCGCGCGTTCGGTCGAGCCCATCGCCGACAGCGCGCGGTCGCCCAGCCGCACCTGCGGCGTCTCGATCAGGCCGGCAAGCGCGCGCATCAGGGTCGACTTGCCAGCGCCGTTCGGCCCGAGCAATCCGACCACCTGACCCGGTTCGAGGTCGAACGAAACGCCGTCCAGCACCTTGCGGCCGGAAAGGCTGACCGAGAGTTCAAGTGCCGACAGCCGCATCACTACGTCTCCCGCTTTGTACGCGCGACGAGCCAGAGAAAGAACGGCGCGCCGATGAGCGCGGTGACCACGCCGACATTGAGTTCCCGCGCGGGGATTGCGACGCGCACCGCAACGTCGGCGGCGAGAAGCAACGCCGCACCACCCAGTCCCGCCGGCAGGATCAGGCTGCCGGGCATGCGGTCGGTGAGCGGCCGGATCAGGTGCGGCATGACGAGGCCGACAAAGCCGATCGCGCCCGCGACGGCGGTGGCCGCTCCCACCATCAGCGCCACGCCACCCACGACGAACAGACGCGCCCGGCGCATGTCGATGCCGAGGCTGGCGGCGCTCTCCTCGCCCAGCGTCAGCGCATCGAGCGCCCGGCTCGACGCGAACAGCAGCGCGGCCCCCGCGACCATCAGCGGCAGCGCGATCAGCACATGAACCATCGAGCGGTCTTTCAGCGAACCGAGCAGCCAGAAGATGATCTCGTAGCTGGCGAAGGGGTTCGGCGAGAGATTGAGCGCCAGCGACGTGAGCGCGCCGGCAAGGCTGGACAGCGCGACGCCGGAGAGAATGAGCGTCAGCGTCGAACCATGGCGGGCAGCAATGCCCAGCAGGAGCAAAACCGACACGGCGGCCCCGACAAGCGCGCCGGCAGGCAAGGCCAGGATCGAGGCGCCTGCAAGGCCGCTGTAGAACACCGTCACAGCGCCGAGCGACGCCGACGCCGAGACGCCGATGATCCCGGGCTCGGCCAGCGGATTGCGCAGGAAGCCCTGGAGTGCCGCGCCGGATGCGCCGAGGCCGAAGCCCACCATGAGACCGAGCAGTGCGCGCGGCAGCCTGATCTCGCGCAGGATGATCGCGGCCGCCTCGTCACCGCCGGCGATCAGCGCCCGGATGCTCTCCAGCGGGCCGTAGCTCGCGGGCCCGGTCAGCAGCGACAGCAGGAAGAAAACGACCGTCGCGGCAGCGAGTGACCCGATGAGCACGCCGCGGCTCATGGCGCGGCCCCGCCGGCCGGGCAGGAGACGACGCGCCGCCGCGCCTCGACCAATGCCTTCACTGCCTCGATGACGAACGGGCCGCCGCACGAAGCGGAGCCGCGGGGCAGATGGATGCGCAGCGTGCCTTGCCCCAGCGCCCGGATCGCCGGATGCGAGGCAATCAGGTCGGCCAGCGCCGGCGTGTCGGCCAGCGGCTCGGGCAGCACGACGATGTCGGGCTTCTTCTCGACTAACAGTTCGAGCGGAAACGGCGCCATACCGGAATAGCCGAGCTCGGCCGCGATGTTGCGCAGGCCGGCGGCCTGCATTGCCGAATCGACCAGCGAGCCGGCACCCATGGCGATGCCATTCTGGTCATAGGCGATCGCGGTCGGCGGCGTCCCGCATCGCCCGGCCTCTATGCCCGACAACTCGGTCTCGAATGAGGTGGCCATCTCCTCCGCGCGTGCTGTCGCGCCGAGGATCGCCCCCATGCGCCGGATCTCGCCCGGGATCGTGTCCAGCGTCTGAGAATACTGAAATTCCTCAATGCGATAGCCCAGGCGACGCAGCAGTGGCGTGGTGTTGTGCAATGAATAGGCGCCGGTGATTACAACGTCCGGCTTCGCCACCAGCACCTCCTCCGCCAGGCCGCGATTGTGCGGATAGGAGGCAGCCAGCGCGGAATGGAAGGAAAGGCCAGGGTCCGAAGCAAGCTCCGACACCGAGACGAGCTGGCCGGGCGCGGCAAGCAGCATGGCCAGCTGGTCGGTGCAGACGTTGAGCGACATGACGCGGGCCGGCGGCGCGGCGACCGCGGCGCCCGCGAGGTTCAGGATCAGACCAAGCAACAGGAGCGGCGCTCTACGGCGCCCCCCTCTGCCCTGCCGGACATCTCCCCCACATGGGGGGAGATTGGCAGCGTGGGCGCGTTCGCCCACCTTGCTCCGCCGGAGACTGGCGAAACCAATCTCGATAGCTAATCTCCCCCCGCGTGGGGGAGATGTCCGGCAGGACAGAGGAGGGCGCGAAGGAACGCTGCCTTTCCCCTTTGCCGCCGGACGCTCATCCATCAGAACGTCGCCTTCACGCCCGTGAAGGCGGAGAAGCCCGGCGTCGCGTAGCCCCGCACTGTCTGGTAGTCGACGTCGAAGGCGTTCTCGACACGGACATACACCTCGGTCGCCTCCGTCGGCTTGTAGGCAAGCTTCGCGTTCAGCAGGAAATAGTCGTCCAGCTGGAAATCCCCGGAATCGACCGTGTCGAGCGCGACCTTACCGCTTGCCGAAATGGTCCACTTTTCAGCCGGTTGCACGACCGTCGACAGGCCGATCGCATGGCGCGGGATGCGAATGTTGCGCGCGCCGGTTGCCGTGTGCGAATCCGTGTAGGTGTAGGAGCCGGCGAGGCTGAGCCACTCGTTCGCCGTCCAGGCGACAGACGTCTCGACGCCACGCGAGGTGGTCACGCCGGGAACCTGATTGTAGCCGGGGCCCGAATAGGCGATCAGGTTATCGATATCGATCTGGAAGAACGTGACGTCGGCGATCAGATTGTCCGCCAGCCTCTGCTCGACGCCGATGTCGTAGCTGATGCTCGTCTCCGGCTGCAGGAGCGGGTTGGCGCCGAACGGACCGTAGAGTTCGTTCAGGCTCGGCGCGCGAAAGCCCGTGCCGAGCGAAGCGTGGAGGCGGGTATTGGTCGGGAAGGCATAGGACGCCGAAGCGCGATAGGTTCCGTATCCTCCAAACGCGCTGTGATCGTCGTAGCGGCCGCCGGCCGTCAGCGTCAGGCTGTCGACGGGCTGGAAAACCACCTGTCCCCATACGCCGCCGATGGTGAAATCGGCGGATGCGCCGGGCACCTCGATCGACTGGCGCTCGTAGTCGGCGCCGTATTGGAGCGTGATCCGCTCCGTCACGTCGAAGGCCCCCTGATAGTCGGCCTTCACGCGATCACCGAGATATTCCCCGTCGAAGAACGTGCCGGTGATCGACCGGTCGATGTCGAAACCCTGCACCGAGACGGTGTTGCGCGCCCGGCCGTCCATGAGATCGAGATTGAAGCCCATGCGCCCGGCCAACTGGCGGCTGTGGTTGGTCGCGGTGAGATTGTCGCCGATCGGGAAGGAATCATCGAACTCGGCCGAGGCATTGATGTAGAGGAGCGAACCGAACACCGAAAAATTCTCGTTGAAGCGATGCTCGGCCGCGGCGTCGACAGTGACGTTTTCGTAGCCGTCACGTTCTGTGCCGTTCGCCGCCGACGAAATGCCGTCGGTGCGGAAGCCGGTGATGTTTATCCCCGCGCGAGACGTCTCCGTCGCGGCGCGCAGGCCGTAGCGGCCAAGCGCCGTGCCGTTGGAGCCTCCTTCGATATGGAAAAGGTGCTGCACGCCGATCTTGTAGTCCGTCAGCGTCGAAAGGCTGATCACGCCCGCGATCGCTTCCGAACCATAGAGCGTGCTCTGCGATCCCTTGAGAACCTCGATCTCCTCGATCCCGCCGGTGAGCAGGTATTGGTAGGATGTCTGGACCTGCGGCGCGGTCGGGTCGCCGATATCGATGCCGTTGAACAGGGTCTTCACATAGCGCTTCGGCTGGCCGCGCACGGCAAGGGATCCCTCGCCGCCGACGCTGCCCGGCTGGCTGATCGCGACGCCGGGAACAGTGTCGAGATAGTCGATAACCGTCGGTTGCGACCTCTCCTCGATCTCCTTCTTCGTGATCTTCTCCACCTTGGAGCCGGTCTTGGCCTTGTCGCCCGGCGCGCGGTTGGGCGTCACCACAATCTCGCCGATGTCGATTTCCTGCGCACCGGCCGGCGCCAGACCCGCAAGAAGAATTGCGGCAAGCGCCGTCTGCGCCGCCAATGCGAGTGTCTTTGCCCCGTAAACCTTCATATCATCCCCCACCGGTCCGTGCCGGATCAGATTGCGTTGGCGCTGGTGGGGTGTTGCGGTCCCGGCCCAGCGATGACTTCTCGTCACCGCTGTTCAAGACAGCCCCGGAAGCTCCCCGCATCCGGAAGGTGACGTCGAAGGCAGGTCTCCTGGCTCACGGCTCGTCGGCGCATTCGCCTTCCCGGGCATTGCCCAGTGGCTTCGTGAATGCACCTCACCGTTCACAGTTGCGGGGGCAGCTACGGCCTGGGGATGGATCCCGTTCCGTATTCCCTTTTCATCCGCGCCCCGAGGACGCGGAAACCTTCGGCAGAAATCTCGTAACAAGCCGCCCGGGCGCGGTCAATCATGCGGCAATGCGGCGAAGCGGATGGCGCAGGGAAGTCTGCGAGGCGCCAACTCCCCGATTCTTTAGCGATTCGAGACGCTTCGACTGGACGGCCGATGCCCTGGAAATGCGCGCTGAAGGTCGAAGCCGGATGCAGATCGACCGAAACCGCGCCATCTGCACAATTCGCAGTCAGGCGGCCGTCACATTTCCGCAACAGGGCCGCCGCAACCGGCCGAAAATGCGGCCAAACGGCGACGTTTCTGTTGAACTGGCAAAGGAAGTCCCGCACAAATTCGGCAAGGGACGCACAGCAGCCGACCGCTGGCGCTTTCGGGACACTTCGAAAACGGAGAGCATAACATGAACATCAAGGGCCTTCTTCTCGGCTCGGCGGCTGCCCTCGCGGCGGTGACCGGCGCGAATGCTGCGGACGCCGTCATGGCGCCCGAGCCGGAGCCGGTGGAATACGTTCGCGTCTGCGACGCCTACGGCTCGGGCTTCTTCTACATCCCCGGCACCGAGACCTGCCTGCAGATCTCGGGCTATGTGTGGTACCAGGTTGGGACTGGTAGCTATGACAATGCTTTCGATACCCCGTCCTACAACTATGGCGTCTCTCAGCAAGACGGTTGGATGAAGTCGGTTCGTGCCCGTCTGAACATCGACGCGCGTTCTGAGACCGAATGGGGCACGCTGCGCTCCTACATCCGCCTGCAGGCAGATTGGAACGGCACGGGCTCTTACCCCGGCCTCGGCACTAACGACGGACCGGTCGGCATCGATCAGGCCTATATCGAACTGGGCGGCCTGCGCATGGGCTACACCGAGTCGGCTTGGGCCGAGACGGTCAACGGAATCTCGAGCTACGGCTCGCATACCTGGGGTGGCCTCTACTACGGCTACCAGGAACGTGCTCTGATCCAGTACAACTTCTCGTCGAACGGCTTCTTCGGCACCATTTCGCTCGAAGATGACGCGCTTGATGGTGAGGGTTACGTGCCGGATGTTGTGGCCCTTGTCGGTTATGGTGGCGGCTGGGGTGCGGTGTGGGCTCGCGCAGCCTATGACGAGAGCTTTGATGGCACGTCGGACGGCTTCGGTGGTTTCAATGATGGCGGATTTGCCGCATCGATTGGCACCCAGATCAACATCCCGAACATGCCGGGTTCTTCGTTCCGCCTTATCGGCTACTATGCCGATGGTGACCATCAGTATGGCGCGGGCAGCAGCTGGACGGCGTTTTCCACGATGGGCAACTCTGAGTTCTCGGTCCTGGCATCCTACTATCAGCAGTTCACCGAGACCTTCGGCGCATCGGTCGGTGTGCAGTATTTCAACGACTTTTATGTCGCTGGAACTGACATCTCGACGGGCGTTGACGGCTGGTCGGCAGACCTCGGCCTGGTGTGGGTGCCGGTTACGAACTTTGAGGTTCGGACCGAACTCAACTATGATGACAACGATGTGGATGACGGCACGGTGTCCGGCTATCTCCGCTTCACGCGCTTCTTCTGATCCACGGATTGGCGTGATATTCCAGGGCTCGGCGGGAAACCGCCGGGCCCTTTCCGTTGCATATTAGGTGCACGGAGCCGACTCCGCGCTTATGGACAATAGCCAGGCGGCTACGTGCTCACCGGACCGACCTTCCTCTGACCGAAGGACGTGTCGGTCACGAATAGTCCAAGGCTCCACTTCAGCAGACGAGGCCTGACGTCAGCGCGGCTTCGCCGACAATAGCGGATTGCGGAGCGAGGCGTCGCACAGCCCGTAGCTCAACCTGCCATCGCAACGAGCTACCAAGCGTGATCGGTTTCGCAGCAATTTATCTTGATAATCTTTGTCATATATATTCTATGGTGCGTGAAGCGTGGGGGACTGGTGTTGCTTCGATGCAATTCCAGGTTCCATTCGTCTAACAGGCTCATAAAAGCGCTTTCGCGTCGGTGGGCGTGCTTGTAACGTTATTACATTACGCGTGGATTGATTCGGTGAATGGTCGCGCGTAAGCCGGGCTTCAGCCATACACAGGATGCCCGGCCTGATGAATTGCAAACCGGGGTAAACCATGAAGTCCTTGAAATTCCTCTCCATCGCCGGCGCCTTGTCCGTCTCGCCCGGCGCCGTATTCGCGGCCGACGCAGTGCTGGCGCCGGAACCCGAACCGGTCGAGTATGTCCGCGTCTGCGATGCCTATGGCGCTGGCTTCTTCTACATCCCCGGCACCGAAACCTGCCTGCAGATCTCTGGCTATGTCTGGTACCAAATCGGCGCGGCGAGCGACGGCGAAACGCCTAACTATAATGGTTTTGAGCCGGACGGCTGGAACAAGGGCGTTCGTGCGCGCGTGAACTTCGATGCTCGTTCCGAAACTGAATGGGGTACGCTGCGGTCCTATATCCGCCTGCAAGCCGATTGGAGTGGCACTGGATCGTATTCTGGGCTCGGAGCGAATGACGGCCCGGTTGGAATTCACCAGGCATGGCTGAGCCTCGGCGGTTTCCGCGCCGGCTATTCCGAATCGGCCTGGTCCGACACGGTCGTCGGAGAGGTGGGAACGTTCGGATCGCATTCCGACAATGCAATGTCCTTCGGCGACCAGCGCCGCGCGATCATGCAGTACAATTTCGAGCGCAACGGCTTCTTCGGCGTGCTCTCGCTGGAAGACGACAACTATGCGGGGGCAGGTGCGCTCGACAACAATGAGGGCTTCATGCCTGATGTTGTCGCCGTGCTCGGCTATGCTGGCGGCTGGGGCGGTGTGTGGGGCCGTATCGGGTACGATGAAAGCTTCGACGGTTCTCTCTATCAAGTTTCTCCTGGAGTGTACACGGTGAATAGCGGCGGTTTCGGCGCCTCGCTCGGTCTTCAGGTCAACGTGCCGAACATGGAAGGTTCGTCCTTCCGCCTGATCGGCTACTACGCCGACGGCGACCACACCTACGGCACGTTGCATGGTCCGGCGGCAGACGCGTTCGGCGGCAACGGCAATTCCGAATGGTCGATCCTGGCGTCCTACGGGCACCAGTTCACCGAGACGTTCGGCGCCTCGGTTGGCTACCAGTATTTCAGCGATTTTTACGAGGGCGGCAGGGACGTGAAGACGGGCCTGAACGGCCAGTCGGCCGAACTGTCGCTGGTGTGGGTGCCGGTCACCAACTTCGAGGTCCGCTCGGAGGTCCAGTACGACAAGATCGAGACGCTCGACGGCACCGTGTCCGGCTACCTGCGGTTCACCCGCTTCTTCTGATCGCTGCGGACTGTTTCGAAACGCCCGGCCTCGCGCCGGGCGTTTCTTTTTGGGCGATTGTTGCGCTGCACCGAATTCACTAAGGAGAGCCTGCCCAACGTCGAGCCGCTCCATGACCCGCCCCCGCCTCACCGCCCTTGCCCAGTCGCTGCCGGCCACGGTTCCCTTCGTCGGACCGGAAACGCAGGAACGGCAGCGCGGGCGGCCGTTCCGTGCCCGGATCGGCGCCAACGAGAACGGCTTCGGCGCGTCGCCGCGCGTTGCGGATGCGATCGCAGCGTCTGCTCCCGAGATGTGGAAATACTCCGACCCGGAGAATTTCGAGTTGCGGCAGCTCGTGGCAGCTCATCATGGCGTCGCGCCTGAAAACATCATGATCGGCGAAGGCATCGACGGCCTGCTCAGCCTCGTCGTGCGCCTCTTCGTCGAACCGGGCCAGCCGGTCGTCACCTCGCTCGGCGCTTATCCCACCTTCAACTACCACGTCGCGGGTTTCGGCGGCCGGCTCGTTACGGCGCCCTATCGCGATGATCGCGAGGACATCGAGGCGTTGCTCGAGGCCGTGAAGCGCGAAGCCGCACCGCTCGTCTATCTCGCCAATCCCGACAATCCGATGGGAACCTGGTGGGAGGGCGGCGAGATCCAGCGCTTCATCGAGGCGCTGCCGGACACAACGCTGCTCGTGCTCGACGAGGCTTATACAGAAATGGCGCCCGCCTCCTCGCGCCCTCCCCTCGACCCCGCCCGGCCGAACGTGCTGCGCATGCGCACCTTCTCCAAGGCCTATGGGCTCGCTGGCATGCGCTGCGGCTATGCGATCGGCGAGGCAGAGACGATCCGCGCCTTCGACAAGGTGCGCAACCATTTCGGCATGAGCCGCATGACGCAGGTCGCGGCTGCCGCTGCGATCGCAGACCAGGCATGGCTCGCGGACGTGCTGGCGCGCATCGCCGACGGCCGACGGCGCATCGAGGGCATTGCCGCGGACAACGGCCTCGCCGCGCTGCCTTCCGCGACCAACTTCGTCACGATCGACTGCGGCGGCGACGGCGCCTTCGCCCTGAAGGTCATGCAGTCGCTGATCGACCGCGACGTGTTCGTGCGCAAGCCGATGGCCCCTCGGCTCGACCGCTGCATCCGGGTCAGCACCGGGCCGGAGGACGAACTCGCCATCTTCGCCAAGGAACTGCCGGGCGCGCTCGCCGCTGCGCGCGGCAACTGAGCGTCACGCGACATCGCCTAAGCAGCGACGCGCACCACCAGCTTGCCGAAGTTCTTGCCCTCCAGCAGTCCCATGAAGGCCTGCGGCGCGTTTTCCAGCCCATCGACGATGTCTTCGCGGTAGCGCACAGCTCCGTCCGCGATCCAGCCCGCCATGTCGCGATAGAAATCCTTCCGCTGGTCGACGAATTCGCGCTGGATGAAGCCACGAATGTTGAGACTACGGCTCAGCACCTCGCGCATCATCGTCGGCAGGCGATCCGTTCCCGCATGCTCGGTGGCATTATACTGGGCAATCAGACCGCAGACCGGAATGCGCGCGAATTCGTTCAGCAGCGGGAAGACGGCGTCCCAGACATGGCCGCCGACATTCTCGAAATAAACGTCGATCCCGTCCGGGCAGGCTGCGGCGAGCTCGGCGGCGAAGTCGGGCGACCTGTGGTCCACGACGGCATCGAAGCCCAGCTCGTCGCGCACGAAGGCACATTTCTCCGGCCCGCCCGCGATGCCGACGGCACGTGAGCCCTTGATGCGCGCAATCTGCCCGACGACCGAGCCGACCGCGCCGCTCGCGGCCGCCACCACGACGGTCTCGCCCGGCTGCGGCTTGCCGATGGTCAGCAGGCCCGCATAGGCGGTGAAGCCCGGCATGCCCAGCACGCCGAGCGCGGTGGTCAGCGGCGCGGCGGAGGCATCGAGCTTGCGCAGCCCCGCGCCGTCGGAGATCGCGAAACTCTGCCAGCCCGAATGGGACAGCACGACGTCGCCCACGGCGAACTTCGGATTTCGCGACGCGATCACCTCGGCGACCGTGCCACCCTCCATCACCGCGCCGATGTCCACCGGCTTGGCGTAGGATTTGGCGTCGTTCATGCGACCGCGCATATAGGGGTCGAGCGAGAGATAGAGGATCTTCAGCAGCACCTCCCCTTCCGCCGGCTGAGGCGCATCGACCGTCTCGATGCGGAAATCGGTCGGCTTCGGGCGCCCCTGCGGCCGTGCGGCGAGAACGATCCTTGTGTTCGTGGGCATCGCATATCCTCCATCTGACGATCCGACCCTACCTCGAGACAGAGGGCCGGATGCCGTCCTCAGATGCCCGACCCGGCCCTGAAATGCCAGCCTCCCGTATCCGCTTCACATATATGAGGGCGGGCCGGGCGCTCCGCCGGCTACCGTCGTCACACGTCGCCCGTCCACCTTGAATTAAATGAACGATCGTTTTATTACTGCACCTATTGGGAGGAGTTGATGGCGCGCACGACGGGATCCGACGGCGAACGCACCGAAGCGGCGATCCGCGAGGCGGCGCTGAAGCTGATCGCGCGGCATGGCTACGATGCCGTGTCGATGCGCCAGCTCGGCGAGGAGGTCGGCGTGCAGGCGGCTGCCCTCTACCGCTATTTTCCTACCAAGGAAGACCTGCTCTTCACGCTGATGCGCGACCATATGGTAGGTCTGATCGCATCCTGGGATGCGGCCCGGCCGGCGGCGCGTGATCCGCTCGGCGGCCTGTCGACCTTCGTGCGCAATCATATCGGCTTCCACGTCGCGCGGCGGCATTCGACGCATGTCTCGAACCTCGAGCTCAGAAGCCTGTCGCCGGCCCGGCTCACCGAGGTCCTGCGGCTGCGCAATTCCTACGAGAAAGAGTTGCGGCGAATCCTGCGCGAAGGGGCCGAGAGTGGCGCCTTCGCCATCGATGACGTCGAGCTCACCGCCATGGCGATCATCCAGATGATCACCGGCGTCATCGTCTGGTTCCGTCCCGACGAACGGCTCTCGGTCGAGGAGGTGGCCGAGACCTATCACACGATGACGATGCGGCTGGTGGGCGCGGCGTCGTCAACGGGCGTTTTCCGCGACACCCCCACCCCTTACCCGTCTCCCCTTCCCGCTGCGGGGAAGGGCAAGGCGCGGGAATAGATTGGCACCGTCAGGAGGAGCGACATGTACACCAATACGCTCAATTTCGGCCTCGGCGAGGAGATCGACGCGCTGCGCGACATGGTGCGCCGCTTCGCGCAGGAGCGCATCGCGCCGCTGGCCGCCGGCATCGACCGCTCGAACGAGTTCCCGCAACAGCTCTGGAAGGAGCTCGGCGATCTCGGCCTGCTCGGCATCACCGCCGAACCGGATTTCGGCGGCACCGGGCTAGGCTATCTGGCGCAGGTGATCGCGGTGGAGGAGATCTCGCGCGCATCGGCCTCGGTCGGCCTCTCCTACGGCGCGCATTCCAACCTCTGCGTCAACCAGATTACCCGCTGGGGCACGGCCGAGCAGAAGCAGCGCTTCCTGCCGGCGCTCTGTTCCGGCGAGCATGTCGGCGCGCTCGCCATGTCGGAAAGCGGCTCGGGGTCCGACGTGGTCTCGATGCGTCTGCGGGCGGAAAAGAAGAACGACCGCTACGTGCTCAACGGCTCCAAGATGTGGATCACCAACGGGCCAGACGCGCGCACCCTGGTGGTCTATGCCAAGACCGATCCCGAGCGCGCGTCGCGCGGCATCACCGCCTTCATCCTCGACACCGCCACGAAAGGGTTCTCGGTGGCGCAGAAGCTCGACAAGCTCGGCATGCGCGGCTCCAACACCGGCGAGCTGGTCTTCGACGATGTCGAGATCCCCTTCGAGAACGTCCTGCATGAGGAAGGCCGCGGCGTCGAGGTGCTGATGAGCGGCCTCGACTATGAGCGCGTCGTGCTCGCCGCCGGCCCTGTCGGCATCATGGCCGCCTGCATGGACGTCGCTGTTCCCTACGTCCACGAGCGCAAACAGTTCGGCCAGCCGATCGGCGAATTCCAGCTCGTGCAGGGCAAGCTCGCCGACATGTATGCGACGATGAACGCAGCCAGGGCCTATGTCTACGCCGTGGCCCAGGCCTGCGACCGCGGCGAGACCACCCGAAAGGACTCGGCAGGCTGCGTGCTCTACGCCGCGGAAAAGGCGACGCTGATGGCGCTCGACGCGATCCAGCTCCTCGGCGGCAACGGCTACGTCAACGACTACCCCACCGGCCGCCTGCTGCGCGACGCCAAGCTCTACGAGATCGGCGCGGGAACCAGCGAGATCAGGCGCTGGCTGATTGGCCGGGAGATCATGGCCGAGGGGTAAGACAGCGTCCGCCACGCATTGACATGGACGGATGGACGGCAACCGCAGCCGCTATGCGCTCTCCGCCGCCGGCAGGCGCATGACGACGCGCAGGCCGCCCGGCTCCCACGCCCTCTCGACCGATCCGCCGGCGCTGCGGACAACCCGATCGATCATCGCGCTGCCGAAGCCGCTCCGCTTCGGATCGGAAACGGCGGGTCCTCCAGTCTCGACCCACGTCAGAACTAGTTCGGCGCCTTTCGTGCGCCAGTCTATGTCGACTCGCCCGTTTTCCGAGCCCAAGGCGCCGTATTTGACCGAGTTGGTGGCGAGTTCATGCAGAAAAAGGCTCACCGTCGTCATGTCGCGCTGGGCCACGAAAGCCTGTTCGCCGGCGCCGTGATACTTGCCCTCATATGGCTTCAGCACCGAGGCCACGAGCAGGCCGACATCGAGCGCATGGGCCGAGGAGTAAGGCATCTCGGACTGTTCGAAGGCTGTATCAGAAGCGAGTGCGAGCGCCTCCAGCCTGCCGCGAAGGATTTCCGTCGCGCTTGCTCCGTCAGGGTCGGCGGCAGCCTGCCTCTCGCACATAGAAATCAGCCCTGAGGCCACGGCGAAGACGTTCTTGATGCGGTGACGCATCTCCCGGGCCAGCAATCGCTCCCCCTCCATCGCGATTTCCAGCTCGCGCTCCAACCGTGCCTTGGCGGTCACGTCGCGGGAGACGCACAGGATGAGTTGAACTTCTCCTGCCTCGTCGATCACCGGCGTCAGAAGGTTGTCCCAATAGCGTGTCTCGCCTTCCGCCTCGCTCTGGCCCGGGAAGCGGGCATTCTGTCCTTGCGCTGCGTGCGACAGGGCGATCTGCCCGGCCTGGTGCACCCCATCCGGCAGCAGAGGCAGCCACGGCATGCCGAAGCCGCTGTCCTCGGCGACGCCCAGAGCGACGCATCCGGCTCTGTTCATCTGCAGGAGCGTGCCATCGGTCGAAATGACCTTGATGCAGTCGACGCTCGCGTCGAGCATGGCTTTCTGAACGGGCGTATGCGGCACGATCCCATGGCTGAAGCCGTCCGGGAACAAGGCGCTCTTGTAGATGCCGGCCGACGTCTCCATAGCCACCTCCTGAGCAGACATTCCGCCCGATCATACATGCTAGACGATCGCCCACATCGCCTCAATGGGAGCGATAAACGGGCCGGATTACGATGCGGTAGGCGGGGCGTATGCGTCCTTCCAGATGAACCCCGCGCGGCATTCGCGCCGCGCGGGGCCTTTTCACAGCGACACGCCCCTGGCCTGTGCCCAACGGTCGAGCACCTTCGTCTCGTCCGCCGAAGCCAACCTGTTGCCGAAGCCGCGGATCTGCACGGCGCGGTCGTTGCGGTCGAGCTCGATGGTGAGCAGCCGCGACGCGTCCTTGCCAGCCTTCCTCCGCAGCGACCAGATCGAGGCATGGCCGGCAATGCACTTGCCTGCGTAGGTCCAAACGCAGTGGTGCATCGCGCGGCTTTCGGCGACGAGGTCCTCCGCGCTGGTCAGCTGCACCACCACGAACTCCTCGCGCCGCGCCCTCGCCTCCTTGCCCGGCGGCTGCCAGCTCCAGTTCTGCAGCCTGGAGCCGGCCCACCGCGTCTCCTGAGCCGCCTGCGGCCCGCTGAAGCGACGGCGCATCGCCTCGATCCGCGCCACGGCGGCCACGTCGCGGTGCCACTCTGCGGACAGGCGCCGGAGCGAGGCGAGCGTGCGCCCCTTCAGGCTGAAGCGCCGGTCGCGCTCGCGCGCCGCGGCGATGTAGTCGCAGAGATCGTCGATCTCCTCGCGGCTCGCCGGGTGCGTGCAGAAGAAGCGCGCCACCTCGCGCCAGAAGCCGAGCTCGGCCCGGGGCGTGGCGGCGATCCGCGACCGCGCGATCCGCAGCGCAAGCGCCGGATCCTCCGACAGGCCGCGCGCGATGGCGAGCCAGAACGCCTCCTCGAAGCGCAGGTCTCCCCGCGCCGAGAGGAAGGCGTGCACCTCCTTGCGGCTCAGCCATTCGGATGCACCGGCCTTGTAGAGCGAGTCACCGCGGGCCGCCGCCACATACCAGCGCTTGCGCAGCATCGCCTCGGCCGGATCGAGCCCACCCGGCTCGATCCAGATCCGCTCGAGATGCGCGGGCACGGCATAGCGCGCGAAGAGATGGCGCGCCGCCGCCAGCCTGAGCCGGCCGGGGTCGCGCGTCTTCAGCTTCGGCTGCCACTCGTGCGAGGGCCGCACGATGTCGTTCACGAAGCCGCGCTTGACCTCGTCGATCGCGTTCTCGAAATCGGGCGCGGGCCGAGGGGCCGCAAAGACGCGCCGGAGCGTCGCCTCATAGGCCTCGATGCGCTGGCGCTCGGCGTCGCGCCGCTGTTTCAATAGGGAACGTGCCATGGCCGTCCATCCTCACTGGAGTCCTGTCTGCCGGACGCAATGCGAGCGCCGGCGCGATATGCGTGGCTCTCGGTTGGCCGGTCATGACGGTCTCCTCGGACGAATGGCCTCTTCCCCGGCGGAAGTGGCGGGAGCGGGCTGCTAAAGACGGATCGTGGCGGGATTGTGAAGGCGCCGCTCGGCATAGGCAGCAGTTTATGCCACATGACCTACATCATTGACATTCTATCCTCCTCGGTCCATTTTTCTTACGTTGCGACAGGAGAGATATGTCATGACGGCTTTGGAGACGCACCGCATGCAGGACGTCGTGAAGAACCTCACGACGGTCTCGGACAAGATCAGGGCCTTGGATGATGCCGGCTTCGAACGTGCCGACATCGCACGCTTTCTCGACAAGCGTTACCAGCATGTCCGGAACGTGCTTGTCTCCAGATCACCTGCCAAAGTGCGTGTGTCGGCCGTGCAGGACGCATCCCATGGACAAACGGCTGCCCAGCCGCGCCTCAAGGCGAAGATACAGATAGGTGCCGGAGGTCGGATCGTCATACCTGTTGAAATGAGGGTCGCGATGGGCATTTCGGAAGGCGACGAACTGATCGCGCGGGTCGTCGATGGCGAACTCAGATTGCTTTCGCAGAACAGCGCGGTGAAGCGCGCTCAAGAATTGGTTCGTCAGTTCGTGCCGGCGGGCACGAAACTCGTTGACGAACTGCTTAGCGACAGGCGAACTGAAGCACGGCGGGAAGACGCCGAATGAAATATGTTCTCGATGCTTCGGCAGTGTTGGCCCTCCTCAACGGAGAGGCCGGCGCCGAGCATGTCATCGATAAGCTCACCGATGCGGGCATGAGTACGGTAAATGCAATTGAAGTGAGCTCCAAGCTCATCGACAAGGGCATGACGCCGGAACTGGCCTGGGAGGCACTCGATCTGCTCGAAATTCCTTTGCACGATCTGGACGTGGCACTGGCCCGTGCGGCTGCCGCTCTTCGCAATCCCACGAAATCCAGAGGACTCTCGCTTGCCGATCGTGCATGCTTGGCGCTGGCGGACCGGGAGGGTGCCCCCGCCCTGACCGCGGATCGAAACTGGGCAGATCTCGACCTGCCCTGTCCGGTCGAATTCATCCGATAGGTAGTCATGCCCGCCATTTCCTCATCGATTTCCCCCTCTTCCGATACCTTCCGCGCCAATGCCGAGAGGATGCGCGGGCTCGTCGCCGATATCCGGGCCAAGGCCGCGATCGTCGAACAGGGCGGGCCAGAGGAGCAGCGCGAGCGGCATGTGTCGCGCGGCAAGCTGCTGCCCCGCGACCGCCTCGCCCAGCTGCTCGACACCGGCGCGCCCTTTCTCGAAATCGGCCAGTTCGCGGCGTGGGACATGTATGGCGGCGACATCGCATCCGCCGGCATGATCGCCGGCATCGGCCGGATTGAAGGCCGCGAATGCATGGTCGTCGTCAACGACGCCACTGTGAAGGGCGGCACCTACTATCCGATGACGGTGAAGAAGCACCTGCGCGCGCAGGAGATCGCGCGCGAGAACAACCTGCCCTGCGTCTACCTCGTCGATTCCGGCGGCGCGAACCTGCCCAACCAGGACGAGGTCTTCCCCGACCGCGAGCACTTCGGCCGCATCTTCTTCAACCAGGCGAATCTTTCCGCCGCCGGCATCCCGCAGATCGCCTGCGTCATGGGCTCCTGCACCGCCGGCGGCGCCTATGTGCCGGCGATGTCAGACGAGACAATCATGGTGCGCAATCAGGCCACCATCTTCCTCGGCGGCCCGCCGCTGGTGAAGGCGGCGACCGGCGAGGAGGTCTCGGCCGAGGATCTTGGCGGCGCCGAGGTTCACACCCGCCAGTCGGGCGTCGCCGATCACTATGCGATGAACGACGCGCATGCGCTCGCCATCACCCGCAAGATCGTGCGCAACCTCAACCGGACGAAGCGCCTGCAGGTCGCTACCGAGCCGCCGCGGCCGCCACTGTTCGACCCGAGCGAGATCCACGGCATCGTGCCGCAGGATACGCGCCAGCCCTACGACGTGCGCGAGATCATTGCGCGTGTGGTCGACGGCTCGGAGCTCGACGAGTTCAAGGCGAACTACGGCACGACGCTGGTCACCGGCTTCGCCCGTATCCACGGCCTGCCGGTCGGCATCATCGCCAACAACGGCGTGCTGTTCTCCGAAAGCGCGCTCAAGGGCGCGCATTTCATCGAGCTGTGCACGCAGCGGAAGATCCCGCTGGTCTTCCTCCAGAACATCACCGGCTTCATGGTCGGCCGCAAATACGAGGCCGGCGGCATCGCCAAGGACGGCGCCAAGCTGGTCACCGCCGTCGCCACCGCGAAGGTGCCCAAGGTCACGGTCATCATCGGCGGTTCGTTCGGCGCCGGCAACTACGGCATGTGCGGCCGCGCCTATTCGCCCCGCTTCCTGTGGATGTGGCCCAATGCCCGCATCTCGGTCATGGGCGGCGAACAGGCCGCGACCGTGCTCGCACTCGTCAAGCGCGAGGGCATCGAGCGCAAGGGCGGCTCATGGAGCGCCGAGGATGAAGCCGCCTTCCGCGCGCCGATCCTGGAGAAATACGAGAAGGAAGGTCACCCGCTCTACTCGTCCGCCCGGCTGTGGGACGACGGCATCATCGACCCTGCCCACACCCGCGAGGTCCTGGCGCTGAGCCTGAGCGCCGCACTCAACGCGGAGGTCGAGGAGACGAAGGTGGGCGTGTTCAGGATGTAGCACGCGTAATTCAAGATGGTGGAGGATCGGCAACGCTGATGTTGCAAGCTCGAATTGCATCGATTGCTGCGGTGACCGGGCTCGTTACCACCATCACGTCTTCCGCAATCGCTCAGCAGATTGCGGAAGAAATGCAAGTTCTGAAGGCCGAGTATGTTTCCGCCGAAATCAGATCGCTTCCTGACGATTGGACAGGCGGTCAGAGCGGACTCTCATTGATATTCAACACTCGCTCGACGCTCGAAGTGTCCCTCAGCGATCTAGCTCAAGAACACCGAGACGCCGCCAGATCAATCTGTCGCAAAGTAGGCGCGGCGCTCGTTACAAAGAACAAATCGCGCCCAGGCCTCGAGAACCTTCGTTTCTTTGTTGTGCAGATGAAGCGGACAACCCTGTCGCTTGGTCCGGTTCAAGGCAACTTGACTGTTGGCTTAGTCTTTGATGCCACGGATGATTGTGCTGAAATTCGGTAGGATCGACGTTCGCCGAGAGAGCTGCCTCAGCGCTCCGCGGAGTGAGGAAAGCGGGAAGCGCTCATAAGTGGTAGGAAGCATTCGCTGATGAAGGATCAACCCAAGGCTGTCAGACACCGCATCTATTCGATGAACTTCGCCAGCGTCTATCCGCACTACATCGCCAAGGCGGAAAAGAAAGGTCGCACGAAGGCCGAGGTCGACGAAATCATCTTCTGGCTGACCGGCTACGGCCCCGACGATCTCGCAACCATCCTGTCGGACAAGACCGACTTCGAGACGTTCTTCGCCAAGGCCCCTCGCCCCAACCCGTCCCGCGCCCGGATCAAAGGCCTGATCTGCGGCGTCCGGGTCGAGGAGATCGAGGACCCGCTGATGCGCGAGATCCGCTATCTCGACAAGCTGGTGGACGAGCTGGCCAAGGGGAAGAAGATGGAGAAGATCTTGCGGGTAGAGTGATTTTAGTTCAACGTAGCAGCTTTCCTCGACCCTTTGCACACGCAGCCAGGTCGGCGGACACTCTCATACTCTGCTCGATTCCATATCGCCCCGTCTTTCCACCCTCGTTCAGGTAGTAGAGGTCCACCTTGATTGGATATAACTTTTCTTCCGACCAACCATCCGCAAGAGCTGCATGCCAACGAGGTCCTATTCCAACACTCAAATAGAACGGCCTGCTATCCGATCCCGCCAACAGATTGTCCTTTTCGAGACCGTGCTGGGAATAACCCTCCCAACCATCTATCCACGATAAATTTTCTCCGGCGATTGGAATTTTTGAGAAACGCCTCAGGTAAACAAGCTCAGTTAGAAACTCTGTATTGTTTACTATACCCAATATGATGTGACCTGTGCACCAGCCATCCTTAGCTTCCCTGAACTGGATAACATCGGATATAAGACGAATGGATACATCCTTCGTCTGCTCGCCACCCTTGAGGCGATTGGTCAGGTCGCGCTCCAGCTGATCGTAACGTCTGCCGAGTTCCAGCGCTTGCGCTTCCAGAGCTGCCTTCAGGGGCACGAACTGACGGTCAATGTCATTGATCGATCTATCTGCGCCTCTATCAATCTCCGCACGAAACTCGTCGAGCCGGCGATTGACAACTTCGGTCTGCTGGCTTTGCCAGATAAAACTACTCCCCCCGATGAGGCCCAGGCCGACTATCAGAAGCGAAATGAATGCTATGACATTAGATGTCTTGTTGTTGAGGACACCTGGGTCATAATTCCTTTCGATAAATTGAATTCTACCATTTATCTGATCAAGAGTTTTTAGAATATCTTCTCTTATATCGCCCCCGGTCGTGCCTGTCTGGTCTTTCTGCTCATCCCCCTGCATAATTCCCCCTTACATCCGACGTTCTGTTCCCCAGTCGAATATGGAATAGAACAGAATGACGTTTCAACATGAATCTATTAGGCTCAAACCGATGTTCTTTTCGAACCGAACTGCATGCCGCTCGCCATTACCATAACGATCTCTTGGTTCCGGTGCAGTCGTTATCGTTGCGTCCGGCAGATCTTTCGACCGAGGGCTGATCAGGAACGTGGGGGCGATGAACGCGCTACCCAGTCCTTCAGACCTCATTTGCATCCAACGGCACCTCGCAGACGCGCAGCGGCGCTATGTCTTGCATCTCCTGGTCGGCGGAATACCTATATCCTGATCCCTAAGTCGCACGCGCTGCCGGAGCCCCGTCATGCCGAAATCCTCCATCCGCCCTTCCCTTGTCGCGCTGCGTGCCCGCGTGCCCGACGACGCCTTCACCGCCGGCGTGCTCGGCACCGAGCGCGAGGGCTCCGGGGTCGTCATCAATTCGGACGGGCTGGTGCTCACCATCGGCTACCTGATCACGGAGGCCGACGAGGTCTGGCTCACCCGCCACGACGGGCGCGTGGTGCCGGCCCACCCGCTCGCCTATGACCAGGAGACCGGCTTCGGCCTGGTCAAGGCGCTCGGCCGGCTCGATTTGCCGGCGATGCCGCTCGGCAGCTCCTCCGAGGCCGCGGTCGGCGACAGGATCACCTTCGCGGACGGTGCCGGCCGCTTCGTCGAGGGTGCGATCGTGGCGCGGCAGGAGTTCGCCGGCTACTGGGAATATCTGCTGGAGGAGGCGATCTTCACCGCGCCGGCGCATCCTTCCTGGGGCGGTGCTGCCGTCGTCGGCGAGGATGGCCGGCTCATCGGCATCGGTTCGCTGCGGCTGGAGATGATGGAGGACGGCGAGACCTCCGGCATCAACATGTCGGTGCCGATCGACCTTTTGAAGCCGATCCTCGACGATCTGGTGCGGCGTGGCCGAACGCCAGCCCCGCCGCGTCCCTGGCTCGGCGCCTATTCGGCCGAGCGCAACGGCACGGTGGTCGTGCTGTCCGTCGCCGAGGGCGGGCCCGCCGAGGAGGCGGGGCTTCGACAGGGCGACGTGATCGCAGAGCTGCGCGACAAGGAGGTCCACGGCCTCGCCGACTTCTACCGCACGCTCTGGTCGAGCGGGCCGGCCGGCATTGAGGTGCCGCTGCGCGTCGTGCGAGACGGGAGGGAGAACTGGGTGCGCATCCGCTCGGCCGACCGCGACGCGCTGCTGCGCCACGGGCCGAACGCGCCGCGCAACTAGCTCCGCCTCCTACCCCAACCCGTCGCACAACCGGATCAAAGGCCTGATCTGCGGCATCCCGGTTCGCCCGCCCACATTGGCAGGTCTGGTAGGTATTTCCTCGCTTCTGTCCTTCCATTGCCGTAAGAGCGGCGATGGAAAAAGATCAATTCGATATGCCCATCACCGTCAAGGTCGAAGCGACGGGCGGGCTGCTTACCCTCCGAACCGCCCGCGACACCTCGGACTTCCTCCTCAACCGATGGCCTGGAAAGCGCACCGAAAAGCATCGGGCAGCCCTCCAGGCCTGTTCTGACGTCCAGAATGGAGGCAAGCCCCCCATCGGAGCGCGGCGCGCTTTCGTCGCAGCGGCCCGCGAAGCCGGCGTTTTCGTCGATCAGAAAGCGACGACCGTGGCAGGCTAGTCCTCGGACTCAACCTCCACTTCGGTATCGGTCTTGTCGCTGTCTCGCTCTTTTGCGGCCGCTTTCGCAGCGAGCTTCTCGGCTTTCTTCTTGGCCTTGGCGCGATCCCGCTCCTGGCGTTCGTGATTGTAGTTCGGCGGTCTCGGCATATTCGATCTCCCTGTGTGGACCCTGCCTATTGGGATCGAGTGGGCAAAGCAACCTGCGCGGGCGGCTGGCTGTGCGCCGATTTCAGCGCCCTGCCGCGTCAACCCCTTGTCACCCCTCGCTATTCGCAATCCGTTGTCGCTGAAAGAAATGAACGATGACCCGGAAGGGTTCTCGGGCTCGCCCTCGGGGACGGTCCGCGTCCCTCCCACCACTGGTTCGAGCTTTCCGATTGCCAAGAACGTCCGCCCGTGGCAAACGCCGGGATGGTCAATCCGCCAGACCTCACCCAACGGCGCCGCACAATGCGCCAACACCCAGGCCACGCGCTTCGCGCCGCGCCTTCGGAGGCCTCGGATGAACGTCCACGTCGCGCCAACGCAGTCAACTGCCCCGCCTACCGCGAAGTCGTGGCTCAAAGCGCTGAGCCGCTATCGCCAGCCCAACAGCCGGCGCAGCCTGCTCGAGCTGGGCGTGACGCTTGGACCCTTCCTCGCCCTCTGGGGACTGGCGCTGGCGTCGGCCCATTACGGCTTCTGGTGGGGCCTGGTGCTGATCGTGCCTGCTGCCGGCTTCCTGCTGCGCCTGTTCATGATCCAGCATGACTGCGGCCACGGCGCCTTCTTTGCCCACCGCCGCGCCGACGACTGGACCGGCCGCGCGCTCGGCATTCTGACACTGACGCCGTACGACTACTGGCGGGCGGCCCACGCGACGCACCATGCCTCGGCTGGCAATCTCGACGAACGCGGCGTCGGCGACATCCTGACGCTGACGGTGGCGGAATACCGCGCCCTGTCGCGCTGGGGCAGGCTGCGCTACCGGCTTTACCGCAATCCGCTGGTGATGTTCGCGATCGGACCGGTCTATCTGTTCGTGCTGAAGCATCGCTGGCCGTTCGAAACCTTTCGTGTCGCCGGGATGCCGTGGCGGTCCACCATGCTGACCAATCTGGTTATCGTGGCGCTCGGTGCCTTGCTGATCTGGCTGACCGGCATCGTTCCGTTCCTCGCTGTGCATCTCGCAATCGCGGTCCTGGCGGGAGCGGCGGGCATCTGGCTGTTCTACGTCCAGCACCAGTTCGAGGACACGCACTGGTCGGACGGATCGGAGTGGACGTTCGAGGAGAGCGCGCTGCACGGCGCGTCGAACTACCTGCTGCCGCGCCCGCTGCAATGGCTGTCCGGCAATATCGGCATCCACCACGTGCATCATCTGTCGAGCCGCGTGCCGTTCTACCGGCTGCCCGAAGTGTTGCGCGACCATCCGGAACTGTCCGAGATCGGCCGCATCACCGTCCTGGACAGCCTGCGCTGCGTGAAGCTGGTGCTTTGGGACGAGCGCGCCAGGCGACTGGTGTCGTTCCGCGAGGCGATGGCGTAGGCGGCGCCGACCTTACTCGCACCGTACCGTCACCTGCGCCTGATAGGCGCCGGCGCGGAAGATGCCGCTGCCGGTGGCGTCGAGGTGGATATTCAGCGTCTTGGTGCCGTTGGCGACCATAACCGGCGTATTGCCCGGCCGTTCGACGCCGCCATTGATCGTGAAGGCGGAAGCGAACGAAGCCGAGCCGCTCCAGCCGGAGGGCCAGGTCAGGAATGAGGCGGGCGCCGGCGTCGAGATGGAATAGCAGTCGAGCAGCGCCAGGATATTGCAGATCAGCGACTGCGGATTGACCGACACCTGGGCGGCGCTGCCGCCGGAATTGCGCGAGCTCATAGAGGTCAGCAAGGGCGCGACCTTCATCGTTCCGCTGGACTGCACCATGATGGTGCAGGAGCCGATCACCGCCGCGAGCCCTGCTCCCGGCAAGGCAGCCAGGAGCGTTGCGCCCGCAGCGAGCGCGATGAGCGGTCGAGCGGCGCGCGCCCTCCTCATTGGCCCGCGTTCGTCCAGCCTTCCTCGGCCCAGCCGGCCTTCTGCGTGCGCGTCGCGCCGCCGCCATCGGCAAGGCCCATCTTGAGCAGCCGGATCTCCATCTGCAGCCGCTCGACCTCGAGCTCGTAGAGACGCGTGCAGTCGACGCGCTTACGCGGCCGTTCCAGCGGAATGACGACGCGGCCGTAGGCCGCCGTCTCGCCGGTGTCGCGGGCGGCACCCTGGATCACGCCGACATCGAGATAGGCGCCGGAGCCGGAGACCGCCGAGCGGCAGGTCGTGCCGTCCGCCGCGCGCACCTCGTCCTGGCCCTGCGGCAAGGTCACGCCCGGCAGCGAAAAGCCGGTCTGGCGCTGGTAGAGATTGTAGACGTCCTCCGAGTGAGCCGGCGTGGCAATCAGGATCTGGCTCAAGACCGCCGCTGCGCAAGGAACCTGCCACATATCTGTGCCCTTATCTGGGTTTGCTGGCCTGGAAAAGGAACGCTTTCCGTACAGATACGTATCTTACGCGACGTGCTTCCATCGAAAGGAACAACCACAAGAACGGACCGGGATGCCCCGCCCGCAAGCTTGAAGGTTCCTGGAGATATTCTTGCATCGACCGGGCGGAAATTCTGGTCGTAGACCTTCACAGAGACGTCGATCCGGTGCCCGTAAGGATTTGCCGGAAAGACTTTCACCGCAAAGGAATCGGTGAAACTGGTGATCTCGCCACGCATCGGCGACATGGATTGCGCCAGGGACGGCGCGGCCATCGCCACCAGGACCGAGGCCAGGAGAAGGCGCTTGGACATGGCGCCTACTCGCAGGTGACCGTGACGACAGCCTGGTAGGTGCCGTTGGTGAACCTGTCGCTGCCGCTCTTCGTGCCCGTCAGATGAACGGTGACGTTGGAAGTGCCCGCGGCGGTGAGCGTCGTCGGCGTGGTGGTCAGGGCGACCGTATGCGCGCCGGAGACCGAATATTCCGGCGTCCAGGTCGTGGCCGAATCGCCGGCCGGAGGCGTGGCGACGACGGTCGGGTTCACGCCCACCTCCACACCGCCGGTCGTCTACAGCGTCACGCTGCCGGCGCTCGCCCCGCCATTCTTCGAGCTGAGGTTCTGCAGGTCGGTGCTCACCGCCATCGTGCCGTCGGAGACGACCTGCAGCGTGCAGGTGGCGTCGACGGTGGCATTGAAGATGACATTGCTCGTCGCAGCGCTCGCATTATTTGTGTGCATACAAATCAAAGCAGAGACGGCCAAGATCGGGATTCGAAATTCCATGACACCTCTCCCACAGGAATTCTGGAGTCATGGTCGTATAGTATGGTTAACAGATTATTGTACTTCGAAACTGGAGAAAATCTGAATTTCTATCTTGTTTGCCTACATATGAATTGTATTTCGTTTTGTTGCGAGGTGTTTTCCCACTCTCATCCGGTTTGTGACACGACGGAAAAGCGCCGCGATCCGCCCCGGTCGAAGGTTTGGTCGGGCTCGCTTTCATGCGGTCGCAACCTTTGCCCCTTCCTTGCCCAGCGCCTTTCCGTTCCGGTCGAAGCGCAGGCCGACGACCGGGCCGAGACGCGTGTCCCTGGGCGCGACAGTGCCGATGGTCAGAAGCGCGGTGCCTGGCAAGGCCTCCCCCAGCGCATCCAGCACGCGCTCCCGTGCCGTGTCGCCCAGCGCATCCAGCGCCTCGTCGACGACGATGAAATCCGGCTTCTGCACCAGCACCCGGGCGAAGGCGAGCAGGCGCTGGTCGTCGTCGCTCAGTTCCCGGTCCCAGCGCACGACCTCATCCAGCCGGCCCGTGAGCCGAGTGAGGCCGACGCGCTCCAGCGCACGCTCGGCCTCCGCCTTGGCGATCGGAGTTGAGAGTGGATAGGCGAGGACGCCTGCGAGCGTGCCGCGCGGGATAAAGGGCTGGCCGGGCAGGAAGGCGACCGTCCTGTCCTTCGGCAGCCGGATCGTGCCGCCGCCCCAAGGCCACAGGCCGGCGATCGCGTGGAAGAGCAGCGTCTTGCCGGCACCCGGCTCGCCGACGATGTGCAGCCGTCCGCCCGCCTCGATATGCGCCTGCGGCACCGAAAGCCGGGCGCAGCCGTCCGGCGAGGCGACGTAGAGGTCGTCCAGCGTCAGACCGTCCGGCTCGTCCGACACGACCGCGATCCGCTCCTTCGAGCCGTGCAGCGCGTCCATCGCCACCACGCTGGTGCGGAAGGTGGCGATGCGCAGCAGCGTCGCGCGCCAGTCGGCAATGCCGCCGATATTGTCGATGAACCAGCGCAACGCGCCGTTGACCTGGTTGAAGGCGGCCGCCGCCATCATCAGCCCGCCGAAGGAGAGGCTGCCCGAGAAGTAGACCGGCGAGGCGATGACGATCGGCGCGACGACGGTGATCCAGCCATAGCCGGCAGTCACCCATGTCAGCCGCACCGCCGCGCTCATGATGCGCCGCGCCGCCGCGAGCACGGTCTGCAGGTCGCGCTCCAGCCTCGCCTTCTCGTCCGCCTCGCCGCCGGCGAGCGAGATGGCATCGACGCGCTCGTTGACCCGCATCAGGGAGAAGCGCAACTCGGCCTCTCGGGCGTAGCGCGCCTCGTTGAGGCGGATCAGCGGCCAGCCGGCAAGCCAGCTCAGGCCAGAGCCCAGGCTGGCATAGAAGAAGGCCGCCCACACCATGTAGCCGGGGATGTCGAAGCTCCGGCCGCCGACGATGAAGGTGAAGTTGCTGGAAATCGACCACAGCACGCCGACAAAGCTCGCGAGCAGGATGGTCGCCTGCATCAGACCGATCGACAGGTCAGCGGTGAGATCGGCAAGATGCCTCGCATCCTCGTGCAGGCGCTGGTCGGGATTGACGCCGATCTCGCCGGCATAGCCGAGGCGGAAAGCGCGGCGGGGCTTCATCCACTCGCCGATGAGATCGCGCGCCAGGCCTTCGCGCAGCTTGATGTGCAGCATCTGGTTCAGCCAGGCCTGCGCGACGTTCAGCACCAGCAGCGAACCGGCGATGTAGGCGAAGACCAGGAGCTGGTCGAAGAAAGCCGCGAGGTCGCGCTTTTCCAGCGAATCGTAGAAGGGCTGGTTCCAGCGGTTCAGCAACACCTGGCCGAACGCGGTCGCGAGGATCACGGCCGTGATGCCGAAATAGAGCATCAGGATGCCGCGCCGCACGGGCGACGCCCACAGCGCGGTCCACATCGTCGCAGACTGCGCGCGAAGTCCCTGCGGGGCGACGGCGTCCATGAATCTAAATCCTCTGGTGATCGGGAGCCGGACACTAGCCCAGCGGGATGACAGGCGGGAGAGGCCGGCCGGCGATCGACATTCGAAGAGGGGCCTTCATATCCAATCGCGGCAAGGCTATGGATCATGCATGTTCAAGAAGATCCTGATCGCGAACCGCGGCGAGATCGCCTGCCGCATCATCCGGACCGCCCGCCGCATGGGCATCGCGACCGTCGCCGTCCATTCCGACGCCGACGCGAGCGCCCTGTTCGTGCGCGAAGCGGACGAAGCGGTGCGCATCGGGCCGGCGCCGGTTTCGGAAAGCTATCTGCGCGGCGACCGAATCGTCGAGGCCGCACTTGCCACGGGGGCCGAGGCGATCCACCCGGGCTACGGCTTCCTATCCGAGAACCCCGGCTTCGTCGATCAGGTGGCGGCCGCCGGTCTCGTCTTCATCGGGCCATCTGCGGCCTCGATCCGCGCCATGGGCCTGAAGGACGCGGCCAAGGCGCTGATGGAAAAGGCCGGCGTGCCGGTGGTGCCCGGCTATCACGGCGCCGGCCAGGCGCTGGTGCTGCTTGCCGGCAAGGCCAAGGAGATCGGCTATCCGGTGCTGATCAAGGCGCGTGCCGGCGGCGGCGGCAAGGGCATGCGCCGCGTCGATCATCCCGACGACTTCGCCGACGCACTGGCCTCCGCCAAGCGCGAGGCCAAGGCCGCCTTCGGCGATGAGGCGGTGCTGATCGAGAAATATGTCGAGAAGCCGCGCCATATCGAGGTGCAGGTGTTCGGCGACAATCACGGCAACGCCGTCCACCTCTTCGAGCGCGACTGCTCGGCACAGCGCCGCCACCAGAAGGTGATCGAGGAGGCCCCTGCCCCCGGCATGACGGCCGAGATGCGGTCCGCGATGACCGATGCCGCCGTCAAGGCGGCGAAGGCGATCCGCTATTCCGGCGCCGGCACGATCGAGTTCATCGTCGACGCTTCCGAGGGCCTCAGGCCCGACCGCTTCTGGTTCATGGAGATGAACACGCGCCTCCAGGTCGAGCATCCGGTGACCGAGATGGTCACCGGCGTCGATCTGGTCGAGTGGCAGTTGCGCGTCGCCGCGGGCGAGAAGCTGCCGCTGTCGCAGGACCAGATCCGCCTGTCGGGCCACGCTTTTGAGGCGCGCATCTATGCCGAGGACCCGACGCGCGATTTCCTGCCAGCGATCGGCACGCTGCACCACCTGAAATTCCCGGCTTCCGGCGCGGAGGGAACCGCGATCCGCATCGAGACGGGCGTCCGCCAGGGCGATGCGATCTCGCCCTTCTACGATCCGATGATCGCCAAGCTGGTCGTCCACGCGGCCGACCGCAGCGGCGCGCTTGCAGCGCTCGGCGCTGCGCTCCGGCACACCGAGATCGCCGGCTCGACCGTCAACACGGCCTTCCTCGCCGCGCTCGCCGCCGACGCCGACTTCGCGTCGGGCGATGTCGACACCGGCCTGATCGGTCGCAGGCAGGCGGCGCTGACCGCCCTTCCCCCGCCGTCGGCGGAAGCGGCCGCCGCGGCCGCCGTCGCCGCGTCGAATGCGAGCCTGACGCCGGCCGGCGCCGATCCGTGGGACGCGCTGGCCGGCTACGCCCACTGGAGCCCGGTGCGGCGCAAGGTGGCGCTCGCCTATGGCGAGACGGACATCACTGCCTCGGTGCAGGTCAAGGCCGGGCGGATCGTGGTCGAGATCGACGACTTGGAACGTCCCGCCCCCGCAGCGGCGCGCGTCGCAGCCTGGCCAGGGCACGTCACGGTGTTCGAAGGCGCCGTCGCACACAGTTTCAAGGCGCCCGATCCGTTCGCCGATGCCGCCGACGCCGACGCCGGCGCGGGCAGCCTGCGCGCGCCGATGCCGGGATTGGTGAAAGTCGTGCGGGCCAGCGTCGGCGAACATGTCAGCAAGGGGCAGGCGCTGCTGGTGCTCGAGGCGATGAAGATGGAACACACCATCGCCGCCCCCCATGACGGCGAGGTCGCCGAGATCGTCGCCGAGGGACAGCAGGTAACCGACGGAACCGTGCTGGTGCGATTTGCGGAAGCATGATTGCACCACGCAACGGGCGCTGTTAGCACTTGCAGCATGAGCGTCGATGATGCTGGCAAGCTACCCGAACAGAAGCACCGTCTCTACGAGGACGTGCTTGCGCTTTTGCTGGGCACGCTTCTCGCCTCTTTCGGCGTGACGCTCTACACCGAGGCGACGCTGGCCACGGGCGGCGTTGCCGGTGTCTCCATGCTGCTGAACTATCTGACCGGCTACGGCTTCGGTCCGATCTTCTTCGTCGTCAACCTGCCGTTCTACGCGCTGGCAATCCTGCGGATGGGCTGGCCCTACACGCTGCGCACCTTCGCGGCCGTGGCGCTCTTGTCGCTGTTCTCGCGGCTGACGCCGGGCTGGATCGACATCGCGGCGCTCGACCCGCTCTACGCGGCCGTGACCGGCGGCGGGCTGATCGGCATGGGCCTCTTGATCCTGTTCCGCCATCGCGCCGGACTTGGCGGGCTGAACATTCTTGCCCTTTATCTGCAGGACAAGGGCATCATGCGCGCGGGTTGGTTCCAGCTCGCGGTGGATGTGGCGATCCTCATCGCCGCTTTTTTCGTGCTGCCGCTGGAGAAGGTGGTCCTGTCGCTCGTCGGCGCGGCGGTGGTGAACCTGATCCTGGGCATCAACCACAAGCCCGGCCGCTACATGGGCATGAGCTGAGCAAAAAAGAGAAAAGCCGCGCCGGCATTGTCCCCTGCCGGTCGCGGCCTTTCCACGTCGTCACGGCGTCCCCCGCCCAGACGACGCGAACCGCCCTGTTCGCGTGACAACAATCAGTGCATGGTCATCCATTCGCGCGCCTCGCGGAGCGCCCGGGCCAGTTCCGGCTTGGACATCGACACCGCCAGTTCGGCGCGCAGTTCGGCGGCGCGGGCGGAGCCCTTGATCGCGGCGATGTTGAACCACTTGTGGGCCGCCACCGGATCGACCTCGCAGTCGCGGCCGGTCGCATACATCATGCCCAGCTCGAACAGGATGTCCGCCTGGGCGTTGGCGCCCATCGATCCGAAGCCTGCCTCAAACATCTCGAAACGTGCCATTTTCTATCCCCTGTCTGTCCCTGTTGCCCTGCGGTTCGTTGCCCGCTTCAAGGCGTTGTCTGATGGGTTCGAGAATGGCGGGGAGGCTTGAATTGCGGGTGAACAGGCGTGCTTAATTTGCGGAAAACAAAGCTAAAACAATAAGTAAACGGCAGATTCCGTTAAGCATCGAAGCCGCCGGACTTCTCGCGATTCCATTCGAATGCGCATAAAATCCCCTCGTCGCGCCGAAAGACTCCGCTAACCACGGCTCATCTTTCGCTCGCCGCGCATCGAAGGAAAGCAGGCGTCCCGAGACCAGAAACAGGCTGGCGGACGATGGCGAAATTCCTCGATCCGCCGCAACCGCACCGCTTCCGTTTCGCCCGAGGCTGGTTTACGTTGACGTTCGCGTAAGGCGCATGCGGATGGGAGGTCCCGCTCCGCCGCCCATCTGACGCAGGAGGAAAACATGTATCGAATTGCAATTGCGGCGGCCGCGGCAACGCTGATGATGGCCGGCGCGGCGCTCGCGGACCCCATCGAGGGGACCTGGAAGCGCCCGAACGGCACGCTGATCAAATATGCCGGCTCCGGCGGCAATTTCTGCGGCACGGTGCTGACCGGCGAATTCAAGGGACAGTCGATCGGCTGCATGAAGGGCGCCGACGGCTCGTACAAGGGCAAGGTCAACAAGCTCGACGAGAAGAAGACCTACAACGGCAAGGCCTCCGTCAAGGGCAACACGCTGTCGTTGTCGGGCTGTGTGCTCGGCGGGGTGATCTGCAAGTCGGAAAGCCTGACCCGGCAGTAGCATCGATTGTAGTTGCATGAAGAAGGGGCCGCCTCGCGCGGCCTCTTCTTTTTTGCCGACTGGTCTCGGTCATGCGGCCCCGTCCGATCACGAGCAAAAGCACATTTACCTCCCTGAACCACGGATGAACGCCCGTCTCAGGATGAGTTCAGAGCGCATCTGGCATCTTCCCCTCAACACTGAGGGATCAACCAATGCTCGCCCGCCGCCTCACCATCGTCAGCCTGATGACCATCCTGTTCGGAATGGTGTTCGCGATCATCGTGGCCGAAGCCGGCCGGGATCGCCGCTGGAAGACGAACCAGGTCGTGCCCTGCGTCTTCGATGCCGGGGTGAAATGCGGCGGCGCCGAGCTCTGATCCGGAAAGAGACGAGACAAGAAGATGACCATTCACGCCACTCCCATCGCCGACGTCGTCCGGATGCTGCCGCGGCTCGCACTGATCGGGCTGTTCATCGGCTCGACCGCCTTCGCCGTCAGCAAGGTCAACGCCGCGCCCGAGGCCGTCGTGACCGACGTCATGCTCGTCGGCGGCCAGATCGCCAAGCCCAGCGGCGTCGGCTTCGTGCTCGCGGTTGGATTGCAGCGGATGCGTTGAAAGTGATTCTCGCGAGGGATACTCCCAAGCGTCATGCTGCTCGACTATAATGGAGCATGGAAAAGAGAATCTATCCCAAGCCGATCGAAACAGTTGTCACGCCGGAGCCGTTTGCCCGGCAGAGTTTTACCGACGCCCGCGAGGCGGTGCAGCTCCTGCGCCACCTCTACGACCGCAACACCGCATTCCTGCGCGACTCCTTCGCCAGCCTCGCCAAGGACCAGCCGCTGCGCCGCTTTCGCGCCTTCTATCCCGAGGTGCGGATCTCGACATCATCCTACGCGCAGATCGATTCCCGGTACGCCTACGGCCATATGTACGATCCGGGGCACTATTCGACCACCATCACCCGGCCCGACCTGTTCGAGACCTATCTCGTCGACCAGCTCGGCCTGATCATGCGCAATCACGGCGTGCCGGTGACGGTCGCCGAATCCGAAACGCCCATACCTCTCCACTTCGCCTTTCTCGAAGGCACGCATGTGGAAGGCTCGATCGCCGACCGGCTGATGCGGCCGCTGCGCGACATCTTCGATGTGCCGGACTTGAACGCGACCGACGATCTGATCGCCAACGGAACCTACGAGCCGGCCCCCGGCGAGCCGATGCCGCTCGCGCCCTTCACGGCGCAGCGCATCGACTATTCCCTGCACCGGCTGTCGCATTACACGGCGACGAGCCCCAACCATTTCCAGAACTTCGTCCTGTTCACCAACTACCAGTTCTACATCGACGAGTTCTGCAATCATGCCCGCGAGCTGATGGTCAATGGCGGCGGGGGATACGAGGCGTTCGTCGAGCCGGGCAACCTCATCACCCATGCCGGCGAGTCCGGCCCGTCCGATGGGTCCCACCCGCCCCGCCTGCCGCAGATGCCGGCCTATCACCTCGTCAAGCCCGGACACTCCGGCATCACGATGGTCAATATCGGCGTCGGCCCCTCCAACGCAAAGACGATCACCGACCATATCGCGGTGCTGAGGCCGCATGCGTGGCTGATGCTCGGCCACTGCGCCGGCCTGCGCAACACGCAGGCGCTCGGCGACTACGTGCTGGCGCATGCCTATGTGCGCGAGGACCACGTGCTCGACGACGACCTGCCGGTCTGGGTGCCGATCCCAGCGCTGGCCGAGGTGCAGGTGGCGCTGCAGGAGGCGGTGGCCGAGGTCACCGGCCTCTCCGGCTTCGAGCTGAAGCGCATCATGCGCACCGGCACGGTCGCGACGATCGACAACCGCAACTGGGAACTGCGCGACCAGCGCGGGCCGGTGCAGCGGCTGTCGCAGTCCCGCGCGATCGGACTCGACATGGAATCGGCCACGATCGCCGCCAACGGCTTCCGCTTCCGCGTGCCCTACGGCACGCTGCTGTGCGTCTCCGACAAGCCGCTGCACGGCGAGCTGAAGCTGCCGGGCATGGCGACGGAATTTTACAAGCGCCAGGTGGCGCAGCACCTCACCATCGGCATCAGGGCCGTGGAGAAGCTCGCCGCGATGCCGCCGGAACGACTGCACTCGCGCAAGCTGAGGAGCTTCTCCGAAACCGCGTTCCAGTAGGGTCCGTCCCTATCCCTGCCGCAATCGCAGGCGAGGAAGCCGCATGAAGCGCGCCGTCACCGTCCTGTCCATTATGTTGCTCGTCGCCTGCGGCATCGCGGCGGCGGCGATCGGGCTCGGTTTCCTCGGCAGGCTCCATCCGGCCTTCGATTCGTTCTCGCATTTCCGGCTGCATCTCGCGGCTCTCTTGGCGGTGGGGGCGTTCGGGCTGATCGCGGCAGGCTTCCGGCGCGAGGCCTTCGCCGGCCTTGCGCTAGCCACGGGTGCCGCCTTCGTCACACCGGGAACCTGGTTCGACAACGCCATCAGCAACCAGGCGAAGGCGTCCGCCGCACCCGACGACCGCGCGACCTATCGGCTGCTGCATCTCAATGCCCGTTTCGATCATCCGGATCCCGGGCGCTTCCTGTCGCTGATCGCGCGACTGCGGCCGGATGTCGTGACCGTCAACGAGGTGTCGGCGATGTGGCGGCAGCGGCTGGAGACGCTGTCGGCCGCCTATCCCTACAGCACATTCTGCGATGCGCGGGGCAAGGTCGGCGGCGTCGCGATCCTGTCGCGCAGGCCCCTCGCGGAAGGTGCCACGGGCGAATGCGTCGACGGCGGGACGCTCGCCATCGCTCCGATCGATTTCGCCGGCGAGATCGTGACGGTCGCGGCACTTCATCTCTACTGGCCGTGGCCGTTCGAGCAGCCGGCGCAGGTCGAGCGCATCGCGCCGCGCCTGTCGCAGTTACCGGACGCCGCGATTCTCGCGGGCGATTTCAACGCGGCGCGCTGGAGCGGGACGTTTTCCAAGATCGCCGCCGCCTCGCGGCTGGAGGATGCGGGCCCGGTCGGCCCGTCCTGGCTGCCGCGCATCCTGCCCGACGCGCTGCGGCGCGCGGCCGGGCTGGGCATCGATCATGTGCTGGCCGGCGCCGGCCTGATCGTCACGAAGCTGGAGCGCGCAGAGGATGTCGGCTCCGACCATCTGCCGGTCCTGACCGAGTTCTGGGTGCCTTCGCAGGCCAGGCCGGAGGCCTCCGGCACGACGGTCGTAACAACGCCCGCCGAAAGAGCCGCTACTTCGTTAGGCGCTTGAGCAGGCCTTCGATGTTGCCGCCGCTCGAGTGCTCGACCACGTCGAACTGGCGCTGGCGCGCCTCGTAGCGGGCAACGATCTCCGCCACGACCCGCTTCATCTCCGCCCGCAGCCTGCCGCACGACTTGCCGTCCGCGACCTTGAGGCCTGCGATCGTGCGATCAGCCTCCGTGGCCATCTCGCGCGCGATGCGGCCGTGCTGTTCCTCGTGCTTCCTGATGCCTGCCATGAAGCGCTGCCAGCGGCTGCGCAGCGGGCCGCTGACCTCGCCCTTCACTTCGGGATAGATGTAGTTGATGTCGAGCCGGACCTGCGGCCGCGTCACCTTGCACATACCGTCGGCATGGATCCAGTCGGCTTCCGAATTCATCGTGTAGCGAGTCTGCGCGATCGCGCGCGAGGTGAAGCCGTGCTTCGGCCCCTTCAGCTCGAGCTGCCTCAAAAGCGCATCTCCCGTCTCTCCGGAGATCGGGAAGCTCGTCGTTCGCGACGAAACCTTCGGACCGGCCTTCGCCGGCGTGATCGCGCCGAGGAGGGCAAGAAAACAGCATGAACAGGCAAACAGGCGCATGCGGTATCTCCGTACGCCCTAAGTGCATCACAAGAAACCAACCGTTTCAAGACAATGTTGACTATTCGTTCACCAATTCGCCAGCGTCGCGTGATGACGATGGGGAAAGCTTGAGCCCGGGCGATGCAACGGCCATCGACGGCCCTCTGCCGGCTAGTTGAGCTTGCCGATGAGGGCCAGAACGCTTTTTTCCACCGGCCCGCCGTCCCGATGCTCGCGCTTGTCGAAGTCGACCTGGGACTTGTTGTAGGCGATGACGATCCTGTCGAGCTCTTTCATCAGCTTCGCGTTCGCCTTGCGGCAAGACTGGCCGTCGGCCATCCTGAAGCCGCGCAAGGTGCGATTGACGTCGCCCACCATCTTCTTGGCGAGCCTGCCATGCATTTCCTCATGTGTGACGTTCGTCGCCTGAAACTTCTTCCAGCGGCGGGCGAGCGCCGACGGCAGCTTGTCGACCGGGCGCGGATAGACATAGGTGATCTGCATCGTCATTCCGGCGCCCTTCGTGCGGCAGACTCCGTTCGAATGGACAAAGTCGCCCTTGAGGCTGGTTTTGAACTGGGTCTGGGCGATCGCCTTGGTGAGGAAGCCGTGGCGGGGGCCTTTCCTGTTCATGTCGTAGAACAGTTCGAGGCCGGTCTTGCCCTTGATGTCGTAATACTTCGTCTTGACGGTCACATCCGCGCGGACCGCCAGGGTCGACGCCATAAGGGCAGCGCCGACCATCATTCCAAGCTTTGCGAAACCACGCATTCCCGCCAATGCTCCCAAACCCACGCCAGAAAAACATGCGGCGGGCGCGATGGCAATCTGCGCGTGCAGTCCGGCTACATGTTGACGTAGACCGGCCCTTCGCCGCCCTGCGGCGGCACCCAGTTGATGTTCTGGTTCGGATCCTTGATGTCGCAGGTCTTGCAGTGGACGCAGTTCTGCGCGTTGATCACGAACTTGACGTCGACGCCCATCTTGTCGGCGGCGGCGTTGCCTTCCGCGTCGACCCATTCGTAGACGCCCGCCGGGCAGTAGCGGGTCGACGGGCCGGCGAAGACGTCGTGTTCCGAGGTCTTCTGCAGGGCCATGTCCTTGACCTGCAGGTGCACCGGCTGGTCTTCCGCATGGTTGGTGTTGGACAGGAACACCGACGACAGGCGGTCGAAGGTCAGCACGCCGTCAGCCTTCGGATAGGCGATCTTCTTGTGCTTGGCGGCCGGCTCCAGCGAGGCGGCGTCTGTCTTGCCGTGCTTCAGCGTGCCGAAAAGCGACAGGCCGAAGAGCTGGTTTGTCCACATGTCCAGCCCGCCGAGGCCGATGCCGATCAGCGTGCCGAAGCGCGACCAGAGCGGCTTGACGTTGCGCACGCGCTTCAGGTCCTTGCCGATGTCGCTCGCGCGCCAGGCCTCCTCGTAGGAGACCAGATCGTCGTGCTGGCGGCCGGCGGCGATCGCATCCGCCACATGCTCGGCCGCGAGGATGCCGGAGAGCACCGCATTGTGCGAGCCCTTGATGCGCGGCACGTTGACGAGGCCGGCCGAGCAGCCGAGCAGCGCGCCGCCGGGGAACGACATCTTCGGCACCGACTGCCAGCCGCCCTCGGTGATCGCGCGTGCGCCGTACGACAGGCGCTTGGCGCCTTCGAACGTGCCGCGGATCGCCGGATGCGTCTTGAAGCGCTGGAACTCCTCGAAGGGCGAGAGATAAGGATTCTTGTAGTTGAGATGGACGACGAAGCCGACCGCGACCAGGTTGTCGTCGAAATGGTAGAGGAACGAGCCGCCGCCGGTCGACATGCCGAGCGGCCAGCCGAAGGAATGCTGCACCAGCCCGCGCTTGTGGTTCTCGGGCTTGACCTGCCAGAGTTCCTTGAGGCCGATGCCGAACTTCTGCGGCTCCTTACCGTCCGACAGCTTGAACTGCGCGATGAGCTGCTTGGCGAGCGAGCCGCGCACGCCCTCCCCGATCAGCACATATTTACCGTAGAGGGCCATGCCGGGGGCGTAGCCCGGGCCCGGCGTGCCGTCCTTCTCCACGCCCATGTCGCCAGTGATGACGCCGGTGACCGCGCCCTTCTCGTCATAGGTGAGGCTGGCGGCGGCGAAGCCCGGATAGATCTCGACGCCCAGCGCCTCCGCCCTGGTCGCGAGCCAGCGGCAGACATTGCCGAGCGAGACGATGTAATTGCCGTGGTTGTTCATCAGCGGCGGCATCAGGATGTTGGGCATACGCACAGAGCCGGCCGGTCCGAGCACCAGGAAGTGGTCGTCCTTCACCTCGGTCTGGAACGGATGGTCGGCATCCTCGCGCCAGTCTGGCAGCAACCTGTCGATGCCGATCGGGTCGACCACGGCGCCGGAGAGGATGTGCGCGCCGACCTCGCCGCCCTTCTCGAGCACGACGACCGAGAGATCGGGATTGACCTGCTTGAGCCGGATCGCGGCGGCAAGGCCAGCGGGGCCTGCTCCGACGATCACCACATCGAATTCCATGCTCTCGCGTTCGACTTCGCTCATCTCGTCCTCCGGCCGGTCGCCGATCCTCTTGCCTTAATTCTCACGGCTGCACCAGACCCGCCGCCGCGCGAAAGCGTCGCATGTTTCTAACGAACGTTAGATTCATCTCCATCAACTTACCTTAACGTAAACGTCAATTCAATTCCGTTTGTTCCTTCCGAATGCCTAGCCCGTCGGATTTGCCGTATCCATTTGCAGTCGAAGGAGTCTATCCTCGCCAAGGTACGTGCTGCCGGACGAGACGATGAATGCTCTCTGGAAGGCGATCGCAGGCTGTCTTGCCGTCCTGCCCTTCCTGGCCGCGGCGGAGGGCGGCGAACGGCGTCTATGGCGCTCCGGCGCCTATTCCTTCTCCGACGAACTCGGCGGCTTCATCCTTCTTGGCGTGTCGGGTATCGGCACGAAGGCCGATCCGTTCGTGATAGAGCAGGAAATGGTTTCGGCGAGCCCGGTGACGCTCGTCATCCGGGTTGCCTCCGAAATCCGCACCCAGGGTGCGCCGGGGCAGTTCGCCACCGGCATGATGCACCTCCGCATCCGCTCGCTCAACAACAGCGGCATCGCCTGGACGGAGTACGAATTCGAGCTGCAGGAGCAGCTCGGCATTCCGAGCGTGCATGGCGACGGCCTCTCCTTCGACCAGCGGCGCACCAGCCCGGAAAACCGGTCGTCGGATTCCTTCCGCATCCATGATACCGACTTCGAGCCAAACGACCGTCTCGTCTTCTCCGACGGCCATGTCGATCCGCTGGAAACGGCCGACTTCAAGTTCTACGTCACCGACTTCACGCCGAAGCTCGAATTCTACCTGCGGCAGGACCCGCGCATTCCGCTGTCGTGAGCATGGAGGTTTACGCCGGACGGGCACCGCCCTATTGAATGTGCAGCGGCAACGTGGCCGCATGAATTGACCATGACCGACGCCATCGACACCCGCGCCTCCCTCGAGGAGCTTCTGCGCTTCTATGCCGAAACCGGCGTGGACGAGGCGCTCGATGACGCGCCGGTGGATCGCTTTGCCCAATCGGCCAGGGCCGCGCCACCTCCCGCGCGCACCGCTCCGCCGGCCCCGGTCGAGATGCCGCGGCAGGAGGCACCCGCAAGGCCGCCAGCCCCGGCAATTGCCCCGAGCGTGCCCGACGAGGCGCAGGCCGCGCGCGCCCGTGAAGCAGCCCGCTCCGCCGGCTCGCTCGACGAACTCCGGCAGATCCTCGCCGGCTTCGACGGGTGCAATCTCAAGTTCACGGCCAAGTCGCTGGTCTTCGCAGACGGCAATCCGGCGGCGTCGGTGATGTTCGTCGGCGAGGCCCCGGGACGCGAGGAGGACCTGGAGGGCCTGCCCTTCGTCGGCCGCTCGGGCCAGTTGCTCGACCGGATGCTCGCGGCGATCGGATACGACCGCACCTCGGTCTACATCGCCAACGTCATTCCGTGGCGGCCGCCGGGCAACCGCGATCCGTCGCCGATGGAGACGGAGATCTGCCGCCCGTTCATCGAGCGGCAGATCGAACTGGTGAATCCCAAGGTACTCGTCACGCTCGGCAATGCGTCCACCAAGGCGCTGCTGAAGACCCAGACGGGCATCATGCGGCTGCGCGGGGCGTGGAAGTCTCATTCGATCGGGAGCGGCGTCGAGATCCCGCTGATGCCGACCCTGCATCCGGCCTATCTGCTGCGCAACCCCGCCCACAAGAAGCTCGCCTGGCGCGATTTCCTCGAAGTGAAGGCGAAGCTGCGGGACGCCGGCTGACCTCCGAGATGCGAAAGCCGGAGCACGGTCTCTCCGGCCCCGGCGTCCACGCGGGTCGTCTCAGGCCGCTGCGCCTGCGCGGCGCATCACGCCAAGCTGCAACGCGACGAACAGCGCCACCGTCAGCGCTTGCGCCGTGACGAACAGCACACCGAGCAGGCTGGGTTGAACGAGACCGGCGACCATGATGCCGAAGCTCGCCGCGACCCAGAGCGCGTTGATTGCGATCACGTCCAGCATCAACATCCGGGACATGACCTGCCGGCGCGCAAGGAAGACGAGCGCCGCGCACCAGGGCAAGAGAACGATGCCCGCCCAGAACAGGAGATCGACCGGAAGCGACAGGAGCGGAGCGAGCAGCGAAGCGCCCGCCGCCATGACGATTCCGGCCGCGCCGCTGACGAGGCCATCGAGAAGGAGGACGTTGCGGACGTAGGGGGTAACGGCGATAGACATGTTGCGATCCTTTCAGTTGCACCGGTATCGACCGGATTGCTGCGGATCATCGACCGCGAGGATCGTGTTGGCGATTACGTGCCAGGTAATGGCAACCATTCCCGAACCGGGCTAGCTTTGCGGCATGGATACGCCGCACACCTCTGTTGGCCACCTGCTGCGTGAGTGGCGCGCCCGCCGCCGCATGAGCCAGCTCGACCTTGCTCTCGACGCCGAGATCTCCCAGCGGCATCTGAGTTTCCTCGAAAGCGGGCGCGCCGCTCCGTCGCGCGACATGGTGATCCGGCTCGCCGAGCGCCTCGACCTGCCGCTGCGCCAGCGCAACCGGATGCTGCTGGCGGCCGGCTACGCGCCGACCTATCCCGAGCGGCTGGTCGACGATGAAGCCTTCGCACCGGCAATGGCGGCGATCGGCCGCGTGCTCACAGCCCACGAGCCGAATCCCGCCCTCGCCGTCGACGGGTGCTGGAACCTGGTCCGCGCGAACGCGGCGATCGCGCCATTCCTCGAAGACATCGAAGAAGCGAGCCTGCTCGAGCCGCCGATCAACGTGCTCAAGCTGAGCCTCCATCCGGGCGGTCTCGCCCCACGTATCGAGAACCTGGCGGAATGGCGCGCAGATGTGCTGGAGCGGCTGAAGCGGCTGGCGGCAGCGAGCGGCAATCCTGAGGTCGCGGAACTCGAAGCCGAGCTTCGCGCCTATCCTGGCCGCTCGACCGGCGGCCCGATCAGGCACGACTATTCGAACATCGCCGTGCCGTTGCGCATCAAGGCGGCCGGCGCCAGCCTGTCGTTCATCTCGACGGTCACCGTCTTCGGCACGCCGCTGGACGTGACGGTGTCGGAGATCGCGATCGAATCCTTCTTCCCGGCCGACGCGCAGACGGCCGAAACGCTGCGGGCGCTTGCCGCGGCCAGAGCCTCACCCGAGACTATTGCGGCGGCGTGACCTTGCGCGCCTTCGCCCGCTCTATGCCGAGGCGCTGTTCGCGCCAGATGATCATCAGGCCGGACGCCACGACGATCACCCCGCCGACGATCGAATGGATGGTCGGGAGATCGCCGAAGAGCAGGAAGCCCGCGACAAGACCGAACAGGATCGAGGTGTATTCGAACGGCGCCACCGTCGCGACGCTCGCGTGGCGATAGGCCTCCGTCATCAGCACCTGGGCAACGCCGCCGCAAATGCCGCTCATCACGAGGTAGAAGACCTGCCAGCCGGTCAGCGGCGCCCAGCCAAAGGGAAGCGTGAGCAGTCCCGCGGCCGATGCGGTAAGTGAGAACCAGATGACGACCGTCGAGGATTTCTCGGTGGTCACGAGCGAGCGCACCTGGAGCAGCGCGACGGCGGAGATGGCGGCGGCGATGAGGGCGGCGATGACGCCGACCGCCTCCGCGCTTCCCATCCCGTCCGGCGACGTGAACAGAGTGAGCTTCGGCCATGAGATGATCAGCACGCCGACGAAGCCGACCGCGACCGCTGTCCAGCGGAAGATGCGCACCACCTCGCCCAGCACCAGCGCGCTGATGACCACCACCAGCAACGGCTGCGCGTAGTTGAGCATGATCGCTTCGGGCAGCGGCAGCCGCGTCAGCGCGAAGAAGCCCAGCATCATCGACGAGACGCCGACAAGGCCGCGCACCACGTGGCGTCCCGGCCGGCTGGTGTAGAACGCCGTCCTGAGCTCGCCCGTCCAGGCCAGCAGGATCAGGATCGGTATCAGCGCGAAGAACGAACGGAAGAACACGATCTGGCCGGCAGGGACGACCCCGGCCAGCTTGATGAACGACTGCATCCCCACGAAAACCGCCACCGACGACGTTTTGAGGATGATCGCGGCGACCGGCCGCGAGAATGTGAAATGTGGCACGTCTAGGCAGCGTCCTGGATCGCCTGCCAGACCCTCAGGGGCGTCGCCGGCATCTCGATATGGCCGATGCGATGGGCCTGCCACAGCGCATCCGTCACCGCGTTCATCACCGCCGGCGTGGCGCCGATCGTGCCCGCCTCGCCCGCGCCCTTGATGCCGAGCGCGTTGGTGGTCGAGGGTACGTTGCGGGTCGAAAAGTCAATGAACGGAATCAGATCCGCCCGCGGCATGCCGTAGTCCATGAAGCTCGCCGTCAGCAACTGCCCGTCCTCGCCATAGACAGCATCCTCGGTCAGCGCCTGGCCGATGCCCTGCACGACGCCGCCATGCACCTGTCCCGCGAGCAGGATCGGGTTCACCACCGCTCCGAAATCGTCGACGATGGTGTAGCGCAGGATCTCCGTCGTTCCGGTGACGGGATCGATCTCGACCTCGCAGATATGGGTGCCGTTCGGATAGGTGGCCTCGTCCTGGACGAACTCGCCGAATCCCTTCAGGTCGTCCGGGCTCTTCGCGGCCTTCGCGATCGCGGCGAAATCGAGCGAGCGGTCCGTACCGACGATGCGGGCGGTGCCGTCGACCAGCTCGATATCGGCGGCACCCGCCTCCAGCTCGTCCGCCGCGATCTTCTTGATCTTCTCCGCGAGGTTGTCGCCGGCATAGGCGGCCGAGACGCCACCGAGCGGAATCGACCGCGAGCCGCCGGTGCCGCCGCCCTTGTCCAGCTCGTCCGTGTCGCCCTGCCGGACATGGATCTTCTCGATCGGCAGGTTGAGCTTCTCGGCGACGAATTGCGAGTAGGCCGTGGCGTGGCCCTGGCCGTTGGTCTGCGTGCCGATGAACAGCGTCACGGTGCCGTCGCCGTTCAGCGTCAGGTGGGCAGCTTCGGAACCGGCGAAGGCACAGGCCTCGACATAGGTCGCCATGCCGATGCCGCGCAGCCTGCCGGCGGCTTTCGATGCCTGCCGCCGCGCCTCGAAGCCGTCCCAGTCGGCCCGCTCCAAGGCCAGCGTCATGTGCCCGTCGAACTCGCCGACGTCATATTTGCGACCGGTCGCTGTCGTGTAGGGGAACTGCTCGGGCCGGATGAAATTGCGGCGGCGGATCTCGGCCGGCGACAGGTTCATGTCACGCGCGCAGGCATCGACCAGCTTTTCCAGCAGATAGGCCGCTTCCGGGCGGCCGGCGCCGCGATAGGCGTCCACCGGGCAGGTGTTGGTGTAGACGCCGTCGATCCCGACATGCAGCGCCTCGATGTCGTAGACGCCGGTCGACATCGTCGCGCCGACATAGGGAATGAACGGTCCGTACTGGGAGCAATAGGCGCCGAGATTGGCGACAAGGCCGACGCGCAGTCCGAGGAACCGGCCGTCGGCATCCATCGCCATTTCCGCCTCGACCTCATTGTCGCGCCCCTGCGCATCGGTGAGGAAGTGTTCCGTGCGGTCGCTCGCCCACTTCACCGGCCGGCCGAGACGGCGCGCGGCGTCCAGCACCAGCGCATACTCGCGATAGACGAAGGTCTTCGGCCCGAAACCGCCGCCGACATCCGGCGTGACGACGCGCAGGCCCGCCGGCGCGATGCCCAGCACGCCGGACAGGATGCGCTGCATCGAATGCACGCCCTGCGACCCGACAGTCAGGACGAGCCTCTTCTCCTCGGCGTTCCACTCTGCAAGCGCCGCGCGCGGCTCCATGTAGTTGCAGACGAGGCGGTTGTTGCGGAAGACGGTCCTGGTCACGTGCTTCGCCTTGGCGAAGGCCGCATCGGTCTTCGCCGCATCACCGAGCTCGTAGCGGAAGGCGCGGTTGCTGCCGTGTTCGGGCCAGACCAGCGGCGCGTCCGCATCGAGGGCCTGCGCCGTCAGGGCAACGGGCTCCAGGTCCTCGTAGTCTATCTCGATCAGTTCCGCCGCGTCCTGCGCCAGCGCACGGCTCTCCGCGACGACACAGGCCACCGCGTCGCCCACATAGGACACCTCGTCACGGCACAGGATCGGGATATCGCGGGTTGGCGCGCGGGAGCCGTCAGGCTGCTTCTGCATCGCGCCGGACTTCAGGTCGCCGAGATCGATGTCGGCGGCGGTCAGCACCAGATGGACACCCGGCGCCGCCTTCGCGGCCTCCGTCGAGACGATGGTGAACTTCGCCCGCGCGGTGGGCGAGCGCAGCACGTAGAGGTGCAGCATGCCGGCCGGCGCGAAATCGTCGGTGTAGCGTCCGCGTCCGAAGATGAACGTGTCGTCCTCCTTGCGCAGCACGGATGCGCCCATTCCAAACTTGGGAGTTTGAACAGTCATGGTCTTCCCTCGTGGATCTGCGGCTGGTGCGGGTGCGAATGCTTACGCACCGTGAGTTTTGACGAGCCGATGTTTCGTGTAAAGACCTAGCATAACAGTTTGTCGCGCCAAGGGCTTCGACCGTTTGGACCAAGGCCGCGGCCGAGCCCGAAAGACGTCGCATGCGCACAGATACAGGCCAGGTGTTCAGGCTCGAGGATTATCGTCCGAGCGACTGGCTCATTCCCAGGACATCGCTGACCTTCCGGCTCGATCCGGACCGCACGCGCGTTGTCGCGGAGCTCACCATCGAGCGCCGCGCCGGCGTGGCTGTCTCGACGCCGCTGGTGCTCGACGGCGACGGCATCGCGCTGCTCGCGATCTCGGTCGACGGCGTGCCGCTGGAGCCCGGCAGCTACGAGGCAACGCCGCAGCAACTGACGATCGCTGCGCCGCCGCGCGCCCGCTCCTTCCGGCTGACGATCGAGACGGAGACCGCGCCGTCGGCCAACACGGCGCTGATGGGTATCTACCGCTCGGGCGGCAACTACTGCACCCAGTGCGAGGCGGAAGGCTTCCGCCGGATCACCTATTTCCTCGACCGGCCCGACGTGCTCTCGGTGTATAAGGTCCGGATCGAGGCGCGGCGCGCCGAGGCGCCGCTGCTGCTCGCCAACGGCAATCCGGGGCCTGCGGGCGAGCTCGCCGACGGCTGGCACTTCGCCGAATGGTTCGACCCGCACCCCAAGCCGTCCTATCTCTTCGCACTCGTCGCCGGCGACCTCGCCGAGGTGGCAGACGAATTCGTCACCATGTCGGGGCGCAAGGTGCGGCTCGGCATCTTCGTCGAGCACGGCAAGCAGGACCGCGCCGCCTATGCGATGGAAGCGCTGAAGCGCTCGATGCGCTGGGACGAGGAGACGTTCGGCCGCGAATACGATCTCGACGTCTTCAACATTGTCGCCGTGTCCGACTTCAACATGGGCGCGATGGAGAACAAGGGCCTCAACATCTTCAACGACAAATACGTGCTGGCCGACCGCGAGACCGCGACGGACGCCGACTTCGCCAACATCGAGGCGATCATCGCGCACGAATATTTCCACAATTGGACAGGCAACAGAATCACTTGCCGCGACTGGTTCCAGCTCTGCCTCAAGGAAGGGCTGACCGTCTTCCGCGACCACGAGTTCTCGGCCGACGAGCGCTCGCGCGCGGTCGAGCGCATCGCCGACGTGCGCACGCTGCGCGCGCACCAGTTCCCCGAGGACCAGGGACCGCTCGCCCACCCGGTCCGTCCGCGACGCTATCGCGAGATCAACAACTTCTACACGGCCACCGTCTACGAGAAAGGCTCGGAGGTCGTGGGCATGATCCGCACCATCCTCGGCGCCGAAGACTTCCGGCGCGGCATGGACCTCTATTTCGAGCGACACGACGGCGAGGCCGCGACGATCGAGGATTTCGTCAAGGTCTTCGAGGACGTCTCGGGCCGCGATCTGTCGCAATTCTCGCTCTGGTATCACCAGGCCGGCACGCCGAACCTGATGGTCTCTGCCGCGCATGACGCGAATGCCGCGACGCTGACGCTGGAGATCGAGCAGTCGGTGCCGCCGACCCCCGGCGAGAGCCGCAAGAAGGCGATGCACATTCCGCTCGCCTTCGGCCTCGTCGGTGCCGACGGCAACGACATTGCCTGCTCGTCCGTCAGCGGCGCCACCGTCGAGAACGGCGTCATCCACCTCAGGAAACGCCGGCACGTCATCCGCTTCGAGGGCTTGCCCGAGCGGCCGGCGATCTCGCTCAACCGCGGCTTCTCCGCCCCGGTGACGATCGCCTTCGACCAGCCGCTGCAGGAACGCATGCTGCTCGCCCGCAACGACGGCGACCTGTTCTCGCGCTGGCAGGCGCTGACCGGCCTGATGTCCGGCGCGCTGATCGAAGCCGCTGGCGCCATCCGTGGCCGCAAGGCGGCGAAGATCGCGCCCGAGCTGTCGCAGATCTGCCTTGAGACGGTGCGCAGCCAGGCGCTGGAGCCGGCCTACAAGGCGCTGGCGCTGACCTTGCCGGCCGAGGCGGATATCGCCCGCGAGATTGGCTCCAACATCGATCCGGACGCGATCCTTTCGGCGCGCAACCTGCTCGCCGGCGTGATCGCCACCGCGAATGCCGACAGCTTCGTGTCGACCTATGAAAGCCTCGCCGACACCGGCGGCTATTCCCCCGACGCCGCGAGCGCCGGGCGGCGGGCGCTGCGCAACGTCATGCTCGACTACGTCACCTTGGCGACCGCTTCGCCGGACATTGCCGCGCGCCAGTATCGCGGAGCGGGCAACATGACGGACCGCGCCGCGGCCCTTTCGGTGCTGACCATGCGCCATCCGGGTTCCGCCGAGGCAACCGAGGCGCTGGCGGATTTCGAGGCGCGGTTCGGCAACGATCCGCTGGTGATGGACAAGTGGTTCCAGATCCAGGCGATCGCGCCCGGCGACGGCGCGGTCGACCGCGTGCGTGCGCTGATGACGCATCCCGGCTTCTCGCTCGGCAACCCCAACCGCGTGCGGTCGCTGATCGGCACCTACACGACCGCCAACCAGACCGGCTTCCACCGTATCGACGGCGCGGGCTACGAACTCCTTGCCGAGATCGCCCTGTCGGTCGATCCAAAGAACCCGCAGCTCTCGGCGCGCCTCGCCACCGCCTTCCGCTCCTGGCGGTCCCTCGAGGAGGCCCGCAGGGAGCGCGCGCGTGCGACGCTGTCGCGGATCAAGGCCGCGCCTGCGCTGTCGGCAGACCTGCGCGACATCGTGGAGCGGACGCTGGCATAGGGAAGCGACCCGCGCGGGATTGCGTCATGACGACCTTGAGCCGACCGGACCTCAGCGACATCCACCACGGCGACTGGGTGGATCGCCGGATGCCGCAGGCATGGCGGCCATACGCGCGGCTCGCGCGACTGGACCGGCCGGTGGGCATATGGCTGACCTTGTTCCCCTGCTGGGCCGCCCTCATCCAGGCGGCGCACGGCATTCCCGACCTGCGAGAACTGGCGATTTTCACCTTGGGCGCCTTCCTCATGCGGAGCGCCGGGTCGACGATCAACGACATCGCAGACCGCAACTTCGACGGCCATGTCGAGCGCACCCGCTTTCGCCCCCTGGCGAGCGGCCAGATCGAGACGAGACAGGCCGTCGCCTTCCTGACAGCCGAACTTGCACTGGCGGCGGCGCTGCTCGTGTTCCTGACGCCATACACCCGGCTGATCGCCATTTGCGTCCTGCCGCTGGTGTTCCTCTACCCCTTCTGCAAGCGGTTCACCCATTGGCCGCAGGTGGTCTTGGGCGCGGCATTCAATTGGGGAATGCTGATGGCATGGGCCGAGATCGCAGGGCACGTGCCTGCCGGTGCCGTGCTGATGTGGGCCGGCGCCATCACATGGCAGATTGGATACGACACCGTCTACGCCTATGTCGACGTCAAGGATGACGCCCGTCTCGGCCTGAAATCGACTGCGATCCTGTTCGGCGCCCGCGGCAAGACGTTGATCGGCCTGTTCTACGCCCTGACGGTCATTGCCTGGTCGCTCGGCGGCTGGATGTCGGGTATGTCTGCACCCTACGCCTTCGGAATGCTGGTCATAGCAGGCCACCTCGCATGGCAGAATTGGCGGATCGACCTCCAGCGCCCGGAAGTGAATTATCGTATGTTCCTCGCGAACATCCTGACCGGAGCGCTTCTCGCGGGCGCTGCATTTGCCGGGACGTGGTGAGCCGGCGGCAGGAGCGCCTGCCGGCCTTCGTGACGCGCATCGAGCTCATAGAGTCCTCTTTCGGCACTCGCACGGGGCCCCGAGCCCCACTTTCTGCGCCAAAATTCCAAATCGTAAAGAATTTCTGAATCGGCCTCTGGACAAGGCGAATCACCTTTGATTCTTTAATGGCGATTCGGATGTGCGGCGTTTCCGAACAAATAGCCGGAACAACAACTTTTGCGGGGCCCTTCAATGGGAAAGACAGGCGCCTGGGGGGCGACTGGCGGGCGTTTCTTTGCCGGTGGACGGGCCGGCGACGGAGCCAAGATTCCGGAGATCATCGCCGCGCCGGCCTATCGCCGGCTGCTGGCAGCGGAGCCCTATCTGCGGCGGTCCATTCCGGCGCTGATCGTCATCTTCCTCATCGTCGTGGCTGCGACGCGGGCACTTTCGCTGCTGGCGCTGCGTGACGACATCGAGCGCGACGCGCGTTCGATGGTCGCGCTCGCGGCATCCCAGATCGCCGCCTCGCTCAAGGCCGAACTGGCGGCATCGCCGGATGCCACCGACCTCCATCGGCGCGCCGTGGATGCGGCCGCGCAGACGGGCTATCTCGCGCAGACCCATGTGCTGCTGGTGACGGACGGCGGCTTCCGCGTGACGGCGGCAGCTCCCCGCGACATCGGCTGGGAAGGCCGGAGGCTCGAGAACCAGATCGATGGCGGCCAGCCGCTCTTCATGTTCGGCGAGCGCGCCGGCGTGATGGACGTGACGATCGACGGCGCGCACTGGTTCGCCGCGGCTGATCTCGGGCCCGACCGCCAATATGCGGCCGTGGCGCTGGTGTCCGCCGATACGGTGTTCGCCGACTGGCGCAAGCTCGTCTCGCTCAACGTGACGCTGTTCGTGCTGACGTCGAGCGTGCTGATCGTCATCCTCTACGCCTATTTCGCGCAGGCGGCGCGGGCGCAGGCCGCCGACAGGATCTACTCGGAAGCGCACCAGCGCATCGACTCCGCGCTGCTGCGCGGCCGCTGCGGCTTGTGGGACTGGGACATGGGCCGCGGGCGGCTGTTCTGGTCGCGCTCGATGTACGAGATGCTGGGCTACGAGCCCAGCGACGCGATGCTGTCCTTCGGCGAGGTCAACGAAATCATCCACGAGGAGGATGGCGACCTGTTCACGGTTGCCAAGGCGCTTGCCGCCCGCGAGGTCGACCAGATCGATCAGGTCTTCCGCATGCGCCACGCCAACGGGCAGTGGGTGTGGGTGCGGGCGCGGGCACAGATCATCGATCCCGATGAGCAGGACGTGCACCTGCTTGGCATCGCCATCGACGTCACCGAGCAATACCACCTCGCCATGCAGTCGGAGGAGGCGGACGCCAGGCTGCGCACCGCCATCGAGAACATCTCCGAAACCTTCGTGCTGTGGGATTCGCACCAGCGGCTGGTGATGTGCAACACGCGCTTCCAGGAGCAGGCGGGCCTCGCCGATGCCGATATCGAGCAGGGAACGCCGCGCGCCAAGATCGAGGAGCGGATGACGCCTTTCGCGTCGGAGCGCCGGCTCGCCAACGGCAACGGCCGCAACGGCGCCGTCACCTATGAGCGCCAGTTCAAGGACGGCCGCTGGGTACAGGTCAACGAAATGGTCACGCGCGACGGCGGCATCGTGTCGGTCGGCGCCGACATCACGCAGATCAAGCAGCATCAGGAAAAGCTGGTCGACAGCGAGCGGCGGCTCATGGCGACGATCCACGACCTGTCCGTCGCCCGCAAGGCGGAGGAGGACCGCGCGCGGGAACTCGCCGAGCTCAACAGGAAGTGCATGCGCGAGACGGAGCGCGCCGAGGCCGCCAACCGCGCCAAGTCGGAATTCCTCGCCAACATGTCGCACGAGCTGCGCACGCCGCTCAACGCGATCATCGGCTTCTCGGAACTGATGCAGTCTGGCCTGTTCGGGCCGCTCGGCTCGGAACGCTACGAGGAATATGTCCGCGATATCCAGGGCAGCGGCAACTACCTGCTCGGCGTCATCAACGACATTCTCGACATGTCGAAGATCGAAGCGGGCCGGTTCTCGATCGACCGCGAGCAGATCGATCTGTGCCCGCTGGTGCGCGAGACCGTGCGGGTGATCTCGCTGCAGGCGGCACAGAAATCGATCACCGTCGAGACCAAGATCGCGGACTCGATGACGCTCAACGCCGACCGCCGCGCGATCAAGCAGATCGCGATCAACCTTCTGTCGAATGCGGTCAAGTTCACCGGCCCCGGCGGCAAGATCTCCCTTCGCGCCCGCAAGACCTCCGGCGCCGTCATCCTCACCATCGAGGACAATGGCTGCGGCATTCCCCGCGAGGCGCTCAGGAAGCTGGGCAAACCGTTCGAGCAGGTCGAGAACCAGTTCACCAAGAGCCATGCCGGCTCCGGGCTCGGGCTCGCCATCTCTCGATCGCTGGCCCAGCTGCATGGCGGCGCGCTGAAGATCCGGTCCACCGAGGGCGTCGGGACGATCGTCTCGGTGCGCATCCCGGTGAAGAAGAAGGCTGCGTCGCAGCCGTCGCGAAAGGCCGCCTGAGAGGCGGCCCGATCCGGCCTCAGTCGGCGGACGCCTTCAGCCGGTCGCCCTTGCCGCTGCCGCCGGCCGGCGCGGCCGCGCCGGTGGACATCTCTTCCCTCACCAGCTTGCCGTCGGAGTTGGTGTCCAGCTTGGCGAAGCGCTGCTTCCGGCGCTCCTCCGCCTCCGCGATCGTGACGGTCCCGTCCTTGTCCGCATCGAAGCGTTCGACGAGCGCTGCCGCCTGATCGTTGGCCTGCGGCCCGTTGAAGGTCGCGGAAATCTCCTCGACCGTCAGCTTGCCGTCACCGTCCGTATCCGCCTTCTCGAGGCGACCCTTGATCACCGCGACGAATTCCTCGAACGAGACATCGCCGCTCTTGTCCGCATCCAGGCGTTCGAACAGCGCCTCGTCCTGAGCGACGGCAGGAGATGCGGTGGCCCCGACCGCACCGGCGAAGGCCACGAAAGTCCAAGCCAGAACCGACTTCTTCATATTCTGCTCCATTCTTCGACCTGATCCGCACATGGGGACCGGATCATGTCATTTCCATTACCGTGCCGCGGATTTTCCCGTCAGGAGACCGTCGAAGTGCTTTCGTACGTTCCCTGTCGTGTCCTTCAGCAGCGCGCGCAGGACAGCGATGTCCGGCGCATCGGCGCTGCGGATGAGTAGATCGGACAAACCGGGCGGAATATCGGCGGGATCGAGGTTTCCGGTCAGGCAGAGCCGCATGACCTGCGTGAGGCCCGTATAAAGTCGATGCGCCTCGAAGAGGTCGCCGCGAACCTGCGGACCGGCGAAATCGTCCGCGAGGCGGCGCAGCACCTCGGCCGTGGCGGTGGTCCTGCCGTCTCCGTCGACGCGGTCGATCAGCGACGCGACCTGCGCGATGAACTCAAGGTCGATCAGCCCGCCCGGCACCAGCTTCAGGTCCCATTCGTCGGCCGGCGGCTTTTCCTTCTGGATCAGCGCCCGCATCTGTCGCGCCTCGCGGGCGACGGAGGCGAAATCGCGAGGTGCTGCCACGACGCTCGCGACCTCCTTCTCGATCGCGGCGGCGAAGTCAGCGTCACCCGCCACGACGCGCGCCCGTGTCAGCGCCATGTGCTCCCAGGTCTCGGCCTCCTCGCGCTGATATTTGCGGAACGAGGCGATGTGGGTGGCGACCGGACCCTTGTTGCCGGAAGGCCGAAGGCGCAGGTCGATCTCGTAGAGGACCCCCTCCGCCGTCGGCGCCGAGACGGCCGCGATCAGACGCTGGGTCAGCCGCGTGAAATAGAGCGCCGGCGCCAGCGGCTTCTCGCCGCCGGACTCCTCGGCGGCATCCGAATGATCGTAGAGCAGGATCATGTCGACGTCGGAGCCTGCGGTGAGCTCGTGGCTGCCGAGTTTGCCCATGCCGAGCAGCGCCACCTTCTCGCCCGCCACCCTGCCGTGCCGGATCGAGAACTCGGCGCGGACGGCCTCCAGCGCCGCCCCGATGGTGAGGTCGGCGAGGTCGGAAAACGCCTTGCCGGCGCGCGTCGCGTCGATCGCGCCCGTGAGCAGGCGGATGCCGATCAGGAACTTCTGCTCCGCCGCGAAGATGCGCAGCCGGTCGAGAATCTCCTCGTGCAGGCTCACGCCCTCGAGGAAGGCGCCGAGACGCCCGGCGAGATAGCGCCGGTCCGGCAGTTCCGCCATCAGCATGGGGTCGAGCAGGCCGTCGAAGACATGCGGCCGCTTGGTGATGATCGCCGCCAGCCGAGGTGCTGCGCCCATGATCATCGCCAGAAGGTTCAGGAGCGCCGGGTTCGACTGAAGCAGCGAGAAGAGCTGAATGCCCGCCGGCAGTCCGGCGAGGAAGGCGTCGAAACGCATCAGCGCCTCGTCGGCGCGGCGCGTGTTGCCGAAGGCCTGCAGGAGTGCGGGCGTCAACTCCGTCAGCCGTTCCCTCGCCTCGGCCGACTGCGTCGCCCGGTAGCGCCCGAAATGCCAGGTGCGGATGACGCGGCAGATATCGCTCGGCCGCTCGAAGCCAAGCTGCGACAGCGTCTGCAGCGTGTCGGGATCGTCGACATCGCCGGTGAAGACAAGATTGCCCACGTCCGTCGAAAGCTGCGGGGCAGATTCGAACAGCGCCGCGTAGTGGCTCTCCACCACCTGCAGCGAAGTGCGGAAATCGGCGGAGAACGACGCCGCATCCTTGTAGCCGCGCATGTGCGCGATGCGCTCCAGGCCCTCGTCATCCTCCGGCAGCAGATGCGTCTGCTCGTCTGCCACCATCTGGATCGCATGCTCGACGTCGCGCAGGAACCAGTACTGCTTGGCGAGCGCGTCGCGCGCCTCGGGCGAGATCCAGCCGCGGTTCGCGAGCTCGCCCAGCATTGCCACCGTCTCGCGGCCGCGCAGTTCCTGGAAACGGCCGCCGGCGATCAGTTGCTGCGTCTGGACGAAGAACTCGATCTCGCGGATGCCGCCGCGCCCCAGCTTGACGTTGTGACCCTTCACCGCGATGTCGCCATGGCCCTTGTGGGCATGAATCTGCCGCTTGATCGAATGGACATCGGCGATCGCGGCGAAATCCATGTATTTGCGCCAGACATAGGGCTTCAGCTCGGCAAGGAAGGCGCTGCCCGCCTCGATGTCGCCGGCCACCGGCCGCGCCTTGATCATCGCCGCGCGCTCCCAGTTCTGGCCGCGGCTTTCGTAATAGTGCAGCGCCGCGCTGACCGGGATCGCCAGCGGCGTCGAGCCGGGGTCCGGCCGGAGCCGCAGGTCGGTCCGGAAGACATAGCCGTCCTCGGTGCGATCCTGGAGGATACGCACCAGCCGCCGCGTCAGACGCGCGAACAGTTCGTTCGCCTCGTAGGGATCGGTGATCGCCCGCGCTTCCGGGTCGAAGAACGAGATCAGGTCGATGTCGGAGGAGAAGTTGAGCTCATGCGCGCCGAGCTTGCCCATCGCAAGCAGGATCCAGCCGGACTCCTTCGACGGGTCGGACGGATCCCGCAGGGCGATCTTGCCCTGGTTGTGGGCGTCGCGCAGCAGGAACGAGACCGCCGCGCCGATCGCCGCATCGGCAAGCCGGCTCAGCCTGCGGACGGTGGTCTCGGCGTCGAACACGCGCGCGAGGTCGCACAGCGCGATCAGCGCATGCGCTTCCGTCTTCATCCGCCTGAGCTCGGCCATCAGCCTTGCCTCGGAAATCTCCGGCGCGCGGCCGAGGGCTTCCACCTCTTTCAGGATCGCGTCGATCCGCTTGGGCGCAGGCACAGCGCGCAGATGGTCGAGTATCTGCGGCGCGCGGCGCATGCTGTCGCGCAGGAAAGGCGAGAGGTCGAGCGCCGCCGCGAGGAAATCCACTGTCGCGCCACCGCGCGAGAGATCGGCCACGAGACCGTCCAGCCCCACCTCGTCGGCATTCGAGATCAGGTCGGCAAGTTCGGCCTTCGCCGCCCCCGCGTCGAGCGGCACGAGCCGCGCCGGCACGGCCCCGAACCAGTTCCCCTCCCCCGCCGCCTCTTTCGCGGCCGCTGCCTTTGCCATCATCCCCCCTGACGCGGAAACACCATTTCCACCAGCAGCCCGGGCTCCCTCCCGGACAGTTCCAGGCTGCCACCGTGGAATGTCATCACCGCCTTGGCAAGGCTCAGCCCCAAGCCCGAGCCGGGCTGCGAGCGGCTCTTCTCCAGCCGCACGAAGCGTTCCGTCGCCTGCACGCGGTCCTCGGGCGGGATTCCCGGCCCGTTGTCGGCGACGCCGAGACGGAAGTTTCCATCCTGCCGGGCGATGGACACGGTCACTTTCGCCCCGCCCTCGGCGCCGGCGGAATACTTGATCGCGTTGTCGACGATGTTGGACAGCGCCTGGCCGATCAGTTCCCTGTTGCCGGCGATCTTTGCCTCCGCATTCTCCTCGGCGGTCAGCGTCACGCCCGCCTCCTCCGCGGCCGGTTCGTAGAGTTCCACCACGTCGCGCAGGATCGCGGCGAGATCGACCTCGTCCGTCGCCTCCGCCGAATAGCCGGCCTCCAGCCGCGAGATCATCAGGATCGCGTTGAAGGTTCGGATGAGCTGATCGGATTCGGCGATTGCCGCCTCCAGCGCCTCGCGATACTCGGCCTCCGTGCGCGAGCCAGCGAGCGTCGCCTCGATGCGGTTGCGCAGCCGGGTCAGCGGAGTCTTCAGGTCGTGCGCAATGTTGTCGGAGACCTGCTTCAGGCCGTCGTTCAGCGCGCCGATGCGGGCGAGCATGCCGTTCAGGTTCTCCGACAGCCGGTCGAACTCGTCACCCGTGCCCGTCACCGGCAGCCGGCCGGAAAGGTCGCCGCCCATGATGCGCTTCGAGGCGTCGGAAATGCTGTCGATGCGGTGCAGCGCCTGGCGGCCGACGAAGAACCAGATGAAGAACGCGCCGATGCCCATCAGCGCCAGCGCCGCCGTCAGCGCGCGCCGAACCACGAGCTGGAACTGCTCCGGCTCGCCGAGGTCGCGGCCGACCAGGATGATCATGGTGTTGGGCAGTCGCACCACCTGCGCGATCGCCCTGTGGCCGTCCGTCGTCTGGGCCTGGCTGTTCGCATCGCCGTAGCGACGATAGGAGAAGGGACGCTCGGTCCAGCCGTCCGTCTCCAGCACGCCGGGCTCCAGGCTTTCGACATTGCCGGCAAGCGGACGCCCGTTGGGATCGGTCAGGAGATAGAGATAGGCGCCGGGTTGGCGCGAACGCTGCGACACGACCCGCACGAGCCGCGACAGGCCGCCGCTCTCGTAGAAGCGCGACAGCGACAGCACCTCCTCCAGGATCGTCTCGCGAGTCTGGTCGGTCAGCATGCGCGTCGACAGCGACGTCATATAGACAACCAGCACCAGCGCCGACGCCGCGAAGAGCAGGAGATAGAGCGCGGACAGCCGGGCGGCCGTCGTGCGGAAGATCGCGGGCAGTCGGCCCATGTCAGGCCCGGAGCATGTAGCCCGCGCCGCGGACGGTGTGGAGCAGCGGCTTCTCGAAGCCCTTCTCGATCTTCGAACGCAGGCGCGAGACGTGAACGTCGATGACGTTGGTCTGCGGGTCGAAATGATAGTCCCAGACGTTCTCCAGCAGCATGGTGCGGGTCACCACCTGCCCGGCATGCCGCATCAGATATTCGAGCAGGCGGAACTCGCGCGGCTGCAGCGCGATCTCCTTGCCGGCGCGCCGCACCGCATGCGACAGGCGGTCGAGTTCGAGGTCGCCGGTCCGGTAGGTCGTCTCGCTGTCGCGCGAATTCGCGCGCCGCTTCAGCACCTCGACGCGCGCCAGGAGCTCGGAAAAGGCATAGGGCTTGGTCAGATAGTCGTCGCCGCCGGCGCGCAGTCCCGTCACACGGTCGTCGACCTCGCCGAGCGCGGAGAGGATCAGCACCGGCGTCTCGTTGCCGCGCGCCCTCAGGCCGGCGATGACCGATAGGCCGTCGCGCCGCGGCAGCATGCGGTCGATGACGAGGATGTCGTAGTCGCCCGAATCGGCCAGGCTGAAGCCCGTCTCGCCATCGCGCGCGACATGGGCGGTGTGGCCGGCCTCGGTGAGCGCCCGCTCCAGATATTCCGCCGCCTCGCGGTCGTCCTCGATCACCAGAATCTTCATGTGTCACATATAGGCGATCTGGCGGAAAAAGCAGGGCTGCCCATTCCGCCCGATCTCGCGATCGACCTCACTGAAAAGCAGACAGCGGGCGATGGGGGAGCCCGCTGCCGCCGGCGCGAGAGTCGAACGGCCCGCGCCTGTCCGCGAAGCCAACCGCTCCTCACAAGCGGCCGGCTTCTGGATCCGTCAGCCGCGCGCCACCGGCAGGGCGACGAAGCGGTTGGTCTGGTCGCGGCTCACCTGGAACAGCACTGCCTTGCGGCCGGCCTTCGAGGCTTCCTGCACCGCGGCCTCGACATCGGCCGCGCTGGAGACTTCCTTCGAGTTCACCGCGGTAATCACGTCTCCCGCCTGGATGCCGCGATCGGCGGCCTCGCTGTCGGCTTCGACGTCGGTCACGACGAGGCCCTTGCCGTCTTCCGCCTTGGTGACGGTCAGGCCGAAGCCTTCCAGCGAACCGGTCTCGGGCGCAGCCTTGTCCTGGGTCGCATCGGCGCGGTCCTGCGCACCCGGCAACGTGCCGAGCTTGACGTCGAAGGTCTGCGACTTCCCGGCGCGCCACACCTCTACGGCCACGTTCTTGCCGGGGTCGATGTTGCCGACCAGGCGGGCGAGTTCACGCGGCGAGGCGACCGGCTTCTTGTCGACCGAGACGATCACGTCACCGGCCGCGATGCCGACCGCCTTGGCCGGACCGTCCGCCTGTGCCTCGCTCACCAGCGCGCCGCGCGGCTTGTCGAGGCCGATCGATTCGGCGATCTCGTCCGTCACCGGCTGGATCTGCACGCCCAGCCAGCCGCGCTGGATCGAGCCGCCATCCATCAGCTTGGCGACGACATCCTTGGCCGTGGTCGCGGGAATGGCGAAGGCGATGCCGACATTGCCGCCGGACGGCGAGAAGATCGCCGTGTTGATGCCGACCACCTCGCCGTTGAGGTTGAAGGCCGGGCCGCCGGAGTTGCCGCGGTTCACCGCAGCGTCGATCTGGATGAAGTCGTCGTACGGGCCGGCGCCGATGTCGCGGCCACGCGCCGACACGATACCAGCCGTCACCGTGCCGCCGAGGCCGAACGGATTGCCGACCGCGACGACCCAATCGCCGACGCGGATCTTCGAATCGTCGGCGAAGGCGACATAGGTGAACTTGCGCTCGGCATCGACCTTCAGAACGGCCAGATCGGTGCGCTCGTCGGTGCCGATCAGCTTGGCGTCGAGCTCGTCGCCATTGTCCATCACGACGGTGTATTCGGCGCCGCCGTTCACGACGTGATTGTTGGTGACGAGGTAGCCGTCCTCGGAGATGAAGAAGCCCGAGCCCTGCGAGGAGGGGCGCAGCCTCTCGGCGCGGCGTTCCTGGCGGCGCTGCTCGCGACGCTCGGAACGCGGACCTTCGGCACGGGGGCCTCCGTCACCGCGGAACTCGCGGAAGAAGCGCTTGAGCGGATGGTTGTCCGGAAGCTCGTCGAAACCGGGACCGTTGAAGAAACCACCGCCGGGGCCGCCGAACAGCGAGCCGGAATCGTCGGAGGCGGACTCGATGCGCGACTTGACGCGCACGCTCACCACCGCCGGGGAGACCTTCTCGACCACGTCGGCGAAGCCGGGAGCCTGGGGCGCATCGACCCGCACTGCCTCGGCGAAAACGGGGATCGTCGCGCTGGTCACCGCGCCGACGCCAATCGCGCCGGCGATCGCGAGGGAAGCGGCCGCAGCCAGCAGTCGCTTTCTCGCCGGGGAAGAAACGTTGCTCATCTCGATCATGTCCTTTCCAGAATCTGATGCGCCCTGCGCACCGTCGGACATGAGAGATAGAGGCAGTCACATTACGGCGTTCTTTCCGGGAAATGAAAGTTTCGTAATGTTGGCGAGGCTGGTTACTCCTCCCGCCGCAGCGCCGCGGCCAACGCCGCCTTCTCCTCGTCGGAGAGAGCCTCGGCGGGCACCGGCCGTCTGCGGCGCGAGGCGAGCAGGATATAGCCTCCGCCCGCCAGGAGAAGCAGCACCGGCGTGCCCCAAAGCAGCGCGTTCCGCCAGTTGAACACCGGCTTGAGCAGCACGAACTCGCCATAGCGCGAAACGACGTAGGCGATCACCTCATCGTCCGTGTCGCCCGCGACCAGTCTTTGGCGGACCAGCACGCGCAGGTCGCGTGCGAGGTCCGCGTCCGATTCATCGATCGACTGGTTCTGGCAGATCATGCAGCGCAGGCCGGCCGAGATGGCGCGCGCCCTCGCCTCAAGCGCCGGATCGGGCAGGACCTCGTCCGGCGTCACCGCGCGCAGAGCCAGAGGCTGCACGGCAAGGAACAGCGCCGCGAGCAGGATCAAAAGACGCCAGCCCCTCATTCGGCGGGCACCCCGGCAGGCGCAGCCTTGAGCTTCCGCTTGGCCGGCGCGCCGACCCGCAGGCGCCGGTCGGCAAGCGACATCACTCCGCCGGCCATCATCACCAGCGCGCCGATCCAGATCAGCGTCACGAGCGGTTTGTGCCAGACGCGCACCACCGTGCCGCCGTTGGCGGCGGGGTCGCCGAGCGAGACATAGACCTGGCTGAAACCGCGCGTCGCGATGCCCGCCTCCGTGGTCGGCATCTGCCGCGCGGTGTAGACGCGCTTCGAGGAGATGATCTCGCCGAGGCTGCGACCACCCACGCTCGACAAGGCGAAATGCGCCCTGTCCTCGGTGTAGTTCGGGCCTCGCACCGGCTCCATGCGGTCGAACTTCAGCACATAGCCCGAAATCGCGACCGTCTCTCCCGGCTGCATCGCGACGATCCGCTCTGCTTGGAGCGAACTGACCGCGACCACGCCGAGCACGGTCAGTCCCAGACCGAAATGCGCCAGCGCCGTGCCGAACACCGAGCGCGGCAGGCCGGTGAAACGGCGCAGCGCGACCGAGGCGCTCACATTGCCGATGCCGGCCTTCAGCACCAGGTCGGTCGCCGCACCGATCAGCAGCCAGGTCGCCAGCCCGAAGCCGATCGCGGCAAAGGCCGTCGTCCCGTCGACGAAGAAGATCGCGACGAGACCGGCCAGCACTGCCGCTCCCGCTGCCGCAAACAGGCGCTGGCCCGCCGCGAAGAGGTCGCCGCGCTTCCACGCCAGCAGCGGCCCGAAGGGAACGGCAACGATCAGCGGCACCATCAGCGCCCCGAAGGTAAGGTTGAAGAAGGGCGCCCCCACGGAGATTTTCTCGCCCGTCAGCGCCTCCAGCGCCAGCGGATAGAGTGTGCCGACGAAGACGGTCGCCGTCGCCGTGGTCAGGAACAGGTTGTTCAACACCAGCGCGCCCTCGCGCGAGATCGGCTGGAACAGGCCGCCGGCCTGCAGCGACTGCGCGCGGAACGCGAACAGCGAGAACGAGCCGCCGACGAAGAAGGCGAGCAGCGCCAGGATGAACACGCCGCGCGTCGGATCGGTCGCAAACGCATGCACCGATGTCAGGACGCCCGAGCGCACCAGGAAGGTGCCGAGCAGCGACAGCGAGAAGGCGAGCAGCGCGAGCAGGATCGTCCAGATCTTCAGCGCCTCGCGCCGTTCCATCACGATCGCCGAGTGGAGCAGCGCCGTGCCCGCGAGCCAGGGCATGAACGAAGCGTTCTCGACCGGATCCCAGAACCAGAACCCGCCCCAGCCGAGCTCGTAATAGGCCCAGTAGGAGCCCATCGCGATGCCACCGGTGAGGAATATCCAGGCCGCCAGCGTCCAGGGCCGCACCCAGCGCGCCCACGCCGCATCGATCCGTCCTTCCACCAGCGCCGCGACGGCGAAGGAGAAGCAGACGGAGAAGCCGACATAGCCGAGATAGAGCAGCGGCGGATGGATCGCGAGGCCGACGTCCTGCAGCACCGGATTGAGGTCGTTGCCCTCGATCGGCGCCGGCGAGAGCCGCACGAACGGATTGGACGTGGTGAGAACGAACAGGAAGAAGGCCGCGCCGATCAGCCCCTGCACCGAGATCACGTCCGCCTTCAGCACCGCCGGCAGGTTGCGTCCGAAGGCGGCGACCAGCGCGCCGAAGAAAGTAAGGATGAGCACCCACAAGAGCATCGAGCCCTCATGGTTTCCCCACGTGCCGGTGATCTTGTAGAGCAGCGGCTTGGCCGAATGGGAGTTCTCCCAGACGTTCAGCACGGAGAAATCGGACTGGACATAGGCCGAGGCCAGCGACACGAAGGCGAGCGCCGTCATCGCGAAAGCGGTCACGGCCACCGGCCCCCCCACCGCCATCAGCCGGTCCTGGCGTGTGCGCGCGCCGATGAAGGGCAGCGCTGCCTGAACGAGGCTCAGCGCGAAGGCGAGAACGAGGGCGAAATGTCCGATCTCGACCATCTGCTCAGCTTCCGTCGCCTGTCTGCTGCCAGACGCCCTTTTCCTTCAGGCTGTCGGCCACTTCTTTCGGCATGTAGTTCTCGTCGTGCTTGGCGAGCACGCTGTCCGCCACGAAGACGCCCCGGGCGTCGAACGTGCCTTCAGTGACCACGCCCTGCTCCTCGCGAAAGAGGTCGGGCAGCAAACCGTTGTAGACGACCTTGACCACCTTGATCTGGTCGGTCACCGCGAACTCGACCTCCGTGCCCTGGCCGCGTTGGATCGAACCCTTCTCCACCAGCCCGCCGAGGCGGATGCGCTGGCCGGGCTCCACCGGCTTGTCGGCGAGATCCGCCGGCATGTAGAAATAGGAGGTGCGCTGGCCGAGCGCGTAGAAGGTCAGCCCCGTCGCGGCGCCGAGAAACACCAGCGCGCCCGCGATCACCGCCAGCCGTTTCTGCTTCCTGGTCATCAGCCGTCCACCTTCACCCCGAGCTCCGCTGCGAACGCGCTCACCTGGTCCTTCTTGTCGCCTTCGAGACCGGCCAGCGCCCGCCCGAGCGCGGCCCTCGCATCGTCGGCGCGGCCCAGCACCACATAGGAACGAATGAGGCGCTGCCAGCCTTCCAGGTCGTCGGGATTGGCGCGCAGCTTCTCGTCGAGGCTGGCCACCATGCCCTCGATCATCTGTTGCCTGTCCTGCGGCGACATCTCGTTCGCGGCGGCCACAGCATCCGCGTCCGGGCCCTTCGCCGCTGGCGCCCCAAGCCGTTCCTCGGCCTCCGCGATCGCGCGGTCGACCGGCTCGTGCCAGCCCGAGTCGGCAGGGAGAGCCGCCTTCAGCATCCGCCAGCCCTCCGCGGCCTCCGCGATCTTGCCTTCCTGCGCCAGGCCGCTCGCCAGCAGGAAGCGCGCCTTCGGCTCGTTCGGATCGTGCGCCAGCGCCCGTTCGAAGGCTGCATGCGCCTCGGCGGTGATCACGCCGCCGGCGGCGGCTGCGATCGCCTCGCCGAGCGCGCTCTCGCGCTGTGCGTTGGAACCTGCGAGCCGGATGGCGTTGCGCCAGGCTGTCGCGGCATCCGCGAAACGCTGCTGGCGCATATAGACGGGGCCCAGCACTTCCCAGCCGCGCGCATCGTCGGGATTGTCGGCAAGGTGCTTTTCGGCCCGCGCCACCAGCTCGTCGACCGTGCTCTCCGAAGGGTTTCGCGCCATGCGTTCGGCCAGCGGCTCGCCCGGCAGACCCGGCGCGCCGATCGTCGTGTAGAGGCCCCAGCTCACCAGCGGAATGACGAGCACGCCGACAAGTCCGGCGGCACGTACCATGCCCCCCTGGCCTGCCGCGCGCGTCGACCGCGCATCGGCGTCGGCCTTCAGCAACCGGCGGGCAATCTCCACCTTGGCCTGCTCGGCCTGCGAGGTCTCGATGGCGCCGCGCGCGGCGTCGCGCTCGACCTCCTGCAACTGGTCGCGATAGACCTCGACGTCATGGCCGCCGGCAACGGCGGCCGCGCGCTGGCGCGTCAACGGCACCAGCACCGCCAGGCAGGCGGCCAGCGTCAGCGCGGCGGCGGCGATCCAGAACAGCATGGGCACCATTTAGCCATCGCCCCTTCCCCTGCCAACAGAGGCGGGATGCGGCCTTTTGCCGGTTGTGGCGAACGATGATGTCCCTATGCGGGCGCACGGCGCACCGCTTTGATCTGCCGCAAAGGGTCAGAGACTGTTTCGAAACGCGTTCTGGCGAGTGATATGGTGGTGGTTTCGGGGTCGCTTCAGCGACGAGCGGAGCGGACATTTGGGTCCGTGAGCACTGGAAGCGCAGAAAACGCCATCAGATGGCCGCCAGAGCGCGTTTCCAAGCAGTCTCTTAGGTCAGAGGCGTCCAACTGCCGTCGGAGTTGCGGCAGGCCGTGCCCCGCGCAACGTTCTGCGCGCCGCCGAGCGTCACCGTATGCGTGTATTGCCGACAATCCTGCGAGCCGACACGATAGGGCTGCGCCGCCGCCACCTCGCCGTAGCGGCCGGAGCCCTTGTCGCCCCAGGCCACCGGCTGTCCCGGCTGCGAATATTCGAGCGCGCGGTACTCTGCCTCGAGCGCCTGCACTTTTTCGTTACTGGACAGGCCGGTTCCGACATTGCCGCCGATCAGGCCGCCGGCCATCGCCTTGATGATCGCCTGTCCGGCCGGCTGGGCGGAAGGACGCGTCGGCTGGCCGGCGAAGCCGGACACGCCCGATGCACCCGTATTGCTGGTCGCGCACCCGCCAAGCGCCAGCGCGACCGCGACTATCCCTGCCGATATTCTCATTCCATCCGGTTCCGATGCGTCCGCGATCGCGTCTTCGCGGAGCCCTATGGGCGATGTTTGTCCTAATTTTGTTCCGCTGTCATGCGGCTTTTCGCATTTGCACAACGGCGCGAAGCCCGCCGAGTTCCGATCGCTCCAACCGCAGCGTCCCGCCATACTCCGCCACCAGGTCGGACACGATGGCGAGACCCAGCCCGGTGCCGGGCTTGGATTCGTCAAGCCGGCGGCCGCGCTTCAGCGCCTCGCGCGCCTTGTCCTCGGGAATTCCGGGCCCGTCGTCCTCGACCGTCATCACGAAACAGTCTGGCGCATCCGGTGCCGGATCGGCCAGCGTGACCATGACCTGCGTCCGGCCCCATTTCATCGCGTTCTCGAGCAGGTTGCCGGCGATCTCCTCCAGATCCTCGCGTTCGCCGGCGAAGACCGTGTCGCCGCCCTCGTGCTCGAAGGCGACGTCGATCTTGGGGTTGAGCTTCGCCATCACCCGCGTCATCCGGTCCAGCACCGGCACGACCGGGGCGCGGAACACCACGCTCTCGCGCTGTGCGGCGATCCGCGCACGCTGCAGGTAGTGGTCGATCTGCTGCTTCATCGCGCCGGTCTGCTCGGAGATCAGCCGGCCCTTCTCGCCGCCCAGTGCGTGGCCCTCATTGGTCAGCACCGCCAGCGGTGTCTTCAGCGAGTGCGCCAGGTTGCCGACCTGCGTGCGCGAGCGCTCCAGGATGCGGCGGTTGTTCTCGATCAGCGCATTGGTCTCGTTGGCCAGCGGCTCGATCTCGGCCGGAAACGTTCCGTCCAGCCGCTTCGCCGTGCCCTCGCGCACGCTCTGCAAGGCCTCGCGCACGCGGCCGAGCGGGCGCAGACCCAGCCAGATCGCGGCCGCATTGATTGCGATCATGCCGACGCCGAACAGCGCCAGATAGGTGTAGAGCTGCTGGTTGAAGTAGGAGATTTCGGCGTTCAGATCGTCGAGATTTCCCATCACGCGATAGCGCGCGATGCGGTCCGGCGCGCCGAGCACCACTTCCGTCTCCAGCACCGCAAGGCTCTGGCCGTTCGGCCCGGCCGCCTCGTAGCGGCGCTGGAAGCCCGATCCGAACGGCACTTCCGCCACCGCCGGGGCCGGGATCGTCGCAAGCAGCGAAGTCGAGCGCAGATCCCCCTTCAACCCCGCCGTCTGCGGCTCAACCGACCAGTACCAGCCGGAATCGGGCGTGAGGTAGCGCTCGTCGCCGAGCTCCGGCGTGCCGGTCAGGTTGCCGTTCTCGTCCGCGCCGACGGAAGCCACCAGGTTGAAGAGATTGGCCGACAGCAGGCTGTCGAAGCCGCGCTCGGAGGCTTCGCGGAACAGCGCCGAGACGACGGTCGCGATGACCACCAGCGCGAGGATCGCCCAGATGGTGGAGAAGGTGATGACGCGCGTGGCGAGCGATTTCGGCAGCCAGATCGTCGGCCGCCGCGCGCCCAGCTCAGCGCCCTGCGTCTCGCCGGTCACGCATCGGGCTCGCGCAGGCGATAGCCCATGCCGCGCACAGTCTCGATCATGTCGATGCCCATCTTCTTGCGCAGCCGGCCGACGAACACCTCGATCGTGTTGGAATCGCGATCGAAATCCTGGTCGTAGAGGTGTTCCACCAGTTCCGTGCGCGACACGACCTTGCCGACATGGTGCATCAGATAGGCAAGCAGGCGGAACTCGTGCGAGGTGAGCTTGAGAGGCTTGCCGTTGACGTCGACCTTCGAGGCCGCCGTGTCGAGCCTGACCGGCCCGCAGACCAGCTCGGACGAGGCATGCCCCGCCGCGCGGCGGATCAGCGCCCGGATGCGCGCCAGCACTTCCTCGATATGGAACGGCTTGGTCACATAGTCGTCGGCGCCCGCGTCGATGCCGGCGACCTTGTCGCTCCAGCGGTCGCGCGCGGTCAGCATCAGCACTGGCATCTTGCGCCCTTCGCGGCGCCATTTCTCCATCACGGAGATGCCGTCCATCTGCGGCAGGCCGATGTCGAGCACCACCGCGTCATACGGCTCGGTGTCGCCGAGGAAATGCCCCTCCTCGCCGTCATAGGCGCGGTCGACGACATAACCTGCGTCGACCAGCGCCTCCGCCAGCTGCCGGTTCAGCTCCTTGTCATCCTCGACGACCAGAATTCGCATTCGTCCCCCTCTGTTCCCTCATGCGACCGGCCGGCGGCAATTCGGCCGGGATCCGGCCATTCGCTTGCAAACCGGACGGCCGCGCATCCAACGGCCAGCAAATCCCCGCCGCGCCCGACCGCCGTTCGCGCAATTGGCCTCAATTCGCCGGCACGACCTGCTCGATCCGCTGCGCGCGCTGGCCGTTCTTGCCTTCGACCACGATAACGACGACGCAGACCTGCTGGCCGCCACGGTTCTGCAGCGTCGCCCGCGCCTTGCCGCCATACTGCGCCGCCATCTGCTGCGCGATCGCGTTACAGTTCGCAGCGACTGGCTGTGCCAGCACCGGCGCATCGAGAGGTGCCGCCACCGGCGCGGCGAACGCCGCCGAGGCGGAAAGCAGCAGCACGATCATGGCGCGCCTGAGGGTGTGGAACGTGTTCATGGCCAGCGTTCTAGCGCAGATCGGCTGAACGGGGAATGAATGATGACGGCATGGACCTCACCCAATCCGATCCTTCGCCCCCAGCCTCCCCAAAATCGCCACCAGCCCCGCCACAGCCGACACCGCCTGCAGCAGCGCGTCCGTCAGCTCGCCGTTCTCCACACCGCCAATCGGAATCCCGAAATAGCCTGCCCCTCCAGACAGCACGGCCACGATCGAGGCCCAGATCGTGCGCGAGAGGTACCAGGGTTTTGCCGTGGTCATGGGTCGTCTCCTTGGTTGGGATGGTCTGTTGGAACGGTCGGTTCGATCCGGGCCCGTCACATGTCCGGTTGGCCGTAGCTCAGCCGGCGGTCGCGAATGTAAGCCGGCCGGCGATGCCCTCGCCTGCACGGCCGAGCTGCCGCACGTCGAGTTCCAGTTCGTCCGGCAGCACCGGGAAATCCGCGGCGATGCTCGCGGCCGCATAGGTCCATGACGGCTCGCCGACAGCGACCTGCCGCGCGGCCGCGCCGCCCGGCTCGCCGATGCGCAGCACATAGGTCACGAACGGCTCGTCCTGCGGGATCTCGACGCCCGTCCAGCTGTCCGCGTCGAGCCGCCCGCGCCGCACCCAGGTGAAGACGAAGCCGCCGTCCGCCTGCCTCTCGGCCTTGAGATGCACCGGCGACAGCGGCAGGCCGGCGCGCGCGCCGCCGATATGGGTCTCGGTCACCGTCATGTCGGCCCCGAACTCGCGCCCGGCCGGGCCGACCCGCCAGGACAGTTCCAGCCCCGCCTCGCCCTCGCGCAGCCCCGCCGACTGCACGGCACTGTCCAGCAGCACGACATCCGCGCCAATCGCCGCGCCGGCCGTCATCGCATCGGCGGTGCCGAGCTGGCCGCGCAGGAGCTGCGTCAGCCGCCAGACGCCTGGCTCGATTTCCTCGGCATCGGCGAACTGCACGAGCTCCCAGCTTCCGGCCGCCGAGCGGATGGCAATCACGTTACCGCCGTTCAGCATCTGCGCCAGCGGCACGCTCGCCAGCGCGCCGGCGTAAAGCCGCACGACCACGGCGCCGAATTCGTCTAGCCTGCCCTCCGCGCCGGGCGGCAAGGCCTGCGCCAGTTCGCCGATCGTGGCGCGACGCGTCAGCGTCGCGCGCAGCTCGAACCCGGTCTCCTCCGGCGAGCAATAGACCTGCTGCGTCGTCCAGGGCTTGGCATGGGCCGCGACCTTGAAGCGCTCGTACGCGGCTTCGCCGCCCGCCGACGGCAGGTCGAGGAACAGCGCCAGCGGCGCGCCGGGCTGTGCGCTGCCTGTCGCACGCTTCGCCGGCAATCTTGCCCGGTCGGGCGCTGGCGGCAGGCGCAGGATGCGCCGCGCCTCGATCTGCCGCGTCAGCCCTTCCTCGATGGCGCTCACCACGAACTCGCCCCCGGCCCGGCCGGGCAGTGCCACCAGGCTTCCCGGCCTCGGGGCGCGTTGCCGCGCGGGCACCGCAAACCGCGCCGTCTCGCGGCCGGTCCAGGCGCGGCGCAGCCAGTCCGCGGCAAGCGCCTCCGCCTGCCCCGCCTCGATCGCGCCCGGCAGGTCGAGGCTGGCGACGTTCTGCCCGCCCCCACGTGCGGCGCGCGCGGCGCCCGACTGATAGTCGTCCAGCGGATCGCCAAAGCCCAGCAGCGCCTCGGTCGGAAGCTCCAGGTCCGGCGGCCGCGTGAGCTCGATCGCCGGCCGTCCCTCGCCCGCCGACACCGGATCGTCGATGGCGAAGGCCGGCTCCGCCGACGCGCCGATGGTCGCGAAGCGCGGCGCAGCACCCGACGCATCGAACGCCAGATCGAACAGCTCGACCAGCGGCGACAGCGCGTCGCGCCCGCTGCCCGGCTGCGGCAGCACGTAACCAGCCACCATACCGTCCGCCGCCCGCGCATCTACCTCGAGCCCGCATTCGGCACAGACGCTTTCGATCACGTCGGTGATCTCGACCGCGCCAAGCCTGCCGTTCAGCCAGTGGCCGGCGAGCCAGTTCTCGCCATCGCGCCACACCTCGCGCTCCAGCGGAAAGGCCGGAAACGGCCGCGCGTCCCAGGCCCAGGCATAGACCCGCTCCGCATCGAGCATGCGTCCGCCATAGACGTCCGACACCGGATTGTCCGTCTCGACAAAATCCTCCCCGCCCGGCGTCCAATGGCGCAGATGCGCCTCCAGAAACCGCCGCTGCGCAAGGTCGGAGCGCCCGCCGTTCGAAAAGTAGGGCAGCGCGTTTTCCGACGATTTCGGGTCCGGAAAGACGTTCGGCTGGTTCGGCCCCTTGTCGACGGCGGCACAGCCCAGCTCCGTGAACCACAGCGGCTTGGACCGCGGCTCCCACGCCGTCGGTTCCGCACTCTCCACGCCGCCGACGCGATCGAAATGCCGGTTCGACCACCACGATCGGAGGTCCTTGTAGCGAAATACCCAATCCTTGCCCGCCAGCCCGTCCGCGACCGGCATCCGCTCCCGCACCCGCCTTGCCTCGGCGTCCGGATAGAACCAGTTGAAGCCCTCGCCCGAGGCGATGCCGCGCCGCAGCCCGTCGCGATCGTAGGGTGAGGCAAAACCATCCGGATTGCCTCCGGCAAAATCCTCGTCGCGCCAGTCCGACAGCGGCATGTAGTTGTCGATGCCCAGCGCATCGATGTTCCCGCTCGCCCACAGCGGGTCGAGGTGGAAGAATACGTCGCCGCCCGCCGTGTGATGGCCGAAATACTCGCTCCAGTCCGCGCCGTAGGTAATCTTCGTGCCACCACCGAGGATGCCGCGCACATCGGCCGCCAACGCCACCAGCTGCTCGACAAAGGGAAACGCGTTCGCCCCGTCGCGCAGGGTCGTCAGCCCACGCAGCTCGGAGCCGATCAGGAAGGCGTCGACGCCGCCGGCAAGTGCCGCCAGGTGCGCATAATGCAGCACCAGCCGGCGATAGCCCCAGTCGTCCGCGTCGCCGGCGAAGATTACCGTGTCGTCGCCATCGGCAAACTCGCCCGCCTCCGCCGCGCCGCAGAAGGCCTCGACCTGCGCTCGCGCGGTCGCCGTCACGTCCGCGCTGCCCTCCTGCTCCGGCCCCGGAAAGCACGAGATCCGCCCGCGCCAGGGATAGGCCGCCTGCTCTGTCGCGCCATGCGGGTCCGGCAGTCCGTTGCCGGGCGGCACATCCATCATCACGAACGGATAGAGCGTCACCTCCCATCCCCGCGCCTTGATCGCCTCGATCGCCTGCACCACGGACCTATCCGACGGCGTGCCGCCATAGGCAGCGCCGCCATGCTGCGACACCGTCCTGGCGTCGGCCGCGCTCAGCCCGTTCACGCTCCAGCCAGTGCCGAGAAACGGCCCTTCCGCCTCCACAACGGCCGGATAGAGGTCGCATGCGCCGGCGCGCAGATCGTCGCCGAACCAGGTCACCACCAGCGCCACATGCTTCAGGTTCGGCGCGAGCATGGCGAGCTCGTCCAGCGAGGCGTCGATGTCGGTCTCTGCGAACAGCACGTGCCGGTTGACGATCTCCGTCTCGCCGCGCCTTATCGTCTTGGTGACGCGCTCGCTCGCCAGCCCGTGCTCTGTCGCGCCGGGAATCAGCGCCACCGCCGTGAGCCGCGCGCCGAAATCGCCGATCGGCCGCAGCACTTCGAACTGCATCTGCGGGAGCCGGTTTCCATAGTCGCCGATCGGAAAGCGCTCCAACACCGCATAGGCCGTGCCCCGATAGGCGGGCGTCTTGCCCTCCCCCTGCTTCGCCTCCACCAGCGTGTCGGGCATCTGCCCCTCGCCGCCGCGATGGATGCGGATCTCGACCTCGCTCAGATCCACCTCGCGCCCGTCGGCCCAGACACGGCGGATGCCGGCGATCTCTCCCTCGCACAGGCCGAAGGCGGCATTGGCGAAGTAGGAATAGGTCGTCGTCCGCGCGCCGCCCTTGAAGCCCTGGCGCTCGGTATGGCTCGCTTCCTCGAAGCGCGTCGCCCAGATCAGCGTGCCGCCGATGCGGGCCGCGCCGTAGACACGCGCCATCGGCGCGCCCTCCTCGCCGGTGAAGGGCCGCATCGCATCGAGCCGCGGCCCCTCGCGATGCAGCGTCGAATTGATCAGCGCTCGGTCGATCAGGTAGCCGGCCATCGATCCCGCTGCACCCAGCACAGCCGCGCCGGTCGTGCCGAAAAAGCCGCCGAGAAACGCCCCGGCGGCCTGCAGGATCAATGTCGCCATGGTCAGCCTCGAAGGTCCGGAAAGGAAAACGTGCCGCAAAGCCTGCGGCGCCAGTGCGGGTCGAGCGGCGAGGAAACCACCGCATGGCCCTGATATGCATGGAGAAACCGGTCCGGCGCGACCGCGATGCCGCAATGCCGCGCCGGCAACCTTGGCCGGATGCGGAAGAGCAGCAGGTCGCCGGCCGCGACGGGCCGTTGCCCCTTCTCCCGGCAATGCCGGCGCGCCGCTGCCATCAGCGGATCGCCCTCGCCGGTCTCCGCCCAGTCGGCGGCATAAGGCCCAGGCGCCTCGGTTTCCGCGCCATAGACTTCGCGCCACACGCCGCGCACCAGGCCTAGGCAGTCGCAGCCCACGCCCTTCCGTGCACCCTGGTGCCGATAGGGCGTGCCGAGCCAGCCAAGTGCTGCGGCGACGATCCTCTCCGCCGCCGCGCTCACGGCACCAGCGCCCCGCCGTCGAACTCGATGCCGTCGGTCACATAGGCATAGGCCGCGTCATTGCCCGGCATGTGCGGAAAACCGCGGAAATTGAGTCGGTTGGCAAATTTCGTTCGACAGGTTTCGAAGCGCTTGTCGCAGCCGGCGACGATCGCGAACGCATCCCCCGTCTCGACACCCTCACCGCCCTCGTCGAGCGTCAGCGTCACGCGACTGCCCTCCCTGCGATGCACCGCGATCCGCGCCGTCCGCCCATCGAGCGCACCGCTCGTCCAGTTCAGTTCGCCATGTGCGAACCAGCTGGCCGCAAACGTATCGAGACCGGAGACGTCGATTTCCGCGCCTCGCTGCTCCGTCACCGCGCCCGCGCCGTGAAAGCCTTCCTGCGTCAGGTCGAAGCCGCACCGTCCGTCGCCCAGCCGCGCATCGCAGGTCCGGCGGAAGTGCCGCCCCACGCGCTTCTCCAGAGACGCCGCCGGCCCGTTCAGCTCGACGCGGAACGCGCCGTCGGCGCGTGTGATCTTGCCCACCGTCGCCCTGCGCACCACCGCGTTCTGTTCGGGCGCGCGCCAGTTGACCAGATAGGTCGTCACCACGGCGCCGTCATAGCGACCTGCCGCGATGTCCGCCTCGCTGATCGCATCTGACGACAGCGCGCCCTCGACATCGGTCGCGTCGCCGGCCAACCCGATCGCATCGCGCGCCTCGGTCGCGGTCATGCCGCTCTGCGGCTCGCAGGACGCGCCGCCGACCGTCAATGTCCGGTCGTGGTCGGTGAAGCCGAGGACAAACCCGTCCGTTCGCGCCACCGTCCAGCAGTGGCAGAGCGTCGTCACATCCCGCGCCAGATGCGCAAGGAAATCCTCCGAGAAGCCGCTCATGCGACCACCTCGACCAGCGGAATGGTCGGCACCGTGCCGGCGCGAAAGCTTGCCAGGCTCGCCTCGATCCGGTCGGTATCGAAGCGCACCGGGACATGGAACGCGAACCCCGCCGTTACCGCGGTGCCCTCGCCCGGCACATGGCCCGGGAGAAAGGTCACGACACCTGTCGCGGCGTCGACCATGAACGCCACACCCTCCCCGACCTCTTCACCGCCCACCGCGACCCGCACGCTGCCGGCCACCGGTCTCGTCACCGGCCGCACATACGCATCCGCTCCATCGCCATAGGTCTTGGCGAGCTGGAACGTCGCCGTCTCTCCGTCTCCAGCGCCGATCGGCTGGTCGAGAGGCGTCGGCTCCGCCTCCGGTCGCCCGGACGTCATGTCGAACGGATCGCGGAACCGGAACGCATGCAGCGAGCCGCGCCGCGCCTCGAAGAAGGCGAGCACATCGTAGAGGTCGTCGGTCGAACGCAGCCCCGTTCCGGCATCATAGCGCCGCCTGGCATGGGCAAAGCGCGCATTGCGCGTCTCGCGCCCCGACATCAGCTCGACGATCTCATTGCGCCGCTCCGGCCCACCCGTCGCCCCGAAGGACACGGCAATCGGAAACACCACGTCGTGAAAGGTGGAAAGGTCGGTCATGGTGGTTGGTCCCGTCGTGAAGGCAGTAGGCAGTAGGCAGTAGGCAGTAGGGAAGGATTGCAGGACAGCAAAACAGCCGCGGCAAGACATGCAGGGAGGATGCTTCCTACTGCCTACTGCCTACTGCCTACTGCCTACTGCCTACTGCCTACTGCCTACTGCCTCCCCTAAATCCCCCTCATCCCCCTCGACGCCGCTCGCGCCAGCATCGCGGAGATCTGCGCCTCGGACTTGCGGAAGGAGGCCGCGTCGGGGCTCGTCACGTTGAACACGATCGTCTGCGTGGCCGCACCGCCGCCCGCCGCCACGCCCAGACGCCCGTCGGCGGTGCGTTGCAGCGGCAGGATCGCCTCCGCGCCCGCCTCGCCCATCAGGCCGAGCCCGCCCTGCATGCCGAAATAGGTCGGGGCGGCGACCACGCCGCCGGCCGCGAACGGGGTCACGCGCCCCGGCACGCCGCCCTTCTCGAAGGGCAGGATCCCGCCCAGCAGGCCGGAAAAGAACGAGCCGAACAGCGACTGCAGCGGCGCCAGGCCCTGGTTCAGCGCCATGCCCGCGAGGTTCAGCGCGACGCGGCGCAGGATGTCGTCCAGTTCCTTGCCGCCGATCACCGCCGACTTCAGCGCTCCGGTCAGCTGCGACCCGAAGGCGTCCGCCAGGCCCTCCAGCTCCGCCAGCGCGTCGGCAAACGGCGCCGTGTCCGCCCTGACCGAGACGATCACCTCTTCGTCCATCCGTCCTTCTCCTCATCCGGAAAGCGGCGCATCAGCGCCTCGAACGACGCACGGCCGGGTGCGCCGTCTCCCGCTGGAAACAGCACGCGCACCGCGCGGTCGAATTCGCGCGGGCTCATCGCCCAGAAATCCTTTGGTGAAAGCCGCAGCAGGCCAAGCCCGATGGTCATCGCCTGCGCCCAGGGAAAGGCCGCCGGCGCGCCCGCTGCGGCACTTAAGGGTCCGTGGACGGGCGCTCCTTCGCGCTGCCGAACGTCGCCGTCAGAAGTTCGCTCACGATCCGCGCAAAGCCGGCAATGCCGTCCTCGCAGCGCATCGCGCGCACCTCGTCGTCGCTCACCGCGTGTCCGGCACCGCGCAGCCCGCAGCCGAGGATACGCACAATGTCCGAGGCCGACAGCCGTCCTGCGGAAAGGCGCGCCACGAGCGCCGACAGGTCCTCGGCTGCAAACGCATCCTCCAGCTCGGCCAGCGCGCCGAGCGTCAGGCAAAGCCTGAACGGCTTGCCGTCAAACGTCGCCGCGATCTCGCCGCGGTGCCGGTTCACGCTCATGCTGCGGCCTCGAAGGCGACCAGCCCCGCCGATTCCAGCGCGATCTCGAAGGTCACCTCGCCGTCATGCGCGCCGGTATATTCGAGCGAGGTGATCTGGAACGGGCCTTCCACCGTGCCGAAATCCGGCACCACGGCCTGCCAGTCGCGGATCGCGCCGGAAAAGAATGCGCTGCGGATCGCCGCATCCGACGCCTGGTCCTTGAAGATGCCCGCGCCCGACAGCGAAGCCCGCTGCACGCCCGAGCCGGCGAGCAATTCACGCCAGCGTCCCGCGCTCTCCGAATCCGTCACGTCCACCGTCTCGCTGTTGAAGGCGAGCCGCTTCGTCCGCAGCCCCGCCACCGTGACGAAGCTGCCCTCTCCGCTCTGGTCGAGCTTCAGCAGCAGGTCCTTGCCCTTCTGTGCGACCATGAAGGTCTCCCTGATCTGACGTTAAAAAATCTGCGCCGTCATGCCCGGGTTTGACCCGAGCATCTGCCGACCCTTGCGATTGACGTCGTGCAACAGTGACCAACGCCGCAGATGCTCGGGTCAAGCCCGGGCATGACGGCGTCGAATATGAAAGGTGGGAACTCTGGCCAGTGCGTCGAAGACCGCAGCCGTCCGATTACCCCACCGGCTCCGTCACCGCCCTGAACCGCAGCAGGCCGTGGTGCACCGACAGGTCCTCGTCGTAGCGGGCCTCGGCGAATTCGAGCGTCATGTTCACCAGGGCGTGCCCGTCGAGTTCCTTCGGCGCAGCGTCGATCAGCTGGCGGATCGTCTCCATGATCTCCAGCGTCTCGGTCTTGCCCTTGGCCTTCGACCAGACATGAATGGTGAACAGCTGTTCCGTGCCGCTCTCGGTCCCCGTGCTCCAGTCGTAGATCGAGGTGCGGCCGAAGCTGACATAGGGAAAGGCCGCATTGGGCGGCGTGGCGTCGAACACCTTCTGCCCGCCCAGCCGCGCCACCAGCGCGGCATCCGCCGTCAGCAGCGCATGGATCGCCCTCTGCAGGTCAACGGCCGGCGACGTCATCGCGATCCCTCCCCTCGATCCGTCGTGCGGAGTTAGCCCGCTTCGGCTTGCGCGGGGCATGAGCCTCGCGACGGTAGCGAACCTCCGCCGTTTCCGCCAGAGCGTGCCCGCGCCCGCGCAGCGCGCGGATCAGCCCGTCCACGGTCAGGCTGAGCGCCACCTTCATCGGCCCTGCTCCCTGGTCCGGCAGACGAGATAGCGCCCCGTCTCGTCGGGATCGTGCACGGTGAGGATCGACAGGGTCCTGTCCCCCATGACGAAGCGCATCCCGCTCGCGACGTCCGGCCGGTGGCGGATCGTCACGCGATGCGTCACCTCCTCGATCGTCTGGTCAGCGCCGAACCTGTCCCGCACGACGATCGGCTGCAATCGCGCGAACACGGTCGCGATTCCGGTCCAGCTTTCCGTGAACCCACCCGCGCCGTCCGGCGTCCGCGACGCCTCCTCCAGCACGAGCTCCGTGCGCAATTCTCCCGGGTCGACCCGCATCACAGCCGCCCCGTCCGATAGGTCGAGATCAGCCGGTCGAAGCCGGCGGGGATCGACACCGGCTGGTCTTCGGCGCGGTAGCTGCCCCGGAACTCATACCAGTGCGCCACCAGCATCAGCACGGCGCGCTTCAGAAGGTCCGGCACATCCGTCCCCGCTTCGCCGAAGCCGGCGGTGAAATCGACCTCGATGCCGTTCAGCCGCCGTTCCGGCGCCGGCGGCGCGGTGAAATGCAGCCTGGCCGGCCGGCTCGCCAGGTCCGCCTCGTAGCTTTGAGGATCAAGCACCGCCGCCTCGCCTTCCTCGCCATATACGGTGACAGACAGGATCTGCTTCACCGGATGCCGGCGCAGCCGCACCAGTCCGTCGTGCGGCCAGTCGTCCATCGACAGCCGCCACGACTGGTCGATCAGCGCCATACCTGTCTGCGCCTCGACCTCGGCCCTCGCTGCCCTGATCAGGCCCGCGATCAGCACGTCCTCGCTGTCATGCGCGACGCGCAACTGCGCCTTCGCCTCGGCAAGCGTCACCGGCTCGCCCGCTGGATCCACGGTTCGGTAGAGGGTCATGAGGGGTCCTGGGAGTTGGGGGGTAGGGCAGTAGGGCAGTAGGGCAGTAAGGCAGTAAGGGAGTAAGGGAGTAAGGGAGTGAGCAGCGGCAGTCGGGCCGACTCGGGCAATAAGAGCACCATCGCGGCTGCCCCTACTGCCCTACTGCCCTACTGCCCTACTGCCCTACTCCCCTATCTCCCCTACTCCCCTCCCTCCCCTACTCCCCAAACTTCATCAGCTTGATCGCGTTGAAGTCCTGCACCCCGCCGCCGACGCGCTTGGTGGTGTAGAACAGCACGTAGGGCTTGGCGGAGTAGGGATCGCGCAGCACGCGCACGCCGGTTCGGTCGACCACCAGGTAGCCGCGACCGAAGTCGCCGAAGGCGATCGACAGCGAATCCGTCGCCGCATCCGGCATGTCCTCGGCCTCGACGAGCGGAAAGCCCATCAGCATGGCCCGCGCGCCGGGGCCCGCCGGCGGCTGCCAGAGATAGTTGCCGTCGGCATCCTTCAGCTTGCGGATCGACGCCTGAACCTTGCGATTCATTACGAAGCTCGCGTTCTGCCGGTAGCCGGCCCGCAGGCTGTAGATCAGGTCGATCAGCTTGTCGGACGGATTGGACGCCGGCAGGGCGCCGTCGACGCCCGTCGCGACATAGCCGAGATTGCCCCAGCTCCACGACCCGTCCGCCACCGCCGTATAGTCGAGGAAGCCCTTCGGCTTGTTGGTGCCGTTGCCGGTGACGAAGGCGGTGCCCTCCTGCTCGGCGAAGGCCGCCTCCACTTCACTCGCGATCCACTGGTCGAGATCGACCGCGCTGTCCTCGAGCAGCGAGGCGGTCGCCGCCGGCATGGCGTAGATTTCCATCGCCGGGAACGACAGTTCGGACAGCGTCGAGGTGTTCGTCTGCGGTCGCGACGCGGTCTCGGCCACCCAGCCGGACGCGGGGCCGGACACCGCGAACGGCTTCTTCAGCACGGCGGTCGACACCTGCCGCACCGAAGCGATGGAGCGGATCGGCGACAGGTTCGCCAGCCGCTTGCCGATCTCGGTCTCGGTCTCCTCCGGCACCAGGTAGCCGCCGTCGGGGCCCGAACCGTAGGACATCGCCTTCACGTCCACCGCCTGCAGGCCTCGCTCGTCGCCACGCCGCACATAGGCCTCGAAGGCCTCCTTGTGCTCGCTGGCGACGCGGCCGCCCGCCTCGCGGCCGAGCGCCGGTCGCGCCTTCCTGAGCAGCAGCTGGTCCATCGCCCGCTTCTGCTCGTCGAGCGCCTTGCCGATGCGATCCACCTTCTCGGCCGTAACCACGTCTTCGCCGAACCGCGTCTCGATCTGCGCGATGCGCTCGTCGTTGGCCTCGCGGAATGCCTCGAAGGCGCTCATGAACTCGCCGAAGGCCTCGGAAATGTCGGCGCCCTTAACCTCGGGCGCATGCGTGTCGTTGCTCATGCGAACCTGTCCTCTTCTTCTGTCTGGAGTGTCTGCGCGGTCTGGCGGAACCGTTCCGCCAGCCCTGCCTGCCTCAGCGCCGCGGCTTCGCCGCGCAGCTGCCGCACGATGTCCCGGCGCATCCGCGTCATGCCCGCCGGGCCGGTTCCCTTGACGCGGTCGATCCGCGCCTCCGGCAGCATCGGGAAGGTCACGACCGAGATTTCCCATAAATCCGCTTCGAGGATGCGCCGCACGCCGGTGCCCGCGTCCTTCCGTGCCCGCACGGTGCGGAAGCCGATCGACAGCCCGTCGAGTGCGCCCGAGCGCATCAGGGCCAGCACCTCGCGCGACCGCGCCACGCCCGGCGTCAGCCGGCCGCGCACATAGAGCCCGCGTGCATCCTCGCGGATCGTCATCCACCTGCCGATCGGCTGGTTCGGGTCGTGCTGGAACAGCATCCGCACGCTTTCCGGCCCGCGCCGCCTCAGCGAGCGTAGGAAGGCGCCCGGCTCCACCGCGTCGCGCGACAGGTCCACCTTGCCGAACAGGCTGGCATAGCCCGAAAAGGCGCCGTCCGCCTCGACATCCTCCAGCACCACGCCCGCGAACTTGCGCTCGACAGGCCGGCGCGCCGGCTCCACCGTCATCTCGCTCTCCTTGTGATTGTGCTGCCTGGCTCCGTGCCGGCCTACGGGGCGACGCCGCCCGCGATCAGTCGCGCGCCGCGGCCGCTGGCTTGCGCGCCAGCCGGCGCGAGACGAGCCCCACGGCCCACCAGGCGCACAGGCTCGCCGCCGCCGAGCCCATCAGCGTCGTCTCGACCGGCCCCAGCCGATCTGCGATCTCGAGCTCCGCCGCGATCTTGATGCCGGTCGCCCCGCCGAAGACGAGCCCCGCGACGACGCCCACCGCAAACCGGATCGCCGCCTCGCGGCGTCCTTTCGGCAGCACATAGGCGATCGAGATCGCCGACCCCGCCACCGCGCCAAGCCCTTTCGCGACCCACAGCCAGGCCGTGTTCGACAGATCTGTCATGTTGGATGATCCCTTGGGGGAGGCAGTAGGGCTTAGGCAGTAGTCGGAGTAAGGCTATCCGGCACGGAAGGATCTTCTTCCCTACTGCCTACTGCCTACTGCCTACTGCCTACTGCCTCTTCCCATACCCCACCGCCTCCCGCTTCTCGTCCTCGCTCAGGAAGTCCGCCGCCTGCAGCCGGCGCCACAGCGCCTCGCGCTCCAGAGATAGGCCCTCGATCCCGTCGGGGTCGTACCAGAGCCGAAGCTCCTCGCCGAAACGGCCCGACAGGAATTGCGAAAACGCGTCCGCGATCCGGCCGACCATCGGCAGGACGGTCAGCCGGTAGAAGGCCCGGTTGGCCTCCTGATAGTTGGCATAGGTGTTGTCGCCCGGTATCCCGAGCAGCATCGGCGGCACGCCGAAGGCGAGCGCGATGTCGCGCGCGGCGCCGTTGCGCGCCTCGAGGAAGTCCATATCCTTCGGCGTCAGCCCCATCGCCTTCCAGTCGAGCCCGCCGTCGAGCACCATCGGCCGCCCGGCATGGGCCGCGCCCGAGTAGGTCTGCTCCAGTTCGACCTTCAGCCGGTCGAACTGCTCGTCGGTCATGTTGCCGCCCTCCTTCGGCGCATAGACCAGCGCGCCGGAGGGCCGGGCCGAATTGTCGAGCAGCGCCTTGTTCCAGCGCCCCGATGCATTGTGCAGGTCGAGCGCCGTCAGCGCCGCCTCCAGCGGCGGAAAGCCGTAGTGGTCGTCGAGCGGGTGGAACAGCGCCAGGTGCAGCGCCTCTTCGCCCAGCGCAATGCGCCGCTTGGCCTTGCCCGTCCGATAGTCGAGCGCCACCGGCCAGCCGCCAGCATCCTCCACGACGCTCACCCGGTCCGGTCGCAGCAGATGCAGTTCCCGCGCGTCCTCGCTCGCCTCCGCCATCTCGATATAGGCATTGCCCGAGATCAGCAGGTGGCTGGCCAGCGCCTCCATGAAGGCGGCGCCCGTCTGGCGCGGATTGGGCGCGGCGAGCAGCTCCAGCGCCGGATGCCGCTCCAGCTCCTGCGCGCCCTGGTAGAGCACGAGCGGCGCGGCGCCCGCCGCCTCCGCCACCAGCCGCACGCAGCGATGCGCGACCGGGTTCATCATGTAGCCCTGCCGCGCCAGCCCGGCATAGTCCCGCCTGGTCCACGCCGCCTCGCCCTGCATGTGCAGCGCCACGAAACCGGACGACGCCTTGGTTGCCGCCACTTGCGTCGAAGCTACTGGCGAGGCGACCGGCTCGCGCCTCTCCAGGGTCTCTGAAAGGCGCACACGTCCGCGCCCGGCGAACGGCCAGGTCCAAGCCATCGAGGCTACCTCCTTGGAGTTTGTTGCGGTCGAATGGTGAGCGGAGTGACGCAGTAGGCAGTAGGCAGTAGGCAGTAGGCAGTAGGCAGTAGGAGAACTACAAACCGCTTGGTCAGGCCGCAACATAAGCGAAACGGCAATAGTTGGGCTCATGAAGTCCTGCACCTACTGCCTACTGCCTACTGCCTACTGCCTACTGCCTACTGCCTTACTCCCCTACCCCATCCCCCTCACCCGCGGCTCCGACCGCTGCCTCAGCATCAGCTCCGTTACCGCCCAGACCAGCGCGTCGACGCGGTCGGGCGAGCGGCCGTTGGCGAGGCCGTCCGGGCCGAAGTCGCACATCTCGTCCTCCAGCGCCGCGAACCGTTCCGCGTGCCGCACCTTGCCCTGCTGATACAGGGCCGCCACCGGCTCGGCGCGCAGCCACTTGCCGCGGCTGGCGCGCACCGGCCTGACCGGCACGGCCGGATCCACCTGCGTGATCACCGTGCCCACCATGTCGCCGCCCTGGTTGGTCTCGGCGACGATGCAGTCAGCGCCGAGGCGGTGGTACAGCGCCACCGCCCTGCCCGCCCATTCGAGCGGCGAAAGGCCGGCAGCACTCAAATCCGCCAGCACGACCGCGCGTCCGTCCGCCTCCAGCCCCGCCGCGACGATGCCGCAGGCGTCCGAGCGCTTGGTCGCCGAGGCTGGCGGATCGACCGCCACCACGATGCGCCGCAGTTCGCCGGCCGGCGCGGTCTCGGCCTCGATCTTGGCGCGGTTCCACAGCGCGTCGTCGCGGTCCTCGACCAGTTCGCCGTCGAGCTCCTGGCGGCCCAGTCGCGTCTCGCCGTAGCGCTCCTTCACCGCGGCGAGAAAGCCGGCCGCCAGGTTCTGCGCATTGTCGGCCGTGCGCATCTGCGTCACATGCACCCGCTCATGCGCCATCAGCTGTTTCAGGAGCTTCACCGGCCGCGGCGTGGTGGTGATCAGCTGCAGCGGTTCGCCGAGGCGAAGCCCGAACTGCAGCATGTCCCAGGTCGCCTGCAGATTCTTCCACTTGGCGAACTCGTCGCACCAGGCCGCGTCGAACTGCGGCCCGCGCAGGCTGTCCGGATCCTCCGACGAGAACGCCTGCGCCACCGCGCCGTTGTCCCACACCAGCCGTCGTCGGGTCGCCTCGAAGCGCGGCCGCGAACCGCGCGCGACGGTCCGGATTCCCGACGGGCCGTCGATCATCACCTCGCGCACGTCGGCCAGCGTTTCGCCCACCAGCGCGATGTTCCTGTATTTCGGCCGTCGCGAATAAGGCGGGAAGCCGCGCACCAGCCCGGCGACCCATTCCGCGCCCAGCAGCGTCTTGCCGGCGCCGCGCCCGCCGACCACCAGCCAGGTCTCGGGCGGGTCAGCGAGCAGGCTGCGCCAGATCGGAATCTGTTCCGGGCGACCCCGCATCAGCCATTCCGCGTCGACGCGTCGTGCCTCGTCCTCGCCGGCGCCGCTGGTCGAGGAACTCGGCGCCTTCGACAGCGAGTTCGACAATTCGGCGGTCAATTCTCTTGAATACGTCGGCGAGTTTCTCATCGCTCTTCTTCTTGTCGTCCTTCGTCCGTTCGGCCGCCAGCACCTCCCAGCGGTCCATCATCTTGCCGAGCGCGGCCAGCCCCTCGACCTGCGCCTTGTCGAGCCGCCCGCCGCGCCGGTCGGCATTCTCGATCAGCCGGCCGACCTGCCGCGCGACGAAGCCGCTGGCATTGGCGAGCAGCTCGACCGGGTCCATCCTGTCCCAATCGGGCACGGCAAGCGCGGGCTCGGCGGCAGGGCCGCGCGCGGCGCCCTCCCCGGCGTCCGGGCCCATCGCCGGCTCCGGCGCGATCGCGGCCGGGTCCGCCGGCGGGTTTGCAGGACGCGGCTGTCCTTCAGGTCCCCTCGCTTCTTTCTCGTCCAGCGGCGGCAAATCCGCGACCTTCTCCTCCGGCGGCGCGCGCCCCGACAGGGCGGCGGCGATCGCCTGGACCTCGCGATAGAGGCCGCGGATTTCCTGGTTGCGATGGTCGATCGTCTTCCAGCCTTCGGCGGAAGAACGGGAATAGACGTGGGAATTGTCGACGCCCAGCACGGCCGCCACCCGCACCCTGGTCGGCGGCTGGCCCTCCGAGAGCTCGCGCGCGGCAAACCACTGCGCCTCGCTGATCCCGCGGCCCATCCACTGCTCCGACGATGTGATGACATGAAACCCGCCGGGGCGCCCGCTCCGGGGAGGAGCTTGAGGGGCACACTTCCGACGATGACGAAACCCTATCAGACCACCGTCACGGCGTCAAGGACTTTTTTCCTATGATATTTCATGCGCCGGCCGCGGCCTTTTGGCCGGGCGCAGTCAGCCCCGCCGCTTCGCCTTGCGCGCGGCGGGTTTGGCCTCGGCTTCGGCGGCGGCTTCCAGTTCCAGCCGCGCCTGTCTCAGCTTGGCGGTCTTGGCTTCGCGCCGGGCGGCCTCGTCGTCGATGATCGCGCGGGCCGCGTTGTTGGTGATGTCTGCCTTCGACTCGGCCTTCGAACGGGCCGGCCGGAACAGGTTCTGCTGGGTTACATCGCTCATGGCGTCGTTCCTTTCCTGCCCCCGAAAAGCAAAAAGGCCGGGCGTTGGCCCGACCTCTCCAGTCGTCTCGACGATCCGCGCCGGTACATCCGCGGTCGCGGATCGAAGACGATTCCTTACGCGGCCTGCAGGTTCTCGGCAGCGCTCTTGCCGCTGCGGCGGTCCTGCACAACTTCGAAGCTCAGCTTCTGGCCTTCGACGATGGTGCGCATGCCAGCGCGCTCAACGGCGGAGACGTGAACGAAGACGTCCGCGCCGCCGTTGTCGGGAGCGATGAAGCCGTAGCCCTTGGTCGCATTGAAGAACTTGACGGTACCAGTGTTCATGACGATTTCCTGTCAATCGGTCGTAGCAAATGGCTTGCCCTGCACATGCAGCGCAAACGGTTCAGATCGATTTTGAGAGAGGAAGATCGCAGACAGCGCCAGGCGCCAGAAAGAAAGTTCAACAAGCAAGATCGATGAACGACATATAGGCGCAAATGGTGTTCGAAACAAGGCCCCGCGTTTCGCCCCCGGCGACCGGGCATTCGGTGTCGGCCGGATGCCCGGCCTCACCGGCCTCACGGCGGCCACGCCCGGCGCTATCGCAGCCTCGCCTGCGGCACCGGGCAGCTCTACCGCGCCCGCAGGCTCGTCGGTGCCGGCACGCGGCCGTTGCTCACCGCGCCCGTCGTCGGCGTCGTGCAGGCATCGGCCCGTCCGTCGTCGCAGGTCGCCGGCACGCAGCCATAGGAGGCGGCGGTGGAAAAGCCGGCGATCACGTTGTTGAGGCACATGACGCCGCTCACCGCTTGCGACTCGATCCCGTAGACCGTGTCGGCGCCGGTCGTCTCGCCGTCCAGGATGGTGTTGTTCTGAAGCAGGATGTTGTCGGAAAAATCCGACACGCCGATGCCCGCGACGAGCGTTCCGGCGCGCAGGCCGGCGATGAAATTGTCCCGCACCGCCACGCCCTGGCCGGCCAGCACCACGATGCCGTCCGCCTCGCCCAGCGCCCGCACGGAGGAGATCGTGTTCTTCTCGATCACGCTGTTGGTCACGGCGGCCATGATCGGCGCCACGCCGGGCGTGTCGATCTGCGGCGCGACGCCGGCCGCGCCGGCCCGCGCATGAGCCCGCGCACGGGCCGTGCGCATGGCGCGCAGCTGCCGTGTCACGCCGCCCGCGCCGGCCTTGGCCAGCATCCGCGTCACGCTCGTCGAGCTGACCCGCGTGTCGGCCGAGTTGACGATCTGGTTGTTGCGCAGCACCAGCCCGTTGCCGACGGCGAAGATGCCGTAGACCAGGCTGGAATCGATCATCATGTTCTCGACCAGGTGCCCCGAGGACTTCTCGGGATCCGACGCGAGCAGGCCGATGGTCATCATGAAGCCGCGGAAGTTGCCGTTGCGCAGCACGACATTGCGCCGCTCGAACACGCCGACCCCCACGGCGAGCGTTTCCTCGCCGGCCGGCATGTTGCCGATCTTGAAGCCGTTGAAGTCGATGGTGACGTTGCTGGCCAGCACCGCGATGGCGACATCGTCGGCCAGGCTCACCGAGAAGTTCTTCTTCAGGCAGTAGACGCCGGGCTCCGAGATCACCGCCGGCAGCGCCGCGATCTCCACGCAATTGACCGTCTGCGCCTCAGCCGCCTGCGAAAGCCCCAGCCACACAACGCCAAGCGCCGCCACCCTGACGATGTTCATCGAAAATCCCCCAATGCCCCAACGTCACTGTTGTCACGGAGCGAGGCGGAGTTCAAGGGCGAGAGCGGCTTTCCGTCGGTGCTGGTCCACAACGTCCGCGCACGAAGGCTGCATCTCCAATCATCGCGATCGGCCGCGCGAATTGCTCCGACATTACCGGAATATAGAACCTGGTCCCCTGAACGTGCCGACCTTCAAAATCTTCTTCCTTGCTAAATTCTACAAAATTGGTAGATTTAGTGGGCAATAGCTGATCAGGAGCGTGGAATGTCAGCAAAGCTCGTGCTGGGAGTGTCAGGCAACATCACTCGCCCGTCGAAGACGAAAGCCTTTGTCGAACACATAGTCGGGCAGGTGGCTGTACGCATCGACGCGGCATCCGTGACTTTCGACATCCAGGATCTCGGGCTGTCGCTCGGCCAAGCGCGGCGGCTTGGTGAATTGGATCCGGCCGCCCGCAACCTGGTGGAGCGGGTTGTGGCCGCCGACGTGCTCGTGGTCGGCTCGCCCACCTATAAAGGCAGCTACACCGGTCTGTTCAAGCACTTCTTCGACCTGCTCGATCCATCGGCGCTGCGGGGCAAGCCGGTCATCCTCGCCGCGACCGGCGGAGGCGAACGCCATTCGCTCATCGTTGAGCACCAACTCCGGCCGCTGTTCGGCTTCTTCGAGGCGCTGACCATGCCGACCGCCATCTACGCGTCGGACCGCGATTTCGCCGACGGCGCGCTCGCCTCCGACGCCATCCGCGCGAGGGCGCAGCAGGCTGTCGCCGAGGCGTGCCGTGCCATCGGCGGAACTGAAAGCGTGAGCCTGGCCGCCTAGCGGCCGTACCAAAGCATGAAGGATCAACCAGCCCGCGCTCCCGGCGCGGGAGCGGTGGTGTGCGCCCATTTTGAGGAGGTTTCCATGACGAACCAGCCCAAGTCGAAACAGATAAAGCTTGGCGCTTTCCTGCCCGGCGGCGGACAGCACGTCGCCGCTTGGCGTCACCCGGATCAGCCGGTCGACGGCGCCACCAATTTCGAGTTCCACAAACAGCTGGCCCTGACGGCAGAACGCGGCCTGTTCGACGCCTACTTCCTCGCGGACGGACTGGCGGTCAGCTTCGGGGGCGGAACGGAAGGCGGCAACGCCAAGGTCGCGGGCTTCGAGCCCGTGACACTGTTCTCGGCGCTCGCGCCGCTCACTAAAAACCTCGGCTTCATCGCTACAGCCTCGACGACCTACGAAGAGCCCTACAACCTGGCGCGAAAATTCGCGTCGCTCGACCTGATCTCGGGCGGACGCGCAGGGTGGAACGTCGTCACCACGGCAACGGAGGCCGCGGCGCACAATTTCAACCTCGACATTCAGCATCCCCACGCACACCGCTATCGACGCGCAAGCGAACATGTCGACGTGGTAAAGAAGCTCTGGGACAGTTTCGAGGATGACGCATTCCTTAGGGATCGGACGTCCGGACGCTTCTTTGATCCTCAGAAACTGCACCGCACGGATCACAAGGGGGAGCACTTCCAGGTTAGGGGACCGCTGAACGTTCCCCGGTCGCCGCAGGGCCACCCCGTCATCGTTCAGGCCGGGCAGTCGGATGACGGTCGGGGTCTTGCAGCCAGGACGGCCGAGGTGATCTTCACCGCCCACCAGCATCTTGGCACCGCCCAGGAATTCTACCGAGACATCAAGTCCCGCGCACGCGGTCTGGGCCGTAACCCGAACCATGTCCTTGTCATGCCCGGCGTCTCCCCCTTCATCGGGCGAACGGAAGACGAGGCCCGCGAAAAGTACGACCGCCTGACCAGCCTGATCCTCGAAGAAGACGGCATCGCTCTCCTCAATGCACTGACAGGGGGCACACTCGATCTCGCCGGATACGACCTTGATGGTCCGCTGCCGCCTGCTCCGCCGACGGAGGGAATGAAGTCCCGCCAGGCGCTCATCCGGCAGATTGCGGACGAGAACGGCTTCACGATCCGCCAGCTCTACCAATGGGTTGCTTCTGCGCGCGGCCACTTCACCATCATCGGCACGCCCGTCAAGATCGTCGACACGTTGCAGGAGTGGTTCGAAAACGAGGCTGCAGACGGCTTCAACATCCTGCCGCCTTGGTTGCCGACTGGGCTCGACGACTTTGTCGAACTGGTCATTCCCGAGCTGCAGCGTCGCGGCCTGTTCCGCACGGCCTATGAAGGCCGCACACTTCGCGAGAATCTGGGCCTGCCGTTCCCCGAAAACCGCTGGGCGACCGCCCGACACTCGATCGAAGCAGCGGAGTGAGGCCATGACCATTCAGAACGTCTACACCTTGCCGCTTCCGCGTCGTCGCGGGGAACCCGTTGGCGTAGCCAGTCATCCAGCCGCCGTCGCGTTTCAACACGCGCTTTCTCGCTACGGGCTGCTGGTCGGCTTCCTCGTCCTGTGGCAGGTTTCTGCGAAGATGGGCTGGGTGAACCCGTCCATCTTCCCGCCTCTGGACACCATCGCTGCGGCAGTCTGGAAGGCGCTCGCATCCGGGCGTCTGGTGGGGGACATCGCGATCAGCCTGCAACGGTCGGGCATTGCGTTCGGGGCGGCAGTCATCATCGGCATTCCGCTTGGTCTCTTCATGGGCCAGATCCGTTCCGTGGAGCGGGCGTTGGATCCAATCTTGCAATTGTTCCGCCAGACATCCGCCTTGGCGCTCTATCCCGTATTCATTCTGCTGCTCGGACTAGGCGAAACATCGAAGGTGTTCGTCATCTTCTGGGCGACGCTGTTTCCCCTCCTCCTCGCCACCATCGGCGGCGTGAAGGAGGTCGACCCCAAGCTGATCGAAATGGCACGAACCTTCGGGGCGTCGAGGCTTACGGTGTTCAGGCGCGTCGTCCTCCCGGCATCGGTTCCCGCGATCTTCGTGGGCTTGCGCCTCTCTGCCACCACCGCGCTCCTGCTCCTCATAGCGGCCGAGATGATCGGCGCGAACAAGGGCCTCGGATTCCAGGTGATGAACGCTCAGTACAACTTCCAGATCCCGCTGATGTTCGGCGCAATCTTCCTGCTCGCCGCGCTTGGCCTCGCGGCAAATGCCGTACTCGTCACGCTCCAGCGCCGCCTGTGTCGCTGGTCGGAGGTCGCGCGCTAAACCTTTTCACCACCACAGACGTGAACCAACAAGGAGAGATCCACATGAAAGCGCTTGTTCGAAGCCTGACCCTCGCAGTCCTTCTCTCGACCACCAGCCATCTCGCGCTGGCAGAAGAAGTTACCATACGCTTCCTCGCCAGCCATGGCGGCATCTCGGCCCATGAGCTGGCCGCGGAACTCGGCTATTACGACAAGGCCGAGATCAAGCTGGAGAATGTCGGATATGCAACCGGCGGACCGGAATCGCTGATCGCTCTTGCCGGAGGCAGCGTCGAGCTTGGAAGTGCTGCCACCGCCGCAGTCCTAAATTCGATAGCAGGAGGCAACGACTTCGTGGCCGCCTATCCGTCGAACGGCATCAACGACGAGGCGCAGTCCATCTTCTACGTCCTGGACGACAGCCCCATCAAGAGCATCAAGGACATCGCCGGCAAGACGATCGCCGTAAACACGCTCGGCGCGCACCTCGACTATGCCGTCCGTGAAGCGCTGCACCAGAACGGGCTGCCGCAAGATGCGGCTAACCTGATCGTCGTCCCGGGCCCGCAGTTGGAGCAGGTCCTGCGCTCCAGGCAGGTCGACATCTCGGCCTTCGGCTACTGGCAGACGACCTTTGAAGGTGCCGCGCGCGAGAAGGGCGGAATCCGCGCTATCTTCGACGACACCGACGTGCTCGGCGAGATCGCCGGCGGCTTTGTGGTGCTTCGCCGCGATTGGGTCGACGCCCATCCAGAACAGGCTCGGGCCTTCGTCGAAGGGGCTGCCAAGGCGCTCGACTATGCCCGCGAGAACCCGGCGGAAACGCGGGTTATCCTCGCCAAGGCCCTCCAGGAGCGTGGCGAGAACCCCGATCTTGCAAAGCACTTCAAGGGCTACGGCGTGCGCGCCGGCGGTCTGCCCGTGGAGCGCGATATCCAGTTCTGGATCGACGTGCTGGAGCGCGAGGGCCGTATCGAAGCGGGCAAGCTGGTGGCGAAGGACATTCTCCTTGTCACCGGCGGCGCGTCGACCAACTGAGGGAGCGGCGATGAGCGTTGTCGTGCAAACGCGCCGCGGAGAGGTCGCCGTTCGCGGTCTTTCCAAGTCCTTCGCGATGAATGGGCAACGCCTGAACGTGCTGCGAGAGTTGCGGCTAGATATCCGGGGCGGCGAGATACTGGCCATTGTAGGGCCTTCAGGCTGCGGCAAGACCACGCTTCTACGAATATTGGCAGGGCTGGAGGTGCCAGATGCCGGCGAGGTGCTGATTGACGACGTGCCTGTGCACGGCGTTGGAACCGAGCGTGCAATCATCTTCCAGGAGCCGCGGCTACTCCCATGGCTCACAGTGCTGGGAAATGTTTCGTTCGGGCTGGATGTTCGCGGCGATTCCAAAGCATACGCCGAGGAGAAGGCAAGACGTTACATCCGCCTCGTTGGCCTGGACGGGTTCGAGAATGCCTATCCGCGTCAGCTTTCCGGCGGTATGGCGCAGCGGGTCGGCATCGCCCGGGCGCTGACGGTGCAACCGGAAATCTTGTTGCTCGACGAGCCGCTCGGCGCTCTCGATGCGATGACCAAGATCACCATGCAGGAGGAGCTCGCGCGCATCTGGCGTGAGGAGGAGGTCACGATGATCCTCGTCACCCACGATCTGGAAGAGGCGATTTACCTGGCCGATCGGGTGCTCGTCATGCCGAAGGAAAAGGGAACGCCTATCCGTGTGGTTGATATCGATCTGCCGCGTCCGCGGGATCGCAGCGAGAATCGCTTCGTGCGGCACCGCGAGGCGCTGCTGCGGGAATTCGGCTTACACTAAGGCGGTGGAGGCCGGCCGAGAGTGTCCGCGGGCAATATGCCTGCATGGAAACATTACGCGGCCGGCTTCAGCGCCCCACAATGCGCTGAATAGGTTAGCCAGGGTCAGTCAGCCCTGCCTCGATGAAAGCAGCACCCCGTCTCCTTGCGGCCCCAAGTCGGTCGCTCAACCCTCATCCGGACGCCCGCTGCGATTTCCCACCCTCCTTCACCTTTCCGTATCCCCGCCCGAATCCTTCTTGTCCCTCCCCGCGAAATAGCCGACAAGGGCGGCCTGAGGGGAAACCGGGTGGGGACTGCCCCGAAATTGCCGTGCTCGGGCGCATCTATGCGGCCGCTGGCGGTGGGCTGAAGCGCTATGGACGATCGCACGGGGAAGAGGACATCGCGGGGTCCGAGAGCCACAAGGCTGCTCGATCTCGACGCATGGATCGATTCCTCGCTCTACGATCTCGGCTTTCGCCTCGGCCAGGGATGGGAGGCGATCACCATCTTCTTCCGCCGCTTCCGCGTGTCGGGCTGGCGGCGCGGGCTGGTGGAGCTTTTCTCCGAAGGTTTTACCATGGGCGCGGCCGGCTCGATCGTACTTCTGGCGCTCGCCATGCCCGCCTTCGAGGAAACCTCCAAGGACTGGCGCTCGCAGCAGGAATTCGCCGTCACCTTCCTCGACCGCTACGGCAACGAGATCGGCCAGCGCGGCATCATCCAGCGCGATTCCGTGCCGATCGACGAGATGCCGGACCATGTCATCAAGGCCGTGCTCGCCACCGAGGACCGCCGCTTCTTCGAGCATTACGGCATCGATTTCCTCGGCCTGTTCCGCGCCATGAGCGAGAACGTGCGCGCCAATTCCGTCGTCCAGGGCGGCTCGACGCTGACGCAGCAGCTGGCGAAAAACCTGTTCCTGTCCAACGAGCGCACCATCGAGCGCAAGGTCAAGGAGGCGTTCCTGGCCGTCTGGCTGGAGATGAACCTCACCAAGAAGGAAATCCTGCAGCTCTATCTCGACCGCGCCTATATGGGCGGCGGCACGTTCGGCGTGACCGCGGCGGCCGATTTCTATTTCGGCAAGGGCATCAAGGAGGTGAACCTCGCCGAGGCCGCGATGCTGGCCGGCCTGTTCAAGGCGCCGGCCAAATATGCCCCGCACATCAACCTGCCGGCCGCACGCGCCCGCGCCAATGTCGTGCTCACCGCCATGGTCGACGGCGGCTTCCTCACCGAGGGCCAGGTGCTGGCGGCGCGGCGCAACCCGGCCACTCCGGTCGACCGCGGCGACACGCAGCGGCCGGACTATTTCCTCGACTGGGCCTTCGACGAGGTCAAGCGCATCGCGGCGGCGGCGCCCTCGCATTCGCTGGTGGCGCGCACCACGATCGATTTGAACATCCAGCGGGCGGCGGAGGAGTCGCTCGAATTCCACCTGCGCCAGTTCGGCAAGGATTACGGCGTCAAGCAGGGCGCGATCGTCGTGCTCGACCATTCGGGCGCGGTGCGGGCGATCGTCGGCGGGCGCGACTATGGCGAGAGCCAGTTCAACCGCGCCACCAAGGCCGAGCGGCAGACCGGTTCGTCGTTCAAGCCCTATGTCTATGCGACCGCGATGGAGATGGGGTTCAAGCCGGAGTCCGTCATCTCCGACGGCCCGATTTCGTGGGGCAACTGGTCGCCGAAGAACTATTCGCGCGGCTATTCGGGCCGCATGACGCTGGCCACCGCGCTGATCAAGTCGATCAACACCGTGCCGGTCAGGCTCGCCAAGGAGCATCTTACCATCGCGCCGATCAAGAAGCTCGCCGAGGACATGGGCGTGGAATCGCCCGTCTTCTCCGACAAAACGATGGTGCTCGGCACCTCCTCGCTGACCGTGATGGACCAGGCGACCGGCTATCAGGTCTTCGCCGACGGCGGCATGGCCGGCACGCGCCACGGCATCACCCAGATCACCACCCATTCCGGCGAGATCGTCTACGACCACGCCCGCGACGCCCCTCCCCCGCACCGCGTGCTGTCCGAGCAGGCCGTGGCGTCGATGAACTCGATCATGGTCCAGATCCCCGAAACCGGCACCGCCCGCCGCGCGGCTCTTCCCGGTATCCGGAGCGCGGGCAAGACGGGCACGACCCAGGCCTACAAGGACGCCTGGTATGTCGGCTTCACCGGCAACTACCTGGCGGCGGTCTGGATGGGCAATGACGAGTCGACGCCCACCCGCAACATGACCGGCGGCTCGCTGCCGGCGATGACCTGGCAGCGGCTGATGGCGTACGCCCACCAGAACGTCGAGCTGAAGCCGATCCCGCTGATCGACAATCCCTTCGTCGACAAGCCGAAGGAGCCGGCGGTGGCCGCGGCCAAACCGGCCGAGAACGCCGCCCCCGCCCCGGAGCTGCCGCGTTCCCTGTCCGCCGAGACGGCGTCCTTCCTGATGTCGCTGTCGAAGCGATTCGAGGAGGCGCCGAAGATCGCGCCACCCGCCAGCGAGACGCTGTCGGCCCTGTGACCCGCACTTGCCTGCCCCCGCGCCGCCGCGTTAGACCGGTCGCCGTTTCCCTCCGGCCCGCCTGATCCGATGCTTCGCGATGCCATGACCATACTCCTGTCGTCGGTGATCGCCGTGGGTGGCGGCGCGGCCAGCGCATGGTATGCGCTGGAAAGCGCGGAAGGCGTCGGCGCGCTCACCGTGCGTGGCTGGACCGCCTATCCCAACGCCGGCTCGCCGGATGCCGATCCCTATTCGAAGGCGCGCGTCGCGCGCGAAGCCGAATTACCGCTTGGCCGCGCAGAGGGCATCGCTTTCACCACCGGCCGCGATTCAGGCGGGGAGCCGCTGCGCCTGTCCTGCACCTACCGCGTCGAGGGCCAGGTTCCCTCCGCCCGCTTCTGGACGCTGCATGTGACCGGCGCAGGCGTGGCCCGCGCAGCGGCGCTGCCCTCGCAGGCGCTGATGCGGGAAAGCGACGGCTCGGTCGTGCTCACTGCGAGCCGCCACCCTTCACCGGGCAACTGGCTTGCCCTGTCCGGCGACGGGACGATGGCGCTGGTGCTCACCCTCTACGACACGCCCGTCGCCTCCAACGAGGACATCGCCGGCACGGAGCTGCCACAGGTTCTGAGGGTCGGCTGCGATGGCTAGGCTTCTCTATGCCGTGCTGGTCGGGCTGGTGGGCGCGGGCATCGTCCACATCGCGATCGTCTTCCTGATCCCGTTCTATTCCGAGCGCGATTCATGGGCGCTCGTCTCCGAGGCGGGTCCGCCCTACCTGGTCCACCGGCTCGACCGCGCCGGCCCTGCGGGCAAGGCGCTCGCGAACGCCGATCCGATGTTCGAGGTCGCGGCCTGCCGGTTCGACCTCGAGGACGGCTCGGTGCACCTTTTCTCGCCAGGGCACGTTCCCTACTGGTCGCTGTCGGTGTTCGACCGGCGGGGCCAGAACGTTTTCAGCCTCAGCGAGCGCACGGCCACCGGCGGCATCCTCGACGTGGTGGTGGCGAAACCGCTGCAGCTGATCGAGCTTCGCAAGGCGATGCCGGCGAACTACGAGAACGCCGTCTTCGTGGAAACCGACATTTCGGAAGGCATGGTCATCCTGCGCAGCTTCGTGCCGGATCCGAGCTGGCGGCAGACCGTCGAGCGCCACATCTCCGCCGCGCGCTGCGAGACGGGAGCGGGCTGACGGCTCTAGTGGGGAAGCGTGGCCTGCTGCGAGCCTAGCTTGCGGTCGTCGCCCTTCGCTTCGGCCTTTCGCGCCTCGCCCGACGCGGTGCGCTCGTAGCGCACGCCGGTGAAGAACACCACCTGGGCCGGGCCGCTGCCCTCCCTCGGTCTGGAAATCGTCGACTCTCTTGGTCGGAAATTCAGTATGGTCGCCATTCGATCCGCCTTTCTGGATGCACACTCCTTGCGACTGCAACTCAACCTCTCGTCGATGAGACGCCCATACGGTTAACGGACTGCTAACGGATCATGTCTAAAATGAAGAATGCCCCGTGAAATCCGCCGTTTGCGGTCATTCACGCCAGTTCCGCGTCGAGTATCAGCAGCGTCCGTGTCCAGTTCAGACTTCAGAGAGATCGCCATACGCGGCGAGGAGGGCAAGGCCGAAAGGCTTTTCCGCGCCTCCGTCTCCGCCTTCTGCGCCCTCACCCGCCCGACACGGCAGAATGCGGTCCAGCTCGACGATCTCACCCTGCCTCTCTACGATCAGGTCTCCGCGGAAGCCCGCCGCTACGTAGCCGCCGCACTGTCGGAATGCCGGCCCGCCCCCGCCGGTCTGGTTCGGCGTCTTGCGGCCGAACCACTAGAAATCTCCGCCCCGATCCTGATGCGGTCGCGCGCGCTGAAGGATGTCGACCTGATCGGCCTGATCGCCCGCCACGGCATCGACCATGCGCGTGCTATCGCCAACCGCTCATCCCTCAACCCGGCGATCGCCCGGCTCATCCGAGCCCTGGAAGCGGCTTCCGCCGCGCAGGAGGCCTTGGACGCTCCGTCCGACCAGGCGCCGTCGCTCGAGGAGGAGATCGTCCTGTCGCCCAGCGCCGAGACGGCGATCCCGCGCCCCGCCGGCACGGCCGAGGGCGCGCGCGCCAGGCTGCGCGCGATGATGGCCGTCGGCGGCGAAGCAAGGCGGTCGCTTCCCGATCCCGAGGCCCAGCCAGCTACGACGGACTATGGCAAGCTGCGCGACACCGCGCTCACCGGCGTCCCCGCCCTCTTCCAGACCGCGCTCGCCGACACCGCCGACATCGCCTACACGCAGGCCCGGCCGCTGTCGCAGCGCGCCCTGCGTCGCTCGCTGGTCCTGGTGCTGCGCGGTCTAGGTCTCAGCGTCGAGCAGGCCTTCCTGGTGGTCAGCGCCATCGATCCGAACGCCCACCCGCATGCGGAGGCGATCCGCCTTTTTGTCGAGCACTACAATCTCATCCATGCCGAAGCGGGCCGAGACGAGATCCGCCGGCTCAAGGCCGAAAGCGTTGCCGCGCTCGTGCAGCGTCAGGCTGAAGCCGAAACGGTCGCCGGCGAAGCGCGGCTTCTCAGGGCCTCGTGATCAGGGCTTCATGAGCGGAAAAAGCTCGGCGTCCGGCCGTCCCGGCTCGATCTCGACCAGCCACAGGTCGGGGTCGAAGCGGCTCTCCTTCGCCAGCCGCTCGTCGATCCGCGCCTCCTCGGTCGTCCGCATCAGCTCCACGAACAGCCGGTCGTCAGGCCGCGCATCGTCGTAGCCGGTCTGCGGTGCCGGGCCGTAGAGGGTCGCCTCGCCCATCCTGTCGCGGGTGACGATGAAGATCGCACCGGCGCTGTCGCCGCCGCGGCGCAGCACGGCGCCGAAGCCGCCCTCGCCGAAGGCCCGTCGCAGCAAGGCCGAGACCCAGAGATCGCTGGTGACACGCATCGCCTTCCCTGCGCGGGAAAGCTCAGTTGGTCAAGCCGATCTGGCGCATCTTGGCCAGCAGCTTCTCGTCCGGCTCGCCGGTCACCGGCAGGCCGAACAAAGACTGGAACTCGCGGATGGCCGTCTTGGTCTTCATCCCGAGCTTGCCGTCGAGCTCGATTCCGTCATGGCCGAAGGCCTTGAGCCCGGCCTGGATCTTGAGTACGTCCTCGCGCGGCTCTTGGGCCGCGACCGCGGCCACCGCTTCAACGCGCGCGGGCCGAGGTGCTGGCCGCGGCGGCAACGTGTCGTCCGTCTTCTGCGGTGCGCGCCGCGCCATCAATTCGTCGAGCAGGCTCTGGTCGATCTCGCCCGAGGGATCGAGCCCGACCAGCTTCTGGTAGTCGGCGATCGCCTTCTTGGTCTGCGGTCCGGCGATGCCGTCCACGGAGCCTGTATAGAGGTTCAGGTCGCCGAGAATGTCCTGCACCTGCTGCACGGTCGGGTCCGCCGGCAGGCGGGGCGCGGCAGCGGGAGGCGGCGCGGCGGAGTGTTCTTCCTCCTCGTCCTGGAACGGATCGGTCTCCGGCTGCGGGGCGACGTAGTTCGGCATCTCGCGCGTGATGAAGAAGGCGCTCGCATGCGGCTGCGGCTGGTACCACAGCGCGTTGGCCGAGACGTAGAACAGCGTCACCAGGAAGGCGGTGGTGCCGCCGACCAGGACGGGATTGCGCGAGATCGCAGCCCCTGCCGCATAGACGCCGTCGCGCAGGAAGGCGCCGACGGGGCTGTCTTCTTCAAGCCGACTTTCGGAACGTCGCACCGTCGTACTCCTCAACCTCCGCGTCCTGCACCTTCGGCTCGGGAGCGGCCACCACCGCATGTCCCTCGATCGGCAGGGTCACGCTCACCACCGTGCCCGCGCCCGGCGAGCTCTGGATCGACATCGCGCCGCCGTGAAGCGCCACCAGACCCTTGGCGATGGAAAGCCCCAGCCCCGCGCCGTCGAACTGGCGAGTATAGTCGTTGTGCACTTGTACGAAAGGCCGGCCGAGCCGCGCAAGATCCTCCTCGTCGATGCCGATGCCGGTGTCGGCCACCTCGAAGGTGATCATGCGGCCGTGGCGGCGCGCGTCGAGCTTCACCGAGCCGCCGCGCGGCGTGAACTTCACCGCGTTTGAGAGCAGATTGATCAGGATCTGCTGCACCGCGCGCCGGTCGGCGCAGATTTCGCCCACGGCCGGCGTGACGCGGTTGGAGAGCTCGACCGACTTCTCGGCGGCCTGCAGCGCCAGCATCGCATGGCAGGTGGACGCCGCTTCCGCGAACCGGAACGGCTCCGGCCGGATCGGATAGGCGCCCGATTCGATCTTCGACACGTCGAGGATCGAGTTGACCACGCTCAGCAGATGGCCGCCGGAATCGCGGATCAGGCAGGCATATTCCTTCTGGCGCGGATCGGTGAAGCGGCCGACCATCTCATAGGCCAGCATGTCGGAGAAGCCGATGATGGCGTTGAGCGGCGTGCGCAGCTCATGGCTCACGGCTGCGAGGAATCGCGCCTTGGCAACATCGCTGCCGGCCGCCTGCTCGCGCGCCTCGGCGAGCTCTTGCCGCAGCGCTTCCACCTTGCCGTTGCCGCGCAGTACCAGCAGGCGCGGCGACCCGCCATGCAGCTCTGCCTCGAAGCTGCGGAAGGTGCCCGCGCTGTCGCCCGCCACGCGGATGCGCAACTCGAAGTCCGCATGGCCGCGATCGGCATCCGCCAGCGCGCGCATCAGCTCGACCCGATCGCTCACATGCACGCGCTCAAAGAAGCCTTCGCCGAGCAGCAGCTCGGGCGCGACACCCAGCAGCGCGTCGCTGCGACCGCCGACATCCGTCGTGTCGCCGCTGCGGGCGATCCGCAGCACCACCGCGTCGAGCACGTCCTCGACCGCCGTCTCGCGCGGCTGGCGCTGCGCCTCGATCTCTTCGCGCACGGCGCTCGCCAGGCGCGGCGCGGCGATGGCGCCATAGGCCAGCGGCACGAGCCAGTGCCACGCGCTGAAGGCGGAGGCCGGCACAAGGCCGAACATTCCCATCAGAGGCTGCGCGGTGATCGCGACGGCTGCCGCGACGCCGCCCCAGACGAGCGCCCTGCGGCTGCGCATGATCCACCAGGATTCGAAGGTGAGCGCACCGGCGATCAGCATCACCGGGGAGGAAACTCCTCCCGCGCCGGCAATCGCCACGGCCAGCAGCATCGTCGCCGCCGCGAGCGTCGCCGAGGCGGTATTAGGCAGGTCGGCGCGTGTCGCGACATAGGCGATGCTCGCCCAGGCCATCAAGAAGCAGAGCGTCAGGACGCCGAAGCTCAGATCGCGCGGCAGGCCGGCGGCGAACACCGACGGCCAGACACCCGCCAGCACGAAGGGACCGGCAAGCAAAGCGGCGATGAGGCGCCGCTGGCACGCCCGCTCCACGCCCCCGACCGTGGGGGCGACGAGACGGTCGCAGCTCGCGGCCACTCCTGCCGAAAACCCGATGACGCTGGACGCAACTGAACTCAAACCGGTCTACCCGAGACACTTCCGCAGAGCGGATCTGCTTCCTTGGACCGACCCTCGCACCCACGGTTTAAAGAATGAATAAGGCGGGCTCGTTTCCGTCCCTGCCAGAGCCGAAACGGGCGCCTTGCGGATCGCGGAACGGCGCGAAATGCCGTCATGGTAAACGTGCCGTTATGCCCGCACGGCCGGTCGAAAAAGGCGAGATCTCGTCCTCGCCACGGCAAGACAGGACGAATATTCAATATCTTCAAAGACTTATATGGTTAATCCGAAGTTAAGCAATCCATTCAAGTTTTCATCGTTTTTGAATCAAATCCGGATGTTTCGAATTTGATGCGAATTCGCGCCAAATCGTCGCTTTCGCCGCAAGCCGCCATTTGCGCGTCGGTGCGACAGTCGCAGCGTCAAGGGCGCATTGCATCTGGAAAACGCCCGAAAACGAACCGGCACGGGGACTGCGACGATGGGCTTTCTGATCCGCTGCACTTTCTGGCTTTCGCTCGTTCTTCTGATCATTCCGTTCGGCAGTTCCGGCGGCAACGAGACAGTCGAATCGGTCGGGCCGATCCAGGCGCTGTCGGCGGCGCGCGAGGCGGTCGGCGACATCAGCGGCATCTGCGAGCGCAAGCCGGATGTCTGTGTCACCGGCAAGGCCGCGCTCCAGACTATCGGTGTCAGGGCGCGCGAGGCCTCGCGAATCGCCTTCGAACTGCTGGACGACAGGTTCGGCGAGCCGGATGCGACGACCACCGGCACAGTGCCGGCGACACAGACCGTTCCTGCCGCGGCTTCCGAGGAAGCCAAGTCCGAATAGGCTTTGCCGACGCGGCCATTGTGACGGCCGCATCTTTCGACCTATATGCAGGGTATGAGCGATACCGCACTCAACCCGGGCATCCAGCAGATCTTCGACGATTTCGAACTCCTCGAAGAATGGGAGGACCGTTATCGCTACGTGATAGATCTCGGCCGCGACCTGCCTGCCTTCCCCGATTCGGCCCGCACGCCGCAGAACAAGGTCCAGGGCTGCGTCAGCCAGGTCTGGCTCGAGACCACGCGCGGCGACGGACCTGACCCTGTCATGCGCTTCATCGGCGATTCGGACGCGCATATCGTGCGCGGCCTCGTCGCGATCATGCTGGCGCTATTCTCCGGCCGCCGGGCGAGCGAGATCGCGCGCATCGACGCCGAGGCCGTCCTGAAGCGTCTCGGGCTCGACGAGCACCTGACGCCGCAGCGCGCCAACGGCCTGCGCTCGATGGTGGCGCGCATCCGCCGCGACGCCGCCACTGCCGCCGCCTGATCAGCCGCCGATCGACGGCCGATAGTCTTCGCTGCCCCATGACAGGATCTGCCAGCGCTTGTTCCCCGTCGCCGCCGGCTGGTAGTGCCGCGACAGCGCGCCCAAGGCTGCCTTGAGCAGCACCTTGGCGGAACGGACCGGCCAGCCGCGTTCGGCCTCCACCGTCTCCAGTCCCTTCAGGAAGCAGCACACGTCGATCAGCACGCCGGAGAGTTCCGGGCCGACCTCCTCGATCGCGCGCTCAACCCGCTCCCTGGCGGCGATCGCGCCGTCGGACAGGTCGGCGGCCGAGCCCGCGCGGCGGCCGGTGGAGATCGGTTGCTCCCAATTGGCGCCAAGCCGCGGCAGCATCTGCGCCCGCGTATAGTCCGCGCGCAGCCGCTCGCCCGCGTCGAATTCCTGCTTGCTGAGGAAGGCGTCGCCGTTCCGGGTCCTGCGCCGCACCAATTGCCTGAGCGGCGATTCCGCCAGGTTGACCAGAGCGGTCGCGCGGCCTTGCGGCGTCTCGACCTCGTCGAGCGCCAGGTCTAGCCGCCGCGCCTGGAACGGATCGGAACCACGTGCCCCGCGCAGCAGCGCCTTGCCCAGCACCGACAGCACCAGCCGGTCTTGTTGGCGCCGGACGAGCGCCTTGCGGGCGAGCGTGCGCAGAACCGCGGAATCGGTCCGGTGATGTCCGCCCGCCGCATCCGCGAGAACGACGCTCTCCGGCCCATCGCCCGCCGCGACGTGGCACTTTCCGTCGGCGATGGCACACAGCGCCAGCCATCCTGCGGTCTGGTCGTTCGACATATCAGTATTCCCCATCACGGTTGCGAAGTGCGGCGCGCGCCACGCGCTCGGTCATGGCGACGATCCGGTCAAACTCCATGTCCTCACGCATGTCCTCGACCAGATGGCACGCATGCAGCACCGTCGTCCGGTCGCGGCCAAATCCCCTGCCCACCTCGTTCATCGACAGGCCCAGGACGACATGGGCGACATACATGGCGATCTGGCGAACCCGGGCGACCGAATGCGAGGAGCGGCCGGGATGACGCAGATCGCGGCCGCTCACGTTGAAGAGCGCGGCGGCGATATCGATCATGCATTCGCAGAGTTCGATGTTCCGCTCGATGTGGCGGACGGAGCGGATCACCGGGAACCGCGGCGGCCGTGGCTCCGGTGCATCGCTCGGGTCGCTGAACAAGGCCTGTGTCGTCGCCACTCCGTCCCTCCGTCCACAATAGGAATTTCTTCTTATAGCGACGGGGTCCGAGGGTGTGAACAGAAATAGGAAACTTTTCCTAATTATATACGTGACAAAGCATGGTGTCCGGTTTATGATTCGTTCTGCGTGACAGGCCGGAAGCTGTGGAAAAAGAAAAGGCGTCAAGCGGGTTGGAAATTTAGTCAGACTGATTCACAGTGCACAGCGGTGGGGGCGGAGGGGGTTGAACCCTCTAGACCCAAGGTCGGAAGCCCGGACTAGCTACCAAGCCGCCCCCACTTACGACTGCCTCGCGATGGATCGGGGCAGAAGGCACCAGCAGCAATGCCGGGTGCGCCAGTCAGAGAGCCTTGTGAGGCGGGTGTGTGCGCCTTGGACAGTGAGCACACCCCCTCCATCGCCCTGACGAATCAGAATTTATGGGAAAGCCACGGTGGAGCGCGAGTCCAAAAGGCCAGTTTCCCCCAGCCGCGCGCGTGATGTCGGGGATAACTCGACGCCCGACGCCGACGAGCAATCGTTCAACGAGACGCTAAAGCGGATGTTGAAGACACCGCCCGAGCCGAAAAAGGGGAAGCGCGAGGCCGAAGCCCCGCGCCCCCGATCAGGTGAAGAGGGCGATCAGAACGGCAAGAGCCCGAAGGCACGCCGCTAGATCAACGTTCACAGTCACGATGAGTCGAGGTTGTTCCTGCTTGCGCATGGGAGTTCCCTCGGCCTCGCTGCGCAGCTCGACCGGTTAGGGTTTCGCTGTTAGCGCCGCATGAACGGATAAGCCGCCGTTGATGCGATTACCGGCCCACATTCGGCGTTGGCCTTCCGCCTCCTGTAGATCCCAAGGCTCTCCAAGGTTGCCGATTAGGGTGTTGCGGGTTGAGCGCAGTCCTTCTCGACATCGGCATTGGGACCGCAGGGATCGATCCAGGGTGTCCGACTGAGCAGTCGGGGCTTTCGCGAGCTGCGGTGCAATGCCGAATGTGGACCTGGAATATTCACGAGTCGAGTCCGGGGAGAATTCAGTGCCGTGAAGCTTGTGAATTTTGTTGCGCCTTGGCCTCTGCTTTTCGCAGGGTTGGCCGCAATCCTTCAGACATTTTGGGCGTTAGCGCGAATGACTGGACGATGCCGTTTGTGCCTCGAAAGGAGACAACAACTTTGCCGCTGCCGACTGGAGCGTCTGCGGCAACCGCTACCACATCCGACGCTCGAAGTGAGAGATGGCCAGCGCTGGCTCGTTTTTGATTTTGAGCATGGCGAATGAGTTCGACCGCACGGACAGCAAAGTTTTCTAAGGAGTCAGGGTCGAATTGAAGCGTCACGGGTGCACCTGACGTTTCAAATTCAAGTTCGACCAAGCTTCCATCTTCCAAGAGCGAGGCCCTTGGCATTTTCTGGACTGAAAGTTTCATTTTGACTTCCTCCTGATCTGGAGGAGCTTACGCGCTTTTTGCTTAGGCGTAATCGGCTTCACTAATCCGCCGATAGGTGAGGCGTCGACCTTCAATTCGTGCAAGCAATTGGTCGTGGCGTTCGGCGTCCGTGATCTTCAGCGCGGCGCGTCGATTGTAACGGAAATCGAACTCGGCAAGGTAGCGATGCAGGTGGGCTTCACCGCAGTGCTGGTAGACGCCGATCATGCCGCGCTTGAACACTGAGAACACGCTTTCAATCGTATTGGAGTGAACCACAACGTCGCCCTCGCGGCGAGCGTATTCACCGGCTGCATGGTTAGTGGTGCGGTGCTTGGCATATTCCTCGCCAGTGCGGGTGTAGAGGCGGGACGAGTCGGTATAGAGGGTGGAGGCGCGGTCGACGTTACGGACCAGAACCTCGCGGACGGTTTCCTTGGTCGCGTCGTTCAAGTGGAACATGCGGGCCTTGCCGCCGCGCTCCACAAGGCCGACCACGATACGCTTCTGATTGCCGCCCGCCTTGCCCGACTTGGTGTAGGGACGGCCCTTGCGAGCGGGTGAAGGCTTACGGGGCGTCTCACGCTTTCCGATGTAGGTCTCGTCGGCCTCAACGGTCTTGCCTTCGCCGCCAATGGGACCGGCGGACGAAACGTCTTCCTTCATGGCTTCACGGATGCGGTGAGCCATGAACCACGCGGTCTTATAGGTGACACCCAACATGCGGTGGAGCTGGTGCGCGGACATGCCCTTCTTGGAGGAGGCCATAAGGAAGGTTGCCAGCAGCCACTTGTTCAGCGGGATCTTGGAACGCTCGAAAACGGTTCCAACGGTGACGGTAAACTGCTCGCGGCATTCCATGCAGTTGTAGAGGCCGGGGCGGTGCGCCTTGCCCTTCATGGCGGTGATGCGGTCGGCGCGGGCGTTGCCGCAGTGCGGGCAGTTCGGGCCATGCGGCCAACGCTGCGCTTCCAGGTGGACGCGGGCTGCGTCGGCGTCCTGAAAGATTGGGGAGTCGAGTTTCATGGGTTTCTTCCCGCGCGCCGTTATCGGGCTTTCTGTGAAATTAGGTGGTCCAGCATCAGCTTCATTCCGGGAAGCTGGTCCGCGGCAATTTGCACCCGAACTTGTTGGCCTTTGGCTGTCTCTAGAAACAGTTGAACGGTGTTCTGATCCGAAATCATGGCGGAGTCGAACCGAACAAACCGAGGGGTCACGTAAGGACCGGGGTCGCCCAACTGGATTTCGATAGCTTGCTTGCGCTGGCGGTCAGCCTTGGCCTGCAACTCTTCAACAATCTGTCGCTCGGTCTTGTTGGTCATTGCTGTTCCCCCTGTTGTCGCTATCTAGCGCCATCAAGCTTGCTTTGTCAAGTATATAATTGGGAAACTTTTCCCTTATCTGATTTTCCGTTCCTTGATTCAATTGAGGAATCCGGCGTCTACACGTCATCTGCTCGATGAATCTATCCGCACCCTCTCCCCCTCGGTGGACTCTCTGGTCGACAGCCATGGAGCGACCAGATGAATGAGTTTGCGTGCGAAGCCCGCCGGTTCCTGTAGCGCGCAAAATCAAACGGCGCGGCGCGCAACTTCAAATGGCACCGCTAGGCAGTTCCCGGAAGGTCAGCCAACCACTGAAGATCTTGACGCCAATCAGCGACCTCGATGGCGTCCATGAACGGCGACATATGATATGCGGTGACAGAGAGGCTCGACATTGCATCAAGAAGGTCGATGAGCTGGAGTAGTCGACGTCGCGTGAAGGGCGTCCTTAGCACGAGAGTTCCTGCTTCAAGCTCCAACTTGTGCTTTTCCTTGACCCGCCTCATCTGGCGCGAAGCGGCAACCAAGTCCCTGTAGTCATCGCCAATGAACCACTCTGACCTCACCAGATGCCAACCTGGGTGGCCATCCTTGAAAAAATGAACCTCGTTTGCGAGGCGAGTGCGCAAGACCGTAGCGGTGAGCTGAACCAGTATCGCAAATTGGTCGCTAGCAGCTCTGCGCTGCTCCCTCTCGAGCTGTTTGGTAAGGATCTCCGTCTGCTGTCCTACGTAGTCAGCATTTGCCTTTGCCGCACTTGCTTGCACGGCGATCTCGGCGCGCGTTTCGACCGCTACCTGCCGCGTCAATTCGAGCTCCTTCTTCTGCAGCCTCAATTCCTGCGATTGAACCATCACCGCGACCATCAGCCAAAGGAAGGCGAGCGGAGCAAAGGCGCCCGCCAGTAGATCACCGAATTCGTTGAGACTGAGAGCCTGGCCCCGCGTCACCCACGCCGACCAGCCCCAGCCAGTCCATGGCGACCAGATTGAGACCGCCAACAGAAGTGCATAGAGCGCCGTGGCGATAAAGCCGAAGGTCACCCATCCCGACCGGCGATCGGAATCCTCCCCCGCTTCAACTGTCATTCAACGCCCCTGAAATCTTCCCGGTCGACAAGACGTGGGCGGTAGTGCTGGTGCTCCTCGTCGTGCGCCTGCTGGACAGCCATCTCGATCAGATAAGCCAGAAACCAGCGCTCGTCCCGCAGGGCGTCTTCCAGCGCTCTCAAGAGCAATTCTCGTGTAGTCATGATGAGCATCCCCCAACCCTCATCATTCGGAGCTGTCATGTTAGACTGTCGCCGCGACCACGAAAAGCCCAACGTTCGGCCTAGTCCCGGCGCGGGCACCCGCCGCTCCAATGCCAGCTAAGACGCTCAGCTCAGTGGTAGGACGCCAGCCCGAGCTCTGTCCGAGGAAGGTTTCCCTAGCCCGCCCCGTAGAGCATCCGAGGCCGCTCCCGGCTGACGGGCGTTCCGTCCGTCAACGGACCGTGAAGCCGGTACGTGAGCTGGCCCTTCCTCTTGCAGGCTGCGCACGTCAGACGACGCGTCAGGTTGTCGTGCAGGTAGCGGATATCGCGACCAAAACCCTCGGCGATGCCCTCAAGGTCCAGCCAGCCGTGTCGGCCGCACCAGCACAGATAGTGCAGCGAGTAGCCGCCATCGACGAGATCGCCTATGGTTTCCAGCCGGGTTGAGGACATGGGAACAGAAATGGAGCGCCGCCCGAGGAGCGTCAAGCCGGCGGCGACATGCCCATAGCGTAGGCGTGAGGAGGTCAGTTCATGTGCGGTCGGGTTCACATCAAGCATACGCTGCGCGAGCTGGTTGCGCAGTTCGGCTTCGCCAATTCGGCCGAGGTCGAGGGGCTCGGCAATTCCCTGCCCAGGTGGAACGGCGCGCCGCGCCAGAAATACCCGATCATCGTCGCCGCCGACGCCGCCAACGGCGAAAGCGGCTTCATCGCGGCACAGTGGGGCCTCATCCCCCGCTGGATCAAGGAGGCCAGCGGCGGACCGCAGCCGATCAACGCCAAGTGCGAGACGGTAAAAACCAACGGCCTCTTCCGCGCCGCCTACCAGGCCCGCCGAGCCCTGATGCCGATCGACGGCTTCTTCGAGTGGAAGGACATCCTTGGCACCGGCAAGAACAAACAGCCCTACGCGATCGCGATGCGTTCGGGCGAGCCGTTTGCCCTGGCGGCGCTTTGGGAGGAATGGATGCACCCCGAGACAGGTGAGGTCATCCGCACCTTCACCGTCATCACCTGCCCGCCGAACGAGATGGTCGCCGAGATCCATGACCGCATGCCGGTCATCATCGCCCCGGCGGACTATCACCGCTGGATGTTCGGCGAGGACCCGGCAGACCTCATGCGGCCTTTCCCCGCCGAACTGATGACCATGTGGAAGATCGGCCGCGCGGTCGGGTCGCCGAAAAACAACACCCCGGACATCCTTGATCCGCTTCCGCCGGATCTCATCTAGGAGCGCCGCAATGCCCTGGTATGGCCGTCTACTGCTCGCTTTGGCATTCATCTCGCGCTTCGGGTCCATGATCGGCCACGTGGCGCTGACCTTCGGCTGGATCCGCTGACGGCCGGCGCACCTCATTGCGCGGGTCCGCTGATGATCAGCTCCTTGGCCGCAACTGGCTTGCCTTCGGCCACCGAGTAGAGCAGTTCCGCCCCGTCCGCCTGGAAGCCCGCGAAGACCTCTCGGACCTCCGGTCGGTCGTTGATCGACAGGATGAAACGCCCTTTGATCCCGCGTAGCACCTCGGCCAGGAGCGCGAACTGCGCCCGGTCGAACAACGTCTTCCCATAATCGCCCTCCGAACCCCAATAGGGTGGATCGAGATAGAAAAGCGTGCCCGGCCGGTCATAGCGGCGGATGAACTCCTGCCAGTCCAGGCATTCGATCACCACGCCGGCCAGCCGCTCGTGCACGTCTTCGAGTACCGGTACCAGCCGCGTTAGGTTGAAGCCGCCGCTTGAGCGAGGATCGACGCCGAAATTCTGCCCGGCCACCTTGCCGCCGAAGGCGGTCCGCTGGAGATAGAGGAATCGGCCGGCGCGCTCGAGATCGGTCAGCGTGGTCGGGTCTGAGGCCTTGAGCCGCTCGAACTCCTTCCGCCCGGAGATCTGGAAACGCAGGGTCTCGATGAACTGCGGATAGTGACGCTGCAGGATACGGAAGAGGTTCGCCACCTCGCCGTTTCGGTCGTTGATCACTTCGGCCGGCGGCCGGCGATCGCGGCGGAAGAAGACGCCTCCCATGCCGACGAACGGCTCCGCATAGGTCCGGTGGGACACCGCCGCGATGCGGCGCGCGAGCTCGGCCGCGAGGCGGCGCTTACCGCCGATATAGGGCGCCGGCGGGTGGGTCGATGAAACAGGTGTGAATTCGCTTTCAACAGGCATTCAAGGGTGTCCAGGAATCGGTCACGCTCGCTTCGCCCACGGTCCTCCGTGGGCAGCGGGTGCGACAGGTATGTTCCCTGGCTGTCGGGCGGGTTCTTGCTTGGCGGCGGTCCCGCTGCCCGGAGCAAACTCCGGGCCATCCGTGGTCAGGAATCGAACGTAGTTGCGTCGGCAGCCTCCCTCGTGAGGGCCAGGAGTTCGGCCTCTCGCGCAGAGAGCTTGTCGGTGACGGTCGCGAGATCGGCCTTCGCGGCGTCCAGATCGCGCAAGGCCGCGGCGTTGAGCCCGGCGACCAGCCGCTCGACGGGCCAGCCGGCCTCGGCGGCCTGCGTCGGCGTCAGCGGTCCGATCGTGCGGCGGCTCGGCGGCAACGCCGGGTCGAACGGGTTCGGCGCCTGCTGCCCGATCGTCACCTGGAACTCGCTCGGCATCTCGCTGCCGGGTCCGCTCGGCGGTCTCCCGCGATAGAGAAACTCCTCGATCCATTCTTCCATGAGACTCTCCTTGGTTAGGCGACGGCAGTCACGTTGGTGCCGGCGATCTTCCATGCGGTTCCGTTGTCGACGACGAGGCCGCCGCTCCCGGCGCCCGCGCCCTCCTGAGTGCCTGCGCCGTTGAACACACGGCAGTTCGAGGCGAACGCCATGCGCCCGACGGTTCCGGGCGTCGGCAGCGCGGCGACGGTGTAGGAGCGCAGCCGGAACAGCCGGTTGGTGTCGATGACCACGTTCGCGGCGCCGCCCATCGTCACGGCGACCGCGCCGTCGAGGTTCATCTCAGTCGTGGTCAGGGTCAGGAGGTCCAGCGTTGCTGCCGCGGCGCCGACCGCAGTCAGGCCAACCGAGAGCTTGGTGCCCTGGGCGGAGTCGGTCCAGGTCTCTGCGGCGGCGATATTGAGGAACCCACGCGGGTTTGCTGAGTAGCCGGTGGCTCCGCGGCCAAACGCATGGAACGAGAGGATATTGTCATTGAGGACCAGTGCTGATGGCGCCGCCGCTGTCCCGCGTGCCTTGCGGCCCGTGATGATGTTTCCCCCCGCGCCCGAAAGGTAATTGTCGAACAGAAAGCGGGTCTGCGCGCCCTCGTTTGCCATGTGAATGGCGGTTCCAGAGACGGGCGCTTGCGGTGTGAACGCAGCGGTGACGAAGCTGTAAACGCCGATGCCCGTGCCCCCGGAGTCCGGCAGGGCGCCGGTCGTCGTCGCGCTGATCTTCGCCCATGCCGCGCCGGTCCAGTAGACCAGCACGTCCTCGTCGTCGACCCAGCCGACCCAACCTTCCCGCGGGAGGAAGAACTGCCAGGCTCCGTCCTGCCAGGCGGCGATCTTTCCCGCCTGCCCGGCCCATGCGCCGGTAGGCGCCCCCGCCACGATGTAGCGGTCACCGTCCGAAGGCGCGCCGGGCGGCGCCGTGAGGTCTCGGTCCCTGACGGACAGTTGCACCAGCGCGTCGAGCTTGCGCAGCGCCGTATTGTGCGTGACGTGCTTCTGCGCCTGCTCGGCGGCGATGTAGGGCAGCTGCAGCTGCGGCGAGTTCGTCATATCGATCGATCCCTATTCGAATTCCCAGACCCAGATCATGCCCGACGCGCCCGCGCCGCCGGCCCGTCCCGTCGCGTTGTCGGCCACGACGCCGCCCCCGCCGCCGTCGGCGCGCGCAAATCCGGCCTGGCCGGCGGTGTTGCCAGCGAATCCGTTGCCGCCGCCGCCCAGCCAGGCAGCCGCCGCGCCGCGACCCGCGATGCCGTTCTGGTAGTCGAGGCGAATGCCCGGTGCGCCGGGCGAACCGGTTACGTTGAAATCGCCGTCGGACGCGGTGCCGCCCGATCCGCCGGCGACGATCTGCGCCCAGTTGCCGCTGGTCTGGCCGGTGCCGCCGATGCCGCCCGTCGCGGACAGGTGCGTGCCGAAGCTCGTCGTGCCGCCCGTGCCGCCAGTGCCGCCGGACGAACTGCCGGCAGTGCCGCCGGCGCCGATCGTCACCGTGACGCTCGCGATCGCCGTCACGTCGATCAGCTTCCAGCCGAATCCGCCGGCCCCGCCGCCGGCGCCGCAAGCGCCGTTCGCCGTCCCTCCCTGGGCTCCGCCCCCGCCGCCACCGCCGCCCCAGGCGAAAACGAGGATCCTCTTGATGCCGGACGATCGGGTCCAGGTGCCGCTGGCGATGAACGTCTGCTGCGAGCGGAACAGGCCCGCAGCCAGGTTTCCCTCGGTCTTGATCCGGCTGCCGGCGACATACAGGCCCGAGGCGTCGCCCGTCAGCGGGGTCGACGCGTGCAGGGAGAGCTGCGGCAGGTTCAGCGTGCCCGTCATCGTGTCGCCGGCCTTGTTGACGGGCGTGTAGCCGAGCCGGGCGGCTATGTTGGTGTAGTAGCCGCCGTCCTGCCCGTCGAGCAGGTCGGCGTCGAGGCCCGAGCCGGCCCCGTCATTGCCCTGATGCCAGGTCTTGAATCCCCAGACATAGAGATCGTCGCCGTCCCCCGACAGGCGGGTCTCGCCGAGATCGACTAGGGGCACCTCCAACGCCCCGCTCATCGATCCGCCGGAGAGCGCCAGCTTCGCGTCCAGCGCCCCTTGCAGGCCGGCGATGTCGGCGATCGCGTGGCCGTGCACGGCCGAGGCATAGCCGGCCGCCTCCTGCAGCGGCCGGTATTTCGAGCCGTCCCAGAAGACGAGTGCACCCGTCTCGCTCTCGTAGCCGAGCCAGCTTGTCTTCAGGGCGGTGACGGCCATCAGGGATACTCCGCCATCGCGCCACGGCCGATCGTGGCGCTCATCTGGTAGACGCGGAACCTGATCGAGGTGAGCGGCGCCCCGTGGTCGGCGGTCTGGTCCGCGACCGTGTAGAGCCATGCCGGCGCGCCAAGGCCGCTGACCGTGCGCACGACGCTGGCGCCGGCCGTATCGAGGATCTCGACCTCATAGGTCTCGCTCTCCTCGCCGAGCGGCACCTCGACCTGTTCCCAGCCGTCGCCGCCGATGCGGGTGCGCCTCGTCCAGCCGATCTGGATGTCGCCGTCCGTCTCCCACGACGCACCGAGATGGACAGGCGACAGCGGGCGCAGGCCGACAGCGGCGAAGGTCTTGGTAGCCCCCTCGTAGAGTGCGTCGGTCGAGGCCTTTCCGGCCGGTCCCCAGCGCCAGTAGTTCGGTTGCAGCGCCAGTGCCGCCGGCAAGCCGGTCGCGGTAACTGCCACGTCGAGCACGACGAAAGCAGCACCGATCGGCACCTCGTCCACCATGTCGGCGTCGGATCCGCGCTGCCCGCGCAGGAGCCCGGTCAGCCGATATCTGCGTGTCGCGATCAGCTCCGCCGTCCGCCACTGCAGGATTTCCCATCGGTCCGACCCGGTATGCACCGCCCCAGTGTTCGCGCCGGAAAGCACGTCGATCTCCGTGGCAGAGGCGAGCGTCACGCCGGCGGCCACGTCGACCACCAAATCGTTGCCCTCGTCCCAGATCCAGAGCGGACCGCGGTAGAATGCCTGCGCCAGCTTGCCCATGTCCGCCCGATCGGAGATCTCGGTGTCGAGGCCTAGCGATGCGCCTTCGGCGGCAGCGCGAAATAGGCTGACCGACTGCCAGGGCGAAGACCAGGCCGCGACGCGCGGCGCATGCGCGGTCGCCGCCTCGGCATCGCGCAGCAGCGGAATGTCGAGGAAGCGGAACACAGGCGGCGGGGTCGCCTTAGGCCGGGTCAGCGCCCGCGGCGTTTCCGGTCCGTCGTCCTGGTCGTAGACCGAGGCGTCTTCGCGGGTGCCTGAGGCGGTCCGCGCCCGGTCGAGCCCGACGACGCCAAGCTTGAGGTTCACCTTCCGCGCTCCGCCGCCCGCGGGGACCGTCAGTGCGACGGCGTCGCCGGCATCGAGGGCGAGCGCGCTCGGCGGCAAGGTGAACTCTGCCCTCTCTCGTGCCGCGTGCGCCTCGAACAGGAGCGTGTCGGCAATCGCGCCCGCCCGGCCTTCGGAGAAGGCGATCGCCGCCCCTTCCTGCTCGATCGACCTGGACGCGCCCGCCAGCCGGCGAGAACGGACGGCCGCTTGCCGGTAGTCCGCCTCGGGAAGGTAGAAGCTGAAGTCCACGCCGCGCGGCAACTCGCTTTCCTGCGCGCGCGTCAGGGCGAAGTCGCCATTGTCGCGCACCACGAGATCGGCGCGCGCGAAACTCGCGGCCGGGGTCTCGCCGCGATGCCGGAAGCGCAGGGTCTCCCCTGATTCATAGGCGTCGAAGAAGTAAGTGCGCGCCAGCGGTTCGAGCGCGCTGCGCGCCGTCATCACCTGGTCGAGCTGGTAGCCGGAGACCAGGCCCGCCAAGCGGCCCGTGTCGAGTTCGACGCCGTAGCCGCCGCCGATGTCGGCGACGACATCCCTGAGACTGACGGCGCCGAGACGGCCCGACAGCCAGTGGCCGAGCCGCCAGTTCGCCGCATCGGCCCAGAGACTGGCGAATTGGGGGAATTCTGGCCAGGGCCGTGCATCCCAGGTCCACAGGTGGATATGGTCGACGTCGACCATCCTGCCGTCATATTCGCCGGAAGCGGGATTGTTCGCGTCGTCGCTCCAGTACGACAACACCGCCTCCAGATAGGCACGCTGCATCCGGTCGTCGCGACGGCCGCGCGAATAGTACGGCAGATGGCTTTCCGAGGACTTCGGGTCGACGAAGACGTTGGGCTGGTTGGCGCCCTTGTCGACGGCCGGACAGCCGAGCTCGGTGAAGACGATCGGCTTGGACTGCGGAGCCCATGCGGTCGGGCTGCCGGCTTCCACGCCGGCCGGCCGGTCATGGTGTGCTTCGCTCCACCAGGCCCGGAAGTCCTTCTGGCGAAACACCCAGTGCTTGCCTTCCGCGCCGTCCACGATCGGCGTCCGGTCCTGTGCGTCACGGGCCGTCTGGTCGGTATAGTACCAGTCGAAATACTCGCCCCCTTCCACGTTCGACCTGAGATAGTCGAGGTCGTAGATAGAGGCCGCGCCGGCGGTCTTGTCGAGATGGACGGGGTCGTCGCGCCAGTCGGCGAGCGGCAGATAATTGTCGATGCCGATGAAGTCGATCTCGTCGTCCGACCACAGCGGATCGAGATTGAAGAAGACGTCGCCCGAGCCGTCGGCGGGCCGGTGGCTGTGATATTCGCTCCAGTCGGCCGCGTAACCGATGAGAGTGTCCTCGCCGAGAAGTTCCCGGACCTCGGCCGCCAGGTCGATCAGTTGGGCGACGGCCGGATAGCTTGACGACGATGACCGGACCGAGGTGAGCCCGACCATTTCCGAGCCGATCAGGAAGCGATCGATGACAAGCGGATCGCCGCCGAACAATCCTCCGCTCGCCGCCGCGATCGCCGCCAGGTGCAGGATGTGCCGCCGGAACGACCATTCGTCGGGGCCGGAATAGGTGACGCATTTCTGCGCCGCATTCCAGCCGAAGTCGGCGGCCGACGCCGTGCCGAAGAAGGCGGCAACCTGATCGGCCGCCGCGGACGTCTTGTCCGCCGTGCCGGGCTCGCCGGGCGCGGGATGGCAGGTGATGCGGCCGCGCCACGGAAAGGCCGCCTGCTCATCGCCGCCATAAGGATCCGGCAGCTCGTTGCCTGCCGGGATGTCCATCAGCATGAACGGATAGAGCGTCACCTCGAAACCGCGCCCTTTCAGCTCGACGATCGCCTCGTAGACGCTGCGGTCCGAGGGCGCCCCCCCGGCCGCCGGGCTCCCGCCATACTGGCTGACGACCAGGGCCGTGCCGCGCGTCACGTCCGCGACGCGCCATTCGAACGGCTTGGTGTTTCGGCCGGTAGCCTCGACCTTCGGCCGGATCTCGCATTCGCCGCAGCGCAGGTCCGTGCCGTGCCAGGCCACCACGAGGGCCACCGCCTGGACGGCCGGGGCCTCCGCCTGCAGGCGGTCGAGCGAGATGACCAGGTCCGTCGCGGCGTTCGACGCCGTCTGGTTCTCGCCGATCGCGTCGTCGAGTTCGGTGTCCACCTCCGACAGGAACACCGGCGTCGTTGCATAGCCGAATTCGGTCGTGCCCGGGATGAGAGTGACGGCACGCATCATGTCTTCGAGTGCTGCGCCCTCGGCGGGCCTGCGGATCACCTCGACCGTGATCTGCGGCGCCCGGTTGCCGAACTTCTCCAGCGGCATATCCTCGAAGACGAGATAGGCGGTGCCGCGGAAGGCCGGCGTCCGGTCCTCGCCCTCGATCTCGGCGATCAGCGGATCCGGCTCCTGGTCCTCGGTGCCGAGATGAACGCGGTGGTTGTAGTCGTCGAGCCGGATGACCTTGCCGTCCGCCCAGACTCGTCCCACGCCCGCGATTTCGCCCTCGCACAGGCCCACGGCCATCGAGACGGAATAGAGATACTCGGTCGTCTTGACGCGCGGCCCGCCCTTGCCGCCGGAGGTCGTCGTCTTCTTCTCCTCCTTGTAGCGGGTCGCCCAGATCACTTGTGTCGAGATCCGCATGCGCCCCCACACGCGCGGCACCGGTGCGCCCTCGGTCGATGCCGAGAAGGTGAGGTCCGACAACCGCGGCCCCTCCCGCTTGATGGTCGGCGAGAACAGCATCTGGTCGACGACGCGGCCGGCGATGGTGCCCAGCGCGCCGAGCAGCGAGCCGCCGATCCACTTGCCGACGAGGCCGAAGACGAGCGTTGCCATCAGTTCGCCCCCGGGAAGTCGAAGGCGGCGGCGATCCTGCGCCGCCAGCCGGCCGGCAGCGCGATCTCGTGGACGCGGCGCCTGTCATAGGCATGGATCATTCGGCCGGGCGCCGACAGGATGCCGCAGTGCTTGGCAGGAAGGCCTGGCCGCCAGCGGAAGAGCAGAACCGATCCCGCGGCAGCTTCGGCGAGCGGGATCTCGGCGAGGTTGCGCCGCGCGGCCGACAGCAGGTCTTCCCGGCCGCCGATCTCGGCCCAGTCCGCGGTATAGACCGGCGGCAGCTCCGGCTCGCTGCCATAGAGGTCGCGCCAGACGCCGCGCACCAGCCCGAGGCAGTCGCACCCCGCCATCCAGGCCGACTGGCCGTGCACATAGGGCGTGTCGATCCAGCGCCGCGCCGCGGCGACGATAAGGTCACGTCGCAAAGAGGCCTCCATCGCGCAGCCGGCTGCCGCCGTCATTGCCGTCGTCCCGGTTGGGATAGGACATGATCCAGTCGTTGCCTGGCATGTGCGGGTAGCCGCGGAAGTTGACGACGTTGTCGAACTTGGCGGCGCAGGTGGCGATCGTCTTGTCGCAGCCGGCCTCGATCGCGAAGCCGTCTCCGGCCTCGATATCGAACGGCATTTCCTCCGAGAGCTCGATCGCGCGCGCGCCGGAGAGCGTCAGATGCCGCTTGACCTCGACGATCAGCCCCTCATTCGCCCCGCTTGTCCAAGTCAGCTTGCCGCGCCGGCACCAATCGGCGGCAAAGGAACCCAGTCCGGCCGTCGTGAACGCATTCCTGGACGAGCTCGACGCCACCGAGCCCGTGTCGGAATAGGCCGGCGCGCCAAGGTCGACGCCGCAGCGGCTGTCGCCCAGGTCTGCGTCGCAGGTGGCGCCGTAGATCCGGCCGGTCGGCTGGTTGAGGGCATGCGCCAGGCTGCGCAGCTCGGTGTGGTGTGCGACCGGCCCGCGCTCGATCTCGCCGAGCGTGCCGGAGAGGACAACGACGCGATCGGAAACGTCGCTCCAGTCGACCCGCCACACGGTCACCGCCGCGCCGTCCCAGCGCTTTGCCGCCAGATCGTCCTCGGTGATCGCGTCCGAGGACAGCGCGCCGTCCACCTCCATCGTGTCGACGGCGAGGCCGATGGATGCCGACACGTCGGAGCCGGTGAACCCGGTGCCGGGTTCGAAATCGACGCCTTCGAACGCCAAAGCGCGGTCGTGGTCGGTGAAGCCGAACACCGCGCCGTCGCGCCGAGTCACACGAAAGCAGGTGCACAACGTCGTGACGCCGGAGGCCACCGACGCGGCAAGGCCGGACGGAAGCGTTTTCATTCCCTCAGCTCCTTCAGGAAGATCGACGGAATGTCGCCGATCGCGGCAGAGCGCAGCGAGATCTGGTCGAGCTTGCAGTCGAACCGCACCGGCACATGGAACTGGCCGCCCCATGTCAGCACGGCCTCGTCGGCCGGGGGATCGTCGAACGTCACGGTGCCGGTCGTGACGTCGAGCGACCAGCCCGAGACCATCGGCGCCCCGTCGACCGCGATCAGCAGCGTGCCGTAGGGCCGGGTGATGCGCCTGTCGAAATACTCGCCCGCGAAGCCGTAGCGCTTGACGAGCTGGAAGACAGTGGTCGCACCGTCGCCGATGCCCAGCGCCTGGTCCGTGGCCGTCGGCTGCTGGTTCGGCGCGCCGGAGCGATAATCGGTCCAGTCGCGGAAGCGGAATCCGCGCAAGCGGCCGAGCGCCACGTGATAGAGCGACAGGACCTCGTAGAGCTCCGCCGGCGTGCGCACGCCGAAGCGCGCATCGTACGTCCTCAACGGCGCCGACCAGGACGTATTGCGCTCCTCGCGGCCCGAGGCGAGCTCGACGATCTCGGCCGGCCAGTCAGGACCGCCAGGCGAGCCTAGGCTGACATGGAGCGGAAAGATCGCGTCGTCCATGAAGGCGGTTGTCATGATTTGTCCTCACGCGCGAGCGGGCCTTCGGGCCTGCGCTCCGGACGAGGCGGCCGACGACGGCCGGGCCGCGCTTGCGGCCTGCAAAAGCGGTGCGGCAAGCGCGCGACCGCGCGCCGGCGATCGTTCGCCGCCCCCGCGGAGGGCCAGCGAGCAACGCGAGCGGTGCGGCCCGTGAGCGCCATCATGAGTAGCGCCCCAGCCGGTTGACGAGGCGGGAGGCGCCGCGGGCGACGGTGGCGCGGCTTTCGGCGAAGGCGCGCGGCGTCGGTGTCTCGACATAGAAATTGTTGACCGTCTGTCCCCCGCGGTCGCCGCCATATTTGCGGGCGAGCTGATCGGGCCAGCCGACCTCCTCTCCTTCCATCAGGATGGCCGGCCTCTCTCCCGCCCGGATCATGCCGCCGCCATGCAGGCGCGGCGCGGCGGCGAACAGCGACGCCGGCACCGACCGGGACGCGGCGGGAGCGGCGCCGATCGTGCCGCCGGAGTGCCAGAGGCCGGCGGTCACATTGCCGCCGAACAGCCAGCTCAGCGCGTTGCCGAAAATGCCGCTCAGGCCTTCTCCGGCCTTGCCGAACAGATAGTCGCCGAACTCGTTCAGCGCCGCGTTCGCCAGCTTGTCCGCCAGCGACAGCGCCGCCTGTGCGAGGGCCTCCATCGGATCTTCGCCCGACAGCAACGCCTTGGCGAGGCCGATCGCAGCGCCGCGCAGGTCCTGGAGCGCGTCCTCCAGGTCGTCCAGGCTCAGGCCGCCCCAGCCGATCCCGAGCCAACTCGCCCCGGTGCCGGCGGAGGTGGAACCTACATAACCGCCGGCTGCATAGCCACGCACGCCGCGCCGGATCGCCTCCAGATTGCCGACGCCGATCGCGGCGGTCGACGCCGCGTCGAACACGAATTCCCTGCCGTGTACGAAGCCGGCGACCTCGCTGGCCGGTCCGTCGCCGGTGTAGCCGCCCGCGGCGAAGGCGCGGCCAGCCGTCACCGGCGTGACCGCCTGGCGCGCCGGGCTCGGCAGACCGGCGATGGCGCGCAGCAGCCGCTCCGTCTCGGCGAGGTGCGGATTGGCGGCCGCTGCGGCGTCGCCGCCCGCCCGGATCCCGCCGGCCGCTTCGCCGAGGGGCGGAGCGGCAGCGCCGCTGGCTTCGCCCAGCCCGCGATACTTATCGGCCGAGCCGCCGAGCGCCGTCGCCGCAGCGTCCGCGTCGCCTTGGAGACCCTGCAGCAGGTCGCGGGCGCGCTCCAGTTCCGACTGCAGCTGCGCCGCCGTTTCGGTCTGCCCGACGATCTGCTCGATCAGCCCGCGTTGCGAATCTCCGGCCGGAAGGCTTTCGCCGATCTTGCCGAGCTCGTTGCGGAATTCGATGACATCGGCCTTGCCTTCCTGGAGCTCTTGGCGAAACTGCGCGATGAGGTCGTACGCGGCACCCGAAGCACGCGTCCCCCCATGCGGATCCGCAGCCGGATGCAGCGCACCGCGCTGGGCGTCAGCCAGCGCCGCCTCAAGGTCGCGCTCCAGCCTGGTGATGTCCTGCTGCGCCTGGAAGCGTAGCAGCGAGGTGGAATTCTTGCCGTAGGACGAGGCGGCGCCCTCGGCCTCCGCATAGGCGCCCTTGATGTTGCGGACGAGCTGCTCGTGGGACTTGAGGTCCCGCTCGATCATCGGCGTGTTCGACAATATCTCGGCCGCCAGTTCGCCGGCGGCACCCGCGGCCGCCGACAGACCTGCCGCGATCGCAGCGGCGCCAAGACCGGTCGCAAAACCCGCCAGAGCGCCGGCGGCCAATGTCTTGAGGTTGGAGAACTTCGGCGCAGCGCCCGCCGCCGCCGATCCGACAGCGTCGATCTCCGGCTTCGCATCGCGGCTGGCCTCGCCGACATCGGCCAGGGCGTCGGCCGCGCCCGGCGCATCGTCCTTGATCTTCTTCAGGCTGTCCGCAGCCTTCGGCCCCCAGTCGATCGTGCTGCCTGGCGCGAGCTTCTTGTTGGTCTCTTCGGCCGTCTTGCCGAGATCGACGATGTCGTCCTTCGTCTCGCGCACAGCGCGGCGAGCGCCCGACACTTCTCCGTCGATAACGAGGGACATGCGCAAGGTCATGACATTGCCTCGCCGTTGAGGGCGTCGCGCGCGGCCATCTCCATCACCTGCAGGCCGGCGAAGGTCGGACCGGAGAGGACAATGCCGGCGGCGTCGATCGCGACCTTTGCCCCCGAATAGTCGAGCCCGACGAACACTGTGCGCAGCCTCCTTTCATCCATTCTGATCGATGTGCGCCATTGTGAGGCGGCCAGCAGGAACGCGGTCACTGCGCCCACATTGTCCGGCCAGACGCCGGCGAACTCGCCCTCGCGGCGGCCGGCAAGATGAAGTCGCAACGCTGCGATCTCTTCCGCGGGCAGTTTCCAGCGGCGTGCGTCGAGCACGGCTTCCGGCTCTGGCTGGGCGATGTCGTCGATCAGGCCGCCGGCCGCCCAGGCCTGCGCGGCCGCGATCAGTTTCCCCGTGACGCCACGCCGATCGTCTCGACATAGGCGCGAAACAGCGCTGCGCGGGTGATCGGATTGTTGAGCAGCCTCGCGCGCAGCTCCTCGCTGTAGGGGACCGGCTGCTTCTTCGCGTCGATGATGTCGCCTAGATTGAAGATCGACTGCTCGAGCATCGCTTTCACGTCGTCGGGGTTCGAGAAGTCGAACGCCGAGAACGTGTCGATCGGCAGTGCGCGGAAGTCGGCGGTGAAGGTCTCCGGCTCCTTGCCGACGCTGGGCGGCAGTTTTGCGGTGCCGGTGAACGTCGGTTCCTCGTCAACATTGAACACGGGATCTCCTTTCTGTCCTTTTCGGTAGGCCGACCGGCCGTCGCGGCCTTTGTCGCGCCTGCGCGGAGGCCGGCGCCGCAGGCGCGCTCGGCCGTGAGCGAAATCAAGTCAGCGTCAGCACCCACTGGTCGTTGCCGGCCGACGGCAAGGGCACCGCGCGCAGCGGCCATTCCAGGATGTTCTGCTGGTTCTCGAAGCCGGAGGGCCGCTGGATCTGCGCGCCGTCGATCTCGAGCGTGGCGGTCCGGCCGGCGACCGTTCCGTGAGTGATCACGATCGGCACCTCGTCCTGGTTCGCCGCCGCGGCATAGGGATCGAAGGTCGAAAGCGGCACCGCCTCGACCTGCATGGCCACGGTCTCGGCCGCGTCCGTGATGAGCACGCCCTCGGATCCGACGAGGAATCGCGTCTCGACCTGGTTGCCGAGGTCGAGCGAGAAGCTGCGCATCACCAGCGGAATGGAATCGAGTTCGAACGTCGTCTTGGCGTTGGTGACCAGGTCGGGCTTGAGGAAGGCGGTGAGCGTCGGCGTCGGGCGGGCCTGTTCGGACGGCAGCGAGAACAGACCGACGACGTTGAATTCCAGATAAGGAATCCCCTGCGCGGTGAAGCGCATCACCACGTTGCCGCGCGTGCCCTTCATCACGTAGCGCGTCGAGCCGACCCAGAAATGACCGCAGACGCTCTCGTGGTTGTCGCTGATCCCGTTATAGGCGACCGACGTATCCGCGACGATCGCCTGCGCCGCCCGGCAGGCCCTTAGCAGCGGCCCCCAGGCGGGCGCCACGCCCGGCGTGCCGGACGGCACCATCTCCACCCGGAACGTCATCCGGCAATGCAGGCCGGCCGGGATCGTCGCCTGGGCGGCAAGCCACGGCAGCTCCAGCTCTCGCGACACGTCCTGGCCTTCCATCGGCGAGAAGACGATGTTGGTGGCGAGGATTGCGTTGGCCGCGCCGGTGGGCGTCGGATCGGTGCCGTAGACGCTTTCAATCTTGAACAGGAGGATCTTCGACTTCCACTTGATCGGCATTTCAACCCTCCTTCACGCGCCGTGCGGACTTGCCAGCCGGCGGATCCTGCGGCGCGGCTTCCAGCGGCTCGGCGGCCGTTGCGGCGACACTGCCGGGCTCGGGCAGAGCCGTCCGCTCGACGAGCTCGAGCGCGCCGTCCGCCTGGCGCGAATAGCTGCCGCCCTCCGCCGGCATCGGCGGACGGATCTTGCGAACGCGGGTCTCGGTCATGAGATGATCCTCACCTGTTGCTGCAGCCCGAAATCGAGCTGGTAGATGACGGCGCCGGCCTCCGCCGAGAGCAGCTGGCCGCGGCGCATATGAAAGACGCCGATCGCGTCGTCCGGCCCCCAGCCGCACACGGCTTCGATTACGGCCCAGATCAGCGCGTCGATGGTCGGCAGCGCCTTGGCGCCGGTGACGTCGCCGGAAGCGCGGACGAAGAGGACGACGGCGAACACCTCGTCGACCATCTGCGTAAAGGCGGCGGCGCCCGCGTCCCCCTGGTTGCGCGCGATGAGACCGTTCGGCAGGACGAAGGCGAAGGGCGAGGCCTGCGGCAGCGCCTTGCGCCTGACCAGTTCGGACAGCTCGGCCGCGCCCTGGACCCGGTCGTCGAGCGCGTCGATTTCTCCGGCGATCCGGGTAACTAGATCAGAGACGAGCATCGCCGCCTCCGCTGTCGTCGTCCGCGCCCAGCCATTCGGCGGCGAGATGGCCGATCTCCGCCTCGTCGTCGTCATCGAGGCCGAGGAAGGTGCGGCGCGGCATCTCGACCGACTGCTTGGTGACCCAGCCGCCATTGCCCGGCCCGCGGAAGCGTAAACCTGACGAGGTCTTGGCCTTGATGGTGCCGCCGAACTGATGGATGGCGGCATAGATGACGTTGGTGCCGACCGCGACGGACTCCTCAGTGGCCTCATGCGTCAGCGACTGCACGAGGCGGGCACTGTCCGTCAGTGTCCGGCCGCCATTGACCAGCTTCCGCAACGAGTCCGGCCAGGGCGAGCCCTCCGGATCGGTCTCGGTTTCGAAGCGAGCCTGGGTGGAAGAGGCGAGCGCCGCGCCGATCGCGTCGAACAGGCCGCGCTTGTCGTCAGTCTTGCTGAGCGTGTCGGCCAGCGCGGCCAGCACCGCGTCACTGCCCTTGAGCTCGAAGCGCACGCCAGTCATCAGATATAGCCCTTCATCGTCGCCGCGGAGAGCGGCCGCTCGGGCTGATTGGTGCGCACCTCGGCCGCGCCCGACGGCGCCGGCTCCACCCCTTCGACGTCAAGCTGGATCAGGCCGCGCGCGATCTGCTCAAGCGTCTTGAGTGCATCCTTGTAGTCGGCCGTGATCTTCTCGGCTGCGACGTGCGCATGCGCCTTGTAGATCGAGATGGCGAGGGACAGGTCGCGCACCAGGTCCGGCACGTCGGCCAGCGGCAGCGCGTAGCGCACCTTCAGGTAGCCGTCGATCAGCGCATCTGCATCGGCGATCGCGCGCGCGATCAGCGCCGCGTCGATCTCGCCGGTCGGCGTCTCGCCGCGGTCGGAGATGTCGATTAGCATCTTCTCCGAGTAGCGCTCGACGAGCTGCGCCTGGGTGCTGTAGCTCACGCGAACTCCACCCTCAGGTTCGGCTCGGCGAGCAGCCGCTCAAGCCGATCCGGGTCGAAGTCGAAGATCGAATGGTCGACGGGCGCCTTGGAATGCGCGAGATCGGCTCGGCGGAAGCCCTCGATCTTTGACGATATCCGAACGATCGTCGGAAGGGTGCCGGGATGAGCCGCCTTCCAGGTCTCGGACGCCGTGAAGAAGCAAGGATACATCGCCCTCGCCTCTTCCATCGCCTCTTCAAACATCCCGTTCGGGGAGCCGGACTGTGTCCCTACGCTCGGCGTTTCCGCCGTCGTCCCGCCATCGGTGCTGGAGGCCTCGCGAGCCGTGCCAGAGCTCCCCCTCGGGGTATTCGTGTCCGGGTCTCCCGCCCCGGTGTCCGCCTGGATGGGTCTCGCCTCGGCGCTCCCATCTTGCTCGTCGGGGCGAGGCGGCTTCCCCTGAGTATTGGTCACCGAGGAGGACACACGCTCCTCGGCCAAGGCCGGGTCGGGCTGCGCGCCGCCCGCGTCGACCGGACTCTTGCCCACCGCGGCTTCCGCCACGGCTGCGCCATCGGGAACTTTGACCGCTCGAGTCGGCTTTGATGCTTTCGCCATGTCTGTCTCCGGGTCTTTGGGAGGAGGGCCGCGCGGGCCGTCCTTCGAAAGACCCGCCGGGATCGCTCCCGGCGGATCAGTCCTACATCGCCGCCCCCTCAACTCGGCGATGGAAGCGGACGCGGAATGAACAGGTCGGACACACGCCCGAGACAGCGCGAGACCCAGCGCCTGCCGGTGCGGAAGGCGATGCGGACAGGCACGCCCACCTTTACCAGTACGACAACGGCAACGGCTGCGATGGCGCCCAGGACAAAAGTCACGTCGAGAGAGAAGAGCTGCGCCGGCTCCAGCGCGGAAGAGGTGATGACCATCCGATTGCCCATGGCCAGGCTTGGCGCGGCAACGGCGAGCGACACGGCAAGGATGCCGGACGCGAGGGCTAAGCAAAGACCCATAAGCTTCATGAGTAACTCTCCAGGTTGAACATGGGGACCTTCGAAAGACCCGCCGGTGATACCCTGCCGGCGGGTAGATCGGCGGCCAGGGGCACCGGCCGCCGAATGCGTCAGGCCAGCCAAGGGCAGACAAGCAGTTCGGCCGTGCCCTTCCACTCGTTGGTCTCGCCGCCAGAGCCATTTTCCGAGTTGAGGATCTTGCGCCCTGCGCTTTCGAGCGACGGCGGCACAATCAGAAGGTTCGGCATCAGGCCGAGCGGGCGGCCGTGGTCGCCCTTCATGCCGGAGATGGCGGCGCGGCCGATTGCGTAGTTGGCGGCGTTGAGCGTCTGTTTCGAGCCCCAGGCGAACTGCCAGAAGCCGAAGCCGACATTGGCCCGCGCGTCGGCGCCGTAGAGAAATTCCTTGTTCATGAAGACGTTCTGGTCGGTCAGATTGTCCATCGCCTGGAATTGGAAGTCGCGGCGCTTCTGCAGAATGACCGGCTTCAGCGCCCTGGATGCGTCGATCAGGAACCAGGGCGTGCCCGCACCGCCATCGGTGTTGGCGACCGACTGGGCGACACCGTCGGCGTCGAGCACCGGGTGGTCGGTGTCGAAGAAGTATTGGCCGTCGTAGCAGACCGTCGAGAAGCCGGACTTCAGGAAGTCGTAGACCAGCAGGTCCCACTTGGCCCCGGTGGACTGGCCCATCTCCTTGAACATCGGCGTGTAAATGCCGAGATTGTCCGTTTCGATGTCGTCCCGGTCGACGCCGATCGTCAGCTCCCAGGGCTTCTCGGTGATCGTGTAGTCGTGCTGCGACAGGTTCTGCACGGCGCGCGGGCCGATCCACTCGCGCACGTTGGGGATCTTGCCAAGCCAGCCGTATTTCTGACTCTTGGTCGAAGCCGGAACGACGGTCGACACCCGCAGGTGCATGGTGGAGGCCTGCGACAGGCCGCCCTGGAAAGACGTCTTGAACCCGACGCGGAGGGTATCGAGATTGGCTGCGTTGACGAGCATGGCAGTGTCCTGTTGCGTTGTGGCGGGAAAGGTCAGGCCGGGTTGGCGATGCCCTCGACGTAGCTGCGGGTCAGCACTTCGTCGAAGCGCACCAGGACGCCCTTCGTGGCGTCGACGTCCTCGACGAAGCCGGCCGGAGAGCGTGTGTTGGTGCCGTTGGTCTTGGCGACCTGCTCGTCGTCGACGATGAAGCAGACGTCGCCGATCTCCGCGACGGTGATCGCGTCGGTCGAGGTGGAGTTCTTGAACCAGTAGCTCCCGGGACGGACCTTGAGCTTCTCGTCGCCGGCGTTTGCCCCGCCGGTCTTGCGCTCCTCGGCCCGGCCGACGCCGACCGATCCCGTCGCGGTCGCGCCCTTGGTCAGGTAGCCGGCGGCGTTGCGCATGACGAGCGCGCCGGCATAGACGAGCACGGATGCGGCCATGCCCTGGACGAGGACGTCCCCGGCGGCGCGGGCGGTGTTGCGGTCGGCGGAAAGAGCCATAGTCGGTTCCTCTCGAGTTGCGGGTTAGAGCGCGGCCTCGCGCTCGGCCTTCAGGGTTTCGGCATAGGCCTTCTCGTCGATGCCCAGCATCTTCGCCGTGGCGCGTTGCTCCGCATTGAGCGAGATCTCGCCGTTGACGGGGGCCGGCGGATCGACACGAGCGCCGGACGGGCCGAGCACGATCATCGCGCCGATCTCCTTCTCGACACGGGCCGGGTCCGCCATGTGCATGGCGATGTAATGGTCGCGCAGCGGCTTCAGCCCGGCGCGCCCGCGCTTGATCTCGCCGTCGACATAGACGGTCGCCCGCTCCTTCGACCCGGTCTCGGTCAGCGTCTTCACCTGGCTGGCAAGCGTCGCGATCTCCGCCTGCAGGGCGACCACGACATTGTCGTTGCCCTTCGCCGTCACCTGCTGGACGCCGGCGAGTACGGCGGTGGCGTCGGCACCGGCCTGAAGCCCGACCGCAGTGGCGATCGGATCGAGCGCAGCCTGCAGCGCGGTCGACGCCGCGGTCTGCTGGGCATGCATCGTGGTGACGGCGGCGATGACCGCCTCTTCCGTCGTGGTCGCGGGAAGGCCCAGCGCGGCGAGCAGCTTGGCGAGAAGGTCCATGGTGTTCTCCTGGTGAAGCGCGGCGAGGCCGCGCAGATTGGGCTTGTTGACCAGCGAGGCGCGCCGGATCTCGAGGACGGTTCCGTCCTTCAGGTGGGTGATGACCGGGGAGATGTAGCGGTAGGCCTTGTCAGCCATCAGTTCGAGGCCGCTCTTGGTCCAGTCGACTTTGCCCCAGATGCCGTCCGGGCGAGCGTCGAGCGCGACGATCCAGCCCCGCGCCGGCGCCGACTCCCCCCTGGCTGCGGCGATATCCGTCGCGTGGTTCTCGTCGAGGACCATCGGTCCGGCCGCCTGCTGCAGACTGGCCCGAACCACCTCGGCGGCGCTGGGAACCTTGTAGGGGCCGCGCCCGTCCACGGTCGTGATGATCGCACCGGCGGGAAGCAGGTTGATCCACTCCGGGACCTTGTCGTCCTCGAAGGCGGGCAGCGGGAACGCGGCGCACAGCGCCAGGTCGCCCGTGTCGGCGGCCGAGTGAAGCGAGGTGAAAGTGGCGGGGCGAAGCATTGCCGCATCTAGCCAGCGGCGGGCATGTCAGTCGGGTGGCCGAATTCGGCCATCCAGCGTCGGTCGCCTTGGCTATCGGACGCCGGCGCAGGCCGGCGCAACCTGCGCCAGCATCAGGCTGTCACGAGACGGTGCACAGGGTCAAGGCGGGCTGGTCTGCGACGCGAACTCGCGATATCCCTTCCAAAGGGACGCTCGACCATGGACACGACACAAGCAGATCTAGGCGCGATTGAGCCGCCAATCCAGATAGCCAGACTCTACCTGGACGCAAACGCATTCGTGCAGCTTCGTGACCTCAAAGACATACCATGGCGAAGCGCCTTTCCGGGGGTGTCTTCGGTCAGGCTCATAGTCATACCTGCGATCGTAAAAGAGCTTGAGACCATGAAGATCGGACAACAGGACCGTCTTCGGAATCGATCCAGAACAGCTCTGAAGCTGATCGACGAAGCCACGCGCAACAATCCCATGAGCCTTGTTTTGCGTCAGAGTAATCCAGAGATCGTCCTGGTTGTCGAACGCTCGCGACAGGTCGACTGGTCTGCCTTTCCCGATCTGACCCCTCACAAGACGGACGATCTGCTCGTCGCCACCGCGCTGAGCGATTCCGGTTCAATCGTCTTCACGCATGACCGCACGCCCCGCATAAATGCGAGATACTATGGCGGTGTGGTCTTGGAGCCGGCGGAGGACTGGCTCTTGCCGGAGGACAAGACGGCACAACAGATCGAGATCGATAGACTTCGAAAGGCACTCGCGGAGCGCCATCCAACTGTGACCCTGGCGCTGCCGGACGAGCCCATCGTGTTCCGCGTACCGCGCGTCCAGCCGCTTGATGCCGGGGACTCCGATGCGTTTGTGAGGCGATTCCTGGGCCTACATCCGCGAACGAGTTTTGCACCAATGGGGTCTTTGACCAGTGCTCTAGCCTGGAACCGCCCTGATCAATCGGCCATCGACGATTATCGTTCTAGGTACGATGCCTTCGTGAAGCGTGTGACTTCCTTTGTCGACCACATTCCCGAACTGCTGAATAAGGCAGCGCGGTTCGTTTCCATCGACTACGTACTTCGCAACGAAAGCGGACAGCCGGCTTCGAACCTCATCGTAAGGATCAGCTCGGTCGGCGCGATGCTGGTCGATGAGCCCGAGCAGGTCATTCAGTCGCTCCTGAGCACGCTGCCAAAGCCGCCAAAGGCGCCCCGCGGAGGCTGGTCCCAGATTGATCTCAGCCATCTGACCCGCCGATTGGATATGGCCGATTGGCACGAGGAAGAACGTGATCCCACCGCCTTTTACTGGCTGGACCGGCCGCATCCGCCAACGGATGAAGCTACATTGAAATGCCAGGATTTCAGGTCGGGCTCGGATTTTGAGGGCTCGATGTTCCTGCTCCCCACGCTCGGCCTCTCACAGGGAACAATAGCGTTCGACGTTCACGCAACCAATTTGCGCGAGCCGGTTCGCAAATTAATCAGCTTTGCGATTGAGGAGTATGATGCCGATCTTACCGACGAAGCCATCGTGTCGGTGTATGATAGGCTGTTCTCCCTGGATGATGACCCGGGAGACGACGAGTAGGCGGCATCGGGCACGTTAAACCGGTTTTGAACGGCGGTGAATGGCCTCCGCACCTCACGGTGGCTTACCGGAGCCTCCGACGCCCAATCCGCGCCACAATCGATCCTGCTAGATCGCAATATGGGATGGAAGACGGACATCGCCTACGAAAATGCCGAGCGGGACGAATGGATTCGGTTTATGGCCGACCAGACGCCCTGGCGGCGTTTTCGCATCCGCCTGGCGATCGCCATCCGGGTCGCCGCGATCGCTGCCCTGCTGATCGGGCCGATCGCCTTTGGCATCTACTACTACCACCTCTGATCAGGCTGCCAGGCGCAGCCCTGCCACACCGACATTGAAGGCGAAACCGGGATCGATCCCAGCCGGCGTTTCCACCGGGACGCCGCGGACGAACTGGATGACGGTGATGTCGGGCGGAGCCTCCTCCGACACGCGCCAGCCATAGCGGCCGAGATCGCGCTCGGACAGCGACTGGACGTAGCAGCGGCAGTTCCAGCCGTTGGGCGGATAGTGCGTCAGCCACCATTCGTGGTCGACCGGCAGGATGATGCCGTGCCAGGCGGCGTGCTCGTGCCGGCTACCGGGTTGAGTCAGCTCCGGGTCGACATGGACGTAGCGGAGATAGGGCCGCACCCGTTTCAGCCGCTGGATCTGCTGCCAGCGACCGGCAGCATAGGCCTGGCTCGTCATGAGGCGGAAGGCGAGCCGCGCCCGGTAGGCACTCTCGAAGTCGTCGCCCGCCGTCCAGCCGTGCCGACGCGTCGCCTCGATCCAGCCGTCCAGGAAGCCGTCGAAGGTCGAGCCGTCCTCGATCGCCTTCAGAACTTCGGCGAGAATGTCCGTCACCAGCGAGTCTGTCATGCCGGCGGAGCGGTCGCTGGCAGCGGCATCGATCTGGCGCACCACCTCGAGCCAGCGATCGGCCGGCAGTTCGAGCCGCCGGCGCAGGAAGGCGATCGCCTCCTCGAAGCGAACCTCAGTCGTCATCGCCAGCCCGGTCCGCCTCCGCCGCCTCGCCGGAGAGCCAGGCGAGCAGCATCGCCTGCCGCATCGCGGCCGTCAGGTTGGCCGGTGTCTGCTGCGCCGCCGCCGCCCGCTCCAATGCCGCTTGCGCTTCCTCCAGGCTGCCGGCCGAGGCGACGATGCCGCGCATCTTCGCCACCAGGTCGCCGACGGACGGGCCGCCCAGAACGATCGCCGCATCGCCGATGATTTCGTCGGGCAGCGGCCCCGCATGATGCCCCTCCTGGTGCAGCGCTTCCTCAGTCTCGTCCGCCTTACCAGAGGGCGTGTCCTTCGCCTTCGCCGGCTCGCCCTTCGTCCCGCGGACGGGCGCGTCCTCGCCCAAGTCGCTCTTCGCCTGCGCGGACGCCAGCAATTCGTCGTCCTCGGCCGGCGCACCGAGCCCGATCACCTCGCGCATCTGCCGTTGGCCGACCTTCAGGCCCAGCGGCACCAGCTTCGAGACGGAGTCGACGGTCACGCCGACATCCGCCTCTTCGGAACGACCGATCTTCAGGCGCGGGAACTTGCCGCCATGATCGTCATACTCGAGTTGGATCCATGCCCGGATCAGGTCGCGGTTGATCGCGGCCGATTGCGACTTGGCGTCGGCCCGTTCGATGTCCTCCTGGACCTGTCGGTGTTCCTTACCGGAGCCCAGTCCGCCGGTGACCGAATCGGTCGTGGCGGTCTGGCCGAGCACGGCCTTCGATACCTGCTGATCGAGATGGTCGGTGCGCTCAAGGTAGAGTGCGGACGACGCGCCCACCGATTTCGACTCGATGAAGTCGATCGTCATTCCATCAGGGATGATCGCGGCGCAGTCGCCGGCGATGTTGGCCACGGCGCGGAACAGCGTGTCGCGGTCCGCCTGGGTGGCTCCTGGCCCATATTTGCCGATGCGAACCGGCTGGCCATAGGTCTGGGTGAAGATCGCCCAGTCGCGGTTGGTGAAGGCCTTGAACATCCATGCCCACGCGACGATGCGCGCCAGGCCCGAGCGTAGAGGCAGGCCGGACTTCGCCTTGATCACCGGGCGGATGAACTTGAATGCCGGCAGTGGCTGCTCCTGGCCGTGCTCGCCCACGAGCAGTGGTGTCGTCAGGTCGTGCCGGTCGAAGCGAAACCAGCGCTGGTCGCGCCATTCCAGCCGCGCCGGCTGCCACTGCCCCTCTGACGTATCCCAGACGATCTCCGAGAACGCATAGCCCTTGCCGACCGCGTCGCCGAGATCGAACATCTCGTCCTGCAGCTCGTCGCGCTTCAGCCATTCGGAGACGGCGTCGGCATGCTTCTGGTGCGCAGCCGAATCCGAAGCTGGTTCCACCGTGATATCGAGCTGGCTGACCGAGCGCTTGCGGGTGCCGAGCACGCCGACATAGTGCAGGTCGCGCTCCTCGACCGTCTGCGCCAGCTCCATGTAGCGGACCGGGTCGCCGGCGTCAGCCTCGCGCAGGATGGTGGCGAGTCGGACAGGGTTCAGCCCGTCGGCCGGGTAGCCGGTCAGAGGCGTCCGCACGCCACCGATCGTCGGCGCCGCGATCTCCTGCGTCAAAAGCTCGTGCTCGATCGGCCGGCCGAACTGGTCGAGGATCGGGGATTTGCGGCTGGCCATCAGATCTCTCCCCGAATACGCGTCCCCAGCGGGCCGCGGAACGGATCGCGGTGCACGAAGTCGTCGCCATGGTCCGGCGTCCAGAACCCGCCCTCGGACCGCCGTTGATCGGTGGCTAAAGCGGGCGTGTAGCCGTATTCGTACCACTGCATCCGGCTGGCGAAGTGTGCGAGCGCCGCCGCCACGGCGAAGTCGCCGTGACGCTTCTTGCCTGCCACGCCATCGCGCTCCGCCGGCACCTGGGGAACGCCGCGGATGATCTTGACCAGGCGCAGATCGGACAGGTGCTCCGGATCCTTGGCCAGCAGGATCGTACCGTCTTCGAACGCCGTTTTCACCGGCGGCATGTTCTCGTTGTACCAGTTCACCGAGAGCTTGATCGCCCAGACCAGGCCGGAGCCTTCCAGATCCTCGCGCAAGCCGAACTCGCGGCCGAGATCTTCGGCCAGGTTCATGCCCATGCCGGTCGCGTCGACCGCCGCTCCAAGCAGCCGAGGTGCACCCTTCAGGATGAGGCTGGCGATCTCCTTTTGCTCGGCGAAGGGGACGTTGCGCATCTCGACCGTGAGCGCGGATCGCCGGCGCAACATCTTGTCGATCGCGAAAAGGTGGATGATGGCAGGGTCGACCTTACGCGCCGGATCGTAGCCGAAGGCGTGCATCTGGCCCGGATCGAGCTTCTCCAAGGCGCGCTTCACCGCATCCAGGTGAGGCGCCATCAGATGGTCGCGCTCCAGCTTCGGCCGGTGCAGGAAGTCGCCCGGCAACTCGATGCGGACGATCGGCGCCTCTTCCGGGTCGAGCGTCATGCGCGCTTCGATCAGCGGCGCGGTGAGCCAGGCGCCGGACCCCATCGCCGGGATGCAGAACAGCTCCTCGTCGGCGCCGTCGCCATAGTCTTCGATGATCTCCTGCCGCCATTGCGCTTCGCCGGCGGGCGTCCATTCCTCGCCGTTGACCAGGCACATGCGCTTGAACAGCCCGTCGAGGATCGCCTGGTCGAGGTCGACCTTCATGTGCTGATACTTCGACTTCCCGCCAAGAATGTCCTTGATGTATTCGTTGAACGGGTTGTCGACGCCGTCATGCGTCGAGCAGACGATGACCTTGCCTCCCCACATGCGCATGGCGATCGCGGCCTTCATCAGCTCCTTGAGGCTGTCGACGAAGGCGGCTTCGTCGATGATGACGTCACCCTGCTGGCCGCGCAGGGAGCGCGGCGCCGACGAGAGGGCAAGGATCTGGAAGCCCGACGCGAAACGGATCCTGAACGCCTGGATCTGGCGGGTGTCCTCGGGGTGATCAAGATCGACGTCGTCGAACAGCACCTCGTCGACTTCGGCGGCCGCGACCGCGAAAGCGCGCGCCCACATGCCGCAAACGTCGACGAATTCCTTGGCGATCTCCTGCTTGTAGGAGATGTAGAGCACGTCCATGCCTCGGGCGCTCTTCTTCCGCCCGGCGCGCAATACCGCATAGGAAGCGAGCCCCCATGTCAGTCCGATGCGGCGGCTCTTCTCGATGAAGAGCACGCGCATGGCGGTCGAGTCGATGAGGCCGACCGCCTTCGACTGATATGGCAAGAGGACTTCGGGCAGGCCGAGCTTCTCGGCCAGCTCCGGCATGATCTCGATCGATTCGCGCCGGAACTTCTCCCAGTCGGCCTGGCTGATCGGGGCGGTCATTCCTTTGCCTCACGCGCCAAAGACTGCTCCGCTGCCTCGGCTGCCAGCTTCTTCGCGATTTTTCGGTTGTGACGCTCGACCCGTCGGCGCTCCCGCTCTTCCTCCTGCGCGCAAACCTCTTCCGCGGTCGGCAGGAAGCGCCGCGAACTCCACGGGTCGAACCAGTCCCTGATCGGCTCAAGCCGGGGCATCACGTCTTCCTCACGCCCAGGATCTTCGCCTTGATCGCCTCGGCGGTCTCGGCCGTCATGCCCTTCTCGCGCACGACAGTCTCGACGGCCGCCTCCACGCCCTCCTCGAATTCCTTCTCGACCTTTATCCGCCGCGCGGTGGACACGCCCTGCGCCTGTGCTGCGGCGCGCAGCGCGTTGGCGAGGTTCATCGCGCCTTTTGGGTCGATGCCGGCCTCGCCTTTGGCGATGATCATCTCGAAAATTAGGTTCTTGATCGACTCGGCCGCGATCAGCGTGAGGTCGTCGGACGCCTCCGCGTCGAAGCGCTTGGAGATCGCAGCGGCGATCTCGCGCGTCTCCTCCAGCCGGCGCGTCAGCGTCGCAAGCTTGATCGAATAGCGGTTGAAAGCGGAGAACGACGGGATGGCGAACTCCAGCTCGCCCCGGTGCTCGCGCTTCAGCGCGTTGAGCGCGTTGAAGAACTCCTCGTAGATGTCGAGCTGAGTCCGGTCGCGATCGCGTAACGCCTCGGCCGCCGCGGCGATGATCGGGGATGCCTCCTCCGGCAGCTGTTCCATGCCGGACAGGCGGCCGCGGCCGGAACGCTTCGCCATATCACGCCTCCGGAGATGGGCGCGCCACGCCTTCGAGGACGGAGCGGCGCTCGACGTGGTCCAGGCCGGCGCGGGTGATCGAGGCGATCATGACTGTGCCCTGTTCGGTCAACCTGACCGCGCTGACATCGTCGAGCTTGCGCAGTTGGGTTCGCACCCATTCGCGCGAGCGATGGTAGCCGAACGCGTCAAGAACCTTGACGATGATGTTCTCGTTCAGGCTGCCGCCGGTTTGCCTGGCGAGTTCGCGCAGGATGACCAGACGCGCGTCGGCTTCGAGATGTTCAGCGTAGCTCACTTGCCATGCTCCAAGAGGTAGGTTTCGACGCGGGCGGCGGTGCGGGCCGACTGATCGGCCGAAGCGCCGATCTTCGCCATTTCGACCTGCATGTCTTTCAGCGTCAGCTGCAGCTCATGCACCGACTTCTGGCTGGGCAAGTGCTTCAGCTCGCTCTCGATCGTCTGGACCCGGCGCTCGTGTTCGGTGAAGACCTCGTCGATCTTCTCCCAGCGCTCGGCCTCTGCCTGCTTGAACTTGTCGAGGTCAGCCTGGGTGTGCTTCGCGCCCGACGTCAGCCAGGCCCAAACGATCGTGCCGAGCGAGACGAGGATGGCGATGAAGCCCGCCCACGATTTCAGTTCGTCGATCAAGCGCGTCTCCTCATGCGTTCAATGCGCCGCGCGCATTCGATGCAGTCGCAGGCATTGGGATAGGCCGCGCGCCGTGCCGGCGAGATCTCCTCGCCGCAATCGCAGACAAGCCGCAACGAGCGCACGGCGAGCTTTTCCTGGATCCGCGCGACGCCCGCATTTACCTCGTCGGCGACGCGGGCCTCAGCCTGCTCGATCATGGCGTCGGTCGCCCTCACTTGCCGGCCTTCCAGGTCTTGATGACGTCGGCCGCCTTGCCGAAGAAGTCCTTCGCGGTGTGGCCGCCCATGTAGAAGCTGGTGAAGGTCAGGTAGAGCGAGAAGAACGTGCCGACGTCGACGATCAGAACCAGGCTCGCCGTCGCCCCGCAGAGCTGCAGGACGAGGTTCACCACCGGCACCAGCGCGACATACCAGACGATCAGCACGTTGAACGTCCACATGCCGGCCGGCCGCCACGCCCACGTCCAGGTCTCGCCCGTCTCCATCTCGGCGAGCTGCAACCGGTTCTGCTCGCGCTGCTGCTCGACATAGGCGGCGATGATCTCCGGCGCTTCCGCCTCGACGGCGCGCACGGCCTCCTCCAGCTTCTTCTGCGGTACGTCGGGCAGCTCCGGCGCCGACACCTCGGCCTTGCCGGCGATCGCGTCGATGATCGCCCCGCCGACTTCGCCGGCCTTGCCGCCGACGCGGTCCTGCAGGACCTTCTTCACCAGGGGCGCGCCGATCTTGGTCGCGACGCCGATCAGGATGGTTTCGAGGCCGGTCACTGGAAGAGCTCCCAAACATTGGCGCCGAAGAGCAGGACGCCGAGGCCGAACAGGCCGACCCCACCCCATAGGGCGATGGTCGGCCGGGAATCCTCCACCGGCGCGAACTCGTGCCAGATCCCGCCAGCAATGACGACGAAGATGCCCGCGACGATCGCGAGGATCGCCACGAGCCAGGAGAGCAAGGTCGCGACGATCATCAGAACCCCCGGGGCGGAACGAACAGGCAGATGGTGCAGCCGGCGTCGACGCCGGACTGGCGCGCGCACCAGTGGAACTTGCCGTCCGGCGAATTGCGGATCCGCCGGTCGGTCATCGGCACAATCTCCCCGGTTCCGGCGATGACAAAGCCCTCCGGCCGCTCCTCGACCTCGCCCGTCTGCGCCTCCCGGCAGTCGAAGCTCGAGCAGCAGGACAACGGATAGGTCCAGCCGGCGGGCGCGTCGTGGGCAGAGGCCTCCCGTGCGCCCATCGCGACGAATAGCAGCGCGAGGAAGCCCACGAGCATCCAGTCGATGAACTCCGGCCACTCGCCCCGCGGATCGCTGCACCACCAGGCGAGCGCGGCGGAGACGAAGAGGCCGACGACGGCGACGAGGATGACGATAGACAGCATCGGCGGACCCTCACGCCTGGTTGCGAAGGGCGGAAAGGGTGGCGGGGCCGGCGATGCCGTCGACCGTCAGGCCGGCCGCCCTCTGGAAGGCGCGGACCGCCGCCGCCGTCTTCGGGCCGAAATCCCCGTCCGCCGTGAGGGCGTGGCCGGCGCCGGCCAGCAGCGTCTGAAGCTCCTTGACCGCGTCGCCCCTTGCGCCGAGGCGCAGCACCCCCGACACCTGCCCCGCATGCCGCCGATAGGCGGATGCGAGCTTGGTGTCGTAGCCGTGGCGCTTGTAGTCCGGCCCGTTGTAGCCGCGGGCGAAGGCGGGCCAGTCCCGCCGGCTCACGGCTTTCGAAAGTCCGGCCTTGTCGATGTAGCGCTCCATGAGCTCGATCTGGCCGGCGGCACCGGAGCGCGCCGTATTCACCATCGCTGTGACGCTGGCATAGCCGAGCCAGTCCCAATGCGAGCCCATCACTTGGCCGACGCCCCACGACACGGATTCGAGGGCCGCGTTCGCGTCGATCTCGATTGCCCGGTTCAGCATCGTCCACCGCGCCGCCTGCGAGGCCGGGTTCTTCACCGCGCCGGCCTTCGGGTCGGCGAGGCCGGCCGCGCGCGCTGCCGGACGCTTGGCGGCTGGCACCCGCTTGTCGAAGTAGTGGCCCTCGAAGCGGATCAACGGCTCCTGGCGGCCGTCGACGATCGCGAACACCTTGCCGCCGCTCTCGATCTCGATCACGGCCAGCAGAGCCGCCGTCTCCCAGCCGTTGCGGGCGGCGGCGGCCGCCGCGGCGGCGCGGGTCTCTGCGTCGAACATTGGGAACTCCCCGGTGTGGAAATGGCCGGCCCGCAGAGGCGGGACGCGGCCGGATCGGGGATGTTGTGGGCTTGTCGGCGCGTCGGATCATGGGGCCGGTTTCGGCCCCCTTACTGGTCAGAAGAGCTTGCCCTGGGGACCGTCGTCCTCGTCGCCGCGCAACCTGCGGCGATGGTCCTTGACGGTCGACTTCGCGACGCCGAGCGCGCGCGTGATCCTCGCTATCGAGTATCCGTTCTCGGTCATTTCGGCAATGGCGGCCCGGCGCTTGCGCTTCTGGCCGACGAGTGCGGGCGGAATGTCGATCTTGCTGCCGCCGAACTCCTTCGCCAGCGCGGCCGCGGCATCATCGCCCACAAGCTTCGGCAGCCAGTGCTGCGGCCCGAAACGACGCGGAATGTAGACCGTCTGGCACCCCTTCTCGCGGCCGAGCATCAGCGCGGCACGCACGCCGGCAACGTCGGCGATGCGGTTGAGCAGAGGCGAGAACCAGGAGCGGTCGGGATCGTGCGTCATCGCCGGTCCCTGATCGACGCCTGCAGTTCCAGCTGCTGTGCCGTCACCAGGCGTAGCCGCGCCTCCAGCTCGACGCGGCGGAAGGAGCGCGGCGGCAGCAATTTGATCCGCCGTATCAGCTCCTCACGCTGACCCTGCAGCCGGTCGATCGCCGCCAGCTCGCTCCAGACGAGGAGCGGCGGCGGGTCGATCGGGCGGATGCGGGCCATCTGCATCACGCCTCCGGCTCCGGCGGCGCGGCCTCGGCGCCCCAGGCATCCCAGCCGCGCCGCGCTGGGCCGCGGCGGTTGAGCTCGATCTTCGGCAGGTTCGGGAAATACGCCTCGATCCGTTCCAGGAATTCCTCTGGCTTCGCCGAGTGCTCCGTCACCGGCGCGATCAGGAATGACGGAAACTGCGTCCCGGGAGCCGGAGCGGGCACGTTGCCCCTCGTGCCGACGAGGAGCAATTCATGTTCCCCGGTGAACCAGTAGCCGGGGCCGCGTGCCTCTCCGGCACGCACCTTGATCCAGACGCAATGCGTCACATAGGCAAAGCCCCACATATCCATGACGTAGAGGGCATCGGGCAGCATCGGCGCTGTCGCCCAGAGGAACAACGCGCAATCGTCGGCCGCGATCGACGCGACGTCGCGCGCTGCGATCTCGTCTGTCGGGCTCGTCGGGTAGTGGTTGTCGGCGGCCCGGTCCATGCCGGTCTCTCGGCTGTAGGGCTCGAAGCGCCATTCCGGATCCGCGTAGATCGTCCCGTAGCGCCGGTCGGGCAGTGCCACGATCTTGCCTGCCAGTTCGATCTCGCGGACTGCGCGGCGCTGTTTCTTCAGCGCCTGCTGTGCGGCGCGGATCTTCCTGATCGGTCCACCGAGTTCCTTACGAAGCCGCGCCTTGGTCGGCTCGTCGCCGGCGTCGAGGATGTCCTCCAGCACGCGTCGTATAATGCCGGGCTCGCGCTCGACCGCATTGCGGATCCGGCGCGCCTCGAAGATCTCCGGCCGACTGAGCCCGACATCGCTCGCCGTGGCAAGGTTGCCGTCGCGAACCTTGGCAAACTGGTTGCCTCGCCGCCCGCCGTGCCCGGCTACGTCGCCGCGCTCCAGTGCCGCGTCGTATTCGTCGGCAAGACGGCGCTTCGCAAGACTCTCGATCTCCAGCGCGTCGGCCTGCGCGCGGTAGACGGCCGCGACGACTTCGTCATGCGCTCCTTTGGCGGTTGCCAGCCTGGCGGCCCGCTTGGCCGCGTCATAGGCCATTGCCGCATGGTCGCGCGCGTCGAGCACCTCCGCCGCCGAGGACGCGGCCGCCAGCATCTCGGCCGCCCGTCGCACGAAGGCCGGCAACGTGCCGGGCTCGCTCAACGAGAGGGCCGAGGGCGCATTCACTCGCCGCCCCCCCGACTCGGCCATATACCTTTGTAGGCCGTGATGACGACAGAGCCGCGCAAGACGAGCTTGACCTTGCCGATCTTCACGCCGGCGGCACCCAGCCGCGCCCCGTTCGCGGCCAGGCCGGCCAGGTGCTCACGGATGGCCTCGACATCGATGTCGTGCTCGCGCTCCAGCCAGCGCAGGATGGCGTGGTCGGTGACGGTGACAGGAGGCTTCGTCACGGAGCGGGCTCCCACCTGATGAGCCAGCCATGAAACACGCCGTCGCCGTGATGTTCCTTCCAGAACATGCCCATGTTGAAGCGCGCCGACCCGGGGATCCCGAGCGCGCGGTGCTTCCAGTCTCCGACGTGCTCGATCGCGAAGCCGTCCGCCTTGGCGAAGGCCTCCATCTCCTCAAGATGGAGGCGCTCACCGTCCACCACGATGGAGCCGATGAAGTCGAGGTGCGGCGACCCGACGAGGAGAATGGTGATCGGCACAACGGACTTGCAGACGGGGTCCGGGTCGACAAGCTTGCGGCAATGTCGCGTCCGCATGCCGGTGTAGAGCTGGATCCGCTCGCCGGGCGCGGCGTGGCGCCGCCGGTCGGCGCGCACCGTCTGGAGCTTGCGCAGTTCGGACACCTGGTCGCCGAAGATCGGATTGAAGGAATACGCGACCATCACCGCACCTTCCTGACCCGCTCGCCGAGCGTGTTCATGATGCCGCGCCACTCGCCGGCCTTCATCTGGCCGAGCGGCCGAAAGGCGCGCTCCTCGACGAAGGCGCGAAAGGCGTAAAACGAGCGGTCGACCACGCCGGCATTCGCCAGGATCGTCCACTGTGCCATGGCGATCTGCGCGCCCGGCTCGCGCAGCCAGGCCGGCTTGTCGGTGCCTTCGCCCCAGTCGACGCCGGCCTCGCGGGCGAGCCAGGCCTTGATCGCCTCGACCGCCTTGCGCGCCTCGGCCGCGTCAACGAGGAAGCGCACATGGTCGATATGCGTCTGGCGCCGCACGAACGCGATCAGCGCCGCGTCGTCGCGATCGCGCACGACGCCGAGGTTCCAGCCCGCGATCCACAACGCCTGCAGCTTCTTTGCAAAGCGGCCCTCAAGGCGCTTTCGAGACCCGTTTGAACCGGCCTTGAAACCGTGCCGGCGCATCTCGTCCAGCACGGCCTGGCGCTCGGCGTGGGACATGTCTTTCGCTGAACGCTTGCCAGTCACGCGGCCGAGCAGGTCGCGATAGGTGTCCTCGTCGAGCCCGAGCTGCTTCTTGGCAACGTGGATGGCAGCGGTCGGGTTCATGACCGGCCCCGCTGATCTTCGATCTGCAGCGGCTTCGCGGGCTTCTTCGCCTTCGGCTCCTGCATGGCGTCGAGCTGGCGAAGCACATCGGCAAGGTCGTAGGGGTCATCCACCTCCAGCTCGATCCTAATCAGCCGTTGCCGGCCTTTCGTCGCCGAGGAGTAGGAGCGAACTCTCACAGAGCCATCCTGGAACCAGATCCCGGCCATCAGACACCCGCCTCCTCACATAGGCCGGCCGCGCGTTCGGACAGGTCGGGTCGGAAGAAGCCGAGACGGATCTCCAACGGGCTCGCGAATCCGCCGAGAATGAGATTGTCCGGCACCTTGCCGCCGAAGACACCACCATCGCCGATCGCGGCGCGGGTGGTGGCACGGTTGCGGAGGTGCCGGTATCGGTGCGCATCGCGGACGAGCGCAGCCTGCAGGAAATCCTGGCAGCGCGAGCAGAGGTCGTCGTCAGCCCAGCACAGCGGCTCGCCGTCGATCTCCCAGCCCGGCTCGATATGGTCGATGCCGCACTCTCGGCAGCGGCGCTCGCTCACATCGACCTCCCGACAAATTCGATCGCCGAGAGCGGGACGCGGGCCTGCTTGCGCAGCACGATCAGATCCAGCACCGGGTCAATGTTCTCGAAGCCGACGATCACCTGCTTGATCTTGGGCAGGACCTTCTTAATGGTCGCCGGAAAGCGGAACTCGGCCGCGATAACGACGACCTCGTCGTATTCCTCAACCGGATAGTCCTCGTCGCCGTCGTAGAAGAGCTGCATCTCTTAGCCCTCCTCACGGCACTTCACGCCGCAAAACGGACAGAACGTGGGGATCATGGAGACGGCCTTCAGCTTGCCGCGCCCCTTGTCGATCTGCTCCGTCGCGATGGTCGGAAAATCGTCAAGCTGCTGGGTCAGCGTGATAGTCAGCGCGAGCCGGGTATTGCGCGCGGCGAGCTTCTCGTTAACGGCCTTGATGCATTCGCACTTCATCGCTCAGCCCTCCCTCGGCTCGATCGGCGTCGGACCGGAGCCGGCGAGATTGATAGGGTCAGAGGGCTCACGTGCCCACCGGTCGCGAATGGAGGCGGCCGTGCAACCAGGGGCTAGCCGAAGTGCTGCGGCCATCCTCTCCGCATCTGGAAGGATGTCGGTCCAGCCTGCGATGCAAACCTGTCCCTCTAACGGATAGCCGGTCGATGAGACCTCGTAGCGCTGCCCGCGATCGCCAGTCGGGAAAAGGGTCATCCCCGCCTCCTCACGCCTTGGCCATGTCGATCGTGACGCTCTCCCAGCGGGCCTTGTGGTCGGCGCGCTTGTAGAAGCGCACATAGATCTTCGATCCGACGACCCGCATGGCGTCACGGACGGCATCCATGGCGCGCTTCCAGCGAGCGTCCTCGATGTCGAGGCGCAGCAGCATGAAGATCTCGGCGCGGTTGATCTGGCCTTCCTTGTCGGTGTTGAAAGCGCGCGTCACGATCGCCCGGATCTCCGGCCTGGCGTCGGAGGCCCACTCGGTCAGGCATTCGTCGACCAGGCCCTTGGCGATCTGCAGCTGCGCCCCGAAATCGATCGTGTCGGCCACCTGGACCTGTACCTTCTTCAGCCCGTCGAAGGTCATGAAGGTCTTGTTGCCCTTCGCCCCGCCCTTCGCAGAGCCGTACTCCTGGGCGAGCAGCGCCTCGAAGGCTTCGAGGTCGTCGAACGTGTGCAGCTTGAAGCGGGTGACTTGCGCCGACAGCTCGTCGGCGTAGCCGAAGATCTTGCGCACCGTCTCGTCTTCAAGCTTGTGCTCGGCCTTGATCATCTCGACGGGGACGAGATTGCCCTTGGCGTCGGGCATGTAGGCGCGACCGTTGACGATCGTCTCGCCGGTCGGGCGGTCTTCAAGAATCACTGCTTCCATCGTTTTTCTCCTGGGTTTCGCCGCTCAACGCGGCCATGAGGGTTCGGACGCGGTCCGCCTGGACGGCGATCGCGTGGTCTCTTGCGGCGTCGGCCGGCAGGGCGACGGCCCGCGCGAGGAGGTCAGCTTCGATGCAGATCTCCCAGGCGTGCTCGACGAGCTGCGCCATCGCCACGATCGCGGCGCGGCTGACGACGGCCCGCTCCGGGTCCGCGATCAGGCGGCCGGCAGCGTCGAGGATGTCGACCTGGGCGGCCTGCTCGAACAGCTTCGTCACTTCAGCCTCCCGTGGCGGCGCATGACGGTGGCGAGCTTCAGATTGGCGAGGAACAGCTTCTTGCGCGCCGCGATCTCGCCGTGCCCGGCGTAGCGCGCCTGCAGCAGCCGATCGGTCAGCGCGCCCACGGCGCGCGCGGCCTGCATGATCTCGTCGTCGGCGACCGCCGCCGCCGTCCGGCGCTGGACCACCGGCTCCATCAGCCGCGCGACTTCCTTGTCGACGAGCTGCTGGACGATCGGCTCGATGCGTGCCGAGATCTCTTGGCCGATCATGCCCGCGGCCTCCCGTCCGTGAACGGGACGCCGGTCCGCGACAGCAGCCGCAGGTTCGTGCCGGGCCGCGCGGCCTCGGCGACGACGGCATCCTCCTGCTCGGCGAGCCGGCGCAGGTCGGCGCGCGCCTGCTCGTTCCACAGATGGCGCGACAGCTCATGCTCCATCTGGCGGGCCTTGGTCGCGAGCGGCTGCAGCAGCTTGCGCAGCTCCCGCACGTCCTCGCCGGACAGCGTCAGGCCGGTGCCCTCGTACTCCAGCAGCCAGCGGCGCAGGTTCAACAGACCGTCGGAAAGGTCGTAACTCTTGGACATCACTCGACCCCTTCATTGTTCGGCCGCGCGTTCGCGCAGGTCTTGCAGGCGTGGAAGAGGTGGGCGCGGAACCGCGACGTGGCGCGGAACGGCTCCTTCTGTTCGGTAAGGCAGCGGTCGCGGCCGATCTCGCCCAGCACCGGGCAGTCGACGGTCGCCGACAGCAGCGCGCCGCGCACCATGTCGGCAACACGGTCCGTGTCGCCGGCATACTTGTTGGCGATCACGGTCGAGACGGCCGAGACGCTGTAGGGAATGCGTTTGGTGACGCCTTTCAGCCCGCCGGCGTCCGCCAGCGTGGCAAGAGCCGCCACCCAGTCCGGCAACGGCACGCCCCAGGCGGCCTCGGCCTTTTCGACGAAGCTGAGGCCGCCCGGCCGGCTGTTCTTCTGTGGCCCGCGGTTCATCGCGACACCTCGCTGGCCTCGGCGTCGCCGATGACCTGGACCGCGTTCGGGTCGAACACGACGCTGACGCTGAGAATGCGGGGAGCCAGCGCCCCGAGGTTCCGGGCCAGGCGATATTTGCCTTCGCCCCGACGGGAGGGAACCTGGACGATGCCGACGATGCCCACCTGCGCCATGCGATTGATGAACGAGCGGGTGGTTTCGAGACCGATCGCGCGTTCGTCTGAACTTGCTTGCGCCGCCAGCTCGCGGGGCGAGAACGTCTTGAGCATTTTCATGGTGCGCCAAAGGATCTGCCGCTCGTCTTCCGGCAGCTCCGACCCGTCCAGGCGCAGACGCGGAGCATCGGTGGGCCGGCGGGTCAGCCGGCAGGCCCCCTCGTCGGAGATCGTGGCGATGCCGGCGGCCAGCAGGCGATCGACGAACTGGTTGATCCGGGCGGTTGACACGGCCGTGCGGGCGGCAACCTGCCCTTTCGTCCAGGGTCCCACGCGGTCTATCTCCAGGAGGAGTTTCCACAAGCCGTCGCCTCCGCGCGGCACGCGAAGCTTGAGGTCGACGATGTCCACATCGCTTCTCGCGGCCATCAGGACCTCCTCGGCGTGCGGCCGTCCGAGATCTTGGTCGGACCGCCGAAGTCGGCGAGAGTGATGACGTCCTTGCCGAGAACCTGGCTCAGTTCCTGGACGCGCGCGAAGTTGATGACGATGCGGCGGGTGTTGCCCCTCGTCTGCTTCAGCAGCGCCTCCGCCAGGTCGGCGGCGATCGTGACGCCGTCGAGCCTCGACCTGGCCAGGAGGGCGAAATCCTCGGCATCGCAGCTGACCGCGGGCAACCATTCAAGGACGCGGTTGTGGACGCGCTCGAACTGTTCGAGGCTGACCGGCAGGTTCTCCTCGCCGATCATGATGACCGCCGCGCCGGACTTGTCCGAAAGCTCGCGCAACAGGTCGATGAACCGCTTCGCGGCGATGAAATGCGCCTCGTCCACGATCACCGGCCGGCGCGGGTCGGCGGCAAGGATCTCGATCGCGCGATGCAGCAACTCCTCGATCGTGCCGCGACGCTTCTGCTCTCCGAGTTCCGTCAGCAGCGACATGAGAAGCGTGCGCGCGGTCGTGTACTGGCCGCATTCGACGTAGCGCGCGCGATGACGATTGGCGCCATAGATGGCGCTCTCGGTCTTGCCCCAGCCGGAATGGCCGAAGAAGACGGCGAGCCCGGGCAAATAGGGCTCACGATCGACCATGCGCTGCAGCAGCATGGCGAAGTTCGCCACGTTCTTCATGGGCGCGGGCCGCCAGGGGGCCGGATTGACTTTAGGGACTGCTGACATCATGATTCCTCGTGTTCCAGGCCGCTTCGCGGCCGCATTCTCCCGAGGCCCGGCGCTGCAACGCCGGGCCTTGTTCAACTCAGATACGCTTCACCGTATTCGGCATGGATCGCCGACTGGACGCGGAACTCCGTGCTCGCCTCGTAGCGTCCGGCCCACACCGCATCGAAGGCACCGGCGCCGACGACCGGAAGGCCCGCATCGACTGCGCGGCGGATTTCGACGTAGCGCCGGTAGCGTTCCTTCGGCGTCTCCGGCAGCGCGACGACCTTCTCGTCCCTCGGCAGATGCGCGGTCCGCGCCGCCTCGATCTCGGCCATCCGGCCTTCGTATTTGGCCGCGAAGCTCTCGCTCACACGGCGCTCGTCCTCGGCCTCCATTTCGGCGATCAGCCGGCGCTGTGCGGCCGCCTCTGCCGGTGTCGGTTCCCGCGTCGGCCGCGCCGCCTCGCCCATCGCGGCGATCGCGGCCGAGATTTGCGGCGTCGTGTGCGCCTCCTCGCGCTTCGGCAGCGGGATCACGTTGGGCGCATCGCGGCGCGCGACGTCCAGAGCGCGGTCGATCAGCGCCGGACCCTTGGCGATCCGCTTCATGTCAGCCTTCACCTGCCGCGTCGCATCATCGACCAGTTCACGGTGGATTTCCTTGGCCGCGCGCACGTAGGTCTCGGGATGGATGCCGCGCAGCTCGGGGCAGATCGCCTCGCCAAGGAAGGCTCCGCCATCCTGGGCAAATGCCAGGGCGCGACCGAGATCGAGCGGATCCTGCCGCACCAGAACCGGTGTCCCCGGAAGGATCGTCGGCGTCATGTAGTGATAGCCGTCGATGCGAATGCCGAACTTGGTGACGATGCGCTCGCCGCCACCGCCGGCGACGGGCATCAGCAGCAGATCGAGAGCGCGGACATCGACAGTTCTGAGCGGACGGGTAGATTCCAGCGCGACGTTGAAGGGGGTGCGTTCCTTCAGGCCCGCGTGCGGCCGGTGCTGGTAAACGAGGTCGATCCACTCATCGACCTTGCCCTGCAGCTCGACGCCGTTGAGGCCGACGCTGAAAGTCTCGTTCTCGGTCTCGCCCAGCCGCTTGGCGAAGCTCTTGCGCCCTTCGATTACCTTTCGGTCCGCGACCGAATGGCCGACATAGCCGGGCAAGAGCGGCCCGACCATGTGCTGGAACGTCTTGATGACACGCTCGACATGGCCCTTCTGCTCGGGCGTGTAGGCGTCGCAGACATCAGGATCGATGCCGAGCGAGGCGAACAGCCGCTGGGTATCCTTCGCCACGAAGTCCGAACCGTTGTCTGTCTGGATGACCTCCGGCGCACCCCAGGCGAGGATCGCCTTGCGGATGAGCAGGGCGACGGCCGAGGCGCGGGGCGTCTTCGACATGCTGAGGATCGTGCGGCGCGTCGCGATGTCGATGCAGGCATAGATTGAGTGCCGGCCATCCGTACAGAGCGCATCAACGGGCGACGCGTCGATCTGCCAGAGCTGGTTCGGCTCGGTGATATGCCGCAGCATGCCGATGCCCGAAGGCGCCATGGTCGAGCGGTAGAGATCGGGATTGGTGAGCTTCGTCAGCACGACCTTGTTGTCGGCCTTCAGTGCCTTCAGCGCGTGCTGGAAGGTCCGCACCGGCGGCATCGCAACGACCGTTTCAACGCCCTTTGAAATGACTTTGATCGTGTCGCCGAACTCGGCCCGGCATTGCGTCCGGACGGCTTCGCCCGAGAGGTGCGGCTGGTGCGCGATCAGCGCCAGCATGAACGCGCGGACCTTGCCGTCGTTGGCGCGATCCAGCACGCCGGTGCCCTTGCGCGCCAGTGAGCGGTCGACGCCGAGCTTCGCACTGCGGCCGTCGCGCTTCGCGGCGATCCAGCGCACCAGCGACCGCTTCGAGAGCGCCGGGACGGACGTGCGCACCCACTCGGGCACCTCGATCGAGCCTTGGTTGTATTTGTCGGTGAAGACCTGCAGGTGGGTGGCGTGGCCGAGGCGCAGCGTCTTCGTGAAACGCTGATACGCCGCCACGATCGCCAGCCGCGCATCGCGCTCCAGCTTGGCCCGGTCGGTCAATCCGTCATCGGTTGCCGCCTCGGCAGGCGCGGCCGGCTGCGGCTCGAACTGGATATGCTTCTGCCGGTAGGCCACCTGAGCCAGCGTCGGCAGCAGCGCGACGTTGTATTCCATGCCGCCGCCGCGACCCGCACGCGACCGAGCAAAGGCCGGGTTCTCGCTCCAGCATTCGCGGGAGATCAGCCGCAGCATCGCGCTCTCAGTCGCCGGCAAGTCCGGCAACGCCTCGGCCGCAATCTCGCGAGCTGTCAGCCATTCCTTCATCTCAGCGCGCCTCGCCGATCATGATCGTGTTGGTGCGCTTGCCCTTGTTGTAGATCTCGACCAGGGCCTTCGCCAGCGCGGTCTCCGCCGACCCGCCGGAAAGCTTGCGAAAGGCCTCCGCGTGTGCGGTCAGTTTGGCGATGCTCTGGGGCCGCAGCGCGGCCGTCATGTCAGGTTCGGCGATGGTTTTGTCGTTTGCCCGAATGATGCGCGCCAGCGCCGTTATAAGAGTGCCGCGCAGGGCCTTTGGCTCGTCAGGCCAGGCCGCGCGAATGATCAGCAGGGCGCGCCTGGTGGCACCGTGTCCGTAGTTCTGCAGACAGCGACGGATCGCGGTGATCGAGTTTGTAAGGTTCGGCCGGTAGTGACCGTTCTCCGGAACGACGTCGCAGCCGGCGGACTGCAGCACCTTCGACACGGCGATCGCGTCGTCGTCGCCGGCCGTAAGGCCCGCCCAATACTGCTCGACCGAGGTCACGGCCATGCGGTCGCGGTTGATCGCCAGGAAGCTCTCGGCTTCCTCCTTCAGGTCGACATGGTCGACCACGATCGCCGGCACCTCGGTGACGTCAGGGTGCAGTTGCGCGGCCTTCCACCGATGCTGACCCTCCACCACCATGAACCGGCCGTCTCCCTTGCGGGAAAGAACGACCGCGCCGAACTTGGACCAGCTGAAACGCCGCAGGATCTTTTCAACCAGAGCATTCTTGAGCGGCCGCTGGTAATTCTGGTCGACGTCGATCGCCTCGACGGCCACCCATTCGAGCGTCGGCCTGGCGCCGATCGCGCGGTTGATCTCGCTCATGTGATTTCCTTCGTGATCGGGAGAAAGCGGTAGCCGGTGCCCCACACCGTCTCGATCGGAAGGCCGATGGGGGTCAGCTTCTTCCGCAGCTTGCAGATGTGGACGTCGACGATCTTGATCTCGCTCTCGGGCTCCAGCAGGTAGAGCGCCGAATGAAGCGTCTCCTTCGAGACGATCCGACCGGCCCGTTCGCGTAGCTTTCCGAAGATTGCGGCCTCGGCAGGATTCAAACGCGCGAACCGACCGTTGCGAACCACAAAGCCCGCCTCGTCGATCCGGAGCGTCTCGTCGATCGGCAGCGACTGGCCGCAACAGGGACAGGGCATCGGCGCGGTCATATGCTGGCGCCCTCCGGTGGTATGAAGCGATAGCCAGAATACCGGGCAGTCTTGACCGCCAGGCCGAGGGTCTGGAGCTTGCGGTTAAGCTTGCTGACGTGGCTTTCGACGACGCTCACGTTGCACTCGGACTCCTGGCCGTGGAGTTTCGCGAAAACCCGCTCCTTAGTGACGAACCGGCCTTGCGCGGCGACGAGGATTTCCAACACCGTGACTTCTGCGCGCGGCAGGATCACGAAGCGGCCACCTCGCCTGATGACGCCGGAGGCCGCATCGATCTGCAGCGTCTCGTCGATCGGCAGCGGGCGCCCGCAGCAGGGACAAGGCATCGGATTCGTCACGACGCGTCCTCCCGGCATTCGCACAGCTTCGTCACACCCGGGCAATAGTCCGCCACCGCTCCGCCGGGGCATCCGCAGCGCGGCCAGTGGGCGCAGTCGAAGACGATGCCGGCGCCGTGGCAGCGCTCGCAATCCGGTGCGCCTGCCATCCGGGGGGCAGGGATGGCAGGCGCCGTCCGCAGCCAGCCCGCGGTCAGGGCCGGTGCGGAAAACAGGGAGGACAGGAGCGACATCAGAACGCCCCCAGCATGGACGCCGCGCCCATCACGAACGCCGCGAGGATGGAACCGACCAGGACGCAGGCGTTAAGGAATGAATGGGCCTTGCGCCTGGCTTCTATGCGGTCTGCGATTGTCCTGTTCATCGCCGGGCTCTCCATTCGGCGTCGAAAGCCTGTTCGTCGCGCGCGGCCCGCTCGCGGGCTTCGCGCGCCATCTCGCGGCGCAGCAGCGCCTCGTATTTCTGCGGAACCGCCACCAGGCCGGCATCGGCGAGCAGCACGTTCAGCGCCCGCGCATCGCCGGTGATCGCAACCAGCGCCGCCAGCCGCACGGCCGAGATCGAGTGCTGCTCGCGCGCCTGGCTGGCGTAGCCGTCGAGCATCGCCTTTGAGACGGAGGCCTTCGTCATCTCCGTCATCTCGGCCGCGATCTCGCTCCGCGACATGCCGGACTCGTCCATCGTCAGAGCCACCGCCTTCGACAGCCGGCCGGAGATCGACCAGGCCTGCACGGCCTGCGCGTCGAAGCGCTCGACGACGGGCTCGGGTTGATAGTCGCGGAAGAGATCCTGCGTGAACGTGTCGCGTCGCGGGCGCTTCATGATCCGCTCCTCCCTGCAAGCCAGCGACGGATGGCCGCTTCGTGAAGCTCGAAGAACCGGGCCTGCTCGGCTTCCTTGAGCCGGGAAAACTTGGATGAGATAGCCTGCCAGGCTGCTTCGCGAAGGCGCGGCGGCAGTCGGTCCAGAACGGCGATCGCATCGGTCACGTTCGCGGCCGGGAGCGCCGTTCGGTTCAGCAGTTCGACGATCTGTCGCTGCCTTTCCGGGGCTTGGGCGGCGAGCAATAGGAGTTCGGATTGGTTTTCGGCGATCGGGTGTAGTGCGATCGCGTCTCGCAGATCCGCCGCGATCGCTGCGATGCGCATGGCGCGTGAGATTGCGTCTCGGTTGATGCCAAGGGCGCGGCGCGCGGCTTCCGAGAAACTGCCGGCGAACCGGTCGATGTCGTCGTCGGAAATTGTCGCAAGTTGCGACAATTTCGCCGGACGCCCTTTGCGGATCACCCCTTGGACTGCCTCGAACGCCTCGCGCCACCGAGCGATGTCCACGGCACGATCGAGGGCCGAAAGATCGCGGCGGGCAAAGTTCTCGACGATCTCACGACGGATGATCGCCGCATCGTTGGCAAAGTCGGCTGACGTCTTCACGATCGCGGGGATCTCGGTCCAGCCGTTGCGCTCTGCAGCCGCGAGACGATGTCTGCCGAAGACGAGCTGGAAACGATCGCCGCGACTGATCAGCTCGATCGGCGCGCAATCCGCGGGTGTCAGCATCAGCTCGGCGAGAGTCTTGACCCAAACTGGGTCAAGACGCCGGCGGCCGGCAGGAATGTCGATGGCAGAAACTGGAACGGGCGTGGCGGTCATGGCGCTGAACTCGGGCAAGTCGACGGCGGCGGGCGGCGTTGACGAGGCTCTCAGGGTTCAGCGGCGGCGGTGTCTAATTTGGGCGCGGCTTTTGCACTTCCGTTGCAACGAACGTTGCTGCTAGTCTGGCTCTCGCCATGACGGCCACGCGAGTAGCTGTCGGGGAACAGGGTGCGGAAGGGCACGTCCAGCGCGGCAGCGATTGCTTCGGCGCCCGGGCGGCTCTTGCCGAGCAGACCCTGGCGGCAGGCGCTGGGGTAGAGCCCGGCGTCGATCGCGATCCCCGTCAGTGTCATCTTGCGGCGATGGACTTCCGCGACGATCGCGGGCCGGTCCCATTTCGAAGGCGTGTCCATTGTGGCTCCTGGATCGGCCGGCCTTTCGCGGAGGCCGACGGTTCGGGCTGACTGTCAACAAGAGTGGCCACTAATGTTGCACTTTTATGCAAATTCTTCAACCGCAGCGCGGCCCGAAATCGCGTCAGAGTTCGAAAAGAGGCGCGCTCCTGTGCAAATCTCTTCAGGCGATTGTTATTGCTTGCAAATTCGGTTCGCCAAATGTGTGAGCGGAACTCTGACGCGCGGTCAGAGTTAGCAGCATGGGACCGATCGGGTTCGCTGACCGCTTTCGAATCGCCCTAGATGGCGAATCGCCTCATGCGTTTTCGAGGCGGAGTGCAATTTCGGACAATATGGTTCGCAAATACCTCGACGGGTCGATGCCCGGCCTTGAGAAGCTCGTCGAGATTGCGCGGCTGACGCACGTCACCCTTGATTGGCTCGCGACCGGCGAAGGGCCGATGCGACCGGGTCCGGCGCAACTGGTGGTTGGATACAGTGACGGCTTCGTGCCGATCCCGCGGCTCGACGTCCGTGCCGCGGCCGGCGCCGGAGCGCTGTCCCCGGGATTTGCCGAAGATTATCTCGGTCCCGCCGACATCGTGGCTTTCCGGGAGGAATGGCTGCGGCAGCTTGGCGTTTCTGCCCGCTTTGCCCGCATTCTGATCTGCGACGGCGATTCGATGTATCCGACGATCGCGCACGGCGACATGATGCTCGTCGACACCGCGATCCGCGACGTCCGGCAGGACGGCATCTATGTCCTGGTCTTCGCCGGCCTGCTGAAGGTCAAGCGCGTCCAGATGCGGCGCGACGGCATCCTGCTGCTGAAGAGCGACAACCCGGCCTACGACACCGAAGAGGTTCCGCTCGCCGAGCAGCCCGAACTGATCATCGAAGGTCGCGTGAGGTGGGCGGGCGGCGCCATTTGATCTTGCGCGCCTCTCGTTCAAAGCGCCTTCCAGTGCCATTTGAACTTGCGCGCCTGTGATCCGGCCATTTGCCGGCCGAGACCTCGCAACCCCTTGCGTTTCCGCCTTTTTTCGGTCCTTCCCGCCTATTCCCGGATGTTCCCGGCAAAAGCCATGTGATCTTGCGCGTTACAGTTCCGGCAGCAGAAGGACGAGTTCGAACGACAGGCGCGGCAGACGGCCGCCTTCTTCCTCATCTCGGGGATCGATCTGGCAGACGCGCTCGCCTCGACGGGTATCGAGCGTCGCCGCATCGCGGCGCGCATCACCCGGCTCATCGAGCGCGAGCGACTCAAGGGGATGCGCCGGCATTGGAGCTACGATCTCAACCGCCACATCGCGCTCAAGCAGGCGCTCGACCGGCTGGCCGCGCACGAACCGCTGCCGGACGAGGCGGGTTCACAGCGGGAGACCACTCGCCAAAAACAAACCCGCCCGCAGCATTGGCTGCGAGCGGGTTGAACGTCCTCGGGCAGCCCGATGCCCGAATTCGCGAATTTAGATACTGTTTCGAAATTCGCTCTGGCGAGTCAACTGGCGGTGGTTTCGATAACCGGAGCGCGGCGGACATTTGGGTCCGTGGGCACCGGAAGCACAGAAAACCCCATCAGATGGCCGCCAGAGTAAAATCTCCAAGCAGTCTCTTATTTACGCTTGCGGCCGAGCCCCATCTTCTTCGCCAGCTGCGAGCGCGCGGCGGCGTAGTTCGGCGCAACCATCGGGTAGCTCGGATCGAGACCCCACTTCTCGCGATAGGCGTCCGGCGTCAGGCCGTAGTGGGTCATCAGGTGACGCTTCAGCGACTTGAACTTCTTGCCGTCTTCCAGGCAGACCAGATACTCGTCGTGGATCGACTTCTTCGGGTTGACGGCCGGCTTCTGCTTCTCGGCCGGCGGCGCTTCGACGGTCCCGCCGACGCGCCCGAGCGCGGCGTGAACGTCCGCAATCAGATTCGCAAGCTCGGAAACGGGAACAGGATTGTTGCTCACATAGGCGGCGACAACGTCCGCCGTGAGTTCGATCAGCGTATCGCCGCTCCTTAGGCTGCTTTCGTTGATGTCCATTGCAGTGCCCCTTGGCTAGTACGTCAGGATGATTTTGGGCTTGGTCTGTATCCGCCGGGATTGCAGCGACGCGGAACAGATTGCCCTTCGATTCGCAATCCCCGCGCAACAAATGGAGTGAGCGACAGTATAAGTCAATTACGAAATCGAATTTCTCACGAGAGTCTTCCAGGTCAGTCCAGATCAGATTGATCTGTGAAGTCGCTTTCACAACTTCCACGCGTTGAGACCGCCAGAATGAACAAGTCGTGCAAGTCAGCTGGAAACATTCGTTAACAAAATGCAAACCTGTGGTTTCATTCGGAATCATGGCGGGTAGTTGGTGAAACTGCCCCGAATCTACACCAGATTCTTGGGTTATGTATGCGAAAAACGCCCGGAAGGTGCTGGCCTTCCGGGCGCTTTGCGTTTCAGCGCGAGAGCGCGTTTCGGCCGTCAGTACGGGCGGATGTATTTGCCGTAGACCCAGCCGGTGGTGAAGTCGCCATCGTTTTTCGGGTCGTGCCAGACCTCGCACCAGCGGTAGCGCACGGCCTGCTTCTGCGCCCATTCCGACTTGCCGGAAATGTCGAACAGGTTCAGTCCGTCGGTGCAGCGGCCGGTCATCTGCAGCACGGTTCCGTTGGGATAGGCCGACTGCTTCTGCGAATAGCTGGCTGGATACTTGCGGACGTTGAGGGTATCGCCCCAGGAGACGTCGGTCACCTGCCAGGCCGAGAAGGCGGCGGCGCGGCCATCGCCTGCGGCTGCGGCGACGGCAAAGAAGAGAGATGCGGCGAGCAGAGTGCGCTTCATGATGTTGTCCTCCATGTTTCGGGCTGTATCGGTGCCGGTTGTTTCGCGCCCATGCCGTCAGAACTAATTTCTGTTACTTGAACCCCTCCTGATCCCTCCGTTCATTCCGCATTCAACAGCGAAAGACCGCCTGATGACGAAGAGCCCCTTTCCGGACCTGCCCGCCCCGGCCACCGAGCGCCGCCCCGTCGAGGACACCCGCCACGGCATCACCCGGGTCGACGAATTCGCCTGGCTGCGCGCCGACAACTGGCAGGAGGTGTTCAAGGACCCGGCCGTGCTCGATCCCGCGATCCGCAGGCACCTGGAGGATGAGAACGCCTACCAGACCGCGCTGATGGCCGACACGGCGGAACTGCGGAAGGTCCTGTTTGCCGAGATGAAGGGCCGCATCAAGGAGGACGATTCCTCCGTGCCGATGAAGGACGGTCCCTATGCCTACGGCTCGTCCTACAAGAAGGGCGGCGAGCAGCCGCGCTTCTTCCGCACGCCTCGCGACGGCGGGCCGGAGGACATCTATCTCGATGGCGACCTCGAAGCCGGGTCCAAGGCCTACTTCCGCATCGGCGGCGTCGACCATTCCTTCGACCACCGCAAGCTTCTGTGGGGCGTCGACGACAAGGGCTCCGAGTTCTACACGCTGCGCGTCCGCGACCTCGATACGCGCGCCGACCTTGCCGACACGGTCGCCGACACCGGCGGCGGCGGCGTGTGGGATGCGTCGGGCGACGGCTTCTTCTACGCCCGGCTCGACGCCAGCCACCGCCCCTCGAAGCTGTTCTACCACCGCCTCGGCACCGATGCGGCAGCCGACCGGCTGGTCTATGAGGAAACCGATTCCGGCATGTTCATGAATGTCGGCGGCGCGCGCAACAACGACTGGATCTTCGTCGTCATCAACGATCACGAGACGACCGAATACCGCATCCTGCCGGCGAACGACCCGTCCGCCGGGCCGAAGATCGTCGCCCCGCGCGAACCCGGCCTGCAATACGAGGTCGAGGAAGGCGGCGAGGAGTTCTTCATCCTCACCAATGCCGACGGCGCCAAGGACTTCAAGATCATGTCGGCGCCCGCCACCGACCCGTCGCGCACGAACTGGCGCGAGGTCGTCCCGCACGAGCCCGGCCGCCTGATCCTCTCCGTCATGGGCTTCCAACACTTCCTGGTGCGGCTGGAGCGCAAGGACGGGCTGCCCCGCATCGTCGTGCGCGAGCGCGCCTCCGGCGCGGAGCACATGATCGCCTTCGACGAGGAGGCCTATTCGCTTGGCCTCGGCGGCTCCGCCGAATACGACACGACCGTGATCCGCTTCTCCTATTCCTCGATGACCACGCCGACGCAGGTGTTCGACTATGACATGCGCTCGCGCGAGCGTGTCCTGCTCAAGACACAGGAAGTGCCCTCCGGCCACGATCCGGACCACTACGTCACCCGCCGCGTCATGGCGCCTGCGGCCGACGGCGAGACGGTGCCTGTTTCGCTGCTCTACCACCGCGACACCAAGCTCGACGGCACCGCGCCGCTCTTGCTCTACGGCTACGGCTCCTACGGCATCACCATCCCGGCCGGCTTCAACACCAACTGCCTGTCTCTGGTCGACCGCGGCTTCGTCTACGCCATCGCCCATATCCGCGGCGGCAAGGACAAGGGCTATGGCTGGTACGAGGACGGCAAGCGCGAGAAGAAGCTCAACACCTTCACCGACTTCATCGCCGCCGCTCGCCATCTCGTGGCAGAGAAATTCACCTCGCACGACCGCATCGTCGCGCAGGGCGGCTCGGCCGGCGGCATGCTGATGGGCGCGGTCTCCAACATGGCGCCCGACGCCTTCGGTGCCATCGTCGCCGAAGTGCCCTTCGTCGACGTGCTGACGACGATGCTCGACGACACGCTGCCGCTGACGCCGCCTGAATGGCCCGAATGGGGCAATCCGATCGTCTCGGAGGCGAACTACCGCACCATCGCCGCCTACAGCCCGTATGACAATGTCGCCGCCCTGCCCTATCCGCCGATCCTGGCGGTCGCCGGCCTCACCGACCCGCGCGTCACCTATTGGGAGCCGGCGAAGTGGGTGGCCCGGCTGCGCGAGCGCTCGACGTCGAAGAATCCCGCCCTCTTCCGCATCAACATGGACGCCGGGCATGCCGGCGCGTCGGGCCGTTTCAGTCGCCTGGAGGAGATCGCCTACACCTATGCCTTCGCGCTGAAGGTGACCGGCAAAGACCACGTGCCGCCCTCATCTTGACCCTTCCGTTGGGCGCCCGGAGACGCTTCCGCGTCATTCCGGCGCTCGTCTGGCCGACCAGGAAATTTTAACGATTGGCCGACGCGCCGCAAAACGGCGGTGCGTCAAGATTTTCCTTTCACTTCAATCGTTTATGGGATTCCACCGCTCGGCGAGAGGCCGCGCGCTGGCATCCGCCGTTAACTTTTGATTAACCATCAGCCCCATACTTGGTCGACGCAACAGAGCGTTAACCAAGATGACCGAATCGCTAACAGACAACCGTCCAATCCGCCTCAAGGGCCGGTCCTTCCTGGCTCTCACGCTCTCCCCGGAACTCCCGATAGAAGACTGGCTTGCGCGGCTCGACGATCTTGCATCGCGCTCCGCCGGCTTCTTCCTCAACCGGCCCGTCGTACTCGACCTGGAGAACGTCGACATCACCAAGGCCGGCCTCGCCGAGCTGATCGCCGAGCTCGGCAAGCGCAATGTCTGGATCATGGGCATCGAGGGCGCGCGCCCGTCGCTCATCGGCCCCGGCATGCCACCCGCCATGAAGGGCGGCCGCCCGGGCCCCGACTTCGAGGCCCCCTCCGAGGAAGCCGCCAGTGAGGCGCAGGCCGAAGAGCCGGCCGCAGCGCCCTCGCCCCAGATCGACATACGGCCCGCCCGCTCCGTGCCTTCCATCATCATCCGCGAGCCGGTGCGCTCCGGCCAATCGGTCGTCTTCCCTGAGGGCGACGTCACCATCATCGGCTCGGTCGCCTCGGGCGCCGAGGTCGTCGCCGGCGGTTCGATCCACGTCTACGGCACGCTGCGCGGACGCGCGCTCGCCGGCACGGTCGGCAACGTCTCGGCGCGCATCTTCTGCCGCAAGCTCGAGGCCGAGCTTCTGGCGATCGACGGCCTCTACAAGACGGCCGAGGACATGGACAGGAAGCTGCGCGGCCAGGCCGTGCAGTTCTGGCTCGAAGGCGACGCCATCATGGCGGAAACACTGAACTGAGACGGCAGGACCAGGGGGACAGGAGAGACGTATGGCAAAGGTTATCGTGGTCACATCGGGTAAAGGCGGCGTCGGCAAGACGACGTCGACGGCGGCGCTGGGAGCCGCGCTCGCGCAGCGCGGCGACAAGACGGTCGTCATCGACTTCGACGTCGGCCTGCGCAATCTCGACTTGGTGATGGGCGCCGAGCGCCGCGTGGTCTACGACCTCGTCAACGTCGTCCAGGGTGACGCCAAACTTCCCCAGGCGCTGATCCGCGACAAGCGGGTCGAGACGCTGTTCCTGCTGCCCGCCTCCCAGACCCGCGACAAGGACGCGCTCACCGCCGAGGGCGTCGCCACCGTCATGGAGACGCTGAAGAAGCACTTCGACTGGATCATCTGCGACAGTCCGGCCGGCATCGAGCGCGGCGCGACGCTCGCCATGCGCCACGCGGATGCCGCCGTCATCGTCACCAATCCGGAAGTCTCGTCGGTGCGCGATTCCGACCGCATCATCGGCTTGCTCGATTCCAAGACGCTCAAGGCCGAGAATGGCGAGCGGATGGAGAAGCACCTTCTTCTCACCCGCTACGACCCCGCCCGGGCCGCCCGCGGCGACATGCTGAAGGTCGACGACGTGCTCGAGATCCTCTCGATCCCGCTAATCGGCATCATCCCGGAGAGCATGGACGTGCTGCGCGCCTCCAACCTCGGCACGCCGGTCACGTTGGCCGATGCCCGCAGCGCCCCTGCCATGGCCTATGCGCAGGCGGCCCGCCGCCTCGCCGGCGAGACGATCCCGGTCACCATCCCGGGCGAGAAGCGCAGCATCCTCGCAAAGATGTTCGGAAGGAGGGCGGCATGAGCCTGTTCACGTTCTTCAACCGCAAGGGCTCTGCGCCGGCAGCGCGCGAGCGCCTGCAGATCCTGCTGGCGCATGAGCGGGTCCATATCGGCGGCCAGTCCGACCTCGTGACGATCCTGCGCGAGGAGATCCTCGCCGTCGTCGCCAAGCACGTGACGATCGATCCCGAGAAGGTGAGCGTCACGATGGAGCGCGGCGACAACGTCTCTACCCTCGAAGTCGACATCGAGATTCCTCTCCATGCCGAGAAGAAGGTGGAGAAGAAAGCCGCCTGATCTTCGAACTGGCGGGGGACGACGCCTGGAGGCCCGACCGGATCAGACCAGTCCGGCCGGACATTGCTCTAACGAAGGAGACGAACATGACCCGTGGCGCCCTGCTCGTGCGGCTCCAGGAGCTTCAGCGCATGCCGAAGTTCCAGAACCGCGACATCTGCACCATCAGCGCGGTTCTGTCCAAAGACGCGCTCGAAAAACACGTCGAGCACTGCGAACGCGCAGCCGGCCTCGCGCCGAGCGAGCCAAGGCAGGCCGCCGCCTGACGAACGGCGGCCTGCCGCTGCTCGTCAGAAGATCGACGCCGTCGGGCGACCGAGCGCCACGGCCCCAGCATAGCGCGCCTGCGGCCCGCTCTGGAGCGGATGGAAGCGGGCGCCCTGGATGTCGCGGAACCGCCTCTCCAGGCCTGCCTTGCGGTAGAACGAGGTGCCGCCTGCCAGCTCCATCGCGAGTTCGACAGCTTCGATCCCATGGCGCGCCACGAGCGTACGGCCGATCATCACCTCGTTGACGGTATCAGCGGACGGGGCATCGCGCGCCACCGCGTCAAGCATCCAGCGATGTGCGAGCTGGGCGGCGCGAAGCTCCGTATCCATACGCCCGGCGATCGCCGCATCGGCACCGGTCTTCGTCTTGGCGATCTCGACTGCGATATCCCGCGCACTCTCGGCAATGCCGAGATAGACGGCATAGATCAGCGGAAAAGCGATCGTGACGATGGTCTGGAACACCGGATGCCATTCCCCCGCCTTGCGGGAAAACGAAACGCTGGCGTCCGGCACGAAAAGGTCCTCGATGACAACGTCGTTCGAGGCGGTTCCTCGCATGCCGAGCGTGCGCCACGTCTGCTCTATCCGCACACTGCTCGACGTCATCGGCGCGCCGAAATGGATGACCGAGCAATTGCCGCCCTCATCCTCAACGATGGCTCCCGTCATCAGGATGCTGCCCGCCTCGGCGCCGGAGGTGAACGCCTTGCGCGCGTTGACGCGATAGCCGCCTTCCACCTTCTCGGCCTTGCCGGAGCCGCCGATCCAGTCGGAACCGCCCGACGACAGAAGCACCAGCCGCTCGGCCGCCACCCGGCGCAGCAGCGGTTCAACCGCAGCCACCTTCTGGTGCCGCCAGCGCCAGGCGGGGATCGCGACCTGATGGGTGTGCATGGCAAAGGCAAGCGCGGTTGATCCGCAGGAGCGCGCCATGACCCTGAGCATCTCTGCGAGGTCAGCCACCTCTGCGCCGCCGCCTCCCAACTCGATCGGCACGCCTGCCTCGACGAGGCCTTCCTGCTTCAGGAGGTCGTAGTTTTCGGCCACGAACCGGCCGGTTTCATCGACCTCGTCGGCGCGCGCCGCGAGCATCGGCGCGATCCGGTGGGCGACCGCGACCACGTCGCGGGGATCGTCGATCGCCGTCGCCGAGTATTCCTTCAAGTTGAGTGTAGCTGACATGGAAACCTCCATTGATCTGATGCTCCATGATCTCTCGCGGCCCGGCAGCCGATCCAGTTCAGAAAGTGAACCTCGCTGTTTCCGGCGCCTTGCTTCTGGAGTATTCTGTCTCGGCTCAACGGAGGCCCGTCGATGCAGGAACGCGGTAGTTACGGTCAGTTCTGCCCGGTCTCGATGGCGTCCGAGATCCTGTGTAGCCGCTGGACCACACTGGTGGTCCGGGAGCTCCTCTGCGGCAGCACCCGCTTCACCGATCTGCGCCGCGGCGTGCCGAAAATGTCGCCGGCGCTGCTGTCGAAAAGGCTGAAGGAGCTGCAGCAGGCGGGCGTGATCGTCGCCTCCCGCAAGCCCAATGGCACGGTCGAATATCGGCTTTCCGAAGCCGGCGAGGAGTTGCGTCCCGTGATCATGGGCCTGGGCAACTGGGCCCAGCGCTGGATGGAATCGCGCCTCACCCTGAAGAACCTCGACCCTTCGCTCCTGATGTGGGACATGCGCCGCAGCCTCAACGCCGGCCTCCTGCCGGAAAGGCGTTGCACGATACAGTTTCTGTATTCGGAACTTCCGCAGGCACAGAAGAGATGGTGGCTGGTCGTCGAGAGCGGCACAGTCGATCTGTGCAATTTCGACCCGGGCCATGAGCTCGACCTTCTCGTCAAGAGCTCCCTGCGCGCGATGACCGCGGTCTGGATGGGGCTGACGACCATCAAGAACGAGACCGAGAGCGGCCAGATCAAGATCGAAGGCGACCCGCATCTGGCGCGTTCGATGCCGCAGTGGCTCGGCCTCAGCGCCTTCGCCCCGATTGCGCGGCGGGTCCAATAGAAGCCCCATGGCCGTACGCCATTCCGAGCGATCGCCGCGTCTTGAGGGCGCGGGCGGGAAACGGGTGGCGAGGGTATCTGTGACGCCGGTATTCCCATGACGTGAACCTCAGGAGAGACACGACATGGAACTGAAAGACAAATCGATCATCATCACAGGGGCGAGCAGCGGCATTGGCGCGGCGGCGGCACTGCTGTTTGCCGACGAAGGCGCGAATGTAATCCTCGGAGCGCGCCGGTCGGCCGAACTCGAAGCCCTTGCCGGCACAATCAACCCGGGCAATGGCAGGGCGGTCTTCCTCGCCGGCGACGTCAAGGATGAAGGCTACGCCGAGGCCTTGGTCGATCTCGCCGTGAAGGAGTTCGGGAACCTGGACGGTGCATTCAACAATGCCGGCATCATGGGGGAGATGGGTCCCGTCCCGGACATGGGATTGGCCAACTGGAACCACGTCATGTCGGTCAATCTGACGGCCGCTTTCCTCGCGGCCAAAGCGCAGATACCCGCCATGAGGATCAGCGGACGAGGCTCGATCGTCTTCACGTCGTCCTTTGTCGGCTACAGCAACGGCGGCCTGCCGGGGATGGGGGCCTATGCGGCGTCCAAGGCGGGGCTGATTGGACTGGTGCAATCACTGGCATCGGAACACGCCGCGGAAGGCATCCGCATCAACGCCCTGTTGCCGGGAGGTACGATCACGCCAATCGCCGGAGAAGGCAATCCCGATGCGCTTGATTTCATCGCGAATCTCCATCCGATAAAGCGGATGGCGGACGCCAGGGAGATCGCGCAGGTAGCTCTCTTCCTCCTCTCCGACCGCTCGAGCTTCGTCACCGGCAGCCCGATGATCGCCGATGGCGGCATGTCGGTGCGGCTGATCTGACATTCGCAGATCGTCCGGAACTGTCCGTAACATGGCGGGAGGGGGCACGAAACTTCCTCCCTTTCTGTCTGTTCGCGCGTCCCCCAGGCCTGCCGGTCGGCTCAAGAATCTGGCGGGCGTCCCGCGTGGTCCTGGCCACTCGCGGCAGGATCGTGATCGCCTGAATCGCGGGAACAAAACCGCAACGCAAAGTATCCGGCTTGACATCTACTCCATCAACTGATTGATTGCCGTCTCAATCAACTGATTGATGGTCATGTCAGCACACGTCGATTCTCCTCGCCGAGACACCGATTCCCGCCGCGCCGAAATCGCGTTGGCCGTGCGTGGGCTGATCGCCGAGCGCGGCTTCGAGGGGCTCCGGATGCGCGACATCGCCGAGCGGGTCGGTATCAACATCGCGACGCTGCACTACCACATCCCCTCCAAGGAGGCGCTGATCACGCTCGTCGCGCAGTCGCTGCGCGACGACTTCATCGCCCAGCACAGGGCCCGCCCGCGCGACGGCCTCACGCCTCTCGAATGCATGCGGCTGGAATTCGCCGACTTCCGCGACACCTTCCTCAACACGCCCGATCGCTATCTGGTCATGGGCGAGATGCAGGAACGCTCGCGGCGAGATCCTGCGGTGGCTGCGGCCATGTTGCCGATGCGCGGCTACTGGCATCAGCAGTGGCGCGCCATCCTGGAAGCCGGGCGCGCCAACGGCTCCTTTCGCGCCGACCTCGACCCGTCCGCCGCCGCCTCCATCATCATCGGCGGCATGATCGCGACCACCAAGCAGCCCAATCCATCCGCGGAAGCGCTCGACAGGGTCTTTTCCGAGCTCGAGCGCTGCTTCCGCCGTCCGTCCTCCGAACTCTGACAGGTTCTCCCATGAGTGTTCCCGCCTATCCCCGCCGCTGGGCCGCCCTTTTCACCTTGCTGGCCGCAGCCTTCATGAACATGGTCGACGTCTCGATCGTCAACGTCGCCCTGCCCCGGCTCCAGGCGAGCCTCGGCGCTTCCTCCTCCGAGATCGAATGGGTGGTTGCCGCCTATGTGCTGGCCTTCGCCCTCGCACTGCTGCCCTTTGGCCGGCTCGGCGACCAGATCGGCCGCAAGCGCATGTTCATGACCGGCGTGGCCGGTTTCACCTTCTTCTCCGCGCTCTGCGGCCTCGCGCCCACCACCGAGGTGCTGATCGGCGCGCGCATCCTGCAGGGTCTCACCGGCGCGATGATGATGCCGCAGGTGCTTGCCATCGCCCAATCCATGTTTCCGCCGGAGGAAAGGGCACACGCGTTCTCCTTCTTCGGCCTCACCGCCGGCCTCGGCTCGGTCACCGGGCCTCTGCTCGGCGGCCTGCTGATCGGCGGCGACTTTTTCGGCCTCGACTGGCGACCGATCTTCCTGGTCAACATCCCGATCGGCATTGCCGTGCTGCTCGCCGCCCGTGCGATCGTGCCAGCGACTGAAAGGCATCCGAACCTCACCAACGACTGGGGCGGCATCGCCATCGCCGTCGTCTCCATCCTGCTTGTCATCTTCCCGCTCATCGAGGGCCACACGCTCGGCTGGCCGCTCTGGACCTTCGCCATGCTGGCGGCCGGCATTATCGGAGCGGCGCTGTTCGTGCTCTATGAACGTTCGCGGGCGGACCGCGGGCTCAGCCAGTTGTTGCCGGCGTCGCTGCTCGCCAACGGCAATTTCGTCCTCGGCGGCGGCATGGTACTGATCTTCTTCTCCGGCTCGATGGCTGTATTCCTGTTCCTGGCGATCTTCCTGCAGCAGGGTTTTGGCTTCACCCCGCTGATGGCCGGCCTCACCACCATGCCCTTCCCTGTCGGCGTGCTGGTCGCCTCGATCCTCAACGGCCGCATCGGCTCGCGCTGGCACCGTCAGCGCATCGCGACCGGCGCGCTCATCCTGCTCTGCGGCATGGCCTGGCTGCGCTCCGTCGTGCAGAGCGTGGGCGATGCGGTGGACCACTGGCAGTTCCTCGCGCCGCTGCTTCTCTCGGGTCTCGGCATGGGCACCGCTATCGCGCCGCTGATGCAGACCGCGCTGGCGAGCGTCGAGCCACGCGATGCGGGCTCCGGCGCGGGGTCGCTCCAGTCGTTCCAGCAGCTCGGCAGCGCCTTCGGCATCGCCATCGCCGGGCAGATCTTCTTCTCCAGCCTGACCGGCGGCTTTGCCTCCGGTGCCGGGCCGCACCCGGCCTTCATCGGGGCGCTCTCGGCCGCGTTGGTCTACAGCCTCTGCAGCTTCCTCGCTGTCGCGCTGCTGGTGCTCTTCCTCAAGCGGCCGGTGCGTCTTGCCGCCGGCCCGCAGGCCGCGCAGCCGGTGCCGGTCGAGGCCTGAGGATCAACGCGGCGCCGGATAGCCGTTCGCCCGGCCTGGCACGGCCTTGAGATAGGCGGCGATCGCGGCCCGGTCGTCGTCGGAGAGATGGCCGATGTTCTTCACCACCGCCGCCATCGCACCGCCCGCCGAATCGAAATCCGGCGTGAAGCCGCTCTTCAGATATTCGGCGATGTCGCTCGGCGACCACTCGCCGATGGCCGCGCTCTGCGGCGTGATGTTGGGCACGACGCCGTCGCCCTCGGCCGCCGCGGCGCCCGCCAGCCACTGCGTCTTGTCGATCCCGCCGGTGACGTCGCGCGGCGTGTGGCATTCGCCGCAATGCCCCGGCCCCTCGACCAGATACTGTCCTGCCAGCACCTGTTCCGACGCGCCGGGCAGCGAGAGCACCGGCGCCGGCGACAGGTTCACCAGCTTCCACAGGCCGATGCCGCGCGAGATGTTGAACGGGAAGCCGAGTTCGTTGCCCGGCGCCTTGCCCTCGACCGCCGGCAGCGTCTTCATGAAGGCATGAAGGTCAGCGATGTCCGCCAGCTTCATGCGGGCATAGGAGGCGTAGGGGAAGGCCGGATAGTAGTGCCGGCCGTCCGGCGACACACCCTTCTGCATCGCGTTCGCCAGGTCCGCGAGCGACCAGTTGCCGATGCCGTCGGTCGGATGCTGCGAAATGTTGGGCGCGACGAAGGTGCCAAAATCGGTCACGAGCCTCAAGCCGCCAGAAAGCCGGGGCGGCTGGACGGGGTCAGACTGCGCCGCCGCATGGCACGACGCACAGCCGCCTGCATAGAAGATGCGTTCGCCGCGCGCGGCGTCGCCGGGCGCAAGCGCTGCGATCTCCGCCTCGGGAATCCGTTCTGGCACCGTCAGGAACCAGAATGCAGCGCCGCCGGCCACGGCGAGGAGTGCTGCGCCGATGGCAAACTTGCGAACCGTTCCCGCCATCGACTTCTCCCCTTCGATCAGCCGCGCTTGACCCGGAAATCCTCATGGCATGCGCCGCAGTTCGAGGTTATCGCACCGAACAGCGGCCGGAAAGCATCGATGTCCTGCGGATTGGCAGCCACCGCGGCGTCGACATCCGACTTGTATTTGTCCACCGCTGCCTCGAAGGCGGAGGGGTCCTCCCACACCTTCAGCGACGAGGTGTGGTCGCCTGCTTCGCTGCCGGCCGGCCACAACACGGAGACGTCCGTCTCGGCATTCTTCGACATCTCCTCCAGTGTCGCCAGCACCTTGGCTGCGTCGTAGGGCTGCTGCCCGCGCGCGATCGGAGCCAGTTCGCCCACCAGCGCGCCGCGCGCCTTCATCTGGGCCTTGCGGTCGGCGATTGGATCCGCCAGCGCGACAGAGGCGCTGAGGGCAAGGATGGACGCGGACAGGACGATGAACTTCATTAAGTCTGGCTCCGGGCTGGATGAAGATCGAGGAGAATCCCTCTAACATCCTCAAATCGCCCGGATTTTTCCTGCTGTCGCGTCACGTCGAGTCAAGCTTTTGTGATCGCCGCGCGACGACGCGGCGATCGACCGAACGTGCCTTCTAGAACCTTGGCTTACAGGCGCCAAGCCTGGTGGCACCCGCCGCAATTCGCCGTCACCTTGCCGAACTCGGCGCGGAAGGCGTCGAGATCCTGCGGCTTGGCGGCGGCGGCCGCCGTAATGTCGGCCTTGTATTTCTCGGCCTGCGCCTTGAAGCCGGCCATGTCCTCCCAGATCTTCGGCGAGGCCTTCGTGTCGCCGGTCTTGCTGTCGGCCGGGAACAATGCATCGACATCGTATTTCTCGGCATTGGCCTGCAGCGCGTTGAACACCTCCGCCACGTTGGCTGCGTCGAAGGGCTGCTCGCCCTTGGCGATCGGCGCGATCTGGCCGACGAGGCCGCCGCGCTCCTTCATCAGCGCCTTGCGGTCCGCGATCGGGTCGGCATGGGCCGCCGTCAGTGCGGCGGCGACGATGGCAAACGACAGTGCAAGAGATCTCATATGGCTGGCTCCAGGCTGGCTATGATCGGAGATTGTGTCCCCGAACCTTCAACGCTGCAACAGTCCGCATATTTCCAGCCGGCGGAGCGGTCCGCTTCACGCTTGCGTGATGCTGCACATGCGAACAAAAAAGCCCCCGGCGAGGCCGGGGGCTTTCCAATCGGTGTCCCTTCCGGAACCGGCCCGGATCAGGCCTTCTCGTACATCTCCAGGACGTAGTCCCAGTTGATCAGGCTATCGACGAACGCCTCGAGATATTTCGGACGGGCGTTGCGGTAGTCGATGTAGTACGAATGCTCCCACACATCGACGCCGAGGATCGGCGAAGCGCCATGGACCAGCGGGTTCTCGCCGTTCGGGGTCTTGGAGATCTCGAGCTTGCCGTCCTTCACCGATACCCAGGCCCAGCCGGAGCCGAACTGCGTCGTGCCGGCGGCGATGAAGTCGGCCTTGAACTTGTCGTAGCCACCGAGGTCGCTGTCGACCGCCTTCTGCAGCTTGGCCGGCAGCTTGTTGCCGCCGCCGCCTTTCTTCATCCACTTCCAGAAGTGGATGTGGTTGTAGTGCTGGGCGGCATTGTTGAAGAGGCCGGCATTCTTGCCGAACGACGCCTTCACCACTTCCTCGACCGACTTGCCTTCCATGCCGGCCTCGGCGGCCAGCTTGTTGCCGTTGTCGACATAGGCCTTGTGGTGCTTGTCGTGATGATATTCGAGCGTCTCCTTCGACATGAAGGGCTGCAGCGCCTCGTAGTCGTAGGGCAGCGGGGGCAATTCGAAAGCCATGGCTCAATCTCCTGTTTGAAATGAAACTGCGCGCGACGCGGGATCCCTATGGCAATCCCGCTCCGGCGGCTTCGTTCCCTATCTAGGACGTCAGGTGGCGGAAGGGAACGGCGGCCGTCACCAGATTCACGTTTGTGGGTGGAATAGCTTCCCCCGGTTCAGGCGGAATGCGCGAAGTCCCAGTAGAGCTCGCGGGCCTTCTTGGCGACCGGCCCGGCCTGCAGGTGGCGATCTTCGATACGCGTCACGGGCACGACCTTCGAGTGGTTGCCAGTCGAGAAGACCTCGTCCGCATCCATGAAATCGCGCACGGTCAGCACCTTCTCCACGGTCTGGATGCCGGCCTCGGCCAGAAGCGAAATGGTGCGGAAGCGGGTGATGCCCGACAGGAAGGATCCGTTGGCAACGGGCGTGAACGCCACGCCGTCCTTCACCATGAACACGTTCGACGACGCCGTCTCGGCAACGTTGCCCAGCATGTCCAGCACCAGCGCATTGTCGAAGCCGCGCGACTTCGCTTCCAGGATCGCCCGGCCGTTGTTCGGATAGAGGCAGCCCGCCTTGGCATTGGTCGGCATCGTTTCGAGGCTCGGGCGGCGGAACGGAGAGACGGTCACCGAGAAGCCCGACGACGGAATCATCGGCGATTCGTAGAGGCACAGGCAGAACCTTGTCGTCGCGGGATCGGCCGACACACCCATGTAGCCGCCGTCTTCGGCCCAATACATCGGGCGGATGTAGACGGCCGTCTTGCCGTCGAACTTCTTCAATCCATCGTAGGTCAGGCCTTCGATCTCCTCGGCCGACATGAGCGGGGCGAGCCCGAGCGCCGTCGCCGACCTGTTCACGCGCTGGCAATGCAGATCGAGGTCCGGCGACACATTCTCAAACCAGCGCGCGCCGTCGAATACGGAAGAGGCAAGCCACATCGCATGGCTGCGCGGACCGAGCAGCGCGACATTGCCTTCGTGCCAGTCGCCATCGACATAGGTCCAGGTGAGCGACGGGGCGGGAGTGGCGAGGGTCATCGGGAAAGCCTGCGGATCATCATCGACTGCGGTCTTTCTAGTCAATTCCCGCGAAATGCCAACGTCAAATGCCTGTCGGCAGGCATTCTTGGTCCAAACCGCGGGTCTTCGGATCATCCAAGGCTTGACCCGCCGGGCTGCATGGATTCAGACTCTGCGTCGATGCAGCCGCGCCCCTCCTCCTATTCCGCCTTCGTCTTCGACGCCTATGGCACCTTGTTCGACGTCCATGCCGCGGTCAGGCGACATGCGGCGAAGATCGGTCCCGACGGCCAGCTCCTCTCCGAGATCTGGCGCGCCAAGCAGCTCGAATACTCCTGGACCCGCACGCTGATGGGGGCCTATCTCGATTTCTGGCAGCTCACCGAGCAGGCGCTCGACTTCGCGCTCCTCAAGGTGCCGAGCGTCGATCCCGCGTTCCGTGCCTCGCTGCTCGATGCCTACTGGAACCTCGACTGCTATCCCGAGATTCCTGCCGTGCTGAAGGAGCTGAAGGCGCATGGCGGCCGTGTCGCCATCCTGTCCAACGGCTCGCCGTCCATGCTGGAGGCGGCCGTCAGATCGGCGGGTCTGGATCTCGTCATCGACGACATCTTCTCTGTCGACCAGGTGCGGCGCTTCAAGACGGATCCCTCGGTCTACGATCTCGTCACCACCGCCTGGCGGCTCTATCCGGACAAGATCTCGTTCCAGTCGTCAAACCGGTGGGACGCGGCGGGTGCGAAGAAATTCGGTTTCCGCACCGTCTGGGTCAACCGCACCGGCCAGCCGGACGAATATCCCGACTTCGCGCCCGACCTGATCCTGACCTCGCTCGAAGGCCTCGCCGCCCGCTCGCTGTGACGTTCACGCAACAGCGTCTGCCCGGTCACATCTTCGTCAAGGTTTGCTCACCTTCACGCCGGATTTACCAAGCCTAAAGCTTTCGCGCTGCAACCGGAGGGGAGGGCCGGCGTTGCGCCAAGACAAACAAGGGCTTCGGGATATCATGACATTCGCCTCCTCCCCCAATCTCAGCCGCCGGGCCTTCATCGCCGGCGGCGCCGCACTTGCGGTGTCGGGCTGCACGACCGTCGGCACGACGCCGCCTGAAATCGCGCAGCGGCCGCAGTTCGGCGTCGACCCGTCCTTCGGCAGCTATGCGACCATGTATGCGGCGCGCGAGGACGGCGGGTTCGCCCTACCCGCCATCCCGATCGAGAAGATGGACCGGCAGTTCCTGCGCCAGGTGGTTGCCGACCCGACCGGCGAGCCGGCGGGGACGATCGTCGTCGATACGTCCGCCCACTTCCTCTATCTGGTGCGCGGTGGTGGCGAGGCGATCCGCTACGGCGTCGGCCTTGGCCGCGCCGGCTTCGAATGGTCGGGGCGCGCTGTCATCCAGTGGAAGAAGGCATGGCCGAAATGGACCCCGCCGGACGAGATGATCGGCCGCCAGCCGGAACTCGCCAAGTGGAGCGCCGCCAATGGCGGCATGCCGCCCGGCCTCGACAACCCGCTCGGCGCGCGCGCGCTCTACATCTTCCAGAACGGCGAGGACACGCTCTACCGCCTGCACGGCTCGCCCGAATGGTGGTCGATCGGCAAGTCGGTTTCCTCCGGCTGCGTGCGCCTGCTCAACCAGGACATCATCGACCTCTTCGACCGCGTCCCGAACAAGTCCCCAATTCTGGTGACGAGCGGGCTGGCGAGCGTCTGATTGAAACGGCGCACACGCGAAGTTAGACCATATTCGGGAATCGAACCCGATCAGCCGGCGTACTGACTTCATGATCAAGCTTCAACGCCCCCTTACCCGCCGCCGCCTGTTGGGCACCGGCGCCTTCGCGGCGCTGGCGCTCGCCGGGTGCGCGACGAGGGAAGATACCACGATGCGGGAGGACCCTCGGCTGAGAGAGTTTCCACCCGAGCCGCCACTTGGCACGGATGCTGAAATGTATGCATCGCGCGTCGACGATGGCTTTGTCCTGCCCGCAATTCCCTACGAACGCCTGGACCCGCGCTTCCGCCGCCAGATCGTCCCCGACCCGACCGGCGAACCGGCCGACACCGTTGTGGTCGATATCGCCAACCACTTCTTGTATTTCGTCAGGCCCGATCGTCAGGCCGTTCGCTACGGCGTCGGTCTCGGTAAGGAAGGCTTTGCATGGTCTGGCCGAGCCATTGTCGAGTGGAAACAGCACTGGCCGCGTTGGTTCCCGCCTGAGGAGATGATCGCGCGCCGGCCCGAACTGGCAAAATACAAGGCCATTCAGATTCCCGGAAAGAATGAATGGGAAGGCGGCCAGCCCGGCGGCATCGACAACCCGCTGGGCGCACGTGCCATGTATCTGTTCCAGGACGGCAAGGACACGCTCTTCCGCCTGCACGGTTCGCCCGAGTGGGACTCGATCGGCAAGTCGGTCTCGTCCGGCTGCGTGCGCCTGATCAATCAGGACGTCATCGACCTCTACGACCGTGTTCCGGAAAAGGCGCCGGTGCTGGTGACGACCGAGATGCCGCGGGTGGCGTGAGACGATGGGCTTCTACAGTCTGGCCGCGCTTTTCGGCCAGGCTGCCCAAATCTGCATCGCGGCTGGCAGCGTCTTTCGATAGGCGGCCGCGCCGCCTGCCTTCGGACTGCCATCGCAGCGTGCGACCTTCGGCAACCATGTCGAACCAGTTTGGTGCGCCCCTGACTGAAGGGGCGAAGTCTCCGCGCCCTCAAATCAGCTCCCCAATCCGCCTATGCGTTGACCAGTTGCTCTGTGTGGTGGCAGGTATGACCGCGCCGTCGGGCGATCTCCGACACGCGCCGCACATGCAGGAGGCACGACTGTCCCAGATCCAGGTCAAATCGGCTACTCGTGTCATTCAGATTTTCGAACTGTTCGATCGGCATCGGAAAAACCTGGCGATGACGGAGATAGCTCTTGAACTGGGCTACCCTCATTCAAGCACCACGGTCCTGCTGAAGACGCTGGTCAACATGGGGTATCTCAACTTCGACAGGCATTCACGGACCTATTTCCCGACCCCCCGGTTCTTCTCGATCACGGAATGGATACCCGACGCGTTCTTCCCATCCAATTCGGCTGTCGAGGCGATGAAGTTTCTTCATTCACGCACCGGCGAAGGCGTCGGCATCAACATGAAGAACGATTTGTACGTTCAGTACATCATGAATTTGCACTCAGTCCATGCACTGCGCTTCGTGATAGACACCGGAAGCCAGCGCCTCCTCACCCACTCGGGCATCGGCTGGACGCTCCTCTCCACCATGCCCGACAAGCAGGTGGACAATTATGTTCGGCGAGCAAACTTGGTCGCGGAGAAAAGCATGCGCGTGGATGTCGACTTCATCCTGAAACGCGTGAGCGAAATCCGGCGCAACGGATTCTGCTACGTCGAGAACGTTCCGTTTCTCGGCGGTGCCACCTTGGCAGCGCTCCTCAAGATTTCTGTCCATAACCAGCCGGTCGCGCTTTCGCTCGGGGGCGCCCTTGAGCGCATGCGCGCCAATTACGATGCGTATCTCGAGGCTCTGTTCGAATCCGTTCGGCTGGCCGAGACTGCAACGTCAAGCGGCGAGCCGCTCTGAGGGCATACCATATTCATGTATATGTGGAACGCTGGCTCCAGCGCGGCGAGGCCGGAATTTCGCTATCGCCGTAAATCCGGAAACCCGCTGGCTACCGCGTGTTTCATATCCGTGAAACGGTCCCCACCCCTTCTTCGTCAAGACTCCCGGTCGTAGCCTTGTTCGGCCGAATGATCTCGTGCCGATGCATGGGTATGTCGGCGGAATACTATAGGGGGCATGCCCCGTCGGGAGGAATTTATGTCACGCAAGACCCAATCACTACTCTACGGCCTGCCTATCCTGGCGGCGTCGCTCACCGTCACGATACCGACGCGGGCCGCTGACCCGTTCTCCGACAACGTCATCAGGATCGGCCTCATAAACGACCAGTCGGGCATCTATTCCGACACCGGAGGGCCGGGTTCCGTGGAAGCGGCGCGGATGGCGATCGAGGATTTCGGAGGCGAGATAGACGGCAAGAAAATCGAGTTGGTGGTGGCCGACGATCAAAGCAAACCCGACATCGGTGCTTCCATTGTTCAGCGATGGATCGACAAGGACGGCGTGGATGTGATCGCGGGCGGATCGTTGTCGTCGATCGCAATCGCGATCCAGAAGATCACGACGGATAACAAGAAGCCATATCTGATCGCCGGTCCCGCATCCTCTGGCCTCACGAATGAAAACTGCACGGCGATGTCGACCCAATGGGTGCTGGACACCTATGCGCTGGCCAGGGGCATCATTAGGTCCATGGTGGCCGACGGGAACGATACCTACTACTTCGTCACCGTCGATTATACTTTCGGCAAACAGTCCCAGGCCGATGCCACGAAGTTCATCGAAGAGGCTGGCGGAAAGGTCGTCGGATCGGTTTTGCATCCGCTGAACACCAACGATCTCTCATCATACCTGCTGCAGGCGCAGGCGAGCGGCGCGAAAGTCATCGTTCTCGCAAATGCCGGCTCGGACTTCGCGAATGCCATGAAGCAGTCTCAGGAATTCGGGATACAGGCCGGTGGGCAGAAAGTCGTCGCGCTCGGCCTTCAGATCAACCAGACCCACGGCATCGGAATCGAGGCTGCTCAAGGGATGAGCTTGGTTACACCGTTCTACTGGGGAATGAACGATCAGACACGCGCCTTCGCGGAGCGGTTCAAGAAGCGCTTCCGTGATCGCGTCCCCAATGAAACGATGGCCGGCTTTTACAGCGCAATTACCCACTACCTGAAGGCAGTCAAGGAAGCGGGCACGGACGAAGGCGAAGCCGTGGTGGCCAAGATGCACGAGATGCCGGTCAACGACTTCGAGATGAGCAATGTCAAGATTCGTGCGGATGGGCAGGTGATGCGCCCGATGTACTCAGTAACCGTCAAGGCGCCCAACGATGTTAAGGAGCCCTACGATTACTACACGGTTGGCAGCGTGATTCCAGCTGAAGACCTCTGGCGGCCGGCAAGCCAGAGCGCGTGCCCTTTGATGAAATAAGCGAGGGGCTGGCAAATGCGCGATAGCCATTTGGCTATCGCGCGTCGAGCCATATTGGCTCCTGTTCCTGAGGTGGCGAGGTGGTCTAGAAATATAGTCTCCCCCCCTCAAAACCCCTTCTTCAAACTCCCCAATATCCCCGCACGATCGCGATCGACGGCAACTTCCGACGCCATTGCGGTCAAAGAGCAGTGGCGGAGACTGTCCCGAAAGCTGCCTACTTTTCGTTCGCCTTTGCGCTGAGTTTTGCCAGATATTCGCGCAACAAACTCGCCCGCCGTGGACGAAAACTGGTTCCTTTGCTTGAAACGCCGTCGACCCGGTCGATCCTGAACATCCGGAAATCATCACGCAGGCGGCACCAGGCCAGAACAGTCAAGACGTGGTCGTTATACACGATGGCAAGGGGGCGAATGATGCGCCGGCTGGCGGTGCCCGCTTGATCGCGATAGCCGATCTCGATCTCCTGTTCTCCCCAGCACGCCTGCCGTATCGCGTTCAGATGCGGAAGCGAGCCGTAGCGACCACTTGGCCGATAAACATGGGATATTGAATGCAGCAATTGCTGCTCGCGATCGTCCGGCAAGGTCGCGGCAACCTTGGCGAGTACAGCCTCGGCGGCACGTGCCAGGTCCGGGTCGCCCATCTGGCGCACTTCCCCCAGCCCCACCGCAATCGCCTCTATTTCCAGACGATCGAAGGTTTGCGGCGGCAGGGCATAGTCCTCGATCAGACGATAGCCATAGCCGCGTTCTCCCTCAATCTGGGCACCCGACAGCCGCAACAGCTCGATATCGCGGTAGATCGATCGGACGGACACGCCGCGCTCGACCGCCAGGCGGTTCGCCGTGATCGGTGGCGCCATGACGCGCATCAGCTGCAGCAGGCGCAGCAATCGATCGGGTCCGCTCATCGTCCAACTGCCGTGAAGTGTCAGTTGGACGCATCTATACCCGTTTCATCGATTTTACCAAGCCAGAGGGCGAAGAGGGGACAAGCTCAAGGTTGACGGCGAGATTCTGCGAGAGCTTGCGCCCGCCGGCTGGTTCCCGCTCTACGGCATGCTCAAGAACAGGTTCGGCATCACCTGGATCGTCGACGTGCAAAGCGCCAACGCCCACTGAGCGTCCCCCGATGAGACTTTAGCGAGAGAGTGAACCATGGTTTTCAGTGCATTTGCCCAGATCAGTCTCTGGGGCGTTCTTGCGGCGGCCGCGTTCGGCTTCGTGTTCGGAGGCGTCTATTTCGGCGCTCTGGTACCCAAATATTATGCGATAGCGCTGGGACGAGAGGCCATGCCGGCCGCCAAGCTGGACATGCTGACCATCCTTGGCCCCTTCGTGTGCAATGTCGTTATGATCGTCACGACGGCCGCGATCATGCGCATGATCGGCATTGTCTCGCTCACCGATGCCCTCGCGCTCGGGCTGGTGATTGGTGTCGGTTATCTCCTGGCGATGTGCATGACCATCGCGATCAATCCCAACTTCCCCAGACCGTTCACCTACACGATGGTAAACGCGCCCTATTTCCTGGTCAGCAGTCTGGTGACAAGCGCGGTGCTGTTCCTGTTGCAATAGGCCTGTTGCGCGCATGAGATCAGACGATGTGAGGATCTTGGCGGCGCCGGAACAACTGCGGGGTGGTTCGAGAATAACCACTCCGTAGTTTGCAAAGATAGCAAAGGACGATCTGGAAGTGCCGTGGCTTCTCTAGGTGAGCCGCGTTGAAAAAATGAGTGGACTCCGTCAGACAGCGTTGTGTGCGCTTCGTCACGTCGAGGCAGCCCGCGAGACGGTCCCCAGACGCGGCTCTCCGCCCCTCGCCTCCTCAGAATCCCTTCTTCAAACTCCCCAGCACCCCACGGACGATCGCCCGCCCGACCGACGACCCTACCGAGCGGACGACCGATTTGATCGCGGCTTCCGTTACCGACTGGCGGTTCGACGTGCGCGGGCGCGGGGCGGAGGGGGTGCGGCCGCGTGGCTGAGGAGAACCGCCGCTGTCGCCGCCGCCGAAATCCGGCAGTGTCCAGCGCGACCTTCCCTGCGGCTCGGCCAATTCCTCCTGCTCGCGCGCCTTCGCCTCGGCCTCCTGTGCTTGGCTGGCGCGCTTCTGCAGGATCTCGAAGGCGGACTCGCGGTCGATCGTCTCGTCGTACTGCCCGGCGACCGGGCTGTCGGCGATCACCTTCTTGCGTTCCTCGGGCGAGATGGGCCCAAGCCGCGAAGCCGGCGGGCGGATCAGCGTCCGCTGCACCATGGACGGAATGCCCTTCTCCTCCAGCGTCGAGACCAGCGCCTCGCCGGTGCCGAGCTGGGTAATCGCCTGGGCGCAGTCGAAGTCCGGGTTCGGCCGGAACGTGTCGGCGGCCGTCTTCACCGCCTTCTGCTCGCGCGGCGTATAGGCGCGCAGAGCGTGCTGAATGCGGTTGCCCAGCTGCGCCAGCACCGTCTCCGGCACGTCGAGCGGGTTCTGCGTCACGAAATAGACGCCGACGCCTTTCGAGCGGATCAGGCGCACCACCTGCTCGACGCGCTCGACCAGTGCCCTAGGCGCGTCGTTGAACAGAAGATGCGCCTCGTCGAAGAAGAAGACGAGCTTGGGCTTGTCCGGGTCGCCCACCTCGGGCAACTCCTCGAACAGCTCCGACATCAGCCACAGCAGGAAGGTGGCGTAGAGGCGCGGATTGTTCATCAGCTTGTCGGCCGCCAGCACATTGATCGCGCCGCGTCCATCGGGTGTCTTGCGCATCAGGTCCGCGATCTTCAGCGCCGGCTCGCCGAAGAAGTTCGCCGCGCCCTGCTGTTCCAGCACCAGAAGGTTGCGCTGGATGGCGCCGACCGACTGGCGGGTGACATTGCCGTAGCGCGCGCCGATCTCGGCCGCCCGCTCCGCCATGTTGGCCAGCATCGCCTGCAGGTCCTTGAGGTCGAGCAAAAGCATGCCTTCCTCGTCGGCAAGCTTGAAGGCGATGTTGACGACGCCTTCCTGCGCATCCGTCAGGTTCATCAGCCGCGACAGAAGCAGCGGTCCCATCTCCGACACGGTGGCGCGGATCGGGTGGCCCTGTTCGCCGAACAGGTCCCAGAAGATCACCGGGAACTCCTGGAAATCATACGGATCGAGCTTCACGTCGGCGGCGCGCTTGACGAGGAAGTCCTTCGCCTCGCCCATCGCCGCGACGCCGGAGAGGTCGCCCTTGACGTCGGCGGCGAATACCGGAACGCCGGCATTGGAGAAGCCCTCGGCGAGGATCTGCAGCGTCACCGTCTTGCCCGTGCCCGTCGCGCCGGTGACGATGCCGTGCCGGTTGCCATATTTCAGCAGCAGGTCTTCCGCCTTCTGGTAGTCGTTGGCAGGCGTGCGGCTCGCGCCCAGGAAGATCGTCTGATCCTGCTTTTCCCACATCGGGTCTTTTCTCCGCAGTGCGAATTCTGGTCTCGGCGCGGCGGCATCGCCACAACCGCCCGGTATAATTACCGCCTGTCCGCCCCACAATGGCTGTGCGGCGAATTTGCCGAAAGGATGGTTGCATAAGGCCGGCTGTTCCGCATATCTGCTGGCGCATCAGCGGGGGAGCGCGATCGTGACTTTTACATTGCGGCGGCTTTCCCCTGCCCCTACCCTTCGCCGGGGAGGGGATGCAGGAAGATCGCCGGAGAGTTCATGGACGAATCGCTTCTGACGACCACGACGTTCCCGAAGGCCGGCCGCGAGGAGTGGCTGAAGCTCGCCCGCAAGGCGATCGGCGAGGCCGACTTCGACGATGCGCTGGTCTCGTCCACCGACGACGGGATCCGCATCGAGCCGCTGTCGGAACGCCGCGCCGGGGCAGCGCATGTCGTGCGCGCCCAGGTCGAGCGTCCCTGGCAGGTGATCCAGCGCGTCGACGATCCCGACCCCGCCCGCGCCAATGCGCAGGTGCGCGAGGATCTTGCCGGCGGCGCGACCGGGCTCTCCCTCGTCTTCGAAGGCGCGCCGAACGCGTTCGGCTACGGTCTTCCTGCCACCGGCGAGGCCTTGTCGCAGGCGCTCGACGGCATCTCCTTCGCCGACACGCATGTCCGCATCGACGTCCACCCGGCCAGCCGCGCCGCGGTCGACTGGCTTGTCCACGCCATCGTTTCCAAGCGCCGGGACATGTCGCGGCTCAAGCTCGCCTTCGGCATCGATCCCGCCGCGCTGTTCGCCGGCACGGGGCGGCTGCGCATGTCGATCGAGGCGATGCGCGCGTCGCTGCCGCAGTCGCTGGCGCATTTCTTCGCGCTCGGCGTGCCGGGCGTGCTCGTCGAGGCCGACGGCCGCGTCTACCACAATGCCGGCGCCACCGAGGCGCAGGAGCTGGGCGCTGCGCTCGCCACGGCGGCCGCGCATCTGCGCATGTTCGAGGATGCGCGCCAGCCGCTCGTCTATGCCGCCCCGCATGTCGGCTTCGTGCTCTCTGCCGACCAGGACCAGCTTCTCGTCACCGCAAAATTCCGCGCCCTGCGCAAGCTTTGGTTGCGCCTGCAGGAGGTCTGCCGCATCGACCCGTCGCCGGCCGTCATCCACGCCGAGACCTCCTACCGGATGATGACGCACAAGGACCCCGAGACCAACATCCTGCGCACCACCATCGCCTGTTTCGCAGCGGTCGCGGGCGGGGCCGATTCCGTCTCGATCCTGCCCTATACCATCGCGCACGGCCTGCCCGATGCGTTCGCCCGCCGCATCGCGCGCAACACGCAGCTCATCCTCGCCGACGAGAGCCATGTCGGCTTCGTCGCCGACCCGATGGCCGGCTCCGGCAGCGTCGAGGCGCTCACGGATGCGCTCTGTGAAGCTGCCTGGCGCGAATTCCAGGTGATCGAGGCCGACGGCGGCATCATGGAAAGCCTCGCCGCCGGCAAGCTCCAGGCGCGCATCGGCGCGGAGGCAGCGAAGCGCCGCGCGGCGGTGGGCGAGGGCAAGCGCCCGATCGTCGGCACCACCCTCTATCCGATGGCGAAGGAGCGGCCGGTGACGGTGCTCGCGGCCGAACGGCGGATCGTCGCCAAGGACGGCCCCTTGAGCTGCGAGCCCCTGCCGCCGCATCGCCTCGACCAGTTCGCGGAGCCCGCCCGATGATCCCGGATTTCTCGACCATCGCCTGGAGCGCCCCGAAGACGCGGGCGCCGGCCGCCGCAGCCTCAGTCTGGGACACGCCCGAAGGCATCGCCGTCAAGCGGCATTACGGCGAGGCGGATCTCGCCGGCCTGCCCTTTCTCGACAACGTGCCCGGCACCGCGCCCTATCTGCGCGGCCCCTACCCCACCATGTATGTCCAGCAGCCCTGGACCATCCGCCAGTATGCCGGCTTCTCGACGGCCGAGGAATCCAACGCCTTCTACCGCCGCAACCTCGCATCCGGCCAGAAGGGCCTCTCCATCGCCTTCGACCTCGCCACCCATCGCGGCTACGACAGCGACCATCCACGCGTCGCCGGCGACGTCGGCATGGCGGGCGTGGCGATCGATTCCATCCTCGACATGCGCCAGCTCTTCGACGGCATCCCGCTCGACCAGATGACGGTGTCGATGACCATGAACGGCGCCGTGCTGCCGATCATGGCGCTCTACATCATCGCGGGCGAGGAACAGGGCGTGCCGCCGGCCAAGCTCGCCGGGACCATCCAGAACGACATCCTCAAGGAGTTCATGGTCCGCAACACCTACATCTACCCGCCGAAGCCGTCGATGCGGATCATTTCCGACATCTTCTCCTACACGTCGCGGGAGATGCCGAAGTTCAACTCGATCTCGATTTCCGGCTACCATATCCAGGAAGCCGGGGCGACGGTCGACCTCGAGCTCGCCTACACCATCGCCGACGGTATCGAATACGCGCGGGCGGGCGTCGCTGCCGGCCTCGACATCGACAACTTCGCGCCGCGCCTCTCCTTCTTCTGGAACGCCGGCATGAACTTCTACATGGAAGTCGCCAAGCAGCGCGCCGGCCGGCTGATCTGGGCCGCCCTGATGCAGAAGAACTTTTCGCCGAAGAGCGCCAAGTCGCTGGCTCTGCGCGCCCACACCCAGACCTCCGGCTGGTCGCTCACTGCGCAGGACCCCTATAATAACATCGTCCGCACCATGATCGAGGCGATGGCGGCGACCCAAGGGGGCACCCAGTCGCTGCACACCAACTCCTTCGACGAGGCGCTGGCGCTGCCCACCGACCACTCGGCCCGCATCGCCCGCAACACGCAGATCCTGTTGCAGAAGGAATCCGGCACGACCCGCGTCATCGACCCGTGGGGCGGCTCGGCCTTTATCGAGCGGCTGACCCACGACCTCGCTACCCGTGCGCTCGCTCATATCGAGGAAGTCGAGAGCCTCGGCGGCATGGCGGCGGCCATCGAAGCCGGTATTCCCAAGATGCGCATCGAGGAGGCCTCGGCCCGCACCCAGGCCCGCATCGACAGCCAGGAACAGGCGCTGGTCGGCGTCAACGTCCACAAGCCCGAGCAGGACATCGAGGTGGACGTGCTCAAGGTCGACAATGCCGAGGTCCGCGCCCGCCAGCTCGCCAAGCTGCAGCAGCTAAAGGGCACCCGCGACGTCACCGCCGTCGAGACCGCGCTGGACGCGTTGACGGCCGCTGCCCGCGCGGACGGCAACCTGCTCGAATTCTGCATCCGCGCCGCCCGCGCGGGTGCCACCGTCGGCGAAATGTCCTTCGCGATGGAAAAGGTCTTCGGCCGCCACGCGGCGGAAGTGAAGACGATCTCCGGCGTCTACCGCAAGGCGGTTGGCGACTTGCCGGTGGTCGACGTCGTCCACGACAAGGTCGAGGCCTTCAAGGCCAAGCACGGCTCCGCCCCGCGCATCCTCGTCGCCAAGATGGGCCAGGACGGCCACGATCGCGGCCAGAAGGTCATCGCCACCGCCTTCATCGACCTCGGCTTCGACGTCACCGTCGGTGCCATGTTCCAGACGCCGGAGGAAGTGGCAAAACTCGCCATCGACCACGACGTCCATATCGTCGGCGCCTCCTCGCTCGCTGCCGGCCACCTCACTCTCGTGCCCGAACTCAAGCAGGCGCTCGACCGCGCCGGCCGCTCCGACATCATGATCATCGCCGGCGGCGTCATCCCGCCCGATGACTTCGATGCCGTTCTCAAGGCCGGTGCGGCGGCGATCTTCCCGCCGGGCACGGTGATCCCGGAAGCGGCGAACGATCTGATGGACCGGTTGATGGCGGGGTGAGGCGCCACTCCTTCTCCCCGTTCACGAGGATCCGAAGGACGGGCGAGACAAGCGGCTCGCCCCGGCACAGGTGCCCGAAGGGCGGATGAGGGGCAGCGCCAGCGTTTCCGCTTCACGCGTGGTGTTCTAGCTCCACGATTTGCCACGTGCTATCGTCTGCGCATGCAAACGATGGTTGTGTTATGACCCAGACCGACAAGGATTTCGACCGGCAGATGGCCATCGCTCGCGAGCAGATGGAAAGGCGCAAGGTCGCGCTGTCGGTGCTCGGTAAGGGCGACAGCTCACCCCACATGTCGGACGATTTCAGGATGCAGATCATGGAAGCGGACAAACGACTGGAAAAGTACAAGAAAGCCAAGCGGCTATAGCGCCACTAACGGGCACCCCATGACCTACGCGCCCCGTATCGTGCTGTGTTCGCCTCTGACCGATCCATCCAGCCTTGAAGCTTTCGTAGAAGCTTGCCTTGCGGATGGCGTGGAACTGATCGCAATCGGCGGCAGCGGTGCCCAGGAGCTTGAAGACGAAATCGATTGGATCATCGTCGGCGACGGAGAGGATCGTAGTCGCTTCATCGTCACGACGGCTCACGACACGGTCGAGGAAGCGCGGGAGTTCGCGGCAGTCAATCTCGGACAGAGGCGAGTGCAAGAACTTCGGTTCTAGCCTCAGTATCAACACATCCTTCCAGGGCCCAAATCGCGGTTAATTGAATTCGCTCCGGCGTCGTCCTATACGTCGCGGCGATGGAAACCATAGCCAGCGCCCAGAAAGCCGTCATTCCGCTGACGGCGCGCGAGCCTCAAGCCGGACGGGCAGCACCCTTCCTGCCGATGAGCCGCGCCGAGATGACATCGCTCGGCTGGGACGAGTGCGACGTCGTGCTCGTCACCGGCGACGCCTATGTCGACCATCCGAGCTTCGGCATGGCGATCATCGGCCGCCTGCTCGAAGCCCAGGGCCTGCGCGTCGGCATCATCTCGCAGCCGGACTGGCAGTCGGCGGAGCCGTTCAAAGCGCTGGGCAGGCCGCGCCTGTTCTTCGGCGTCACCGGCGGCAATCTCGATTCCATGGTCAACCGCTACACGTCCGATCGGAAGGTCCGCAGCGACGACGCCTATACGGCAGGTGGCGAGGGGGGGAAGCGGCCGGACCGCTGCACCATCGTCTACACCCAGCGCTGCCGCGAGGCCTACAAGGACGTGCCGATCGTGCTGGGCGGCATCGAGGCGTCGCTGCGCCGCATCGCGCATTACGACTTCTGGTCGGACAAGGTGCGCCGCTCGATCCTGGCCGACGCCAAGGCCGACCTTTTAATCTACGGCAATGCCGAGCGCGCCGTGGTCGAGGTGGCCAACCGGCTGGCCGCCGGCGAGACCACGCGCGATCTCGATAACGTCCGCGGCGTCGCCCTGTTCCGCCGCGTGCCCGAGGGCTTCACCGAACTGCACGCCGACGACATCGACTCCGCCGACGAGGGCGCCACCCGCACCAAGGGTGACACCGTGATCCGTCTGCCGTCGTTCGAGCAGGTCGAGAACGACAAGGATGCCTATGCGCGCGCCTCGCGCGTGCTGCACCGCGAGGCCAATCCTGGCAATGCGCGTCCGCTGGTGCAGCGCCATGGCGACCGCGACCTGTGGCTCAACCCGCCGCCGATCCCGCTGACGTCGGACGAGATGGACGCGGTCTACGACCTTCCTTATGCGCGCGCCCCGCACCCGGCCTATGGCGACGCGAAAATCCCGGCCTGGGACATGATCAAGTTCTCGGTCACGATCATGCGCGGCTGCTTCGGCGGCTGCACCTTCTGCTCGATCACCGAGCATGAAGGCCGCATCATCCAGAACCGCTCGGAAAAATCGATCCTGCAGGAGATCGAAAAGATCCGCGACAAGACGCCGGGGTTCACCGGCGTGATCTCCGACATCGGCGGCCCTACCGCCAATATGTACCGGATGGCCTGCAAGGACCCGAAGATCGAGGCAGCCTGCCGGCTGCCGTCCTGCGTGTTCCCGGACATCTGTCCCAACCTCAACACGTCGCACGACGATCTGATCAGCCTCTACCGCAAGGTGCGCGAGACGAAGGGCGTCAAGAAGGTGATGGTCGCGTCAGGCGTGCGCTACGACCTCGCGGTCAAGAGTCCGGAATATGTAAAGGAACTGGTGACCCACCACGTCGGCGGCTATCTCAAGATCGCCCCCGAGCACACCGAGCGCGGGCCGCTCGACAAGATGATGAAGCCCGGCATCGGCACCTATGACAAGTTCAAGGAGATGTTCGACGCGGCGGCCAAGGAGGCGGGAAAGCAGTATTACCTGATCCCCTATTTCATCGCGGCACATCCCGGCACGACCGACGAGGACATGATGCACCTCGCGCTGTGGCTGAAGAAGAACCGCTACCGCGCCGACCAGGTGCAGACCTTCCTGCCTTCGCCGATGGCAACTGCGACGGCCATGTACCATACCGGCGTCAACACGCTGAAAGGCGTCAGGCGCGGCGGCACCGACAAGGTCGAGACGGTGCGCGGCGCCAAGCAACGCCGGCTGCACAAGGCCTTCCTGCGCTATCACGACCCGAACAACTGGCCGCTTCTACGCGATGCGCTGAAGGAGATGGGCCGCGCCGACCTGATCGGCCCGCGTCCGGACCAGCTCGTGCCGAACTACCAGCCGGCGGGAACCGGCAAGGCCGCCGACGTCAAGCGCCCCGCGCGGCCCCATAGCCGCGGGCAGAAATTCACGACCAAGGGCGTCCAGATGTTCAAGAAATAGCCGCCGCGTCCGGCGTCGGCGCGGCCTCCCGCTGCATCACGGCGGCGAAGAAACCGTCTGTGTCGTGTCGCGCAGGCGTCAGTGCCAGATAGTCGAGATGGGCCGAGTTGGTCACCTGCGGCGCCACGTCCTTGAGCGGCACGGGTTTGAAGCCGGGATGCGCGGCGAGGAAGGCGGCCACCTGGTCCTCGTTTTCCGCCGGCAGCATCGAGCATGTCGCATAGACCAGCCGCCCGCCGGGCTTCACCAGCCTCGCCGCGCTTGCTAGGATCCGTGCCTGCATCGCGACGAGAGCGTCCAGCCCCTTCTCCTCCGGCGAGCGCCAGCGCGCATCGGGATTGCGCCGCCAGGTGCCGGTGCCGCTGCAGGGCGCGTCCACCAGCACGCGGTCGAAGCCGCCCTTGTGCCGCTTGACCCACTTGTCCGTCTCGCTTGCCAGGAGCCGCGTCTGGATATTGTGCAGTCCCGCTCGACGAAAACGTTCCGCGCCGCGCTTCAGCCGGCCTTCGCTGACGTCGCAGGCAATCACATGGCCCCGGTTGTCCATCTGTGCGGCGATGGCGAGCGTCTTGCCGCCAGCCCCGGCGCAGAAGTCGACCACGCGCTCGCCCGGCCTTGCGTCGACCAGCAGGGCGACAAGTTGGGAGCCCTCGTCCTGGATCTCGACCTCGCCGCTCTTCAGCATCGGCAGGCGCGCGAGCGAAAGGCGCTCATCCACGCGTATGCCGTAAGGAGCCAAGGCCGACGCCTGTGCCTTCACGCCGAACCCCTTGAGTGCACGAAGCATGTCGTCCCGCATGGCCTTGACCGGATTGACGCGCAGGTCGAGCGGAGCCGCCGTCAGCATCGCTGCCATCTCGTCCGCAAACGCCTCGCCGAACCGCGCTCGTAGCGCACCCGCCGCCCAGTCCGGACATTCGAGCCGAACCTCCTCCGGCATGGCCGGATGGTCGATCGCGTGACCCTCCAGCTTCGCCAGCAGCGCCTCCTCGCGCTCGCTCAGCACGGCCGGCGAGAACTTCGCACCGCTGAACAGGCTCTTCACCTGATCTGCCGTCCTGCCTTCCTTCAGCGCCAGCCAGGCGATCAGCCGGTTGCGGGGCACATCCTCGCGACCTTGGCCTTCCAGCCACCAGCCCAGCCGCGCATGATGCCTGAGCAGCGAATAGACGGTCTCCAGGATCAGGCCGCGATCGCGGTCGTCGATATAGCGTCGGGTCCTGAACCAGGCCGAGACGACGGCATCCACGGGACGCGCGACGTGATCGATTTCTTGCACAAGGTCGAGGGTTGCTTGCAGGCGGGCGGATGGGTTCACGGAAAGGCATTCAGGCTGGAAAACGCCCTTATAGGCGACCGCGCCGCCCCTGACCATCGAGACGATGCGTTCGCAGCGGACCTTCACCGCTCAGCAGAGGGGCGTTTCAGGTTGCATCGCTTCCTCAGGCAGGCTTGGCTTGTGGCCTTCCCATACGGAAGCTATTTAAGCCGCAAATCACAGGAGACCTCCATGAAAGTAGCCGCTCTCGCAGTCACCGTCGCCCTTGCTTTCACAGTGTCTGGGGCAGCACAGGATCGCACCAACTCTCTCGGTAACGGCGTCGCGCCGATGGTGACCACGGATCCGGAAATGATGATCTATCGCGTCGCAGGTGTGGCAGATTCCGGTTATACGACGATGAAGGGCGTCGCTACTTCCTTCATGTGCTACAGTAACAGCGCCGCGACAGAGAAGGTTAGAGTTCGCATCCTGAATTGGCACGGTGGCGTCGAAGCTGATGTTTCCCACGAGGTCAAATCCAAAAGAACTCTAACATTTTCGACCCGTTCAACCGCATGGCTCGCGGAGGACGTGTTGCTAGCGGCAGGGAAGGTCATCAATCAGGGCACTGCGGCGATCATCGCGACCAGCAAAGAGGTCTATTGCTCGGCCATGCTTATCGACGCCGCTGCGACCGTTCCAAGCGGCATTGCGCTGCACCTGGTGCGCTTCAACCCCGCGCCGGGAACGGTGGAGTAGCCTCGACTGCCTGAGTCTCCGAGGCAGAGAGATAAAATCTGCCAGGAAAGCGAGGGCTGGCGGAAGCGGGTCGAAGATGTCGAGCGAGCGTCCGAATTCGCCATGACTGAAATCCGACCAAAGTCCCGAGATGCTCCCACCAATGGGGCATTTCGGATGCGTCGTCCGACTTCGACTTGGTTTCAACGCTCAGCGGCGGGAACAACCGGCCGCGCGGAAAGCCGTTGCGCGGCACGCCGGGCATTCCCTGTGGCCCTCACAGACCCACCACTTCCCACTCCTTGCCCGCCACCGTCACCACGTCGCCGACGCGCTTGCCGAACAGTGCGCGTGCCATCGGCGAGACATGGCTGATGGAGCCTTTCGCTGCATCCGCCTCGTCCTCGCCGACGATCCGCCAGGTGCGGCGCTTGCCGTCCTCGCCTTCCAGCACCACGGTCATGCCGAAGCGCACGACATCCGAGCCCGCCTCCGGTTCCGACAGTTCCGCCGTCTCGCGGCGGGACGTCCAGTAGCGCAGGTCGCGCAGGATGGTTGCCACCGCGACCCGCTCCTGCGACTTCTCGGCCTGGGACAGCTCGTCGCGCAGCCGCGCCATCTCCGCCTCGATCTGCCGCAGCCCTTCGGCCGTTACAAGGTTGCGTTCGGCACTGACCGGCCGCTCGCCGATCATCGCGATCGCCTCGGTGTCGTCGTCTTCCTTGGTGAATGCCCTGCTCATACTGGCAAGCTACCGCCTGGGCGCCACGCGGACAATGCCCTCGCCCGGCCTCGCCTTGGCACACCCCATGCAAGGCGATACGCTCCCTGCGGAGACCCGTGCCAATGCTGGACAGACGCCGCTTCCTCGCCGCCTCGGCCGGCTTCGCCGCCGGCCTGTTTGCAGAGCCGGTGCGCGCCGCCATGCGCGGCGCAATCGATGCCGGCGAGTTCGGCATGCAGCCCGGCAGCTTCGACGACCAGAGCCGCGCCTTCTCGGCGATGCTGGACAAGGCGTCGGACGAGGACGCCGCGATCTTCCTGCCGCCCGGCCAGTATGCCATTGCCAGGATAACCCTGCCGCGCCGCGTGCGGCTCTCCGGTGTGCCGGGCGCCACACGGCTCGTCCATGCCGGCGACGGCCATATGCTGGCCGCCGAGGGCGCCGACCACATCGAGCTGTCCGGCCTCGTGATCGACGGCGCCAGTCGCTGGCTCGGCGACACCGCCCAGGGCCTCGTCGACGCGCGCGGCGTCGCCGCCTTCGTCCTCGACAACTGCCGCGTCGTCGGCTCGTCCAAGAACGGCCTTGCCCTCGAGCGCGTCTCCGGCCGCATCGAGCGCAGCGAGATCTCGGGCGCGGCCGATGCCGGCATCTGGAGCGTCGAGGCCGGCCGCCTGCAAATCACCGGCAACACGGTCGCCGACTGCGGCAATGGCGGCATCCTCGTCCACCGCTGGCAGCCGGCCGAGGACGGCACGATCGTCACCGGCAACCGGGTCGAGCGGATTCTTGCCCGCGCTGGCGGCACCGGCCAGAACGGCAACGGCATCAACGTCTTTCGCGCCGGCAACGTCATCGTCTCCGGCAACCAGATCGCCGACTGCGCCTTCTCCGCCATCCGCTCCAACTCCGGCGGCAACATCCAGATCAGCGGCAATACCTGCCGGCGCTCCGGCGAGACGGCGATCTATTCAGAGTTCGCCTTCGAGGGCGCAGTGATCGCCAACAACATCGTCGACGGCGGCGCCAACGGCATCTCGGTCGTCAACTTCAACGAGGGCGGCCGGCTCGCCACCGTCACCGGCAACCTCGTGCGCAACCTGTCGCAGACCGGTCCTTATCCCGCCGACGCGCCTGGCTTCGGCGTCGGCATCTCGGTCGAGGCCGACACCTCGGTCACCGGCAACGTCATCGAGAACGCCCCGCTCTACGGCATGAACATCGGCTGGGGGCCGTTCATGCGCAACGTCGTGGCCACCGGCAACGTCATCCGCAAGGCGGGCGAAGGCATCGCCGTCTCGGTGGTTGAGGGCACCGGCTCTGCCGTCATCTCGGACAACGTCATCGACGGCGCCCTGCGCGGCGCGATCATCGGCCATCGCTGGTCCGACCCCGCGACGGGCGACCTCGCCGTCGAGCCGTCGGACCTGCCCGGACTGACGATCGAGCGCAACCGGGTCAGTTGAACCGACCGGGCCGGCTGAGCAGACCGGGTCAGCAAAGCTGACCGGGTCAGCAAAGCTGACCGCGTCAGCTGACCGGCAGTCCCCTCACCTCGCCGACCTCGATGCCGTTCCAGTTCTTCAGCGTCACCGAGGCCATGTCGGCAAATCGGGCCGACAGCGCCTCGTCGTCGCGCAGCAAGTGTGCCAGCAGCGCCGCCACCGCCGCCTCCGCCCCGCGCCCGGTGCCGTCGTCGATCTTCAGCGCGAAGCCGAGGCCGAGTTCAGGAATGGCGCCGCAATAGACGCCCTCGGCGCCCACCTTGGTGAACACCCTGCCCCTGCCTGCCTCCATCATCTCGGTGTCCGCCCGGCCGGTGCCCGCGACGTAAAACGGCTCGGCCATGCAGGCCTCGAACAGCCGCCGCGCCGCGCTTGCGCGCCCGGCCGACAGCGTCTCGCCCGTCGCCAGCCGCGCGAAGCCGGTCGCGAGGTTCACCAGCGGCACGGCGTAGGTCGGGATCGAGCAGCCGTCGGTGCCGGAGTTCTCTTCGCGATGCGCCGCGCCCGTCACCTCCTCCATGGTTGCCGCGATCAGCCGCTGGTAGTCGTGGCCGATCTTCACATAGCCCCTGTGGTTCAGCCCCATGTGCCGGCAGCCGCACAGGAAGCCCGAATGCTTGCCCGAGCAGTTGTTGTGCAGCGCGCTCGCCACCTCGCCCGAACGCGCCAGCCGGATCGTTGCCTCCTGGCTTGTCGGCCAGTGCGCGCCGCATTCGAGCGCGTCCGGCTCGAGTCCCGCCCTCGCCAGCACCGCGCGGGCAAGGGCGGCATGCTCCGGCTCGCCGCTGTGCGAGGCGCAGGCCAGCGCCAGTTCCTTGACATCGAGGCCGAACGCATCCGCCGCCCCGCTCTCCACCAGCGGCAGCGCCTGCATCACCTTCACCGCGGAGCGCGGGAAGACCGGGCGTGCGACATCGCCCCGCGACAGGACCAGCGCGCCCGAGGCATCGGCCACCGCGATCGAGCCCTCATGGCGGCTTTCGACCTTGCCGCCGCGCAGCACCTCGACAAGAACCGGGTTCGTCATCGTTTCACCATGTTGCCTGCCCCATCTCGTCGGCTCATGCACCCGATCGCACGGGTTCGGCAAGGCTGAGGTTGTCGAATTGAAGCTGTTCAAACATCTCCTGCTGTTCATCCTGCTCGTCTTTGTCACGCCGGCGCTCGCCACCGCCGGCTGGTGGATGCTGCAGGACCGGCCGGGCAGCTGGAGTTCCGCCGACTGGTCGTCGTCGGGCCTCCTGCCAAAGGCCGAGGCGGACCGGAAAGCGGCCGTCTATGTGCTCGCCGCGCGCACCGGCGGCTTGAAGGGCGCGTTCTCGCTGCACAGCTGGATCGTCACCAAGCAGGCGGGCGCGGCCGCCTACGACCGCTACGACAAGGTCGGCTGGGGTTCGCCGATCCGCCGGAACAGCCGGCCAGCCGACGGGCGCTGGTATTCGAACGAGCCCTTCGTCGTCCATGCGCTGGAGGGCAAGGCCGCCGAGGCGGTGATCCCGAAGGTCGAGGCCGCGATCGCCTCCTATCCCTTCTCGAAGCCGGGCGACTATCACGTCTGGCCCGGGCCGAACTCCAACAGCTTCGTCGCGCATGTGCTGCGCTCCGTGCCGGAGCTCGGCGCGACGATGCCGCCCAATGCGACCGGCCGCGACTTCGCGGCGGGCATCGGCACGATCGGCTGGTCGGCCGCGACGGGAGATTTTCACGCCACGCTGCACGGGCTTGCCGGCCTGTCGGTCGGCGCGACCAGCGGGCTGGAGCTGCATTTCATGGGCCTGGTGGCCGGGATCGACATCGCGAGGCCGGCGCTCAAGATTCCCGCCTATGGGCGGTGGGAGATCTTCTGAGCGCTATTCGAACGCCGCGAGCAGCGTCTTGCGCAGCGTGCCGTTGTCCCCGTCGGCGCCGTAGAGCACGTCGTCGACACCGAGCGTGCCGTCGTTCCAGCCTGCGCCAAGGACGAGACGGTCGGAATAGTTTGCGGACGGCTCGTCCGGGAAGGCGTGCCTGATCTCGACCACGGCGCCGATGCCCTCACCCTCGACCGTGCCCACCTCGCATCCTGGCGAGACGTCCTGATAGCTCTGGAACGGCACGCCGTCGCCGAGCGGCGGCTTCTCGTCGGGATGCGCCTTCTGGATCTCGGCGTTTTTCGCCATCGCCGCGCGGATTTCGGCGGCAAGCGCCGGTGTCACAAGCAGCAACGGGCCGGCCGCCTCCGGATTGTCCTTCATCAGGCAGAATGCCTCGCCCAGGGCCGCTTCCGGCCGCTTGGGGTGATCCTGCGCCGATGCACCGAAAACGGTCAGCGACATCAGGGCGGCGGCGAACAGGCTGCGCTTCAAGATGGTCCCCCTCATTGCTCATCCCTACTGATCGAACGTGTCGGCCAGCACGCGGCGCAGGCCGGCCTGATAGGTGTCCGTCGGAAAGGACGCGAACAGGATGTCGTCGACGCGCATCTCGCCCGTTTCCGGCTTCAGCACAAGCCTGTCGGTCCACCGTTCGCCCTTCTCGGAGTAATAGGCGATGTCGACGATCGTGACATTGGCCGCCGGCGAGACCTTCGAGGCGAGGCACGAGGCCGGCCTGTCGACCACGCCGCGATAGGGTATCCCGGCCGCGAGCGGCGCGCTGTCGTGACCGGAGGCGTCGGCGACCGCGGCGTTGCGTTCCTCGGCATCCTCGACGATCGCACGCAGGTCCGCCGTCATCAGTTCGCGCAGGCCTGCCATGTCGTCGGCGGTCTGGAGTTCGCAGAACCGGTTCGAGACGTCGCCGACATCGGGCTCGGCCCAGGCCGGGCATGCGACCGCGAACAGCACCGCGGCGACGGACAGTCTAGTCTTGAGCAATGATACCACCTGCCAGAAACCCGCCGTCGACGGCGACGGTCTGGCCGGTGATATAGCTTGCCTCCGGTGACAGAAGAAAGGCGATCGCGCCCGCCACCTCGTCGGCGCGGCCGTAGCGCTCCTGCGGGATGCGCTCGCGCCACAACGCCTTTTCCGGCGGCCCGTGCAGACGCGCCACCATCGGCGTGTCGATCGGCCCCGGCGCCACGCAGTTGACCCGCACGCCCTGCGTCGCAAGCTCAACCGCCATCACCTCGGTCATCAGCTTGAGCCCCGCCTTCGCCGAGCCGTAGGCCAGCCGGCCGCGATTGGCGCGCAGGCCGGAGACCGAGCCGATGTTCACGATCGCCAGCGTCTCGCCCATCCGCTCCAGCGCCGCCTTGGAGGCAAGGAATGGCCCGATGAGGTTCGCTTCCAGCATCTCGCGCATGAATTCGGCCGTCGTGTCCTCGACGCTCGCGGCCTTGGCCACGCCGGCCGAGTTCACCAGTCCGCCGATCAGGCCCAGCCGGTCGACGATCTCGTCGAAGGCCGACGCCGCTTCGTCCTCGTCGGTGATGTCGGCCTGGACGAAGATGACGTTCTCCCCTTCCAGGTCGTTCTCCGCCTGGACGAGCCCGTCCGCATCGAGATCGATCACGGCGACCGGCCAGCCGTCCTCGAGCAGCCGCGCCACCACTGCGAGGCCGATCCCAGATGCACCGCCGGTTACAACCGCCGCATGTCTCATCGCGTCAGAATGAACGCAGGCACCGCCGACGTAAAGACCGGACGGCTGACGCAATCGCGGCATCGGGTGGCGGTATTTTTATTGATTGACGCGTCAATAAAAAATAGCCTCGCTCCATGCCGAAGATCGGAATGGAACCCTTGCGCCGCCGCGCGCTGATCGATGCCACGGTGGCCGCCATCGGCGAGCACGGCTCGCTCGACGTGACGATGTCGCAGATCGCCGGCCGTGCCGGTGTGTCGTCGGCGCTCGCACATCACTATTTCGGCGCCAAGGACGATCTGCTCAGGGCCACGATGCGCTCGCTGCTGGCGGATCTCGGCCACGAGCTGCGAGCCGCACTCGCACGGGCCGAGACGCCGCGCGAGCGGCTGTCGGCCATCATCGCGGTCAACTTCTCCGCGCCGCAATTCGGCGAGGAAGTGGTGGCCGCCTGGCTCGCCTTCTACGTCGAGGCGCAGCGCTCGCCCGAGATGCGCCGGCTTCTCGCGATCTATGCGCGGCGGCTGCACTCGAACCTGACCGACGCCTTGCTGCGACTGCTGCCGCGCCGCGAGGCCCTCCACGTCGCGGAAGGCATCGCGGCGCTGATCGACGGTCTCTACATCCGCCGCGCGCTCAAGAACGGCGCGCCCGACCCCGCCTCGGCCATAGCGTTGGTCGAGGATTACGTCTCGCTCAATCTGGCGAGGGCGGGATGAAGCATCAGGACCGCCGCGCCCACAGGGCGGACATGTTGGAGAGCCTCCGATGACCCGCCCCAACATCCTCATCGTCATGGTCGACCAGCTGACCGGGACCCTCTTCCCCGACGGCCCCGCCGACTTCCTGCATGCCCCGAACCTCAAGACGCTGGCCGGCCGCTCGGCGCGGTTCGCGAACAACTACACCGCCTCGCCGCTCTGCGCGCCTGGCCGCGCCTCCTTCATGAGCGGGCAGCTGCCGTCGCGGACGCGCGTCTACGACAACGCCGCCGAGTTCGCTTCCTCGATCCCCACCTTCGCACACCACCTGCGTGCGGCCGGCTACTACACCTGCCTGTCGGGCAAGATGCACTTCGTCGGGCCGGACCAGTTGCACGGCTTCGAGGAGCGGCTGACGACGGACATCTACCCGGCCGATTTCGGCTGGACGCCCGACTACCGCAAGCCAGGCGAGCGGATCGACTGGTGGTACCACAATCTCGGCTCCGTCACCGGCGCCGGCGTCGCCGAGACCACCAACCAGCTCGAATATGACGACGAGGTCGCCTTCCTCGCCAGCCAGAAGCTCTACCAGTTGTCGCGCGAGCACGACGACCCGGCCCGTCGTCCCTGGTGCCTGACGGTCTCGTTCACCCATCCGCACGATCCGTTCGTCGCGCGGCGCAGATACTGGGATCTTTACGAGGACTGCGCGCATCTTGAACCAACCGTCGGCTTCATCGCCTACGCCGATCAGGACCCACATTCGCAGCGGCTCTATCTCGCCAGCGACTATGCGTCCTTCGACATCCAGCCGGAGCAGATCCGCCGCTCGCGCCGCGGCTATTTCGCCAACATCTCCTACATCGACGACAAGGTGGGCGAGCTCCTCGACACGCTCGCGCGCACCCGCATGGCCGACGACACGGTCGTCCTGTTCTGCTCCGACCACGGCGAAATGCTCGGCGAGCGCGGCCTCTGGTTCAAGATGAATTTCTACGAGGGCTCGGCCCGCGTGCCGCTGATGATCGCCGGCAAGGACGTGCCCGCAGGCCTCGTCACCACGCCGGTGTCGAACCTCGACATCTGCCCGACGCTGTGCGACCTCGCCGGCATCGACATGTCGGCGATCATGCCCTGGACCGACGGCCAGTCGCTGCTGCCGCTGGCGAAGGGGGAGCCACGCGCCGAGCCGGTGCTGATCGAATACGCGGCCGAAGGCTCCTACGCGCCGATGGTCGCCATCCGCGACGGACGCTTCAAGTTCGTCCACTGCGAGCTCGATCCGCCGCAGCTCTTCGACCTCGACGCCGATCCGCTCGAGACAAACAACCTCGCCTCCGATACGGCCCACGCCGCCCTCGTCGGCAGGTTCATGGCCGCCGTGCGCGCCCGCTGGGGCATGGCGCGCTTCGACGCCGAGGTACGCGAGAGCCAGGCACGCCGCTGGGTGATCTACCCGGCGCTCCGCAACGGCTCCTATTACCCCTGGGACTTCCAGCCGCTGCAGAAGGCGTCCGAGCGCTACATGCGCAACCACATGGACCTGAACGTGCTGGAAGAGTCCAAACGCTGGCCGAGGGGCGAGTGATGGCGCAGCGCGAGGCCGATTTCGTCATCGTCGGCGCCGGCTCGGCCGGCTGCGCGCTCGCCTACCGGTTGTCCGAGGACGGCAAGAACACGGTCATCGTCATCGAGCATGGCGGGTCGGATTTCGGCCCGCTGATTCAGATGCCCTCGGCCCTGTCGATCCCGATGAACATGAGCCTCTACGACTGGGGCTTCCGCACCGAGCCCGAGCCGCATCTCGGCAACCGCGTGCTCGCAACCCCGCGCGGCAAGGTGATCGGCGGCTCCTCCTCCATCAACGGCATGGTCTATGTCCGCGGCCATGCCCGCGACTTCGACCACTGGGCCGAGCAGGGCGCGGTCGGCTGGGCCTATGCCGACGTCCTGCCCTACTACAAGCGGATGGAGCATTCGCATGGCGGCGAGGAAGGCTGGCGCGGCACCGATGGCCCACTGCATGTGCGACGCGGCCAGCTGTTCAATCCGCTCTACCGGGCCTTCGTCGAGGCAGGAAAACAGGCGGGCTTCGAGACCACCGAGGACTATAACGGCTCCAAGCAGGAGGGCTTCGGCTGGATGGAGCAGACCATCCACATGGGCCGCCGCTGGTCGGCCGCCAATGCCTATCTGAGGCCGGCGCTCAGACGGCCGAACGTGAGTCTTCTCAAGGGCATGGCGCGCCGCGTTGTGATCGAGAATCATCGCGCCACCGGCGTCGAGATCCAGGTTGGTACGGAGATTCAGGTCGTTAAGGCAAAACGCGAGGTCGTGCTCGCCGCCTCCTCGATCAACTCGCCCAAGCTCTTGATGCTCTCCGGTATCGGACCCGCCGCGCATCTGGCCGAACACGGCATCGACATGGTCGCCGACCGGCCCGGCGTCGGCCAGAACCTGCAGGACCATCTGGAACTCTACATCCAGCAGGAAGCCACCCAGCCGGTGACGCTGCATTCCGTGCTCAACCCCTTCTCCAAGGCGCTGATCGGCGCGCGCTGGCTCGTCTGGGGTGATGGGCTCGGCGCCACCAACCATTTCGAGGCCGCCGCCTTCGTCCGCTCGAAGGCTGGCGTGGACTATCCCGATATCCAGTACCATTTCCTGCCGGCCGCCATGCGCTACGACGGCAAGTCGGCGGCCAAATCGCACGGCTTCCAGGCGCATGTCGGGCCGATGCGCTCTAAGTCGCGCGGCTCGATCACGCTGCGCTCGGCCGAACCCGCAATGCCGCCGGTGATCCGCTTCAACTACATGTCGCACCGCGACGACTGGGCTGACTTTCGCCACTCTATCCGCCTCACCCGCGAGATCTTCGGCCAGGAGGCCTTTGCACCCTATCGCGGCAAGGAGATCTCGCCCGGCAGCCATGTGCAGACCGACGAAGAGCTGGACGACTTCATCCGCGAGCATGTCGAGAGCGCCTACCACCCCTGCGGCACCTGTCGGATGGGCCGTGCCGACGACCGTCACGCCGTGGTCGACCCGGAATGCCGGGTGATCGGCGTCGACGGCCTGCGGGTCGCCGATTCCTCGATCTTCCCGCGCGTCACCAACGGCAATCTCAACGCGCCGTCGATCATGACCGGCGAGAAGGCCTCCGACCACATCCTCGGCAAGACGCCGCTGCCGCCCTCCAATCAGGAGCCCTGGATCAACCCACGCTGGCGCGAGAGCGACCGGTAACGCGGCTTCCGCATCGGACGCGCGCGGGCTATGAGGGTTGAAACAGCAAGGAACAGACAATGAAGACCAATAATCTCTACCTGATCATCGGCGTGCTGGCCGCCGTCGTCGTCGTGCTCGGCATCTATGTCTGGCGCGAGCAATCGAAGCCGGAAGGCGTCGAGATCAAGGTCGACCAGAACGGCCTGTCCATCCAGAAGAACTGACGCCGCAGGAGCGCCGCATGACCGCCCAGCCGAAAGCCTCGCACTACATCAACGGCCGCTTTGTCGAGGATGAAGGCGGCAAGGCGCTGCCGGTCATCTATCCCGCCACCGGCGAAACCATCGCGACGCTCCATTCAGCGACGCCAAACGTCGTGGAACTGGCGGTGGAGGCGGCCCGCGCCGCGCAACCCGCCTGGGCGCGGCTGAAGCCGGTCGAGCGCGGCCGCATCCTGCGCCGCGCCTCCGACATTTTGCGCGCACGCAACGCCGAACTGGCGCGGCTGGAGACACTCGACACCGGCAAGGCGATCCAGGAGACGCTGGTCGCCGACCCGGCCTCTGCCGCCGACGCGCTCGAATTCTTCGGCGGCGCGGTCGCCGCCTTCCACGGCGACTATGTCGATCTCGGCGGGCCCTTCGCCTACACGCGACGCGAGCCGCTCGGCGTCTGCGTCGGCATCGGCGCCTGGAACTATCCGATCCAGGGCGCGGGATGGAAATCGGCGCCCGCGCTCGCCATGGGCAATGCGATGATCTTCAAGCCGTCGGAGAACACGCCGCTCTCCGCCCTTGCACTGGCCGAGATCTACACCGAGGCCGGCCTGCCGGACGGCCTGTTCAACGTGGTGCAGGGCTATGGCGATGTAGGTGCCGCGCTCGCCGGCCACCCGGTCGTGGCAAAAGTGTCCCTCACCGGCTCGGTGCCGACCGGCAAGAAGGTACTGGCGCTCGCCGGCTCGCAGATGAAACACGCGACGATGGAGCTCGGCGGCAAGTCGCCGCTCATCGTCTTCGAGGATGCAGACCTCGAGAACGCTATTTCCGGCGCCATGCTCGGCAATTTCTATTCGACCGGCCAGGTCTGCTCCAACGGCACCCGCGTCTTCGTCCAGAAAGGCATGCACGACCGCTTCGTCGACCGCCTCGTCGAGCGCACCAAGAAGATCCGGCTCGGCGACCCGCTCGACCCCGAGACGCAGATGGGGCCGCTCATCAACAAGGCGCAGCACGACAAGGTGCTGGGCTATATCGAGATCGGCAAGAAGGAAGGCGCCACCCTCGCCACCGGCGGCGGCGCACCGAAGCTGCAGGGCTTCGAGAACGGCTTCTATGTCGAGCCGACCGTCTTCACCGGCGTGACCGACGACATGACCATCGCGCGGGAAGAGATCTTCGGGCCGGTGATGAGCGTGCTGTCCTTTGACGAAGAGGACGAAGTAATCGCCCGCGCCAACGACACCGAGTTCGGCCTTTCGGCCGGCGTCTTCACGCAGGACATGGCCCGCGCCCATCGCGTCGTGGCGGACCTCCAGGCGGGAACGCTCTGGATCAACCACTACAATCTCTCGCCGGTCGAAATCCCCTTCGGCGGCGCGAAGAGTTCCGGCATCGGCCGAGAGAACTCGCTGGAGGCGCTGCGCCACTACAGCCAGGTGAAGTCGGTCTATGTCGAGACCGGGAGCGTCGAGAGCCCTTACTGAGCCTTACGACCCAGCGTCCGCATCGTCTCCAGCCATTCCGCCCGGCTGTCCGCCGCTCCCTCGACCATGCCGACGATCGAGGAGCGCACCGGCGAGATGCCGACGAAATTGAGGATGTTGCGCTTCAGGCTCTTCACCGAATGCGCGCCGAAATACCAGTTGTAGACGAAGGCCGGCATGCCCATCGTGACGACAAGCCGCGCCGACTTGCCCTTCCACAAGCCCGGTGCCAGCGACCTTGCCCCCTTGTCGATCGCCACGCCCGGCCGTCCCAATTGCTCGAGAAAAGCCTTGAGCAGCGCCGGCACATCGCCCAGCCACAGCGGATAGACGATGACCAGATGATCGGCCCAGGCGATCGAGCCCGCCGCATCGCTCAGCGGCTGCGGAACCGGCCCGTTCTCCCAGTCCTCCCGCCGCCGCAGCACCGGAATGTCGAGCTCGCCGATCGCAAGCCGCCGCACTTCATGCCCGCCCGCCTCCGCCCCCTCCGCATAGGCCGCCGCGAGCGCATGGACAAAACGCTCCGGCCGCGGGTCCGGGTGACCGTTGATGACCAGTATCTTCTTCGGCATGGCGCTCGCTCCAATCTGGAGCAAAGATGGCGACCCGTCGGCTAGCGCGCCTTGCGCTGGATCAACCTACCCATACCGCTTCATATAGGCCGAGAGCGCGGTGACGATGTGGTAGAGGATGCTCGCCGGCGCGTCCTTGGCGAGCGCCCGGCCCCGCTCGTCGATCAGGTCGATCCACAGTCCCGAGGGCGCGGGGTCAATGTGCCAGCGGAACAGGCGGCCGAGGCGGGCCTCGATCTCCGGCTTCATGTCCGGCCCGCCGGTGTCGTCCAGCGCCATCGCCGCCTTGATCGCCTCGGTCTGCGGCCAGCTGCGCGACGTGCGCTCCAGCGGGATGCCCTCGCGCGACACGGCGCCGTAGGCGAGGCCCGTCGCGCGGTTCAACCCGTTGGCGATCGCCGAGGCGTAGAGTTTTCGCGCAAAGGCGACGAGATCCTTCTGGCCGCTCTGGCGGGCGAACTCGACGAGCAGCGCGGCCCACTCGAAATGATGCCCGGGCTCTGTCCACTGGCCCTTCTCGCCTTCCGCAGGCCTCCAGTCGTCGTCGAAATATTCGCCGATCGTCCAGGAATCCGCATCGAAGAAATGGCTGCGGAACAGGTCGATGATCCGGGATGCCCGGCGCAGATACTGCCGGTTTCCGGTCGCGTCGTACCAGGCGAGGAAGGCTTCCAGCAGATGCATGTGCGGGTTGGTGCGGCGCAACCCCTCGCCCTGCGAGGTCTCGAGGAAGCCGCGCATGTTGCGGTCCTCCAGCCTGTCGTCGAGGAAGGCGAAAGTCGCCTCGCCGAGCGCCAGCGCGTCCGGATTGCCGGCGCGGTGCGCATGCGCCAGCGCCAGAAGCACGCAGGCATGGTCGTAGGCGTCCTCGGTGGCGTCCAGCACCGTTCCGTCGACGTCGAGCGTGCGCACCCAGCCGCCGTCGGCCGTGCGGCCCTTCGCGGCGATGAAATCGACGCCGTGGGCGATCAGCTTCTCCGACGGCCCGTCCCAGCCATAGGTCTTGGCCACCGAGAAGGCGAAGATCTGCCGCGCCATGGTGCGCATGCGCTTCGGCCGCGGGATCGGCCGGCGGTCGAAGCCCATCGCCTCGTAATAGCCGCCATACCGTTCGTCGATCGCAGCGGTCGACCACAAGGGCAGCGCCTCTTCGAACAGCCAGTGGCGCACGCGCGGCAGCCAGGCGCCGTTGGCGATGACGCGGTCCTGCGCCGGCGTGAACTTCGTCTCCAGCCGACCGCTCTTCTCCAGCCGCTCGACGATCTTCTTGACGTTCTGGCTCTGCGAGACGGGCGCCACGAAGGTCGCATCCGCGGTCGCCACGATCGCCACGTCCTTCATGCCGATGACGGACAGAAGCCGCCCCTGGCTGCGCAGATAGGAGTTTTCCGTGTCGATCGCGACCACATCGCCGACGACCACGTTGCCGTCCGCATCCGTCGGGCTCACCTCCAGCAGCGACTGCCAGGAGCCGAGGTCGTTCCAGCGGAAGCCTGCCGGCACCATGGCGATGCCGGCCGTCTTCTCCATGATCGCGTAGTCGACCGAGATCGACGGCACGGCCGCATAGATTTCCTGTGGCAGGTAGAGCCCCGACACCTCGCGCGCCGCCGCCCGGCAGGCCTGCTCTGCCTGCGACCAGATCTCCGGCTGCAGTTTCAGGAACGCATCCCGCATCGCGCTGGCGCGAAACAGGAACATGCCTGCGTTCCAGAAGAAGGTGCCAGCGGCGAGATAGGATTCGGCGGTCGCAAGGTCCGGCTTTTCGACGAAGCGGCGCACCGCCCGCACGTCGCCGTCGCCGTCCGCCTCGATATAGCCGTAGCCGGTTTCCGGATGCGTCGGCCTGACGCCGAAAACGACGAGCTGCCCCGCCTCGGCCGCCGGAACGCCTTTCTCGATCGTCTCCCAGAACTGGCGGTCGGTCGAGATCGAGTGGTCGGACGGCACCACCAGCGCCAGCCCGTCGCCCTTCTCAAGAACCAGCACTGCAGCAACCGCTACCGCCACCGCCGTGTTGCGCCCCATCGGTTCGAACACGGCCATGCCGCCGCCGAGGTCGAGGCCGGCGAGGTCGTCTCTCACGCGCTCGGCATGCCGCTCCGAGGCGATCAGGCTCACCGGCGCCGCCCCGGCCGTGCGTGCTCGTAGCCGCCGGATGGTGCGCACCAGCATCGAACCGTCGCCGGCCAGATCGTGGAACTGCTTCGGATTGTCCTCGCGCGACAGTGGCCACAGCCGCGATCCGACGCCGCCGCTCATCACGAAACAGGAGATCGCGGCGGCCATCGGCGACCTCAGATCGTCTGGTTGTAAGCGCCGACTTCCGGGTTCTCCCGCAGCACGGCATCGACGGCAAAGAACATCTGGCGCTTGCGCTCCTCCGAGACAGGGCTCTCGACCACCACCACCAGTTCCGGCTTGTTGGACGAGGCGCGCACCAGGCCCCAGGTGCCGTCCTCCGCGACGACGCGCACGCCGTTCACCGTCACCAGGTCAGCGATCTTCTGCCCCGCGACCGTCTCGCCTTTCTCGCGCATCGCCTGGAAGCGCTTCACGACGCGGTCCGCCACGTCGTATTTCACCTCGTCGGCGCAGTGCGGCGACATCGTCGGCGAGCCGAAGGTCAGCGGCAGGTCGCGGTAGAGATCGGCCATCGACTTCCCCGGATTCCGGTCGAGCATCCGGCAGACCGCGATCGCCGTCACCAGCCCGTCGTCATAGCCGCGGCCGATCGGCGGGTTGAAGAAGAAGTGGCCGGACTTCTCGAACCCGGCGATCGCGTCGAGTTCCTTCACCCGCCGCTTGATGTGCGAATGGCCGGTCTTCCAGTAGTCGGTGACCGCTCCGTTCGCCTTCAGCACCGGATCGGTCATGAACAGGCCGGTCGACTTCACGTCGACCACGAAACGCGATCCCGGATGCTCGCCCGAAATGTCGCGCGCGAGCATGACGCCCACCTTGTCGGCGAAAATCTCGCTGCCCTCGTTGTCGACCACGCCGCAGCGGTCGCCGTCACCGTCGAAGCCGAGACCGACGTCAGCGCCGGTGCGCAGCACCTCGTCGCGGATGGCGTGCAGCATCTTCATGTCTTCGGGATTGGGATTGTAGCGCGGGAAGGTATGGTCAAGCTCGACGTCAAGCGGCACCACCTCACAGCCGATCGCCTCCAGCATCTGCGGCGCGAACGCCCCGGCGGTGCCGTTGCCACAGGCCGCGACGACCTTGAGTTTGCGGCCGATCTTCACGCCCTTGGTCAGGTCCGCGAGATAGGTCTCGCGGAAATTCTCCACGAACTCGTAGGAGCCCTCGCCCGCGAGATCGAAGTCTCCGGCAAGCACGATGCGCTTCAGCTCGGCCATCTCGTCCGGCCCGAAGGTCAGCGGCCGCGCCGAACCCATCTTCACGCCGGTCCAGCCGTTCTCGTTGTGCGAGGCGGTCACCATCGCGACCGAAGGGCAGTCCAGCGCGAACTGCGCGAAATAGGCCATCGGCGACAGCGCCAGCCCAATGTCCTTCACCCGTGCCCCGGCGGCCATCAGACCCGCCGTCAGCGCCAGCTTGATGGACAGCGAATAGGAACGGAAGTCATGCCCGACGACGATGTTGGGTGCGATGCCGGCGCGGCGAATCATCGTGCCGAGGCCCATGCCGAGCGCCTGCACGCCGATCAGGTTCAGTTCGGGCGCCTTGTCGGAGCCTGGATGACCGAACCACCAGCGCGCGTCGTATTCGCGAAAGCCGGTTGGTTTCACCAGCGGCGTTGTCTCGAATTCAAAGGTGTTCGGCCTTGCATCGGCCACCGGCTTGAACGTCACTCGGTCCAACTCCACATCATCGGGAAGCGGGCGCATTTGGTCCCTCCTCCGCGGCCGCGACGATAGCGGCGAAATCGCAAGAAATCGTTTCGCGAATGCGCTTGCAGGTTCGGGGGGCGAACGTTATAAGCCCGCCGACTGGTTCACGGAGTGTAGCGCAGCCTGGTAGCGCACCTCGTTCGGGACGAGGGGGTCGCAGGTTCAAATCCTGCCACTCCGACCAGAAATTTTCCCGATATTTCCTCAGCCTATCCGCAACACAGCCGCCTCCAGCGGCGCGAGCACGACATGTTCGCCGTCCGATCCGGCTGCATGGCCGGGCAGATCGAGTGCACTGGACGGTCGGAGTGCCGCCGGGATCGTCCACCGCTTCCTTTCCCGCGCGAAGTTGAACAGGCAGAGCAGCCGCTCACCCTCCTCCTCGCGTTCGAACGCCAGCACGTCCTCGTCCTTACCGACAAACCGGATCGAGCCGCCGATCAGCGCAGGGCGCCTTCTGCGAAAGGCCAGTGTCTCACGGTAATGCGCCAGCACCGTGCCGGGGGCTCCCTGCCGGTCGACTGCCCGCTCCAGATGGATCGCGGGTACCGGAAGCCAGGGTTTTGTCGTCGAGAAGCCGCCATTGCGCAGGTCGCCGCTCCACGGCATCGGCGTGCGGCAGCCGTCGCGGCCCTTGAAGCCCGGCCAGAAGCGGATGCCATAGGGGTCGCGCAGGTCCTCGAAGGCGATGTCGGCCTCCTCCAGCCCCAGCTCCTCCCCCTGGTAGAGGCAGATCGAGCCGCGCAGGCAGGCAAGCAGCGTCAGTGCGAACCTCGCCACACGATCCGTGTCGTCGCCCGGCTTGCTGAAGCGCGTGGCGTGGCGCCGCACATCGTGGTTGGAGAAGGCCCAGCAGACCCACCCTTCCTTCACGGTCGCCTCAAAGTCGCCGACGCAGCGGCGGATGTGGGCCGGGTCGAAATCGTCGGCCAACAGGTCGAACGTGTAGCACATGTTGAGCTTGTCGCCGCCCTCGGTATAGGCCGAGACCGTCTTCAGCGACCGCTCGCCGTCGCCCACCTCGCCGACCGCCGCCCTGCCCTCGTATTCGTTCAGCACACGGCGGAATTCCGTCAGGAATGCCACGTTCTCCGGCTGCGTCTTGTCGTAGAGGTGGTCCTGGTAGCCGTAGGGGTTCGTCTCCGGCACGTCGCCCGTGCGGGCGCGGTTGGAGGGCGGGTTGTCGCGCAGCTTCCGGTCGTGGAAGTAGTGGTTCACCGCGTCGAGCCGGAAGCCGTCGACGCCGCGGTCGAGCCAGAAGCGGGCGGTGTCCAGCACGGCCTTCCGAACCTCCGGATTGTGGAAGTTGAGGTCGGGCTGCGAGGTCAGGAACGTGTGCATGTAATACTGCCGGCGCACCGTGTCCCATTCCCAGGCCGGCCCGCCGAAGATCGACAGCCAGTTGTTGGGCGCCGTCCCGTCCGGCTTGGCGTCTGCCCAGACGTACCAGTCGGCCTTGTCGCTGTCGCGCGACGAACGGCTCTGGCGGAACCAGGCGTGCTGATCCGAGGTGTGAGACAGCACGAGGTCGATGATGACCTTGATGCCGCGCCTGTGGGCCTCTTCCAGAAAGCGATCGAAGTCCTGCAGCGTGCCGAACATCGGGTCGACGTCGCAATAGTCCGACACGTCGTAGCCCATGTCGGCCATCGGCGAGCGGAAGAAGGGCGACAGCCAGATCGCGTCGACTCCAAGCGAGGCGATGTGATCCAGCCGCTCTGTCGCGCCCGCGAGGTCGCCGACCCCGTCGCCATTCGAGTCCTGGAAGGAGCGCGGATAGATCTGATAGAGCACCCCGCCGCGCCACCAGTCCGTATTCGCCTCGGGCCGCTTCTCAGCCATCGAACGCCTCTTCGACAAGAATTGCCACGGATCGTCCCTCGAGCCGGATCGCGCCGGCCCCCTCGGCCCTGGTCACCGAAACCGGCGTGACCTCGCGCCAGGCGTGCCCGTCACGCGCCTTCGGCGCGAAGGCCACCGCGCGCCGGTCGGCGTTGAACAGCACTGCTCCGCGCGGATGTCCGGGCTGCGCCACCACCAGCGCGAGGCGGCGGTTGCCGGCGTCGTTCCAGCGCCCCTCGGTCATTGGCGTCCAGTCGGTCCACAGCCACTCGGCAGTCGCAGCGCGACCGTCTCCGTCCGGCGGCGCAAAAAAAGCCTGCGCGTCGAACCCCAGCCTCCTACGCAGCGACGACAGCGCCGCGACGAAATCTTCGAGTGCCGCGTCCCGCCCTGCCCAGTCCAGCCATGTGATCGCATTGTCCTGCGCATAGGCGTTGTTGTTGCCGCGCTGGGTACGGCCGAACCCGTCGCCGGCGGTGAGCAGGATCGTGCCGCGCGACAGGAACAGCGTCGCCAGCATCGCTTCCACGTCGCTTCGACGGCGCGCGACGATGGCCGGGTCGTCACTCGGTCCTTCCACGCCGTGGTTCCACGACAAATTCTCGTCGTGGCCATCGCGATTGTCCTCGCCGTTGGCCTCGTTGTGCTTGTGCTCGTAGGCCGTGAGGTCGGAAAGCGTCATGCCGTCATGCGCCGCGACGAAGTTGACGCTGCGCGTCGCGGCGCTCCCCTCGCGCCCGAAGACGTCCGACGAGCCAGCGAGCCGCGTCGCCAGGCTTCCCACCGCTCCCCGGTCGCCGCGCCAGTAGCGGCGCACGTCGTCTCGGTAGCGGTCGTTCCATTCGAGCCAGCGGCCGGAGAAATTGCCGAGCTGGTAGCCGCCCGGCCCGATGTCCCACGGCTCGGCGATCAGCACGCGGTCGGCCAGCACCGGGTCGGTCTCGATCGCGCGCAGCGTTTCCGCGCGGGCGTCGAAGCCCTCGGCCGTTCGTCCCAGGATCGGTGCGAGGTCGAAGCGGAAGCCGTCGACGCCCGCTTGCTCGACGAAATGGCGCAGCGAGGCGAGGATCAGCTCCCTCACCCTCGGATGGTCGCAGGCGAGCGTGTGGCCACAGCCCGTGTCGTTGACCAGCGACCCGTCCGGCGCGTGACGGTAATAGGCGAGCGCATCGAGCCCGCGCAGCGACAGCGTCGGGCCGAACGCGTCACTCTCGCCGGTGTGGTTGAAGACGACGTCGAGAATGACGCCGATGCCTGCCGCCCTCAGCGCCGCCACCGTGTCGCGCAGTTCAGAGATCCCGCCCGGCGCCAGCCGCGGGTCGAGCGCCATGAACGACACCGGATTGTAGCCCCACGCGTTGTGAAGGCCGAGCGGACCCAGGTGCCGCTCGTCGATCCACGCCGTCACCGGCATCAGCTCGACCGCGGAGACGCCAAGCTTCGTCAGGTGATCGATGACCGCCGGATGCGCGAGGGCGGCGATCGTGCCGCGCAGTTCCTCCGGAACGCCCGGATGCAGTTTGGTGAAGGCCCTGACGTTCAGCTCGTAGACCAGCCCGCCCGGCCGAAAGAGCGGCGGCGAGGGCGTTGCCGGCGGAAGCAACGGCGTGACGATCGCCTTGGGCATCATCGGCGCTGTGTCTTCCTGCTGCCAGCGCGGCGCGGCGGTCAGCGCATTGTACTGATACGGCCAGTCGATCGCCACCGCGTAGGGATCCATCAGCAGCTTCCACGGGTCGAACCAGAGCCCGTTCGGCGGATCGTAGGGGCCATCGGCGCGGAAGCCGTAGCGCCGGCCGGCGCCGACGCCCGGCACGATCGCGGAGAAGACGCCGTCGTCGCGCCGCGACAGCTCGATCCGGTCGGTCTCGTGCCATCCCCTGTCGTCGAACAGCGAGACCCATACCCGCTCGGCCCGGCCCGACCAGACGGCGAACTCCGTCGCCGATCCGTCCGGTCTTGCTCCGAGTGCTGGCGACATGCGGGTCCCGAGGTCGATTCGCGATCGCCGGGAAGGTCCGGCGATGCAGAATAGCAATCTTGCTGCATTGCGAAACAAGCTTTTGCCGTGCCGCCCGACGAGCAACCACCTGCCGCGGGCTGAGGCATTCATCGTCCGCGCCAAATTTCTTATACCCTGTCTTGACAACATACCAACTGGTTGGTTTATTGAAGACCAACCAGTTGGTATGTTCCATGGTCGAAGCGACCCATCCCTCCCGCCAGAAATTCATCGATGCCGCGATCGCGCTCATCCGCGAGCTGGGCTATGCCGGCACGTCGGTCGACGACATCTGCGCCCGCGCCGGCATGAAGAAGGGCAGCTTCTTCCATCACTTCAAGAGCAAGGAAGAGCTTCTCCTGGCGGCGATCGCCCACTGGAACGCCTTCACCGGCGAAGTCTTCCGCACAGCGCCCTATCGCCAGCTTGCCGATCCGCTCGACCGCCTGCTCGGCTATGTCGACCTCCGCGTCGCGCTGCTCGACATGCCGATCGCGGAATTCTCCTGCCTGCTCGGCACGCTGGTCCAGGAGGTCCATACGAGCCATCCGGCGCTGCTCGCCGCCGCCGATGGCGGCATGAGCGGCCACATCGACGAGATCGTCGCCGACATCGTCGCAGCCAAGGCGCTCTATGCACCCGCCGCCGACTGGACACCCGAAAGCCTCGGCTACTTCATCCAGGCGGCCCTCCAGGGCTCGTTCATCCAGGCCAAGGCCAGGCAGGGCGCCGATGTCGCGCGCGCCAACCTCGCGCACCTTCGGCGCTATCTCGAAACCCTCTTTCCCCGCGGCAACTGACAAGGAGTAAGGTCATGCCCAGCACCATCCGCCTGCATCGCGTCCTCAAGGCCCCGCCCGAAAAGGTCTACAAGGCCTTCGTCGACGCCGACGCCCTGTGCCGCTGGCTGCCGCCCTACGGCTTCCTCGGCAAGATCGACCGTTTCGAGGCCAAGGTCGGCGGCGGCTACCACATGTCGTTCCGCAACTTCACGACCGGTCAGGCGCACTCCTTCAGCGTGGAATACAAGGAGCTCGTGCCCGGCAAGAGGATCGTCCACACCGACCACTTCGACGGCGATTTCATGCCCGGCGAGATGCTCGTCACCATCGAGTTCACCGAGGTCTTCTGCGGCACCGACATCAGGATCGAGCAGGCCGGCGTGCCTGACATGATCCCCGAAGCCGCCTGCTATCTCGGCTGGCAGGAATCCCTCCTCCAGCTCGCCCAGGTGGTCGAGCCGGATATCAAAGACGAGTGATGCTGCGCTTCACTGCATGCCAGTAGAAAGGTCCGACGGGACCTTTCTACTGGCAGCACGCCGTTGCTTTGGCGCAAGACCTCCGCCTTCATGCCGGCTCGCGCAAGCGGTGGAGGATCATACGCGACAGCAGGACGATGACGACCGTCAGCGCCAGAACCATCGCGACCACGAGGTAGAGCCCCGCATAGTCGATGGCCGCGATGATGGGCTGCGCCGCGATCGGCGACACGAAGTGCCCCAGGAACATCGACGATGTCACCAGGCCGGTGACGCGAGCCCGGGTCGCCGGTGTTCCAACCTGCACGGCCGCCGACATGACGTTCGGCATGGAAAAGCCCAGGCCAAAGCCGACGACGGCGAGTGCGCCGAAAACTCCGACCGCACCGGAGGCGAATGACAGCCAGGCAAAACCCGCTGCCATCAGCGCCAGGCCCAGCCCGAACGTCGCGGTCAGGTCCAGCCTCGCGCGAAGCGACCCGTAGCCGAACCCCGTGATGGCTCCGGCGAGATTCAGCAGCCCGATCGCGAGCCCGGCCATGCTTGGCTGCGTCATCTGCAACGCGTCGCGCAGAAAGAACGCGATCTGCGAGGGGATCGTGTAGAACAGCGCGTTGACCAGAAACGCCAGCAGGCAGACGAGCAGGACCGGCAGCCAGTTCAACCTGTCTTGCTGATGCTCCCTTGGCTGGGCTGTGCGTGCAGGGCGTGACGGCTCGATGAGAAACAGCGCGGCCGCCGGCAGGATCAGCAGGCCGAGCCCGTAGACCGCAAACGGCGCGCGCCAGTGCATGTCGGCCAGTACGCCGCCTGCAATCACGAAGACGACACCACCGATCTGCGTGAAGGCGAGTTGAAGGCCGAAGAAGCGCGACCTCTCCTCGCCTTCGAAGTAGTCGCCGACAAGAGCCGCACCGATCGTCATGATCGCCGCGATGGCGAGGCCGAGTGCGGCGCGACCGACCAGAATGGAGATCAGGCTGTCCGCGACGAGACCCGACATTCCGGCGACGACATAGAGCGCGATGAATGTGACAAGCAGCTTCTTGCGGCCGAACCTATCGGCCAGGGTTCCGACGACTGGTGCAAAGAACGCAACAAAGATGGCCGGCAGCGTCAGCACCATGCGGCTGAGCAATTCCACCCCCTCCTGTCCGGCAAAGACCTCACGAATCGCCGGAAGAGCCGGCGCCACGATCGTCCCGGCCATGATGGTCAGCGTCGCCACCGCGAGCAGCGTCGACCTCAGCGACAACGGCCTCGGGGTAGTTGCACGAAAACTCGCCGCCGGCCCGGATGCGATGCCGGGCGGAGCGGTTTCGAGCGTCAGGTCTCTGGAGGTCATGGAATCGTCCTTCACTGGAGTTCCACGACCTGATAGAACCTCAAGTATAGTTGAGGTCAAGCATGACGAACAAGAAAATTAGCCCCACGATCAAGCGCGACCTGTCGGTCGGCGAGGTCGCCGCTCGGGCCGGCGTAGCGGTGTCGACGCTTCACTTCTATGAAGCCGAAGGGCTGATAACGGGCCATCGAACCAGTGCGAACCACCGTCGCTACGAGCGCAATGTCTTGCGGCGCATCGCCATCGTCCGCGTCGCACAGCGCGCCGGCATTCCGCTGAAGGAGATCCGGTCCGCCCTCAGCGCATTGCCTGGTGGCCGTACGCCCAACCGGGAGGACTGGGAAAAACTGTCGGCAGCGTGGCGCGGCGAACTGAACGAGCGCATCGAACGCCTCACCCGCCTGCGCGACCAACTGACCGGCTGCATCGGATGCGGCTGTCTGTCGACGCAGGAATGCCCCTTGAGGAACCCCTACGACATCCTTGGTGAACAGAGCTCGGGGCCGGTGCTGCTGGAACCGCGCGGCGATTTCGACGAGACGGTTCGCTAGGTAATCACCGTCGGCACATCCATCCCGGTCGCCGCTTTGATCCCCGCGATCTCCTCCGCCGCTGCGATCAGGTCGGCCAGCGCCTCCTGCGTCTCGATGCCGTGCTTGGCCGCGTCGGGCTCGTAGCGCTCGATGTAGACGCGCAGGGTCGCGCCCGAGGTGCCGGTACCGGAGAGGCGGAACACCACGCGCGAACCGCCCTCGAACAGCACGCGGATGCCCTGGTTGCTCGAGGTCGAATGGTCGACCGGGTCGAGATAGGAGAAGTCGTCGGCGTTCTCGACGGTCAGGCCGACGAAGCTCTTGGCCGGCAAGGATGTCAGCTGCGCCCGCAAGCCTGAGATCAGGGCGTTGGCCCTCTCCGTCTCCACGCCCTCGTAGTCGTGGCGCGAATAGTAGTTGCGGCCGAACTCTGCCCAGTGCTTTTCGACGATCGCCTTCACCGGCTCCTTCCGTGCGGCGAGGATGTTGAGCCAGAGCAGCACGGCCCAAAGCCCATCCTTCTCGCGCACATGGTCCGAGCCGGTGCCGGCGCTCTCCTCGCCGCAGATCGTCGCCATGCCCGCGTCGAGCAGGTTGCCGAAGAACTTCCAGCCGGTCGGCGTCTCGTACATGCCGATGCCGAGCTTTTGCGCCACCCGGTCCGCCGCGCCGGATGTCGGCATCGAGCGGGCGATGCCCTTCAGCCCTTCGGCATAGCCCGGCGCATAGTGGGCGTTGGCCGCCAGCATCGCCAGCGAATCGGACGGTGTAACAAAGATGCCCCGGCCGATGATCAGGTTGCGGTCGCCATCGCCGTCCGAAGCCGCACCGAAGTCGGGCGCCTTGCCCGACATCATCAGGTCGTAGAGATCCTTGGCATGGACAAGGTTCGGGTCCGGATGGTGCCCGCCGAAATCCGGCAGCGGCACGAAGTTGCGCACAGTCCCCTTCGCAGCACCTAGCCGCTTCTCCAGGATCTCGACCGCATAGGGTCCGGTCACGGCGTGCATGGCGTCGAAGGCCATGGTGAAGCCGCCGGCGAACATCGCCCTGATCGCCGCGAAGTCGAACAGGCTCTCCATCAGCGCGGCATAGTCGGCGACGGGATCGATCACCTCGATCGTCATCCCCCCGGCCTCGAAAGTGCCCACCTTGTCGATATTGACGTCGGCGAACTCCGCAATCCGATAGCTGTCGATCACCTTGGTGCGCGCATAGATCCTGTCGGTTAGCTTCTCCGGCGCCGGGCCGCCGTTCGAGGCATTGTATTTGATACCGAAATCCTCGTGCGGGCCGCCCGGATTGTGGCTCGCCGAAAGCACAAGCCCGCCGAACGCCTGGTATTTGCGGATGATGTTGGAGGCGGCTGGCGTCGACAGGATGCCGCCCTGCCCCACCATCACCTTGCCGAATCCATTGGCGGCAGCCATGCGCAGCGCGATCTGGATCACCTCGCGGTTGAAGTAGCGGCCGTCGCCGCCGATCACCAGCGTCTGGCCCTGAAAACCGTCCAGGCTGTCGAACACCGACTGGATGAAGTTCTCGACGTAGTTTTCCTGCTGGAACACAGGCACCTTCTTGCGCAGGCCGGACGTGCCGGGCTTCTGGTCGTCATAGGGTTTGGTGGCGACGGTGCGGGTCATGCGTTCATCCTGCGGCAATGAGGGAGCGGTATAGGTCGGCATAGCGCGCCGCGCTATGCGTCCAGGATACGTCGGACTTCATGCCCTGCTTCTGCATGTTTGCCCATGCCTTGCGGTCGCGATGAAGCGCCAGCGTGCGGCGCACCGCGAGGCGTAGCGCATCCCCGTCCACCGGCGCGAACTGCACGCCTGTCGCCACGCCGGCCGAAAGGGCCGCCTCGTTGGCATCGATCACCGTGTCGGCGAGCCCGCCAGTGCGGGCCACCACCGGGATGCAGCCGTAGCGCAGCGCATAGAGCTGGGTCAGCCCGCAAGGCTCGAAGCGCGACGGCACCAGGATCGCGTCGCAGCCGCCCTGCATCAGGTGCGACAGCGGCTCGTTGTAGCCGATCACGACACCGATCCGGCCAGGATGGCGCGCGGCCGCCGCCAGCAGCGAGCCTTCGAGGCTGTTGTCGCCGGAGCCGAGCACCGCCAGCCGCGCGCCCATGCCCACCAGGTCGTCGACGACGGAGGCGAGCACGTCCATGCCCTTCTGCCAGGTCAGCCGGCTGATCACGCAGAAGATCGGCTCCTCGTCGCGCGCGAGACCGAAGCGCTCCTCGACCGCGCGGCGGTTCTTCGCGCGCGCACCGAGCGACCTCGCAGAGTAGGTCGCGGCCAGATGCGGGTCGGACTCGGGGTTCCACACCTCCGTGTCGATGCCGTTGACGATGCCGTGCAGCACGTGGTCGCGCACCCGCACCAGACCGTCGAGCCCCATGCCGAACTCCGGCGTGCGGATTTCCAGCGCGTATGTCGGGCTCACCGTGGTGATCGCATCGGCAAGCTGCAGGCCCGCCTTCAGGAAGCCGACGCCACCGTAATATTCGACCCCGTCGAGCGAAAGCGCCGCCCCCGGCAGTCCGAGCCCGCCGAAGATCGAGACCGGAAACTGGCCCTGGAAGGCGAGATTATGCACGGTCATCACGGTCGGCACCGGCCGCTTGCCGGTGAAGCGGATATAGGCCGGCGCCATCGCCGCCTGCCAGTCATGCGCGTGCACCAGGTCCGGCAGGTAGTCCTTGACCGCGCCGGACGCGATCTCGGCGGCCGCCCTGCCGAGTGCGGCGAAGCGGCGCCAGTTGTCGTCCCAGTCGTTGCCCTGCGGGTCGCCATAGGCCCCGCCCTTGCGGTCGTAGAGGTGCGGCGCGTCGAGAACGAGAAGGTCGAGCCCGGCCGCCTGCCCGGCCAGCAGCGTCGCCTTGCCGCCGAACAGGTCGGGAAAGCTCGCCACCGCCTTGCGCTTCTTCAACTGCTCCGCCACGCCGGGATAGGCCGGCAGCAGGGTCCGCATCGCTACGCCATGTGCCTTCAGCGCCGCCGGCAACGCGCCCGCGACATCGGCGAGGCCGCCCGTCTTGACCAGCGGATAGACCTCGGAAGCGACCGACAGAACCTGCATCAAATTTCATTCCCCTCTTGAGCCAGGCCCCCACCGCGGGAGAGGGGGAGGACGGTCCAAGGACTATTGGCTCTCTAATCTGTCAATCATCGGCTGCGTGATCAGGCACACGCCGCCTTCCGAGCGCCTGAAACGCTTCGCGTCAAGCTCCGGATCGAAGCCGACGGAAAGTCCCTCAGGAATCTTCACGCCGCGGTCGATCACGACCTTGCGCAGCGTGGCGCTGCGGCCGACGATGCAGTCCGGCAGCACCACGGCCTCCTCGAGCGACGAGAACGAGTTCACGCGCACGCCGGTGAACAGCAGGCTCTTGCGCAGCGCCGCGCCCGAGATGATGCAGTCGCCCGCCACCAGCGACGACACCGCCGTGCCGCGCCGCCCGTCCTGGTCGTGCACGAACTTCGCCGGCGGCTTGATCTCCGCATAGGTCCAGACCGGCCAGTCGCGGTCGTAGATGTCGAGTTCGGGCGTGATGTCCGTCAGGTCGATATTGGCCTCCCAATAGGCGTCGATCGTGCCGACATCGCGCCAGTAGGCCTCGTTTTCGAAGCTCGACCGGACGCAGGACTTGGCGAAGCGGTGCGCCACCGCCTTCCCGTTGGCGACGATGTGCGGGATGATGTCCTTGCCGAAATCACGGCTCGAATTCGGATCGGCCGCGTCGCGCCGCAACTGGTCCATCAGGAACTTGGTCTTGAAGACATAGATTCCCATCGAGGCGAGCGCGAAATCCGGCCTGTCGGGCATGCCCGGCGGATCGGCCGGCTTCTCGATGAACGAGACGATGCGATCCTTCTCGTCGATATGCATCACCCCGAAGCCGGTCGCCTCCATGCGCGGCACTTCGAGGCAGCCCACGGTCACGTCGGCGTTCATGTCGACGTGCTGGCGCAGCATCAGTTCGTAGTCCATTTTGTAGATGTGGTCGCCGGCCAGGATCACCATGAATTCCGGCCCGTAGGCCTCGATGATGTCGATGTTCTGGAACACCGCGTCGGCCGTGCCTTCATACCACTGCGTCTCCGACACGCGCTGGCTGGCCGGCAGGATGTCGAAGCTCTCGTTGCGCTCCGGCCGGAAGAAGTTCCAGCCGCGCTGCAGGTGGCGGATGAGCGAATGCGCCTTGTACTGCGTCGCCACGCCGATGCGGCGGATGCCGGAGTTGAGCGCGTTGGACAGCGCAAAATCGATGATGCGCGTCTTGCCGCCGAAATAGACGGCGGGCTTGGCGCGGAAATCCGTCAGTTCCTTCAGCCGGCTGCCGCGCCCGCCCGCCAGCACATAGGCCATGGCATCGCGGGCCAGCGGCTGTGTGCGTTTGCTCACCATTCACTCCTCCCTTTGTCCGTCATTGCGGAACGAACTCGAACATCAGCGTGGCCAGCGGCGGCAAGGTCACCTCGGCGCCCGCTCCTCCCCCGCCTTCAAGGGCGATCACCCGCCCGAAGTTCCCCGCACCCGTGCCGCCGTAGAAACCTGCGTCGGTGTTCACGATCTCGCGCCACTCGCCGGCCCTCGGCAGCGGGATGCGATAGTTCTCGCGCCGCACCGGCGTGAAATTTGACACGACCGCGACTGGATTGGCGCCTGGCGCCGAGCGCAACCAGGCGAAGACCGAGTTCTGCCGGTCGTCGACCACCAGCCAGGAAAAGCCCTCCGGCTCGCAGTCGCGCGCGTGCAGCGCGGGCTTCGAGCGGTAGACATGGTTCAGGTCGCGCACCAGCTGGCGCATGCCCTCATGCGGACCGTATTGCAGCAATTGCCAGTCGAGCGCCTTCGCCTCGCTCCATTCGGCGCGTTGGGCAAACTCCTGGCCCATGAACAAGAGCTTCTTGCCCGGATAGCCCCACATGAAGCCGTAATAGGCGCGCAGCGTCGCGAACTTCTGCCAGTCGTCGCCCGCCATCTTGTTGAGCAGCGTCCCCTTGCCGTGCACCACCTCGTCATGGCTGAGCGGCAGGACGAAATTCTCCGAGAAGGCGTAGAGCAGTCCGAAGGTGATCTCGTCGTGGTGATGCTTGCGGTGCACCGGCTCGCGCGACAGGTACGACAGCGTGTCGTGCATGAAGCCCATGTTCCACTTGAAGCCGAAGCCGAGCCCGCCCTCGTGCACCGGCTGCGACACCTTCGGCCAGGAGGTCGATTCCTCCGCGATGGTCATCACGCCCGGATGCTGGCCGTAAACGGCCTTGTTCATGTCCTGCAGGAAGCGCACCGCCTCCAGGTTCTCGCGCCCGCCCTTCTCGTTGGGGATCCATTCCCCCGCCTTGCGCGAGTAGTCGAGGTAGAGCATCGATGCGACCGCATCGACCCTGAGCCCGTCGAGATGGTATTTCTCCGCCCAGAACAGCGCATTGTTGACGAGGTAGGATTTCACCTCGCGGCGGCCGAAATTGTAGATCGCCGTCTTCCAGTCCGGATGGAAGCCCTTGCGCGGGTCGGCGTGCTCGTAGAGCGCGGTGCCGTCGAAGCGCGACAGGCCGTGCGCATCGGTCGGAAAATGCGCCGGGACCCAGTCGAGGATGACGCCGATGCCGGCGCGGTGCGCGCCGTCGACGAAGCGCGCGAAACCCTCCGGCTCGCCGAAACGCGCCGTGGGCGCATAGAGCCCCGTTGTCTGGTAGCCCCATGACGGGTCGTAGGGGTGCTCGGTGATCGGCAGGAACTCGATATGGGTGAAGCCCATGTCCGCGACATAGGGGATCAGCCGGTCGGCGAGTTCGTCCCACGACAGGAAGGTGCCGTCGTCGCGGCGCTGCCAGGATCCGGCATGCACCTCGTAGGTCGTGATCGGCTGGCGGCGGATGTCGACGCTGCGCCAGAAGTCGCGATGCGCCTGGTCGCCCCATTCATGCGCCAGCGGCTTCTCCGTCACCGAGGCCGTGGCAGGCCTCAGCTCCGAGCGGAAAGCGAAGGGATCGGCCTTCAGCGGTACGGCCTTGCCGTTTCCAGCGATGATCTCGAACTTGTAGGGCCGGCCCGCGCCGATGTCGGGCACGAACACTTCCCAGATGCCGACATCCTTGCGCAGGCGCATCACGTGCCGGCGGCCGTCCCATTCGTTGAAATCGCCGACGATCGAGACGCGTTTCGCATTCGGCGCCCAGACGGCGAAATGGACGCCGCTCGCTCCCTCATGCTCGATCAGGTGGGCGCCCAGCTTGTCGAAGAGCCTGAGATGCGAACCCTCGGCGATATAGTAGTCGTCCATCGGCCCCAGCACGGGGCCGAAGGAATAGGGATCGGTGATCCACCACTCGCCGCCTGCATTGGCGGCGCGGTATTTCAGCGGCTGGCGGGCCTCGAGGCTCACCTCTCCCTCGAAGAAGCCCGCTCCGTGGCGCGACTGCAGCACGCCGCACGGCGTGCCGTCCAGCGTGAAGGCCTCGACGCTGCCCGCATGGGGGATGAAGCAGCGCGCGACATATCCCTTGCCGGCCGGATGGACGCCCAGGATCGCGAACGGGTCGCCATGCGTTCCGGCGACGACGGCATCGACGTCGCCGGCGGACACGCGTCCGTCCGCGGCCTTCGCCGCGGCCCTGGGGGTCGTCCTCCTCATGCCCTCGTCTTCCCCCCTTGCTCGGTATGCTGTTCCCGGATCGTCTCCTCCGATCAGACGGGCACGTTCCAGATTTCGCGGGCGTATTGCCTGATGGTGCGGTCAGACGAGAAGAAGGCCATCCGCGCAGTGTTGCGGATCGCTTTGGACAGCCATTGCGGGCTGTTCCTCCACAGCTGGTCGACCTCGCGCTGCGCCTTGCAGAAGGCGTCGAAATCCGCCGCGACCATGAACCAGTCGTGGTTGTAGAGGCCGTCGATCAGGTCGCGATAGCGGTTCGGGTCGTCGGGCGAGAACACGCCGGACGAGATCGCCGACAGCGCCTGCGACAGTTCGGGAGAACCCTCGATGATCGCGCGCGGCTCGTAGCCGCCGGCGCGGCGCTCGGCGACCTCCTCGGCCGTCAGGCCAAAGATGACGATATTGTCGTCGCCGACGCATTCCTTGATCTCGACATTGGCGCCGTCGAGCGTGCCGATGGTGATCGCGCCGTTGAGCGCGAACTTCATGTTGCCGGTGCCGGACGCCTCCAGCCCCGCGGTCGAGATCTGCTCGGAGAGATCCGCCGACGGCACCATCACCTCGGCCATCGAGACGTTGTAGTTCGGCATGAACACGACCTTCAGCAGGCCGCGCACCGAAGGGTCGCCGTTGATCGCCCGCGAGACGTCGTTGGCGAGCTTTATGATCAGCTTGGCATTGTGGTAGCTGGGCGCCGCCTTGCCGCCGAACAGCTTCACCCGCGGCACCCAGTCCTTGTCCGGATTGCTGCGGATCTGGTCGTAGAGCGCCACCGCCTCCAGGATGTTCAGGAGCTGGCGCTTGTATTCGTGGATGCGCTTGATCTGGATGTCGAACATGGCCGACGGATCGATCCACGCGCCGGTCCGCTCATGCGCGAGGGTCGCCATGCGCTCCTTGTTCGCCCGCTTCACGGCGGCGAACTTCTCGCGGAAGGCTGCATCGTCGGCGAACTTGTCCAGCTCGGAGATCTTCTCGATGTCGTCGAGGAAGCCGTCGCCGATCGCCTCGCGCACCAGCGAGGTCAGGCCGGGATTGGCCTGCATCATCCAGCGGCGTGGCGTGATGCCGTTGGTCTTGTTGTTGATCCGGTCCGGATAGAGCATGTGCAGGTCGTGGAACACGGTCTGCTTCATCAGATCGGTGTGCAGCGCCGACACGCCGTTGATCGAGTGCGAGGCCGCAAAGGCCAGGTTGCCCATCCGCACGCGCCGCTCGCCGTCCTCGCCGATCAGCGAGATCGAGCGTATGTGCGCGTCGGTGAAGCCTTCCTTGGCGCGGGCCTCGTGCAGCACCTGCGCGTTGATCGCGTAGACGATCTGCATGTGCCGCGGCAGGAGGCGCTCGAACACCGTCACCGGCCAGCTTTCCAGCGCCTCCGGCAGAAGCGTGTGGTTTGTGTAGGCGAAGGTGCGCTTGGAAATGTCCCAGGCGGTGTCGAAGTCGTGGCCGTGCACGTCCATCAACAGCCGCATCAGCTCGGCCACCGCGATCGCCGGATGCGTGTCGTTCATGTGGATCGCCGCCTTGTCGGGCAGCGACAGCAGTTCGCCGTACTGGCCGAGGTGCCGGTGGATGATGTCCTGCAGGGACGCGGCGGAGAAGAAATACTCCTGCCTCAGCCGCAGTTCCTGGCCCTCGATATGCGAATCCGCCGGATAGAGCACCCGCGTCAGCGCCTCGGCCATGTTGCTCTCGCGCAGCGCGCCGATATGGTCGCCGGCATTGAAGGCGGCGAGCATGATCGGGTCGACCGGCAGCGCCGACCAGAGCCGCAGCGTGTTCACCCGCGCTCCGCGCCAGCCGACGACCGGGGTGTCGTAGGCCACCGCGATCACGCTGTGGTTCGGCTTCCAGACATGCCGTTCCAGCCGCCCCTTCGCGTCAGTCACCGACTGGACAGTCCCGCCGAAGCCGATCTCGATCGACCGCTCGCGGCGCTCGAACTCCCACGGATTGCCGTGGTCGAGCCAGGTTTCCGGCAGTTCCACCTGCCAGCCGTCGGAGAATTCCTGCCGGAACAGGCCGTGCACGTAACGGATGCCGTAGCCGTGCGCGGGAACGTTGACGGTCGCCATGCTCTCCATGAAGCAGGCCGCGAGCCGTCCGAGGCCGCCATTGCCGAGGGCTGCGTCCGGTTCGAGGGCCGCGATCGTCTCGATGTCGACGCCCAGCGTCGCCAGCGCCTTGCGCATATCCTCCAGCATGCCGATGTTGGAGAAGGCGTCGCGCATCAGCCGGCCGATCAGGAACTCCATCGACAGGTAGTAGACCCGCTTCGCCTTGGTGTCGTAGGCGGCCTTGGTGGATTCGATCCAGCGCTCGATGACGCGGTCGCGCACCACCTGGATCGCGGCGGTCAGCCAGTCATGCCGCGTCGCCACCGACGCGTTCTTCCCGATCCGGTAGGTCAGGCAGTAGAGGACTTCCTCGGCCAGTTCCGCCGGGTCGCTGCTCTTGGGGGAAGGTCTGGGAAGTTCGGTCGTCATCGCCTGGTTCATGGGTCGCCCTCGTGTCGGAAACGGCGGACCCCTCGGCCGCCAGCCGCTCCAGGTTTCCTTCACTCCTCCCGAACGTCATGCTAGCGGCGAAAATCCGGAACTCAAACGGTATTCTTCGCTCCGGAAGGCTCCGCGCCGAACTCCGTCACGCCGCCAGGGCATCCTCCGGTGGCTTCTTTGCCCCGGTCATCAGCGCCACGGCGTCCGACATCGAGATCTGCTTCGGATCGACGACGCACAGCCTGCGCCCCAGCCGGTGGATGTGAATCCGGTCGGCCACTTCGAAGACGTGCGGCATATTGTGCGAGATCAGCACGATCGGCACGCCACGGCGGCGCACGTCGAGGATCAGCTCCAGCACGCGGCGCGATTCCTTGACGCCCAACGCAGCCGTAGGTTCGTCCATGATGATCACCTTCGAGCCGAAAGCTGCCGCGCGCGCCACCGACACGCCCTGCCGCTGTCCGCCCGACAGCGTCTCCACCGCCTGGCCGATGTTCTGGATCGTCATCAAACCAAGCTCGGACAGCTTTTCCCGCGCGCGCTTCTCCATCGCCGGGCGGTCGAGCATGCGCAGCCACTGTCCCATGAAGCCCGGCTTCCTGATCTCGCGGCCGAGGAACATGTTGTCGGCGATCGACAGCGCCGGCGACAGCGCCAGGTTCTGGTAGACAGTCTCGATGCCGGCGGCGCGCGCTTCCATCGGTGACTTGAACGCCACCTTCTGTCCGTCCAGCTCGATTTCGCCCTCGTCGGGCGTGACCGCGCCGGAGATCGCCTTGATCAGCGAGGACTTCCCCGCCCCATTGTCGCCGATCACGGCGAGGATCTCGCCGTGATTGAGATCGAAGTCGGCCCGGTCGAGGGCGGTGACGCGGCCGTAGCGCTTCACGAGGCCGCGCGCGGTGAGGATGGGCTTTTCAGACATCAGCCTGCAACCTTTCTGATCCACTGGTCGATGGCGACCGCTGCGATGATGAGCACGCCGATGAGCAGGTAGGTCCATTGCGGGTCCGTGCCCCAGAGCCTGAGACCCAGCGAGAACACGCCGACGATCAGCGCGCCGAACAGCATGCCGAGGATCGAACCGCGCCCGCCAAACAGCGAGATGCCGCCGATCACCACCGCCGTGATGGATTCGATATTGGCGAACTGGCCCGCCGTCGGCGACACGGAGCCGAGCCGGCCGATGAGCGCCCAGCCGGCCAGCGCGCAGATCAGCCCCGAAATCACATAGACCGACACCAGCATCGGCTTGACGCGCACGCCGGCCAGTTCCGCCGAGTCCGGATCGTCGCCGATCGCATAAAGATGCCGGCCGTACGCCGTGTGGTTGAGGATGTACCAGAGCAGCAGCACCAGCAGCACCATCGTCACGACGCCCAGCGTAAAGACCGCGTTGCCGACCCGGAAGCTCGCGCCGAACAATTGCAACAGCGGCGCCTGCGCCTCGATGTCCTGGCTGCGTATCGTCTCGTTGGCCGAGTAGAGGAAGTTGGCGGCCAGTACGATCTGCCAGGTGCCCAGCGTCACGATGAAGGGCGGCAGCCTCCAGTAGGCCACCAGCACGCCGTTGATCCAGCCGCACAGCGCGCCGACGGCGAAGCCGCACAGCACGGCGATCGACGGCGGCAGGCCGTAGCGGAACGCGAACTGCCCCATCACCACCGACGACAGCACCATGATGGCGCCGACCGACAGGTCGATGCCGGCCGTCAGGATCACCAATGTCTGCGCCGCGCCGACGATGCCGACGATCGCCACCTGCTGCAGAATCAGCGTCATGGTGAAGGCGGAAAAGAACTTCGATCCGAGGATCACGCCGAAGATCAGCAGCGAGAGAACCAACACGATCAGCGGCACCGCCGCCGGATTGCCGTGCAGGAAGTGCTGTGCCTTCTGCAACGGGCCTCTGTCATGCCCGTCGAACGACGCGACGGACTTGGAGCTGTCGACCAGCACCTTCTCGAATTCCTGCGATGGCTGCGAAGCCGGTATCGTATCGGCCATGTTGGCCTCCTCCCTGAAGCCGCCCTAAGCTGGGCGATCGGCTTCTCCGGACGGTCACGCCGCCCGAAGGAGCTTTTCAGCAATGGTCCGCCCGGCGAGGACGGGAATCAAGTCACTGCGTGCAAGCAGCGCCGCCTCCAGGTCCCCTCCCCCTGGAGGGGTAGGGGTGGGGGTAATCCCAGCTTCGCCCGGCCTGGGTCGCGCTGCCTGCGCCCCTTCTCCCCCTGGGGTCCGAAGGACGGGCGAGACCGTTGGCTCGCCCCGGCTCAGGTGGCCGCGAAGCGGCCGGATGAGAGAACTGCACGCTCCACCGTCGCCCGGCCCGGGTCCCGCTGCCTGCGGCAGCTCCCCGGCGTTCGAACCCTTTCGCCGTGCCACCGGCACGGCGAATTCGCTGCGCGAACCGGGTTCTCACCCCCAGCACTTCTCCGTGCCTTCCTTGACACTGATCGACGGCACGCCCTCCGCGGGCTTGTCGGTCACCAGCGCCACGCCGGTGTCGAAGAAGGCCTTGCCTTCCGTCGGCTTCGGCTTCTCGCCCGTCTCGGCGAACTTCTTGATCGCCTCGACGCCGAGCGAGGCCATCAGCAGCGGATATTGCTGCGAAGTCGCGCCGATGATGCCGGCCTCGACGTTCTTCACGCCCGGGCAGCCGCCATCGACCGAGACGATCAGCACGCCCTTCTCCATGCCCACTGCCTTCAGCGCCTCGTAGGCGCCGGCCGCGGCCGGCTCGTTGATGGTGTGGACGACGTTGATGCCCGGGTCCTTTTGGAGAAGGTTCTCCATCGCCTTGCGGCCGCCCTCCTCGTTGCCGTTGGTCACGTCGTGGCCGACGATGCGTGGATCGTCCTCGTCGCCGATCTTGTTGATGTCCTTCACGTCGATGCCAAACCCCTTCATGAAGCCCTGGTCGCGCAGCACGTCGACGGTCGGCTGCGACGGGGTCAGGTCGAGGAAGGCAACCTTCGCGTCCTTCGCCTTGTCGCCCAGCGTCGCGGCGGCCCATTTGCCGATCAGTTCGCCGGCCAGAAGATTGTCGGTCGCAAAGGTCGCATCGGCGGCGTCGGCGGGCTCGAGCGGCGTGTCGAGCGCGATCACCAGAATGCCCGCGTCGCGCGCCTTCTTCACCGCCGGCACGATGCCGGCCGTGTCGGAGGCGGTGATGAGAATGCCCTTGGCGCCGTCGGCGATGCAGGTCTCGATGGCAGCCACCTGGCTCTCGGAATCGCCGTCGATCTTGCCGGCATAGGATTTGAGGTCGACGCCGATCTCGGCGGCCTTTGCGGTCGCGCCTTCCTTCATCTTCACGAAGAAGGGGTTGGTGTCGGTCTTGGTGATCAGGCAGGCGCCGACGCCAGCGGCGGAAGCGGGCGCCGACAGCGCCAGGAGCGCAGCCGCGGCCGCGCCGAAGACGGTCGTTTTCAGGATTGCGGATGTGGTCACGGTAGTCCTCCCGGGAAAAGTGACGATGTTGAAGGCATCACGCCGGCCTCCCTGACGGCGGCACCCGCCACGAGGGCCAGGATACGCCCTAAGCGAACACGATGAACGGCGACGAGTCAATAGATAATTCACACTTATTTATTATTGACACATCCAAGATGCGGCGTCAGACTGTCCCGAAAATCGACGGCGCCTAGGGAGGGGCACGATGGACAGCGCTGCGCTGCGCGCGGACAATGCACCGCGTGATCTCGGCTCCCGCCGGGGCACGAACCAGAGCGGCATGCGCGACTACAACGAGCGCCTCGTCCTCTCGCTCGTGCGTCAGCACGGCGCGCTCGCCAAGACCGACATCGCCCGCATCACCGGCCTGTCCGCGCAGACGATCTCGGTGATCATGCGCGAGCTGGAAGGCGAGGAGCTGCTGCTGCGCGGCGAGCCGATCCGCGGAAAGGTCGGCCAGCCCTCGGTCCCGATGTCGCTCAACCCGGAGGGAGCATTCTTCCTCGGCCTGAAGATCGGCCGCCGCAGCGCCGACCTCGTGCTGATCGACTTCCGCGGCGCGATCCGCGGCATGACGCATTCGACCTATGCCTATCCGGAGGCGCGCGCGACGCTCGACTTCGCACGTTTGGGCATCGCGGACCTGCTCGGTCGGCTCGACGCCACGCAGCGCCGGCGCGTCGCCGGTCTCGGCATCGCCATGCCGTTCGAACTGTGGAATTGGGCGGACGCCGTCGGCGCGCCGCGCTCGGTGATGGACGAGTGGCGCTCGATCGACATCCGGGCGGCGCTTTCGGCCGAGCTCCCCTTCCCCGTCTATCTCCAGAACGATGCGACCGCCGCCTGCGGCGCCGAGCTCGTCTTCGGGCAAACCGGCGATTTCCGCAACTTCGTCTACTTCTACGTCGGTGCCTTCATCGGCGGCGGCGTGGTGCTGGAGGGTGCGCTCTATGCGGGCCCCACCGGCAATGCCGGCGCGCTCGGCTCGATGCCCGTCCCCGACGCCTCCGGCCGGCCTGTCCAGCTCATCGACATCGCCTCGATCGCCGTGCTGGAAAAGGCGCTGATCTCCGCCCGTCGCGACGGCGGCATCCTGTGGACCTCGCCGGAAGAATGGGGCGATCTCTCGCCCCATCTCGACGCCTGGATCGATACGGCGGCCGCGGGCCTCGCCTATGCCATCGTCGCCTCCTCTGCCGTCATCGACTTCGAGGCCGCCGTCATCGACGGCTGGATGCCCGCCGGCGTCCGCTCGAAGCTCGTCGAGGCCGTGGCGCTCAAGCTGCGCCAGTTCGACATCGAGGGGCTGGAACTGCCGGTCGTGCGCGAAGGCACCGTCGGCATCCATGCCCGCGCGCTCGGCGGCGCAAGCCTTCCCCTGTCCGACCGCTTCCTGATCGGCCAGATCGTCATGACGCGGGGCAGCTGAGTGCCCGCCCAGATGTTCCCGGAGTGCGCATGATCCTCTGCTGCGGCGAGGCCCTGATCGACATGCTGCCGCGCGAGACCACGCGCGGAGAGAGCGGCTTCGCTCCCTATTCAGGCGGCGCGGTGTTCAATACGGCGATCGCGCTCGGCCGCCTCGGTGCGCCGGTCGAGTTCTTCACCGGCCTGTCGAGCGACCTGTTCGGCGACATGCTGCGCCAGACGCTCGCCGAAAGCGGCGTCGGCACCCGCTATTCGCCGCTCTCTGCCCGCCCCACCACGCTCGCCTTCGTCAAGCTGACGAACGGCCAGGCAAAATATGTCTTCTACGACGAGAACACCGCCGGCCGCATGCTGTCCGTCGCCGACCTGCCGGCGCTCGGCGAAGACGTTTCGGCGATGCTCTTCGGCGCGATCAGCCTCATTCCCGAACCCTGCGGTTCCGCCTACGAGGCGCTGATGCGCCGCGAGCACGGCCGCCGCGTCACCATGCTCGACCCCAACATCCGCCCGAACTTCATTCCCGACGCGGCCGCCCACCGCGCCCGCATGATGCGCATGGTCGCCATGGCCGACATCGTGAAGCTCTCCGACGAGGACCTCGCCTGGTTCGGCGAGGCCGGCAGCTCCGACGACATAGCCCGCCGCTGGTTGGCGCTCGGCCCGAAACTCGTCCTCGTCACCCGCGGCGGCGACGGCGCCACCGGCTATACCGCGACTGCGACGGTCAAGGTGCCTGCCCGGCGCGTCGAGGTGGTCGACACGGTCGGCGCCGGCGACACGTTCAACGCGGGCGTGCTGGCCGCAATGCATGAAAAGGGACTGCTGACGAAAGCCGCGATCGCCAGGCTCGCAGAGGACGACATCCGCGCCGCCCTCGACCTCGGCGTCCGCGCCGCCGCCGTCACCGTCTCGCGGGCAGGAGCGAACCCGCCGCGACGGGAGGAGCTGTAAAACTCAGGCGCTGCGCTTCCGGGCCTCCAGCTCGTACGGCCGGATCAGCGTTTCCGCCGGAATGCCCCACTCGGAATTCAGCCGGTACGCCATCTCCATCGTCAGCGCCCGGCGGCGGTTGAGCACTTCCGACGCCCGCGAGGCCGAGCCGAACAGCGCCGCAAGATCGCTCTGCGTCCGTCCCGTCATATCCATGTGGATCCGGATCGTCTCGACAGGGTCGGTGTCCCCGAGCGGAAAGGCATGCTGCTCGTAGTGCTCGACCAAAGTCGCTAGGAGGTCCAGCCGATCACCCTCGTCGGTTCCCGGCGCTGCACCCCACAAGCGCTCTATCTCGGCCAGGGCTCGCGAGTGATCTTCAGGGGTGGTGATAGAATGGATGTCCATCCGACGTCCTCAGTGCACAGATACGGTCAGCGCATCGATGCGATCATACTCTGCATGCGTTCCGACGAATTTCACGAACGCGATCTGCCGCACGAAGTCGAACGCCACGATCAGCCGATAGTTTCCGCCAGCGACCTCGAACCTGACTCGTTCCGCGTTCAGCACCTTTGCCTTGGAGAACGCCGCGGCAATCTCCGCCGTGGAACTCCAGGTCGCCTTCGCGGCAAGACGGTACCAATGATCGAGAGACGCCTGCGCATCGGGATGGCGGCGTGCGAATTCCACAAGCGTGCTTCTGGCGATGACGCGCACCGGTATTTCCCATTATGGGAAATCTAGTCAGAATGGGAGCAAAGTCAACCCTTGGCCCCGCCCTCGGCGACAAACCACGGATTGGCGAAGTCGACATCTTCGGCCTGGTTGCGCTTGCCGTAGGTGAAGGGCCTGCCGTCGATGAGCGTCGTGCGGCCGCCGGCCGCGCGCAGCACGGCGTCGCCGGCCGCCGTGTCCCATTCCATCGTGCGGCCGAAGCGCGGATAGAGGTCGGCCTTGCCGCTCGCCAGCAGGCAGAACTTCAGCGACGAACCGACCGACACGATCTCGGCGCCGTCGTGCCTGTCGATGAACTCGTCCGTCTCCGGCGTGCGGTGCGATCGGCTGGCGACGATCGTCTTCGGTTCGGCGCAGCCGCGCACGGAGATCTCGCTGCGATCGAGAGGCTCGTGGTTTTCGCCGACCGCCACCGCATAGGCCTTGCCCGGTCGGCCCGAATAGAGCGTGCCCTGGGCCGGCGCGTAGACGACGCCGATCTCCGGCACGCCCTTGCGCACCAGCGCGATGTTCACGGTGAAGTCAGGCCGGCGCTTGATGAACTCCTTGGTTCCGTCCAGCGGATCGACCAGAAAGAACGTATCGCCGAGCGCCGGCGGCAGCAGCCCGGCCGATGCCTCCTCCTCCGCGACACAGGGTATGTGCGGAAAGGCAGCGCGCAGCCCCTGGAGGATGACGATTTCCGCACGCCGGTCCGCCTCCGTCACGGGCGAATGATCCGACTTTTCCTCGACGACTATGCCGGCATGGAACACGTCCATGATCTCTGCGCCGGCCAAAAGCGCCAGGCGCTCCAGCTCGGCCAGGATCGCCGCGTCGTCCATTCCGATCGTCATCGTCGCCTCAGGCATCGTTTCTCAGATATAGCCGCGCTCGCGCAGCCAGGCTTCCAGCGCCTCGGTCAGCTCTTCCGGCGAGCGACCGGAGGTCTTGAGGTGCACGTCGGCATGCTCCGGCGCCTCATAGGGCGAATCGACGCCGGTGAAGTTCTTGATCTCGCCCCTCAGAGCCCGCGCATAGAGCCCCTTCGGGTCGCGGCGCGCGCATTCCTCGAACGGCGTGTCGACGAACACCTCGACGAACTCGCCCTCCCCCATCAGTTCGCGCGCCATGCGGCGCTCGGCGCGGAAAGGCGAGATGAACGACACCAGAACCAAGAGGCCGGCGTCGACCATCAGCCGCGACACCTCCGCCACGCGGCGGATGTTCTCGACGCGGTCCTCCTCGGTGAAGCCGAGGTCGCGGTTCAGCCCGTGGCGGACATTGTCGCCGTCGAGGATGTAGGTGTGCTTGCCGTTGGCGTGCAGCTTCTTCTCGAGCAGGTTGGCTATGGTCGACTTGCCGGAACCCGACAGGCCGGTAAACCAGAGCACGGCCGGCTTCTGGTGCTTCAGTTCCGCGCGCGCATTGCGGTCGACGTCGAGCGCCTGCCAATGGACGTTCGAGGCGCGGCGCAGCGGATGCAGGATCATGCCTGCGCCGGCAGTGGCATTGGTGATCCGGTCGATCAGGACGAAGGCGCCCGTGACGCGGTTCTCCGCATAGGTGTCGAAGGCGACCGGCGACTGGGTCGAGATGTTGCAGACGCCCACCTCGTTGAGTTCCAGCGACTTGGCCGCCTCATGCGAGAACGTGTTGATGTCGATACGGTGCTTCAGCTCCGTCACCGTGGCGTTCATCTGGTCGGTTTCGGTCCGCAGCAGATAGGAGCGGCCCGGAAGCAGGGCGTGCTCGTCGAACCAGACGATGTTGGCTGTGAACTGGTCGGCGACATGCGGCCTGGTGTCGGGAGCAACCAGCATGTTGCCGCGCGAGACCTCGATCTCGTCCTCCAGCACGATCGTCACCGCCTGGCCTTCCGATGCGGTCTTGAGATCGCCGCCCTGCGCGACGATGCGCTTGACGCGGCTCGGCTTGCCCGACTTCGCCACAACGACGGTGTCGCCCCGCGCGATGGAGCCTGACGCGACCGTGCCGGCGAAGCCGCGGAAGTCGAGATTCGGACGGTTCACATATTGGACGGGGAAGCGGAACGGCTTCTTCTCGTCGGCCGATGCCAGCGGCACGGTCTCGAGATGCTCGAGCAGCGCCGGGCCGGTGTACCAGCCCATCCGCCCGGAACGCTGCGTGACGTTGTCGCCATAGCGGGCCGAGAGCGGGATCGGCGTCAGCGTCTCGAAGCCGAGGTCCTTGGCGAAGGCGCGATAGTCGCCGACGATCCGGTCGAAGACGGCACGGTCGAAGCCGACGAGGTCGATCTTGTTCACCGCCAGCACGATGTGGCGGATGCCGAGCAGCGAGGCGATGAAGGAATGCCGGCGCGTCTGGCGCAGCACGCCCTGGCGCGCGTCGATCAGCACGATCGCCAGGTCGGCCGTCGAGGCGCCCGTCGCCATGTTGCGGGTATACTGCTCGTGGCCGGGCGTGTCGGCGACGATGAACTTGCGCTTCGGCGTGGCGAAGAAGCGGTAGGCGACGTCGATGGTGATGCCCTGCTCGCGCTCGGCCTCCAGTCCGTCGACCAGGAGCGCGAAGTCGATGTCGTCGCCGGTGGTGCCGAACTTCTTGGAATCCTTCTCCAGCGACGCGAGCTGGTCTTCGAAGATCAGCTTGGTGTCGTAGAGAAGCCGTCCGATCAGCGTCGACTTGCCGTCGTCGACCGAGCCGCAGGTGAGGAAGCGCAGAAGCTCCTTGTTCTCCTGCTCGTGAAGGAAGGCATGGACCGCGCTGGCGGCGGCGGGCTTGGGCGCCACGTGCTCCATCTCAGAAATATCCTTCACGCTTCTTCTTTTCCATGGAGCCGGCTTCGTCCTTGTCGATGGCCCTGCCCTGCCGCTCGGACGTGCGGGCGATCAGCATCTCCTGCACGATCTCCTCCAGCGTCTCGGCGTCGGAATCGATCGCCCCGGTCAGCGGATAGCAACCGAGCGTGCGGAAGCGTACCAGCCGGTCCTCCACCACCTCGCCGTCGCGCAGTTCCATGCGGTCGTCGTCCTTGAGGATCAGCATGCCGTCGCGTTCGACGATCGGTCGCTTCTTGGCGTAATAGAGCGGGACGATCGGAATGTTCTCCTGCAGGATGTACTGCCAGATGTCGAGCTCGGTCCAGTTCGACAGCGGGAACACGCGGATGGATTCACCCGAAGCGATGCGGGTGTTGTAGATCTTCCACATCTCCGGCCGCTGGTTCTTCGGGTCCCAGGTGTGCTGGGCGTTGCGGAAGGAGAAGATGCGCTCCTTGGCCCGCGACTTCTCCTCGTCGCGTCGCGCGCCGCCGAAGGCCGCGTCGAAGCCGTATTTGTCGAGCGCCTGCCGCAGGCCCACCGTCTTCATGATGTGCGTGTGCACGTTCGAGCCGTGCGTGAACGGTCCGATATTCTTCTCGACGCCTTCCGGATTGATATGGACGAGAAGGTCGAAGCCGAGGCGCTCCGCCATCTGGTCGCGGAACTGGATCATCTCGCGGAATTTCCACCGCGTGTCGACGTGCAGGAACGGAAAGGGCGGCTTCGCCGGGTAGAACGCCTTCATCGCCAGATGAAGCATCACGGACGAATCCTTGCCGACCGAATAGAGCATCACCGGCTTGGAGAAGGTCGCGGCCACCTCGCGGAAGATATGGATCGATTCCGCCTCAAGCCTCTGCAGATGAGTCATGTGTGCGGTCATTGTCGCCTGCTTCCAGATCGTGGGTCGGCACGGACATCGTCCGTGTCGGCTGCTTCGCTCGCGGTGGCAGAGCGGCGCACGCCGTCGCGTCTCATGGGAAAGTGCCGCGCCGCGGTTACGGGCGTCACGCATGTCGCGCGGCTTCTAACGGTTTCGTCCGGTAGCGACAACATAAGAATCCGCGTTGCTCGACCCTTGCGTAGAAAAATCTTCTATCGAATCTGTCATCTTGCGTTACTGGGCGGCAGCACGCGGCGCATTTCGCCGCGAAACGTCTTTTGAACGACTGATCCTTCCGCATTGCAGCATCAAGGTTGCATCCGCACAATGGCGGATGATACCTGCCGGAAGTCAACCGAGCGAACGGAAGCTTCTTGCCAGCCATACGCAGGCCAACACTCGACGAGATCAACCGTTGGTTCACCGCCGCGGTGATCGGCGGCGGCGCCGCCGGCGGAAGCCTGGTCAGCATCCTCTACGTGGGCGCCCTGCCGGTCGGCCTCTGGCGGCTGGCGCAGGGGCTGATCGCGATCCCGCGCGAGCGCGGCGTGCGCATCATCGGCATGGCCTTCCTCGCCTATTTCGCCGCCGAAACGCTCTCGACGCTGGTCAACTACACCGGGCCGGACGACCTGCTGCAGGGCGTCGGCGCGAACCTGCCCTTCATCGCCTTCCTGATCGTCTTCGGGCGCCTGTCGCTGACGCCGCGCACCGATGTGCTGCGCTGGGCCGAATACGGCTCGATCGCCGGCGGCCTCGCCGCGGGATTGTCCGCGCTGGTCGAGATCTTCATCCGCGGCGCGCCGCGCGCCGAAGGCCTGGCGGGCAACTCCGGGCCTTTTGCGCTGATTTCCGCTGCGCTCTTCGGCTTCTGCGTCGCGATCGCGATCTACCGCGAAGGCCGCATGCGCCAGTTTGCCGTCGCTGCCGCCCTTTCCGCTGCGGTGGCGCTCATCCTGTCCGGCATGCGCAGCCTGTGGCCCATGCTCGTCATTTCGCCGCTGCTGCTCGCCTGGCTGCTCGACTTCGTCCCGAGGGCGGTGTTCACGCGCAAGACGGCGCTCGCAGTCGCGGCGGCGGCGGTCGTCGTCGCCTCCCTCGGCTATTCGACCGTCGAGACCAGGGTGATGAGCCTGGTCCATGATTTCGAAAAGGTGGACGCCGGCAATTACGACAATTCGCTTGGCCAGCGGTTGCGCGTCTGGAACGCGGCGATCGAACTGATCGAGAAGAAGCCCGTTTTCGGCCAGGGGCCGGCCCATGCGCGCGCCGCGCTGCAGGCCGCCGCGAGCGAGCGGGGTGAAAAGGAAATCACTTTCTCGCACGCCCACAATCTCGTTCTCAACGCGCTGATGCGCTCGGGCGTCTTCGGCCTCGCCGCGGTCATCGCCATGTTCGTCGTGCCGATCTGGGTGGCCGGCCGAGCCGAAAAGGACGAACTCGGGCGGATCGGCTACACGCTGATGGTCGTTGTCTGCGCCACCTATCTCGTCAACGGGGCGGTCAACATCAGCTTCGGCCACGACATCGTCGATTCCTTCTATCTCTACAGCATGATCACGGGCGCCTATCTGGTGTTCGGCCCATCGAGCACGCCGCGCTACAGGCGGCTCGACGACGGCAGCCGCGTGGCGGTCGACCGGCCGGCCTCGTCGGCCGGTTGATTCCTTGGATCATGTGAATGGCGCGACGTGTGTTGCAAAAAGGGAACGGAATACTTTCGGAGCTCTGGATTTCTTTGGTGAAACTTTGCACAAAGGCCGCCAGGGGCTTATGGATAATGCGATCACGCTGCCTTACGGTCGCGTGTGAGGGACAGCCCGCGTGAACCAACTGGTAACGTCAGCCTTGCAATTGCAGCCGCGCCTCCGGCGCGCGCTCATCATCGCGATGGATATCGTGATGGTGCTGATCTCGGTGCCGCTGGCGCTCGCCCTCTCGCTCTCCAACCTGTCCTTCGATCCGTTCTCCTGGACCGGCCTCGCCGTGTGGGCGGGCGTGGGCGTCTTCAGCCATTTCCTGTTCCGCTTCGGCGGCCTCTACGGAACGGTCTGGCGCTTCGCCTCGACGCCCGACTTCTTCAACATCATCAGCAATTGCGGCATCCTGACCGTCGCCCTCTACCTGACGTCGCAGGCCGCGCGCCTTTACACGCCGATGACCGGCCTCAACGAGCGCCAGTTCATCGTCTTCTTCCTCGTCACCTTCACGATGATCTCCGCTCCCCGCCTGCTCTACCGCTATCTGCGAGAAGGCACGGGCTGGCAGCTCGGCGCCAAGCGCAACGACAGGCCGGGACATCGCCGCGCCCTGTTCGTCGGCCAGTTGGAGGATGCGGACCACATCATCCGCTTCACCAACACCGAGAAGGAGAAGACCCAGATCATCGGCATCGTCGCGACAGAGCCCAACGTCAACACCCGCGACAAGATCCGCGGTGTCAGCGTCGTCGCGGTGTGGCCCGAAGTGTCCGGCATCATCGAAGACTATGCCAAGGACACCAAACGGGTCGACCTGCTGATCTTCGGCGGCGGCGGGCAGACGGATCTCAGCAAGTTCTCCGAGCTCGTGCGCGTGGCGCGCAAGGGCGGCATCGAGGTGCTGCAATTCTCCGGCTTCTCGAAGCTGCGCGGCGGGGCGGCGCTCGTCCTGCAGACCGTCGAGATGGAGACGATCCTGCGCCGGCCGGCCGTGCCCACCGACCTTGAGCGCATCCGCGCCTTCATCGACGGCAAGCGCGTGCTGGTGACGGGCGGGGCGGGATCGATCGGCCGCAACCTCGTCAGGCGGTCGCTGGAGCTCGGCTGCGAGGCCGTGCTCGTGGCGGACCAGTCCGAGTTCGGCGTCTTCAAGCTCGAACAGTCGCTGTCCGAAGACTATTGCGAGCGGCTGACCTGCCGGATCGTCGACGTGACGGACAAGGCGCAGTTCACGCGCATCGTGTCGGAGTTCAAGCCCGACATCATCTTTCACGCCGCCGCGCTCAAGCATGTGCCGCTGCTGGAGGACAACTGGGTCTCGGCGGTCAAGACCAACGTCTTCGGCACACTCGTCTGTGCCGAGGTCGCGGCCGAATGCAAGGTGCCGCATTTCGTGCTGATCTCCAGCGACAAGGCGGCCGATCCCACCTCCATGCTCGGCCTGACCAAGCGCGGCGCCGAGCAGATCGTCAATTCGCTGCACTTCTCGGAGCGCATCCGGACGCGCGACAAGGGTCCGAAGCCGATCTACATCTCCGTCCGCTTCGGCAACGTCTTCGGCAGCGACGGCTCCGTCGCCACCGTCTTCGAGAAGCAGATCATGGCGGGCGGTCCGGTCACGATCACCGACCGCGAGATGACCCGCTATTTCATGACCATGGGCGAGGCCGTCGACCTCGTCATCATGGCCGCTGCCGAATCCGCCACGCGGCGCGACATCGACAATTTCGGCATCTACATGCTCGATATGGGCCAGCCGGTGTCGATCCTGACAGTCGCCGAGACGATGATCCGCCTCGCCGGCAAACAGCCGCATCAGGACATCAAGATCAAGTTCACCGGCGTGCGCCCAGGTGAGAAGCTGCACGAAACCCTTTGCGCCGAAGGCGAACTGCTCGTTTCGCTCGACGTCAACAGCCTGTTCGGCCTCAAGACCGGCCTGTTCGGCTGGCAGGAGGTTCGCCGCGCCCTCGCGGACCTGCGCGACAGCATCGACGATGACGACAAGGACGCCGCGGTTGACCGCCTGCGCCAGCTCTACCGCACAATCGACGACGCGGGCCCCGTCGCCGAAGAGGTGATCCCCCTCAAGGTCGCCACCTGAGCGGCTCCGGGCGACCGGTGGACAAGCGGCGCGACGCCGTCCCTGTCGGCATCACCGGCGCGAGCGGCTTCCTGGGCGGCCACGTCGCCCGCCATCTGTCGAGCCGAGGCTTTGCCGTCCATCCGCTGTCTCGCAGCCCTGCGCAGGTCGCCGATGCGCGCCTGCTCCCGTCGCCACACGCGCCGGAGGCCGATTTCCACGCAGCCATGCGCGGGCTGGACGCGATCGTCCATTGCGCCGCGCTCAACAACGACCGGTCCGCCGATGCGCAGGCGCTGGTGGCGAGCAACGTCGATCTGACCCGCCGGCTGGCGGAGGCCGCGATGCGCGAAGGCGTGACGCGCTTCGTCTACATCTCCTCGATCCGCGCGGTCGCGGACCCCGGCATTGACGTCGCGATCGACGACGAGACCGTGCCGGCTCCGTCGCAGCCCTACGGACGCTCCAAGCGCGACGGCGAACTTGCCGCGCTCGCCGCGGCGGCCCCAGGCTTCACGCCGCTCGTCCTGCGCCTGCCGCCGGTTTACGGCGCCGGCATGCGCGGCAATCTCGGCCTTCTCCTGCGTCTCGCGCGCACGCCCGCGCCGCTGCCGCTGGCGGGCCTGTCCGCACGCCGCTCTCTTGTCTCGTCCGATGCCGCGGCCCGCGCAGTCGAGACCTTGCTGGTCGCCGCAACCCCCGCGCGGTCCATCTATCTCGCCAGCGATGCGGCCCCGGTCTCGATTCCCGAAATTCTCTCGGCCTTCCGGCGCGGGCTCGGCAGGCCCCCTCGCCTCCTCGCCGTGCCGGAGGCACTGCTCGCCACCGCCGCCGCCCTTGCCGGGCGCAGGGCCGACTGGGCGGCGCTGACCGCATCGCAGACCTGCAATCCGGCTTCTCTCGTGGCGGAGGGCTGGACGCCCGATCCGGACAGTCTCACCGGCCTGGAACGGCTCGCCGCCGCGCTCAGGGCGCCGGCACACCGGGGATGAGTGTTGCGAGCAGGATGCGCAGGTCGAGCGCGAGCGTGCGCTTCGCCAGATATTCCGCATCGATCACGGCCAGCGCCTCCGGATCCGACATGTCGACGCCGCGCACCTGGGCAAGGCCGGTGATCCCCGGCCGCAGCGCATAGACGCCCCGCGCGCGCCGTGCGGCAATCAGCGCCTCCTGTGTCGGCAGGCAGGGCCGCGGCCCGACGAAGCTCATCTCTCCCAGAAGCACGTTCCAGAGCTGCGGCAGCTCGTCCAGCTTGGTTCGCCGCAGGAAGCGCCCGACGGGCGTCACCGCGCTCACCGCCGCCTCATGCGTCGGCACGGCGCGGGTGTCCCTCCACATCGTCCTGAGCTTGAGGCAACGAAACGGCGTCTCGTGCCGGCCGACTCGCTCCTGCACCAGCAGCGCCGGTCCGGCCGACGTGCCCCGCACCGCGAGCCCCGCGGCCAGCACCAGCGGAAACGTGACGACCAGTCCGATCAGGGCAATCGACGCTTCCGTCAGCCGCGCGAGCACATTGATGGCCTTTCAGATGGCGGGGCCGCCGGTGCTTCGACGTATCATTTCTTTCTCACGACAGCCGAAAGATATTCGGAGTCGTTCGGCCGCACGACGCTGACCATCGCGTCCTGCTTCTCGGCCGGAATGCTGGCGAACTCGCGTATCGTGGCGATCGACGCCTTCGGATTGTCGATCACCTTCTCGTAGGACAGAAGCAGCTTGGGACGGTCCGATTCCAGGACGAAGCGCGTCACGTCCACCATCTGCTGCGAATAGATTTCGAGCCCCTGCGCGATGGTGAAGCCCAGGCTCAACGTGTTGCGCATGGCAACGGCGAGAGGATCCCGGAAAATGATGATGTAGCGCGGATTGCGCAGCGTCGCCGACAGGAGTTGGTGCTTCCGCACGATCAAGGGACGCTTGAAGCCCCAGACGCTCCAACGCTCATTGCGCCGCTGCACCTCGGCTTTGAGCCGCTCGGCCTGGTCCGTTTCGACGAGATTGCTGATTCCGACGTCTTCATGGATCACGTCCGCCTTCGAGACGCCCATGTGTATGCCGCCGGCGGTCAGCAACTTGGAGATCATCGTGGTGCCGCTTCGGCCCAGGCCGGAAACGACGATCGTGAATTCCTTCTTCTGCGCTTCCTCGGCGGGAAAATTCAGAACCCGCAGGCCCGTATTCACATTCTCTGACATGCTACCTCTTACCGCTCAGCAGTAAATATACCCGAACTTCCCAAACAACACCGTCGCTGCTGAAGATCGCATATCTACTTCAATATGTTCGTCCTTGGTGAATTCGAGAGCGCGAAGTCGGTTCGTCCGTAATCGAAATTCGGGTTGAAGAACCGGTCCTCGTATATCCAGTCACCCCACTTCTCTTTCATCGAGCTCTGTTCACGTCTGAAGCGCTCTATCTTTTCCGGCGCCTCGTCGGACCCTCTGCTCAATGATTCGTGATGGTAGAGCGCCACTTCCGGCTCGTAAATCACGATCATCCCTGCCTTCCAGACCTTCAGGCAGTAGTCAACGTCGTTATAGGCGACCTTGAACACTTCGGCGTCCAGGCCACCGAGTACCGCCCAGGTCTCCCTGCGCGTCGCAAGACATGCGCCTGTGACCGCCATCACCTGCTGTGTCAACTGCGCCTTGCCGACATTGTTCGTCGTGTCCGCCGGTTCGCGGGCATAGACATGGGCCGCGAGGCCTCCCAGGCCCATGACGACGCCGGCATGCTGTATCGTGCCGTCGCTGTAAAGCAGCTTGCCGCCCACAGCCCCCACCTCGCTGCGCCCCAGATGCATGCGCATCTTCTGGATCCAGTCCGATGCGATCACCTCGGTGTCGTTGTTCAGCAGGCAGATGTAGTCGCCCTTGGCGCTCTCCACGCCGAAATTGTTCAGGCGCGAATAGTTGAACTCGCCGTCGTCGCGCACAATCGTCACGTTGCGCCGCCTGGCCAGCAGTTGGTCGAAATAATCAAAGGTCTCCCGCTCGACAGACCCGTTGTCGACGATGACGATCTCGTAGTTCTCGTCCGTGCTGCGTTCGAAAATGGAGTCGATGCAGGTCCGCAGCAGGTCGGTCCGGTCGCGTGTGCAGATGACGATGGAGAACAGAACCGTTTCATCCACCGGGTAGACGACCCGATGCATGAAGCCCGAGACGCCCTCGATGGAGCGCGCCTTGGTGCCTGTCCGGGCGAAATGCTCGTTGATCGCCTTGCGGGCGCGTTCGTGCGCGTAGCTCTTCTGCTCGCCGCCCATCGCGATCGAGCCCTCGATCACCCGCCAGTGATAGAGAGCATGCGGGATATGGACGATTTCCCGGCTTTCGTCCTCGACCAGTTCGAGGATCCGCAGCGCCAGATCGTAGTCCTGCGACCCCTCGAATCCTTCCCTGAACCCACCCACCTGCCGCAGGTCGTCCGACCGGTAGACGATCAGATGCGTCATCATGTTGTGGCAATAGAACAGGTCGCGGTTGAAATCGCCCTTGAAATACGGCGCAAATCGACGGCCGGCGCGATCGATCTTGTCCTCGTCGCTGTACATGACGCGCCAGTCCGGATTCTCGTTCGCAGCCTTGGCGATGTGATAGAGCGCCAGCGGGTGGAGCTCGTCGTCATGGTCGGCAAGCGTGACGATCTCGCCGGTGGCGAGAGCCAGAGCGCTGTTCGACGCGGCGGATATGTGCCCGTTGCGCTCGCGCAAGACCACCTTGATACGGGAATCGGCCGCGACATGTCGCTGGAGAACCTCGCGCACCGACGGCAGCGTGGAGGCGTCGTCCGCGAAGCAGAGTTCCCAGTTCGCATAGAGCTGGCTGCGCACGCTCGCGATCAGCTTCTCCAGCAGCGCCGCCTCGGTGTTGTAGGTCGGCGTCACGATGCTGATCAGCGGCTTGGCCGGAAACGCCTCGATCGCTTCCAGGACCGCGTCTCTGTGCCGCTCGGGCTTGTAGTCGAAGCGGTCCAGCCAGCGCTCGTATCCGACCGAGCCCTGGCGCCCCAGCGCGCCGGCGACATGCCGGAGGTCGCGGGAAAAATACCGCCTCGAATAGGCCGGCAACCGCCTTAGGAACCCGTAGGGATCCCGCGCGGCGACCTGGGCGATCCCCGGCAGGAGATGGTACAGGATCTCGTGGCGGCGCACCCTGCGGATGTTCAGCTCGAGCCTGTCGATGACTCCTGCTTCCTCGGACGGATCGAAGCGAAGCCGCAGGCAGTCCTCGGTCGCGTAGAAGAATGCGCGATACCTCCCGTTCCCCAGATCAAATCCAAGGGATACGGAATTTACCTCGTGCACGCCCTGACCGTAGTCAAGATATATCCTCGGATTCGTAATCCTGTCGCCGATGATGATAGCATCAGCGAGATACCACGACTTTTGAAGAGGCGTCCCCAAATTCACTATTATTTGCGGATCCTGGCCAATAGCCTCAAATCCGTTCTTACCATTTCTGCCAATCGAGACGAACTCAAGCTCATGGTTCTTGTCGAAGAAATCGAATGATTTCCCGAGCGGAAACAGCATACGAATATTCCCTTGCCTGTTCCACGCCCCTCCTCGCAGAACTCTCTTGCCTACGTCTCAGCAGATCATCAGGTATTCGGCGAAGTTCCCGCCTTTTGCCGATCTCAATAACAACTTCATTGAGGGCGAAGTCACCCCCGGAAGTAACGTCCGGAAATGATCGGCATTTGACGCAACCACCTCTCGTAAGAACAATTAGTCCCACGCGAGGGCGAATACCACCGTAAATCACACCCCCTGGCCATGATTTTGCACTGCAGCATATCGCCGCGCCCGAGACATGACCCGCATTCCATCCCGGCCGCACCGAAGCCGGTATGAGCAACCGGACAGTAGAACTGCCCGTTGGTCCTTTTCCGTGAAACGCTTCACTTCGCGGCGTATCTCTGGGACGGATCCAGCGCCTGCGCCACGGTCAGCGCCATGGCCTCCGTGAATGGGATCCTCGGCGCCCAGCCGAGCACAGCGCGAGCCTGGGAAATGTCGAGACAGGCGACGTCCACGTCGGTCGAGCGCGCCGCCACATATTCCCGCGCCATGGTAATACCGCCGGCGGACTCGATCGCCTCGACCACCTCATTGACCGAGCGCGTCTCGCCGCTGCCGATGTTGAGGATGTGCCGCGGGGTTCCGCGCACGGCGATCGCGGCCTCGATCGCGTCGATCACGTCGGAGATGAAGATGTAGTCGCGCCGTGCCGCGCCGTCGCCGAAGATACGCACCGGCTGGCCCTTCTGCCAGCGCTCGATGATGGCCGGCACGAGGCCCTGGCCCTTGCGGAAGGTCTGGCCCGGCCCGAACGGATTGGCGACCCGCAGGATGATATATTCGAGCCCGTCCACATGGCCGTGCATCTGGATGTATTTCTCGACGAACAGTTTCGTCAGCCCGTGCGAGCTGATCGGATTCGTCGGCGCGGTCTCGGGCGTGGGAACCGGCGCCCCCGGGCCGTAGACCGTGCCGCCGGAGGAGAGGAAGATGTAGCGCTTCACGCCCGCGCGCAGGCAGTTCTGCAGGAACTCCACATGCGGCACGACGTTCTCGGTGATGTCGGCGACGGCGTGGTCGTTCTTGAGGCCGGGGCTCGAGCTCGACATGAGCTGGACCACCGTCGAGACGTCCTGCAGCGAGGAGGCCATCGCAAGCGGCTGCGAGAGGTCGGCCGCGACGAGGTCGGCCAGGTCCTCAACCTCGTCGGCGAAGTCACGGTCGAAGCGTCGCGATACGGCGCGCACCGGCAGGCCCCGCTCGATCAGGCGGCGCACCAGATGCCGGCCGATGAAGCCATCCGCGCCGTAGACACCAATCATGGTTCATCCTTCTCGGACGAGAAATATTCCTCGGCGAGACCGAAATGCACCACCTTGCCGTGATCGAGCTTCAGCACCTTGTTGCAGATCTTGCGCAGAAGCTGGTGGTTGTGGCTGGCGAGCACGATGATGCCGGCCTTCTCGGCCATTTCCGTCATGCGTCGGCGCGCCTTGGCCTGGAATTCCGGATCGCCCGCCCCGATCCACTCGTCCATCAACAGGATTTCCGGCTCGAGGCTCGTCGCCACCGAAAAGGCGAGCCGCGCCGCCATGCCCTGGCTGTAGGCCTTCATCGGAATGTCGATGAAATCGCCGAGTTCGGAGAAGGCAACGATGTCCTCCATCCGCTCGGCGATCTGTTCGTCGTTCCAGCCGTTGATAAGGCCGCGCAGCACGATGTTGCGCCGGCCCGTCGCCTCGCGGCGGAAACCGAGATTGATGTTGAACAGCGCGTCCGCCCTGCCCTGGCGTTCGATCACTCCGCCGGTCGGCTCGAAGATTCCGTAGAGGATTTTCAGCAGCGTGGTCTTGCCGGCGCCGTTGCCGCCGATCAGCCCCAACCGGTCGCCCGCCTCCAGCGAGAAACTGACGCCGTCAAGCGCGCGCACATGCTGCACGCGCCCGCTGCCCTCGATCCTGCCGCCATGCGGCAGGGGCATCGTGTTGCGCGCCAGCGACAGGCGACGCCGCAGCCGATAGGTCAGGCTCAGATTGTCGGCGCGGATCAGGACCATCGCATTCCGGTCAACATGGATGGATCGTGGGGTAGCAGGCGCTGCCGCGGATGGCAATGTCGGTCGGTCATGCGCCCGCCGCCGCCTCCTTCGAAGCGGCGGCGGGCGTAACCGGGCGTCCCTTAACGGTAGCGGACGTCCAGGATGTTGCCGCTGCGCGAGCTGACGATCACGATCACCGGGCGGCCGCGATAGGTCGCGCGGAACTGATACTGACGTCCCTCGCAGTCGATCGCCTTCACGTTCCGGAAGCCCTCCGACCGTACGATGCTGCGCGCCTCGCGGCAGCCGATGCGGTCCGCGTAGTAATAGGGCGGCGGCGCCGGGTTGTAGTACGGCGGCGGGTAATAAGGCGGGCGCGGATGGTGCGGGGGCCGGGGAGGCCTTGGCGGCCTCGGATCCGGCCTGTAGTAGCCCGGATCACCCGGAACCTCACGCGGGCGACCGGAAAATTCCGGCCGGCCACCGGCACGCGGGGCGCCGCAGGAGGGGTCGTCGGAAGAACACGTGCTTCCGGCCGCACCCTGGGCCATGGCGGGCACGGCTCCGGCGACAAGCGTTGCGGCCATCACAGCAGAAAGTGCGATCGACCTGAGCATCTCGATGATCCTTTCGAACGGCTGGTTCCGCAAGGGAACTACGGAACTCCTCACACCGTTCCAACCATCCTGCGAAAAATGGCCTGAACGGAGCCGCAACGGCGCGTTCATCCTGCATTCAGGATCGGCGCCGCGGCATGGTTTCAGACTAGCATATGGCCCCTTGGCGTCTACAGCACGAACACGACCTGCCGGCGCAGCCGCCCGTAGAGGATCAGCGCCACCAGCCAGGCGGCCAGCGAGATGCCGAGGCAGAGGATGAAGGAGCGGACCGGCACATTGCCGGCCAGGATCGGCACGCGCACGATCTCGAGGAAGTATGTGAAGGGGTTCCAGTAGTAGAAGATGCCGCGCACGCCGAACAGGTTTCCCGCCGTATGCGCCCAGAAGACCGGCGTGAGGAACATGCCGATGCGCGTCAGGTTCTGGACGATGAATTGGCTGTCAGGGAAAAAGGCGCCAAGGAAGGCGAAGATGGTGATCGCTGCCGGCGTCACGAGGATGATCAGGACGACCGCCGCCGCCGACCAGAGCCAGTACCAGCTCAGATCGGCGCCGCTGAGGAAGAGAAGCACCACGCAGCCGAGCGCGGCATAGCCGGCGCGCATCAGCGCCTGCGTCGTCATGCGCAGCACATAGAGCGACAGCGGCAGCGTGGTGCCCTTGATGAAGGCCTCCTCGCGCACGAACAGTGACACGCCGGAGTTCATCGTCTCCATGATGTAGAACCACACCAGCAGCCCGAGCGCGACATAGGCGGTGTAGTTCGGCACGCCGTCGTCGCGCCCCATGATGAAGACGAAGGTGCCGACGAAGATCAGATAGTTGATGAGGAGCCAGAACGGCCCGAGCGAGGTGCGCCGGTGCTGGTCGGAAATATCCTCGCTGGCGAGCGCCAGCCAGATGCGGCGCATGCGGAAAGCCGACACGAAATCGCCGACCGCGTCTCTCAGGAACTTCATTGTCCGCGCGGGCCCGTGCGGCCCGCCTCCATGCGTGAAACGGCCGCGCCCAGGGCTCAGCGGTTGGTGATGTCGCGGTCTTCGCCGGTGCCGCCGGCCTTGCCGTCACGGCCGTAGGAGATGATCTCCACCGTCGTGTCGGTGACGCGGTAGATATACGGATTGCCCCACGGATCCTTCAGCGAATCCGCATTCTTGAGATAGGGGCCATTCCAGCGCGCCTGCAGTTCGGGCGTGGGCTCGTTCAGTACGGCGAGGCCCTCCTCGTTGGTCGGCCGGCGCAGATTGTCGATGTAGAACAGCTCCAGCGCGCTCTCTATGTTCTTGATCTGCGCCTGGGCGGCGTCCGAGCGTGCCGAGCCGAGATAGCGCAGCACCTGGGGTGCGGCGAGGCCGGCGATCAGCGCGATGATCGCAAGGACGACCAGCAGTTCGACCAGCGTGAAGCCGTCCTGCCCTTCGCTCGCCCGCCGCCGCTCTTGCCGCTGGCGCCACGGATACGATCCTCGAATCATCAGAACCCCCTGTCAGGAATAAACGTCGCAATGCCGGACTGTTCCGCGACCCAGGTCGCAAACAACCCCACTCCGAGGAAGGGACCGAACGGAACTCTCGCGTTCCTGTCAAGCCGACCGCTCACACTCGCCGTCAAGGCGACGTAGAGGAGCGCGGAGATTGCGGTCAAAAAAAGGAAGATCGGCAGGTTCCACGGACTGAACCACAGGGCGCAGGCGCCGGCCATCTTGACGTCGCCGAGGCCGAGCCCCGCCACTTTGCGCAGGCTGAGGAATCCCGCCCGCATCAGCCAGAACAGGGCGAAAAGCCCCGCCGCAAAGACGATCTGCCAGATCGGGAAGGCGCCCGCGGCACGCCACGCCCAGCCAAATCCCAGCACGGCGAGCAGCCCGTTCAGCGCGTCGGGAATCATCAGACTGCGGAAATCCACCACGGCGATCGCCAGGAGGACAAGGACAAGTGCTGCGCCGAACGCGATGTCGGGACCCTGCATCGCGGCGGCGATCCTATTGCAGGCGCTTCAGGTCGCGCTTGATGCGGTTGCCGGGCGTTTCGCTCGCGCCGAAATCCAGCCGCTTGCGGAATTCGTCGTTGACGGAGCGGGCCTCCTGCACGTTGCGGACGACCTTCGGCCGGATGAAGATCACCAGCTCCGTGCGCTCGATCGTGTCCGTCTTGTTCTTGAACGCATTGCCGAGCACCGGGATGTCACCGAGGATCGGGACCTGCCCTTTCGCCTTCGAGTTCCGCTCCTGGATCAGTCCGCCGATGATCAGCGCTTCGCCGTCGTTGACGGCGACGCGCGTCTCGACCTTGCGCTGCTGGATCGTCGGCGAATCGATGCCCGACGTCGTCGTGCGCACCACGCTGCTCGCCTCCTGTTCGATGTCGAGCAGGACGCGGCCCGATGTGTTCACGCGCGGCGTCACGTTCAGGATGATGCCCGTGTCCTTCAGCGTGATGGTGCTGACGATCGGCGCATCCGGATTGTCGACGCTGGTCGAGGTACGGGTAGCGATCGGCACCTGGTCGCCGATCTGCAGCGTCGCCTTCTGGTTGTTGAGCGCCATCAAAGTCGGCGACGAGATCACCTTGACGTTGGTTACACTCGAAAGGGCGTTGAGCGTGACCTCGAGATTGGTCGAGGCAAAGCTCCACCCGAGGCCGGGGAACGACTTTCCGGTGCCGCCGCTTTCCAGATCGGAAAAGCCGATGCTGAAATCGCCGTTCTCGAAGAACCAGCGCACGCCGAACTTCAGCTCGTCGGTCAGCGTCACCTCGGCGATGATCGCCTCCAGCAGCACCTGGGTCGGCAGCACGTCGATCTGGCGCAGGATGCGCTCGATGCGCTCATAGTTGCGCGCGGTCGTGGAGATCAGCAGCGCATTGTTCTCCGTGTCGGCGACGACGGAGGGGACGCCCGACTGGCTCGAAGGGGACGAGCCCCCGCCCGGCGACGTCGGATTGGCGGGCTCGCTCGCTATCAGTTCGGTCTGCAGGTCCGGCGACACCGAAGGCGTGCTTTCCAGCGGGTCGCCCGATTGCTTGGACAGAACCGACTGCAGCACCTTCGCCATCTCCTCGGCCGAACGGTTCTGGATCTGGTAGACGAAAAGCTGTTCCTCGCTGGTGCTCGCCAGCCGGTCGAGCTGGCGGATCCAGCCTTCGGCGCGGGCGAGATATTGCGGCCGCGACGTGATCACGAGAACCGAGTTCAGCCGCTCGTTGGGCACGAACTTGATAAGGTTGGTGCCGGGGCCTTCCTGTGCGCGGAAGATCGTCTCGAGTTCCTTCGCCACGGCGTCGGGGCGCGAGGTCTTGAGCGGGTGGAGCGCGACCGACATGCCCTTCATCCAGTCCACGTCGAAGACCTGGATCGCCTCGCGCATCGCGGCGAGGTCGGGGTTCGTGCCGGCGATCATGATGTAGTTGCGCGCATTGTCGACGCGCAGGATCGAGCCTTCGCGGCTGATCGGTGCGAGGATGACGCGCATTTCCTCGGCCGAGATGTATTGCAGCTCGACGACCTGGATCTTGAGACCTGGCGTGCGGCTGACGGTCGAGGGCACGCTCACCGACGGCGTCTTGGCCAGCGCTTCCGACAGCGGCACGATGTTGTAGGTGCCGGAGCCCTTGACGATCGCGAAACCGTTCGCCGCCAGCGTCGTCTCGAGGATGTCGACCAGCGTGTTGCGGTTGACCGGCGCGCTGGTCTGCAGCGTGATCGAGCCGCGGACGCGCGGGTCGATCGTGTAGTTGAGGCCGAGAATGTCGCCGAGCACGTTCTTGACCGCCGCCGCGATGGGTGCATCGACCAGGTTAAGGCGATACTCGGTCTGTCCGGAACTGCTGGTCTCGGCGGTATAAGGAGCGCGGCCCGAGACGAACTGGCCACTGCCGCCGGCGCTCACCCCGTTGAAGTTGTCCGCGTCGCTGCCCGTCAGCCGGCGCGACACGCCGGAGTTCTCCGGCGGTAGCGGACGGCCATTATCGTCCAGATTGGTTAGTACCGAGGAGAATACGTCGTTCTTGGAGTTCGACGCGCAACTGGCCAGCATTACGACCAGAATCACGAGGGCGAGCACTCGATACATTATCGGCCTACTTGATCATGCCCGAGTACTACACCGCCACGACAGCAGAAACATTATGTCCTCAGGGGCGAGGCTCCGATCTTTTCGACCGAGCGGGCTCCGAGAGCCTGTTGCCGATCTCCCCCCATTCGTCACCAAGCCACAAAAGGGTTGGCAAGGCAAGAAAACTCCGGAACCGCGGTTAATCTATGCAGCAATTCACAGTCGGCGCGGAAAAGATGCAACAGTATCGGCCGGGAGCGTTCAACGTTGAACATCTCGCGGTTTATCACAGTTTGGCCGCACCGAACTGGAATCGGTTTCGTCGCAAGAAAATTGGGGATATAGACCCCGGATGCGCTGACGAAGGTTTGGAACAGTGGCCCTCGCCAACTTTCTTTCGGATTTGATGAGCTGGTGGCCGGACGAGCTCGGCCGGGCCTTCGGATCGCGCTTCCGTCCGCAGGCGCCCGCCATAGGCGCCACCGTGCGGCTCGTTAGGGCGGGCGCCGAGATCTCCGTCGACGGGACGGAGCCCCACCTCGCCGCCGAGCCGTCGCAGATCGCCCCCCTCCTCGACCAGCTTGCCGGCGGCCGCGGCCGCAAGCCCGCGGTCGGCATCGTCATCGAGCCGGAGCGCTACCTGAAGCGCAGCCTGGCGGCGATCCGCCTGCCGCGCGTGCGCAAGATGGCGATGGCGCAGCTCGACCTTCAGTCCGCCACGCCGTTCAACCCCGACGACTTCTTCGTGCTGGCGACACGGTTCGACGAGCGCGTCACCGACAGTTCCTATTACACGGTGCGCAAGTCCGCCCTTGTGCCCGTGGTCGAGGGCCTGCGCTCGGGCGGCTGGCGTGTCGCCTCGATCTTGCTCTCCGACGGCGGTGAGCTCTATCCGGTGGATGCGACGAGCCTGCGGGAGGTGGTGGGCGTGTCCGCCGCCACCAGGCTCGGCGAGCGGGCCGTCTCGATCGGCCTCGCCACCGCGGCCGCCGGCCTCGTCGCTCTCGTCGGCGCGGCCCACTGGCGCTATTCGGTAGCCGGCGCGGAGGTCGCGGAGCAGGTGGAAGCGGCCGAGAGCCAGGTTCGCGAACTGCGTGCCGTGCTCGCCGCCCGCGACGCCAAGATCGCCCAGATCGGCGTCGTCCGCGACGAGAAGAAGGACACCGTGCCGGTCGTGCGCGTCATCGAGGAGATGTCGCGGGCGATCCCCGACAACACCTGGCTGACCGAGATCAGCGTCAGTGGCGACATGGTGCGCTTCGCCGGCTTCTCGGCATCCGCGGCCGCGCTCATCCCGATCCTGGAGGCCTCGCCGCTGTTCAGCGCGCCGACCTTCATGGAGCCGGTCGTGCGCGTCGTGAACCAGGAGGGCGAGCGCTTCTCCATCGCCATGAAGATCGAGAACGGCGATGGATAGCCTGACGCGCATCCTCAACGCCGGGCCTCGCACCCGCCGCCTTGCCGCCGTCGGCCTGCTGGTCGGTTGCGTCGCAGGCGCCGGCCTGTTGACGATGGCCGCGGTCTCCTCGGTCTATGCCAGCCGCGACGCGGTCCGCGAGCAGCGCGAGACGCTCGGCCGCCTGCGTGCGGTGCTGGCGCTGAAGCCGATGATGGAAGAGTCCGCCAAGGCCGCGATCGCCGCGGACGACAGGCCGGAATTCCTTACGGGTGCCAGCGACGCGGTCATCCAGGCCGATCTCCAGACCTGGCTCGACGGCGTCGCGCGGCAGAACGGCGTCTCCATCACCTCCGTCGGCAACGCGCCGGCATTGCAGCAGAAGGGCATGCGCTTCGCCGGCCTGCGCGCCGACATCACCGGTCCGAACGAAGGCATTCAAGGCACGATCTTCGCGATCGAGGCGGCCAAGCCCTATCTGATCATCCGCCAGGCCCAGCTCCATTCGACGCTGGATTCGCAAGGGTTGGGCGACGGCCCGACCCAGCTTGTGCTGCGGGTGCAGTTCTACGGCGCGCTGCCGCCAGTCGCCGCGCCCGCGCCGCAGGCCGCCGCTCCCGCCGCGGGGGCGACGCAATGAAGACGCCGCTCAAGCTCGCAGCGATCCTCGCCGCCAATCTCGCCATCTGGCCTGCCGCCTGGGCGGTCTTCGAACGCCCGGCCGGCACCGGGGCCATCGCCTCGCCGCGCGATGCGGGGCGGGGGGGCGGCGTCGCCGACCAGCCTAAGCTTGGCGAAGTGCTGGATTTCTCGGAGATGAGTCCCGTCCAGGCCTATTCCCGCCCGCTGTTCGACAAGGCCCGCCGCCCGTGGCAGCCGCCCGCGCCGCCCGCCGAACCTGTGGCGGAGCCGGTCGCCGAGCAGGTTGTCGAACCCGAGGTCCAGGCTCTCCCCGCGCCGTCGATACGGCTGATCGGCGTCAGCTCGGCCGGCGTCGCGGACATGAAGGCGCTGCTCCAGCTCGATGAATCGCCCGATCCGGTATGGGTCCTGGTCGGCGACGTGCTGCAGGGCTGGGAGGTCGGCAAGATCGATCCGGGGTCGGTCACCATCCGGCGCGGCCAGGAGAGCATGTCGTTCGAGCTCTACCCCGAGGTCAGTTCGGGCCAATGAGCCACCTCCTTCCTCCCGCCTGCCCGCGGGATGGCGAGCCGCGGGACGCCGAGGCCGGCTTCGCGCTCCTGATGGTGCTGCTCTTTCTTCTCGCCGTGACTGCGATCCTCGCGCCGCTCGTTCTGGGCGCACGGACCGAACTGCTCGTCGCCTCGAACCAGCTCCAGCAGCAACGGCTGGAAACGATCGCCGACGGGTTGCTGACGGTTCTGGCGCGAGATCTCGCAGCCCCGCCGACAGAACCCCGCAACGAGGAGATCAGGGTCCGCTCCGAACCGCTGCGCTGCCGGTCGACGCGGTACCTGATCGAGGCGCGGATCCAGGACCAGCGCGGCCTGATCGGCATCAACAACGCACCGGCCGAGCTCCTGTCGGAAGGCTTCCGTGCACTGGGCTTTCCCTCCGGCGACATTGCCGAGCTCACCGAGGCACTGATCGCCTACCGCACCCGACCGCCGGAGGACGACGGGGACGGCGGCGGTGGCGATGGCGGAGGTGATGGCAACGGCAATGGCGACGGTGGAAACGGAGGGGGCGAAGGCGACCCGCAGCGCACTCCCCAGGTCGCGCCCGCGGCCGGCGCCGAGGATCGCGTCGCCGGCGGCCTGAAGCGCCTGCCCTTCGAGGCGGTCGAGGAACTCTACGACTTCGAAGGCTTCCGCGGAAAGCCGGTCCGCGCGCTCACCGAGGTCTTCTCGACCCGGAACACCGCCGACACGATCCTCGGCCCGCGCATCTCGACCCGCCTGTCGAGCGTCCTGCCGTCGAAGCCCACGCCCAAATATCCCTTTATCCTTCCGGACGAGGAGGAAGGGGCCAAGACCTATCGCGTCGATGTGGAATTGCGCACGCTCGACGGCGGCATGTCGGGCTATGCCGGGGCGGTGCTCACGGCGAGCGAGAACGAGACCGGCGAGTTTTCCATCGTCGAGCGGACGTCAAATCCCGAGTTCCTGCCCGAAGGGGAAAGCGGCTTCAGCGGCCTCGTCGAATGCGATATGATTTTCGGAGCCGGCGTGGCGGCGGTGCTCGCCAGCGACCCGTAACGAGACGGATGCCCCTTCCATGAGACTTGCGGAATATCCGACCTTTTCCGACTTCCTGTCCTGGCTCGGGGACAACCGCATCCTCACGGCCGAATCCGTCAAGCGCGCGCGCAACGCCCACAGCTCGACCGGCCACCCGGTCGACACCGTCTTCATCGAGCTCGGCCTGCTCCGGGAGAGCGACCTCGCCCAGCATCTTTCGGCCTTCCTCGGCGTGCCGGTCCTGCCGGCCGTGCCCGACGAGGTCGACCTTGCGCTGGTTCGCGGCATCGGCATGAACTTCCTCGAGGCCAACCAGGTGCTGCCGCTGGCCTTCGTCGAGAACCGCGTGCTGGTCGCCGCCGCCGATCCCTTCGCCCGCTCGACGCTCGACGTGCTGCGCTACCATTTCGACTGCGAGCCGGAGCTGCGGGTGTTCCCGCGCAGCGCCATCGCCGAGCGGCTGCGCACGCTGAAGGAGACCAAGCTCGACAGCCCCGACAGCCTGCTGATGGCGGTCGACGACGACCTCGCCGACACCGACGACATCGAGCGGCTGCGCGATTTCGCCCGTGAGGCGCCGGTCATCCGCTTCGTCGCCAACATCATCCAGCAGGCGGTGGATCGCGGCGCCACCGATATCCATGTCGAGCCGACGATCGACCACCTGCGCATCCGCTTCCGCTGCGACGGCCTGCTGACCGTCGCCGAGACCGCGCCGAAGTCGATGCATGCCGGCATCGCCACCCGCATCAAGATCCTGTCGCGCCTCAACATCGCAGAGCGGCGCATGCCGCAGGACGGGCGCATGCGCGTCACGGTGCGCGGCCAGGAGATCGACCTCCGCGTCTCGGTGCTGCCGTCCGTCCACGGCGAGACCTTCGTGCTGCGCATCCTCGACAAGTCGGGCGTGGCGCTGTCGCTCAACGCACTCGGCTTCGACGCCGAGGCGATCGCCAGGTTCAAGGAATTCGCCCACATCCCCAACGGCATCGTGCTGATCACAGGCCCGACCGGCAGCGGCAAGACGACCACGCTCTATTCGCTGCTCAAGGAGCGAGACCCCGACGAGGTGAAGATCTTCACCGTCGAGGACCCGGTCGAATACCGCCTCGACGGCATCACCCAGCTCCAGGTCGACCCGGCGATCGACCTCACCTTTGCGCGTGCGCTCCGCTCCGTCCTGCGCCAGGACCCGGACGTGATCCTCATCGGCGAAATCCGCGACGCCGAGACGGCCCAGATCGCCATCCAGGCGTCGCTCACCGGCCACCTGGTTTTCTCGACGCTGCACACCAACAGCGCGGCCGGCGCGCTCACCCGCCTGCTGGACATGGGTATCGACGGCTACCTCATCGGCGCGACCATCCGCGCGGTCGCCGCCCAGCGGCTCGTGCGCAAGCTCTGCCCCAAGTGCCACGGCGTGCAGGCCCCGGCTGTCAATGGTATCCATCCCGTCTGCAACACCTGCCGCGGCAGCGGCTATGCCGGCCGCACGGTCGCCTACGAGATCCTCGAAGTGTCGCCCGAGATCGCCTCGATGATCAGCCGCGGCGCCGGCGAGGAGCAGATGCAGGAGCGCGCGGCCGCCAACGGCTTCCTCACCATGTCGGCGCAGGCCGCCCGCCTCGTCGCCGACGGCGTCACCACGCGCGAGGAGGTGCAGCGCGTGCTCAGCCTCGACCTCACGACGGACCTCGCCGACGAGATCCTGCAATGAGTGACCGGCCGTGACCGCGACGCGTTTCAAGTTCCGCGCCTACGCCCAGTCCGGCGGCCACGACACCGGCTACGTCACGGCGATCGACCGGGCCGATGCGGTGCGCCAGCTCTCGCAGGCCGGCAAGATTCCTTACGAGCTCAAGCAGGTCGACGCGTCGGCAGGCACGGCGGGTCCCTCCTCCTTCCGGGGCCTGTTCCAGCCCAAGCTCGACCTGACCCATTTCCTCAGCGAGCTGGCGGTCATCATCGGCTCCGGCTTCAACGTCGACGTGGCGCTCAAGGCTGTCGGCGACGCCGAGCCCAACAAGGGCCAGAAGGCGCGCATCCAGGCGATCCATTCGCAGATCACCGAGGGCAAGTCGGTGGCGGAAGCCTTCGCGAGCCAGCCCAATATGCCGCCGGACGTGGTCGCGCTCGTCGCCTCGGGCGAGAGCAGCGGCCGGCTCGACATCGTCGTCTCCGAGCTTGCCAAGACGCATGCGCTGCGTGCCAAGCGCAAGTCCGAGATCACCGAGGCGATGATCTATCCGGCCTTCCTGCTGCTCATCATGGTCGGTGCGCTGCTTGTGCTCTCGCTCTATCTCGTGCCGGCGCTGGAACCGATCTTCTCCAATGCCGGCGCCGAGCCGCCCTTCCTTATTCGCGCGCTCGGCGGCTTCGGCGAGACGATCAAGCAGTTCGGCCTGCTCATCCTCGCCTGCCTCGGCGGGCTCGGCCTGCTTATGGCGGTCTTCTTCCAGCGTCCCGCCGTGCGTGCGAGATTCATGGACGTCGCGGCCCGCCTGCCCGTCATCTCCGGCCTGATCCGCAGCACCACGCGCGAACGCTACCTCAACACGATGTCGCTGCTTCTGGGCAACGGCGTGCCGATGCTGGATGCGATGAGCCTCTCCGCCGACACGGCGCCGTCCGCCGGCCACAAGACGAAGCTGATGCAGGCGCGCCACCGCGTCGCCTCCGGCGAGCCGATCTGGCAGGCGCTCAAATCCTCGGACGCCTTCCCGGATTCGATCCTGGCGCTGGTCCGGCTCGGCGAAGAATCCAACAATCTCGCGACGATGATGGGCCGCTCCGGCGCGATGACGCAGGCGCAGATGCAGCGCGCCATCAGCCGCGCGCTGGCGCTGCTCACGCCTGCCATGACCATCATCCTCGGCGGGCTGGTCGGCAGTCTCGTCATCTCGGTGATGACGACGCTGCTCTCCATCAACGAGATGGCGATCCGATGAGCGCGCGCCCCGCCCCTGCCCTGCATGCCGAGGCGGGCTTCACCCTCGTCGAGTTCCTCGTCACGCTCGCCATCCTGGCGCTTGTGCTCGGCTCCGTCGGCTCGACGCTGGCGCGCCGCGAAAACCGCGTCACGCCGCTGATGAGCGCGGAATCGATGCAGTCCATGCTGTTCCGCGCCCGCAGCGACGCGGTCCTCAAGGGCCGCAACACGCTGTTCGCGATCAATGCCGGGGCCAAGCAATACGTCTATCCCGCCGGCTCGACGCCGGTGCAGCTTCCCGACGACCAGGAGGTCCGCATGATCGCGGGTTCCGAATTCGTCTCGCCGGAGGGGTCGACCTACTATCTCGTCTTCCGGCCGGACGGCAGTTCGTCGGGCGCGGAGATCCTGCTGCGCAACGCCGCCGGCACCGAGGCGCGCATCGAGGTCAACTGGCTGACCGGCCTGCCGCGCCTGCGCGTGGGGACGTCGCAATGAGCGCGGACGGCAAGGAGGGCGGCTTCATCCTCGTCGAGACGATCGTCGCCTTCGCGATCCTCGCGGTCGCACTGGGCGTCGGCATGCAGACCATCTCCCAGAGCGCCACCACGCTGGTGCGCGCGGCCGACATCCAGGCCGCCGGCCTCGTCTACGCGTCGCTCGCGGCAAAGGAGTTCCCCGATCTCAGGAACGAGGGCGATTTCGAGGGCGAGCTCGATTCCGGCGAGCCGTGGCGGATCGTCGCCCGGGCGGTGCGCGACGACCATGCGCGGCCGCTGCTGGCGCTCACCGCCACCGTCTGGCCGCGCGGCGCCAAAGGGCCGTCCTATACCTACCGGACATTCGTCAGCAATCCGCCGCTGCAGGCCGCGCCATGACCAGGCCTTCCTCCTCGCGCGATGGTTTCGTCCTGATCGAGGTGCTGGTGGCGCTCTCGGTCGTCGCGGTCATGGCGGGGATGATGGCCGGGGTTTTCGGCCAGTTGAACTCCGTCGCGCGGCTGCGCGAGCAGGTGATCGTCCGCGCCGAGCTGGAGGGCGCGCTGTCCCATCTCGCCCGGACGCTCTCGGCGGCCAAGCTCGCCAGGCTGCCCGACAGCGATGAGGAAGAGAACATCAAGATGTTCGACGGCCAGGCGACGCAGATGCGCTTCGCCGCGGTCACCCGCCAGGGCTTCTATTCGCTGGCGCTGCGCGACATCGACATCCACATCGACGATCAGGCCGACGCGCCGCGCCTCGTGCAGTCGATGGCGATGCGCCGGGCTCAGGACGCGGCCGAGGCCACGCGCTCCACGATCATCATCCTCGACAGCTTCGACAAGATCGACTTCACCTACTCGGAAGACGGCGTCAGCTTCATGTCGTCCTTCTCCAAGCCCGGCATCCTGCCGAAGTTGGTAAAGATCAGGATTTCCCGCTCCGTCGCGGGAAAGACGGTCTCGGCGACGACGATCGCGCGGGTATCATGAGAGATTATCCGGGAGCGCGGGAAGCTGCCCGGAAGCGCCTCAAGCGGGCGGCGCGTCCATCTTCGGCAGCGCGTTCGTGACCGCGCCTTCCGCGGCGATCGGGCTTTCGACCTCGTCGTCTTCCGTATCGTCCGCCTTGGGCAGGGTGTTGTCGGCGCTGTCGCTCTGCAGCCCGTTCGTCACCTCGTCGGCGTCAGAGGCCTCGTAGCTCACGGTCGCGCCGGCCTCCAGGTCGCCGGTCACCTCGCCGATCGGGTTCTCCAGCGCCGGATCGTCCGCCGCCTCGTCGCCGCCCGTGTTCTCGCTCGTGCCGCCGTCCAGCAGGCTGCCGATCAGCGAGGCGCGATAGGCGTCTTGGGGCGAGAGCGCCGAATAGATCGACAGCTTGCCCGTCGATGTGCCGTCCGATGCCGACGTGCCGCCGTCGACCAGCGAGAGGAATTCGTTGCCGCCATTTCCCTGGCCGCCGTCCGAAGGATTGTCGGAGACGGTGGGCATGCGGCCGATCTGCGTGGTCGCGGGCGGGTAGCTCGTCCGCAACGATCCGAAGAGAGTCATGCTGCCAGCTCCGCGCAGGAAGTGCCGATGGTTGCCAGCTTAGCCCCGGCGGCTTGCGCGAGGCTGGCGGGCCGTCTCGCATCGGATTTCCCGGTGAAGCAAAACGTTATGGACTGGGTGCGTACGCTCGTGATAGGTCGCCTGCGGGGCTTGAAGACGTTTCTTACATAATCTTGAGTGGGGCGTAGAGAGTTACCTATGAAGGGCATCATTCTTGCGGGCGGCAGTGGCACCCGCCTGTACCCTCTGACTTTGGCTGTCTCGAAGCAGATCCTCCCGATCTACGACAAGCCGATGATCTACTATCCGCTGAGCGTCCTCATGCTGGCCGGAATCCGCGAGATATTGATCATCTCGACGCCGCGCGACCTGCCGGTGTTCCAGGAACTGCTCGGCGACGGCGGCGAGTTCGGCCTCAGCCTGTCCTATGCGGTGCAGCCGCAGCCCAACGGCCTCGCCGAAGCCTTCATCATCGGCGACAGCTTCGTCGGCGACGACAATGTGGCGATGATCCTCGGCGACAACATCTATTTCGGCGAGGGACTTTCCAATCTCTGCCAGCAGGCCGCGCAGCGCACCGGCGGCGCCTCGGTCTTCGCCTATCATGTCGAGGACCCGCAGCGCTACGGCGTGGTTTCCTTCGACAAGGCGACCGGTCAGGCGCTGACGATCGAGGAGAAGCCGGCCAATCCGAAGTCGAACTGGGCCGTTACCGGCCTCTATTTCTACGACAACGAGGTGGTCGAGATCGCCAAGTCGATCAAACCGTCGGCCCGCGGCGAACTCGAGATCACCACGGTCAACAACGTCTATCTCGAACGCGGCACGCTGCACGTCCATCAGCTCGGCCGCGGCTACGCCTGGCTCGACACCGGCACGCATGACAGCCTGCACGAGGCGTCCTCGTTCGTCCGCACGATCGAGCACCGGCAAGGCATCAAGATCGCCTGCCCCGAAGAGATCGGGGTCGAAAAAGGCTGGGTATCGGCGGACCGGGTGCTTGCCCGCGCCGCCAAGCTCGGCAAGAACGAATATGCGGCCTATCTCAGGCGCAGGGTCGCGGAAATAGCGGAAGCGTGATGGTTGAAGTGAGGAAGCTCGGGCTCGGGGATGTACTCGAGATCCTGCCAAAGAAGCATGGCGACCACCGCGGCTTCTTCTCCGAAACGTACAACGCCGCGGAGCTGAAGACCGCCGGGGTCGACCTCGTCTTCGTTCAGGACAACCACTCCTACTCCGCAGCCGCCGGGGTGCTGCGCGGCCTGCACTACCAGTTGCCGCCCTTCGCGCAGGACAAGCTGGTGCGCGTGACGCGCGGCGCGATCCTCGACGTGGTTGTGGACATTCGCCGCTCCTCGCCGACCTTCGGCAAGTGGGAAGCGCTCGAAGTCTCGGCGGAACGCTGGAACCAGATTCTCGTCCCCAAAGGCTTCGCCCACGGCTTCGTCACGCTCGTTCCCGACACCGAGGTTCTCTACAAGGTGACGAACCTGTATTCGAAGGAGCACGACCGGTCGTTGCGGTTCGACGATCCGGCGATCGGTGTGGCGTGGCCCACCATTTCCGGCGGTTTCACGCTCTCCGACAAGGACAGGAATGCGCCGCTGCTTGCCAATGCAGATCTCTTCGACTGACATGAGGTATTCCGCATGAACTTCCTGGTCACCGGCGGCGCCGGCTTCATCGGATCGGCGGTCTGCCGGCACATCTGTTCCGACCTGTCGAACAACGTCACCAATGTCGACAAGCTGACCTATGCCGGCAATCTCGCCTCGCTGCGGCCGATCGAGAACCAGCACAACTACCGTTTCGAGCAAAAGGACATCTGCGACGACGGCTCGATCCTCGACATCCTGAGGCGCGACGACATCGACGTGGTCATGCACCTTGCGGCCGAAAGCCATGTCGACCGCTCGATCGACGGGCCGGAGGCCTTCATCGAGACCAACGTCATCGGCACGTTCCGCATGCTCAAGGCCTCTCTCGAATATTATCGCGGCCTCAGCGGCGCCAAGAAGGAACGCTTCCGCTTCCACCACATCTCGACCGACGAGGTGTTCGGCGATCTGCCCTTCGACAGCGGCATCTTCACCGAGGAGACGCCCTACGCGCCCTCCTCGCCCTACTCCGCCTCCAAGGCCGCGTCCGACCATCTGGTCCGCGCCTGGCACGAGACCTACGGCCTGCCGGTCGTGCTTTCCAACTGCTCCAACAATTACGGCCCGTTCCACTTCCCCGAGAAGCTGATCCCGCTGGTCATCCTCAACGCGCTCGACGAGAAGCCGCTGCCGATCTACGGCAAGGGCGAAAACGTGCGCGACTGGCTCTATGTCGAGGACCATGCCCGTGCGCTGGCGACGATCGCGACGAAGGGCGTCAACGGCGAGAGCTACAATGTCGGCGGCAATTCCGAGCGCACCAACCTTTCGGTCGTGCAGACGATCTGCGACATCCTCGACCGCAAGCGCCCCCGCAAGAAGGGCAGCTACAGCGACCTGATCACCTACGTCACCGATCGTCCCGGCCACGACCGCCGCTACGCGATCGATGCCTCGAAGATCAAGCGCGAACTCGGCTGGACGCCACAGGAGAGCTTCGAGACAGGTCTCGCCCGCACCATCGACTGGTATCTCGCCAACGAATGGTGGTGGGGACCGATCCGCCGCGAGAAATATTCCGGCCAGCGCCTCGGCGAAGCGCAGAAGGCCGCGGAGTGAGGATCGCCGTCACCGGCCGCGAGGGCCAGGTCGCCCAGAGCCTGAAGGAACGCGGCAGCAGCCGCCCAGGCGTCGAGATCGTGCTCGTCGGTCGTCCGGACCTCGACCTCGCGAACCCTGCCTCGGTCGCGCCCGCGCTTGAGGCCGCACGGCCCGATCTCGTCGTCTCGTCCGCCGCCTACACCGCGGTCGACAAGGCCGAGGACGAGCCCGAGCTGGCGCATGCCGTCAACGGCGCCGGCGCCGGCGCGGTCGCAGCCGCCGCGCATGCGCTCGGCGTGCCCGTCATCCATCTGTCCACCGACTATGTCTTCGACGGCTCCAAGGACGGTGAATACGTCGAGACCGACCCTACCGGCCCGATCGGCGTCTACGGCGCGTCCAAGCTCGCCGGCGAACACGCGGTCGCCGCCGCCAATCCGCGCCACGCGATCCTGCGCACAGCCTGGGTCTACAGCCCCTTCGGCAACAATTTTGTCCGCACCATGCTGCGCGTCGCGGCCAGCCGCGACGAACTGACCGTCGTCGCCGACCAGCACGGCAACCCGACCTCGGCGCTCGACATCGCCGACGCGATCCTCCACATCGCCCCGCAGCTCACGTCCGGGCAGGACGACGTCTTCGGTATCTTCCATCTCGCCGGCAGCGGCACGACCAACTGGAGCGGCTTCGCCCGCCGCATCTTCGAGGCGAGCCGCGCCAATGGCGGCCCCTCCGCGCAGGTAAAGGACATCCCGGCCGCCGACTATCCGACCAAGGCGCGCCGCCCCGCCAACTCCCGCCTGTCGACCGCGAAGTTCGCCCAGACCTTCGGCTGGACCGCGCCCGACTGGCAGGACAGCACGGATCTTGTCGTCCGGCGCCTGCTCGCCTGAGCCCCGATCACGACACCACCGCCCCGTCGGGAAAGCGCCAGTTCGTTCCGTCGGACACTGCCATGCGCCGGTTCGAGCTGCCGTCCGAGACATGGATCAACTGCCCTTCCGGCGACGCCGCGGGCAGCCCGGCCACCGTGTAGGAGCGCAGCATCAGGTGGCGCTCGGCGCTGACGATCGTGTTCGCGCCGTTCATCTGCAGCGCGATCGGGCTGCCGGTGCCGTCGCCGACGCGGACGTTGAGCCCGGTGAGCCTCAGATGCGGCACCGCGCTCGCTGTGCCGTTGACGCAGACCGAGAACGCCATGTCCAGGCCGCGCGCCGTGTCCGTCCAGGCCTCCGTCGCGCGCGCCACGATGCCGCCGAGCGACACGGCGTTGTACTGCGTCGCGCCATAGCCGAAGGCCGCAATGTTGAAGACCTGGTCGCCGCTCTGCAGCGCCGAGGGTGCCGCCGCGGTGCCGCGCGCCTTGCGGAAGGTGAAGTTCGGGCCGCCCGCGCCGCTGTTGTAATTGTCGAACAGGACGCGCGTCGCGTCGCCCTGGTTCGACACATGCATGATCGTGCCGGCCGGGCCGGCCTGCGGTGCGTGCGCGGCTCCATGCAGCTGGAAGGCGCCCGTCATCGTGTCGCCCTGCCGCGACATGGCGTAGCGCCGCGTCGCGATGCCGAGCTCCTCCACGGGATCGCCGGCGACGACAGCCAGCCCGCTCGCCGCGTCCACCGCCAGTGCCTGCGTCCAGGCGCTGCCATCGGGCGACACCTTCACCGAGAAGTCGTCCTCGCCTGCCAACCCGAACTCGGCGCGGCCGGAGAAGCCGGTCTGGAACAGCACCGAGGCCGTGTCGCCGGCGTCCGCCTTGTTGATCTTCAGCCGATGGTCGCCGCCCTCGTGGCTGAACAGGCTGGCGGCGCTCGCCACCGCGAGCCGGTTGCCCGCATCCGCCGTCGCGTTCACGCCCACCAGCGCGACCGGGTTGAGCCCGGCGGCCACCGCATCCACCCAGTCCGTGCCGTCGAACAGGACGAGCGCCTCCTCGTCGGCGACCCAGGCGATCCAGCCGGGCCGCGGCGCGACGATCGCCCAGCCGCCCGGCCGCGCCACCGCGATCTTGCCGCTATGTCCGCTCCAGGCGCCGGAGGGTGCCGCGCCGACGATGTAGCGGTCGCCCTCGTCCGGATCGCTAGGCGGCGCGGAAATCGCGTTTGACAGCACCGAGAGCTGCACCACCGCGTCGAGGATCTCGAGCGACTGGTTGTGCGTCACGTGCTTCTGCGCCTGCGAGGGCATGATGTAGGGCATTTTCAGGGTCGGGGTCTGGTCTGCCATGGCGTTCTCCGCGTTTGTCGCGCGCAGAATCGCCCGGCCCGCTGCCCCGGTTGATCGATCAGGCCTGCGTCACGGGCAAATCCTCCCCGCCCCCTGCATCAACTCGCTGAAAACGCTCCTCGAATCGCTCCGACCGTCGCGGCATTTTCCTCGAAGACGAAAAAATCCATCCACGTCCCGCACCCGAAAATCGCGCCAGGCAGCCAGCGCATTTCGAGCAGGCTCAGAGCCGGTTGATCGCCGATGCGATATAGAGGCTCGCCTGCCCCTTTGCGCTCTGGCGGTGGATGCCGCTGCGGCGCAGCTCGATCAGCCGCCACGGCAGCCACATGCCGCGCAGCGCCGCGAAGCGGTCGAGCACATCCCGCGCATCGTCGGTCAGGAGGTCGCGGCAGGCCTGCAGGCCGGCGAGGTTGCGGTCGGTCCAGCGCGCGAAGCCGCCGCTGAGGAGGAAGCCGGTCCGGCCCAGCCGCGCCCGCAGCCCGTCGTTCGATCCGACCAGGTTGCCGACATGCTGGCGGTAGTCGATGCGCGGCTCCGGCGAATAGTGGAACGCGCCGCCCGCGCCGGTCACCATCATGTAGCACCACCAGTCGTGGCTGACGAAGCCGCTGCGCCGCGAGGCCTCGGCCATCAGGCCGTGCGCCGCGCGGTTCATTACCATCGTGTTGCCGCCTGCGATCGACTGCACGATCGCGTTGCGGAAGCTTGGCGGCTCGGCAAACAGCGGCGACAAGCCGACCGGCCGCCCCTCGATGTCGACGATGCGCGTGCGGCTGCCGTAGAGCGCCGGCGTGTCCGCCGGCTGCCGCGACAGCCAGCCGATCGCGGCCTCCAGCTTGTCGGGCGCCCAGATATCGTCCTGGTCGCAGAAGGCAAAGTAGTCCGCCTCGATGTCCGGATTGACCATCAGCGAGCGGAAATTCTCGGCAAACCCTTCGCCCGGCCCGCGCAGGATGGTGAAGTGCCCCTTCGTCCAACCGGACGCGATCTCCCCCAGAAGCTCCATCGAGCCGTCAGAGGAGCCGTCGACGGAGACCCAGACGTCGATGTCGGACACGGTCTGGCGGGCGAGCGAGGCGAACTGCTCGGCCAGAAAGCGCTCGCCATTGTGGACGCAAGCGAGAATCGCCACCCGGGTGGTCACGTGCAGCCTTTCCGTCGAACGTCGTGCATTCGTTCCGGACGGCGCATGTCGGAAAAGGTGGCTGGGGCGCCTGGATTCGAACCAGGGAATGGCGGTACCAAAAACCGCTGCCTTACCGCTTGGCTACGCCCCAATCCGGCAGGCCGCCAGAGCGATGGCGGCCTTATAGTGGTTCGGCGGACGACGTGCAACGCGGTCGTCGGCGTCGGCGCAGTTTTACTTTTTCGCGCCGAAGGCCGAGAAGAGCGACCACACGGCGGGAGCGGCGACCGCCACCAGCGCCACCTTGACGAGGTCGCCATAGACGAATGGCGCCACGCCGCCGAGCCAGGCCTTTTCAGCGCCGATCAGGGTCGCGAGCCAGGCGAAGCCGAGGCCGAGCACCAGCGCCTCGCCGACGAGCAGCGCTGCGCCGAGCTTCAGCGGGTTGCGGTCGAAGCCGCGGTCCGCCGCCCAGCCGGCGATCACGGCGGCGGCGATGTAGCCGACGAGGTATCCGCCCGTCGGGCCCATCATGTAGGCGAGGCCGATGCCCCTCTCCGGCGTGCCCTGGAACACAGGCAGGCCGGCCGCGCCTTCCACGAGGTAGGCGATGAGCGTCACCAGCGCCAGGCGCCAGCCATAGGCGACGCCGAGCCCCATCACGGCCAGCGTGCCGAGATTGATGTCCACCAGCCCGAGCGGTACCCTGGTCTTGGCGGCGATCGTCAGGATCAGCGTGCCGGCGACGACGAGCGCTGCCTGCGCGGCGAAGCGCGCCACGCCGCCCTGCGGCAGGGCGAGGCTGACAAGCGGACGCATGACGATGGCATTGGACATTCGTTGGTTCCCTCACAAAAGCGGCCGCGTGGCGGCCGGTCCTCATCCGGGTTTCGGTATATGGGCTTCCATGATATGCGGCAACCGCTTTCGCCGCTCCGCCGTCCGCCCCTCCCAGGATGTTTCCGCATGGCCATCGAGTTCCAGACCGCCTTCGACCCGGCCTACGGATCGGCCGTTCCGATCGCTCCGGGCGTGTCCCGGCTGACGGTCAACAATCCCAGCGCCTTTACCTTCTACGGCACCAACACCTATCTCGTCGGCACCGAGACGCTGGCCGTCATCGATCCAGGCCCCGAGGATGACGCGCATTTCGAGGCACTTAGGCGCGCGATCGCCGGCCGCCCGGTCAGCCACATCGTCCTCACCCACACCCATCGCGACCACTCGCCGCTGGCGCGCCGGCTGAAGGAGCTGACCGGCGCGACCACGGTCGCCGAAGGGCCGCACCGCGCCTCGCGGCCGCTGCGCATCGGCGAGACCAACCCGCTCGACGCCAGCGGCGACCTCGACTTCACACCCGATGTGCGTCTTGGCGACGGCGAGGTGGTCGAGGGCGACGGCTGGAGGCTCGGCGGCGTCTTCACGCCGGGCCACGCCGCCAACCACATGTCGTTCGGCCTCGAAGGCACCGGCATCCTGTTCTCCGGCGACCATGTCATGGCGTGGTCCACCTCGATCGTGGCGCCGCCCGACGGCTCGATGTCCGACTACATGGCCTCGCTCGACCGGCTGCTCGCCCGCGACGACCGGCTCTACCTTCCCGGCCATGGTGGTGAGCTGCGCAAGCCGCTCCCCTTCCTGCGCGGCCTGAAAGCCCACCGCAAGATGCGCGAGCGCGCCATCCTGGAAAGGCTGCGGCAGGGCGACCGCACCATCCCCGACATGGTCAAGGCGATCTACCGCGAGACCGACCCAAAACTCCACGGCGCGGCGGGGCTGTCGGTGCTGGCGCATATCGAGGATCTTGTCGCCAAAGGCGCGGCGATCGCGGAGACGGACGTGTCGATTGACGGGGTGTACCGGGCGGGGTGAGGGCTGGTGGGGTCAGGCCGGCTAGCGAAAGGGCGTGACGTATGCGCAGCTAGCCGAGAAGCTGGCGGCTATGGACATTCAGGAATCGGAGCGTAACCTGAACAACAAGATTAGCCGAGGGGGGTTCAGCGCGGCTTTCTTGCTTCAATGCCTTCAAGCGATTATTTTGGGGACATTGAATCTTGGGCGATAAGACGAAGCATCTTCTCTTTCTCATCAGCCGATGCTTTCATTTTAGCCCATTTCTCAGCCAGATTTGGGTCAGCTATGGGAAAACTTGGATCTTTGGCTTCAATCTGGAAATGATAATGAGTGTCCAATGTGGTTTCGCTCGTAATAAACTGCTTCGCTGAAGGACTGTCTCTGTAGTCAGGCAGCGGGACAGCGCAGATCTTTCCCATAACTCTGAACCATTCGGCTTGTCCCTCCTTCGTTTTCAAGTCTGGATTCTTCTCAGCAAGCTCCCGCTTGAGGCCGTCGATTTGAACGAGGCCGATTGCGGCGGCCACTCCGCTGCTGACCATGGCCACATGCCGCTCAAGCCTCATCATTGCGGCTGTGTTGGCCTGCCCATACAGTTTTTCGATCTCATCGGGAGTGAGCTTGTTGCTCCACAACTTGGAAGCCAGGAACAACATCCAGAATACCGTAAGGCCCGCCGGGACCCACCAAGGCGTCGCGACTAGCCAATACAGAAAGCGAACAACAAGAAGCGCGTCATCCGGCATGGCGACGAGCCCAAGAAGAGTCCCGACTAACTTTATGCCGTCCCACGCTCCTATAAGCGCGAGCGTGATGAGCGCGGAAAACTTCCACCAAGCCATTTTCATCATTTGAGAAGAATGGCAGAAGAGCCGCAACGTGTGGAGTCGCCATCTCAGCGCCTCCCAAGCTTGGTGCGTTTCCTACATAAGGCCGCATCAGTGGGAGAAAACGCCGCCCTCCGGTGCCCCCGCGACATTAGCATCGGCGACGCCGTCAAAGTCGCCGGCCCGCTTGCGGAGAGAGGCCGCAGAACGCCGACAGCCGCCAGGCAGCTCCCGGCCGCCCCTACTCCGCCACCGGCTCCCCCTTCACCGCCGCGTCCAGCTCAGTCAAAAACCCCTCGATGCGCCGGGCGTTGTCGCCGAGGTCGTGCCGGCCCCAGCGCGAGACCGAGCGCATGTCGACATAGACCGCGGCGTCCTCGTCCACCACGCGCACGGCCACGTCCACCGGAAACCCGAGCAGGAAGGTGTAGGCGACGATCTCGATGGTGATCTCGCTCTGGCCCTCGGCAAGCTGCGGGTCGCCGCGCACCGTCCAGCCGCGGTCGCGCGCCAGCTTGACGATCGCCTGGATCACGAGGTCCGGCGCGACCTCGTAGCGGCGGCCGATCACGCCCGGATAGTTCTCGAGCTGCAGTTCGGTATCGCGCGGCGTCGGCGTCGTCACTGGATTGGTCGGCCCGCCGCGCTCCGCCGCCGCCAGCGGCAGTTGCGGCGGGTTGACGACGTCGGTCGAGATGTCCGTCAGCGACGGCAGCGTCACCACCTGCCAGGCCGAGACGAGGAAGGGCGCCAGAACGATGAGCGCGATCAGCGCGCCCGCGGCCGAGTCGCGCCCGCCTTTGTCGCCGCGCGTCCACAGGCGATAAAAGCCCCAGGCCGCGCAGCACAGCGCGGCGATGCCGAGCGCGCCGACGATGCCGAGCAGCCAGAGGAACGAGATCGTGTCGACGAGCCCGTAACGGTGCCCGAGCCCGGACATGACGAACAGCACGGCCGCGAAGAAAGCCAGCCGGCGCGACCAGCGGGCCGCGCGCGAAACGCGCCGTTCGACGACTGCCGCCATGTGACCGGAAGCTCCCTCGCTGCGAAGACCGGCGGTCACTTATGCCGATTTGGCCGGGAACTCAAAGTCCCGGCCCGACGGCCCCGCTTTGGACGCCCTCACGCCGGCAGCTTGTATCCCTTGAAGTGCTCGCGCAGCGTCGTCTTCTGGATCTTGCCGGTGGCCGTGTGCGGTATTTCGGGCACGAAGACCACATCGTCGGGCATCCACCATTTGGCGATCTTGCCGTCCATGAAGCCGAGGATCTGTTCCTTGGTCGGCTCCTTGCCGGGCTTCCTGACCACCACCAGCAGCGGCCGCTCGTCCCATTTCGGATGCGCGATGCCGATCACCGCGGCCTCCGCCACCTCGGGATGGCCAACGGCGAGGTTTTCCAGCTCGATCGACGAGATCCACTCGCCACCCGACTTGATCACGTCCTTCGAGCGGTCGGTGATCTGCATGTAGCCGTTGGTGTTGATGTGGGCGACGTCGCCGGTGTCGAACCAGCCGTCGGCGTCGAACTGCTCCTTGCCCGCGCCGCCGTAATAGCCCTTGGCGACCGCCGGGCCGCGCACCTTGAGGCGGCCGAAGGTCTTGCCGTCCCACGGCAGCTCTCGGTCGTCGTCGTCCGTCACCTTCATCTCGACGCCGAAGGGCGACCAGCCTTGAGTCTGCTTGACGTCCAGCAGCGCCTCGCCGGTCAGGTCCTGGTATTCCGGCTTCATCGTGCACAGCGAGCCGAGCGGGCTCATCTCGGTCATGCCCCAGGCATGGATCACCTGCACGCCGTAGTTCTTCTCGAATTTCTCGGTGATGGCGCGCGGGCAGGCCGAGCCGCCGATGACGACCTTGTTGAGATGCGGCAGCGTCAGGTTGTTGGCCTCCAGATGCTGCAACAGCATCAGCCACACCGTTGGCACGGCGGCCGAGAAGGTCACCTTCTCCGTGTCGAGCAGCTCGTAGATCGAGGCGCCATCCATCTTGCCGCCGGGCATCACCATCTTGGCGCCGATCATCGGTGCGCTCTGGCCCAACCCCCAGGCATTGGCGTGGAACATCGGCACCACCGGCAGGATCACGTCGCGCGACGAGATGCCCATGGCGTCGGGCATCGCCGCCATCATGCCGTGGATGACATTCGAGCGGTGCGAATAGAGCACGCCCTTCGGATCGCCCGTGGTGCCCGAGGTGTAGCACATGCCGCAGGCCTCGTTCTCCTCGACGTCGACCCAGCGGAAATCGTCGTCGCCATCCGCCAGCCATTCCTCATAGGCCACCACGTTGGGCAGCGCCGTGGCCGGCATGTGCGCCTTGTCGGTGAACACGATGATTTTCCTGAGCGACTTCACCATCGGCGCGATCTTCTCGATCAGCGGCATGAAGGTGAGGTCGACGAACAGCGCCTGGTCCTCGGCGTGGTTCATGATCCACACGAGCTGCTCGGGAAAGAGGCGCGGGTTGAGCGTGTGGTAGACGCCGCCCATGCCCATGATGCCGTACCAGGCTTCGAGATGGTTGCCGGTGTTCCAGGCCAGCGTGCCGATCCGGTCGGAGCGCTTGAAGCCGTCGCGCGCCAGAAGCTGCGCCACCTTCAGCGCCCGCAGGCGAATGTCGTTGTAGGTGGTGCGCACGATGGGGCCTTCCACCGAGCGCGACACGATCTCCCGGTGACCGTGCTGCCGCGCGGCATGATCGATCACCTTGTGGCAGACCAGCGGCCACTCCTGCATCAGTCCAAGCATAGAATTCCTCCCGAAGGCTTCGGCGCGAATTTCGTGCTACGCGAAGCACTTGTCCAGTGCCGCCGGAATGACTTTTCGTCAACCTCGAACAGCACCGCACCCGCCACATTGCAGCCATTCTCGCCGGCATAGCTCGCTCAGGCGGACCTTCAGGATGAGTCTCCCATGGAAACGCATGCGGCCAACGCGCCGGCCCCGGTCAGGCCTTCCCTCGAAGTGGTCGAGCTCGAATTCGCGCTCGACCTGGAAGACGTCAAGGCCGGCTTCGACGAGGCGGCTGCGGCGGCAGCCAGGGCAACCGGCGGCGCGCTCCTCTTCACCATGCCGACGGCAGCCATTGCAGACTGCAGCCGGGTCGCCGTCATCAGCCTCGGCGAGCGCGGCGACCACGAACTGGTGCTGGCGATCCTCGGCGAGGATGGCATAAGCACCCGCATCGAGACCGCCGCCGAGAGCAGCAACCCCATCGCCCGCCTCGCCCGCTCCTGGTCGCAGGTGATGGCGCGCATGCCCGCCATCGCGGCCTGAGCTGTCTCCGGGCGCAAGCCAGCAGAACGTGCAGCGGTCATCGACCGGATCCATCGACTTTGGCGAGGGATGGACTCGTGGCCACGATTGCCGGCGATTGCCGGTCTCCCAACACGCCTTCGTGCCGAAAGATCGGTTTTATTTCGGCTTCCCAAACCTACCGTTACGGAAGATAGTGGAACGGGACAGCTTGGTTGGGAACGACCTATATGAAGCGATTTCTTGCATTTTGCCTTTCCACGCTTGCACTCCTCGTTTTCGCACTTCCCGCTTCGGCACAGACCGCGACCGGTCTTCGGTCAACGGCTTCGCCACCTCAAATGTCGACGCCGTCGCAACCGATGCTTTCAACCGCCCAGCGCGCGGCGATCGCCAAGGATCTCGTGGCGAAGTGGCAGTCCGCCGCCGACAGCCGTCCGGGCGGCGGCGGTTCCCGATGGGCGAGGATGCTGACCAAGGCCGTCATGGCCGCCGGTGCCGAGAATGTTCTGAAGGCCACCACCGCGCGGTCGGTCGACGAGGTGCCCCTCGCGCTGACCGGTGGCGACATCGCAAATCCTGCCCCGCCCGAAAACCAGGTCGCCGGCAGCGGGTCGGTCGCACCACAAACCTTGGGCAGTTATTACAACGATCTGGTCTACACGCCTCTCCCCTATGGCCGATGCCGCATAGCCAACTCGGTCGTGCTCGGCTCGCCCCTCGTGGGAACGCGAAACCTCTACATCGAGGACGCCCCCAACTACACCTCCCAGGGCGGAGCCGGCACATATGCGAACGGCACGGGTTCGACAAACTGCGGCATCAATCTCTATGCCGCCGCCTATGCCGTCAGCGTCACGTTGCAGTCACCGGCGGGCGCCGGCGCTTTCAAAGTGTTCAAATACGGCACCCCATACCAGACGGGCAACACGGTCTGGATGAACGCGGGAAGCTCCGGGGCGAGCGCGGATCTCATCGTCAGCAGTTGTCAGGGATGCGCGTTCGACATCAGTATCTATTCGGGCGTCTCCGTCCACTATCTGATCGACATCGTCGGATATTACATGCCGCCCGTACGCACTGCCCTGTCTTGCTACGACACCGGCGCAAATGTTTCTCAACTGGGCAGTGGTTATAGTGGCTACTTCCCGCCACCCTCTTGTCCCGGCGGCTACAGCAGGGTCAGCACGAATTGCTGGTCCAGCCTTGCGGCAGTGACTTTGGCCCAGTGGACCACAGGTTGCATAGCTTACAATTTCTCCGGGGGAACAAGCGATATAGGAGCCTCCGCAAGGTGCTGCCAGGTGCCGGGCCGATAGGGCCCGGACGCCAGCTGGCTGAATGCGTTTGGTCCAGCCCCGCCGCGGGGTTACCGCACTGCAAAATCTTCGCTAGTCTCCGGCCGAACCATCGGAGACCTGTCATGAATGCCCCGCTCACCAACGTCCAGGCGCGCGACGTCGAAGCCCTGCTTCACCCCTACACGCCGATCCACCGGCTGCGGGAGATCGGTCCGCTGGTCATCGAGCGCGGCAAGGGCGTCTATGTCTACGACACGCAGGGCAAGGCCTATATCGAGGGCATGGCGGGCCTGTGGTGCACCGGCCTCGGCTATGGCGACGAGGAACTGATCGAGACCGCCACCGAGCAGCTGCGCACGCTGTCCTACTCGCACCTCTTCGGCGCCAAGGGCATGGAGCCGGCGATCGAGTTGGCCGAGAAGTTGAAGGAGATCGCGCCGATCCCGATCTCCAAGGTGTTTTACACCTCGTCCGGCTCCGAGGCCAACGACACCCAGGTCAAGCTCGCCTGGTACATGAACAATGCGCTCGGCCGGCCAAACAAGAAGAAGATCATCTCGCGCCAGAAGGCCTATCACGGCGTCACGATCATGGCCGCCTCGCTCACCGGCCTGCCCTACAACCACATGGGCTGGGACCTGCCGGTCGACCGCGTCATCCACACGGACTGCCCGCACTACTGGCGATTCGGCGAGGACGGCGAGAGCGAAGCCGAGTTCCTGGCGAGGATTGTGGGCTCCCTCCGCGATTTGATCGAGCGTGAGGGCCCCGACACGATCGCGGCGATGATCGCCGAGCCGGTGATGGGCGCCGGCGGCGTCATCGTCCCGCCGGCGGGCTATTATCCGGCGATCAAGGAGGTGCTCGACGAGCACGACATCATCCTGATCGACGACGAGGTCATCAACGGCTTCGGCCGCACCGGCAACTGGTGGGGGGCGCAGACGCACGGCATGGTGCCCACCACCATTTCCGCCGCCAAGCAGCTCACCTCGGCCTATGTGCCGCTCGGCGCGGTGCTGGTGCCGGAGGACATCTACCAGGCCTATGTCGACCATTCGCGCCAGATCGGCACGTTCGGCCACGGCTTTACCTATGGCGGCCATCCGCTCGGCTGCGCCGTCGGCGCCAAGACGATCGAGATCTACCAGAAGCGCGACATCATCGGCAAAGTGCGGGCGCTCGCGCCCGTCTTCGAGAAGCGGCTGAAGGCCGTGGCGGATCATCCGCTCGTCGGCGAGGTGCGCTATTCGGGCCTGGTCGGTGGCGTTGAGCTCGTGGCCGACAAGAAGACGAAGCGCTCCTTCGACGCCAAGAAGGGCGTCGGACCGGGGCTGGTGAGGTTCGCCGAAGGCCACGGCGCGATCCTGCGCGCCATCGGCGACACTATCGCCTTCTGCCCGCCGATGATCATCACCGAGGCCGAGCTCAACGAGCTGTTCGACCGCTTCGAAAAGGCCCTCGCCGACACCGAGGCCTGGGTCAGCAAGGAAGGTCTCCGCGCCGCCTGAGGTCTTTTCATAGGGCCGTGACGGCAGCCGCCTCATCCGGCCGCTTCGCGGCCCCCTCTCCCCTCGGGGAGAGGGTGGCGAGGCGAAGCCGAGCCGGGTGAGGGGGCGCTACTCGCCTCTCTCCTCACGGCGCCGCCGTACCGTCCGTTCCCGTCTCCGCGACATCCTCCAGCCGCACGAAGGTCGCGCCGTCGGCCTTGAGCCGCAGCAGGCCCTTCACCAGCCCCGCGCCGGCCTGGCGCGTCGGCTGGTTGACATGGGCGATGATGACGTCGCCGTCCTTCGCCGCGGCGACGCGCTTCTCCACCGAGGCCGCCCCCAGCGTCGCACCCTGGTCGGCATTGAGCGAGTAGCCGGCGACGCGGTAGCCCATCCCGCGGATCTTCGCGATTGCGGACGGCGTGTATTTCGCCGTCGCGCCGCGAAACCAGCGCGGCTTGGCGAGGCCCAGCGCGGTCATCTCGCGCGCCCCGCCCTCCACCTCCGCCGCCACCGCCTGCGGCGATCCCGCCGCCGCGATGCCGTAGATGCGCACCGCCTCGTCCACCGCCGGCACGTGGCGCGCGCCGTGGTTCTCGATCTCGAACAGAGCCGGATGGGCGAGAAGCAGCCGCACCGCGTCGGGATTACGCCTCAGCCAGCGCGCCGTGACAAAGATCGTCGCCGGAATGGCGTTCTCCACCAGCGCCGACAGGATGCGCGTGTCGGTGGCGCCGCTGCAGGCGTCGAGCGTCAGCGCCACGCGCCGCCCGCCCGCCGAGCTTTCGAGATGCAGTTGCGGCTCGACCAACCGGCTCCCGCCCGCCGCCGGCGAGCAGAGCAGCGCGACCGCAAGGACAGCAGGGAAGGCGCGTTTCATCGGGATGGGTCCAGCGGTCGAGCAGTCGTGATCTTGACCCGCCTTGCGGCAAATTCGCGGCGGCCGCAAGATCGGCGGCGCCGCATCGACAAAGGAGAGCGACGATGACCAACCCCTCCCCGGGCTTCGCCCGCAATCCGGCGAAGTCGATCACCGTCGAGCCCTACCCCGGCCCGGTCACCGTCTCGGCCGGCGGCAAAGTGATCGCACGTACAGCCCGCGCGTTGAAACTCACGGAGACGCCCTACCCGCCGGTGCTCTACATTCCCTTCGCCGACATCGATTTCTCGGCGCTGGAGAAGACGACGCATGCCAGCCACTGCCCCTACAAGGGCGACGCCTCCTACTGGAGCGTCACGCCTGCCGGTCCCCGCGGCGACAACGCGATGTGGGCCTACGAGAGGCCCTATGACGAGATGGCCGCGATCCGCGACCACGGCGCCTTCTATCCCGACCGCGTGACGATCGAGGCGTAACGCCCTCAGCTCTTGCCCAACACCCGGTCGATCGCGCTGGCCACCTCGGCCTCGCCGATCCGGGTCACGCACCACGCCTTGTTGGTGTCGTCGGGCACGCAGACGCCCGGCCGCGCGCAGGCGCAGGGCATCGGCGGCCGGATCGCCGCCGCGCGGGCGGACACCGGCCCCCAGACCTCGGGATCTGTCAACCCGAACAGGCCGACGACCGGCACGCCGACGGCTGCCGCGATATGCATCGGCCCGCTCTCGTTGCCGACGAAGAGCGCTGCCCGCGACATCAGCGCCGGCAGTGCCGCAAGCGGCAGGCGCCCGGCCAACACCGTGCCGCCGCACCCGTCCGCCACCGCCTGCGACAGGTCGCGCTCGTCCGGCCCGCCAACCAGCGCCACCTTCAGCCCGTGGCGCGCCGAGGCCTCGGCCAGCACCGCCGCGAAGCGATCCGGCGGCCAGCGGCGCGGCTCGGTGCGCGCGCCCGCATGCACGGCAATGAAGCCGCCCGGCTCCAGCCCTTCGGCCCCCAGCAGCGCATCCGCCTCCGCCTGCCGCGCCGGCGACGGCGTCAACCGCGGCGTCAGTCCGCCCGCATCCATTCCCAGCGCCGTGAGCGGCACGAGGTAGCGGTCGACATAGTGCTTTCCCGCGCCGAACCGCGGGCAGGGATGCGTCCACGGCCGGCCGAGAAAGCCGAGCACGGGGCGCTTTTCCGGCGGATCGTAGCTGACGCGCACCGGCGCGCCGACCGCCCATTGCGCCAGTTGCGAGGTGGTGCTGTCGGCGATGTCGATCGACAGGTCATATCCGCCGGCGCGCACCTGCCTCAGCAGCTTCAGGCGCACGGCCAGCCGCTCCGGGATCGACCCGCGCGCCTTGGCCCTCTCGACGCCGATCGTTCCGTCGGCGATGCCGTTGTCGCGGACGAAATCGGCGAGATGGCTCTCGCAAACCATGTCGACCCGCGCGCCGGGAAAGGCGCGTCGCAACCCCGCCGTCAGCGCGGACGAGAGCACGACGTCACCGATATATTTCGTCTGGATGACCAGGATCGAACGGATCGCGCCTCCGGTCGGGGCTGGGCGCGCGAGGGGCATGGTCATCGTATGCGGGGCCCTGTCACGGGTTCAAGCGGCTTGCTGCGGACGGCAGACCGAAAGGCAAGGCCGCGAGAATAGTCAAGGAAAAGATCACGAAGCGCGGCTACTGAAGCCCAGCGGTGCCCCGCCCTTTTCCGACACCCCCTCCCCTCTGTGCCTGTCCAGTGTTATAAGACATGGCCTCGGAGCGAGCCGGCATGTCCAAACCTGTCATTTTCACCATCACTGCGGCCTGGGACGACGAAGCATCGGTTTGGGCGGGCCATTGCGACGACATTCCGGCCGCCGCCGATGCGCCGACGCTGGACGGTCTCCTCGAAAAGATCTCCGCCATGGCGCTCGATCTCCTGCCGGACAATCATCCGGACATCGATCCGGCGTCGCTGTTCCTGCAGATCACGGCCCTGCGCGAAGCCGAGCTCGCGGCCGCCTGAATGGCGCCGCAGCGTTCCGAGCCTGGGGACTCGGAACAAAGTATGCACCAGATGCCAGATGCGGGTCGGGCCGGGCAGTTCCTCCCCCTCGGAGAGAGGGTGGTCGAGCGGAGCGGAGGCCGCGTGAGGGGGCCGGCGCCAGCAGGCGTTCTGATGAACGCCCTACCCCTTCCGCACCGCCGCCTGCGCCGCCGCCAGCCGTGCGATCGGCACGCGGAAGGGCGAGCAGGACACGTAATCCAGCCCGACCTCCTCGCAGAACGAGATCGAGGCCGGGTCGCCGCCGTGCTCGCCGCAGATGCCGAGTTTTATCTCGGGCCGCGTTGCGCGGCCCTTGTCGGCCGCGATGCGCACCAGCTCTCCAACGCCGTCGATGTCGAGCGAGACGAACGGGTCCTGCTCGATGACGCCCTTCTGTCGGTAGGTTTCAAGGAAGCTCGACGCGTCGTCTCGGCTGATGCCGAACGTCGTCTGCGTCAGGTCGTTTGTGCCGAAGGAAAAGAACTCCGCCGTCTCGGCGATCACGTGGGCGCGCAGGGCGGCGCGCGGCAGCTCGATCATCGTGCCGGTCAGATAGTCGATCGTCACGCCCGTCTCGGCCATCACCTCCTTGGCGGCGGCGTCGATGCGCGCCTTGACGAAGTCGAGCTCCGACTTCAACCCGACCAGCGGCACCATCACCTCCGGCACCACGGCCGAGCCCGTCTTCTTCGCCGCCTCCACGGCCGCCTCGAAGATGGCGCGGGCCTGCATCTCGGCGATCTCGGGATAGCTTACCGCCAGGCGGCAGCCGCGATGGCCGAGCATCGGGTTGAACTCGTGCAGCGTCTCGGTGCGGTGGCGCAGCTTGTCGGCCGAGACGCCCATCGCGGCCGCGACCTCCTCGATCTCCTCTTCCGTCTTCGGCAGGAATTCGTGCAGCGGCGGATCGAGCAGGCGGATGGTGACGGGCAGGCCCGCCATGATCTCGAACAGTTCGACGAAGTCGGAGCGCTGCATCGGCAAAAGCTTCGCCAGCGCCGCGCGCCGGCCGGCCTCGGTGTCGGCCAAAATCATCTCGCGCATGGCGACGATCCGGTCGCCATCGAAGAACATGTGCTCGGTGCGGCAAAGCCCGATGCCCTCCGCGCCGAAGGAGCGCGCCATGCGTGCGTCAGCCGGCGTCTCGGCATTGGTGCGCACCTTCATGCGGCGGGTCTCGTCGGCCCATTGCATGATCTGGGCGAAATCGCCGGAAAGCTCCGGCTGCAGCATCGCCACCTTGCCCTTCAGCACCTGGCCGCTGCCGCCGTCGATGGTGATCATGTCACCCTTCTTCAGCGTCACGCCCATCGCCATCAGCGTGCCGTTCTTGGTGTCGACGCGCAGTCCGCCGGCACCCGACACGCAGGGCTTGCCCATGCCGCGCGCCACCACCGCGGCGTGGCTCGTCATGCCGCCGCGCGTGGTCAGGATGCCTTCGGCGGCGTGCATGCCGTGGATGTCCTCGGGGCTCGTCTCGACGCGCACCAGGATCACCTTGCGGCCGGCCTTCGACGCCTCCTCCGCCTCGTCGGAGGTGAAGACGATCTCGCCGGTGGCGGCGCCCGGCGAGGCAGGCAGGCCGGAGCCGATCACCTCGCGCGTCGCCTTGGGATCGATGGTCGGATGGAGAAGCTGGTCGAGCGAGGACGGATCGATGCGCGCCACCGCCTCCTGCCGGCTGATCAGTGCTTCGGCCGCCATCTCGACGGCGATCTTCAGCGCCGCCTTGGCCGTGCGCTTGCCCGAGCGGGTCTGCAGCATCCACAGCCGGCCGCGCTCGATGGTGAATTCGAGGTCCTGCATGTCGCGGTAGTGCTTTTCCAGCCGCTGCGAAATCGTCACGAACTCGCGGTAGGCGTCGGGCATCACCTTTTCGAGCGACGGCTTGTCCGAACCGGCGGCGATGCGCGCGGCCTCGGTGATGTTCTGCGGCGTGCGGATGCCGGCCACCACGTCCTCACCCTGCGCATTGACCAGGAATTCGCCGTAGAGTGCCTTCTCGCCTGTGGACGGGTTGCGGGTAAACGCAACGCCCGTGGCCGAGGTCTCGCCCATGTTGCCGAACACCATCGCCTGCACGTTCACGGCCGTGCCCCACGATTCGGGAATGTTGTGCAGGCGGCGATAGGTGATGGCGCGCGCATTCATCCACGACGAGAACACCGCGCCGATCGCGGCCCACAGCTGCTCGTGCGGGTCCTGCGGGAACGGTTTTCCCAGCTCGGCCTCGACCTTCTCCTTGTAGAGCGCAACGAGGTGGCGCAGCTCGCCGGCCGAGAACTCGGTGTCGAGTTCGTAACCCTTGCGGTCCTTCTCCTCTTCGAGGATCTCCTCGAACACCTCGTGGTCGAGTTCCAGCACCACGTCGCAGAACATCTGGATGAAGCGGCGGTAGCTGTCCCAGGCGAAGCGCTCGTCGCCGGATTCGCGCCCGAGCGCCTCCACCGTCTCGTCGTTGAGGCCGAGGTTCAGCACCGTGTCCATCATGCCCGGCATCGACGCGCGGGCGCCCGAGCGCACCGAGACGAGCAGCAGGCGTTCCGGATCGCCGAAGGCCTTGCCGGTGATGCGGCCGATCTCGGCAAGGGCTGCCTCGACCTGGCCCTTCAGCTCGGCCGGATAGGAGCGGCCGTTGGCGTAGAAATGCGTGCAGACCTCGGTGGTGATGGTGAAGCCGGGCGGCACCGGCAGGCCGAGCGACGACATCTCGGCGAGATTCGCCCCCTTGCCGCCCAGCAGGTTCTTGTCGCCGGCCTTGCCCTCGGCACGACCGTCGCCGAACGAAAACACCCACTTGGTCATCTGCACCTCTCCGGACTCCCAGCGTGAGCGCCCAATAGCGGATTATGTTCAGCGGCACGATAACAAAATTCGTTCACGCGCGACCCTCGGGGTGCGACCCGTTGACTGGCACCTGCGCGCCGACTAGGTCCGAAGCAAAGGGAGGCCGCCGCAATGACCGATACCGACGCCAAACCCGCCGGAGAGCTGGTGCTGCGCACGCTGGCCATGCCGGCCGACACCAACGCTGCCGGCGACATCTTCGGCGGCTGGGTCATGGCGCAGATGGACCTTGCCTGCGGCATCCGCGCCGCAGAGCGCGCCAAGGGCCGCGTCGTCACCGTCGCGGTGGAGAAGATGTTCTTCGCCAAGCCGATGAAGGTCGGCGACACGCTGTCGATCTATGCCGAGATCACCCGCGTCGGCCGCACCTCGATGACGCTGTCGCTCGAAGCCTGGGCGCAGCGCTACCTCTCCGACGTAATGGAGAAGGTCACCCATGCCGACTTCGTCATGGTCGCGCTCGACAAACAGGGCAAGCCCGCGCCGATCCCGGCCGAGTGAGCCGGCCTATTCGGCGGGCGCCGGATTGTCCGCCGGCTGCGCCTTCGGCGCCGGCGCCAGGCATTCGCGCACCAGCCCGGTCGAATAGCCGCGCGTGATGTGGGCGCCGGCGGCGAATTCCGGATCGGCCATCAGCGCCGCATGCAGCTTCGGCAGGTTGTAGAACGGCACGCTCGGATAGAGGTGGTGGTCGAGGTGGTAGTTCACGTTGTGCGGGGCGAAGAAGGCGCGCTCCCACAGATAGGGATAGACTGTGCGCGAAGAGCCCAGTTCGCTCTCGTAGTCCATCGAGCCGAAATGTTCGGCGACGGAACGGATGTAGAGGAAGAGCAGCATGAAGGTGAAGAACGGCAGCAGCCAGTAGAGAACGAAGCCGTGCCAGGCGCCGGTCAGGAAGAACACGAACGCCATCGCGATATAGAAACCGAAGCGCTTGAGCTGGTAGTGCAGCGGCCGCCCCTCGTCGTCCGACAGCCGCACCACGATCGATTTCATGTCGCGGTAGGACGAGATGCCGACCAGGTAGCCGAGCAGGTTCATGATGGCGTATTGCCAGCTCTGCGGGAAGGTGAAGTGCCGCGTGCCGAGCTTGATCTTCCAGTCGGGGTCCTTCTCGGTATTGGTGTAGCGGTGATGCGCGAGATGGTTCTTGCGGTAGCCGTCGACGAAGGTCAGCAGCGGCCAGGCGAGCAGCACATCGCCGACCCATTCCGAGGCCTTCTTGTTCGGGATGAAGCGGTAGTGGGCGAAGTCGTGGATCAGCACGCCCATCGCATGCATGCGCCCGCCGATGACCATCCAGGCCAGCACCAGCGCCCACGCGGTATCCATCCATTCCGAGAAGGCGATCGCCGCCGCGATCGTGGCCCAGTCCAGCGCAATTGCCGCAGCGGTGCGCCAGGGCTGCAGCTCGGAGAGCGCCTTCACCCTCTTCTGGTCGAGGTTGTAGCCGTATTCCCTCATCGGCGGTGTTTCCGTGGCGTGGACAGACCGTTGAACAAAGTGAAGTTTACGCTTTGCTAACCATAGGTGCCAGCGCGATTTTCCGCTGGCAGAGTTGCGTCAGACGACGGTCTCGTCGAAGCGCTCGCGCGCCTCGCGGATGCGCAGGATGTTCATGCGGGCCCATTCGCCCAGCGCCGTCACCGGCGTCAACAGCTCCTGGCCGAGTTCAGTCAGCTGGTAGTCGACGCGCGGCGGAATCGTTGGAAATACGGTGCGCGTGACGAAGCCGTCGCGCTCCAGCCCCCGCAGCGTGGTCGTCAGCATCTTCTGCGAAATGCCGCCGATCGTCCGCTTCAGTTCCGAAAAGCGCATCGGTCCCGAGCCGAGATACTGGACGACCAGAACCGTCCATTTGTCGCCCACCCGGGACAGCACCTCGCTCACCGCGCGGCAGTCTTCTGTATGGTGATGGTGACCTGGTTTCACGAAAGTGCCTCCTTGCGCGTTTCCACCGCTCTCTTATGTAGCGTCGGTATCTCAAAGATACCAGATTTCTTCAGGAGAGCCTATCATGTCCAAACCCAGGATTGGAATTGTCATCGGCAGCACCCGCGAGGGCCGCTTTGCCGACAAGCCCGCCCAGTGGATCTACGAGATCGCCAAGGCGCGCGGCGACATCGAGGTCGAGCTGGTCGACCTGCGCGACTTCCCGCTGCCCTTCTTCGACGAGCCGGCCTCGCCCGCCTGGGCGCCCTCGAAGAGCGACGTGGCGCAGAAGTGGCAGAAGAAGGTCGCGAGCTTCGACGGCTTCGTCTTCACCGCCGCCGAATACAACCGTGCGCCGACCGCGGTGCTCAAGAACGCCTTCGACTATGCCTACACCGAGTGGAACAAAAAGGCCGTCGGCTTCGTCGGCTATGGCGGCGTCGGCGGCGCGCGTGCGGTCGAGCACCTGCGCCTGATCGCGATCGAAACGCAGATGGCGCCCGTCAGGGCCGGCGTACACATCGTCTGGGCCGACATGCTGCCGGTCATGCAGGGCCAGAAGAAGCTCGAGGAGCTCGAGCACCTGAAGCAGTCGGCCGACGACATGCTGAACCAGGTCGCCTGGTGGTCGAAGGCGCTCCTCGCCGCCCGCAAGGCCGAAGCCGAGGAAGCCTCGATCGCCGCCTGAGCGGGGCGCGCATAATATTTGCCGCCTTAAACCCGACCACATCCGCCCCGCACAACATCCGGGGCGGATCGATTTTGAAGTGAGCACTCTTTGTCGACACGGTGCCGCTCGTTGGCAGGTTGTAGAAATCTTAGTTCGGGTGACCGAAAGGGTTATGATGCCAATAGAGCGAAGCCAAGGCCCATGCGGCGGGCAAACTCGAGAGCCTCAGCAAATATAGCGCATTCCATACTCGGTCACCGAGCGAGCAGCCATTACAGATTTCGGTCTCAAGCGCGGATTGAAGGGTGTCCGTCGCGCCGAGAATGAGCCACACAACCAGTGCAAACACGGCTACTGTCGTAATCTTATCCCAGCGTAGCCGCGACAATTTCAGCTCCTCTATAGCCCCTCAACCCTCCACTTTTTCTTACCCGTTGCCAAGTATCTGGCCACACGCCTACGCGTTGTTCGCGCTATTCACTTCCGCATTTCATCTGACTCTCAACACCCCCACCGTCGCCTTGCCGTCGGTAAAATACCGGTCGCCGCCGCCGTTGCGGCCGTCCTGCGTCGGCCCGACGCCGTCGATCGAGTAGCTGCTCTCCAAAAGCCCCGCCGCCTCGAAGCCGCCGATCAGGGCGTCGCGCTCCGCGTCAAGGTCCGGCGCGATGTGGTGGGTGATCTGCAGCGTGTCGTGCGACAGGCCGGCGTCGCGGTCGTAGCTCACCGCGCCCAGCCACAAGGGCCGCTCCTGCGCGCCGTCTCCCTCGACCTTCCACAACCGCGCGTGATGGCGCCGGCCGGCGCTGCCGCCGTCCTCCTTCTCGAAGGCGAGATCCTGCCGCTCGCCCTCATAGACCAGGTTGCTCACCGGTGCGTCCGGATAGGGGCGGTCGAGCAGCACGCTCAGCCCGATCGCAAGCGCCGACTTCAGCGTGATCGCATCCGCCGGCCGCCAGCCGATCGCATGGAAGGCCGCCACCACCTCCGCCTCCGCGCCCGCCAGCCCGAAATTGATCGGATCGCCGGGGATGCCGAGCGGCGTCGTGGTCAGCATCGGCTGCGGCGGCCGCCCGCGCTCGATCTCCGACCAGAAGAAGGGCGCGGCCAGATAGGCGACGAAGCCCCACACCGCCACGACGAACACCGTGCCGATCACCGCCCGCTTCGCCGACACCCGTCTCCGCGCCATGGCCGCTCCTCTTCGCAGAGAGCCTACACGAACGAAGCGCTCACTTGCACGCCTTGCGGCCGCTCCGCCGCTGGGCGATGTCGAAGTGGAAGTGGTTGCGGTGGTCGTAATTGTAGCCCGGCCCGAGCACGGTCGAGAAATAGTCGCAGGCGTCGGCGCGCACGTTGTTCAAGAGTCCCTTCTCGCGGAAGGAGAAGAAGCCCTTCTTGACCACTCCGATGTCCTTGCCGCTGTCGAGCTCGATGCGCATGATGTCCAGCGCGTTGCCCTTGGCGTGCTCCGACATGGTGCGCGAGCCGTTGATCTTGCGGCACGAATAGCTCGACCCCTGATGGATCGCCTTGACGCCGGTGAAATAGCGCCGCCGCGTCGACGGGCCGAGTTCGTATTTGGTCCATTTCGCCACCTGCAGCGCCATGCGGCAGGACAGCGTCGCTGCCGGCTTCATGGCGATGTCGCCCGACAGTTCCGACAGCTTCACCGGATAGTCGATGCCGCAATACTTGCCGTTGCCGACCGGCGGCAGGTCCTGGTACGTCGCGCCAAGCCGCTTCAGCTCGCGCCGGCAGTCGACCTCGCTCTGCGGCATCGTGCGCGGCACCGAGCTGCGGTCGCGATATTCGGGCGGCTGGTTCATGTAGGGGTTCGACGGCACCAGCCGCTGCAGGCCGGGAGCGGGCGTGATCGCCGCCTGAACCACCGGCGCATCCTCCGCCTCCTCGTCGATCGGCGGCGGCGCCATCACCGACATGGAGCCGGCCGGCACCTGGGCTGCGACAGCCGGCGCGGCCTGGTAGACCGGCTCCGCCACGGCCGGCTCCGACATCACCGGCGCGCTCTGCTCGACCGCCACGGGTGGCGCGGCATAAGTCACGCTGGCCGGAGGCGCGAGCGACACCGGCGCCATCACGGCCGCGGTCGGCGTGATGTCGATGTCCGGGCGCAGCACGTCGGAGGACGAGCAGGCGGCGAGGATGCCTGCCGCCGCGCCAAGCGATGTCGCCGCCGCGATGCCGCGCGCGATAAAGCCCATGGTCGGGTTTCCCTGTCCTGCCCCTCGACCGGCAAGGATAGGCCCGAAATGTAAAGGAATGCTCAGTGGCCGCCTTCACCCCTGCGGCCGAATTGCGGCGTCACTGGCAGAAGGCCGACCCCTTGCGCCGCGCCGCCAGGTCGAAGTGGAAATGCGAAGCGTGGTCGGGGTCGGAGCCCGGGCCGAGCACCGTGGTGAACGGCCCGCAGGCCGCCAGCCGCACCGCGAGCATGAACTCGCCCTCCGCCCGCTTCGATGCCTTGCCCACCTCGACCGTTCTTCCGTCTTTCAGCGTAAAGGCGCCGATGTCCAGCGCATTGCCGAACGCGTGCTCGGACAGCTTCGCCGAACCATGGCGCGGCCGGCAGACATAGGCCGAATCCTGCCGGATCGAGATCAGCTGCGAGCCGAGGATCGCCGATGCCTTCGGCACGATATGGTCGCGCGCAAACTCCGCCGCCCGCTGGGCGGTCGCGCAGTTCATCACCGCCTCGGGTGCCAGCGCCACGTCCTTCGACAGCGCCGTCACCGCCACCGGCCACGGCACCGAACATCCTGCTGCTTCGGCAAGCTGCGGCCTCTCCTCGAAGACGACGCCGAGCTCCTTCAGCCGCACGCGGCAGGCGGCCTCCTCCGCCGGCATCTCGGCCGGACGCGGCGGCGGCATCAGCGACGGCTCGGCCTTGCCCGGCCCGGTGGGAGCCTCATCCTTCCCCGGCCGGTCGGGCCGCGCCTCGGGCTTCGGCGAAGGCTCTGTCTGGCCGGCATCGGCGGGGGGCTTGTTCTCCCCCTTCACCTCCCCTGGCTGCTCAGGCCGCGGCTCGGGCCTCGGCGCCTCGCCGGCATCCGGCAGCCCGACCTCATCCTCCGCCCCCGTCTCGCTGGCTGCGCCCTTTTCGGCTTCGTTCTCGCGCGGCGACGCGTCCGGCGGATCGCCGGGCCGGGCGGGTCGCGGCTGCGGCGTCGGCACGTCGTCGGCGGCCCGCGCAACAGGCGCGGCTACGGCCATCGTCAGCACGAACAGGACCGCCCACATGCAACAAAACCGGACTGTCGGGGATTGGGGGAAACGGATCATCGTCTCGACAACGGCATCCGCCGGACCTGGTTCCGCGATGCGCGGCTCGCCCGACGAAGATTCCGCTTGCGGCCGTCGGGAGCGGTTACTAGAACATAACGAGAACATCTTGAGGAGTGTACATCATGCGCAAGACCGGAAAGCTCGATTATCTCGAACTGTCCGCCGCCGGAGGCTCGATGGACAGCGTCAAGGCCTTCTACGCCTCCGTCTTCGGCTGGTCGTTCACCGATTACGGCCCCACCTACGCTGCCTTCGACGAAGGACTGGAAGGCGGCTTCCAGGCCGACAAGGCCGACGCCCCGGCAAAGCCGCTGCCCGTCCTCTATTCGGAAAATCTCGAGGAGACGTTCGAGGCGGTGGAAGCCGCGGGCGCCCGCATCGTGCTGCCGATCTTCTCCTTCCCCGGCGGCCGCCGCTTCCACTTCGCCGACCCCGCCGGCAACGAACTCGCCGTCTGGGGCGAATGAGAGACCGGCAGGCCGATGGGGTGAAAAGGGACCGCCATGCGTACACCCCCTCCACCGCCTTCGGCGGTCCCCCTTCCCCGTGAACGGGGGAGGATCAGGTGCCTCGCCGCCTTCCGCTCGCATTCGTCATCAAAGGAACAGAAAGCGACGGCTGAGCGCATTGATCCTCCCCCGTTTTACGGGGGAGGGGGACCACGCGAAGCGTGGTGGAGGGGGCGCATGAGGCTGATGTCGTGCGAAGCACGGACCATCATTCCGATGGATCGATTTCCGCCCGTTTCCCGCTAACCCCTTGTTCCCATTAGCGCCCGAAATATTTCCATCCCCACCCTGCCGGCATGCCCGAAACTATGTCCGGTCAAACGGGAGCCGGAGATGGGCTGGAGGGCGAAGGCGGGGAGGCAACAGGCGGTAAAGGCGAGGATCGTCATGCGCCTCTTCTCGATCGCCGACATGGCCGAACAGGCTGCTAGCCGGTCGTTCTGGGTCCGCTGGTGCGTGCTGTGGGCCGCCTGGCAGGCGAATACGCTGCTGAGCGCCTATGTCGAAGGCACGCTCCGGAGCTTCGCCCGCAGACCCTGGACGCCCGTTCCGATGCCGGCGGGCTTCGGCAGCAGTCCTCTCGATGCGGAGGACATCGCCGATTCACTCAGGGCATTCGGGCTCTACATGAAGGCAGTGGCGGCGCATCTGTGCCGCCTGTCGTTCCTGCACCGGGGGCGGGCGTCCGACGAGGCCGGCAATGATAGCGCCGCGATCCACGGCCTGGGCGCGCTCATCGAGAGATCGGGGCAAGCCATCGTCTCGCCGGTCGAGTATCACGACACGTCCTAAAGGTGCGACCGTCGTGCCCTTATCGCAGTGTCATCGCCTATAACATCGGCCTTCCCTTGCACGGGGAGGACAATCGCGCGCGCCGTCATTCCGGGGCCGCGCAGCGGAACCCGGAATCCAGAGCGCCGGGCAAGCAAGCTGTTTACCGACCGTCGCGACCATGTCGGAGCGTGGATCAGAACAGCGCGCAGGCGTCGGCGACCTGGATTCCGGGTTCCGCTGCGCGGACCCGGAATGACGGCGGATGAGGGGGGCGCCAAACTTTCGAAAGCTCGCGCTGCCCCTCATCCGCCCTTAGGGCACCTGTGCCGGGGCGAGCCGCTTGTCTCGCCCGTCCTTCGGACCCCGTGAACGGGGAGAAGGAGAACCATCCTCAATCGTCCTTCTTCGAGATCGCCAGCGACTGCGTGTCGAGTTCGAGGTCCCATTCCTTGCCCTCGTCGTCGATGGCGTCGTCCACTTCCCAGACCCGATTGTCGTCCAGCTCGATCGAACCCCAGGACGTATATCCCTCGCCCCTCAGCGCCGCCTCGATGCGGACGCGCTCGTCCGGTGTCGGGGGGCGGTCGTCGGCAAGCGCCGGGGTCGCGACGAGTAGGACAAAGGGGGCGGCGAGGATGAGGTGCTTCATGATCGTCTCCTTGAGATAGGGGAGCCGATAGAGGATGCGTCCCGACAAAGGCAACACGGCGGCGGTGAATTGTCCGTGAGCGAAGAGGCCTGGGAGCCTGTTCGAAATGCGCTGTGGCCAGTCAGTTGGCCGGAAGCGCAGAAAACGCCGTCAGAGCGAATTTCGAAACAATCTCTCAGCTCGCCTCGCGGATGCGCTCGGCGGTCTGGAGATCGACCGAGACGAGCTGGCTCACGCCCTGCTCGGCCATGGTGACACCGAACAGCCGGTTCATGCGGGCCATGGTGATCGGATTGTGGGTGATGACGACGAAGCGCGTATCGGTCGAGGCCGCCATCTCGTCCATCAGGTTGCAGAAGCGCTCGACATTGTGATCGTCGAGCGGCGCGTCGACCTCGTCCAGCACGCAGATCGGCGCGGGATTGGTGAGGAAGACCGCAAAGATCAGCGCCATCGCCGTCAGCGCCTGCTCGCCGCCGGACAGCAGCGTCATCGTCTGCGGCTTCTTGCCGGGCGGCCGGGCGAGGATCTCCAGCCCTGCCTCCAGCGGGTCCTCCGATTCGATGAGCTGCAGCTCGGCCGTGCCGCCGCCGAACAGGTGGGTGAACAGGCGCTGGAACTGCGCGTTGACCACTTCGAAGGCAGCGAGCAGCCGTTCGCGGCCCTCGCGGTTGAGGCTCTGGATGCCCTGGCGCAGCTTCTTGATCGCCTCGACGATGTCCTCGCGTTCGGACACGATCAGTTCCAGCCGCTCGGACAGCTCCTTCTGCTCCTCCTCGGCGCGCAGGTTGACCGCGCCCAGCCGTTCGCGCTCGATCTTCAGCCGCTCCAGCCGCCGCTCGACCTCGCCCATGTCGGGCAGTTCGGCATCCGCCTCCAGCCCGGCCTGTTTCAGCACCAGGTGCGGCGCGACGCCCATCGCCTCCTGGATGCGTGCCTCCGCCTCGCGGCGGCGCTCGTCGGCCGCCGCCAGCCGCTCCTCGGCGCGGGCGCGGCCTTCGCGCGCCTCCGACAGCGACTGGATCGCGCCGGTCGCGGCCTTGTCGAGCGCGGCCTGCCGGTTCTCGGCCTCCTGCAGCCGGTCGGCCGCCTGCCTGCGCAGCTGCTCGGCCTTGCTGATCTCGCTCAGCAGCGCGCGGCGGCGTTCGTCCAGCTCGTCGGGCGCATCGGCAAGGGCGGCGAACTCGCTCGCCGTCTCGGCCTTGCGCGCGGCAAGGGCCTCTATCTGCCGGTCGGCATTTTCGGCGCGCGACACCCAGTTGCGGCTCTCGGCCGCGATCGCCTCCAGCCGCCTGCGCCGCGCCTCGCTTTCGCGCTTCAGCCCGTCATGGGCCGCGCGCGCATCGGCGAGCTTCGCCCGGTCCTGCGCCACGTCGGCCGACATGCGGTCGAGCCTGGACTGGAGATCGCCGAGGTCGGGTGCGGCGGCCAGCGCGCGTTCCGCCTCGGCAAAGGCTCCGGCCGCCTCGTCGCGGCTTTCCACGATCCGCGCGCGCGAGGCTTCCAGCGCCGAGCGCCGTCCGGCGAGCTGACCGGCCGCGGCCTCCGCCTTCGCCAGCGCATCGCGCGCCTCCGTCACTGCCCGCTGCGCCGCGCGCCAGTCGTCGCGCGCGGTGCGCTCGGTCTCCACCGCGCTCTTGGTCGCGGCCTCCGCCTCGGCCTGAGCGGCCTCGGCAGCGCGGGCGGCCACGGTCGCGGTCGTGGCCTCGGCTTCCAGCTCGGCAAGCCGGTTCTTCTGCGCCAGCCTGAGCGCGGCCGCCGTCGGCGCGTCCGCGCTGGCCGTCAGCCCGTCCCAGCGCCACAGCGCGCCATTCTTCGTCACCAGACGCTGGCCCGTCGCGAGCAGCTTCTGCAACCGCGGCCCGTCCTCCGCCTCGACGATGCCGACCTGCGCCAGCCGCCGCGCGAGCTGCGAAGGAGCGCGGACGACCTCGGAGAGCGGCCGCGCGCCTTCCGGCAGCACCGGATCGCCGCCAGTCCCGTTCACATCCGCCGCCCAGTGCACCGGTGCGACGCGATCGAGCGCCGCGTCAAGGTCGTCGCCGAGGGCTGCGCCCAGCGCCGTCTCGAACCCCTTGTCGACCTTGATCTGCTCCACCACCGCCGGGAAAAGTCCGCCCGACTGCGCATTCAGCATCTTGGCAAGCGTGCGCGCCTCGGTCTCGATCCGGCCAAGCTCCGCCCGTGCCGCCTGCAGGGCCGGCCGCGCCGCGGCCTCGCGGCCTCGCGCCGCCTCCACCGCCTTCTCGGCGGCGATCGTCGCGGCTTCGGCGGTCGACACCGCCTCGGTCGCCTGTTCCACCAGCTTCTGCTTCTCGGCGGGGTCAGGCAGGCCGGCCAGCTTCGCGGCGATCTCGGCCGCCTCGCGGTCGGTGTCGGCGAGCTGACGGTCAAGCCGATCGCGCCGCTCGGCCGCATCGCGCAGCGAGCGCTCGGCCTGGGTGCGCTGCGCCGAAGCTTCCGCCCGCTCCGAGGTGAGCTTGCTCAACGCGGCTTCCGAGAGCGTGAGCTGCGTCGACGCTTCCTCGAAGGCTGCGCGCTTCTCCCGCTCGCGGTCGACCGCGCCCTCTTCCTCGGCCTTGAGCGTAGCCTCCTCGTCGGCCAGTCGCTTCAGGATATCGGCATTGTCGCGCACCATCTGCTCCTCGCGGGCGATATCCGCGTCGAGCTGGGCAATCCGCTTCTCGAGCTCGGAATGGCGGGAGCGGATGCGCTGCGCCTCCTCCTCGACCTGGGTCCTGGCGATCGTCAGGCGCTGCAGGGCGGCCGCCGCCTTCGCCTCCTCCTCGCGCAGGCCGGGCAGGTGGTGCGCGCCGACCGCCTGGTCCTTGGCGGCGTCCATCTGCTCCTTGGCGCGCTCGGCCACCACGTTGGTCGCGGCCGACAGCGCGCTCTGCGCTTCGGCCTCCTGCGCCTTGGCGAGCGTCCAGCGCAGGTGCAGCAGCGTCGCCTCCGCCTGGCGGATGTCGGCAGAGAGCGCCTTGAAGCGCGAGGCCTGCCGCGACTGGCGCTTCAGGCTCTCGATCTGGCTCTCCAGCTCGCCGACCACGTCCTCCAGCCGTTCGAGGTTCTGTTCGGCCGCGCGCAGCCTCAGCTCCGCTTCATGCCGTCGCGTGTGCAGGCCGGAAATGCCGGCCGCCTCTTCCAGAAGGGCCCGGCGCGCCTGGGGCTTCGCCTGGATCAGCTCGCCGATGCGGCCCTGCCCCACCATCGAGGGCGAGCGCGCGCCGGTCGACTGGTCGGCGAAAAGAAGCTGCACGTCCTTGGCGCGCGCCTCCTTGCCGTTGATGCGGTAATTGGACCCCGCCTCGCGCTCGATGCGGCGCGAGATCTGCAATTCGTCGCCGTCATTGTAGGCGGCGGGCGCGCTGCGGTCGGTGTTGTCGAGGAAGAGCGTGACCTCGGCCGTGTTGCGCGAGGGGCGCGTGGCGGAACCCGAGAAGATCACGTCGTCCATGCCGGACGCGCGCATGTTCTTGTAGGAGCTCTCGCCCATCACCCAGCGCAGCGCCTCGACAAGGTTCGACTTGCCGCAGCCGTTCGGGCCGACGATGCCGGTGAGCCCCCCTTCGATGACGAATTCGGAGGGCTCGACGAAGGACTTGAAGCCGAGGAGGCGGAGCCGGGAGAACCGCATCAGGCGGCACCCCGGCGAGCGGACACGCTGAAGCGCGCGCCCGAAAGCGCGTCAGAGCTTGGCGTCGATGATGGCCGACAGTTCGTCAACCGTAAGGGCTCCCGCATATTTGTCGCCGTTGATGAAGAAGGTCGGGGTCGAGTCGACCTTGAACTCGTCGGCGCCACGCGTACGCACCGCTCTGATGTCGTCCAGAAGCTTCTGGTTGGTCAAGCAGGCGTTGAAGGACTCCTGTGAAAAACCTGCAAGCTTGGAGATTTGCAGAAGCGCCGACTGCGCATCCTGGGCCCGCACCCAGTTGTTCTGCTGCTTGAACAGCACGTCGATCATCGGGAAATACTTGTCGTTCGAGCAGCGGGCGAGCATGAAGCCGGCTTCCGCGCGCGGGTCGAACGGGAATTCGCGCATGATCAGCCGGGCCTTGCCGGTGTCGATATACTTGGTCTTGATTTCCGGCAGCGTCGTCTCGTGGAAATGCGCGCAGTGCGGGCAGGTCATCGAGGCATATTCGACGATGGTCACCGGGGCGTCGGCCTTGCCGAGCATCTGCTCGGGCAGCGAGCCGGCCTCCAGCAGCTTGGCCATGTCGACGCTGCCCTGCGCGGCCGGCGCTGCGACGGCGGGCTTCGACGGGGTCGCGGGTGTTGCGGGCGTCGCTGGCTGCTCGCCGGCAGCCTGCTGCTTCGGCGCATCGTCGCTGCATGCCGCCAGAAGCGCCACGGCGGAAACCGCGCCAAGCGAGAGAAGAACGTCCCTGCGACGCATCGAAAAGCTCATGTGAATCACCTGTTGCCGAGAGAAATGCGGTGTAGCGACTAGCAGATGCCGCTTAGCACGCCAATTATGGCAAGATTGTCCGCGTTCCCAATGCCGTTTTCTGCCGTCCCGTTCACGAACGCGCTATCGCCGACATGGCCTGACGCTCCGGATGTGATATTGTTGGGCCGAAAGGTGCAACCGCTATGACGTACATTGATGCGATTGTCCTGAAGGACCTTGGACGTATCGTCACCAGCGACGCAAATGTCCTTGCTGGGCGCCCTGTTTTCAGGGGGACTCGTGTCCCGATCGAGATCCTGTTCGACAATCTGGCCGACGGGATGTCCCTCGACGAAATACTGGACGAATATCCGACGATCTCCAGAAGCGACGCCGTAGCGCTGATACAACTCATTCCGGCGGCGATTCGATCTTCGTCGCCCCATGATTGAGGCGCAACTGGATGAGAGCGTGCCGAGACAACTGGCCCGGGCGCTTGAACCCTTCGGAATTCGGGCGCGGCCGTTCCCCCAAAGCTGGAAAGGGCTTGCCGACGGGGACCTGCTCGATCGCATCGAGTCTCTAGGCTGCAGTGTCTTTATCACATGTGACGGGCACATGCAGTCGCAGCAGTCGCTCGGCAGGCGCAGCTTCGCCGTGATCACGATCCCGACCAATCGCCGTCGGACCGTGATCGTGAATGCCGCCAAGATCGCAGAACTCGCCCGGCACGCTGCGCCCGGATCGCATTCGGTTGTCGACGTGAGCTAACGCGTCCTGCTCGATTTCACCGCGCGGCCGAGCCTCTCCAGAGAGGCACGCAGTGCGTCGTCCTCGATGACCGCCACCGATTGCGTGACCGACGCCGTCTCCTCGCGGGAGAGTTCGCGCGGGCGGGGGCGTCTGGCCTTGCCGGTGTCGCCGATGGGCTTCTGCAGGATACGGATGCGGCCGAGCGCGGCAAAGCCCAGGAAGGCGTTCACCCTGGAAATGATCTCGCCTGTCTGGTGCTGCAGTTGCAGCGCGGAGGCGCCTTCGCAGGCGATCACCAGTGTTGCCGGCTCGAATGGGTCGTCCTCGCCCGCGCGGCGCGGCCAGAGGATCTTCTCGGGTCGCGACGCCTGCGCCAGCCGCGGGCCCGCGATCTCTTCCCACGACTGAACGAGCGCCGTCGAGACGCCGGTCTTGCGACGCAGCACCGGATCGAGGATCGCCGCGGCGAAATCTCCGACCGGTCGCGCATTGCGGGGTGATGAATTGCCTGCCATGAACCCAGCGCCGAAGCACCTCCCAACGAACCGGACATCTATACCAACCCGCCGCGCGATGACATCCCTACCCACCTATTCCACCAGGCAGGCAGACGGTTTCGCAGAGCTTCTGCTCGCCTGGTACGACCGGCACGCGCGCGACCTGCCCTGGCGCGTGCCTCCGGCAAAGGTCGCCGCCGGTCTGCGGCAGGACCCTTACCTGGTCTGGCTGTCCGAGATCATGCTGCAGCAAACCACAGTCTCGGCGGTGCGGCCCTATTTCCGGACTTTCGTCGAGAAATGGCCGACGGTAGGCGACCTCGCGGCCGCTCCCGTGGACGACGTGATGAAGGCCTGGGCCGGGCTCGGCTATTATTCCCGCGCCCGCAACCTCAAGAAGTGCGCCGAGATGGTGGTCAGCCAGCACGGCGGCCGTTTCCCGGACACGGAGGCCGGCTTGCGGACACTTCCCGGCATCGGCCCCTACACCGCCGCCGCCATTTCGGCGATCGCCTTCGACCGGCCGTCGGCGGTGGTCGACGGCAATGTCGAACGCGTCGTCACCCGCTACCGCGCCATCGCCACGCCGCTGCCGGAGGCGAAGCCCGAGATCGGCGCCTTCGTGGCCTCCACCGTGCCACACAGCCGCCCCGGCGACTTCGCCCAGGCGATGATGGACCTTGGCGCCACGATCTGCACCCCGAAACGGCCGGCCTGCGTGCTCTGCCCGCTGCGCGACGGCTGCCGGGCGCTGAAGGCGGGCGATCCGGAGTTCTATCCGGTCAAGGCCGCGAAGAAGGAAAAGCCGAAGCGCGTCGGCGCAGCCTTCGTGGCGGTGCGCCGCGACGGCGCCGTTCTCCTGCGCAAGCGCCCCGAGAAGGGACTGCTCGGTGGCATGGCGGAGGTGCCCGGCACGGACTGGACCGCCCGGATCGATGGAGCGACCGGCGCCGAAGCCGCCCCTTTCCGTGCAAACTGGCGCCCGAAAGGCTCGATCTACCACGTCTTCACCCATTTCGAGCTCGAACTGTCGGTGTTCATCGCCTATGTCGATACAGCTCCTCCGTCGGGACATTGGTGGTCTTCCCGCGCGACAATCCACAGCGAAGCGTTGCCCACCGTCATGAAAAAGGTGATCGAGGCTGCGATAGAGGGCGCCACCCAAAAGCCTCGACGGAGACCCGAATGACCGAGATCCGCCATATCGTCTTCGATATCGGCAAGGTGCTGATCCACTACGATCCCGACCTGCCCTTCAGCCGCCTGATCCCGGACGAGGCGCGGCGGCGCTGGTTCTTCGACAATGTCTGCACCTCCGACTGGAACATCGAGCAGGACCGCGGCCGTGCTTGGGGCGACGCGGAGGCGCTGCTGATCGAGCGCTATCCGGAGGAGGCCGACAACATCCGCGCCTTCCGCCAGAACTGGCACGAGATGGTGTCGCACCACTACGAGGATTCGGTCGCGATCATGCTCGGCCTGATCGAGGACGGCCGCGACGTGACGATGCTGACCAACTTCGCCGCCGACACCTTCGCCGAAGCCCGCATGCGGTTCCCGTTCCTCAACCGGCCGCGCGGCGTGACGGTCTCGGGCGAGATCGGCCTCATCAAGCCCGACCGCGCGATCTACGAGCGCCATGCCGCCGATTTCGACCTCGAACCGGCCGCCAGCCTGTTCATCGACGACAGCGCGAAGAACGTGCAAGGGGCGATCGACGCCGGCTGGCAGGCGGTGCTGTTCGAGGGGGCGGAGAAGCTGGAAGCGGACCTAAGGCGGCTGGGCGTTCACTGAGGAGCGATCAAGCGAACCGTTGGAAAGTATGCCCTGTATCGAGCGACATCTCTGGTGAGAACGGGAATCTGCAATACCGCAGCGTGAGCACCGATGAAAAAGTCGGGCAAGACGCCTGTTCGCATCCCACCTGACTGGCGGTATTTATGGTAAGCCTTTCCGGCAAGAAAGAGCGCCGATCGCGGTATCTGAACCATCTCCAGTTCCAGCTTCTCCACCAGATCGTCCAACTCTTCGATCAAGGTGTAGCCTACAGACAGCTCAGCATAGACAATTTCGTTGATCAGCAGCGGTCCAGACGCGCTTGCCAATTCAAGCTGGTTCAGCGACCAGATCGCCCAGTTGGGATCGAAGGTCGCAACGTCCAGAATGACGTTCGTGTCAACGAATATCACCCACTAGTCACCACGGGTCAGCGCCATGATCTCGTCGGTTGAAAGCCCTTTTCCGGCATGACCGAGAAGTGCTGAAAATTTCGAGCGCCTTGGCTGACCGTCTGCTCGAACCAATACAAAGGTCCCGTCGCCCGCAGGCTTGAATTCAACCTTCGTGCCGGGCACGATTCCAAGCACGTCCCGGACCTGCTTCGGGATCGTGACCTGCCCTTTTGATGTCACCGTAGTGGCCATCAGAGCCTCCAGTATTACCCATCTTGCATCAAGGTAATACCGGAGCGATAGCTACTCAAGCCCCAACCCCCGCCATCTGATCGCGGATAACCCGCCTCAGCGCGTCGATCGGCTCCAGCCTGCCTTCGCGCTCGACATGCCAGAAGGTCCAGCCGTTGCAGGCTTCCAGCCCCTGAACCATCGCACCAAGGCGGTGGATCGAGCCGGCGTCGCGGCCGATGGCCAGCGTGCCGTCGGCGCGCACCTGCGCCGTCCAGCGGCGGCGGGCGTCGGAAAGCTCCGCGCCCGGCGCGATCAGGCCCGCCTCGACCAAACTGCCGAAGGCAACGCGCGGCTCGGCGCGCTTGCCGCCCATCACAGCCGTCTCGCCGGCGCCCAGCGGCTCGACCGCCGCGATGCGCGCCGTCGCCGCGTCGATATAGGACTGCTCGCGCTCGATGCCGACGAAGTGCCGGCCGAGGCGTTTTGCGACCGCACCGGTGGTGCCGGAGCCAAAGAAGGGATCGAGCACGACGTCGCCCGGCTTGCTCGACGCCATCAGGATGCGCGCCAAAAGCGCCTCCGGCTTCTGGGTCGGGTGGACCTTGTCGCCGTTCTCATCCTTCAGCCGCTCGCCGCCGGTGCAGATCGGGAACAGCCAGTCGGTGCGCATCTGCAGGTCGTCGTTCGCCGCCTTCATGGCATCGTAGTTGAAGGTGTAGCCCTTGGCCGACTGGTCGCGCGAGGCCCAGATCAGCGTCTCATGCGCGTTCTGGAAGCGGCGGCCGCGGAAGTTCGGCATCGGGTTGGTCTTGCGCCAGATGACGTCGTTGAGGATCCAGAAGCCGAGATCCTGCAGCTTGGCGCCGACGCGGAAGATGTTGTGGTAGGAGCCGATCACCCAGATCGTGCCGTTGGGCTTGAGCACGCGGCGAGCTGCCAGCAGCCAGGCGCGGGTGAAGGCGTCATAGACCTCGAAGCTCTCGAACTGGTCCCAGGCGTCGTCGACCGCATCGACCTTCGATTGGTCGGGGCGGTGCAGGTCGCCTTCGAGCTGGAGGTTGTAGGGCGGGTCGGCGAAGATCACGTCGACCGATTTCTCGGGCAGGCGTTCGAGGGCCGCTATGCAATCCCCCTTGAGGATCGTGTCGAGCCATTCGGCTTTGGCGGAAACGGCAGAAAGGTCGTCGACGAGACGGACGGCGGACATCGGCACACTCACGATACGCGTTACGTTTACCTGCCGTTATGGTTACCGAGCTGGGTAAATATTTAATGAAGTGAGTGGCTTGCGACGACGGTTTGCGGAGCCGCGCGGTTTGGTGTATTCGCCGCGCCTCCCCCCGACCTCCAGGACTTCTTCCATGCCCCAGCCCGATCTCGTCATCTTCGATTGCGACGGCGTGCTCGTCGATTCCGAAGTGATCGCCGCCCGCGTCGACGCGGAACTGATCACCGCGGCCGGGTTTCCCATCGAAGCGGAGGAGGTGGCCGAGCGCTTCGCCGGCCTGACGTTCCATGACATCCTGCTGGAGGTCGAAAAACTCTCGGCGGTTCCCCTGCAGGCTTCGCTGATCGACGAGGAGCGCAAGCTCCTAGATGCGCGCATCGCAAAGGAGATTCGCGCGATCGACGGCGCCCGTGAGGCGGTCGCACGCGTCGATGCACCGCGCTGCATCTGCTCGAACTCGACGCTCGACCGGCTGGACATGATGCTGACGAAGACCGGGCTGAAGCCGCTGTTCGGCGACCGGATCTTCTCCTCGCGCGCCATCCCCGACGCGAAGCCGAAGCCCGCGCCGGACGTCTTCCTCTACGGTGCGAAGATGATGAACGCCGATCCGGAGAACACCTTCGTCCTTGAGGATTCCGTCCACGGCGTGCATGCGGCGCGCGCGGCAGGCATGCGGGTGATCGGCTTCACCGGCGCGTCGCACAGCTATCCGGGACATGCCGACCGCCTGACGGAAGCGGGCGCGGAGACGGTCATCCGCCGCCTCGTGGATTTCAATACGGTGCTGGCGGCGCTGTCCGAATGGGCCGAGTGATCAGTTCGCCTGCTTCGGCTTCTTTTCCGGCCCCTGGTCGAAGCCGGCATAGACCACGAACTTGGTGTCCGGCGGCGTCGGGAAGCTCACGTTCGGATCGTTGAACACGAACTGGGAGGCTCCGCCCAACGCTGTGATGTTGACCGGATACTGGTGCAGCTGGGTGTAGAGCACCTCGTCGCCGCGCATCACGGCGATGCGGATCGGCAGGGTGACCGAGCCGTCCTTCGCAGCCGGGCCGGGAACCACCCGGCCGGCTACCGCGACGTTCACCGTCATCGTTCCGGGACCGTAGGTGCAGGAGCGCGTCATGTCGCCGATCGAGGCCTGGTAGACGATCTTGGTCGGGTCGGCATTGCCGTCCTTGTCCTTCCCGTCCTTCGTGTAGCTGTCGTAGTAGGCGGTGCCGTCGCGCAGTTGCACGCGCGGGCAGAAGGCGCGCAGTTCCTCGATCCCGACCTTCTGCTTCTGTTCGGCCTGGCCACCGCCGCCGCCCAGATTGAGCACGCCGGCCGTGTCGTTCGACTGGCACCCGGCGGCGAAGAGCATAAAGCCTGCGGCCGCGAATTTGCCGAGATTGCGGACACCGAACGAAACTGACTGCATGAACTACACTTTCCTCGCGCGACGCGGCCCTCTATACCAACGCCGACTTCAGATTGCGACCCGGATTGCGGCGCTTTTTCGGGCGAGACGACAGACCGACCACGCACAGGCTACAGGCTTCCACAGATGAAATTCGTCAGCACCCGGGGCGAGGCTCCCATTCTCGGCTTTTCCGACGCGTTGCTTGCAGGGCTGGCGCGCGACGGCGGTCTTTACCTGCCGCAAAGCTGGCCGACCTTCTCCGCCGCCGACATCCGCGCCATGCGCGGCCTCTCCTATCCCGACCTCGCAATCCGCCTTCTGACGCCCTTCGTCGGCGACGAGATTCCGCAGGCCACCTTCGCGAAAATCGTGCGCGAGGCCTACGCCACCTTCCGCCACGACGCCGTGTGCCCGATCGTGCAGCACGGCCCTGACAGCTACCTGCTGGAACTCTTCCACGGCCCCACCCTCGCCTTCAAGGACGTGGCGATGCAGCTGCTCGCCCGGCTGATGGACCATGTGCTGGCCGAGCGGGGCCAGCGGGCGACGATCGTCGGCGCCACGTCGGGCGACACAGGAGGGGCGGCGATCGACGCTTTCGCGGGGCGCGAGCGGACCGACATCTTCATCCTGTTTCCCAACGGCCGCGTCTCCCCTGTGCAGCAGCGGCAGATGACGACCTCCGGCGCATCCAATGTCCACGCCATCGCGGTCGAGGGCAATTTCGACGACTGCCAGGCGCTGGTGAAGGGCATGTTCAACGACCATGCCTTCCGCGACCGCACGATGCTGTCGGGCGTTAACTCGATCAACTGGGGCCGGATCATGGCCCAGATCGTCTATTACTTCTCGTCTGCGCTTTCGCTCGGCGCACCGGACCGCTCCGTCTCCTTCACCGTGCCGACTGGCAATTTCGGCGACATTTTCGCCGGATACGCGGCCAAGCGGATGGGCCTGCCCGTCGACCGGCTGGTCATCGCCACCAACGACAACGACATTCTGGCACGCACGCTGGCGAACGGAACCTACGAGACGCGCGGTGTCGTTCCCACGACCTCGCCCTCGATGGACATCCAGGTCTCGTCCAACTTCGAGCGGCTCCTGTTCGAGGCGGCCGGACGCGACGCCGCCGCGGTGCGCGGCTATATGGACAGGCTGAAGCAGTCCGGCGCGTTCACCATCGCCGACGATCACCTCGCCAGGATCCGCGCCGAGTTCGACGCCGGCCGCTCGTCGATGGCCGAGACAGCCGAGACGATGAAATCCGTCCTGTCCCGCAATTCCTACCTGCTCGATCCGCACAGCGCGATCGGTGTGCGTGTGGCGCAGGGTCAGAGGGGGGCATCGCCCATGGTCGTGCTGGCGACTGCCCATCCGGCCAAGTTCCCCGATGCGGTGAAATCGGCTACAGGTATCGCTCCCGCCCTGCCTGAATGGCTGTCCGACCTGATGACGAGGCCCGAAAACTACAAGGTGCTTCCCTCGGACCCGAAAATGATAGAAGACTACGTATCCGCCCGGTCCAGGGCCGCCGCGGAGCGTGTCTAGGGAGAGAAGTGCGCATGGGCGTTGAGGTAAGCCGTCTGTCGAACGGCCTGACGGTTGCAACCGAAAACCTGCCCCACATCGAAACGGTAGCGCTGGGCGTCTGGGTGAAGTCCGGCGCGCGCGACGAACGTCCCGAAGAGCACGGCATGGCGCACCTGCTCGAGCACATGGCCTTCAAGGGCACATCGCGCCGCTCCGCCTGGCGCATCGCCTCCGAGATCGAAAATGTCGGCGGCGAGATCAACGCCGCGACCAGCGTCGAGACGACCTCGTTCTATGCCCGCGTGCTGCGGGACGACGTGCCGCTGGCGATCGATATTCTGGCCGACATCCTGACCGACTCCTCTTTCGATCCGGACGAACTCGAGCGCGAGCAGCACGTGATCCTGCAGGAGATCGGCGCAGCGCACGACACGCCCGACGACATCGTCTTCGACCGCTTCACCGAGGTCGCGTTCCGCAACCAGACGATCGGCCGCTCCATCCTCGGCACACCCGCCACGGTCGAGTCCTTCACCTCGGCCAACATCCGCGACTTTCTTGAGCGACAGTACGCGGCCGATCGGATGGTCGTGGTCGCAGCCGGCGCGGTGGACCACGACGAATTCGTCAAGCTGGTCGAAAAGCATCTCGGCGGCTTCCGTGCGACCTGCACCAGCAAGCCGGCGGCCATCGCTTCCTATACCGGCGGCGATTTCCGCGAGGTGCGCGACCTGCAGGACGCGCAGATCATCCTCGGCTTCGAGGGGCGCGCCTACCACGTGCGCGACTTCTACGCCTCGCAGCTCCTGTCGATGATACTCGGAGGCGGCATGTCGAGCCGCCTCTTCCAGGAAGTGCGCGAGAAGCGCGGCCTCTGCTACTCCGTCTATGCCTTCCACTGGGGCTTCTCCGACACGGGGCTCTTCGGCGTCCACGCGGCGACAGGCCAGGCGGATATCGCCGAGCTCGTTCCGGTGATCATGGAGGAACTGCGCAAGGCCGGCGAAACCATTTCCGAAGAAGAGCTCAACCGCGCACGCGCCCAGTATCGCGCCGGGCTGCTGATGTCGCGAGAGAGCGCGGCCAGCCGTGCCTCCCAGATCGCCCGGCAGATGATGCTCTATGGCCAGCCGATCGTGATGGAAGAGCTCCTCGACCGGCTGTCGAAGATCACCACCGAACGGCTCACGGATCTGTCCTCGCGCCTGTTTTCGTCGCCCCCCACGGTGGCTGGCATCGGCCCGATCGGCGGACTGGCGTCCTACGACGCGATCCGCGACACGCTTTCCGGTCCCTCGCCGCTGCTGCGGAAAATCGCCGTCTGACCGGACGCGAACGAGATGTTCGCGCTGCCCTTCTTCCGCCAGCCGAAACCGACGCTTGCAGGCCAGAAGGTGACGCTGCGCCCTCCGGTCGCGTCCGATTACGCGCAGTGGGCGGCGCTTCGCCGGGAAAGCCAGAACTTCCTTTCGCCCTGGGAACCCAAATGGGCCGCCGACGAGCTCGACCGCGGCGCGTGGCGCCAGCGGATGCGCCGGTATCGCGAGGAGATGGCGCAGGGCAGCGGCATCCCGTTCCTCATCTTCGAGAAGTCCACAGGCAAGCTCACCGGCGGCATCACGCTCGGCAACATCCGCCACGGCGTCGCGCAATCGGGGCAGATCGGCTATTGGATGGGGGTCGGACATGCCGGCAAGGGCTATATGCACGAGGCCGTCGACCTCGTCGTAAGTTTCGGTTTCGAGACGCTCAGGTTGCACCGGATCGAGGCTGCCTGTATTCCCAGCAACGATCGTTCGATCCGCGTGCTTGAAAAAGCCGGATTCCAGCGTGAAGGACTTCTGCGCTCCTACCTGCGCATCAACGGCGCCTGGCAGGATCATCTTCTCTACGCGCTCATTGCCGGCGACGGCGGGAGCAAGCAGGAACAGGGCTGACCGCTTGACTAGAACCGGACGGATTCACGCGTTCGCGCCGTTTCTGGCAGTGCTGCTGGTTTTCCTCGCCATGCTTCCGGCAAGCGCCGTGGAGATCATCGACATTTCCCGCGACGACCTCGCGCTCGACCTGTCCAAGGCGGTCGAGATCTACCGGAATCAGGGCGACACGTTCCAGGTATCCACCGCGCCCGGCGCAGACGGCATCGTGCGGCGCATCGAGGTGGAGGCGTCGAGCCCCCGTTCCTCCGGCGACTGGGGCGTGTTCGCGCTCGCCAACAACACCGAGCAGCAGCTCGACCGGCTGATCGTCGCGCCGCATTTCAGGCTGGTCGGCTCGGGCCTGATCTGGCCCGATCTCGGCTCCAACCGCATCGTCTCGATCACACCGTCCGAGGGCTTCGCGCTCGACCGCGAGGAGAGTCCGGACTCCGACATCTTCCTGGTGACGATCAACCCCGGCTCTGTGGTCACCTTCGTCGCCGAGCTCGCCTCGCCGTCGCTACCGCAGGTCTATCTGTGGCAGCCGGACGCCTACAAGGATTCGGTCAACTCCTACACGCTGTTCCGCGGCATCGTCATAGGCATCTCGGGTCTCCTGGCGCTGTTCCTCACCATCCTGTTCGTGGTGAAGGGAACGTCGATGTTCCCGGCGACGGCGGCGCTCGCCTGGGCAGTTCTCGCTTACATCTCGATCGACTTCGGCTTCCTCAACAAGGTCATCGAAATCGCGCCGGGGAACGAGCAGATCTGGCGGGCGGGCGCGGAAGTGTCGCTCGCGGCCACCTTCGTCGTCTTCCTCTTCGCCTATCTCAACCTCAACCGCTGGCATGACCATTTCAGCTATGGGGCGCTAGCCTGGATCCTCGGTCTTGCCATGATCGCGGGCGTCGCGATCTTCGATCCCGCGATCGCCGCCGGCATCGCGCGCCTTTCCTTCGCAGCCACCGCAATCATCGGCATCGGCCTGATCGCCTATCTGGCGGCCAGCGGATACGATCGCGCCATCATGCTGATCCCGAGCTGGCTGATGGTGCTCGTCTGGCTCGCCGGATCGTGGCTCGCGGTCACGGGCATGCTCAACAACGACATCGTCCAGCCGGCGTTGGGCGGCGGGCTGATCCTGATCATCCTGCTCATCGGCTTCACCGTGATGCAGCACGCCTTTGCCGGCGGCGGGCTGAACCAGGGCCTGTTCTCCGACATGGAGCGCCAGGCGCTCGCCATCACCGGGGCCGGCGATATCGTCTGGGACTGGGACGTTCTGCGCGACCGCGTCGTGACGCGACCCGATGTGTCGGACCCGCTTGGCCTCGCGCCCGGCAGTCTCAACGGTCCGGCCCGTAACTGGCTGCCGGCGCTACATCCCGAAGACCGCGATCCGTTCCGCACCACGCTCGACGTGGTGCTGGAGCACCGGCGCGGCCGCATCCAGCAGAGCTTCCGCCTGCGCGGCGCCGACGGCCACTACCACTGGTATTCGCTGAAGGCGCGGCCGGTGATCGGCTCGGACGGCGAGATCATCCGCTGCGTCGGCACGCTGGTCGACGTCACCGAGCAGAAGAAGGCCGAGGAGCGCCTGCTGCACGACGCCATCCACGACAATCTGACCGGCCTGCCCAACCGCGAACTGTTCCTCAACCGGCTCGAGGCCGTCGTCGCCATCGCCAAGTCCGAGGAGAATGTCCGCCCGTCCGTCTTCGCGATCGACATCGACCGCTTCAAGCATGTCAACGAGAGCCTCGGCATGTCGGCCGGCGACACGATCCTTCTGACGATCGCGCGCCGCCTGCACAGGCTGCTGAAGCCGCGCGACTCGCTTTCGCGTGTCACCGGCGACCAGTTCGCCCTGATGGTGCTGTCCGAGCAGGACCCGGCGCGCGTCGCGGCAATCGCCGACGCGATCCGGCACGCCATCAGCGCGCCGATCACCTTCGCCAAGCGCGAGATCGTTCTGACGGCTTCCATCGGCCTGATCTCGTGGACCTCGACGCAAAGCTCGGCCGAGGAGATGCTGAAGGACGCCGAGCTTGCCATGCACCAGGCCAAGCGCTTTGGCGGCGACCGCATCGAGCCGTTCCGGCCTGCTTTCCGATCCTTCGGCAGCGATCGCCTGCAGCTCGAATCCGACTTGAGGCGTGCGATCGAGAAGGGCGAGTTCCGCCTCGTCTATCAGCCGATCGTGCGGCTGGAAGACCGCACCGTCGCCGGCTTCGAGGCGCTATTGCGGTGGGAACACCCGCGCCGCGGCGTCATCCCGCCGTCCGAATTCATCCCCATCGCCGAGAGCTGCGGCCTGATCGTCCAGCTCGGCCTGTTCGCCATGCAGCAGGCGGCCGACGACCTCGGGGCCTGGCAGAAATTTGCCGGAGACAACCCGATCTCCGTGTCGGTGAACCTGTCGAGCCGCCAGCTCCTGCGCCGCGACCTGGTTTCCGACGTGCGCTCGGTGCTTGCCCGTTCGAGCCTCAAACCGCGTTGCCTTCGGCTTGAACTCACCGAGTCGCTGGTGATGGACAATCCGGAGCAATCGGCCCATGTGCTGAACCGGCTCAAGCAGCTCGGCATCGGCCTCTCGCTCGACGATTTCGGCACCGGCTATTCGTCTCTCTCCTATCTCACCCGCTTCCCCTTCGACACGATCAAGATCGACAGGAGCTTCGTCGACGACACCAGCCCGAAGAAGAACGTGCTGCTGCGCTCGATGGTGAACATGGCGCACGACCTCGGGCTGTCGGTGGTGGCGGAGGGCGTGCCGGACGAGGCCGCCGCGCTGCAGCTGCGCCAGATGGGCTGCGAATACGTCCAGAGCTTCGCCTTCGGCTCGCCGATGACGGCCGACCATGCGGTCAAGCTTTTGAAAGAGCAGTATTCAGCCGCTCAGGCGTGACCGGCGAAGTGGCTGAGCCGCGCCTGGTCGATGCCGATCGAGGCGAGAACCCGGTCGTATTTCCTGTCGATGTCGGTGTCGAACAGCAGGTCGGGATTGGCCGGGCAGGTCAGCCAGCCGTTCTCGATGATCTCACGTTCGAGCTGCCCTGCACCCCAGCCGGAATAGCCGAGGGCCATCAGCGCATGGCGCGGCCCCCTGCCCTTCGAGATCGCCCGCAGGATGTCGACCGTCGCGGTCAGGCAGATGTCCTCGGCGACCGGCAGCGAGGAATCGACACGGTAGTCATCCGAATGCAGCACGAAGCCGCGGCTGCGGTCCACTGGGCCGCCATTGCGGACCTGGAAATCGCGCGTCTGCGGCGGCAGGCGGATCGCGCTCGTTTCGTCCATGACGCCGAGCTGGACGAGGAGATCGGGGAACCGCATCTGCTGCGCCTGGTTGATGATCAGGCCCATCGCGCCTTCATCGCTGTGTGCGCAGACATAGATGACCGCGCGGGAGAAGCGCTCGTCCTTCATGCCGGGCATGGCGATGAGGAACTGGTCGTTGAGGAAACCGCCGCTGTGCGGTCTCCGGTTATGGCGCAGAATGTCCATCCGAAAAGCGTAACGCGAATTGTCCCGTCACGGAAGATGCAGATTTGACCAAGTTTGCTGCGCCAATTCGTTTCACGTCACCGAAATCTGATCGGATGTGCACCCGGATGAGTTGCAGCGCCGCAGCTGTCGGCGCATGAAGGCGCCCATGAAGCGCATCGTCTGCTCCCTCGCGATCGTTCTGTCAGCATGCGGCTTCGCGCAGGCCGCCTCGAGCGACTGGTTCGAGACGGAGGGCGCGCGGCTGCGGCTGGTCACGGAAGATGCGGCCGACGCGGACGGCCGGATGAAGGGCGTTCTCGAGATCGATCTCCAGCCAGGTTGGAAGACCTACTGGAAGGATCCCGGCGCTTCCGGCATCGCGCCGCAGATCGACATATCTGCCAGCATCAATGTCGAAAGCGCCGCATTCTCCTTCCCCGCACCGAACCGTTTCCGCGAAGGCGAGGAGGTATCGACCGGCTATGTCGAGCCGGTCGCCCTGCCTGTCACCTTCAAGGTCGGAGACCCGGAAAAATTTACGGCGATCGACGCCGACATCCTCCTCGGCATCTGCAAGGAAATCTGCGTGCCGGTGCAGGCAAAGCTGTCCGTCACGCCCGGCGGCGAGGTCGGAGCGGCGGACCCGGTCATCGCCGAGAGCTACGGCCGGCTTCCCTCCGCCGCCTCCGCCGATTTCGGCCTGGCGGGTCTGCGCGACGAAGGCGAGTCGCTCGTCGCCGACGCCGCGCTGCCCGCCGATGCGCAGGGCGCCGAACTGTTCGTCGTCGCGCCCAAGGGCTGGTTGCTCGGCGTTCCGGTGTTAGACGCGAGCGGCGAGCGGCCGGCGTTCCGCATACCCGTCATCGATCGACCGGCGGCGACCGGTACAATCGCCTTCGACTACACGCTCGTCGCCGGCGGCAAGGCGGTCGAGGGCCAATTCCCGCTTCCGTGAGGCACTGGACAAATCCGCCTGAAACCTTATGTCCGGCCCACGCCCATCCGAGAACCAGACCCTTCCAAGGAGCAGACCATGACCATCGCCCCCGGCGAAAAGCTTCCCGACGCCACGCTCAAGACCATGACCGACGATGGCGCGGCAAATGTCAGCACGGGCGACTTCTTCGCCGGCAAGAAGGTGGTGCTGTTCGGCGTCCCCGGCGCCTTCACGCCGACCTGCAGCATGAACCACCTGCCCGGCTTCCTGGAGAACCACGACGCCATCCTCGCCAAGGGCGCGGATGCCATCGCGGTCGTCTCGGTCAACGATGTCTTCGTGATGAACGCCTGGTCGAAGTCGGCTGGAAATGACGGCAAGATCACCTTCCTCGCCGACGGCAGCGCCGACTTCGCCAAGGCGGCCGGCCTCGACAACGACCTGTCGAAGGCAGGGATGGGCACGCGCTACAAGCGCTTCTCGATGATCGTCGACGACGGCGTGGTGAAGACGCTCAACATCGAGGAAACGCCCGGCAAGGCCGAAATCTCGGGCGCGGCGCGCATTCTCGAACAGCTCTGACCGCCAGACGGCCTGATCGTCAGGATCAGGCCTTGCGGGTCGAATTTCCCATCAGCCGCGGCGTCCGCGCCGCGGCGACGATCGGATCGGGCTTGCGCCCCTTCCCCTTGAAGGGCGCCATGCCCATGCGCGCAAGTTCGTCGGCGCGCTCGTTCTCGTCGTGGCCGGCATGGCCCTTCACCCAGTGCCACGTCACCTTGTGACGGCGGTTCGCCTCGTCCAGCTTCTGCCACAGCTCGACATTCTTCACCGGCTTGTTGTCGGCCGTCTTCCAGCCGCGCTTCTTCCAGCCGTGGATCCAGCCGGAAATGCCGTCCATCACATATTTGCTGTCGGTGTGCATCAGCACTTCGCATGGCTCCTTGAGCGCGTTGAGCGCCTCGATCGCCGCCATCAGCTCCATACGGTTGTTGGTGGTCTCGGCCTCGCCGCCCGAGAGTTCCCTCGTCGTGCCGTTGAAACGCAGGATCGCGCCCCAGCCGCCCGGCCCGGGATTGCCCGAACAGGCGCCGTCGGTGAAAATCTCGACCGTCTTCATGCGGGGATCAATCCATATTCCGTGGCCGACACCACCTGCCGGTGGAAGCGCCAGCGGCGCACGAACTCCATCGGGTCGCGCTTCTGCACCAGCGCGCCGTCAGGAATGGTCAGCCAGTCGTAGAGCCGCGTCAGCGTGAAGCGCAGCGCCGAACCGCGTGCCAGCACTGGCAGGGCATCCTTTTCCCGGCCGGAGAGCGGCCGCACGCTCTCATAGCCTGACAGGAGCGCCGCTCCCTTGGTGATGTTGAAGGCGCCGTCCTTCTCGAAGCACCAGGCGTTGAGGCAGGTCGCGACATCGTAGGCGTAGAAATCGTTGCAGGCGAAATAGAAGTCGATCAGCCCCGACAGCTTGTCTCCGAGGAAGAAGACATTGTCTGGAAACAGATCGGCGTGGATCACGCCAGATGGCAGGTCTGCTGGCCAGGCGTGGGCGAACAGCTCGAAATCCCTGTCGATCTCTTCCTTCAGCCCCGTATCGACCTCGCCGGAGCGCTCGCGGGCGCCGGCCCACAGCTTGCGCCATCCCTCTACCGACAGCGCGTTCGGCCGCGACAGCGTGAAATCCGCGCTCGCCAGATGCATGCCGGCCAGCGCCTTGCCGACCTCGCGGCACTGCGGAGCCGTCGGGCGGCGCGGCCATATGCCTTCGAGGAAGGTGATGATCGCGGCCGGGCGGCCTGCAAGGCGGCCGATTAGCGAGCCGTCGCTTCGCGCGACCGGCAAGGGACAGGTGATACCCTTCAGCGCCAGATGCTGCATCAGGCCGAGGAAGAACGGCAGGTCGGCTTCCTCCACCCGCTTCTCGTAGAGCGTGAGGATGAACTCGCCCTTGCCGGTGTGCAGCACGAAGTTGGAGTTTTCCGAGCCTTCCGCGATGCCGCGATAGGAGCGCAGCTCGCCGAGGTCGTAGCCGGTCAGGAACACGCTCAGTTCCGTCTCGGTGATGTCGGTATAGACGGCCATCCAGACTGTGTCCTTACGCAGCGCCGTTGACGAAGGCCATGTCCGCGGCCGTCAGCTCGACGTCGCGCAGCACGCGGTTGACCGGGAAGTTCTCGGTCTCCTCGGCCGTGATCGCCAGTTCGAGCGTTGCGTTGAATCGCTGCCTGAAGGCCTCGACGATCTCGTCCACGATGATCTCCGGGGCGGATGCGCCCGCCGACAGGCCCAGTGTGCCGATCTCGCCGACCTCGTCCCACGGGATTTCCGACGCGCGCTGCACGAGCAGCGACCTCTTCGCGCCCGCCCGCTCTGCGACCTCGACAAGACGCTTGGAATTGGACGAATTCGGCGCGCCGACGATAAGGAACAGGTCGGCGCCGGGGGCTGCCGCCTGTACCGCCTCCTGGCGGTTGGTCGTGGCGTAGCAGATCGATTCGGCCGCCGGCGCCTTGATGTTGGGGAACCGCGTCTCCAGCGCGCGAATCACGCCGGCGGTGTCGGCCACCGACAGGGTCGTCTGCGTGACGAAGCCGAGCTCGACGCCCTCCGGCGCGTCGAATGCGCCGGCCTCCGCCTCGGTTTCGATGAGCGTCACCGCGCCTTCCGGCAGTTGCCCCATCGTGCCGATCACCTCGGGATGACCGGCATGGCCGATCAGCACGACGTGCCGGCCGAGGCGCTGGTGGCGCATCGCCTGCTTGTGCACCTTGGACACCAGCGGGCAGGTCGCGTCGAGATAGAAGAGGTTGCGCGCCTCGGCATCCGCCGGCACCGACTTCGGCACGCCATGCGCCGAGAAGACGACGGGTGAATCGCGGTGCGCGTCGGGAATCTCGTCCAGCTCTTCGATGAACACCGCACCGAGATTCTGCAGGCCTTCCACGACGTAGCGGTTGTGCACGATCTCATGGCGCACATAGACCGGCGCGCCGTATTTCTTCAGCGCCAGCACGACGATCTGGATCGCCCTGTCGACGCCCGCGCAGAAGCCGCGCGGTCCGCACAGGCGGATCGTCAGCGGCGGCTTTTGGGGACGGTCGAGCATCTGCTTCCTGCTTGCATTGACGCCCGGACATGGGGGGCGCGGTCGCCTGCTGTCAAGTGCGCGCGGCCGATATGGGCTTGCGGCGGCGCAGCAGCATGGCGACATAGACGCCCGCCAGCGCCGCTGCGAGTCCGTACCAGGTCACCGCATATTGCAGATGGTTGTTCGGCAGGTCGATGATGGTCACGCCGCCAACCGGATAGCCGCCCGGCACGTCCGACTTCGCCGCGTCGATGAAGAAGGGCAGCACCGACGCCCGGTCCAGGCCGGCATTGGCGGTCATGGCGGCGATGTCCTTCCAGTAGAACACGTTCTCGGCCGGCTGGTTGTCGGGCACCAGCGACGACGGCTTGGCGGCAGGCGCGGTGCGGGCAAGCCCGACGAGGTTCACCTGGCCCGCGACCTCGCCCTGCTCGCGGGTCGCCGGCGACTTCCGGTCAAACGGGACGAAGCCGCGATTGACGAAGACAAATCGCCCGTCTGCCAGGCGCAGCGGCGTATAGACATACCAGCCCGACTGCCCGTCATGCGTGGCGAAGAAGAACTGTTCCTTGTCGTGCAGGAAGGCGCCGGCCGCCGCGACCGGCTGGTACTCGATGTCGCCTCCGGCGCCAGCCGTCTTCTCCACCTCAGCCAGCGGCACGGGCGCGGCCGAGACGCGGCTGTCGATCGTCGCGATCAGCGCTTCCTTCCAGGCGAGGCGCTGGACCTGCCAGGTGCCGAGCGCCAGAAGGATGGCCAGGCACAGGATCGTGACCAGCGTCAGTGCCCACGGAAAGCCGCGCGCAGTGGCACGGTCGTCGATCGAACGGCTCATTTCTGTTCGTCCAGCCGGCCCTCCGCTGCCTTGTTGGAGTATTGCAGCGCGATCATGATGCCCTTGAGCCAGCGCAGCGTCGGTAGGCAGAGGATGAGGACGAGCGGCACCCAGAGGAGGAAGTGCACCCACAGCGGCGGGCCGTACGACACTTCGAGCCAGAGTGCCAGGCCGACCACGATGAAGCCGATGATCAGCATGACGAAGACGGCCGGGCCGTCGGCCGAATCGGCGAAGTCGTAGTCGAGGCCGCAGACGGTGCAGCGCGGCTTGAGGCTGATGTAGCCGTCGAACAGCTTTCCTTCGCCGCAACGCGGGCACCGGCCGCGGAAGCCCGCGCCAAACGGCTCCACCGGCGGATAATGGGCCTGGTCGCCATTCATCGGACAGTTCTCCTTCGACAAGCCGGCCCGGGGTCGGCCAGCGGACAATAGTCGTCCGGCCCGGAGCCGTCGATCAGACCGATTGCAGCAGCCCAAAAGAAAACGCGGCCGGATCGCTCCGGCCGCGCTTTGAATTTGTCGGCCGCCTCAGTGGCCGGCCGCGATCGTCGCGCCCTGGGAGGCCCAGATGTAGATGCTGACGAAGAGGAACAGCCACACCACGTCGACGAAGTGCCAGTACCACGCGGCCGCCTCGAAACCGAAATGCTGCTTCGGGGTGAAGTCGCCGCGCATCGCCCGGATCAGGCAGACCAGCAGGAAGATGGTGCCGATGATCACGTGGAAGCCGTGGAAGCCCGTGGCCATGAAGAAGGTGGCGCCATAGATCGAGTCGTGGAAGGTGAACGGCGCGTGGATGTATTCGTAAGCCTGCACGAAGGAGAACAGCACGCCGAGCGCGACGGTCAGCGTCAGGCCCCAGACGAGGCCCTTGCGGTCGTCATGCAGCAGCGCGTGGTGCGCCCAGGTTACGGTCGTGCCCGACAGGAGCAGGATAATCGTGTTGTAGAGCGGCAGGTGGAAGGGATCGAGCACCTCAATGCCCTTCGGCGGCCAGACGCCGCCGGTATAGGCGTCGCGCGCGACCTGGTGAACCTCGTTCGGGAAGAGGCTGGCATCGAAGAAGGCCCAGAACCAGGCAACGAAGAACATCACCTCGGAGGCGATGAACATGATCATGCCGTAGCGCAGGTGCAGCGACACCACGCGGGTATGGTGGCCCTCATGCGCTTCCTTGATCGTGTCCGACCACCAGCCGTACATGGTGTAGAGCACGATCGCGAGACCGATCGCGAAGATCCAGTAATTGGCGCCAGCGAGTTCGAGCCCGAACAGGTGTAGCGAGCCGCTCTTCAGCGACTGCATCCAGGCCACGCCGCCGAGCGCCATGACGAGCGCGCCGATGGAGCCGAGGAAAGGCCACGGGCTCGGATCGATGATGTGATAGTCGTGTTGCGGTTTGGCGTGCGCGTCGGCCATCTCAGCCCCCGATTTCCGTCGTTTGCGTCTTGGTGTCGGTCCTACCATCTTTCCCCGCCGGCGCAACAGCCACGGGCTTCGCCGCGTCGATCGGGAAGAAGGTGTAGGACAAGGTGATCGTCTTCAGTTGTGCCAGTTCCGGAACGTTGACGATGTCCGGATCCACGTAGAAGACAACGGGCATGTCGAGCGCCTCGCCAGGCTTCAGCGACGTATCGGTGAAGCAGAAGCATTCGACCTTGTTGAAGTAGGCGCCGGCAAGCTCCGGCGTCACGTTGAAGCTCGCGCGGCCGGCCGTCGGCACGTTGAACTCGTTGCGGGCCTGATAGGCGATCTGGGTGGTCTCGCCAATGCGCATCGTCACGTCGCGCTGCACGGGCTTGAAATCCCAGGGCAGGCCTCCGGACACGTTCGCGTCGAAGCGGACAGTGATCTTCCGGTCGAGGATCTTGTCGGAATACTGCTCGACGCGCTGCGTCGTGCCGCCATAGCCGGTGACCTGACAGAACATCGCGTAGAGCGGCACCGCGGCGTAGGCCATGCCGACCATGCCGGCGACGAAGGCGGAGGCCGACGCCGCGATCACGCGGTTGGAGCGTTGGCGCTGTTCGGTCTGCGGATCGCCGGCCATCACATCGCCCTGTCGAGAATGGCGGGGCCGAACTTCACGATCGTCGCAACGTAGAACAGGATCACGAGAACGCCCAGTGCAACGCCGATGGCGACGTTGCGGCTGCGGCGCGCCTTCTTCTGGGCGGGGCTCAGCGTGACGAGATCGTTTTCCATCGTCACGCTCCGGCCACGAGACGCCAGGCGACGACGTCGACGAGATAGGCTGCGAAGATCGCGAACAGGTAGACGATCGAGAAGACGAAGAGCTGCCGGGCCGGCTTCATCGTCGTGTCGTCGGACGACATGGCGAGCACCTGCCAGGCCTTCCAGACGAAGCCCGCGCCCAGCACGACCGCCACCGCGCCGTAACCCCACGACACATAGCCGAGGATGGCGGGCAGCACGGCCACCGGCACGAGCACCAGCGAATAGGCGAAGATCTGTCGCCGCGTCGAAAGCTCGCCGGCGACGTTGGGCATCATCGGAATGCCAGCGCGGCCGTAGTCGCCCGACTTGAACAGGGCGAGCGCCCAGAAGTGCGGCGGCGTCCACAGGAAGATGATGAGGAAGAGGATGACGCTCTCGAGGCCGATCGAGCCAGTCGCGGCAACCCAGCCGACCATCGGAGGAAATGCGCCCGCGGCACCGCCGATGACGATGTTCTGCGGCGTCCAGCGCTTCAGCCACATCGTGTAGATGACGGCGTAGAAGAAGATGGTGAAGGCGAGCAGCGATGCCGCCATCCAGTCGACCAGCACGCCGAGCGTCATCACCGACAGGACGGCCAGCACCAGCCCGAAGGCCAGCGCCTCGCCAGGCTGCACGCGGCCGCTCGGGATCGGGCGGCTGGCGGTGCGCGACATGATGGCGTCGATGTCGGCGTCGTACCACATGTTCAGCGCGCCCGACGCGCCCGCGCCGACCGCTACGCAGGCGATCGCGATGAAGGCGATTAAGGGATTGATCGGCGTCGGCGCAGCGGCGAGCCCGACGATCGCCGTGAAGACGACGAGCGCCATCACGCGCGGCTTCAGCAGCGCGAAATAGTCGCCGGCCATCGCCTCCGAGGGGCGGATGTCTTCGCGGCCGATATTCTCAACAATTGCCATCAAGGCGCCCGTTCACGTACCTTTAAGGTAGAAACCGCCGGAGCCCGGCGGTTTCCTTCATTCGTCCGCCGATCACTTGATCTTCGGCAGCTGTTCCCACTGGTGGTAGGGCGGCGGCGAAGGCAGCTGCCACTCCAGCGTCGTGGCGCCCTCGCCCCACGGATTGGCACCGGCGACGCGCTTCTTCATGAAGGCTTCGGCAACGCCGTAGAGGAATACCAGCACGCCGAAGGCCGAGATGTAGGAGCCGTAGGACGACACCATGTTCCAGCCGGCGAACGCGTCCGGATAGTCGATGTAGCGGCGCGGCATGCCGGCGAGACCGAGGAAGTGCTGCGGGAAGAACACCAGGTTCACACCGACGAAGGTGATCCAGAAGTGGGCGCGCGCGATGAAGGGCGAATACATGTAGCCCGTCATCTTCGGGAACCAGTAGTACCAGCCCGCGAAGATCGCGAACACCGCGCCCAGCGACAGCACGTAGTGGAAGTGCGCCACGACGTAGTAGGTGTCGTGCAGCGAGCGATCGAGGCCGGCATTGGCGAGCTGCACGCCCGTCACGCCGCCGACCGTGAACAGGAAGATGAACCCGATCGCCCACAGCATCGGCGTGCGCATCGAGATCGAACCGCCCCACATCGTCGCGATCCAGGAGAAGATCTTAACGCCGGTCGGCACCGCGATGACCATCGTGGCGAACACGAAGTAGCGCTGCGTGTTGAGCGAAAGACCGGTCGTGTACATGTGGTGCGCCCACACGACAAAGCCGACCGCGCCGATCGCGACCATGGCGTATGCCATGCCGAGATAGCCGAAGATCGGCTTCTTCGAGAAGGTCGAGACGATGTGGCTGACGATGCCGAAGCCCGGCAGGATCAGGATGTACACCTCGGGGTGACCGAAGAACCAGAACAGGTGCTGGAACAGGATCGGGTCGCCGCCGTTCTCGGGCACGAAGAAGGCGGTGCCGAAGTTGCGGTCCGTCAGAAGCATCGTGATGCCGCCCGCCAGAACCGGCAGGGAGAGCAGCAGCAGGAAGGCGGTGATCAGCACCGACCAGGCGAACAGCGGCATCTTGTGCAGCGTCATGCCCGGGGCTCGCATGTTGAAGATGGTGGTGATGAAGTTGATCGCGCCGAGGATCGACGAGGCGCCCGCGATGTGCAGCGACAGGATCGCGAGATCCATCGCCGGGCCGGGCTGGCCGGAGGTCGACAGCGGAGGATAGATCGTCCAGCCGCCACCGACGCCGAAGCCACCGGTCGGACCGGGAACGAACATCGAGGTGAGCAGCAGGATGAAGGCCGGCGGCAGCAGCCAGAACGAGATGTTGTTCATGCGCGGGAACGCCATGTCAGGCGCACCGATCATGATGGGCACCATCCAGTTGGCGAAACCGCCGATAAGGGCGGGCATGACCATGAAGAAGATCATGATCAGCGCATGGCCGGTGGTGAACACGTTGTACATGTGCTTGCCGCCGTCGATGGCGGCATCACCCTGAAAGCCGTAGACCATCTCAGCCAGACCGGTGAAGATCTGGATGCCCGGCTCGGCCAGCTCCCAGCGCATCATCACCGACAGGAAGCCGCCGATGATGCCCGCCATGATCGCGAAGATCAGGTAGAGCGTGCCGATGTCCTTGTGGTTGGTCGAAAACAGCCAGCGCTTGACGAAGCTTGCTGGCGCGCCGTGCGCGTGGCTGTGGTCGTCGTGAGCTGCAGCGCCTGCCATATGTCCGCTCCGTTCGTTCCTGTTCAGCGACGCAAAGGGCTTACTGGCCCGCGTCGGCAACCTTCTTGTTCGTGTCGACTGCGGCCATGAGCGCGCGATTGGCGCCGGACAGGTCGGATTTCGCGGCGGTCAGCCAGGTGTCGTACTGTTCCTGCGTGACGATGCGGATCGCGATCGGCATGAAGGCATGGTCCTTGCCGCAGAGCTCCGAGCACTGGCCGTAGTAGAGGCCTTCCTTGGTCGCCTTGAACCAGATCTCGTTGATGCGGCCGGGGACCGCGTCGGTCTTGATGCCGAAGGCCGGCATCGCGAAGGCGTGGATGACGTCGGTGGCGGTGACGAGGATGCGCACGGTCGCATTGACCGGCGCGACGACCTCGTTGTCGACAGCCAGGAGCCGAGGATAGGCCTTCACGTCTTCCTTGCCCGCCGCCTGGCGCGCATTCTCCTGCAGCATGGCGGAGTTGAAGGTCAGCGGCTCCTCGATCTGGTACTCATAGTCCCAGTTCCACTGGTTTCCGGTCGCCTTGATGGTGAGCGACGGCTCCTCCGGGGGCGTGTACTGCGCCGTCAGGAGCTGGAAGGACGGAACCGCGAGGAACAGCAGGATCACGACCGGCCCGACGGTCCAGATGACCTCGATCAGCGTGTTGTGGCTGGTGCGCGACGGAACCGGATTGGCGCTCGCGCGGAAACGGATGATCACGACCGCGAGCAGGATCAGCACGAGAAGCGTGATCGGGATGATGAACCAGAGCGTATACTGTTCGAACCAGGTGATCTGTTCCATGATCGCCGTGGCCGCCGGCTGGAACCGGGCCTGCCAGGGTTCGGGCTGGGCCGCATAAGCGGAAGCAGCAGCCAGAAAGGCCGGAGTTGCCGCGAGGCTGGCCAAAAATCTCTTCATCACGACGATCGTCTCCCGCAACGTCTTGTCCGGACCCGCGTGCAGCGGACAGGGTCCCACCGTTGGCGCGTTAAAACCATACTCTCAATCCGACCGCAAGAAAGCCATCGTCCGGCGCATGCGGCATTTTTGCGCGCGCCGCGCCGTCTGTGTAGAAATACCCGAAAGCCCGTCTGAAACAGCCGTTTACCTCAGCTTTGCGCGCGTTTCGGGCGGCTCGCCAGCGGGGCCGCAATTCCGGCGGATTTTCCGGAGACAGCGGTTTTGCCCAACGCATCGCGCGGCGCGGGCCCGCCGGCTTTGAAATGCGGGGCCTCGCGCGGTAACTTTGCCTGATTCGTCACGGAGTTCACGATGATCCGTCGCATTATACTGTCTGCGCTGTTGTGCTGCGCGGCTGCTTCGACGCCTGCCTCGGCACAGCAGCAGGAGACGGTGAAGGGCACCCACGGCGCATGGTCGATGGTCTGCTCGACGCCTGCGGGGGCGACCGCCGAGCAGTGCGCGATGATGCAGAACGTGGTTGCCGAGGAGAGGCCCGAGATGGGGCTTTCCGTCGTCGTGTTCCGCACCGCCGACAACAAGGCCGAGATCCTGCGCGTGCTGACCCCGCTCGGCGTGCTTCTGCCGAACGGCCTCGGCCTCTATGTCGACGGCAAGGACATCGGCCGCGCCTATTTCGCCCGCTGCTTCGAGGACGGCTGCTACGCCGAGGTGATCCTGGAGAAGCAGCTTCTCGATACGTTCAAGACCGGCAAGTCGGCGGTGTTCATCGTCTTCCAGGCGCCCGAGGAAGGCATCGGCATCCCGGTCGACCTCACCGGTTTCGCCGAGGGTTTCGCCGCCCTCCCGTGACGGCTCCGGCCGCGCGATTGCTGCGCGCCGACCCCATGCCTATATGCGGGTGACATTCCAACCAGCCGGGACCCGTGCGATGGACAGCCTGCTCACCCAGTTCGACATTTCCGACGAGGAGGTCCGGCAGATCGTGCGCGACACGATCACCGGCGCCGATGACGGGGAGTTGTTCCTCGAGCAGAGCCAGTCCGAAGCGCTGATGTTCGACAATGGCCGGCTGAAGACGGCCAATTTCTCCACCGACCAGGGATTCGGCCTGCGCGCCGTCGCGGGTGAGGCCTCCGGCTACGCGCATTCGAGCGAACTGTCGGGCGCGGCTCTCCGGCGCGCGGCCGATGCCGTGTCGGCCGTCAAGACCGGCTATTCGGGCACCCTTGCCGAGGCGCCGGCGCGGACCAACCGCCATCTCTACGGCGATGCGAACCCGATCGAGGCGCCTGGCTTCGAGGCCAAGGCGAAGATCCTTCAGGAGATCGACGCCTATGTGCGCGCCCGCGACCCGCGCGTGCGGCAGGTGACCGCCTCGCTCACCGCCTCCTGGCAGCATGTCGAGATCGTCCGCGCCGACGGCCAGATCGCGCGCGACATCCGCCCGCTGGTGCGCATGAGCATCCAGGTCGTCGTCGGCGATGGCGACCGACAGGAGACCGGCTCTTACGGCGCTGGCGGGCGCAAGAGCTTCGACGAGTTCGTCGCCGACGGTGCCTGGAGAGACGGCGCGGACGAGGCGCTGCGCCAGGCGTTGGTGAACCTGGAGGCGGTCCCCGCCCCTGCCGGGACCTTCGACATCGTTCTGGCCTCCGGCTGGCCTGGCGTGATGCTGCACGAAGCCGTCGGCCATGGGCTCGAAGGCGACTTCAACCGCAAGAAGACCTCCGCCTTCTCCGGCCTGATGGGCCAGCAGGTGGCGGCGAAGGGCGTGACCGTGGTCGACGACGGCACGATCATGGAACGGCGCGGCTCGCTGACGATCGACGACGAAGGCACCCCGTCGGCCTACAATGTGCTGATCGAGGACGGCAAGCTGGTCGGCTACATGCAGGACCGCCAGAATGCGCGGCTGATGGGCATGCGCCCAACCGGAAACGGCCGCCGCGAAGGTTATGCCCATCAACCCATGCCGCGCATGACCAACACCTACATGACCGCGGGCGACAAGACGCCGGAAGAGATCATAGCCTCGGTGAAGAAGGGCATCTACGCCGTGTCGTTCGGCGGCGGCCAGGTGGACATCACGAGCGGAAAGTTCGTGTTCGGCTGCACCGAGGCCTATATGATCGAGGACGGCAAGGTGACCCAGCCGATCAAGGGCGCGATGCTGATCGGCAACGGACCAGACGCGATGCACCGCGTGACGATGGTCGGCAACGACCTGAAACTCGACACCGGCATCGGCACCTGCGGCAAGGCCGGCCAGGGCGTGCCCGTCGGCATCGGCCAGCCGCACCTGCGCATGAACCAGATGACGGTCGGCGGGACGAAGGCGTAACGCGGACGGCTTCACGCAACACGATCCTGTTGACACGACGCCTGCGCAGCGTCTTCAGATCAGATTCGTCGCGGACCCGAAGAGACGCCGAACGCAGTGCCTGACCATCCCCCCTCCATCGTCATCCTCACCGGCGCCGGCATTTCCGTCGAATCCGGGCTCGACACGTTCCGTGACAAGAACGGGATCTGGGCGAAAGTCGATCATCGCGAGCTCGCGACGCCGGAAGGCTTCGCCCACAATCCGGTGAAGGTGCACGACTTCTACAACAAGCGCCGCCGGCAGCTCCGCGACACCCGGCCCAACGAGGCGCATCATGCGCTGGCGCGCCTCGAAGGCGCCTGGCGCGACAATTTCCTGCTCGTCACGCAGAACGTCGACGACCTGCACGAATCGGCCGGCTCGCGCCGGCTCATCCACATGCATGGCGAACTGAACTCCGCCCTGTGCGAAGCTTGCGGCATGCGCGGCCCTTGGAAGACGGACATGTCGACCTATTCGCAGTGCCCGCACTGCTCGATCATCGGACGGATGCGGCCGGACATCGTCTGGTTCGGCGAGATGCCCTATCAGATGGAGCGGATCTACCGCGCGCTCGGCAAGGCGGACCTGTTTGTCGCGATCGGCACCTCGGGCAACGTCTACCCCGCCGCCCAGTTCGTCGAGGAGGCGAGTGCCGCCGGCGCCCGCACGGTCGAGATCAATCTCGACACGTCAGACAACACGCAACTCTTCGACGAAGTGATCCGCGGTCCCGCGTCGACCACCGTGCCGGCCTTCGTCGACCGGCTGCTGGCGCAGGCCTGAGAGACTGTTTCGAAACTCGCTCTGACCGTCACCGCCGCTTGCGAGGCTTCTCCAGCAGCGCGACCGCCTCGACGTGCGGCGACCAGAGGAACTGGTCGACGGGCGTCACGCTCACGAGCTTGTAGCCGCCGTCGATGAGGATGCGCAGATCGCGGGCGAGCGTCGCGGGATTGCAGGACACCGCTGCGACCTTCGGCACGTTCGAGCGCGCGATCTGCCGCGACTGGTCCTCGGCGCCCGCGCGCGGCGGATCGAAGACGATGCCATCGAAGGCGTCGAGTTCCTTGAAGGTGAGCGGGCGGCGGAAGAGGTCGCGCTTTTCCGTCGTGACGCGCTTCAATCCTGTCGAGAAGCGGAAGCCGCGGTCGAGGGCGGCCAAAGGGGCGGCTTCCGCCTCCACGGCGTGAACCTCCGAGCCGTGGGCAAGGCGCAGCGCAAAGGCGCCGGAGCCGCAGAAGAGATCAGCCACGCGCTTGGCCTTGGCAAGGTGCGCCATGATGAGGCCGGCCATCGCCTCTTCGGCGGAGGCGACCGCCTGGAGAAAGCTTCCGGGCGGCGGCGAGACGTCCACGCTGCCATAGCGGATAGCGGGCCTGTGATGCTCGACCACGATGTCGCCATCGATGGAGAGCCGCGCAAGCTTCTGGCGGATCGCCATATCGCCCGCCGCGCGCCGTGCCGCGTCGGGCACGTCGTCGACATCGGCGAAGGCGACGTCATGGCCGGTCTCCGTCGAGGTCACCGTGACATGGAAAGGCTTCGTGTTCTGGCAGACTATGCCGGCGAGATCGCGCAGCAGCGGCAAGGCCGAAACGATCGACGGCACGGCGATGCGGCATTCCTCGATGTCGACGATCTCGGCAGACTGCATGCGGTGATAGCCCAGCAGCATGCCGCCCACCGTCCTGCGGCCGCTCAGCACCACGCGGCGGCGGCTGTCCGGCGCGCAGGCGATCAACGGTTCGAGCGCCACGTCGATCCGCTCCCGCTTCAGGGCCGAGGCCACGCGCTCCGACTTGAAGGCGCGATAGGCCGCATCGTCCATATGCTGCAGAGAGCAGCCACCGCAGGTGCCGAAATGCCGGCACGGCGGCTCGACCCGGAGCGGCGACGGTTCCACCACCGCCATCAGCGTGCCTCGGTCGCGCTCGACGGCCACGTTGACGATCTCGCCCGGCAGGGTGAACGGAACGAAGACCTGCCCGCGCTCGGTTCGGGCCACGCCGTCGCCCTGCCCGCCGAGCGAATCGATTTTGAGCCGCACGTTCACCGGTCTTTCCTTCCGCCGAGCAGGAATTCCCGGTTGCCGTCGCCGCCCGCGATCGGCGATGGCGCGATGCCGAGCGAGCGCCAGCCGGGCTGACTCTCCAGCCAGGACGACATGTCCCGTGCGATCTTCTCGCCCAGCGCCGGATCGCGCAGCAGCCCGCCCTTGCCGATCGCCTCGCGGCCGGCTTCGAACTGCGGCTTCACCAGAAGCGCTGTGGCAGCACCAGGCGCCGCAAGCGCAAGCGCGGGAGGCAAAGCCAGCTTCAGCGAGATGAAGCTCACGTCTGCGACGACGACCTGAGGCGCTCTCCCGTCAAGATGTTCGATCGTCAAATCGCGCACGTTCAGACCCTCGATCGACCGGACGCGCGGATCGGCGCGCAGGCTCTCGTGCAACTGATCGCGGCCGACATCGATGGCGGTGACGGATGCAGCACCCCGTTCCAGCAGGACCTGCGTGAAGCCGCCCGTCGAGGCGCCGACATCGAGGGCGTGGCAGCCCGACGGATCGATAGAGAAATGATCGAGTGCCGCGACGAGCTTCAGCGCCGACCGCGAGACATAGCCGCGCGCCGGATCGTCGACGGCGATGTCCGCGCCCTGCTCCACCACCTTGCCCGGTTTGGTCTCGACCTTGCCCGAGACGGTGATGGTGCCCCGTTCGATCGCATCGCGGGCGCGCGAGCGGCTGGCGAAGAGGCCGCGGACGACGAGGAGCTCGTCGAGGCGCTGGCGGTTGGCGGGGCTTGCGGCGGACATCGCGCTTCCTTGGCCGGTCGGGCCGGCGAAAGCAAGCCTGCGAGCGACGGTCAGAAAGGGGTACAGCGCGAGGCAATCCTGACCGAGCCGGTCGGCGTCGCGTCCATGCGCGCGGCAGAAAGATGCGTCGGCTGCGACCTGTCGATCGGCGACACGAACACCGGTCGGGCGTCCACTCCGAAGCCGCCGCGCAGCTCGCCCATCTTCGAGGCGGCAATGCTGATCGCGGCCGCTTCGAGCTTGCGGTCATAGCGCTGCTCGGCCATCGCCGCGGTCAGCGAAGCGGCGAGGGCCAGCGCCGCGACAATCGTCGTTTTCATGTTGTTGTGCTCCCTGTCCCGGGAAGCTTTCTACCAGCGGCCGATTGAAAAACGGCCAAGGGACAAGGTTAGGAAAACGCCAAATCGCAGCGTAAACAGAGTCTTAGGCAAAGACGCTGTCGGGCAGATTCACGTGCCTGAGAAATTGATTCAAGCCGCTCACGCGCTCGCGGCGCGGATCTCGCGATGGAGCGTGGCGAAGACGGTGCGCACGATGCCGGCGGCGTCGAGGCCGGCGTCGGCATACATCTTCTCGGGCTTGGCGTGATCGGTGAACTCGTCCGGCAGGCAGAGCGGGCGCACCTTCAGGCCATTGTCGAGCAGGCCGTTCATGGCGAGGAACTGCAGCACCTGGCTGCCGAAGCCGCCCACGGCTCCCTCCTCCACCGTGATCAACACCTCATGCTCGCGCGCCAGCCGGCTGATGAGATCGGTGTCGAGCGGCTTGGCGAAGCGGGCGTCGGCGACGGTGGTCGACAGGCCGGCCGCATCGAGCTCCTCAGCCGCCAGCAGGCAATCCGCCAGGCGCGTGCCAAGCGACAGAAGTGCCACCTTCGAACCCTCGCGCAGGATGCGTCCCTTGCCGATGTCGAGGAACGAGCCCCGCGCCGGCATGTCGACGCCGACGCCGTTGCCGCGCGGATAGCGGAACGAGATCGGCCCTTCGTCATACTCCGCCGCGGTGCGCACCATGTGGCGCAGTTCCGCCTCGTCGGCGGCCGCCATCACCACGAAGCCCGGCAGCGATGCCAGGAAGCCGACGTCGAAGGCGCCGCAGTGCGTCGGTCCGTCGGCGCCGACGAAGCCGGCGCGATCGATGGGGAAACGCACCGGCAGCTTCTGGATCGCCACGTCGTGCACGACCTGGTCGTAGGCGCGCTGCAGGAAGGTCGAATAGATCGCAGCGAACGGCTTGAAGCCTTCCGTCGCCAGGCCCGCGGCGAAGGTGACGGCGTGCTGTTCGGCGATGCCGACATCGAAAGTGCGGGTCGGGAATGCCTCGCCGAACAGGTCGAGGCCGGTACCGGAAGGCATCGCCGCCGTGACCGCGACGATCTTCTCATCGCGCAACGCCTCGTCGACAAGAGCCTCCGCGAAGACCTTGGTATAGGCCGGCGCGTTGGCCGGCGCCTTCGCCTGGGCGCCGGTGATGACGTCGAACTTGTTGACGCCGTGATATTTGTCGGACGCGGCCTCGGCCGGGGCGTAGCCCTTGCCCTTCTTGGTGATGACATGGATCAGCACCGGCCCGTCGCCATTGTCGCGGACGTTCTTCAGCACCGGGATCAGGTGCTCCAGATTGTGCCCGTCGATCGGCCCGATGTGGTAGAAGCCAAGCTCCTCGAACATCGTGCCGCCGGTCACATAGCCGCGCGCATGCTCGACGGCGCGGGTGATGGCGCGGTCGGCGCGCTTGCCGAGGTAGGAGGTCAGCTTCTTGCCGAAGTCGCGGAAGCCGAGATAGGTCTTGCCGACGGCGAGGCGCGCCAGATAGGCGCTCATCGCACCCGTTGGCGGGGCGATCGACATGTCGTTGTCGTTGAGGATGACGATCAGCCGGGCATCGAGCGCGCCGGCATTGTTCATCGCCTCATAGGCCATGCCGGCCGACATCGCGCCATCGCCGATCACGGCGATGACGTTGTTCTTTCGCCCGTCGAGGTCGCGGGCGACCGCCATGCCGAGTCCGGCCGAGATCGAGGTCGAGGAGTGCGCCGCGCCAAACGGATCGTATTCGCTCTCGGTACGCTTGGTGAAACCGGACAGGCCGTTCTCGCTCCTGAGCGTGCGGATGCGGTCGCGGCGGCCGGTCAGGATCTTGTGCGGATAGGCCTGGTGGCCGACGTCCCAGATCAGCCGATCGGCCGGCGTGTCGAAGACGTAGTGCAGCGCAACGGTCAGCTCGACCACGCCCAGGCCGGCGCCGAGATGGCCGCCGGTCTGCGAAACCGCATCGATCAGTTCCTCGCGCAGTTCGGCGGCGAGCTGCGGCAGTTCGGCTTCCGACAGCTTGCGCAGGTCCTCAGGGATGCGGACCTTATCGAGGAGTGGCGTGGACGGTGAGGGCAATTGTCCGGCTTCTTTTTCCTATAATGCTGCCGACATAGGCAGTGCGGCCCGAAAAGTAAACGTGGGGCGCGGTCGCAGCCTAGCCGGCCGGCAGGGGAATGAACTCTTCCTCGTCGCCGGGAACGATGTCGAACTTCGCCGTCCGCCATTCTTCTTTGGCCTGCTCGATGCGTTCCTTCGACGACGAGACGAAGTTCCACCAGATGTGGCGGGGCGAGCCGAGCGAGGCTCCGCCGAACAGCATGAAGTGCGCGCCGGTCTCGGACGAGACGACGATCTCGTCACCCGGGCGGAAGACCAGCAGGCGGTCGGACGGAAAGCGGTCGCCGGCGATGATCACCGATCCTTCCAGCACATAGATCGCCCGTTCCTCGGCATCCGCCGGGATCTGCACGCGCGCGCCGGCGTCGAGGCGCAGCGATGCATAGAGCGTGTCGGAATAGGCCTTCACCGGCGAGGCCAGCCCCTGGAAGGCGCCGATCACCACCGAGCCGCTGACGCCCCCGTCATCGAAGTCCGGCAGGTGCGCCTTGGCCGTGTTGGCGAATTCCGGCGCGATCTCCTCCTTGCCGTCGGGAAGCGCGATCCAGGTCTGCAGGCCCGAGATCGACATCGGCGCGCCGCGAAGCTCCTGAGGCGTGCGCTCCGAATGCACGATGCCGCGGCCAGCCGTCATCAGGTTCACGTCGCCCGGCGCGATCACCATCTCGGTGCCGAGCGAATCGCGGTGGCGGATGCGGCCGTCGAAAAGGTAGGTCACGGTCGACAGGCCGATATGCGGATGCGGCCGCACGTCCATCGCCTGTCCCGCCCGCAGGATCGCCGGCCCCATCCGGTCGAAGAAGATGAACGGCCCGACCAGCCGGCGCTTCGCAGTCGGCAGCGCCCGGCGCACCTCGAAGCCGCCGATGTCCTTGGCATTCGGAATCACCATCAGTTCGACGGCGTCGCAGGAGAAGGCGTCGCCGGGCTCGGGATCGCGGACGGGAAAGTAGCTCATTCGAATACGATCACAGGTGGCGGGGAAAAACGCAATGCAGATCGCGCCCGCGCCTTGGCGGCCTCTTCGTCGCGATCCTTCGGCGGCTGGCTGGTATCGAGCGTGTCGATCAATTCGCGGGTGGCCGCGGTGATCTTGCTGACGGCCCGGTCGAATGCCTTCCGGTTCTTCTTCGATGGCGCGTTCGCACCGGAAACCTTGCGCACGAACTGAAGCGCGGCCTCATACACCTCGTCGTCCGTCGCGGGAGGATCGAAGTTGAACAGTTGCTTGATGTTGCGGCACACGGGATCGCTCCTTTGTGCGGTTGGGTTGGGCGGCGGCTACCAGGAAATGATCGTATCGCTGTAAGCAGCCAATTGTTTGTCGCCGGTGACGAAACGCATCGGCTCCGACAGGGCCTGCGCGATGAGAAGCCGGTCGAACGGATCGCCACGTGAGTGTCAACGAGGAGGTTCAATCTCGGACGCCTCGAACAATGCAGCGATCTCAGCGTCGGTCGAGTTTAACTGCTCCAGCGTCATCGGCGGATGCTTGCCTTCCAGTAAGCCCAGCACGATGCCCCGCTTGCGTGCGTGGCTCATCGGCACGATCCTGACCGCGGGCTTGCCATTGCGGGCAATGATGATCTCGGGCTCGGCACCGCTCTCGACCGCCTTGACGAGGCGGGAGAGCGAGTTCTTCGCCTCGAGCATGTCGACCTTGCGCATCCCGGCCTCCTTAGCCAAGCTTGGCTAATATGAGGCGGGAGCCCTTCCGGGACAACTATGCCCCATCCAGCGGCTCGACGCCGGCCGGCTTGCCGTCGCGCGACAGGCGGATCTTCTCGACCTTGTCCTCGGCGGCTTTCAGCAGCCGGTCGCAATGCGCTTTCAGCGATTCGCCGCGCTCGTAGATGCGGATCGACTGGTCAAGCGGCACGTCGCCGCGCTCCAGATTCTCGACGATACGCTCCAGCGCTTCCAGCGCCTGCTCGAAGCTCATCGCCTTGATGTCGTCGTTGGCGTCTTCGGCCATGGGTCAACCTCTCATCAGGCGGCCGACATGGGCGGCCACGGACAGCGCGAGTCCCTGCAGGTCGTAGCCACCCTCCAGCAGGCTGACAAGCCGGTTGGACGAGAAACGCGCGGCGCGGTCCATCAGCTTGCCCGTCGCCCAGGAGAAGTCGTCCTCGACGAGGTTGATCTCGGCCAGCGGATCGCGGTGATGCGCGTCGAAGCCGGCGGAGATGATAATGAGGTCGGGGCGGAAGGCGTCGAGCGCCGGCAGGATGCGGCTCTCGAAGGCGTCGCGGAACACCTCGCCGTCGGTGTCCGGCGCCAGCGGCGCGTTGACGATGTTGCCGACGCCCGTCTCGGTCTTCGCCCCGGTGCCCGGATAGAGCGGCATCTGGTGGGTGGAGCAATAGAGTACCGTCGGGTCGGTCCAGAAGATGTCCTGCGTGCCGTTGCCGTGATGCACGTCCCAGTCGACGATGGCGACGCGCTCGGCCCCATGCGTCTTCTGCGCGTGGCGGGCGGCGATCGCGGCATTGTTGAACAGGCAGAAGCCCATCGCCTTGACCTTCTCGGCGTGGTGGCCGGGCGGGCGGGTCGCGACGAAGACGTTGGCGGCCCGGCCCTCGAAGACGTCGTCGACGGCCGCATTCGCCGCGCCAACCCCGGTCAGCGCCGCCTCCCAGCTCTTCGGGCTCACCGAGGTGTCGCTATCGATCCGTGCCATGCCTGTCTCGGGGATGGCGGCTTCGATCCGGTCGACATAGTGCTTCGGATGCGCCAGCACGATCGAGGCGGGATCGCCCATCGGCGACTGCACGCGGTCGAGCACCGAGAACGCCTCATGCTCCAGCACCTTTTCGATCGCTCGCAGCCTGTCGGGCCGCTCGGGATGCCCGGGCGGCGTCAGGTGGTCGAGATGGATCGGGTTGCTGTAGAGGCGGGTGGTCATGCCGTCATCATATAGGACGACCGGCCCGGATTGGCCATCGGCTAGACGATCTCGGTTCTGGCGATCTTGATGCCGAATCCTTCGAGGCCGACATAGTGGCGTTCGCGTGACGACAGCAGGATGATCGAGGAAATGCCGAGATGCTTCAGGATTTGGGCGCCGAGGCCGATCTCGCGCCACTCGCTCTCGCGGCGCAGCGCTTCGGCATGGGTTTCCTGGTCGCTGTTGACGGGGCGATTGCGCGCCTGGTGTGCGACGCCGACCGAGCCTTCGCGCAGGTAGACGATGACGCCACGCTTCTCCTCGCCCATCATCTTCATGATGCCGTCGAGCCGGCTCGCCCCGCCGAACACGTCGGCGACCACATTCTCGGGATGGAGGCGGACCGGCACGTCGGTGCCATCGCGGATGTCGCCGTAGACCACGGCGAGATGCTGCATCGGGTCCCACGGCAGTGTGTAGGCATGCGCCTTCGCAAGCCCGCCGACCGTCTCGATGTCGAAGCTGCCCACACATTCGATCAGCGTTTCCTGCCGCTGGCGATAGGCGATCAGATCGGCCACCGAGACCTGCTTCAGGCCATTGGTCGCGGCAAAGGCGGTGACCTGTGGCCCGCGCATCACCGTGCCGTCGTCGTTGACGAGCTCGCAGATGACGCCGACCGGTGGCAGGCCCGCGAGGCGGCACAGGTCGACGGCGGCCTCGGTATGGCCCGAGCGCATCAGCACCCCGCCCTCGCGGGCGACCAGCGGGAAGATGTGGCCCGGCCGGGCGAAATCATGCGGGCCGACGTTGGAATTGGCGAGGTTGCGCACGGTCGCCGTGCGGTCCTCGGCGGAAATGCCGGTCGTCGTGCCGTGGCGGAAATCGACGGAAACGGTAAAGGCGGTGGTGTGGGCCGAATCGTTCTCGGCCACCATCGGCGCGAGATTGAGGCGCCGCGCCTCCTCGCGCGGCATCGGCGCGCAGACGATGCCGGACGTGTGCCGCACGATGAAGGCCATCTTCTCCGGCGTGCAGTGCACGGCCGCGACGATCAGGTCGCCCTCGTTCTCGCGGCCGTCATCGTCCATGACGACCACGATCTCACCGCGCTCGAAGGCGCGGAGGGCTTCGACGATGCGTTTTTGATCGTAGGGCATTGGCTCGCTTCGCTCGCAGGGCAGGTGGGAATAGGGCAGTAGGGCAATAAGGGAATAGGGGAGTAAGGGAAAGACGCCCAGTCGGGTACTGAGCGTTCAAGCAGCGCGATACTCCGCCCTACTGCTCTACTGCCCTACTGCCTACTTGCCCTCGGTGCCTCAGATAGTGATCCGCGATGGCGCAGGCGACCATCGCTTCGCCGATCGGCACGGCGCGGATGCCGACGCAGGGATCGTGGCGGCCCTTCGTCATCACGTCGACATCGTGGCCGGATGTATCGATGGACTTGCGCGGGGTGAGGATCGAGGAGGTCGGCTTGACCGCGAAGCGGGCGACGATCGGCTGGCCCGTCGAGATGCCGCCGAGGATGCCGCCGGCATGGTTCGACAGGAAGACGGGCTTGCCGTCATTGCCCATGCGCATCTCGTCGGCGTTCTGCTCGCCGGTCAGCCGCGCCGCCGCGAAGCCCTCGCCGATCTCCACGCCCTTGACCGCGTTGATCGACATCAGGTTGCTGGCGATGTCCTGGTCGAGCTTGGCATAGAGCGGCGCGCCGAGGCCGACCGGCACGCCTTCCGCCACGATCTCGATCACCGCGCCGACCGAGGAGCCGGCCTTGCGGATGCGGTCGAGATAGTCGGAGAACAGCGGGACAGAGGCCGGGTCCGGCGTGAAGAACGGGTTTTCAGCGTCCTCGACGAAGTTCCAGTTCCAGTTGGCGCGGTCGATTTCCTTCTCGCCCATCGCCACCAGCGCGCCGCGCACCGAGACGCCGGGCACGACGAGACGCGCCAGCGCGCCGGCCGCGACGCGGGCCGCCGTCTCGCGCGCCGAGGACCGGCCGCCGCCGCGATAGTCCCTGATGCCGTATTTCTGGTCGTAGGCGTAGTCGGCATGGCCCGGGCGGTATTGCCTGGCGATGTCGCCATAGTCCTTCGAACGCTGGTCGACATTCTCGATCATCATCGAGACGGGCGTACCCGTCGTGATCAGCGTCTCGCCGTCGGCGTCCATCACCACGCCGGAGAGAATCTTCACCTCGTCCGGTTCGCGGCGCTGGGTGACGAAGCGCGATTGTCCGGGCCGCCGGCGATCGAGGTCGCGCTGGATGTCCGACAGTTTGAAGCGGATGCCGGGAGGGCAGCCGTCGACCACGCAACCCAGCGCCGGCCCATGGCTTTCGCCCCAGGTCGTGACGCGGAAAAGATGGCCGAAAGTGTTGTGCGACATGCCGAAAACCCCGTCGGTCTCAGAGACTGTTTCGAAATTCGCTCCGGCGAGTCAGCTGGTGGTGGTTTCGAGAACCGGAGCGCAGCGGACATTTGGGTCCGTGAGCACCGGAAGCGCAGAAAACGCCATCAGATGGCCGCCAGAGTAGAATTTCCAAACAGTGTCTCAGCCGGTCTGGGCTGCCTTCTATTGGCGTTTCATCCACCGGTCAAACATGCGGCCGCCGGATGCAGGCATCTGAATTTAACTTTTGACACATTCGCGGCTTAGCTGTTTTTTCACGCATCCACGATCTGCGCCAGCCTGCGGCGGCGCCCAATCAGAACCGAGGAACGCATGAAAGCCATTTCCGGCGCGCTGGCCGCACTTCTTCTTTTTGCCTCGTCCGCCTATGCCGCCGACACCGAGGGCACCATCGCCAAGATCGACAAGTCGACCATGACCCTCACCCTCAAGGGCGGCCAATCCTTCAAGCTGTCAGAGGAATTCGCGCTCGAGGACTACAGCGAGGGCATGGACGTGACGATCTCGTACGACGAGATCAACGGCGAGAAGATCGTCCTCCAGATCATCCCCGACTGAGCGGGTCAGACCCAGCCGATACGGCCGTCGCGAATTTCCAGGATGCGGTCCTGCGCCACGTCCATCATCGCCGCGTCACGGTCAGATATTCCGTTGAGGATGCGGAAGATCGAGCGGATCACCCCGCCATGGGTGACGACTACGACGGGGCCTTCCAGCTCCGACAACCAGGGCCGGATGCGATCCGCCAGCATGGCGTAGCTCTCGGCGCCTTGTCCCGGCGGCACGAAATTCCATTTGTCGAGGTCACGCGTGGAGGTCGAGCCCGGATTGGCCGCCTCCAGCTCGGCGAAGGTGAAGCCTTGCCAGTCGCCGAAATGCACCTCGACGATGCGCGGTTCGAGCGCATAACCCTCCCGCGGCAATCCCATCTCCGCGCGGATGATCTCCATCGTCTCGCGCGTGCGACGCATCGGGCTCGCGACGAAGCGAAACGCTGACGGGTCGGGGATGAGGCGCGCCAGCGTCCTGCCGTTCTGCGCCGCCTGCTCGCGCCCTTTCTCCGTCAGATCGGCCTCCGCCTGCCCCTGGACGCGCGCGATCGCATTCCAGGCGGTCTGACCGTGGCGCGCGATGTAGATCGGCGGGGACATTGCCGCTCCCTTTTCAAAAGGTCTGGAAACGGTCAGACGACCGAGATGTCGGGCGCGTCGACGGCCTTCATGCCGACGACGTGATAGCCGGAATCGACGTGCAGCACCTCGCCAGTGACGCCGCGCGACAGGTCGGAGAGGAAATAGAGGCCGGAATCGCCCACTTCCTCGATCGTCACCGTGCGCTTCAGCGGCGAATTGTACTCGTTCCACTTCAGGATATAGCGGAAGTCGCCGATGCCGGAAGCGGCCAGCGTCTTGATCGGTCCGGCGGAGATGGCGTTGACGCGGATGTTCTTCGCCCCGAGGTCGACCGCCAGATATTGCAGGCTCGCCTCGAGCGCGGCCTTGGCGACGCCCATGACGTTGTAGTGCGGCATCACCTTCTCGGCGCCGTAATAGGTCAGTGTCAACAGCGAGCCGCCGTCGGTCATCAGCGGCTCGGCGCGCTTGGCGACCGCCGTGAAGGAATAGACGGAAATGTCCATGGTGCGCAGGAAGTTGTCCCGCGTCGTCTCGACATAGCGGCCGGTCAGCTCGTCCTTGTCGGAGAAGGCGATGGCATGGACGACGAAGTCGATCTTGCCCCACTTCTCCTTCAGCGCATCGAACACCGCGTCCAGCGTCGCCATCTCGGTGACGTCGCAATGGCCGACGACAAAGGCGCCGAGTTCCTCCGCCAGCGGCTCGACGCGCTTCCTGAAGGCTTCGCCCTGATAGGTGAGCGCGATCTCTGCGCCGTGGTCGACGCAGGCCTTGGCGATGCCGTAGGCGATGGAGCGATTGTTCGCAACGCCCATGATCAGGCCGCGTTTGCCAGCCATCAGGCCCTGTCCAGCCGCCATGTCGCTTTCTCCCTGCGCCGCCGTCATTTTGTGCTGGCTATCGCATAGGGAGGCAGCGGCATCAAGCGCCGCGCTTCCTCATCAGCGCTTCGAGTTCGGCATCGCCGCCCTCCGGCAGCATGACGCGCACATGCACGTACAGGTCCGCCTTCTCACCGGTCTTGGTCGGCAGGCCACGGCCCCTGATGCGCAGAACGCGGTCGGAGCTCGACCACGGCGGCACCGTCACCGCGACGCGCCCGCCGAGCGTCTCGACAGGCGCCTTCGCACCCAGGACGGCGTCGCGCAGGCTCACCGGCAGGTCGACGCGCAGGTCACGCCCGTCGAGCGTGTAGCGCGGATGCTTGCGGAAGCGGATCCTGACGACCGCGTCGCCGCGCCCGCCGGTCGGCAGCAGCGCGCCCTCGCCCTGGAGCCGGATCTCCTGTCCGTCTTCCAGATAGGCGGGAAGCTGGACCCCGACCTTGCGGCCATCCGGGAACAGCGCCGTCTTGCGGACGCCGGTCGCCGCCTCTTCGATCGAGACGTCGAGATTGACCTTCATTTCGGGCGCCTGCGGGCCGCGGGCGCCCATCTCCGGCTCGCCGCGCCCGAAGGCGGAGCCGAACAGTTCGCTGAAGATATCGCCCGCGCCGCCGAAACCGCCGGCGCCCGGACCGCCGGGCCCCGTCGAGCGGAACTCGAAGCGCGCGCCGCCCGGCCCCTGCCCCGAACGGCGGAAGCCGCCGAACGGATCGCCGCCGGCGCCGGCATTTTCGAAGCCCGCGAAGCGCGGCTTGCCCTCGGCGTCGATCTCGCCGCGATCGAATTCGCCCCGGCGCTTCTCGTCGCCGAGGATCTCATAGGCCTGGTTGACGGCCGCGAAACGGTCCTTCGCCTTCGGATCGTCCGGATTCTGGTCCGGATGATGCTGCTTGGCGAGCTTGCGGAACGCGGCCTTGATCTCCTTGGGCGAAGCGGTCTTGGCAACGCCCAGAACGTCATAGGGATTGCGCATGTGAAGCCAATTCCAGAGTGGACTGAGTTGTCCCGTATATGAGCGAGTCTAGGAAGAAATTCCAGACCGACCACGTCAGCTTTGTGAGAATGCGCGCATATACCACGCGCCGTCGCGGCCCAGGCAAGCCTCGCCCGCATAGATCGCCACGCCGTCGAAGCTCTCGCGCGACGTCCGGAACCGTCGGCAGAGCACATCCTTCTTCCGGGTCTCGACGACATCGAAGATCGATCCACGCGACTGGGTGTCGACATTGGCCCAGGCGAGCGGCTTGCCGCTGAGCTCGTCGAGATTCGCGGAGGAGACGGCATTTCGGATCGTCGTCTGGTCCGAGATCGCCTCGGAACTCACGGCGGGCGTCGTTTCGACCGCACTGGTGAGGATGGACCTGTCGGCCTCGATCTTCGACAGGCTCATCCCGCCGCCGCAACCGGCAAGGCCGGCGCAGGAGGCGAGAACGAATGCCGGAAGGAGCCTGTCGCTGGCCCCCTTCCTTTCGCGTCCTGCGGCTTGCGCTGCGCGCGACAATGCGCAATCTCCCCACGAAATCAGTTCAGGGTGGAAGTATGGCTGCACCAGGGTTAACGGAAAGTGACTTCACGCTCGCGGAGGAGCCGCTTCGCCTGTTCGGCGAATGGCTCGCCGACGCGACGAAGAGCGAGATGAACGACCCGAATGCGCTCGCGCTCGCGACCGTCGACGAAAACGGCCTGCCCGACGTGCGCATGGTCCTGCTCAAGGGCTATGACGAGCGCGGCTTCGTCTTCTACACCAATTTCGAGAGCGCCAAGGGCCGCGAGATCCTCGGCTCGATGAAGGCCGCTATGTGCTTCCACTGGAAGAGCCTGCGCCGGCAGGTGCGGGTGCGCGGGCCGGTCGAGATCGTCAGCGATGCCGAGGCGGACGAATATTACACCAGCCGGCCGCGCGGCAGCCGCATCGGTGCCTGGGCGTCGAAGCAGTCGCGTCCGCTCGAAAGCCGCTTCGCGCTGGAGAAGGCAGTCGCCGAATACACCGCCCGCTATCCCGTCGGCGATATTCCCCGCCCGCCCCACTGGTCCGGCTTCCGCATCATGCCGACGCAGATCGAGTTCTGGCACGACCGGCCGTTCCGCCTGCACGACAGGGTGGTCTTCACGCATGGCGCGGGCGGCTGGGAGAAGACGCGGCTCTATCCGTAAAGTCCGTCGCAGGCCGATCCTCGCTCTGTGCAGCCTGATGTTGCCGTGGCTGAAAGTCTCAGAACGTCAGATTTCCGCTGGACAGCGAGCATCCGTTGAGCGGCGCGGTGAAATTCGTGATCGCGTTCCCTATACACGCGTCGTTGGTCGCCTGGCCGTCTATTCCGGTGGTGCCGGCCGAAAAGTTGATAATAGTATTCCGTTGGATGACGTTCCGCTCTCCGGACGAGAAAATGCCGTACGACGTACTGGCCGCGACATCCCGGACCTGATTACCCTCGACGACCGCGCCAATCGTGTCCGACGCTGTAATACCGTAAGCCAGGTTGCTCTCCGAAACGTCGTTGACGATGTTGTTCATGACGGAATGTCCCTCGCCGAACTGAACGACGATGCCGTACGCGGAAGCGAGAGTTCCGCCGCCGGTTAAGATCACCGTGTTGTTTTTCACGACCGAATGCGAACCCATTATCCAAAGACCGACATAGCGCGCGCTCTCACTCCTGACATTTTCGATGAGATGACCCGTGCTCGACCCTCCGATCTGCGGGCCTTCGATTTTGACATTGTGAAGAAAGCCGCGGATCGCGCCGTTACGGATGGTTATGTTCTGACGATTGTAGGCAGAGATGCCCGTTGCTTGAGTGTTCACGCCGCCGCCCAAGCCGCCGAGCTTGTAGCCGTTCATCTCGATGGTCACGTTGTTGGCGTTGATGGTAATTGCATTACCGGTCGTGGCGGAGGTGGCGAGATCCTTCTTCATGCAATGAATCCCTTGCTGGGTGATCACTGCCGGTAGGGAAACGATCTCGATGCAATCCTGAACTTCAGCGTGCGCGCAAGACACATATGACGCCAGGGCGACGCCCACGGATGCAATGACGGTTTTCATATTGAGATATCCCAAGTGTTCGACATTCCCTAACGTCAAGTAAACCGGCAGAATTCATTGGTGTCCACTGGATTCAGTATCTAGCCTGGTCACGGCTTTCGAAATCCAAAGTGTGAGGATTGCCGCGTTCCGAAGGGCTGCGCCGGATCGCGGCGCAGGAGATCCGAACGCCGCGGCGATGCGCGATGGGCGTAATCTGAGGCCGAAGCGCACCGGCCAAGAGACCCGAAAGAGCAGGCACTCCCGGCTATCAACACCCGCGACATCGTTTCGTCATGCAAGGGTAGAGGTCCTGTCACGCAGGACGGTTAGTCGGTCCGGGTTTCCAGTCCTCCGAAGGAGCCCGCCATGATCCGATCACTACTCGCCTCCGCCGCCTTGCTCGCCCTCGCTGCCGCCGCGCAGGCCGAACAGGTGTTCCCCGCCAAGCTTGCCGGCCATGCCTATCTGCCGGCATTCACCATGGTCGCGCCGCCGGCCGATGCCCCGCGCGATGCCTGGACGTCGGGCAAGTTCACGGCCGGCGCCCGCAACGACAAGCCGATGAGCGTCATGGGCGACGTCGGCGCCAATTACGGCAAGCACACGACCGGCATCTCGCTGCCCTTCCTCGGCCAGCCGGTGCAGGGCATGTCGGGCTTCGCCATGAACCGCGCCGCCGACGGCAGCGTCTACACGCTGACCGACAACGGCTTCGGCTCCAAGGTCAACAGCCCCGACGCCATGCTGTTCTTCCATCGCATGAAGCCCGATTTCGCCACCGGCACGGTCGAGCGCGCCGAGACCGTCTTCCTGCGCGATCCCGACCGCAAGGTGCCGTTCCGCATCGCCTATGAGGGCACCGAGAGCCGCTACCTCACCGGCGCTGATTTCGATCCCGAGAGCATCCAGTTCCTCAACGACGAGATCTGGATCGGCGAGGAGTTCGGCCCCTTCGTCATCCGCGCTTCGCTCGACGGCCGCGTGCTGTCCGTCCACCAGACCATGCTCGACGGCCAGGCGCTGAAGGGTCCGGACACGCCCGGCGTCGTCGTTCCGGCCGTCGCAGGCAAGGATTTCCGCGTCCAGCGCTCCGGCGGCTATGAAGGCATGGCGCTGCAGCCCGGCACCAACCTGCTCTGGGGCATGCTGGAGAAGCCGCTGCTCGGCGAGGACGGCAAGCCGGAAGGCTCGTTCCTGCGCGTCATCACCTTCGACACCGCCAAGCGCGACTGGACCGGCACCAGCTACAAGTTCCAGCTCGCCGAGGGAGCCACCGCGATCGGCGATTTCAACTTCATCGACGACACCCGCGCACTGGTGATCGAACGCGACAACGGCGAGGGCGACGCCTCTGTCACCTGCACCGGCGAAGACAAGTCGGCCTGCTATCCGCTGCCGGCCAAGGTGAAGAACATCGTGCTGGTCGACACCGCCAAGGTCAGCGACGACGGCTTCATCGCCCGCATCGGCACGATCAACCTGATGGACATCCAGGATCCGGACAACAAGGCCATCGCCTCGATCGTCGGCCCGAACGCAACCGCCGGCAAGCTTACCTTCCCCTTCTTCACCATCGAGGACGTGATGCGCGTCGACGACACGCACATCATGGTGGCCAACGACAACAACCTGCCCTTCTCCGGCGGCCGCGAGATCGGCAAGGCCGCCAACAACGAGTTCATCCTGCTCGACGTCGCGGATTTCCTCGCGGCGAAGGGCGAGTAGCACACAAGACGAACGCGGGCGGCCTCGCGCCGCCCGCTGACCGGTCGGAGACGTCACACCGCCTCGCTGGTGGGGGTCCGCATGCTGGCGGCACGGATCGAGGTATGGCACGACCGGCCGTTCCGCCTACACGGCCGGGTGGCGGCCACGCTGAAGGTCGGCGGTTGGGAGCAGATAAGGCTTTGTCCATGACGGGGGCGCGGGCGGACAGAGCGGCCGATTTTAAGAGCCCGCTACGACCCCATTGCGGTCACGCAGGTCCATTGGAGCATTGCTCGAAAGCTGTCATTGGCTAGGGAACGTAGCTCCAGTGGCGGCACCATCACAAGTCTCCTTCCTCGCGATTGATCCACCATTGCAGTTCATCGATCCGATGTCGCACGAGGTCTGACTTTGCCGATGCCCATACCATTGAATGCATAGAACCGCCCTCAACCAGCGATGCGTGCAGATCTGCCTCCCTATCGGCATACTCGAGCCACGCGATTTGGCTAGTTTCCAGCAACTCTGAACTGACGTCCTGTTTGTCACTGACGGCCTGCAACAGGCCTTTCATTTGCGCCTCAAGGTCGATGAGGGAGTTGCCCGCCTGAATATTCATCATGATCTGTGTTTGCGGGACCGACCCTTTCAGCTTGTCTACGATGACCCAATCTATCGCGCTGAGCAGTTCACGGGCGGCCGCCAAGAAGCCTACAATTTCATTCGATTCGTACGGGCGCTCTTGGGGAAATTCGTGGGTGAGAATGTGCCTGACCTCAAATAGCTTTGTTAACGTGGCGAGTGTCAGGTCAAAATCTTGAATGACAGGAGGTTGCGGCCACGTATCGACTTCCTCTGACCATCTAGGGTGAGCCAGCTTAAGCGAGGCAGTGAAATCGGGGATTAGCCCCTCAAACGCAGCTATTATGTTGGTTGGGCTATTGACCGGAATTGAGTGAGCCACCAAGTCGCCGATGGATAGCTTCCGACCCTGGAGGTTCGAAGCAAAGATGAAGTCTATCCTTGCCCCTTTCGCCAGCTTCTCCGCCCTATCGAGATAGGGCGGTCCATAGTCAACAATCTCACGGATGACCTCACGTACGAACACCTCGATGAGTGTCACCAACCGCATCGGGATGAAGTCTGTGAACGCGGCCGCCTGTCTTCGAATTGCCAGCCACTCGCGCTCAAGGCGCTCAACTGCCGAAGACAGCTCCATCGCCGCCCGATTGGTTCCCCATCGCTCCTTGCGCGCAAGAATTTGATCAACGTCGCTCCGGGCCACTGCTGCTATTCCTTGCCGTTTCGCGCGTCTATTTCCCACAATGTCCGATAGATACGTATCGCTTGTTCGGGATGCTCTTCGAACAGCGTCCGTTTGAGATGGCCCAAATTCATCTCTTGGGACGAACCGTCATACGGCCGCCCGATAAGTATCAGTTCGGACTTGGTCCCGACCACTCTAGAGCCCCACGCTTCCAGCAGGCCTTTGTCATTGAGCTGTCGCCCCATGTGAACAATCAAACCGTCGAAGAAGAAACGAAATATCGGCACGTTAGGAAGGTCAAATCCCAACTCCTTCATGTCGATGGTCTGCGCCAACGGCGAATGAACCTGGGGCTCGCCCTGTGATGTGAGAAGCACCAACACGATGGGAAAATCGGAGTCGCCGGGTTGTTCGAGTCCGAGAATAATCCTGCGGAGCTTCTCTGTGGCGGCCCGGTCAAGAAATATCTCCGCAAACTCTACCCTTGAGCTGACCGCGCAGCGCCACAAAATGCTCAGGAAGAACAACCGAAGCGCGACAGCATCCTCCATCGCTACGGGGATCGTAATCAACTCACTGTCGAATGCGCCAATTTGCGCACGCTTGGCATCAGCAGTCAGCGGAAAATGTCGCCACGACAAGCCCAGGCTACGAAATATCCTTGCCGCTGCGGTGTCGATATCCGCCAACCGCTTCTCACCTTGCGCAACTACAATGGTGTTGTCAGCCCAGCTATTGAAAAGGAGTTGGGGCCTTCCCTCCTCGCCGAACTGTATCCGATGAGCTTGGCCGAGCGCCTTGTCAGCCACGAATCGCGGAATGATATGCGACTTCACCAGAGGCCCCTCCACGCCAGTCAACAGACAGCGACCCAAAGGCTTCTTGCGCTTCGTCATTCTGTGTCACCGTCATTGCCAAGCCCATTTTGAGCAACAAAGTCGACTAACCTGCTCAGCGTTCAAGGGATTCCTGGTAGCGGCTGGACGATGTCAGATTTGGCCTGCCGCTGGCTAAAAGCTGTCTTCCGCTCCCACCCCACCGCAGATTTTCAGATATAAAGCTCCACCCCTATATTCTGCCTCAATCCCCCCGCCCGCAGCTCTACCCCTTCTTCCTGCTCATGAACGCCATCAGCGCCTGCTTCGTCTCGTCGGACTTAAGACGCGCGGTGAACAGCCGCCCTTCCTCCTTGATCCGCTCGACCAGAGCGTCGCGGTTGCCGCGCATCAGGTCGCGCGACAGTTTCAGGGCCTCCGGCGGCTTGGCGGCAATCGACGTGGCCGCCGCCATCGCGCGGCTCTCCAGCTCTTCCTCCGCCACGACCTCGTAGATCAGTCCCGCCGCCTTCGCCCGTTCGGCCGAAAACGGCTCGCCGAGCGCCAGGAGCGCGAAGGATGCCTGCGTGCCGAGCAGCGCCGGCGCGATCAGGGTCGAGCCGGCTTCGGGCACGATGCCGAGGTCGACGAAGGGGGTGTGGAACATGGTGCGCGGCGTGGCGAAGGTCATGTCGCAGTGGAAATGGATCGTCGTGCCGATGCCGACCGCGATGCCGTCGGCGGCCGAGACGATCGGCTTGGCCGCGCGGGCGAGCGCGACCAGGAAGTCGAACACCTCCGTGCCGCCGTCGCCGCCCATGGCGACGACCATGAAGTCGGCCATGTCGTTGCCGGCCGAGAAGGCGCCGGGCACGCCGAGGATGAGGTGGCACCTGACCGCCGGATCGGCGTCGCCGTCTGTCAACGCCTTCGCCATCGCGCCGTACATGGCGCGCGTGATGGCGTTCTTCTTGTCCGGGCGGTTCATCCGGATGGTCTGGACGGCGCCGTGGCGCTCGACGACGATATGTTCGCTCATGGTGCCCCTCAGCTCGCCAGCGCGGCAGTCGCCGCTTCCAGGCTTTCCGCCCCGTTCTCGACGCGGTCGCGAAGGGCCGCGCATTCGGCGATCAGGTTCTCGGCGAAGAAGCGCGCCAGCGACACGCGGGCGACATCCCGGCCGGCCACCGCGCCGCGCGCCAGATAGGCGCCGCCGGAGGCGAGGCCGAAGAGCCTGAGATAAGGCGTCGCGCCGGACAGCGCTTCCGCCATCTTGCCGTCGGCCAGAGCCTTCTGCAGGAAGCGCGTCGCGCCTTCGAGGTCGGCGAGAGCCGCGTCCAGCCGATCCGCCGTGCGGCCGAGGCCCGGCAGGTTCGAGTTGCGCAGCGCCTCGGCGTCCGCCTTCAGCTCGGCGATGTAGGCATGGACATGCTCGCCGCCCGACTGCGGCAGTTTTCGCGTGACGAGGTCGATCGCCTGGATGCCGTTGGTGCCCTCGTAGATCGGCGCGATGCGCGCGTCTCGGTAGAGCACGGCCGCGCCCGTCTCCTCGATGAAGCCCATGCCGCCGTGGATCTGCACGCCGATGGAGGCTGCCTCGACGCCGATGTCGGTCGAAAACGCCTTGGCGATCGGGGTCAGCAGGTTGGCGCGCTCCTGCCAGAAGGTGGCCTCCGTGCCTTCCGACGAATGCGCCATGTCGAGGGCATGGGCGCAGGAATAGGCAATCGCACGCGCGGCCTGGGTCAGCGCTTTCATCGTCAGCAGGTTGCGCTTGACGTCCGGGTGCGCAGCGATCGGGCTCATGCCCTCGCCGGTATAACCCGGCGCCTTGCCCTGCCGGCGCTCGTTGGCATAGGCCAGCGCCTTCTGATAGGCGGCCTCGGCGATCGCCACGCCTTCTATCCCGACCGCGAGGCGGGCATTGTTCATCATGGTGAACATGCAGGCGAGCCCGCGGTTCTCCTCGCCGACCAGCCAGCCGATCGCGCCCGGCTCGCCGTCGGCGCGGCCGTCGCCATAGATCATGGTGCAGGTGGGCGAGGCATGGATGCCGAGCTTGTGCTCGATCGAATGGCAGAAGGCATCGTTGCGGCGTCCGCGCTTGCCGTCGGCATCGGGAATGAACTTCGGCACCAGGAACAGCGAGATGCCGCGCGTGCCGGCCGGCGCATCGGGCAGGCGTGCGAGCACGAGGTGAACGATGTTGTCGGTGAAGTCGTGCTCGCCATAGGTGATGAAGATCTTCTGGCCGAAGATGCGGTAGGTGCCGTCGCCGACCGGCACCGCACGCGCCCGCAGCGCGGCGAGGTCGGAACCCGCCTGCGGCTCGGTCAAGTTCATCGTCCCCATCCATTCGCCAGAGACGAGCTTTTCGAGATAGACGGCCTTCAGCTCGTCCGATCCGTGCTTGTCGAGCGCCTCGACCGCGCCCTGCGTCAGCGTCGGGCCGAGACCGAAGGCGACGGAGCCGGAATTCCACATCTCCATCGTCGCGATGCCGAGCATGACCGGCAGGCCCTGGCCGCCGAAGTCGACCGGGCCGGACAGGCCGTTCCAGCCGCCCTCGATCCAGCGATGGTAGAGGTCGCGCCAGCCGTCGGGCATGGTCACGCTGCCGTCCTTGAAGCGCGCGCCCTGCCGGTCGCCCGCGAGCCCGAGCGGGGCCACTTCGTCGGTCGCGAAGCGTCCGGCCTCCTGCAGCACCGCGTCGACGAGGTCGGAAGAAAGATCGCCGAAGCGGCCTTCCCCGATCCCCTTCTCCAGCCCCACCACCTGCTTGAGGGTGAACGCGATCTCCTCGACGGGCGCACGATACATCAGGACCTCCGTGATTTCGAGGCCCACGCCATAGCGGACACCGCTTCCCGCCGCCAGACGGCGACATGTCGCCAAACCGATTTTATGCCGGGGTCAGGGCGCTTCCATCAAATACAACAATGCTGTATATTCCAGCAATGTTGCAAACCGGGAGCGGGCGATGCCCAAGTCGAGATCGACCTTCACCACCAGCGACCTGTCGCGCAAATCAGGCGACATCATCGCCGAGGCGATGCGGGCACCGGTGACGATCACCCAACGTAACAAGCCTCGGCTCGTCCTCATGAACATCGAAGACTTCGAACGCCTCCGCGCCCACGGCGACACGCGCAAAGCCTACCGGATCGAGGACATGCCGGACGAGCTCGTCAAGGAGATCGAGGCAGCGCTCGATGCCTATGAACGCGACACCAAGACGGATGCCGCGTGAAGAACCGGCGCGCCGACCTGCGCACCGGAAGCGTCATACGCTATCCCTATCTCTGGGCACGGCAATCGTCCAAGGGCGAGACCGAAGGGCGAAAGGATCGCCCGGCCGCGGTCGCCGTCCGGCTTCCACGACCCGATGGCGACGTTCTCGTCCTCCTCGCAATCACATCGAAGGCGCCTCTGCCGGACCAGAGAGCGGTCGAGATTCCGGAGGCCGAGAAGAAGAGGGCCGGCCTCTCGGCTGGAATGCGTCTCTGGATCGTCATCGACGAAGCGAATGTGGACGTGATCGGCCGTTCCTTCTATCTTCTGCCTGATCCTGCATTGGGATCCTTCAGCGACGGCTTCTTCGTGCCGGTCGTCCGCCGGATGATCCGCGAGCGGCCTTTTCGCTCCGTAGACCGAACGAGTTGACCCATGCTTGCACGCCCCGAGAAATTCGCCTGCATCGAATGCGGACTGCCGTTCGGGGCGGATGACTTCGCCTATCATGGCGGGAACATCGACCACGGCCCGGCCTACTACACTGACCGCGGCGTGCTGTGCTCGGCGAAATGCTCGCTCGCGCATCACCGTAAGCGGCGGGCGGACGGGACGCTGCCGACCATGCCGCCGCCCAATCCGATGACCGGCTATTTCGGCTGACGCATCGTCAGAAGCACAGGATTTTCAATGTCCTGTTTGCATTTTATTAACCAGGCGCGCGCCATCTCCGGACTTTCGCATCCGTCCGGAGTTCCAGCCGTGAAGACCCTGCCGTTCCTTCTCGCCGGTGGCGTTCTCGCTGCCGCGGCGCTCGCGCCGTTGGCGGAGCGAAGGGATCCGGGCGCGGACTTCGCCAGGCGCTTCGTCGAGTGCTCGGACAAGCTCGGGCCGGCAGCCTGCGAGCTTCATCTCGACGAATGGGAAAAACGGCCGAACGCGCGGCGGGAGATCATCGAGCGCTTCGCCCGCGACCAGGCCTTCGCCCTGCACCTGATCGCACTCTCCGACGCCAGGATCACCACCGGCTCGGTCCGCAAGGGCGGGCCGAACTAGGCCTGTCCCCTTTCGCGCGCGATCGCCCGCCAGCCAATGTCGCGGCGGCAGAAGCCGCCCGGCCAGTCGATGGCATCTACCGCCGCATAGGCCTTCGCCGCCGCCTCGCCGACCGTCCTGCCGGCGGCCGTGACGTTGAGCACCCGGCCGCCATTGGCGACCAGCCGGCCGTCCTTCAGGGCGGTGCCGGCATGGAAGACGCGGACGCCGTCGCCCGCCGCCTTCTCCAGCCCCCTGATCTCGGTTCCCTTGCGCGGTGCAGCCGGATAGCCCTCCGCGGCGAACACCACCGTCAGCGCCGCCTCGTCGCGCCAGCGGGCGGACATGTGAGCCAGTTGGCCGTCGGCCGCGGCCGACAGCAGCACCAGCAGGTCGTCCTTCAGCCGCATCATCAGAACCTGCGTCTCCGGATCGCCGAAGCGGACATTGTATTCGATCAGCTTCGGCCCCTCGTCCGTCAGCATCAGGCCGGCAAAGAGGACGCCTGAAAACGGGCGTCCCATGGCCGCCATGCCGCGCAGCGTCGGCTCGATGATCTCGTTCAGCACCCGCGCCTCAATCTCCGGCGTCATCGCGGGCGCCGGCGAATAGGCACCCATGCCGCCGGTGTTCGGCCCTGTGTCGCCCTCGCCGACGCGCTTGTGGTCCTGCGCCGAGCCGAAGGGCAGCGCCGTGCGGGCGTCACAGAGATAGAAGGCGCTGACCTCCTCCCCGGTCAGGAACTCCTCCACCACCACCTCCTCGCCGGCGACGCCGAAGCTGCCGGAAAAGCATTCGTCGACCGCCGCCAGCGCTTCCTCGAGGGTCATCGCCACCGTCACGCCCTTGCCGGCCGCGAGCCCGTCGGCCTTGACGACGATGGGCGCGCCGACTCCGCGCACATAGGCGGCCGCATCCGCCGCATTGTCGAACCGGCCGAAGGCCGCGGTCGGGATGCCGTATTCGGCGCAGAGATCCTTGGTGAAGCCCTTCGAACCTTCCAGCTCGGCCGCCGCGGCGGAGGGCCCGAAGACCTTGATGCCCACCGCGCGTAGGTCGTCGCCGAGACCTGCCACCAGCGGCGCTTCGGGGCCGACGACGACGAGATCGATCGCCTTGTCGCGGCACAATGCGACGACCGCCGTATGGTCCGTCACGTCGACCGGCACGCAGGTCGCTACCTCCGCGATGCCCGGATTGCCGGGCGCGGCATAGAACGCCGTCAGCATCGGCGACTGCGACAGCTTCCAGGCCAGCGCATGCTCGCGCCCGCCCGAGCCGATGAGGAGAACGTTCATTGAAAGATCATCCGAAGAAGAGGAAGCCCGCGATCAGGAAGACGGGGACCAGCACCGCACCCGACCACAGCATGTAGCCGAAGAAGCTCGGCATGTTGACGCCCTGCTCACGCGCGATGGCGTAGACCATGAAGTTGGGCGCGTTGCCGATATAGGTGTTGGCGCCCATGAAGACCGCGCCGGCCGAGATCGCCGTCAGCGTCAGGCCGAGCGTGGTCATCAGGGTCTGCGGGTCGCCGCCGGCGAGTTCGAAGAAGACGAGATAGGTCGGCGCATTGTCGAGGAAGGACGAGAGAAAGCCCGTCATCCAGAAATAGGCAAACTCGTTGGGCGTGCCGTCGGCAGCGGTGACGAGCGAGACGAGCGGCGACAGCGCCCCGTCCATGCCCGCCTTCAGGATCGCGATCACCGGGATGATGCAGACGAAGATGCCGGCGAACAGTTTCGCGACCTCCTTGATCGGCCCCCAGGAGAAGCCGTTCGCCGCGCGATACTGCCGCTTGGTGAGGAACAGCGACAGGATTGCCAGCGCCAGGATGAGCACGTCGCGAACGAGGTTCTGCAGCTCCACCGGCACGTTGAGCACTGTAAACGCCACGCCCGGCTTCCAGGAGGCCGAGAGCAGGATCGCACCGATCACGCCGGCCAGCAGCAGGAAATTGATCGCGCCGAAGATGCGCACCTTCGAATCCGGCGTCGGGTCCTTGATCTTGGGCTGCCCGTCTTCCCCGTGATGAAACCAGAGGTCGAGGACGAAGAAGACCGCCAGAACCAGTCCGCCGACGAAGAGCGTTTCCCAGATCAGGTGCTGCGTCGTCCAGAAGAAGTCGACGCCGCGCAGGAAGCCGACGAAGAGCGGCGGGTCGCCGAGCGGCGTAAGCGAGCCGCCGATGTTCGACACCAGGAAGATGAAGAAGACGACGACATGGACGTTAAACGGCCGGTTGTCGTTGGCGCGGATCAGCGGGCGGATCATGATCATCGAGGCGCCGGTGGTGCCGACGATGGAGGCGAGCACCATGCCGATCGCCAGAAGCCCCGCATTGACCGGCGGCGTGCCGTGGATGTTGCCGCTGATCCAGATGCCGCCGGCGATGGTGAAGAGCGCGAACAGCAGGATTATGAAGGAGATGTATTCGAGCAGCATCGTGTGCGCGACGGCCTCGGCCGCGACCATCGGCCCGAAGGCGAGCGCCATCGGCACGATGACGAGGGCCGCCCACAGCGCGCTGATCTTGCCGTAGTGGTGTTCCCAGAAATGAGCGTAGAGCAGCGGGCCGGTGGCGATGGACAACAGGATTCCGGCGAAGGGCAGCGCCCAGAGCAGCGACATCGCCGCGCCCGGCAGGCCATGCGCTTCCGCCGCCGAAGCAGGCAGTGTCATGAGCGACAACAGGAAGGCGGCGAGAAGTCTCCGTCCCGGCATTCATCCATCCCCTTTGGTGACGCCCCTCCCTAGCGGCGCGGTCACGGATTCGCAAACGCTTTGAGTTCGCGGGCCTGCGTCGCTCCGCGAGCTTGACGCCCCTGCCCCGTCCTGCCACTCACGCTGCATGGAAACCGTGCAGACAAGAGGCGTCCAGGGCCGCGTCGCCGACGCGCCGTCAGGACATTGGGTCTACAAGCTTCTGCCACGCCCCGTCTGGCCCTATGCGCAGCTGGCGCGGTGGGACCGGCCGATCGGCTGGCAGTTGCTCTTGTGGCCCTGCTGGTGGTCGGCCGCGCTCGCGGCGAGCGCCTATGCAACCGCCACGGAACCGCTGTCGACCCTGCTGCCCTCGCCGTGGCACCTCTTGCTCTTCTTCATCGGCGCGGTCGCGATGCGCGGCGCCGGCTGCGCCTACAACGACATCGTCGACGAGGGCATCGATTCCCAGGTGGAGCGGACGCGATCGCGCCCGCTGCCGTCCGGCCAGGTCACCCGCCGCCAGGCCTGGATCTTCGTCATCGCGCAGGCGCTTCTCGGCCTGGTCGTGCTCGTCCAGTTCAATTCCTTCGCGATCCTGCTCGGCGTCGCCTCGCTCGCCGTCGTGGCGGCCTATCCCTTTGCCAAGAGAATAACCAACTGGCCGCAATTCGTTCTGGGGCTTGCGTTTTCCTGGGGCGCGTTGATGGGCTGGGCGGTCGAGTTCGCCGAGATCGATCCGCCGGCGCTGCTGCTCTATGCCGGCTCGATCCTGTGGGTGATCGGCTACGACACGATCTATGCGCACCAGGACAAGGAAGACGATGCGATCGTCGGCGTGCGCTCGACGGCGCGGCTGTTCGGCCGGCACACGGTCTACTGGCTCGTCGGCCTTTACAGCGGAACGCTGATCCTGTTCGCCTGGGCCTTCGCGCTGGCCGAAGTGCCGATGCCGGCGCTGGCCGGCCTGCTCGCGGCCGGCGCGCATATGGCGCGGCAGGTCAGGACGCTCGACATCGACGATCCCGACCAGTGCCTGCGCCTGTTCAAGTCGAACAATGTCGTGGGATGGCTGATCTTCCTCGGCCTGATCGGCGGCGCGATGTGGCCCGCCGTCAGGCCGCTGATCTGAGACGCCTCACTCCGGCGCGATGATCTCTTCGCCCGAGACCACCAGCCGCAGGCCGAGGTTGCCCTGCCTGCGCCGCGCCAGGAAGCGCGGGCGACGCGGCTGCGAGGTCGAGCGCTTGCGGCGCAGCTTCGGCTCGCCCTTGCGGACGGCGCCCAGCGATTCTTCGAGGTTGCGGGCCACACCGTCGGCTTCGACGAGCAGCATCGGCAGGCGATAGGCCTCGGCCCAGGCGCGCCAGTCGGCCGCGACGTCCTCGAGATCGTGCGCCACCAGCAGCGGCACCGACAACGCCGGGTCGTTGTGCATCAGTTCGAGCGTCACGGTGACGTTACCCTCGCCGTCCTCGATGGCGCGAGCGGCGATGCCGCGGAACGCCTTCGCCGGCATGACGAGCGTCACCGGCAGGCCGCTCATTTCCAGAACGCGGCGCACGACGACGCCGCGATGGTCGATGGAGAAGGTCACATCACCTTGGTCGTCACGGGTCGCGTAGCTCACGACCTGCGGCAGCCGGAACGGGTCCAGTCGCAACTCCTGGCCGGCCCAGACCGGCTTCAGATGGGTGTTCTGCATCGCCTATTCCCTGTTTGCTCCCGAGAGCCGTTTCCGGATCCCGACGGCGGGTTTTCCCGCTCGTTATGTGCAGAGACTAGGCGCGGTCCCTTACCGGGTGCCTTAGAAGTTCGGTTAAATTTGTTCTGAATCCCGCGAATGGTTATCGCTTTGCGACCATGTGCAAGATTCTGTCAACAATTGCGAATACTTAGATAACCTTGCCCGGGTTCATGATGTTGGCGGGATCGAAGGCGCGCTTGACGCGGCGCATGAGGTCGATCGCGACCGGCGGCGCGGTGGCGATCAGCTCGTCCCGCTTCATGCGGCCGATGCCGTGTTCGGCGGAAATCGAGCCGCCGAGGGAGCGGACGACCTCGTGCACGGCGTGGTTCATGGCCGGATAGAGCGCCAGGAACGCCGCCGTATCGCCGCCCGCCGGCTGCGAGACATTGTAGTGCAGGTTGCCGTCGCCCATGTGGCCGAAGCAGACCACGCGGGCATCCGGCGCGACGGACGCCACGGCCTCGCCCGCCTCACGGATGAAGCGTGGGATCGAGGCGACCGGCACCGAGATGTCGTGCTTGATCGAGCCACCTTCCCCCTTCTGCGCCTCGGACATGGACTCGCGCAGGTGCCAGAAGGCATCGGACTGCGCGAGGCTTGATGCCATTACGCCCTCGAAATACGGGACATCGTCGTTGTCCGTTCCAACCATGTATTCTTGGACAATGTCATCCAGCAGCGCCAACGCATCTTCTTCGGAGCGCCCGGACGATATCTCCATCAGAACGTTCCACGGACAGCTCTCCTTTAGCGGCGCGACCGATCCCGGCACGTGCTTCAAGACGAACGATAGCGTGCGTTCCGACATCAGCTCGAAGGCGGTCAAAGCGGGCCCAGCCTTTTCTGTGGCGAGCGTAAACAGTGAGAGCGCTTCCTCGGGAGACATGATGCCCAGCCATGCTACCGTCCGCCCCTTCGGCTTGGGAAACAGCTTCAGCACGGCGGCGGTGATGACGCCGAGCGTGCCTTCCGCGCCGACGAACAGGTCCTTCAAGTCGTAACCGGTATTGTCCTTCTTCAGCTTGCGCAGGTCGTCCAGCACCTCGCCGGTGGGCAGCACGACTTCGAGGCCGAGGCAGAGGTCGCGCGCGACGCCGTAGGCAAGTGCCCCCACACCGCCCGCATTGGACGACAGGTTGCCGCCGATCTCGCAGGAGCCCTGCGAGGCGAGCGAGAGCGGGAAGAGGCGTTCCACCCCGTCGGCCGCCTCCCGCAGCGCATGCAGGATCACGCCCGCCTCGGCCGTCACGGTGTTGGACTGCAGGTCGATCTCGCGGATGCGGTTGAGCCGCGATAGCGACAGCACGACCTCGCGCCCCGACCCGTCCGGCATCTGACCGCCGACGAGACCGGTATTGCCGCCCTGCGGCACGATCGGCGTGCGCGTCTCGCTGGCGAGCTTCATGATCGCGCTCACCTCCGCGACGCTGCCGGGCCGCAGGACGAGGCGCGTCGAGCCGCCATATCTGCCGCGCGGCTCGGTGACGTAGGGCGCGATGTCGATCTCGGAGCGCAGCGCATGAGCCGGGCCGACGATGGCGGCGAAACGATCGAGCAGGGCGTCTTCCGGCATCGCAGTCATCGGCATGTCCTAGTCTGATCCCGGCGGATCGTTGCGCGGAGCGGCGGCGCGCGCCAGCCGGTCGTTGATCGCCTCGCCCAGTCCATGGCGCGGCACGGGCTCCACTGCTATGGCGCGGGCGCCCTCCCGGTCGAGCGCTTGGATGTGAGAGAACAGGTTGGCCGCTGCCTCCCTCAGATCACCCGCCTCGGACAGGTTGAGCATTGCCACGGCCCGCGCCGCGCCGGCAACGCGCGTCGGCCCGAAGGCCAGCAACGCCTCGCCCTCGCGGACCTCCCGCGCATCGAGCCTGACGGCGGCGGCGGGTGCATAGTGCGACGACAGCATACCGGGCGCCTGGATGCCGGTTCCCGAAAACCGCTCGACGGGCATGCCGAGAAAGGCCTCGATCTCCTCAACCGTCACCCCGCCGGGTCGCAGGAGAACCGGACGGCCGTCCTCCACCTTGAGGATAGTCGATTCCAGCCCCACCGGCGTGCGGCCGGCGTCGACGATCAGGCCAATGCGGGCGCCGAGGTCGGCTTCCACGGCCTGGGCCGTCGTGCCGCTCACCTTGCCTGACGAGTTGGCGCTGGGTGCGGCCAGCGGCCGGCCGAGCCGTGCGATGAGGCTCTGGGCGATACCGCGCGGCATACGTACCGCGACCGTATCGAGGCCGGCGGTGACAAGCGGATGGACGGGGCTGCCTTCGGCGAGCGGCAGGACCAGCGTCAGCGGACCAGGCCAGAAATGCTCGGCCAGCCGGCGCGACAACGGATCGAAGATGGCGATGCGCTCTGCGAGCGGAAACCGGTCGACATGGGCGATGAGCGGGTTGAAGCGCGGCCGGCCCTTGGCCTCGAAGATGCGCGCCACCGCCTCGCCATTGGTCGCGTCGGCGGCAAGGCCATAGACGGTCTCGGTCGGGATCGCGACGAGCTGGCCGGCGGCAAGGGCGGCCGCGGCTTCCTCGAGGGCGCTGTGTGCTGGGATGATCTTCGCCAAGTGCGGAAAACTTCCTTCGTCGCGAGCGACATACAGCCGCTGGCCACGGCGTCAATCGTTAAAGTTTCGATCGATTCCTCAACCTCACGTCAAATTAACCCGGATAGGCTAGCTTTCGATATCCGCCTCAGGAGCCGGATCCTCGATGCGTCTGTACTGCATAGCCCTGTTTGCCGGAGTAGCCGCTTCCACCGGCGCCTCCGCCTCGTCCTTCGTGACGGTGCCCTTGAATCGGGAGGCCACGTCGCCGTCCGTCGTGCACCTCGGCGCTCCGCCGGAAGCTGCCGTAGCCTCGAAGCCCGCCGAAGCGCCCGCGATCGAGGTCGCGCTGCATTACCCGGCTCCCCTATCGCTCTCGTTCGCCGCGCATGCCGACACGCCCGCCGAAGCAACGAAGAGTCAGGCCGGTCCCGACGAGAAGACGCTGCTGGCACTGCATTACCCGCCGCCCCTGCCGGGCGGCATCGACGCATCTGTTGCGCAGACCAGGGTCAGCGCCTCCGTCATCGCAATGGGCGAGCCGGCGGTCGAATATTTCAAGGCTGCCGCGGTCAAGCCGGAAACGCCTGCGCGATCGCTTTTCGCCGGCATGCCGCTGCTGATGCGCGGCGGCATCCGGGGAGACGCCTTCCCCGGCGGCGAAGCTGCCTCGACGCCCGAGACGGTTCCGGTGACACAGGCGTCCGCACCGGCCGGAACACCAAAGTCCGCGCCGGCGAAGGCGCCCGAACCGGCCGTGCGCGAAACGGTCGACCCGCCTGCGGACAAGGCCGCTGAACCGCCTTCGCCTCCCAGGGGAGCCGCCCCGCTCAAGGGCGTCCAGTAAGGACGTCCGGCAGGCCTCAGCCGGCGATCTTCGAGAAGTCGGCGACCTGGCCGGTGACGGAGCGGATGCGCGCCAGCAGCGCCAGCCGGTTCGCCCGCACGGCCTGATCCTCATCATTCACGAGAACATCCTCGAAGAATGAATCAACCGGTTCACGCAATGCTGCAAGCGAACGCATGGCAGCGGAAAAGTCTTGGCGTTCAATCGCTTCCGCCGCGCTCTTCTCGGCATGATTCACCGCGTCGAACAGCACCGTCTCCGACGGATGACGGAACAGCGCGAGATTGACCGCGTCGGCGATGGCAGTCCCCTTCTTCTCCTCCGCCGCCAGAATATTCGCCGCGCGCTTCGTGCCAGCGAGGAGATTCTTGCCGGCGTCCGTCGCCAGAAGCTCACCCAGCGCCTCGACGCGGCGCACGATGGCGAGGAGGTCGTCGGCCGCCGGTGTGATGACCGCGTCGATCAGATCATGCCGCGCACCCTTGTCGCGGAGATAGACTTTCAGGCGGTCGTGGAAGAAGGAGAGGAGCCGATCGTTACCATAAATAACATCCCAAATCGGCTCAGGCCTTTCCTCTTCAAACCCGCGACCCTCAAGTCGCAATTCGACAAGATCTTCATCGTGGTCAATCCGCTCCTCACTCGCGGAGAGGATGTATGCTGGTTTCTCGATTTTGAGAGGTGCGGATTGCAACACTTTGATAGGCACTAAGTCGTCAGTACTGCTAGGAACGACCAAGCTGAGTATTTCGTCACTGACTGGCAGAAAGAACCCATCAAATCGGTCATCTTCTTGGTGAGGCCACTCCAATGACTCCTCGGTAAGGACAACTCTTCGCAAAAGGTAATATGACCAACTGCGACGCAGGACGGCCTCCAGATTTGTTGGAATCCCATTCTCCACCAGGATCCGTACCACCCCCAGCGCCGCCCGCCGCAGCGCGTATGGGTCCTTGCTCCCGGTCGGCTTCTCGTCGATCGTCCAGAATCCCACCAGCACATCCAGCTTGTCCGCCAGCGCCACGGCGATCGACACCGGCTCGGTCGGGATGGAATCGCTCGGGCCCTGCGGCTTGTAGTGCTCCTCGATCGCTGCCGCGACCGAGGCATCCTCGCCCTGCAGCTGCGCATACTTCCGCCCCATCGCGCCCTGCAGTTCCGGAAACTCGCCAACGACCTCCGTCTGCAAGTCCGCCTTGGCCAGAACCGCCGCGCGGCGGGCGAGCGCCGGATCGGCGCCGACCAACGGAGCGATGTCCTCAGCCAGCCGCGCGATGCGCTGCACCCGCTCGCCCTGCGTGCCGAGCTTGGCGTGGAACGTCACGCCGAGATGATCGAGGCGGGCCATGCGTTGGTCGAGCGGCTTGGCGAGGTCGAGGCCGAATTTCGTCGCGCTGTCCTTGAGCGCGTCGCGGTCCGGCAGGTTCGCCTGGTCGGTCCGCCAGAAATACAGCGCGTCCGACAGCCGCGCCCGCACAACCTTGCCGTTGCCCCGCGCGATCTCGGCGCCGCCGTCGGAGGCCTCGATGTTGGCGGTGAGCAGGAAGCGGTTGGAGAGCCTTCCGTCACTCAGCGTCAAGCCGTCCGAAAGGGCGCCGGCCGGCGGCGCACAGACAAAACACTTCTGGTTCGCCCGGATGGTCAGCCGGATCACCTCGGCCGGGATCTGGAGATAGTCCTCCTCGAACTCGCCCATCAGCACGACCGGCCATTCGACCAGACCCGAGACCTCCTCCAGCAGGCCCTCGTCCTCGACCAGTTCCAGGCCCGCCGCAAACGCGAGGTTCTTCGCGTCCGCGCGAATGATCTCCTTGCGCCGCTCGGCGTCGAGCACGACCTTGGCCGCCTCCAGCTTCGAGACATAGTCCTCGAACCGCCGCACGGTGATCGCACCCGGCGCGTGGAAGCGGTGGCCGTAGGTGACGTTGCCCGACGCAATGCCGTCGACCTCGAAGGCGACGACGACCGGCTCCTCGGTCTCCGGCCCGAAGGTGCATACGATCGACTGTAGCGGGCGCACCCAGCGCAGCACCTCGCCTCCCCTGCCCTCGACGCTGCCGTAGCGGCGGCCCTTCGGCCCCGACGCCGCGCCCCAGCGCATCTCCTTCGGCCACGGGAATTTCCGGATCGTCGCCGGCACCAGCCCGGCGATCACCTCTTCCGCCGCCCGGCCGGGCTTCGAGATATGCGCGACGTAGAAATCACCCTTCTTCGGATCGGAATGGACATGCGCCTGCGCAACGTCCGACAGCCCCGCCTTGCGCAAAAAGCCCTGGATCGCCTGTTCGGGCGCAGAGGTGGACGGACCCTTGATCTCCTCGTGCACGTCCTTGGAACGCGCCGTGACGCCGCGGATATCGAGCGCCAGCCGCCGCGGCGTCCAGTATTCGCGCGCGGCCTCGTAGGTCAGCCCGGCCTCGACCAGACCGTCCGTGATCATCTTCTTCAGGTCGCCCGCCGCCTTGCGCTGCATGCGGGCGGGGATTTCCTCGGAGCGGAGTTCGAGCAGAAGGTCCGGCATGGGTCAGGCCTTGTAGGAGACCCCCAGCGAAGCGAGCGTGTCCCAATAGGCCGGGAACGTCTTGCCCACGCAGTCGGGGTCGAGGATGGTGATGTCGGAAAGTTTCAGCCCCGCAAGCGCGAAGCTCATGGCGATGCGATGGTCGGCAAAGGTGTCGATGCGCGCAGGCGTCGAACCTGCGAGGTCGGGATCGGAGGCAACGACGAGGTCGTCCCCCTCCTCGGTCGCCAACCCTTGCCGGATGCCGTTCAGCCCGGTCGAGAGCGCGCGGATGCGGTCGCATTCCTTGACGCGCAGGTTCTCGATGCCGGTGAAGCGCACCGGCGTGTCGTTGAAGGCGGCCAGCACCGCCAGCGTCGGCACCGCGTCCTGCATCTGCGAGCCGTCGATCACGGCCGGCATGTGCGGGAACGCGGCGATCAGCTCGTGCGACTTCGCGTCCGGCTGAGAAAACTCGCGCGCCGGCACGCCGAGGTCGATCGCCCCTCCGGTCAGCACTTCCGCCGCCCAGAGATAGGTCGCGGCCGAGGCGTCGGGCTCGATCAGATAGTCGGTGGCGCGGTAGCCGGTCGGCTCGACCCGCCAGCGGATCGCGTCCAGACGCTCCACCTTCGCGCCGAAAGCCTGCATGGCCGCCGTCGTCAGGTCGATATAGCCGAGCGCGCCGATGTGCTCGCCCGTCAGCTCCACGGTCACCGGCCTGCCGCCGCCCGCCGCCATCATCAGCAGCGCCGAAACGTACTGGCTGGAAAGCCCGCCATCGATCAGGACCCTGTCGGTCTCGAAGCCGCCCGTGCCATGCACCGTCACCGGCGGGCAGCCGGTCGGCGCGGACACGTCGATGCCGAGCGCCCGCATCGCCTCCACCAGCGGCGCGATCGGCCGCTTGCGCATATGCTCGTCGCCGTCGACGACCACTGTGCCGTTCACCAGGGCCGCGGCCGCCGTGAGAAAGCGCGTCGCCGTGCCGGCATTGCCGAGGAACAGCGGCTTCTCCGGCGCCTTCAAGACACCCGAGCTCTCGACCACGAAACTCGTCGCGTCCGGCTCCCCGACGCTCACCCCCATCGCGCGCAAGGCCTGCGCCATATAGCGCGTGTCGTCGCTCTTCAGCGCACCCGTCAGCCGGCTCGTGCCCTTCGCCAGGCCGGCGAGCAGCAGCGCGCGGTTGGTGATCGACTTCGAGCCCGGCGGCGCGGCGCGGCCGACGAGCGGCCGTCCCGGGGGCAGGATGGTGAGGGCTTCGCGCGCCATGTCAGGCGGCCTTCTCCATGCCGCCGGCATCCGTCAGCAGGAAGGCCTCGCCGCAGGCCTTGGCGAGGTTGCGCACGCGCAGAATGTAGCTCTGCCGCTCGGTGACCGAGATCACGCCGCGCGCGTCGAGCAGGTTGAAGGCATGGCTTGCCTTGATGCACTGGTCGTAGGCCGGGAAGACCATCTTGTGCATGGCGTTGTTCGAGCCCGCCGCCGGAGCGCCGGCCGCCAGCAGCGCCTGGCATTCGCGCTCGGCGTCCTCGAAGTGGCGGAACAGCGCCTCGGTGTTGGCATGTTCGAAATTGTGGCGCGAATATTCCTGCTCGGCCTGCAGGAACACCTGGCCGTAGGTCACCTTCTCGTCGCCTTCCAGCCCGTTGAAGTTCAGGTCGTAGACGTTGTCGACGTTCTGGACATACATCGCCAGCCGCTCAAGGCCGTAGGTCAGCTCGCCGGAGACGGGCGCGCATTCGATGCCGCAGACCTGCTGGAAATAGGTGAACTGGGACACTTCCATGCCGTCGCACCAGCACTCCCAGCCCAGCCCCCAGGCACCCAGCGTCGGGCTCTCCCAGTCGTCCTCGACGAAGCGCAGGTCGTGCAGCAGCGGGTCGACGCCGATCGCCGCCAGCGAGCCGAGATAGAGCTCCTGCAGGTTGGGCGGGTTCGGCTTCAGGATCACCTGATACTGGTAGTAGTGTTGCAGCCGGTTCGGGTTCTCGCCATAGCGGCCGTCCTTCGGCCGGCGCGAGGGCTGCACATAGGCCGCACGCCACGGGCGGGGGCCGAGCGCGCGCAGCGTCGTGGCCGGATGGAACGTGCCGGCGCCGACCTCCATGTCGTAGGGCTGGAGCACGACGCAGCCATAGCGCGCCCAATAGTCGTGCAGCGTCAGGATCAGGCCCTGGAAGGAGCGCGTCGGGTCCATGTAGGCCGGGCGCTGGCCGGCCTGCTGAAGTTCGGTCACGGGGTGCCTCTCTCAGGCGAAAAGGGTCGGCGCCGTCCTATTCCCCGCGCGACAGGGGGTCAAGGCTCGCCCGGTCGCGCGATTGTGATCGCCGTGCTGAACGAGATCGCGTGCGCGAAGCGTTTCTGCCATGAGATCAACGACCGCAGGGAGAACTGTCATGCCGGCCACCATCATTCGACTTGTCGCGACCGCGGGACTGTTTGCCCTCTGCGCCGCAGGGGCAGCGCGCGCGCAGGACGCCGGCGGCGCAACCTATGCCGGAGACGCGTACGATCCGGTCAGCGGCTATCGCTGCGTGACGCCGTTCTGCGACACGGTCGCGCTTCCCGGCACCAGCTGCCTGTGCCAGAAGCTCAATCCGAACGAGACGCGGCGCGAGAAGGTGCGCTATGCCTGCACCGACATGAAGAGCCGGCAGCAGTGCGATGCGCCGCGCTGAGAGACTGTTTCGAAATTCGCTCTGGCGAGTCAGCTGGTGGTGGTTTCGAGGAGCGGAGCGGAGCGGACACTTGGGTCCGTGAGCACCGGAAGCGCAGAAAACGCCATCAGATGGCCGCCAGAGTAGAATTTCCAAACAGTCTCTGAGCGCAGACAGGAGACCCCAATGCTGAGACCCATCCCCCGCCGCGCGTTCGGCTTTGCCGGCCTGCTCGCCCTTGGCCTGTTCGCAGTCTCCACCGCGTCGGCGCAGAACTTCCCATCCGGCCGCGACGGCGGCTTCAACGAGCGCGACGAGGTGACAGGCTATCTCTGCGTCACACCGGGCTGCGACGTGTTGAGGATGTCGGAGGCGAACTGCCTTTGCGTCAAGGAGAACCCGGCGGAGCGCAAGCTGTCGAGGCTCAGGCTCACCTGCTCCAAGCGCGAAAACGGCGCCTGGGTCGCCTGCCCGGTCAAGCCGCGCTACGGCATCGGCAACTAAGGCGCCACATCCCCTCACCCCGAGGGGAGAGGAGACGTGAGACGCGGCCGGATGGGGGGGGCGCGGCGGTCCGAGTTGCAAGCCCGTCAGGGCAGCTTCAGCTCCTGTCCCGGATAGATCAGGTTCGGATTGCGTCCCAGCGACGGGTTGAGGTCGAGAATCTCGCCGAACCGCTGGCCATCGCCGAGCTTGTCCACCGCGATCGACCACAGCGACTGGCCCGGCCCCACCGTATAGGACTGGCCCTGCTGCGCCGGGGCCGCAGGTGCCGCCGCCTGCTGCGTGGCCTGCGGCTCGGGCGCGACATCGACCTTCGGTCCGTCGGCGGGCGAGGCGTCGGTGGCCGTATTCGCCGCCGGCTTCGTGTCGAGCGCTGCCATTGCGCGCGGCGGCTCGTCGGGCAGGCCCTTGGCCAGCTTCTCGGTCACCTTGGCCAGCAGGTCCGGCTCGGGCTTCAGGTCGCGGGCGTGCGACCACTGGAAGGTCGCCTCCAGCTTGCGGCCGACGCGCCAGTAGGCGTCGCCCAGATGGTCGTTGAGCACCGGATCGGCCGGCTGCAGCGCAACCGCGCGCTCAAGCTCGGTCACCGCTTCCTCGTAGCGGCCGAGCCGGTAATAGCCCCAGCCGAGCGAATCGATGATGAAGCCGTCGGACGGCCTGAGGTCGACCGCCTTCTTGATCATCTCGAGGCCTTCCTCGAGATTGGTGTTCATGTCGATCCAGGAATAGCCGAGATAGTTCAGCACCTGCGGCTGGTTCGGGAACAGTTCCAGCGCCTTCTTGAAGTTCGGCTCGGCCTTCGGCCACTCCTTCAGCCGCTCATAGGCGATGCCGCGCTGGTAGAACACGCTCCAGTCGGAACGCACCGGGTTCTTGAGCTGCGCCACGGCGCGGTCGTAGACGCCGGCCGCCTCGCGGAACTTCTCCTCGCCCGCATAGGTGCCGCCCAGCGCCAGATAGGCGCGCATGTCGGTCGGGTCCATCTCGATCAGCTTGGTGAGATGCGACACGGCCTCGTCGGTGCGCTTCAGTTCGGCGAGGTTGAGGCCGAGCTGCAGCTCGGAGATGCGCTTCAGCGGCGATTTCGGCGAGACCTCGCCGTAGAACTTGATCGCCTCCTCCAGCTTCTGCTGCTGTTCCGCCACCGCGCCGAGCTGGATCAGCACCGCGTCGTTCTTCGGCGAGAGCGCCCTTGCGAACTGGAGATAGAGGCGCACGAAGGCCTCGCCGCCGCCGCGGTTCAGCGCGCTGCCGACGTCGAGCAGCAGTTCGGCGGCACCCTCCTGCGGGGTGGGCGCGAGAAGCGGGATCGGCCGGCCGCCGACGATGTCCTTGCGCAGCGCCGCCGTCGACGGGCGCGACGGCGAGAACTCGTCGATCCGGCGCAGCACGTCCAGCGCCTTGGCCTTGTCGCCCTTGCGCGCCAGGAAGCCGGAATAGGCCTCGATCAGGCGGACATAGGCTTCCGGCGCAACGTCGGCGGCGGAACGGGCCAACACCGTCTCGTCATAGGCCTTCTCCGCCTCGTCCTTCAGGCCGGCATAGTCGGCGATCAGCGCGCGGTGGATGTTGAGGAACAGGCCGTACCACTGCGGCCCTTCCAGCGTGCCGAGATGCTCGATCCCGCCCTTGGCGTCGCCGGCACCGGCCTTGGCCCAGGCGGTCATGACGCCGGCGATCAGCTTGTCGAGATCGGACGACAGGCTGAGCTTCAGCATGTATTCGGCTTCCGCGAAATCCTTCTTGCGGAAGGCATCGACGGCGAGCGCCACGCGCGAGAAGCGCTCGACGTCGGGCACGGCCTTCAGCCTTTCCGCAAAGGGCAGCGCCTTCTCGAACTGGCCGTCGGCGATCAGCGCCAGCATGATGCTCTGCTGCACGGGCTCGTTGTCCGGGTCGGACACGAGCGCGCGCTTGTAATATTCGATCGCGGCGTCGAGATCGTTGTCGGCCTCGGCCGCGCGGCCGGCCAGATAGGCGCCGGAGAACGAGGTCACGCCCAGCGGTTCGGGGGCGGTCTGTCCGGATGCCGGGGCAGCGGTCGCACCGACGACGACGGCGAGCGCCACGGAGGCAAGCCAGCCCAACTTTCTCATCCGCATCGCCACCCTTTCAGCGCGCCTGGTGAAGCTTCGCACAAATCACACCCAAGCATGGCCTTTTTGCGGACAGGCTTCAACCTGCGCATCGACCGTTGCCGGTGTCCGGTTCAGACCACCCGGCTGATGCAGAAGTCGATGACTTCCAGCAGCGCCTGCTTCTGCGGCGTCGACTTCAGCGGCGCGATCGCGTCGCGGGCGATGTCGCCGAAATGGCGGGCGCGGCCGACCGTGTCGGCGATGGCGCCGTGGCGAATCATCAGCCCGGTCGCCTTTTCCAGCTCGGCGTCACCCGAGACGCCGTCCTCGATGGCGCCCTTCCAGAACTCGCGTTCCGCCGCCGTGCCGCGGCGATAGGCCAGGATCACCGGCAAGGTCAGTTTGCCCTCGCGGAAATCGTCGCCGGTGTTCTTGCCGAGGTCCTTGGAATTGCCGCCATAGTCGAGCGCGTCGTCGACGAGCTGGAAGGCGAGGCCGAGATTGGTGCCGTAGGAGCGCAGCGCGTTGCGTTCGGCCCTCGTCGCGCCGGCGATCACCGGGCCGACCTCGGCCGCGGCCGAGAACAGCGCCGCTGTCTTGGCCTTGATCACCTGCAGGTATTCGTCCTCGGTCGTCTCCATGTTCTTGGCGGCGGCGAGCTGCCAGACCTCGCCCTCGGCGATGACGGAAGCCGCCGTGGACAGGATGTCGAGCGCGTCGATCGAGCCAACGTCGACCATCATGCGGAAGGCCTGGCCGAGCAGGAAGTCGCCCACCAGAACGCTCGCCTGGTTGCCCCAGATCATCCGCGCCGTCTTCTTGCCGCGGCGCAGGTCGCTCTCGTCCACCACGTCGTCGTGCAGCAGCGTCGCCGTGTGCATGAACTCGACGCTGGTGGCGAGCTTGACGTGGCTGTCGCCGGAATAGCCGAACATCTGCGCCGCCGCGAGGGTGAGCATCGGCCGCAGCCGCTTGCCGCCCGAGGAGATCAGGTGATTGGCGATCTCGGGGATCATCTCGACGTTCGAGCCGGCCTTGGAGAGGATCAGTTCGTTGACCCGCGCCATGTCGGCCGACGTGAGCTCGACCAGCGGCTTGACCGAGGCGCTCTTCTTGCCTTCGTCGAGCGATACAACAACACCCACGGACATACTCCCGTCTCGTGCCGGTAGACCCGGCATTTTCGCCGCGACCCTATGTCCGCCGTCGCCCGTTGGGCAAGTGGCGAATTGGCGCGGAACCAGCGCATGCGGTCACACAAAGTTCATCGTCGCGGCCGCCAGCACCACATAGCGCGCCGTCTTCGCCAATCCAACCAGCAGGACGAAACTCCACAGGGGTTCGCGCAGCACGCCGGCCGCGACGGTCAGCGCGTCGCCGCCCACCGGCGCCCAGCTCAACAGCAGGCTCCAGCGCCCCCAGCGGCGGTACCAGCGCGTCGCGCGGTCGAGCTGGGCTGGCGTGACGGGAAACCAGCGCCGGCCGGAAAAACGGCTCACGCCGCGCCCCAGCGCCCAGTTCACCACGGCGCCGAGCGTGTTGCCGAGGCTCGCGACCGCGACGAGCGCCACCGGCTCCTGCGCGCCGGCCACAAGCAACGCGACAAGAGCCGCCTCGGACTGGGCCGGCAGGATGGTCGCGGCGACGAAGGCGACGGCGAAGAGGCCGGCATAGGCGGCGAGATCGGACATTGCCCGGATGACCACGCGCCGGCGCGCATTTCAAGCCATGGAACCCGAACGGCATCGAAGCTCTTTACGTCACGATGCCAGCCTGCCACCCTTGGCCATGATCGAACTCGTCCGCACCAACGACCCAGTCGTCATCTCCTTCATCGAGGCGCTGCTGCGCGATGCCGGCATCATCTTCTTCGTCGCCGACCAGAACATGTCGATGACGGAGGGCTCGCTCGGCATCCTGCAGCGCCGGGTCATGGTCGAGGAAGACCGCCTGGACGAGGCCCGCACGCTTCTCGCCGAAGCCGGCGTCGCCGACGAAATCCGCGACGCCTGAGCGTGGCGCCGCCCTCGTTGCCCGCCGGCCACACGCTCGACGCCTTCCATCGCGGCGCCTTCCACCTCGTCCAGCCGCGAGACGGCCACCGCGCCGGCATGGACACGCTGGTGCTGGCGGCCGCCGTGCCGGGCAGCTTCGCCGGCGGTCTCGCCGATCTCGGCGCCGGAGCGGGTGCCGCGGGCCTTGCCGTGCTCTCCCGCTGCCCCGGCGCCCGCGCGACGCTGGTGGAACGCGAACCGGCGATGGTGGAGGCGGCGCAGTTGACGCTCGGCGTAGCGGAAAACGCCTCGCTCGCCGGGCGGGCCGCGATCCTCGCCGCCGACATCGAGCTTGCCGGCAAGGCGCGCGCGGCCGCCGGTCTCGCGGACAATTCCTTCGACGCCGCGATCATGAACCCGCCGTTCAACGCGCCGGACGACCGAGCCACGCCCGACGGGCTGCGCAAGACGGCCCACGTCATGCACCCGGACCTGATCGAAGCCTGGGTCCGCACCGCCGCCGCGATCGTAAAGCCGCGCGGCATGGTCGCGATCATCGCGCGGCCGGTGTCGCTGCCGCAGATCCTGTCGGCCTTCGCCGGCCGGCTCGGCGGAGCCGAGATCGTGCCGGTCCATCCCCGCCCGGAGGAGCCGGCGATCCGCATCGTCGTGCGCGGCAAGCGCGGGTCGCGCGCAGCACTCAGGCTCCTGCCGCCCCTGGTGCTGCACGCGGCGCAGGGAAACGCCCTCTCCGCCCGCGCCGATGTGATCATCAACGGTCAGGCAAGCCTGTTCGGCGACTGAGCCCGGCCGCCATTGCGCTTTCGCGTCCGCTCCCTACATCGGAGAAAACCGGAGTCTCCCGCCTGTGTTCAGCTTTCTCAAGCGCCTTTTGCCGTCGTCCATGCGATCCGACGTGGTGACGATCCCCGTCATCCGCCTGCAGGGCACGATCATGGCGGGCGGCGGGCAGTTCAGGCCCTCGCTGTCGCTGGCCTCGACCGCGGGGCTGATCGAGAAGGCCTTCGCCTACAAGAACGCGCCGGCGGTGGCGATCTCGATCAACTCGCCCGGCGGCTCGCCAGTGCAGTCACGGCTGATCTATAAGCGCATCCGCGACCTCGCCGAGGAGAAGAACAAGCGCGTGCTCGTCTTCGTCGAGGACGTCGCGGCGTCCGGCGGCTACATGATCGCGGTGGCGGGCGACGAGATCATCGCCGATCCTTCCTCCATCGTCGGCTCGATCGGCGTCGTCTCGGCCTCGTTCGGCTTCCCGGAACTGTTGAAGAAGATCGGCGTCGAGCGCCGAGTCCACACCGCCGGTCGCAACAAGGCGGTCCTCGATCCCTTCCGCGAGGAGCGTCCCGAGGACGTCCAGAAGCTGAAGGAACTCCAGCTCGAAGTGCACGAGACCTTCATCGACCTCGTCAAGGACCGGCGCGGGGTGAAGCTCGCCGACGATCCAGACCTGTTCACCGGCCTGTTCTGGTCGGGCAAGCGCGGACTGGTGCTCGGCCTGGTCGACGCGCTGGGCGACATGCGCGGCTTCCTGCGCGAGCGCTACGGCGCCAAGGTGCGCCTCAAGCTCATCTCGCCGCAGCGCGGGCTGTTCGGCCGCCGGATCGGGCTCCTGGGCGGAAGCCTCTCGGGCCGCGGAACGCAGGACATCGCCGCCTCGGCGGCGCACGGAATCGCGGACGCGGCAAGCGAACGTGCGCTCTGGGCGCGGTTCGGCCTTTGATCCGCCGCGAAACGGGCATAGTATGCTCCGGAACGCTGGCCGTTGCCGGCATGAAACTGGTCTGTGTCTGCGCTGAGGAGGCGCCAAGGACATGCCGCAACTGATCCTGCTCATCGTCGTCGGCGTCGTCGCCTATGTCGGCTATCGCTCCTTCATCCGCGAGGCGGAACGCGTTTCGGCGCGGCTGCGCCGGGCAGAGCAGGAAGCCAGGAACCAGGCGACCGGAACGCTGGTCAAGGATCCCGTGACCGGCGAATACCGCGTCGCCAAGGACTGACGGCGCACCCTTGATCCAGGACATGACGGCCGTCCTCGCGCCGGCCAAGCTCAACCTCGCTTTGCACGTCACGGGCCGGCGGCCCGACGGCTACCATCTGCTCGACAGCCTCGTCGCCTTCACCCGCTTCGGCGACCGCGTGACGATCGCCCCCTCGGACGAGAACCGGTTCGAGATCACCGGCCCCTATGCCGAAGGACTGCCGCTCGACGACAGCAATCTCGTCCTGCGCGCGCTGAACACCATGCGCGCCGAGTTCGGCCGCGCCGACCCCGTTCACATCGCGCTGGAGAAGAACCTCCCCGTCGCCTCCGGTGTCGGCGGCGGTTCGAGCGACGCGGCCGCCGTGCTGCACGGTCTCGCGCGGCTCTGGGACCTGTCCCCCGACGACAATCGCCTCGCCCGCATCGGTCTCGGCCTCGGCGCCGACGTGCCGATGTGCCTCGCCGCCCGGCCGCTTCTGGCGCGCGGCATCGGCGAGGAGATCACGCCGGTCGACGGTTTCCCGAGCCTCGGCATCGTGCTCGTCAACCCCGGCGTCGCCCTGTCGACTGCGGCGGTCTTCGCGGCACTTGCCAGCCGCGACAGCGAACCGCTGCCCACGCTGCCCGGCCGGCTCGACTTCCACACCCTCTGCAACTGGCTGGAGACCACCCGCAACGACCTCGAGGCGCCGGCGCGCGCGCTGGAGCCGGCCATCGGCGAGACGCTCGCCGCGCTTCGCAAGGCGGGCGCGCACTTCGTGCGCATGTCCGGCTCGGGCGCCACCTGCTTCGGCCTGTTCGAGAGCGGCAACCTCGCCAAGCGCGCCGCGAGCGAGATCCGCAAGCGCAGGCCGGGCTGGTTCGTCGCGGCGACGCGCAACACCATCTCGGGGGACATGCCCGCATGAGCCGCATCGACGCGACCCGCCCCTTCATCCCGGTCGGCATCGCGGTGCTGACCGTCTCCGACACCCGCACGCTGGCCGACGACAAGTCCGGCCAGACGCTCGCCGACCGCATCGCGGAAGCCGGCCACGTGCTGGTCGACCGCGCGATCGTCACCGACGACAAGGCGCTGATTTCCGCCAAAGTGCTCGGCTGGTCGAAGGACGAGCGCATCGACGTGGTCATCACCACCGGCGGCACCGGCTTCACCGGCCGCGACGTCACGCCGGAGGCGCTGGAACCGATCTTCGAGAAGCGCATGGACGGCTTCTCGGAAGTCTTCCATCGCATCTCCTACGACAAGATCGGCACCTCCACGATCCAGTCGCGGGCCACCGGCGGCGTGGTCAACGCCACCTTCGTCTTCGTCCTCCCCGGCTCCCCCGGCGCCTGCAAGGACGCCTGGGACGGCATCATCAAGGCCCAGCTCGACTACCGCCACATGCCCTGCAACTTCGTGGAAATCATGCCGCGGCTGGACGAGCATCTGAGGCGGGGCGGCGGCTAGGTGACCCGGCCTTGTGCGATGTACACTTTTCGTGTATCATTTTGACTATGAGCTCTAAGCTGGACGGCTTGTTTACAACTCGAGTGGGACGAGAAGAAGCGGCAGCAGGTCATCAGAGAGCGTGGCGTCGATATGGTCTATGCCGCGCTGATATTCGAAGGCGAGGTTCTCACGCGTCCCGACGACCGCAAGGACTATGGTGAGGAAAGACTGATCTCATTGGGCGAGGTCGATGGCGAGTGCTTCGTCGTCGTGCACACCGAGCCGAACGGTTTCACTCGCTTGATTACCGCATGGAAAGGAGGCCGCGATGAGCGAGTCGGATATCAGGCGGGCATCGCTCGCCGACATAAGGCGGATGAAGGATCGGAATGAATTGTTCCACGATCCGAATGCGCCGGAAGGCGAAAGCCTCGATGCTGAATTTTGGGCAAAGGCGAAGATCGAGGGACCAAAGCGGCCTCGTTCCGTCCACCTGAAGCTAGACCCCGACGTATTCGAGTTCTTTCACCAGCAGGCGGGCGGCAAGGGTCACCTGACCAAGATGCAGGCGGTCCTGAAAGCCTACGTCACCGCGCACAAAAACCCATAGCCGATGTTTGGGGGCGGCGCGGACGCCGCCCCGTCCATCATCGTCTGGCTGTCTACCGTTTCGGCGACGACACGATCTCTGCGGGTGTGCGCGTCGTGGAGAGTCGGCGAGCGATCGTCTTCAGTTCTGCCCCGTCCTTCAGAAGCGCCAGCGCCTGGCGCTTCGAAATCAGGAGCCCGTCGGCGAACGGTCGCCTCGTCGAGAACAGGCGCGCCAGGAAGCGGGGGCGGCCGATCCGCGAGCGAGTGAAGCGAGCCGGTTTCGACGTCGCCGTCATGTGCAGCATCACCGCCTCCGTCCAACCGTCAGTCAGCCGTGCGCCCGGCTCCAGAACAAGAAACCAGTCGCCACGGGCGTGGCGTAGCCGGGCAGGCAGATCCCCCTCCCCAACCAGGACGCACCCTGTATGGTCCGCTACCAGTGTGGTGTGATCGGTCGAGCCGCGATCGTGGACCAGAACCTCGCGCACGACGCCCTCCACCGAGCCCGCCACCAGCGAGCTTAGCGTGCGCGCGAGCCCCTCCTCGTCGTTATGCGTCTCGATCAGCACCGTGAGCATCAGGTTCGCTTAGCGTAAAGCCGGCTCAAAGGCCAGTTGTGCGATGCAGCAGATGTTTGTTCTTGATTTGTTCACTCTGTCGACGTAGGAATAATTTCATCGCAGAGACGATTCGCCAGCCGATTCTCTTACGGAAACGCCGCCATGGAACAGATTCGCAGCGCCGATCTTGCAGCCTTCACGGAAGGAAGGGCTGCGATGGCCAATGCCATCATTGACCAGAGTGGACTGCGCGTCGGCGACGACCGACGACGCGGCCGCGCGGCCGGCATCAACCCGTCGGGCCGCTACGAGCCCCTGTCGCGGCACGTGTTCGACGACGGCTGGTCCTCGCTGGACGAACTGCCGGCGTTCAAAACCGAGGTGCAGGTGGAGAAGCCGCGCGCGATCATCACGCGCAACGAGTCGCCCGACATCTCGTTCGACCGCTCGATCAACCCCTATCGCGGCTGCGAGCACGGCTGCGTCTACTGCTTCGCCCGCCCCACGCACGCCTATATGGGCCTGTCGCCGGGTCTCGATTTCGAATCCAAGCTGTTCGCCAAGCCGGATGCCGCGCGCCTGCTTGAAAAGGAGCTGTCGAAAGAGGGCTACAAGCCGCGCACGATCGCGATCGGCACCAACACCGACCCCTACCAGCCGATCGAGAAGAAATGGCGCATCATGCGCGAGGTGCTGGAGGTGCTGGAGGCGTTCAACCATCCGGTCGGCATCGTCACCAAGTCGGCGCTGGTGATGCGCGACGCGGACATTCTCGGCCGCATGGCCGAAAAGGGTCTCGCCAAGGTCGCGCTCTCGGTCACCACGCTCGACCCGAAGCTCGCCCGCACGATGGAGCCGCGCGCGGCGACGCCGGCGCGCCGGCTGGAGGCGCTGCGCACGCTGTCTGAGGCCGGCATCCCGGTCTCGGCCATGGTCGCGCCGGTCGTGCCGGGCCTGACCGACCACGAGATCGAGCGGATCCTGGAATCGGTTGCGCATGCGGGCGCGAAGGAGGCCGGCTACATCATCCTGCGCCTGCCGCTGGAGGTGAGCCCGGTTTTCAAGGAATGGCTGCTGCGCCACTATCCGGACCGCTATCGCCACGTGACCTCGCTGATCCGCTCGATGCGCGACGGCAAGGACTACGATGCGGAATGGGGCAAGCGGATGAAGGGCACCGGCCCCTATGCCTGGCAGATCGGCCGCCGTTTCGAGATGACGGCCAAGCGGCTCGGCCTCAACATCGAGAAGCGCCCCTTGCGCACCGACCTGTTCAAGGCCCCCAGCGCCAAGGGGGAGCAACTGATGCTGCTCTGACACCTCTCGCTGCTCCCGTCCTTCTCCCCTTGTGGGAGAAGGTGGCCGAACCGAAGCGCAGCGAAGGTGAGGTCGGATGGGGGGTGCTGCGTGGAACGCAGACATTCGAAACAGGAACGATCTCAAAAACCTAGAACCATTCACTCCGCCCAGCACCCCTCATCCGTCTCGGCCTTCGGCCGATCCACCTTCTCCCACAAGGGGAGAAGGAAACCAGTTCCCGTCCGACGTTGTCCCCGCCTCGGACGGCGCCTTGCCGGTTCCCCCCCACCGGAAGGCCTTGCGGAGAATCGGACGCGGTGCGAGTCTCGCCGCAACATGGCTCGCCCGCGTTCCGATTCTCCGCTTCTTTTCGACATCCCGCTGAAGCCCGACTTCAGCGTCGAGCGTCGTTCGCGCAAGCGCGGCGTCTGGCCGGTGGCGGGCACCGACGAGGCCGGCCGCGGGCCGCTCGCCGGGCCCGTGGTGGCGGCGGCGGTCATCCTCGACCCCGACGCCATCCCCGACGGCCTCGACGATTCCAAGCGCATGACGCTGGAGGCCCGCGAGCGGGTCTATCTCACGATCATCGGCTCGGCGATCTCGGTCGGCGTCGCTTCGGTCTGTGCCGTTTCGATCGACCGCAGCGACATCCGCAAGGCGAGCCTGGAGGCGATGCGCCGCGCGGTGGCTGCTCTTTCGCTGCCGCCGCTTCTGGTGCTCGCCGACGGGCGCGACATTCCGCCGGGCCTCGCCTGCGAGGGCCAGGCGCTGGTCAAGGGCGACCAGCGCTCTCAGTCGATCGCCGCTGCCTCGATCGTCGCCAAGGTCACCCGCGACCGGATGCTCGCCCATTGCGGCACGATCCACCCCGCCTACGGCTTCGAGCGCCACGCCGGCTACGGCACCGAGGCGCATCTCGCCGGCATCGGCGCCCACGGCCCCCTGCCCGGCCTGCACCGTATGTCCTTCTCGCCCTTCAAGGCGGCGTAGGGGCTCTGCGCAAAGAGCGCCAGCATTGCTCGCCACAAACGAAAACGACCCCGGGCATTGCCCAGGGCCGCGATTCGTTCAGGCTGAAGCCGTCAGTTGAGCTTGGTCTTCACCGCGTCGACAGAGGCCTGGAAGAGCTGGCCTGCGGCCTTGGCGTCAACCTTGTCGCCGAGCACCTTGCGCGCCGCCTCGATTGCGATGTCGACGGCGCGGCCGCGAACCTCGGCGATCGCGTCGCGCTCGGCCTGGGCGATCTTCTGCTCGGCAAAGGCGGTGCGGCGGGCGACATATTCCTCGGTCTTCGTCTTGGCATCGGCTGCCAGGATCTTCGCCTCGCGCTTGGCTGCGTCGACGATGCTCGCGGCCTCGGCTTCCGATTCCTTGCGCTTGCGCTGGTATTCGGCGAGCAACTGCTGCGCCTCCTCGCGCAGCTTGCGCGCTTCCTCCAGCTCGTCGCGGATCTTGTCGGCCCGGCTGTCGAGCTGGCCGGCGATCATGCCCGGAACCTTCAGGTAGACGACGATCGCGAGGAAGATGACGAGGCCGACTGTTGCCCAGAATGTGGCGTCCATGGCGCGTCTCCTATTCGGCCGACTTGACCGCGGCGGCGACCGCGGCCTTGTCGGCGGAGCCGACGAGCGACTGGACGATCGCGGTGGCGGTCTCCTCGGCGATCGCGCCGACATCCTTCATCGCCGAGGCGCGAACCTGGGAGATGCGGGTCTCGGCGTCGGCCAGCCTCGTGTTGAGCTGGGCCTCGACCTCCTTGCGCTCGGCGTCGGCTTCCGCCTTCGCCGCGTCGCGGGCATCGTTGGCGATCTTGTTGGACTTCGCCCTCGCGTCGGCCAGTTCCTGCTCGTAGGCGGCAATGGCGGCGTCGGCGTCCTCCTTCAGGCGGGCGGCCGTGTCCAGATCATGCGCGATCCGGTCGCGGCGCACCTCGAGGATGCCGCCGATGCGCGGCAGCACCACCTTCTTGAGGAAGAGGTAGAACAGGCCGAACGTGATCGCCAGCCAGAGTAACTGCGAGGGGAAATAGGTCGGCTCGAACGGCGGGAAGCCGGCCTTGCCGTGCGCGTCGCCGGCCGCCTCGGTGTGGGCGGCGCCTTCCGCAGCACCGTGCGCATCGCCGCCCTGGGTCGTGCCCGAGGCGGGAGCGTGTTCCTGCGCGTAGCCAGGTGTCACGAACATGGAATTCCCCTATGCCGGACAGGCCGCGCGACGGCGGCCCGGCCCGGTTTCGTCTTCGATCAGCCGAACAGCGCGAGCAGCGCGATGAGCAGCGAGAAGATGCCCAGAGCTTCCGTCACGGCGAAGCCGAAGATCAGGCGGCCGAACTGGCCGTCGGCAGCCGACGGATTGCGCAGCGCGCCCGCCAGGTAGTTGCCGAAGATCGAGCCCAGGCCGATGCCTGCGCCGCCCATGCCGAGGCATGCGATGCCGGCGCCGATGTAACGAGCTGCTTCTGCGTCCATTTCAAAACTCCTTGGGTAGGTATCGAGGATGTCGTGTTCTGGCGGCTGCCCGCCGGTGACAGGGTCCCGGTCCTTAGTGTCCCGGATGGATGGCGTCGTTGAGATACATGCAGGTCAGCACCGCGAAGACGTAGGCCTGCAGGAAGGCGACGAGGAATTCGAGGCCGGTCAGCGCCACTGTCATGGCGAGCGGCAACACGGCGCCGGCAACGCCCGCGGCACCCATCGCCGACAGCGAGGTCACGAAGCCCGCGAACACCTTCAGCGTGATGTGACCGGCCAGCATGTTGGCGAAGAGACGAACCGAGAGGCTGATCGGACGCGACAGGAACGAGATCACCTCGATCGCCACGACCAGCGGCACCAGGATGCCGGGCACCCCGTGCGGCACGAACAGCTTCAGGAAGCCGAAGCCGTGCTTGTAGAAGCCGTAACCCACCACCGTCAGGATCACCAGCATCGCCAGCGCGAAGGTCACGATGATGTGGCTCGTGAAGGTGAAGAAGTAGGGGAACATGCCGAACAGGTTCGCCACGAGGATGAACATGAACAGCGAGAAGACGAGCGGGAAAAACCTCATGCCAGCCGTGCCGGCGGCGTCGCGCAGCATGTTGGCGATGAACTCGTAGGACATTTCCGAGATCGACTGCATGCGGCTCGGGATCAGGCCGCGGCTCGACGTCGTGAGGTAAAGGAAGCCGGCGGCGCCGACGGCGGTCGCGACCATGAACAGCGAGGAATTTGTGAACGAGAAGTTCATGCCGGCGATGTCGATCGGCACGATCTCGTTGATCACGAATTGGTGGATGGGATCGTTTGCCACCTTTGCCCTCGTCCTTCGTGCGCCGGATGGCGCTTTTACTTGTCTTTCGACCCGTCGCCGTCCGGCTTCCGGATCTTGTGCTCGGCGATAAGACCCGCCGAACGAAGAATGTTCAACACCCCGGCGCCGAAGCCGAGGAACAGAAAGACGATCAGCCCCCAGGGGGACGTCCCCGCCAATCTGTCGACGATCCAGCCGATCGCCGCTCCGACGACCACGCCGGCGATGAACTCGCTCGACAGACGCAGTGCGTAGCCCATTCCGGACAACCCACCGGTCCGCGTCGCGGGATCGTCGGGCTTCCTTTCGGGTCGCCGCGCTGCGATCGCCGCCTCGAGGTCGCGCATACGCTTGTCGAGATCGCCTTCACGGTGCCCCGTGGGTGGAAGTCCTGGCCCGGAGCCACCGGTTTCGACTGGCCTTTTCGGTCCGGCCACCGCAACCTCCCCGTCCGGCCTGCCACACCCCGCAGCCCGCTTTAAAGTCGGCCGCAACATAGTTAGGGGCCTCCCCCCAGTCAAGCCGGGGAAGCGATTGGTTGTGTATGTATTTTATTGAGGAAAATCAGCCACTTGATCCGGTGCGACAAACCGCCCGGAGCATTTGCGGAAACGCATGTGCCGAATCCGCGCCACGGCGGCGGCACACGGACGCCTCATTCGAGGCGCCGGTCAGCTCCAGCCGCCGCCATAGGTGCGGTAGAAGATGTGCAGGCCGATCTTCTTCATCTTCTCCATCGAGCGCGCCCACCGCGGGCTGACGTACTGCGCATAGTAATGCGTCGAGGAGCCCACTTCCTCGATGAAGATCTTGCCTGCGGTGACCGCCATGGCGATCTCCTCGGCGGTCTTGTAGGCGGCGGGGCTGAGCACGCGATCCGGGATGCCGTCGCAGGCGAAGGAGAACTGGCAGCGGTTGCGCCAGTTGGAGTTCTGGTAGACCACGCCGCACACCGTGCCCGGATAGGTGGGGTTGCGGACGCGGTTGAGCACCACCTGGGCGACTGCGGCCTGGCCGCGCAGGCTCTCGCCGCGCGCCTCGAAATAGATCGCGGTCGCAAGGCATTTCTGCTCGGCCGAGGTGAAGACGTGCGCCGGCAGCGGCTCCTTCATCCAGGCATGGTCGCCCGGCGCCAGCGGCGGCACGAAGCGCCCGGCATTGGGGTCCTCCTCCTTCAGGAGGCTCGCGAAGGGCGAGGCCTTCGCATAGTCCGGCTTGGCGGGCGCATAGGCGGTGGCGAGGATGTCGGCCTTGTCGTTGGTGATGAGCGAGGCGAGCATCGCCGGCACGCCGGGATCCTTCCTCTTCTCCTGGCGCACGTAGAAGGCGCTGGCGATCTGGATTTCCTTGCCCTTGATCTCAGGCTTGACGAAGGCCATCGCCTGCGTGCCGCCGACGACGGGACGCAGCCAGCTCTGGCGCTCGAACACCGAGCCGGCATTGAAAGCCTTGGGCGGAGCGACCGGGGCGACCTTGAGGATGCGGCCCTGCTTGTCGGCGCGGTGGATGCGCGCCTCGTCTGGTGTGTCGCTTGCTTCCGTCTTGCCGCTGAAGGCGACGGCGCCGAGCTCTGCGGTGCGCACGCCCGCCCCCGAGATCGTGCCGGTCGGCATCGCATCGACGAACTTCATCTCGCCCTGGTGGACGGAGCCCGCGACCGCGCGCTCGACGAAGGCGCCCCAGCGGGCAGCCCCCGAATCGCCGCCCGAGATCAGGCTGGTCATGTCCTGCTTGGCCGCGATGGTCGGAAAGCCGAGCCACAGCGCAAGACCGACAAGGATGGGGGACGTCAGATTGCGTTGGCCCACGAGCGGCGAACGACGCACAGAAACCTTCCGACGAAGCACAAGCACTCTCCAGGACGCGACATCACACAACTTGAGGGCCAAGGTGATGCATTAACCTTGATGGGCGGTTAACAGCCGCGTCGGGACGGCAATGTGGCGGGCGGCAAGCGCAAATGTGGCTGGCTCTGCGACGTTTTGGTTTGAGCGTCGCGGCCGTGCCGTATCGACGAGGATGGGATGCAGTTGGCGCTTCGCTCTACGCCGCGTCATCCTTGGGCTTGTCCCAAGGATCTACCTGCATGCGAGAACTTGCACGGCAACATCCACTCGCCGACCTCGGCAGATCCTCGGGGCAAGCCCGAGGATGACGACCGAGTAATGCAGCCGCCAGCCTTTTCGACTCAGTTCTTCTTCTTCGCCCGGCCCGCAAACGGGTTGTCCGTCTCGCGCAGCACCATGCGCACCGGCACGCCGCGAATGCTGAACGTCTCGCGCAAACCATTGATCAGATAGCGCAAATAGGATTGCGGGAAGGCATCCGACCGGGTGACGGACAACACGAAGCCCGGCGGGCGCGTCTTCGCCTGGGTGATGTATTTTATCTTCAGCCGCCGTCCGGCGATGGCCGGCGGCGGGTGGTGCGCCAGAACGCCCTCCAGCCAACGGTTAAGACGGCCGGTCGAGATGCGGATGTTCCAGGTCTCGTGCGTGGCCATCACGGCCTGCATCAGCTTGTCGAGCCCGCGGCCGGTCTCGGCCGACACCGGCACCGCCTGGATGCCGCGCACCTGCGGCAAAAGCCGCTCGGTCTTCTCGCGCAGTTCGGCCAGCGTCTGCTGCGGGGTTTCGATCAGGTCCCACTTGTTGAAGGCGATCACGGGCGCCCTGCCCTCGCGCACGATCAGGTCGGCCAGTTGCAGGTCCTGCTTCTCGAACGGGATCGTCGCGTCGAGCACGATGATCACGACCTCGGCGAAGCGGATGGCGCGCAGGCCGTCCTGCACCGACAGCACTTCGAGCTTCTCCTGCACCTTCGCCTTGCGGCGCATGCCGGCCGTGTCGAACATCTTGAGCTTGCGCCCGGCATATTCCCATTCGACCGAGATCGAATCGCGGGTGATGCCGGCTTCCGGGCCGGTCAACAGCCGCTCCTCGCCGATCAGCGCGTTGATCAGCGTCGACTTGCCGGCGTTCGGGCGGCCGATGACGGCGATGCGCATCGGCTTGGTCGGGTCGTAGGCAGGGATTTCCTCCGCGTCCGGGTCGGCGATGTCCTCGCCGATCAGCGGCGCATCGTCGAGCGGATCGAGTTCCTCCTCGTCCTCGCCCAGCGCGCGCTCCTCGCCGAGCGCCGCGATCACCGCGTCGCGCAGGTCGGGCAGGCCCAGCCCATGCTCGGCCGAGATCGGCACCGGCTCGCCGAGGCCGAGTTCCCAGCCTTCCAGCATGCCCCCTTCGGCGCCGCGCGCCTCGGCCTTGTTGGCGACGAGGATCACCGGCTTGCCCGAGCGGCGGGCGACGTCGGCGAAGGTGCGGTCGTCGGGCGTCACGCCCGCCTTCGAATCGATGACGAAGAAGATCAGGTCGGCCTCTTCGAGCGCCTTCTCGGTGCCGGCCGTCATCCGCCCCGCGAGCGAGGACCGGTCGGCGACCTCCAGGCCGGCCGTGTCGATCACGTCGAAATAGAGGTCGTAGAGCTTGGCTTCGTGGCGGCGGCGGTCGCGCGTCACGCCCGGCGTGTCGTCGACCAGTGCCAGCCGCTTGCCGACGAGGCGGTTGAACAGCGTCGACTTGCCGACATTGGGACGGCCGACAATGGCGACGGTGTAGCTCATGGGCGCGTCAGGACGCGGAACCCGAACTGCGGATCAGCTCGGACATCAGTGTGGCGCGCTCGCGGTTGTTGCGCGGGGCGGCGGAATCGGCGGCGATCTGGTCGAACAGGGTCAGCGCGTCGGCGAACTTGCCGTCCTTCCAGGCGACGAGCGCCAGCGCCTCGCGGGCCGAGTGGCGCAGCGGATTGGTCTCGGCGGTCAGCGCCTCGACGCGCGAGGCGACGTCCGCCTGCGTGCCGTGGTCGACCAGGATCAGCGCCGCGCGCAGCCGCGCCATGTCGCGGATCGAGCCGGGGATCGAGCCGTCGGCGGCCACCTCGTCGAACTGCTTCACCGCGCCGTCGAAATCGCCCTTGTCGGCGAGCACCGTGGCGGCGCGCATGCGCGCAAGCAGCGGATAGGCGCCGTAGCCATCGGCCTCCAGCGCCTCGAGCGCTGCGATCGCTTCGTCGTTCTTGCCTGCGTTGGCGAGCGACAGCGCCTGCGAGAACCGGTCTCCCGACGCATTGGCCGTCTGCGTGCGCCAGTAGTCGTAGCCGACCCAGGCCGCCGTGCCGAGGACCACGAGGACGGCGGCGCCGATCAGCATCGGTCCGAAACGGTCCCAGATCGCCTTCGCCTGTTCCTGGCGGATCTCTTCGTTGACTTCGCGGATGAAACTGTCGTCGGACATCTGCCTACCGTGGCTTCAAGGCGCGCTGCCGCGCGTTCAGAGCGGCCTTATTAGCCGAAAATCGCTGCTATGGAAGGGCAACGGGGAAATTATGGCGCCGACACACCGCCTCGCGCGGCAAACCCGCCGGCCGGCAAGACCGCGGGAAGGCGATGCCCGCCGCGGACAAGCCTCTGCCCAGCGCCGACGTCCCATCCACCACCTTCGGCGGTCCCGTGTCACACCAGCGCCCCCTCCACCACACTGCGTGTGGTCCCCCTCCCCCGTGAACGGGGGAGGATCAGGTGCCTCGGCGCCTTGCGCACGCATCCGTCATCACACGCATCCGTCATCAAAGGAACAAGAAGCGACGGTCGAGCGCGCGGATCCTCCCCCGTTTACGGGGGAGGGGGACCACGCGAAGCGTGGTGGAGGGGGCGCGGCGAGCCTACGTCTGACGAAGCACGGATCAGCCTTCCGGTGGATCGATTTTCGCTCCCTCTCCGCTAACCCCTTGTCCCGCTTGGAGATTCTCACAGCCGAAACTTTTTTCATCCCCACCCCTGCCGACATGCCCGACACTATGTCCGGTCAAACGGGAGCCGGTGATGGGCTGGAGGGCGAAGGCAGGGAGGGAACAGGCTGAGATGACGAGGATCGTCATGCGCCTGTTCTCGATCGCCGACATGGCCGAACAGGCTGCTGGCCGCTCGTTCTGGGTCCGCTGGTGTGTGCTCTGGGCCGCCTGGCAGGCGAATGCGCTGCTGAGCGCCTATGTCGAAGGCACGCTCCGGAGCTTCGCCCGCAGACCCTGGACGCCCGTCCCGATGCCGGCCGGCTTCGGCAGCACTCCCTTCGATGCGGAGGACCTTGCCGATTCGCTCAGGGCATTCGGGCTCTACATGCGGGCCATAGCGGCGCATCTGTGCCGTCTGTCGTTCCTGCATCGGGGGCAAGCCTCCGACGAGGCGGGGAATGAGGGCGGCGCGATCGATAGGCTCGGCGCGTTCATCGAAAGACTTGCAACAGCTGCCTCGGTCCCGGTCGAGCTGTTCGACACGTCCTGAGACGCGTCCTTCTCCCCTTCTCGCAGTGTCATCGCAGATGAGATCGGCCTTCCCGTGTACGGGGAGGACAATCGCGCGCGCCGTCATTCCGGGGCCGCGCAGCGGAACCCGGAACCCAGAGCGCCGGGCTAGCAGGCAGTTCATCGACCGTCGCGACCACGTCGGAGCGCAGATCGGGATAATGCACCAGCGTTGGCGCGCTGGATTCCGGGCTCCGCTACGCGGACCCGGAATGACGGCGGTGAGGGGCAGTGCCCAGCCTTCGAAAGCTCGCGCCGCCCCTCATCCGCCCTTCGGGCACCCTTAGTTCCCTATACGGAGAGAGAAGCCGGGCGAAGCACGATGAAGAGGACTGACGCGAGTCTGAACAGGGTCTCCTCCCGCTCTCCGCCATTAACCATGCCGGCGGATCGCCATGCGCCTTCCGCGCCGCCGCCACATTCTGCGGCTACCGACCGCACGACGAAAAGTGCGGGTCGGGTATGAAATCAGCAGTGCGTTCCTGTGTCTCGGCCTTCGCGCTCTCCCTCGCGACCGCGGCCGCGGCAGGCCCCTCCCCGCAATATGTCATCATCTCTTTCGACGGCGCGAAGGACAACGCGCTATGGGAGCGCAGCCTGAAGCTCGCGGACGAGACGGGCGCGCGCTTCACCTACTTCCTGTCCTGCGTCTACTTCATCCCGACCGAGGCGAAGGCGGGCTACCAAGCGCCCGGCAAGCGCGCCGGCCGCTCCAATGTCGGCTTCGGCGACACGGCCGCCGACGTCCAGGCGCGGCTCGGCCATGTGTGGGCGGCCTACCAGTCGGGCCACGACATCGCCAGCCATGCCTGCGGCCATTTCGACGGCAAGGACTGGTCGCAGGCCGACTGGGCGGCGGAGTTCAGGACGTTCCGGACGGTGATGGAAAAGGCCTGGACCGCGAGCGGCGCGGTCGCCCCGGCCGGCTGGGACGACTTCGTCCGGCATGGCTTCAAGGGTTTCCGCGTGCCCTATCTCTCGACCTCGCCCGGCCTCGCGACCGCTCTCGCCGAGGCCGGTTTCGCCTACGATGCGAGCGGCGTGTCGCGCGGGCCGCAGGCGCCGCTGCGGCGCGGCCCACTCGCCGAGTTCTCCTTGCCGATGATCCCCGAGGGGCCGAAGGCCCGGCGCATCATCGCGATGGACTACAATCTCTTCGTGCGCCATTCCGGCGGTTTCGAACGCGCTGGTCAGGCCGAGGAGTTCGCCGAGCGCACCTACCAGGCCTTCAAGGGCGCCTTCGAGGCGGAGCTTGCCGGTGCGCGCACGCCGCTGCAGATCGGCTTCCACTTCCAGCCTATGAACGGCGGCGCCTACTGGACCGCGCTGGAACGCTTCGCACGCGAGGTCTGCGTCAGGCCGGACGTGGCCTGCGCGTCCTACGCGGACTGGCTGCGCGCCAATCCGCAACGCCCGGCCGACACGGCCACGGCCGGCGGCTGATCAGGAGGCGGGCTGGTCCTCGGGCTTCACGCCTGCCGCCTGGCGTTCAAGATAGCGGCGGTCGATCTCCGGAAGTTCCTCGCCGGACAAGGTGGCCTCGAAGGCGCGCAGGCGCTTGTGGACCGAGAGGAGCTCGACGATCGTCGACCACGAGCTGACCAGGAACTGGATCGAGTTCGTCACCCGGCCGAATGCGTTGTTCACCTGGTTCATCAGGCCGAGCGTGATCGTCCCCGCCACGAGAGCCGGCCCCATGATCAGGAACGAGACGATGTTGTCGGCCTGGAGATAAGTGTAGCGGACCACGTTGAAATAGACGTAGTGGGCATAAAGGCGGAAGTAGTTGCGCCTGACATTGTCGAACAGCTCTTTCGCCACGGGCGGCTGGGCGCGGTCGGCGTGGTCTTCGCCGTAGACGAGTTCCTTCCGGTAGGCGGCCTCCACCCGCTGATTGCGGAACTGCAGGCCCGGCAGCTTGATACCGGCCAACATCACCGCGACCGTGCCGAAAAGGCACCACGCGATTGCGGCGACCACGAGCGGATTCGAGATCTCGCCGAAAACGGGCACTGCCTTCACATGCTGCTGGAGCGCGATCAGCACGGGGAGAAAGGCGATCAGGGTCATGATCGACTGCACCATGCTGGTGCCCAGATCCTCCATGATCTGGGCAAACCGCATGGTATCCTCCTGGACACGCTGCGACGCGCCCTCGATGTGGCGCAGCCGAGGCCAATAGTCCATGAAGTAGTCGTTCATCGCCGTGCGCCAGCGAAACACCCAATGGCTGACGATGAAGGCGTTGACCACGCTGACGTTCATGCCGATGAGGGCGAGCCACGCGAAGGTCGCCGTGCCGGCGTAGAATTCCTGATTGGTCGACTGGACCGACTTGGACATCAGGCCCTGGACGTAGTCGAAGAACGGCCCATACCAGTTGTTGACCGCGACCGAGACCTGCACCGAGAAATAGATCAGGAACAGGATGAGCCCGGAGACGAGGATCGACCAGTTCTGCCAGGGATGAGGCGAAAAGATGCGCCAGAAGGCATAGAAGAGCATCACCCCGGCTGCGTAGTAAACGTAGAACCAGAGAAAAGGCTTCGACCAGAACACGCTGATGCCGATGATCGGCGCCGCGTCGGGAGCGGCCGGCGGCAGGCCTACATAGGATCCGAGATCCGCGCCGCCGTTGAACCAGAACAGTACGAGCAGGAGACTCCACACCGCCGCCGAAATGAAAAACAGCTTCGGCTTGGGAAAGAATGAGACGAACACGGGCGGGAAATCCTTGTGACTGCGGATTCGGTGGCCGCATCAAGTCACAAGAATGCGGCGATTGGAATGGCCGCAATCATTACGTTTTGGTCACGCGTGAAGCGTTCTCCCCGTCACCTGACGCCGGTGCGGCGCCCGGCATCCCAGGCGAGGAAGGCGCAGGCGACGAGCACCAGTGCCGCCACGGCCGACGGCCAGGCATAGGAGCCGGTCATGTCCGCAAGGTAGCCGGCGACGATGGGGCCGAGGATCTGGCCGACGCCGAAGGCCGCCGTCATCATCGCCAGCGCCTTGCGCGGCGAGGCGTCTGCGAGCCGGCGGGCGATCTGCAGGCCGATGGCCGTCACAGCGACGAAAGTGCCACCGAGCAGCACCGCTGCAATCAGTGGCCCGGCATAGCCGCCGATCGCCACGCTGGCGATCACGCCTATCGCCTCGACGAGCATGCCGACGGCATAGGCGGTGGTCGCGCCAAAGCGGGCGGCCGCAGCGTTCCATATCCAGGTTGAGGCGATGATCGACAGGCCGGTGACCAGCCAGACCACGGATTCGAACAGGCGCCCGCCCTCGCCCGCCCGCACGATGGCGACGAGGAAGGTGGCGGTGACGACATAGCCGAAACCGAACAGGCCGTAGGACAGGATCATCCGCCGCAGCGCCGGGCTTTTCGGCAGCGGCGGCTCCCGCCCCGCCTCGGCCGCGGCGACGGGGCCGTCTGGCACGAGAAGGAGGACAGCCACGAAGCTGAGCGCAGACAGGACCGCGGCGGAGATCCAGCCCGCCTGCCAGGGCGCATGCCACAGCACCATCGCGCCGCTGACGATCGCGGAAACGGCAATGCCGACCCCGACGCCGCCGAAATGCAGCGCCTGAAGCTCGGTCCGACCGGCCCGGGCGAGATGGCCGAAGACGATCGTCGCGAGGAAGACGAGCATGAACGCACTCGCCATGCCGGCCAGGAAGCGGATCGCCATGAAGGCGAAGAGATTGTCGGTGAGCGCCATCAGCGCTGCGAGCACGGCGGTGCCGCCGACGCCGACCAGCATCAGCGGGCGTTCGCGACCCTGTGCCCAGCCGCCGGCGGCGAGCACTGCGGCGACGAGATAGCCGAGGAAGTTGGCCGACGCGATCAGGCCCGCATCCGACGCCGACTGGCCGAGCTCCTCCATCATGCCGGGGAGTAGCGGCGTGTAGATGAAACGGCCGATGCCCATGCCGGCGGCCATGCCGATCATGCCGCCGAGGGCGTAGCGATAGGGCGAGACGGAGGAGGTCGGCATCGACGCGCAACCTAGCTGGAGACGCGCGTGTTGCAACGCAAAAGCGCTGGTCCAGAGCGCATGGCGGCCGTGCGGTGGGGAACGATTTCAGGCGAAGGCAGTTGGAAAACCGGAATACCACCACATGGAGAGACTTACATGAACGGCATCATCTACCTTATCGGCCTGGTCGTGGTCGTGCTCGCGGTGCTGTCCTTCTTCGGACTGGGCTGACCGACGAGGCACATTTCACCCTTGCGAACGGGACCGAGACGTCGCACATCCGGGTGACCGATCCCCAGCCAGGATGTGCGACATGGACTATCCCTACAATCACGCCATCATCGATCCCGCCCACCTCGACCGCCTCGCCGAAGTCGCCGTGAAGGTGGGCCTGAGGCTGGAGCCGGGCCAGGATCTGGTGATGACCGCGCCGGTGTCCGCGCTGCCGCTGGTGCGGCGCATCGTCGACCACGCCTACAAGGCGGGCGCAGGACTGGTGACGCCGTTCCTCTCCGACGAGGAGATCACGCTGTCGCGCTACCGCAATGGCCCGGACGAAAGCTTCGACCGGGCGTCGAGCTGGCTCTACGAGGGCATGGCGAAGGCTTTTGCCGGCAATGCGGCGCGGCTCGCCATCGTCGGCGACAACCCTATGCTGCTGTCGGGCGAGGACCCGGCCAGGGTCGCCCGCGCCAACAAGGCGAACTCGATCGCCTACCAGCCGGCTTTGGAGAAGATCGCCGGCTTCGACATCAACTGGAACATCGTCGCCTATCCGGGTCCGAGCTGGGCCAAGCTCGTCTTCCCGCAGGACAACGAGGAAATGGCGGTGGCCAAGCTCGCCCATGCGATCTTCGCGGCGAGCCGGGTCGACCGCGACGATCCGGTGGCCGAATGGAAGGCGCACAACGCCCAGCTCGCCGAACGCACGGCCTGGCTTAACGGCCGGAACTTCTCCGCGCTGCATTTCAAGGGACCGGGAACGGATCTCGTCGTCGGGCTGGCTGACGGGCACGAATGGCAGGGCGGCGCCTCGACGGCGAAGAACGGCATCACCTGCAACCCGAACATCCCGACCGAGGAGGTGTTCACCACCCCGCATGCGCGTCGCGTGTCGGGCACCGCGCGCTCGACCAAGCCCCTGTCGCACCAGGGCACGCTGATCGAGAACATCGAGGTGCGCTTCGAAGATGGGCGCATCGTCGAGGCCAAGGCCTCGCGCGGCGAGGACGTGCTCAGGAAAGTGCTGGAGACGGACGAAGGCGCGTCGCGGCTCGGCGAAGTGGCGCTGGTACCGCACTCCTCGCCGATCTCGAAAAGCGGGCTCCTGTTCTACAACACATTGTTCGACGAGAACGCCGCCTGCCACATCGCGCTGGGCCAGTGCTACTCGAAGTGCTTTGTCGGCGGCGCGAACCTTTCGGCGGAAGAGATCGCGGCACGTGGCGGCAACAAGAGTTTCATCCACATCGACTGGATGATCGGCTCGGACGAGATCGACATCGACGGCGTGCACGCCGACGGCCGCCGCGAGCCGGTGTTCCGCAAGGGCGAGTGGGCCTGAGGAGACGCCCGAACGTCTTTTTGCATCCGCTTTGGGAGGAGCGCAGATGACATTCGAGACAATCGCCTATTCGACGGACGGGCCGGTCGCAACGATCACGCTGAACCGGCCCGACGAGCTCAACACGATCGTGCCGCCGATGCCCGACGAGATCGAGCGGGCGATCGGGCTGGCGATCCGCGATGCGGCGGTAAAAGTCATCATCCTGCGCGGCGCGGGGCGCTCCTTCTGCGCCGGGTTCAACTTCGGCGGCGGCTTCCACCACTGGGACCAGTATTTCACCACCGACGGAGAGTGGGACGCCGGCAAGGACTTCGCCTTCTCGACCGCGCAGGAGCTTGCGCCGACGCAGAAGTTCATGGCGATCTGGCGCTCGCCGAAACCGGTGATCGCGCAGGTGCACGGCTGGTGCGTCGGCGGCGGCTCGGACTATGCGCTCTGCGCCGACATCGTCATCGCCAGCGAGGACGCGCGGATCGGCACGCCCTATTCGCGCATGTGGGGCGCGTATCTCTCCGGCATGTGGCTCTACCGGCTGGGGCTGACCAGGGCCAAGGAATATGCGTTGACCGGCAAGCCGCTGTCGGGCCGCGAGGCAGCCGATGTCGGTCTGATCAACCGGGCGGTTCCATTCGCGCAACTGGAGGACACGGTGCGTGAGACCGCCCGGCAGCTTGCCTCGATTCCGCTGTCGCAGCTCTCGGCGATGAAGCTGGTGGTGAATCACGCCTATGAGAACATGGGTCTCTCATCGACGCAGACGCTCGGGCCCATTCTCGACGGTCTGATGCGCAACACGCCGGAGGCCAAGGCGTTCATCGACAAGGCCGGCCGCGAGGGCGTGCGCGCGGTGATCGAGGCGAGGGACGGCCCCTTCGGCGACTACAGCCAGGCACCGAAGGACGAGCAGCCCGATCCGAACAACGTGATCAGGCTTTGAGAGGCGTGGCGTAAAGGAAGAGCGGAGCTACTCGGCGGCAGGCAGCGCCTGTCGAAACAATGGCTCAGGCAGCGGCATGCCATTTGCCTTGGCCGCCTCGATCCACGCAGCCATCGCGACCCGCAGCTCGCTCACCGCCTCCTCCGGCGTCGCACCGAAGGCCGAGCAGGACTTGAGGTCCGGCGCATCGGCTATCCAGGCCTTGTCTGCACCCGACCAGAAGACCGCGATGGCATAGTCTTCATTCATCTCGGATCCGCTCCAACTGGAATTCTTCAATCATATCCCGAACCTGGCGGACTTGATAGCGTTTGGCATCCTTTCCGTCAGGTTGAATACTCACAGGCCGTGTGACCTGCGGATGGACATAGATGTGGTGGCTGCCACCTGTGCGATCCAGACGAAATCCGAAAAGTTCGAGTATCGCCTGTAGTTCCCCGAACGAAAGCGCCGACCCGGAGCGCAGTTTTCGGATCAGCTTCTCCGTTCTGGACATCGCCTAGCCCTACTTCCCCGTGGCGGCCGCGTAGGCGTCGGCCTTGAAGCCGAAGAGCAGGGTCTTGCCGGTGTCGAGCACCGGGCGCTTGATGAGGTTGGTCTCGGCGAGGATCATGGCGCGGGCCTTCTTTGCGTCGACGCTCTCCTTCTCGGCCTCGGGCAGTTCCTTGAACGTGGTGGAGTTGCGGTTGAACACAGCCTCCCACCCGGCCCGCTTGAACCAGTCGTCCACCACCTTCGGGTCGAGCTTGTCGACACGATAATCAAAGAAGCTGTGTTCGACGCCATGGTCGTCGAGCCATTTGCGCGCCGACTTGACGGTGCTGCAGGATTTGAAGCCGTAGAGCATGGCAGCCAAGATCAAAGTCCTTTCAGGAATGTCGAGATTCGCGCAAGTCCCTCGCGCAGGATGTCCGGGGCGTTGGCGTAGCCGATGCGGACGTGTCCGTCCATGTCGAAGGCGGAGCCTGGGACAAGGAGCACGCCGGTCCCTTCGAGCAGGCGCGAGCAGAACTCGACCGAGGACATGTCGAGGCCGTATTGGAGCAAGGCAGTGGTGCCGGAGCGCGGCCTGACCCAGGAGATCAGCGGTTCGGCAGCAACCCAGTCCGACAGGATGGCAAGGTTGCCACGGGTGATGTCGCGGCTGCGCGCCAGGACGCGGTCGCGCGCCTCCAACGCAAGCGCGGCGAGATGGTCGTCGATCATCGACACGCTGATCGTGTTGTAGTCGCGATGGATCATCGCGGCGGAGAGCACCTCCGTCGGAGCAACGATCCAGCCGAGCCTCAGGCCTGCCAGCGCATAAGCCTTGGACATGGAGCCGGTCGAGATGCCCTTCTCGTAAAGGTCGGCAACAGAAGCGGTGAAGCCGTCGCCCTCCTGATCGACGCCGCGATAGACCTCGTCGGCGAGCAGCCATGCGCCTGCGCCGCGCGCGATCGCGACGATCTCCTCCAGCGTCGAACGGTCGATCAGCGCGCCGGTCGGATTGTTCGGGTTGGTCAGCGCGATGAGCTTGGCACCCCGCGCGAGTTCGCGCAGGCGCTCGAGATCGGGCAGGAAACCGTCCGCCGCGCGCAGCCAGAGCGGCCGCACCTCGGCCCCGAGGCTCTCGGGGATCGAATAGTGCTGCTGATAGGTCGGCAGGACCGACACGACGACGTCACCCGGCCCGACCAGCGCCTGATAGACCAGCGCGTTCGCGCCGACGGCGCCGTGGGTGACGCGCACATCGGAGGCAGATTTCGTTTCGTAGAGAGAGGCAATCGCCGCGCGAAGCCGCTCCGAACCTTCGATGGCGCCGTAGGTGAGCCTCATCGGCAGGAGATCGTCGAGGACGGAATTGCCCTTGCCGACAAGGTCGAGCAGTTCCTGCACGGTGAGCGAGGCGACGCAGGTTTCCGCGAGGTTCCACTCGCACTGCGTCTCGTGCGCATTCATCCACGTCTCGACGGCGAATTCCCTGATATGCATGCGGCCACCTCCGACGTGCGAAGGTGGCCGAGCGGTGCTCCAATGTCGAGGGCGCTACATCGCGACCTTGGCGTGGTCGCCGAGTTTCGGCTTGGCGCCAGTGACCGCTGCGGTGAGCATCTTGATGCCCGAGATCACCTTGCCGGGGCTGTCCCAGATCTCGGCATCGTCGGGGACGAAGCTGACGAGGCGGATGCGCGGATCATCCTCCGAATCCCACCACATCTTGTTGGCGTCGGACCAGAATTCCTTGATCCTTGCGCGGTCGTTCGACACGCTCGCTTTGCCCGTCATCGTGACGAACTTGTACGAGCCCGGGTCCGCAAAGGAGAGCGTCGACACCGGAAAGCGCTCCAGTTCCTCGACCTTGTAGCTTTCCACGTCGGTTAGGAAATAGACCGCCTCCTCGTCGCGCTCGACCTTGGCATCCATCGGACGCGAGTGCAGCTCGCGGCCGTTCCAGGTGTTGAAGTTGCAGATGCCGATCGATTCGGCGAGATCCCAGGCGCGGTCGATCAATTCTGCGGGCGTCTTGTCGGTCTGTTCTTCACGGGCCATTGTCCGTCCTTCCCTAGCGGTTGAGAGATGGTGAAACCGTCTCCCGCAATCTTGGTTCCGGACATCGTGCGCGCCGACGCTTTTCAGCCTGTAGCGGACAGGTCGTGCTCCGGCGCGTCGTGCAGCAGTTTAACACGTGCCTAACTTTCTTAGGAATCCCCACCGACAAACACTTAGGATTTGACCTAAGTGTTTGGATGAGGTATCGAGGCTTCCGCGCACGACAGCGCTGGAGGGCTTCACTCGAGATGCTGCAGGAGCAGACCGCATCGATGCTAGACCCGTCCGCGGTGGACGGCATCTTCCGCGCGCTGGCGGACCCGACGCGCCGCAGCGTCATCGAGCGGCTGAGCGCACGGCAGGCCTCGGTCTCCGAACTCGCGGCTCCCTACAAGATGGCCCTGCCCTCGTTCATGGAACATCTCAGGGTGCTGGAAAACTGCGGCCTCGTGCGGTCGCGCAAGGAAGGCCGCGTGCGCACCTATCAGGTCGCCTCCGAGCAGTTGAAACTCGCGGAAGACTGGCTCGGCAAGCAGCGCACCCTTTGGGAGCGCCGGTTGGACCGGCTCGACAATTATCTTTTGTCCATCAGAGAGGAGAATGCCGAATGACGTCCGTGATCAAGATCGACCCGAAGCTGGACCTTGTGCTGGAACGAGAGATCGACGTTCCCGTCGAACTCGTCTGGAAGGCGTGGACGACGCCAGCCAGCCTGAAGGAATGGTTCGTTCCCAAGCCCTGGTCGATTACCTCGGTCGAGATCGACCTGCGACCCGGCGGTATCTTCGCCTCGACGATGCGCTCGCCCGAAGGCCAGGAGTTCGAGAATATCGGGTGCTACCTCGAGGTCGTTCCGAACCAGCGGCTGGTCTTCACCGACACGCTGCTGCCCGGCTATCGCCCCTCTGCCAAGCCGTTCTTCACGGCGGTCCTCGAACTGATGCCCAACGGCAGCGGCACGCGCTACAAGGCGATCGCCATCCACGGCAACGACGAGACCCGCAAGAGCCATGAGGAAATGGGCTTCCACGACGGCTGGGGCACGGTGGTGACCCAGATGGTGCAGCACATCAAGGCGGGCAAGTAGGCTGCTATGCCAGCACCGCCTCGACTGGCCGGCGCGGCGAATACGGCATCGTTGGCCCGTAGCCGAGCCGCAGCACGAGGTCGGGCCGCCTGCCCGCCTCGCCTGCAAGCGCGGCGAGATCGGGCCTGAACGCGGCCACCTCGACCGGCTGATTGACGAAGGCGTGCCGAAGCCCGAGCGTCGTCGCCGTCAGCAGCATCCGCTGGCAGGCGCGGCCGACCGCGATCCAGTGCTCGCTGTCGGCGCGCTCGGCGAAGAACACGGCGAAGGCCGGCGTCGACGCGGCCTGCCGGGCATAGCGGTCCGCCTCGCCCTTCGGCGTGGCGACGAGCGGAAAGAGGCGTCGGCCGACCGCCCCCGGCAGGGACGGACTGCCGCTCGCGGCGGACAACAACCCGTCGCCCGTGCGCATGGCGTCGCGCGGGTTGAAGCGGATCCACTCCAGCAGTTCGGCCACGAAGGCGGGATCTGTCATCTGGGCGTCGTTGCCCGCGACGATCAGGTCCCGCAGTTTCGCCCGCGCCGTTTCCTCCGTCAGGATGACCAGCCGGACGCCGGGCTCCGCGGCTGCCTTCTCCAGCACTGCCAGATCCGCCGCCGTGACTGGCCGGCCGTCATAGTCGGCGCGTGTGGACTGGCGCAGCGGGATGGCGTCGAACAGCGGATCGGCGTGCGCTGCGCCTTCCGCGAAATCGTAGCGGATCGCGCTGCCGTCACCCGGTGCTGCCAGCAGTTCGCCCGGCCATCCGCCGGCTCGGCCCGCAATCGCGAGGTTCTCCGCCGCGCAGCCCAGACTGACATAGAGATGATGGTCGTCCGGATCGACAACCGGCGTGCGGCGGCTCTCGTCCGGGAAGAGGCCGAAGGTGGTCTGCGTCGCGGCAAACTTCCAGGCCTGCGTGTTGTGGCTGTTGGCGGCCAGCGTCGCATAGCGGACGAGGTTTTTCAGGTCCGGCCGCCCGGAGAGCGGCGCGCGAAGGCCAGCCGCATAGCGCTCGTAGTCGGCGAGCGATCCGGTGGCCCTATTCCAGGCGAAGGCGCCACCGCCGCCGATGACGGCGAGGCCGGCCATTGCCCCGAGAAGATGACGCCTGTTCATGCTGCGATCTCCTTTCGCGGGGTTATGACCGATCCTGACCCGAGCCCCCGATGCCTCGGCGTCGGCGGACTGAAATGACCCGTCTATGCCTTGGCGAGGATCCTCTCGATGTCCTGCCTGTCCTGCGCCGTGAGGTCCTTTGCGAGATCGCCTACGAGCTTCGCGCGCACCGTATCATGAAAATGGCGGCGCAGTTCTCCCAGCGTTCGCGGATCGGCGATGACGAAAAGCGTGCTGATCTCGCCTGAGAGCACCTGGCGATTGAGGTGATCCGCCACCGCGGCCGCGAAATTGTCCTCGGCGAGGCGCGACGTGTCGGGATTGGCGGTCGAACTGTGATGGCGCCCGCCCGAGCCCTGGTTCTCGACGGCGATCGTGGGCTCGGGAAGTTCCAAGAGATCGATCTGCGGTTCGTGGCCCCGGTTTCGGAAGAGGCGAAGCCTCGTGCCGTCGACCACCGCGACGGTCGTTTCGTTGGGTAGGATCATTCGCTTTCTCCCGCATTCTCTCGACCGCCCGCGCACACGCCCGAACGGAGGCCTCATCGGCCTTGCTCCTCCTTTCGGCCACAACGCAGAACAAGACCTTGATCCTCGTCAAGTCGCCGCAAGGGCGTCGATCGGGGGCACGGCGGCACCGTCGGCGAGAGGCCACCGGTCGACTTCGACATGGAGCCCCTCACCCCGATAGCTCTCGACGAGGACGAAGTCGCGAACGACCCAGCCCAGCGGCTCGATCTCGGAAGTGGCGAACGATGCCCCGCGGTCGTGCAGCAGCGTCATGTGGGGCGTGAACCGGCCGTGCTGCGGTGGCAGCGCGTTCCGCAGTCGCGTCGCGAGGTCCTGCCGGAAGGCGTCCGTCGCCAGATTGCCGTTGCCACCCGTCAGGACGATGTTGTTGCCGCCGAAGCGCATGATCCTGTCGAACCGGATTTCGAACGGCGGGCACGAGAAGCCGGCCGCCGCGCTGCACACGCGCTCGACATGGCCGGCCGGCAGCCGCGTCCGCGGACCGAGCGCCAGCAGGGAAACGTGCCGGCGCGCGGGCGCCATCGCCTTGCCGCGCAGGCCGAACCGGCCGCGCCACACCGGCAGGCAGCGATCGACCTCGGCGTTCACGGCCGCATCGGGCCGCAACGCGAAGAAGAGCAGGCGAACCGTCGCGCGAGGCAGCGCCGGCAGGCCGAACGACAGTTGTTCCATTCTGCGAACTCCCGACAGGATCGCGGGCGACAGAATAGAACAAAAAGTGAACATTTCAAGCTTGGCGGCCGTTTGCCCCGCGGTTTTGTCCTGACGAACGTCGATTCACCGCCCGCTCTGCAGTTCCCGATCCTAGCGCGCCCAGACGTTTGCATTCAGCAGATAGTCGCGGGTGGAACGGTCCAGCGGATAGACCAGTCGACCCTCGCGCCCGAACCACTTGTCATAAATCTGCATGTAGTGGCCGCGATAGTCGGCAAGGTCACGCGTCAGCCCGATGATGGTGGCATTGACGAAATCCCGCCATTCGCTGTCGTTTTGCGGCAGCATGCAGGCCATCGTCTCGTTGCCCAGGGGCTCGGTGCGCGGCAGCAGAACGACGCTGCGGTCCGGCTCCAGCTTTCGCGACAGGCCGAGCAGGATGATGCCGATATTGGCGACACCTTGGACCTCGCCGCTTCTGAGCGCCGCGAATGCCTCGTCCATCGACGGGTAGGAGCGCGTCACTATCCCCGGCAATGCTTCTGTCAGGATATCGCCTGTCGTCGTGCCCTCAGCCACGCCGATCGTCATGTCCTTTATTTCCGGTGTGGTCTTCAGCGTATCGCGGAATGCGAGAATACGGGTGCCATCCCTGAAGAAGGGAACCGAGAAGTCCACGAGCTTCTCACGATCCCAAGTCGGCGTCGTGATCTCGCAAACGATATCGAGCGCGCCGGATGCGACCATCTGCACACGATTCGCCGGCGTTACCCGGTTCAGTTCCGTCCGCACCGGCCGCCCGAGACGCGCCTCCACCGCGGCGCGGATTTCCTCTATCAGGTCGACGGAAAAGCCTTCCGGCTTGCCGTCTTCGGCCAGATAGGCAAACGGCACGGCATCCGCTCTTGTACCCGCCCGAAGGACGCCACTTTCGGCAATTTGCGACAGTGTGCCAGCATGAACCGCCTCCGTCTGGGCGGGCCACATCAACGTCCAGGCAATCGCAACCAATGCAAATCTCGCCATATGTGGACCTCTCAACACCCCGGCTGCAAATTCTCTCCAGTTTGGGACACACTCGTTCATAAATTACGTCGATGCTGCTGAGAGGATGCGTCGAAACGCATGAATCGTGTTACCCACAAAATGTTTCTGGCTTTGCAAAAGCCCTATCCGGTCTCGTTCAAGATCAAGGGGATATCTCCTCACCCAGGGGAGCGACGCCTCATGGCTGGCGCCCCTCCGCTCGAACGCAAGCTCGATCTCGCCGCGACATTGGGGACGATCGCCATAAAACGGGAAGAGATCAAAGTGCCCGCCGACGGAGGCGCGGCGTGACCCTGACCCGGCGCCTCATCCTCATGGTCGCCGCCTGCATCACGCTGGCGATCATCACCATCAGCATCGTGTTCGGCTGGCTCGGACGACACGCGCTCATCGAGCAGGCCGAGGCGCAGGCGCAAGCCGTCGCCCGCATTGTCGCCGAAAGCGCCCGCCTCACCGAAATATCGCTGGAGGAGATGCAGTCGGTCCTTGTCGACGATCTGTCCACATTGGCTTTCGCCATTGCCAGCATGCCGGCGCAGGCCAGTCCGGACTTCGGCAATCTGCTCGCGGAAGTCGCTGCACGCGGCAATATCTCCTCCCTTTGGCTGGTCGACAAGGACCTCGCGGTGCTGGCAAGTTCCGTTGGCGACTATGGAGCGGTGGTCAGCGGCGAGAGCCTTCCAGACGGCCTGCCTCGCGCAGCACTGGATGCCTTGACGAGCGGTCGCCGCTTCCGCCTGCCGCTCGGTGGGGCGATCGACGGCGTCCGCTATGTCGGCGTGCGTGTCGACGGCGGACGGGCGCTGATTGCCGGCCAACCAGATGCCGTTCTCGATCCGGTACGCGCGGCCAACAGCCTGCCGGTGCTCCTGGCTGCGCTGATCAATCGGGACGGGATGAGGGCGATACAGGTTTTCGACGACGCCCAGGTATCGATGGCTTCGGTGGGCGACGACATGCCGGAGACAGCCGGCAGGCTCGCGGCGAGGGCGATCGAAGGCACCGCCGCCGACTTCGACTTCGGGCAAGCGCGTCTTCTCGTGGCCGCGCCTATCCGCGATACGGCCGGCATCACCATTGGTGCAACCGTTCTGTCGATGTCGACGCAGCGGCTGGAGGACATGCTGCTCGACTATCTCTATTACGGCATGCTTGCCGCAGGTCTCGTACTTGCGGTCGGCGTCGGCGTCGCCGGACTGTTCGCCGGCCGCATCGCCCGCCCGGTCTCCGCAATGACCGCGGCCGCAAATCAAGTCGACAGTCGCGTCTTTCGCCCGGAAAGCCTGAATCCGCTCGCCCGACGGGCCGATGAACTGGGTACGCTCGCCCGCGTATTCCAGCATATGGCCATCGAGGTGCAGGCTCGTGAGGAACATCTCGAGGCCCAGGTCCGCGCGCGCACAACGGAATTGGAGCAGAAGAACAGACTGCTGGAGGAATCCAAACGCCGGGTCGAGGCGGAACTCGATGCGGCACGCTCGCTTCAGGCCGCAATCCTGCCGCAAGGGCTGCCCGCGCACCCTTCCTATGCGGGCAACGCGACGATGATTCCCGCACGCGAGCTTGGCGGCGACTTCTACGATTTCTTCGCCATCGACGACCGCCATCTGGGTATCGTGATCGCCGATGTTTCGGGCAAGGGTGTGCCGGCGGCGTTTTTCATGGCGATCTCCCGTACCGTGCTGCAATCCAGCGCGCGCGAGAACCGCTCGGCCGGCACCTGCCTCGCGGCGGCGAACACGATGCTGTGCGGTCAGAACCCGATGGACCTGTTCGTAACCACCTTCTACGGCATTCTCGACACGGAAACCGGCACGCTGACCTATGCCAATGGCGGGCACAACCCACCCATGGTCATCCGCCGCCTGGACGGCAGCGTACAGGACCTGCCGCGCACCGGAGGCGTGGCGCTGGGGGTGGCGCCTGGACTTGATTATGCGGAAAAGAGCGTGATGCTGAAGGAGGGTGACACGCTATTTCTCTATACCGACGGCATATCGGAGGCGATGGACGGCGACGGGAGGGAATTCACCGAAGCGCGTCTGCGGAGCGCACTGACCGACGCGCATAGGCTGACCGTCGAACTCGTGCTTGCCGATGTCACGAACGCCGTCGGTAATTTCGTTGGCGCGGCCGAACAGTCGGACGACATTACTTGCCTTGTCATCCGCTACAATGGTCCGCGCAGCAACCAGTCCTGATCAGACGCGCGTCAGTGCCTCGTCGCGATTTTCCGCCACGGCGAGAAGGCTGAGAAAGCCGGAAATCTCGAACACATCCCGGATATGCGGCTGCATGCCAGCTAGAAGGAAGGCGCTGCCCGACTGTTTCAGGCGCTTGGCCACGACGAGAACGACCCGCAAACCCGCGCTTGAAATGTAATCGAGCTTGCTCACATCCAGAACGAAGCCGCCATCGCCCAGCTGATTGAAGAGTTCAGTCTCGACGGTGGAGGAGTTGCTGCTGTCGAGCCGCCCCTGCAAGCTGGCGACGGTCGCATTGCCCACCCTTTCAAACGTGATGCCCATGACGAACCTGCTTCCTGTTGAACCTCGGAAAGGACAATTGTCTCTGAAAGACAAAGTGTCTCTGAATGGTAAATATCCCACTCAAACTGGAAGCGAAGTGTTCCGTTAGGACGACAAAACGTCGATCCGCAGACGAGGGTGGGCAATCGCCGGCCATGGCAGCCCCCTCGGAGCTCGCCGACGATGCGGAAAATTAACGCCGGTGCTCATAGTCTTCTTCAGGTACCGGCGTCGAGCCGGCTTCAAGGCGAGGTGACGAACAGCAGCCATCTCTATCGGCGTGCTGCCGGATTTCCGCTGCACTTCTGAACAAAATCTTCACGTTTTCTCTCCACATTCCATGTCTTGGCTGCAACAGCCGCGGAACCTGCCTCCGCGGCAGGATGGCGGTTCTGTCTACGGGCCTCTCATCCGATGACCGGCACAGGGGACGAATGTGAGCGTAGATCGACCTCCGGGCTGCACCTGCCGCGACATCAGCCACCTGACCGCGGGCATCATGGCATTCAAGGCCAGCCATTACGGGCGTGAACCTGGCCTCATGCAGTCGCTTGTCGAGGATGGCCAGGCGCCGGCAACCCTGATGATCTCGTGTTCCGACAGCCGCGTCGATCCGGCGATCCTGTCGGGCGCGAAACCTGGCGAACTGTTCACAGTGCGCAACGTTGCCAATCTGGTTCCCCCTTATCAGCCGGGTCCGTCGCTGCATGGCACGGGCGCGGCGATCGAATATGCGGTCCGCGACCTCGGGGTCGACCACATCGTCGTGATGGGCCATGCTCATTGCGGGGGCATCAAGGCGCTGATCAACGGCGCTGGCGGGCAGCGCATGGCGCGCGACTTCATCAACGACTGGGTCGAAATCGCCCTCGATGCCTGCAGGCTGCACGTCAATGACCCCAAGACCCAGGGCGGGCGACGCGAAGTCTCGCTGGATCTGCTGCGGGAAAACGCCTTCTTGGTGGAGCGGGCGGCCATCGCCGGATCTCTCAAGAACCTGCTGACCTATCCGTGGCTGCGCGAACGCGTGGATGCCGGAACGTTGCAATTGCACGGTTGGTGGTTCGACCTCGAGACAGGAGATCTGTGGCAGACCAGGGCGGGCGAGAGCACCCTGTTTCCTGTGAGTTAAACGTCCAACCGACCGACCAGCCCGGAAGACTGTCGATGCGCCGTCCGGACACTCTCCTCTATTGGATAGACGAAGTGCCGCCTGCGCGCTTCGCGCTCGGTCTGGCGCTGCAGCAGGCCGCCTTCCTCGGCGCCTTGATGGCCGTGCCCGCCCTGTTTGCCCGCACCACAGGCATGGATCACGCCCAATTCCTCAATCTCGCGGCCTGCGGCCTGATCTATTCGGCAGCGGCATTGCTTCTCCAGTCGCTGGGTCGCTTCGGGATCGGGGCCGGAATGTTTCTTCCGGTCCAAAGCACAACCTCCGTATTGCCGATCCTTGCCCTCGCCACGACGACATCAGGCCTTGGCGGAGGCTTCGGCATGTTTGCGATCTGCGGCCTATCGATGATCATCTTCAGTTTCATCCTGCCACGCCTGAAGGCGATCTTCACCGTGGAGGTGGCTGGCCTTGCCATGCTGCTGATCGGTTCCGGCATTGGCGTCATCGGCTTGAAGCTGATTTTTTCAGTAGCTGACGGGGCTGCGCCCTCCCCCCAGCGCATCGGCATCGCGGCAGCGACGCTGGCGGTGATGGTCATCTGCAATGTCTGGGTAAAGGGCAGTCTTCGCCTGTTCGCCACCCTCACGGGGCTGGGAGTCGGACTGGTTCTCAGTTTTGCGGCCGGCATCGTGCTGCCTTCCGATCTCGCGGTATTCGACAGCGCCAGCTTCTTTCGCCTGCCCTCCCTGCAGCAGTTCGGCTGGCAGTTCGACCCGGACTTGCTGGTACCGGCCATCGTCACCGGCTTCTCGCTATCGTTGACCTCCATGGGCGTGCAGATTGCGGCGCAACGCTTCAACGACGCCGACTTCTCGCGACCGGATTTCGAGTCCATCGGCCGCGGCGTGCGCGCCGAGGGGCTGGCGCAGATATTCGCCTCCGCCATCAATGCGCTGCCGATGGTCGCCAGCGGCGGCGCGGCGAGCCTGGCGCTCGCGTCCGGGTGTACCAGCCGCCATCTCGCCGTATGGACCGCGGGCTTGCTGGTCGTGATCGCCCTCTGCCCCAAGATCATCGTCGCGTGGATGATCCTGCCTCCCGAAGTGCTCGGCGCACTTTTCCTGTTTCTCTCATCTTTCGCCACGATCGGCGGCATCCAGATGATCGGCTTGCGGATGCTGGACAACCGCCGCACGCTGGCCATCGGCATACCGCTGCTTGTCTTCCTGACCTATGACGGCATCCGGGAAAGCCTGGACAAGATGCTCCCGGTCGCCCGCTATATCGATTTTTCCCAGTTCGCGCTTGTGCTGACTTTGGCGGTCACCCTCCAGTCCATTTTCCGCATCGGCATCGGCCGCCGCACCCGCAGGGTCTTCACGGTGGCCTCGACGCATTTCGAGGAAATGATCGAATTCATCGAAAGCCAGGGCCGCATCTGGGGGGCACGTCACGAGTCGGTCAGACGAGCCGAACTCGCCTCCTGGCAGACCTTCGAACTGTTGATGGACAACCACTTGCTCGCCGACGACTGCGAGGCGATCGAGATCGAAACCAAGCTGAACGAGCACAACCTGACGATCTTCGTTCGCTACAAGGGGACACTGCCGGAACTCTCCAACCGCCGCCCCAGCGCGGAAGAGATGATCGAGGATGTCGATGCCCCGCGCCACATGGCCGGCTATCTGATCGGTCGCCTTGCCGACGGCGTCCGGACGCGAACGGTGAGCAACCGAGCCGAGCTGCGCCTGACATTCAAGGATTGAAGAGGGCGAACGATGGCGATGAAGAAGACGGCGCCTCGTGCGGACGCGAAACCGGGCGCCAGCGAAAAGGTCGACATTGGCAAGAGCTATGACACTTATTTCGCCTCCGGCCTCTACCGGTCGCGTTACCCCCGGCCAAACAGGCGAACCCTGCGCACGCTGGAACAGCTTCTTCCCATCGAAGGCCGCCTTCTCGACTACGGCGCCGGCGAGGGACGCTATTGCCTGAGCCTGGCGAAATCGCACGCGGCTCATGTCGTTGCCGTCGACATCAGCACCACCGCACGCTTTACGCTGGCGAACCGAGCGCGCGACATGAACCTCGCCGACCGCGTTGTCATATGCGAACCAGGCGATGCGACCTATCGTGCCGAGATCAGCGACGATGGTGGTTTCAACGTGGCGTTGCTCGGCTTCGGTGTGCTGGGCCATGTGGCCGGCCGCTCTCGGCGCCTGGCGCTGCTCCTGGAATTGCGCGACGCGCTATCGCCGCACGGACACCTGGTTCTCGGCCTGCCCAATGCGATGCGGCGTTTCCGGGCCGAGCAGGCCCGATACGCGCCCCGTGTGCACACCGGAGAATTCGAGGAAGGCGACATCCAGTACGAACGGGTGTCCGACGCAGGCACCGTTCCGCTCTTCTACCACCTTTTCCGTCGGGGCGAGATCTATGCCGATCTTGACGAGGCTGGTTATGTGGTCGAGCGGCTGACGAGCGAAAGCATGTTGCCGGAGACCGTCGTCACGAACTCGAAAGCGCTGGCGCTCATCGACGACCTGGCATGCAGCGCGCTGCCAGCCGACCGCGGCTACGGCTATCTGGTTATCGCGCGTCCCCGAAATTAAAGGGCCAGTCCGCAGGCTGACACGTATGGTTACCGGCGCTGCGACGATCTCCATCTGGAACCGGCGCAGGTCGTCGGCGGTCGCCGCATCCGGTGAACGCCGAGGAACGTCACCAAGCAGCTTTGCACTCTCTTTGTGGACGACCTAATTCATTCCCACTCGATTGTTCAGATCACACCTAACATGCTGATTTAAAACGACAATTTCTCGCTTGCCCACCAAGGCGCCGCCATGGGGGCCGTCAAAAAGTTACGGTATTGATTTTAAAGGGAAATATGCCCCAGAAATTATTCTTGGGGTGTCGGCATCTATCGGGACCAATCACCCTTCAGAGGCCAAAATTCTCGCTCGGCTTCCCCAGACTCGCCGCCGGGGAAAGCACCGTCAGTCTTCTAGCACATCTGCCGGTCGGTGGCGAGATCTGCGCTACGGCCCATCACTGCGGCCCATGCGAAGGGTTCTCGGGCAATCAGCCACGAGGCGCGCGAGGTCCTACTTGAATGTCAGAAAAAGATGGTCTATTTTCTGACGCATGAAAACGCAAGCAACCTCAGTTCCTGACCGGATTATGAAGCGGGCCCGTGCACGGGGGCGTGGCGGCGTCTTCACGCCCAGTGACTTCTTGGACGTGGCGGGGCGGTCGGCGATCGACCAGGCGCTTTCGCGATTGGCCAAGGGTGGGCAGCTCCGCCGTCTGACCCGGGGCCTTTACGATTTCCCGAAGATTCATCCGAATCTCGGCCCGCTTTCACCGACGCCCGACGACGTGGCCCAGGCGCTGGCGCGCGAGACAGGATCGCAAGTGCAGATCGCCGGCGCTCGCGCGGCCAATGCGCTCGGCCTCTCAACCCAGGTTCCGGCGAAGAGTACCTACCTGACCGACGGACCTTCCCGGCGCGTCGTGCTTGGCAAGCGCGTAGTCGATCTTCGTCATGCTTCGCCCAAGCACCTCATCGCTCCGGGCAGTCCGGCTGGCACCGTAGTACAGGCCCTTCGTCATGTTGGGCCCGTCCGTGCTGCGGACGTGGCGCAGGTCGCAGCCCGTCGCCTGTCGGCCAACGACAAGAAGACGCTGGGATCCACAGCCGTCCAGGCGCCTGCCTGGATGCGGCCGACGCTCGTCTCCATCGCAAACACGGTGTCGGGCGAGTTGGATGGATAAGGTCGCCCTGCTCCCCGCTCGAGACCGTGCCGCCCTGTTCGGAGAAACCGGCGCGACTCGGGGCGTGCGGACACGATCATCGAAAAGGACTTCTGGGTCTGCTGGACTCTGCGCCGCCTGTTCGAACAGCCCGAGGACGCGCCCACCCTCGTTTTCAAAGGTGGCACATCGCTCTCCAAGGCCTTCAATGCCATCCGCCGCTTCTCGGAGGACATCGACCTGTCCTTCGATCGAGCCGACCTTGGCTATACCGGGGACCGAGATCCCGAGAAGGAAGGCCTGAGCAGAAAAAAGGTCGGGCAGCTCATCGACGACCTGGTTCGCGACGTCGAACTGCACATCGCCAAGAAGCTTTTTCCCGCACTCCGCGCTTCGACCGTCCGGCAGCTCGGCGAACAGACCAACGGCGAATGGTCGTTGGAGATCGACGGCGCCGACGCGCAGACGGTGAACTTCCACTACCCCACCGCGCTCGCCGCCGCCGAATACGAGCGCATGGGGTACATCACGCCTCGGGTGAAGCTCGAACTCGGGGCTCGCGGAGATCCCTAGCCTACGGAAGAACGAGTCATCCGCCCCTATGCGGCGGATGACTATCCCGACTTCTTCGAGAACCCCGACAGCACCGTCGTCGTCCTCTCCGCCCGCCGCACCTTCTGGGAGAAGGCGACCGCATTGCATGCCGAGGCGCATCGTCCGACCGAGTCCTCGACATCGCAGTATTTCTCGCGGCACTACTACGATCTCGCCATGCACTTCGAGACCGACGAAGGCAAAGCCGCCGCCACCGATTTCGAGCTTCTCGCTCAGGTCGCCAAGCACAAGGCGATCTTCTTCCGGTCCGGCTGGGCCGACTACGACACCGCCTGTCCAGGCTCGCTGCGGCTTTTGCCTGACGAGGCGCGGCTCAAGGATCTCCGCTCTGACTACAGAGCAAGTTGCCCCGATGGCGTGCGTGATGGATCGGCCGTGTCTTTGCGCCTAATTCAGTTCCGGAAGGCCTCCCGCCATCGCTGAGCTGCGATCCGGGCTATCGATAGCGCGGTATGCTCACCCGTCCAACCGGCAGCAGTCGCCAGATCAAACAGTTTCCTGACGGACGGTTCCAAAGAGAACTCGCATTGCCTCAGATAATCCGCATGCTCCTGCGTGATGGTCGGCGCATTTATCTTCGATTTAGCGGTCATAGCATAACCCTCCGGGGTTAAGATGCTCCCCACTACATCATCTGCCATGGACCTTGAGTGAGCCTTGCGGTTGGCTGCGAGCAAAGCGGGCTCATGGCAGCATCGCTGAAGCCGGCTCGAATGACCGAAACTATAGAGCCAGCTAGCTTTGCCCGCCCCTGCGCGACACTATCTGACGATCGAGATATGGCGCCCGGCGGTGAGTGCGTGGTCGCCGAGCTTACCCTCGCAGTTTGCCCCATACCGGGAATTGCCGTTGAACTCGATCGTATCTCCGACGATGCGCAGGCATTCGCCATCGGCGGTCGCGCCGGCATTGCCGGTGAAGGAGACATGGGCTCCCGGCGCGTAGAGGAAGCCGTCGACGAAGGAACCGGACGTTCCGTTGATCGATACCGTTGGTGTTGCTCTTCGGCTGGTAGATAGTAATGCCCGCATAGGGGCCGGTTTCCGGCGGAGAGAGCTGTACGATCTCGTTCCCGTTGATGGTGAACTCCGCGTCCATCAGGAAGATCGTCACGCCCGCGCCTCTCAGGAAACCGTTTCCGCCGAGATTCACGCGGCCGCCGCGGAGGATATAGACGCCCGCTTCGAGTGTCACTTCTCCCGAAATCGTCTTGTCGCAATAGGTCCCCCGAGAAAGGGTCTTGGTCTTTCCTTCCGGAACGGACTGGCAGCTCGTATAGCTGGGCGGCTCGACCCCGGCCAGCGGATCGACGGACGGATATTGCTTCTCGAGCACTTCGGGGCACTCGAGATCGGCCACGCCGAGCCCCGACGTCCGTCCGGAGGTGAGCACGCATTCGGCCTTGAGGTTGGCCGCACCATCGAGCGTCACTGCCGAGTCGGACTTCGAATTGGCCGCCAGCACGCAGCCCTCCATGTCCATCTGCTTCGAAACCTGAATCTTGACCGACGAGGAGGCGCTTCCATTGAGAGCCAGGACGCATGCCGACCGGCCGGGTTCCACGCGCACGACGCTGCTTTTCGCGCTCCTCCATTCGAACGACCAGCGTACCAGCGGCTCCAGGGTCAGATGCGACGCGACGGTAATGTAGTTGTCCGGTCCATCCGCCTCCGCGGTGGCCGTCAGCGGGCTGACTTCCGCGTCCTCGTATTCGAACTCGGAAGGCACCCCTTCGGCAGTCAGCATGTTGGCGGAAAAGACGTCTTTGCGGAGCGCCTCGAGTTCCGCCGTCGTCATGCCGGAATAGTAGACCGTCCCGATCGCCAGGGCTGCGGAATCGAGTGAATTCTGAAGCTCGACACTCTTGCGCTGGAGGTTGACCACATCGAGCGCGCCGGAAAATGCCATCATGAGCGGAATGTGGCGATCGGGAGAATCGCCGCAACGTTCCCGGATCCAGATTCGAGGAATCTGAATTTCATATTCGCCCCCAAGTAGAAAGCCACAGATTAATGAATAGGATACGAAAACTTCGGATATATTCAGCGGGAACGGGCAATTTGAATTGTATTTGAGGAGAAGGCTGGGTAGCGGAGCGGTAGCGAAGCGTTTTCGGCGATCTAGATCTGGGGTTCGGCAGCCGCGTCCTTCCCAAGTGGCTGATTATTGCCTTGGCAAAAGCATAGCTGTTGACCTCGCCATGAGTTGAGCGAAGATATTATCGGCTCAGCCCACGCCATTTGAACTGTTCATTCGATTACAGCGGAACAGGCGAAGGGCCGGGATGCGGGGTGACGTCCCTGGTGTGGTGTAGCTGGGTAGCGCGGTGGTCATCGGCGCTTTCCGGTAGGGTCTGGTTGTCGAAGCCAAGTCCTCACTGGAAGGAACACCGATGACCGACGACATGATGAACCTGCGCGCGCTCGTGGAGACTGAGCCGGACTAGAAATCAGTCCGGTGGACTGATTTCCCGGCGAAGGCGGATGCCGATCTGCTGCGCGAGATGATCGGCTTTGCCGCCGAGAAGCTGATGGAGATGGAGGTGGGCGCCGCAACCGGCGCCGCCTGGGGCGAGAAGTCGCCACTGCGGACCGCCCAGCGCAACGGCTATCGCGACCGGGACTGGGAGACGCGGGCCGGCACCGTCGAGCTGCGCATCCCGAAGCTGAGGAAGGGATCCTACTTCCCAGGCTTCCTGGAGCCGCGCCGCATGGCCGAGAAGGCACTGACGGCTGTCATCCAGGAAGCCTATGTCCAGGGCATCTCGACGCGGTCGGTCGACGACCTGGTCAAGGCCATGGGCATGAGCGGCATCTCGAAGAGCCAGGTCAGCCGGCTGTGCGAGGAGATCGACGGCAAGGTGAAGGCCTTCCTCGAACGGCCGATCGAAGGCGATTGGCCATACCTGTGGATCGATGCGACCTACCTGAAGGTGCGCCGTGGCGGCCGCATCGTCTCTGTCGCCGTCATCATTGCCGTCGGCGTCAACACCGACGGCCGGCGCGAGGTGCTGGGCATGGAGATCGGCACGTCGGAAGCCGAGCCGATCTGGACCGAGTTCCTGCGCAAGCTCACCCGCAGAGGCCTGCGCGGGGTGAAGCTCGTCGTCTCCGATGCCCACGAAGGCCTGAAGGCGGCCGTCACCAAGGTGCTCTCGGCCACCTGGCAACGCTGCCGCGTCCACTTCATGAGGAACGTGCTGGCGCACGCAGGCAAGAGCGGCCGTCGCGTCGTCTCGGCCTTCATCGCCACCGCCTTCGCCCAGGAGACACCCGAGGCCGCCAGCGCCCAGTGGCGTGCCGTCGCCGATCAGATCCGCCCGAAGGTGCCGAAGCTCGCCGCCATCCTCGACGACGCCCAGCCCGACGTGCTCGCCTACATGACCTTCCCGAAGGAGCACCGGGCAAAGCTCCACAGCACGAACCCGATCGAGCGCCTCAACGGCGAGATCAAGCGGCGGACCGACGTGGTCGGCATCTTCCCGAACGACGACGCCATCGTCCGTCTCGTGGGCGCGTTGCTGCTGGAACAGAACGATGAATGGGCCGTCCAGAGGGCCCGATACATGACACTGGAAAGCGTCGGCCAGTTGAGCGATGATCCGCTCATCAGCCTGCCCGCAGTGGCGCGCTGATCAGCCCGGCAATGCCGGAGAGCATGGCGACCAATGCCGCCAGCTACACCACGCCATGGGACACCATCCCGTCACAGATTTCCTTCTTCAGGAGATTCGCTTCTAGCTTTCGAAAGCGACACGTGAGAAGGAGGAAAATTACCTCGTCAGTGACATTAGCTGGTCCGGTGAATGGAGCTGGGTAAACCTCGGAACGCACATCGCAAATCTGCTGAAGCAATCGGAGCCTGCGAACGCAGCCACGTTGGGCAAGCTCCGCACGATTTTGCAGGGATCGGCATTGTCCGACGAGGAAATAGCCGCGCTCGCGTCGACAAAAATCCGGTCGGCACACACCCCGCGGCATGTGGCTCACTGGTACGCCGTATGGCTAAGGCGACAATCGGGCGCCGGTGTATTTTTCAAGCTGCTGGGGAGCGCTAAGCCTTTGCAGACATCGGGGGCTGAGGGTTCCGCCTCGCCTTTGCAAATGCGCGATCGGTCGCCATGAAGCGCCCCACCATCGGGGCGATCAACTTGGCCGGATCGCCGACCGGTTGGCCCGTCTCGCGGCCCAGAATCTCGGCGTAGGTTAGGAGGTCACGATGCAGCGCCGCCGGCAACTCCACGGTGATCTTGGTCGGTTTGTCGTCATGAATAGCACCGAGCTTGAGTTTGGTCATCGGTCTGCTCCATAGGGTTCGAGCACGAGATCTCGCGTGACGACCACCCGGACCGGGAAGCCGGGACGGATCGTGAGCGTCGGCGCGACCTTCAACTGGCGCTGGATGATTTGCTGGCCGGCGTCGTTGATCGTATCCTGGGCGCCGCCGTGGATAGCCGCGATGAGTCGGTCCTCGTCGTCCATCGTCAGCTCCGCGCCGACGGCGAGCAGCGTGGAGAGGCCGGCCGCCTTGATCAGATCCCACCAGTGATAGTCGACACCGTCTTCGAGGCCGGCGTAGCCGGCGGTGTCCGCGCCGAGCTGGCGCGCCAGCACGACGGAGCGACCGTTCGGGAAGATCAGCCGCGACCACACCAGAAGGACGCGACGCTGACCAAAGGCGACGCCATTATCGTATTCGCCGACAAGCCTGGTGCCTTGAGGAATGAGAAGGATGCCGCCGGTGGGACTATCATAGATGTGCTGGGTGACTTGCGCCGTTATCTGGCCGGGAAGGTCGGAACGAATGCCGGTGATGAGTGCGGCCGGAATTACGGAGCCGGCTTGCAGCACGAAGGGCGAGGCCGGCGCGACCACACGATCACTTGCAATGGTGCGGCGATCGACCTCGGCTTTGAGGAAGGCGAGCTGCCGGTCCTGGTTTCCTGATCCACCGATGGCCGGCGGAGGGTCGCCGAGCGTGGGCTGGAGAGCGACAAGTCCCGATGCAGCCGGCGTTCGGGTCTGGAAGAAGACCTCGCTGGTCCGGGCCGCTTCCATGTCGGCGAGGCGGCGTTGTTCCTCGGGATTTGTCTGCGGGACGGGAAGCACCTCGGCTGGAACCGCTCGCCCGTCCTGGCGGGCGCGGACGATCGGGCCGCCGAGGTCGCCGGGAAGCGGTGGGCCGAGCTGCGGAATCCCGCTGTAGTCGGAAGGCAAGCCCCGCAGGCCGTCGGCAGTCTGCCTTCGGTCGGTGGTGAATAGCTCCGCCTCGCCGTGCTGGCGATCGGCGGTCTGGAGCGCATAGATCAGCGCGGCGCCGATGCCGAGACCTGCGACGAGACCGAGTCCCGTCAGCACGCGGCGTGAAATACGCGTCACCCTTGGAGCTTCAGCCCGCAGACGCATCGCGCTGACAGGATCCTGCGTCGCGGCGCGCACCCCGTTCCCCTTCCCTGCGTCGGTCTCAATCATGTCGAAGGCCCTCCACCAAGGCCCCGGGCGTCCGTCGGTTGAAAAGCCGCCCTATTGGAGCTTCGCCTCCCCTCTCGGAGACCGCTCCTCACCGCATCGGTGCGCACGATCCTGACGGTCTGCTGCTGCTTGCCGCTCCCGAGCCGCAATTCGGCCGCGCCGAACAGGCGGTCGACGATAAGGATGTTCTGATGGACGCGGCTGTTGACGATCTCGGGCTCGCCGTTCGAGCCGATGACGAAGATAGGCGGCATTTCGCCCTGAACGATCCCACGCGGAAACTCGACATAAACATGGCGACCGTCGTCATAGACCGAAACCGGCCGCCAGGGTGGGGTATCGCCAGTCAGCCCGTAGCGATAGTTGCGCGCGGGCTGGGCCGGGATGATTGGTGCGGCCGAAACGCTGGGCCGCGACGACGCGACTTGCGGGTAGGCCCACGCCACTGCCGGCATGTAGGGCTTCTCGCCGGCGCGCAGCTCGATCATGTAGGTTCGGCGGTCCGTCGTGATGATCAGATTGGTGGTGATGTCGGTGCGCGTCGGCTTCACCAGAACATGGATGCGGCGGGTAATGCCCGCCCCGGATTCGGTGTCGCCGATGATCCAGCGGGCCGTGTCGCCGGCCGCGATCGGCCCGGTCCCGGTCAGGCGCTCGCCCGGTTCCAGCGCGAGGACAGTGATCTGACCGGGCGCGGCATAGACCTGATAGAGCGCGCCTTCGCTCCACGGATAGATTTGGATGGCGTTGTAATATCCCTCTTTGCGCGGCTCGACACGCGCCGCGATGTTGGCGTTCTCAACGCGGCCAGTTGTCGTGCTCGCGCGATCGCCGCCCTTCGAGGGCGTCCACGCCGGCGGCACGAGGATCGGCCGCGGCGCCACCTCGTCGGTGTTGACGGTGATCGCCGGTAGCGGCGGGACGTCAGCATCGTAGCTGATCTGCGGCGGCTTCGGCGCGGTAGCGCAAGCCGCGAGCGTCACGGTCGAGATCAGGAGCACGCCAAGCGTGGACACGGAACTGCGGAAAGCCGGAGTATCGGCTCTGCGGATCGTCGGTCTGCTCATTGTCCCAGCTCCTTTGACCAGTTGATGGCATTGACGAAGACACCGAGTGGATTGCGGCGCAGGCGTTCCGCATCGCGCGGCGGCTGGATGACGACGGTGAGGATGGCGGTCCAGCGTTCGGTGCCGGCGAGCTGGCCGTCCTCGTAGCGGCGTTCCGTCCAGGCGACGCGGAAGGAGTTCGGCGAGGCGCGGATCACGCTCGAGACCTCGACCGCAACCTGCTGGCGGCCGACACGGGTGAACGGATCGTTTGAGCGCGCATAGTCGTTGAGGGCGACTGCACCGCGGTCGGTTGTGAACTCATAGGCCCTCAACCAGTTCTGGCGAACGACGATCGGGTCGGCGGGCAGGCCGCGGACCTGCTCGATGAAGCGCGCCAGATGGAAGGCGATCTGCGGATCGGTCGGCCGATAATCGGCGGTGGCGGGTTCGACCGCGCGGGCCTCGCCAGTGCGGTCCACCTCGACCACCCACGGCACGACGGTTCCACGCGCCGATTGCCAAACGTGAGCACAGGCTAAGCCGGCCGACAGGATCAGGCAGCCGAAGGCCATCAGCCGCCAGTTCCGTGCCTGAACGCGGGCGGAGCCGATTCGCTCGTCCCAGACTTGAGCCGCCCGCTGGTAGGGTGTCTCGGGTTCCGGCGTCTTGCCGTAGTGTGTCGTGGCTCGCTTGAAGAAGGTCATGATCTGTCTCTTTCGGAGAGGCTGACGGAGGCACCGCCGCCGTGGTTGTCACCAGAGCGGACGGCGTGCGCGGCGGCCGTGACGCCGTGGCTCACGGACTGGCTGTGGCGCATGCGGCGTGCCCAGGCTGGCGGGTCTTCTGTGGAGGTGGGTGACGCGGGCGGATCGGGGACGCCCCCACCGACTGTGCCCATCGACGACGAGCCGCCGGTGGCTGCGAAGGCTGAACTGCCGCCAGAGTCGAAGGAGGAACTGAGCCTTTCGGAGGCGCGCGATGCGGCGCGCTTGAGCGGGGCGGCTGCTGCCCCGCCGGCGGCACGCGCGACACCGCCGAGGCCCGCGGCAATGCCGGCCGATCCGGTCTCGCCGGCAGAGGCGAGAGAATAGGAGGTCGAAGCGCCACCAGCCAACGTGGCGCCGCCCCGAACGCCAGCGGCACTCGCCGACAAGGCAGCTCGCCCGCCCCTGGCGGCGAGCATCGTGGCGCCACCCGCGGCGACGGCAGCACCGCCCACCGCAAGGCCGGTCCCCACTGCGGCGCCCGCGCCGAGCTGCGGTCCGCCGGAGACGATGCCGTTGGCGATGCCCGGTCCGAAGATGCCGAGACCGAGGAGCGAAAGCGCCGCCAACACGATGGCCATGGCGTCGTCGATGGTCGGCTCCTCGCCACCAAAGCCGGATGTGAACTCGCCGAACAGGGTCGATCCGATGCCGATGATGACGGCCAGTACCAGAATCTTGACCCCCGAGGAGATGACGTTGCCAAGCACCCGCTCGGCCATGAAGGCGGAATGGCTGAAGAGGCCAAACGGAATCAGCACGAATCCCGCCAATGTGGTCAGTTTGAATTCGATGAGCGTGACGAAGAGCTGGATGGCCAGGATGAAGAATGCGAGCAGCACGAGCGCCCAGGCAAACAGCAGGCAGGCGATCTGGATGAAGTTTTCGAAGAAGCTCCAATAGCCCATCAGATCGGAAATGGATTCGAGCAGCGGCCGGCCGGCATCCAATCCGGTCTGGGCGACACGGCCGGGACGCATCAGATCCGCAACCGAGAAACCGGTGCCCGATGCCATTAGGCCAAGACCGGCGAAGCTGTCGAAGACGATGCTGGCCAGGCTGTTCCAGTTGCCGATCAGATAGGCAAAAATGCCGACGAAGATCGTCTTCTTGACCAAGCGCGCAACAATGTCCTCGTCGGCGCCCCAAGCCCAGAACAAGGCGGCGAGTGTGATATCGATGACGATAAGCGTCGAAGCAATGAAAGCGACTTCACCGCCGAGCAGGCCGAAACCGCTGTCGATGTAGGAGGTGAAAACCTCGAGGAAACGATCGATGACGCCCGCGCCTTCCATGGACTAGTTCCCTGGTGTCGGCGAAAGGAAGTGGCGGCGGTTCTCGTCCCATGCGGCGAGGCATTCGGGGTTGCGCGTTGCGGCCTCGCCCATCTCCCGACAACGCCCGAGCGTCTCTCGCAGGGGATCGGGGCGCGGAGTATCGATGGCGGTGGGTGGAGATGATTGCGGTCCGGTCGGTTTCCCGTCGCGCGCGAGATGGGTCGCCGCGGCCGTGACGGCCACGGCGATGGCGACGACGGCCGCGAGGCGCGCAAGCATTTTGCCGTCCATGATCGCCCCCTCCGTTTGAGCTCAGTTTCCGCCCCGGAACATCTGGGCGTTTCCGGGCCGGTAGCCGGCACCCGGTTCGAGAAAGCGGCGGCGCTGCTCGCGGCCCTGTTCGGCCGCTGCGGCCTGCTCGGCGGACGACAAAGCGTCGGCCCGACCATTGGCGGCGAGCAGTGCCGTCAGGTCCGTGAGTTGCTGTGCCTGGAGGGCAAGGATCTGGTTGCCGGCCTGGGTCGCCTGGAGTGCGCCGGTCGCGCCCTGACTTTCGCCAACCAGATTGGAGAGCTCTACACGCTGTGTCTCGATGTTGCCGACCACGCCCGCCTGGACGCGCATGGCGTCCTTCAAGGCGCCGACGGTGTTACCCCATCGCTCTCGCGCCAGCTCGACAAGCTTTTGGTCAGAGACGGTGAGGTCCATGTTGGAGTATTGGTCGGAGAAGATCCGGTCGATCTCCTGCACGTCGAAGGCGATCCGCTGCGCCTCCCCGAGGAGCTGTTGGGTCCGCTCGACCGACTGCTGGATTCGTTGCAGCGAGGAATAGGGCAGGCTTGCGAGATTGCGCGCCTGGTTGATCAGCATCTGGGCCTCGTTCTGGAGGCTCTGGATCTGATTGTTGATCTGCTCGAGTGCCCGCGCCGCCTGCAGAACGTTCTCGGCATAGTTGGACGGATCGAAGACGATGCGTCCCAAGCCGAACAGCGCATAGGCAGGAGTAATGGCGACGGGAAAGAGCGCCACCGGTACCGACAGAATGGTGGCAGCGAGCAGGGCGGCGCGAAGGAACGAGCGACGAGGGGTCATACGAAAATCTCCTCTATGAGGTGTTCGAGCGCCGGCGTCAGCGCGTCGAGGTTGGTGAGGTCGGGGATGAGGTCGGCTGCCCAATCGAGGTCGTTGGCGCGCAGCCAGGCGGCGAGGAAACCCTCGCGCCCATGTTCGGCGAGCACCGCTTCGATCCGGGCATGGTCGGACTTGGCGGAGGCGGCGCACAGCGCCAGCGCCACTTTGCCGAGGCCGAGTTCGAACAGACGGTTGCCACGGCGGGACTGGGCATAATAGTCCCGCTTCGGCATGGCCCGTGCGATGATCTCGATCTGCCTGTCGTTCAACCCGAAGCGGTGATAGATCGCGGTGATCTGCGGCTCGATCGCGCGGTCATTCGGCAGCAGGATACGGGTGTGGCAGGAATCGATGATCTCGGCCGCGATCGTGCTCTTCTCGAGTTGGGCCAACGACTGGGTGGCGAAGACGACGCTGGCGTTCTTCTTGCGCAGCGTGACCAGCCATTCGGCGAGCTGTTTGGAAAACCCCGGATCGCTGAGCGCCAGCCAGCCCTCGTCCACGATGACGAGAGTCGGCCTTCCGTCCAGCCGGCCGGCGATCCTGTGGAAGAGGTAGGAGAGAGCCGCCGGCGCCGCCCCGGTGCCGAGCAGGCCTTCGGTCTCGAAGGCCAGCACCGTGGTTTGGCCGAGGCTTTCAGCCTCGGCGTCGAGCAGCCGGCCATAGGGTCCACCGAAGCAATAGGGTTGAAGCGCGCGCTTGAGATCATTGGACTGGAGGAGCACCGTCAGCCCGGTGATGGTCCGCTCCCCCACCGGCGCTGAGGCGAGCGAGGTGAGCGCGGTCCAGATATGCTCCTTGACCTCCGGCGTAACTGTGACGCCCTCGCGGGTCAGGATCGCGACGATCCAATCGGCCGCCCAGGCGCGCTCCGGCGTATGCGTGATCCCGGCGAGCGGCTGAAGCGAGACGGAGGCCTCGGTGCTCTGGGTGAGTTCGCCGCCGAGATCGTGCCAGTCGCCGCCCATGGCGAGCGAGGCGGCGCGGATCGAGCCGCCGAAGTCGAAGGCAAAGACCTGCGCGCACTCATAGCGCCGGAACTGGAGCGCCATCAGCGCCAACAGCACCGACTTGCCGGCACCGGTCGGGCCGACGACGAGGGTGTGGCCGACGTCGCCGACATGGAGAGACAACCGGAACGGGGTCGAGCCTTCCGTTCTGCCATAGAGCAGCGGGGGCGCTTGGAAGTGCTCGTCCCGTTCCGGCCCCGCCCACACCGCCGAGAGCGGGATCATGTGGGCGAGATTGAGCGTGCTGATTGGCGGCTGGCGCACATTGGCGTAGAGATGGCCGGGCAGCGTGCCGAGCCAGGCGTCGACGGCGTTGATCGTCTCGATCATGCCGGTGAAGTCGCGGCCCTGGATGACCTTCTCGGCCAGCCTCACCTTCTCGTCGGCGATGCGCGCGTCCGCGTCCCAGACTGTGATCGTCGCAGTCGCAAAGGCTTCGGCGGCATAGTCGGCGCCAAGCTCCTGGAGGGCGAAGTCCGCGTCGGCCGCCTTGTTAGCCGCGTCGGTGTCGACCAGGACGGACGCCTCGTTGGTCAAGACCTCCTTGACGATCGCCGCGATGGACTTGCGCTTGGCGAACCACTGGCGGCGGATCTTCGTCACCAGCCGCGTGGCGTCGGTCTTGTCGAGCAGGATGGCGCGTGTGCTCCACCTGTACGGGAAGGCCAGGCGGTTAAGCTCATCGAGGATGCCGGGCGTGGTCGTCGCCGGAAAGCCGACAATGGTGAGGATGCGCAGGTGCGTGTCGCCCAGGCGCGGTTCCAGCCCGCCAGCCAGAGGCTGGTCGGCCAGCAGGGCGTCGAGATACATCGGGGTTTCTGGGACGCGGACGCGGTGGCGCTTGGTCGAGATGGTCGAGTGCAGGTAGGTCAGCGTCTCGGCGTCATCGAGCCAGCGGCATTCGGGCATGAAGCCGTCGAGCAGCGCCAGCACCCGATCGGTCCGGTCGACGAAGCCGCGCACGATCTCCCAGGGGTTCACCCCGGTCTGCTCGCGGCCCTCGTAGAGCCAGGACTCGGCGCGAGTCGAATCCTCGGCCGGCGGCAGATAGACGATGGTCAGGAAATAGCTCGACTCGAAATGAGTACCGGCTTCCTCGAAATCGGCCTTGCGCTCGGCATCGACCAGCGCGGAGGCGGCATCGGGGAACGTGTTTGTCGGATAGGTCGCAGCCTCGTGGCGCTGCGCCTCGACGAAGATGCTCCAGCCCGAGCCGAGGCGACGGAAGGCGTTGTTGAGGCGTCCGGCGACGCCGACGAGTTCGGCTGGCACGGAACTGTCGAGATCGGGGCCGCGGAACCTGGCCGAGCGCTGGAAGCTGCCATCCTTGTTGAGGACGACGCCTTCGCCGACGAGCGCGGCCCAGGGGAGATAGTCGGCGAGCCGGGCTCCGGTGCGGCGGTATTCGGCAAGGTTCATCATCGTTCCACCTCACAGGCCGAGATGAGCGGGGATTCGCAGATGCCGGCGCACGACCTCGACGAAGAGCGGATCGCGCCGTGCCGCCCAGACGGCGGCGAGGTGCCCGATGGCCCAAAGCAGGACGCCAACCAGCCAAAGGCGCAGGCCAAGGCCGAGCGCTGCCGCGAGGGTTCCGTTGAGGATCGCGACTGAGCGCGGCGCACCACCGAGCAGGATCGGCTCGGTCAGCGCGCGATGGACGGGAGCGGTGAATCCGGGGACGTCTTCCATCAGATCATGGCTCCGCCGCCGAAGCTGAAGAAGGAGAGGAAGAAGCTCGACGCTGCGAAGGCGATCGACAGACCGAAAACGATCTGCACCAGGCGCCGGAAGCCGCCCGAGGTGTCGCCAAAAGCAAGCGTGAGGCCAGTGACGATGATGATGATCACCGCGATGATCTTGGCGACCGGGCCTTCGATGGATTCGAGGATCTGCTGCAGCGGCTCCTCCCAAGGCATAGAAGAACCGGCGGCATAGACGGTCTGGGTCATGGCGAGGCTGAACGAGGTGGCGAGCACGGTTGCCGCAAAGCGTGCTCGGGCGCGAAGGGTCATCGATGTCATTGCGAGGCTCCGGTGGGTTCGGGGGTCGGGATGGCGCGGAAGAGGTCGTAGTCGCCGGTCGGGCCGATCCCGGTGACAAGGGCGAGCTCGGAGAGGCGGCGCGCAGACCCGCGGCCGGTGAGCACGGCAATGACGTCTATGGTCTCGGCGATCAGCGCGCGCGGCACGGTGACCACGGCTTCCTGGATGAGCTGTTCGAGGCGGCGCAGTGCGCCGATGGCCGTGCCCGCATGGATGGTGCCGATGCCGCCGGGATGGCCGGTCGACCATGCCTTGAGCAGGTCGAGCGCCTCGGCGCCGCGGACCTCGCCGATCGGTATCCGGTCGGGCCTGAGCCGCAAAGAAGAGCGCACGAGGTCGGAGAGGGAGACGATGCCGTCCTTGGTCCGCAGCGCCACGAGATTGGGCGCGGGGCACTGCAGCTCCCGCGTATCCTCGATCAGCACGACGCGATCGCCGGTCCTGGCGACCTCAGCCAGAAGCGCATTGGTCAGCGTCGTCTTTCCAGTCGAGGTGCCGCCGGCGACGAGGATATTCTGCCGCTCCGCGACGGCTTGGCGCAGCACGTCGGCCTGGGCGGCGGACATGATGCCGGCGGCCACGTAGTCCGCAAGCGTGAACACCGCGACCGCCGGCTTGCGGATCGCGAAGGCCGGGGCGGCCACGACGGGCGGCAATAGACCCTCGAAGCGCTCCCCTGTTGCGGGCAGCTCGGCCGAGACGCGCGGCGCGCCGGCATGGACCTCGGCGCCGACATGGTGCGCGACGAGGCGAATGATGCGCTCGCCATCGGCCGGAGCGAGCCGTTCGCCCGTATCGGCGAGACCTTCGGCCAGTCGGTCGATCCAGAGCCGCCCGTCGGGGTTGAGCATCACCTCGACGATCGCGGGGTCGTCCAGGAAGCGGACGACGGCGGGACCCAGAGCGGTGCGCAGCATGCGCGTTCCGCGTTCGACCGCCACCGATGGTCTGAACGAAACTGCCACGTCGTCCCCGCTCCGCTGCGGGCGCGCACGATGCGCGGCCCTGGATCGGGGATGAGTAGAAAAGGCAGGAATGGGCCGGCGGCAACGAGCCTCAAGGGGTCGTCGTAGTCTGGCGCAGTATTACCGGGGAACGGCGGAAGCGCCCTGGCGGCGCCAGCCCATCCCGTGCCGTCCGAAGCCTAATCGGAGGTGGAAAAAACGTCTTCGGGGATTTCGCTGCGCAGTTTTGGACCCTGCGCGAGCCGCCGCCCGAGCGCAGCCACGAAAGCATCGTAGCGCTTGCCGAACTGTGCCCGGGCGGCGGCCTGCGCGGGCTCGGGGAGTTGCGGCGTTGTCGTCAGCCAGAACCGCACGAAGACGGCGAGGGTCTCGACGGAGATGCCGAGATCGCGTTCGAGGCGGTTGAGGCGCCGGTCGATCTGATCGAGCCGCCTGGTCATGGCCGCTTCCTCCCGCTCGGCGGCATCGGGCGACAGGAAGGAGGCAATCGCAGCCTCGGCCACGAGCGAGCGCGAGAGATTGCGCCGTGCGGCGTGCTCGACCAGGGCCTTCATCACCGGTGGATCCAGATAGATTGAGAGGCGCTGCTTCTTGCCGATCCTGGACATGGCGCGCCTCACAGCATGCCGTCGCTAGGATCGAGGTCGGCCTGGCGCGCCACCTTCTGCATGGCGCGGTTGAGAGTACGGGCGAACACCGCCGCTTCGTCGTTGGCGTCACGCTCCGGATCGAACTCGTCCTCGCCGACCGGGGGTGACTGAGCGGCGATCTTGCTGCTGAGTTCAGGCTGCCGGCGCCACTCCGACTCCGTTAGGTCCTCGTTATCAGCCGCGAGCGTTGATGGAAGGTCTCCCGCGACGAGGTCGGGGCGCGGTGGCGGCGCGAGAACGCTCCAGTCATCGGCCTCGACGCTATGCCCAGGTTGGATGGTTGGAGGCGTCAGAATACGTTCAGTAAGGCGGGCATCCTCGTAGTAGCGCGCCTTGCGCGCCCGGATAGGAGGGATGCCGGCTGCCATGACGATCTCGTCGCTTGGCGGCAGCTGCATCACCTCGCCGGGCGTGAGCAGCGGTCGCGCTGTCTCCTGGCGCGAGATCATCAAATGCCCGAGCCATGGCGCGAGCCTGTGCCCGGCGTAGTTCTTCATTGCCCTCATCTCTGTCGCGGTGCCGAGCGCATCGGATATCCTCTTTGCGGTACGTTCGTCGTTCGTCGCGAACGAGACCCGGACATGGCAGTTGTCGAGGATCGAGTTGTTCGGACCGTAGGCCTTTTCGATCTGGTTGAGGCTCTGGGCGATGAGAAAGCTCTTCAGCCCGTAGCCTGCCATGAAGGCGAGAGCCGACTCGAAGAAATCGAGGCGGCCGAGCGCCGGAAACTCGTCGAGCATCAAGAGCAGCCGATGCCGTTCGGTCTTGGCATCAAGATCCTCTGTCAGGCGCCGGCCGATCTGGTTGAGCAGGAGCCGGACCAGCGGCTTGGTGCGGTTTATGTCCGAGGGCGGTACGACGAGATAAAGCGTTGCAGGTCGTTCGCCACCAACGATGTCGGCAATTCGCCAGTCGCAGCGAGACGTCACCTTCGCCACGACGGGGTCGCGATAGAGCCCCAAAAAGCTCATGGCGGTCGACAATACGCCCGATCGCTCATTATCCGATTTGTTGATCAGCTCGCGGGCCGCCGAGGCGACGACAGGATGCGGCCCCGCCTCGCCCAGATGCTTTGTCTTCATCATCGCGGCAAGCGTGGCCTCGATCGAGCGGGCTGGATCAGACAGGAAGTTGGCGACGCCGGCGAGCGTCTTATCGCGCTCAGCATAGAGGACGTGGAGAATGACGCCGACCAGCAGAGCGTGCGAGGTCTTTTCCCAGTGGTTGCGGCGTTCCAGGCTCCCTTCCGGGTCGACGAGGATGTCGGCGATATTCTGGACGTCTCTCACCTCCCATTCTCCACGCCTGACCTCAAACAACGGATTGTAGGCCGAGGAGCCGGCATTGGTGGGATCGAACAACAGAACGCGGCCGTGCCGCGCGCGTAGGCCGGCGGTGAGTTGCCAGTTCTCGCCCTTGATGTCGTGGACGATCGCCGAACCGGGCCAGGTCAACAGCGACGGGATGACGAGACCGACGCCTTTGCCGCTTCTGGTCGGCGCGAAGCACAGCACATGCTCGGGACCGTTGTGCCGGAGATAGTCGGGCCCATATCGGCCGAGCACCACGCCGTCCGGTCCGAGAAGGCCGACCTGCCTTATCTCGAGCGGGGTCGCCCAGCGGGCCGAGCCGTAGGTCTCAACGTCATCGGTCTCGCGTGCCCGCAGCACCGACATCAGGATCGCGACAGCGATGCTGACGAAGCCGCCCGATGCGGCAACGACAGCGCCCTCGTGGAAAATCGAACGCGCATAGGCGTCGTAGGAAAACCACCACAGGAAGAACGCTGGCGGATGATAGACTGGCCAGCCGGCGAGATCGAACCAGGGCGTGCCAAGCTGGGCCTGGAAACCGAGCCGCCAAGCTGTCCATTGCGTGGCGGCCCAAATCGCGGACAGCACGATCAGGCCGACCACGATGATCTGGCCCCAGAGGATTTTGGTGCCCGACATGTTGTTCTCCTTCGGTCTGGACGTCAGGCGGGTCAGGAACAGACCTCAAGTTCATTTTCGCTCTCGTCGCACCGTGGCGTGGTGCGTCGGGAAATGACCGGTGCAGGCCACGTGGGTCGAGGTCTATTCACTTCGTGCCGTCGAAAAAGGTGGTGCCGCACAGCAATTGACAATGGGTCAAACGGGGCCGACCGCCCCGGGAGAGGCCGGGGTTAGACTTTCAGTAGGCGACGTCTGTGACAGCAATGACAACGCTCTCGCCAAAGCTATCAACCCTCGCCAGAAGAAAGGCCGCGGTGATCCACCGACACGGACCATGGCGCTCATTCGGGCCGTCGAGTTCGCCACCCTGGACTGCTTGAACAATCGCCGGCTACCGGAGCCAGTCCGCAACATCTCCCCGGCGGAAACCAGCGAACGCTCCTACGCCACGCTAGATGAACCGGCCATGGCCGCGTGACGCAAACGCCACGGCCTTCGAACCACCAGGGGCGGTTCAATTACTTAGTGTCTCTTATTTTGCCCGGCGTCGGTTCATATTTCGCCGAACCACTTAACAGTGCCAATAATGAAGCCTGGGAATTCTGCCCGGTCTTTGCGAAGATTGCCTTTAGATGAGTTCTAACTGTCTGATCGGAGATTCCGAGTTGCCCCGCGGCGGATTTGACCCCTCCCCCTGCCAGTATGGCTTTGGCGACACGGGCTTCTCCAGGGCTCAGATCGAAGAGGCCCTGCAGAAGCTTGACGGAGGGCACGGCCCGAGTGTCGATCGGGTTGATCAGTAGCAGGCCGGTCGCGCCTGAAAATACGTCGCGCGCATCACCGCGCAGAGGAAGAACGTGAAGAACTGCAGGCGGACTCGAATCGATGGCCGAAAGCGGCAGCGAACATCCGCTCGAAGTCCGGAGGGAAAATGTCTTGACCGCTTCTTCGAACAAGGAACGGGCTTTCAAATCGGTTACGGATACGACATTCCTGGCGCTAATCTGAATCTGCGGCGCCATCGTTAGGAACATGTCGTTATGAGCGATGACTCTGCGGGAACTGTCGATAACGGCCGCAGGAAGACCAAGCATATTCAACGTTTCCACGATCAGTTTCGCACGCTCAAACACCAAGCGAGACGACAGGAGCGCGGCTCGCGCCAAGTGCGGTCGTGCGGCGTCCAGTGCGGCCAATCGGTGACGTTCAACCGGACCATCTGAAAACTTGCGCTCGATGCTGAACACGAGCAATTCGCCGCTGGGCGCTGGTATCGCAGTCGCTGCACCCCAGCCCAGCCCCACCGGCCGCAAAGCCTCGCGATAGACGGGGTCTTGCTCGAGTTCCTCGCGCGTATAGACGTCTAGGTCGGTCACGAAACCTTGGAAATCGTAGTTCAGCAAGCGGGCGGCGCGCGTGTTTCGATCCATCCAGCCATCGGCGACGAATTTCTCCATCACCTGGTGAGTGCTTTCAGAGGAGATCCAGCGGGTCGAGTTTCCTGTGCTCGCAAACAGGATCGTTCCGATGCCACCCGCAAGCTTGGCGAGCTCGTCCAGAACGCTCGGCCACAGTTCTGGTATTAGCGCCGCTTCGTAGATCTTGTCGGTAAATCTTTCCTGGTCTTGCACCGCTTTTCCCCAATAGCGTTGGAACGGCTTCACTGCCAATGGTTCGAACCGCTCCACGGTTCCATGTGAGCGCAATGAATCTAAATTTTCAAGCTTAGCTGTATTGCCTAAATCTAGTGCTATAGCTAATTTTTTAGGACGACCCGATGTTCATATTTCGGAGTGAATGTATCGGCACTACCCCAAACGGGTGAAGCGCAGGCTTATGCATTCGTGCAATTTCCTTGAGGGACCGTGTCGGGGGACGCGATATGACAATGAGCGTGCAACAAAGCTTGGAGGGTCAGGCCTTAGTCCGGCGTGACCCATGCTGCGAGCCGTGCGGATCAAACCGTTATGGCTTGGCAAGCTATGTCAGTCCGAGGGGCGATCTCAAAGGTCGTGCCATCCATCTGGAATTCCTACCTAAATCACGGACTAAGTTAGCTTTTTCGATACTGCTCAAAGAAAGCAACACGTCGATTCAACTGGGGCGTTGCTGCCCGAGCGATGCGGGGGCTGCACATGAGCAATCATGGCGACCAGTCTTTCAAGATTCTGAGAGGAGGTCGGCGAGGTCCCGCGGGCATGATCGCCCTATTCCTGCTTTGATGTTCAAGCTGACACTTCCAAGTGCCGGCGGCCGAATGGTGTGCGCCTCATGAGCCCTACACCTTCGAACATTAGGGCGGGAGCACAATGGTTTGCTGTGAGCCATCAGCCAGGTCGCGAGGACATCGCCGAGGCAAATCTGCTTCGGCAGGGCTTCAAACCGTTCGTTGCCCGCCAGCTTTTTACAGTTCGTCACGCGCGCCGGCTGACCGTGCGCCGAGGCTCCTTTTTCCCCGGCTACATGTTTGTTCGCCTCGATCTTACACGAGACCGGTGGCGTAGCGTGAACGGTACCATGGGGGTCCGGTCGATCGTTATGATTGGCGAGAGGCCAGCCCCGTGCCCAGCCGGTCTGGTTGAACAGCTAATAGACATGACAAACGCAGACGGCATCCTCGATTTCAGTTCGAAGCTGCGCGTTGGGGATGCCGTGCGGGTGGTGTCGGGCCCCTTCGCCAACCTGATCGGAAGGCTCGATCGCCTTGATGGGCCAGGTCGCGCCCGGGTGCTGCTATCGATTATGAATGGCGAGGTTGCCGCGACCATTGCCGCAAAGGACCTCGCAGCGGCCTGAGCAGGCGCTCAGTTGGGATGTCAATTTAAGGCGGGATCTCAGGCCATGAGTTCATCTTCTTCCCACTCCTGGTTGAAACGACAATCGGCATGAACGCCAGCACCGCCTTGCCAGTGACAATTGAAGTTCCTCCGCATCCGAGCGCAAAGGAAGGTCCGCTATGAGGCACAGTTGGGGGCCTTCTCCCGGGGAGGGATTTGTTAAGAATCGGACCGAATCCCAATTCTTACATTCCACCCTCCCCAAATCTCTCGGGCAAAGCGCGGAAATAAGAACGAACGATTTCCGGCCGCGTGTGATTTGCTAACGATTCTGCAAACATGGACCTCGAAGGCAGGATGCGTGCTTGTGCTGCAGCTGCGAATGAGGTAAAACTTATATTAGGTGTTGGGGATAGAAGAAGGCGTCTAATGATTGGGGTAACTTACTGCTTTAGAGGCGGACTGGCGGCAATCTTTTCGCTTGCTGTCGCGTTTACAGGTGGCTTTGCCCAGGCTCAGATCGCCGATTGCACCTGTCTCGTGCCGCAGGCGTCGTCCCCTGGAACTCCTGTGGGGCGGGTGGTGGATATTTCGGGCAACAATGTAACGCTGTCCGGCCCTGCCGGCCCGGGACGAGCTGTTGCAGGCGCGCCGCTTCGGCTTGGCGATACGCTGACGGTTGGTCCAGCGAGTTCGGCGGCCTTCGTGGTCGGCAGCTGCTCTCAAAGGTTGACCGCCAAGACAGAAATGACCATGTCGCCGGTCAACGGCAACATCTGTGTTGCGGTCAGCGACGCCGGCGCCCCGATCTTCGGCCAGGCCGGGCCCCTGATCCTAGGTGGCGTGGCTCTGGCAGGAGGGGCGGCTATTATCCTGTCGCTCGGAAGCGACAATCCTGTTAGTCCTTGATCCCCGTTCTAATGAGGTAACATCATGCGTCAGTCCAACCTCCTTGGTGTCGTCGGAAGTGTGGCCCTCTTTGGGACGATGATTCTCTCGGCAGGTTCCGGCGCGATGGCTCAAGGTGCCAATTGCGAATGCGTGGTTCCCGGGGCCGCGCTCCCGGCGGCGGGTCCAATTGGCCGACTCACGGACGTTTCTGGCACTGTGGTGCTGACCGGTTCTGGCGGCCCTCAGAGAGCTGCGTCTGGGGTACCTCTTCGAATGGGTGATCAGTTATCGGTTGGCCCGCAAAGCTCGGCTTCCCTCTCAATCGGGACTTGCGCACTCAGTCTCGTCGCTCAGACGGAGATGACACTGCAGCCAGTTGATGGCGCTCTTTGCGTCGCTGTGACGGATGCCTCTGTCCAGCCCGCCGGCGTTTTAGGTTCAAAAGCTCCGCTGGCGATTTTCGGGACGCTTGCAGCGGGGGCTATTCTCGGCGATGTAGTATTAGACCGCCGCGATGATGTTCCTGTCAGTCCGTAGCTGGAACTTATATGCGCCGATCCGCAGAACTGTGATTGGTGGCGAATGTTTGGATGATTGCCCTCATCTGTCTAGGAGAGGGCTATGATCGATCTGCACTCACATATCTTGCCGGGAATAGACGACGGGTCAGCCAGCTTGGCGGAGTCCATTTCCATGGCGCGCTTGGCCGTCAATGACGGAATCCAAGTGATGGCCTGCACGCCGCACATCGTGCCGGGCCTCTATGACAATGGCCATGATAAGATAACGACAGCGGTCAAGTTACTGAGTGAGGCTCTGAAGCACGAAAATATCGCGCTGAATTTGATTGTAGGCGCCGACGTCCACGCCGCTCCCGATCTGGTCACAAAGATCTCGGAGAAACAAATTCCCACTCTTAACAATTCACGCTATTTCCTATTTGAACCACCACATCATGTTGTTCCGCCTCGACTGGAGGAACTTGTCGTTCGCCTTATTGCGGCCGGGTTCTGTCCGATATTGACACATCCTGAACGCCTATCCTGGATTCACTCCCATTTCGACGTGATTGCCAGAATTAATGCGCGCGGGTGTCTTATGCAGGTAACGGCTGCATCGTTGACGGGGAATTTTGGCAAGTCAGCACGCTATTTCGCCGAGCGCATGCTTGATGAGGGACGAGTCGATATTTTGGCCACAGACAGCCACAACACAAAGAGTCGGCCACCGATTCTATCTAAGGCGCGTCAGCTTGTTGAACAACGGCTTGGAGCTGACGAGGCGCGGCGCATGGTCTTTGACAGGCCGGCAATGATCGTGATGGATCGCCCGTTGACTGCTGTTGGCGCCGACAAAGAGATTTCTAACAATGACCGGGAAGCTGCTTCCGGTATTTCCGGTCTGGTTGGACGTCTTTTGAGGAGGCGCGAAGCGTGAACGGCTTTTCGCACCGCGCCTTGGCTTTCGCCACCCTCCTGCTGCTGCTTTTGGCAGCTGGCTGCATGTCGTCGTCTGAAGGCTCCCTCGCGGGCGTCGGGTCGAAGCCGGCCGCCGCCCCACCAGCTTCGGGAGACAGGGACCTTAGGGTCGTCTCGGAATTGCCTGTCCCCGAAGATACTGCCGGCGGAACGGAGAGACCGATCGCACCGGGAGACATTTTGGAAGTCTCTGTCTTTCAGGTTCCCGACCTCTCACGCACCGCTCAGGTCGATAGTGTCGGCCGCGTGTCGCTGCCCCTGATCGGCGTTATTCCGGCAGCAGGCAAGTCTGTTCGAACGTTTGAAAACGACGTCAAGATTGCCTATGGCCGCGACTTCCTGCAGTCGCCGCAGGTCTCCGTTCTCGTAAAGGAATCGGCGGCCAATCGGGTGACTGTGGATGGGGAGGTCCGTCGTGCCGGCGTATTCCCGCTGCCGCCGTCCGCCTCGCTGCTTGACGCGGTCGCGCTTGCCGGCGGTTTCAGTCCCGTCGCAGATGAAAAGAAGGTCTATGTCTTTCGGCAAGCGGGATCCCAGAAACTTGTAGCAAATTACGACGTGTCTGCGATAAAGAGCGGGCGGCGCAACGCACCTAATCTGTACGGGGGAGACGTTGTGGTGGTGTTCCCATCCTCTTCGCGTGTGGCGTTTCAGAATCTGAAGGAAGCCCTTGGCGTTGCGACATCTGTCGGTCGGCTCACCGCAATGGGTCTCTAGATCCCGTCAATAGGCTAGGAGAGGGAACGAACACGGGTGCTCGATCGAACGAACCCCATGCCAGCAGCCGGATGGACCCCCAATGGCGGGCTTCCGATGGACCCGATGCGCGATTCCTTCTATGGGCATCCGCAAGGCTACGGACCGTTCGACCAGGAACACGAGAATGGCTTCAACCCCCTCCATCTTCTGATCTACGTTGTCCAGTATCGCTGGCTGATCACCTTTCTGCTGGCAATGGGATTGGTGTCCGGTGTCGTCATTACCTTGATGCAGACGCCGAAATACCAGGCGACTGCGCAACTCGAGGTCATGAGCCCTTCTGCGCGCGTCATACAGGATCTCGAGGTCATATCGGAGACGAGCGATGTTCGCGCCTTTCTGACCGCCCGCGAACGGCTGAGAAGCCGGTCGCTTGCCCAGCGTGTTGTCTATGAGCTCGGTTTGAGCGAAAGGGCGGATTTCCTTTTTCCTGCGCCCGATTTCTCCGTGGCCAATATCTTCAATCGCGCTTTCGGGCTGAGCAGCACGCCAAGCCTGGAAAATATTCCTCCGGAAGATCGCGAGCGGATCGCCGTCGGACGCGTCCTCGATGGGCTTTCTGTCGAACTGGTCACGAATACCAGCCTCATCTCGATCACATTTCGAAATCAGAGCCCGGATTACGCCAGCAAAATCGCAAACCAAGTCGCTCAGAGCTATATCGATCAGCGTGTCGACAACACCAGCGAGACGTCCGGTCTTGCGCGCCAATTCATCCAGGAGCAGGTGCTTCAGGTGAAGGAGCGCCTGCAGGAATCCGAACGCGCGCTTGTACAATACGCAAAGGAGCAGGGAATCACGGTTACCGGCAGCGAGCGCTCGCTGATTGCCGCCAGCATTGAACAGATCAATACGTCGCTGTCCAAAGCGGTCGAGGATCGGCTCAACTACGGGCTGCTTGTTCAGCAGATCGATGCCGGGCGGGCGGCCAGTCTCCAGGACGTGTTGTCAAGCGAAGGTCTGCAGAATCTAAGGGGCGAAATCGCCAAATTGCGGGGCGAGTATCAGCAAAAGCTCCCAACCTTCAAGCCGGGCTTCCCGGAGATGGTGCAACTCCGGGCACAAATCGACGAGCTGTCGAAGCAGTATGATGATGGTGTCACGATCATTGCCGAAGGCGTGAAGATACGCTTTGAAGAAGCCGTTTCAAGGGAGAACGACCTTCGCGAGAAGATTGCAGAACTCGAGAAGCAGCAGATCGCTTTCCAGGACAAGAATATCCAGTATACTATCCTGCGGCGAGAGGTCGATTCGAACCGTTCTCAATACGACAGCCTGATCTCGAAGCTGAACGAGGCCGGCGTCGGTTCAGAGCTTCGGACACAAACGGCCACTCTGGTCGATAACGCCGTTACGCCGCGCTCTCCCTTTTCGCCTCGCCTAACCCTCAATCTCGCGATTGCACTGGCACTTGGAATGATGATCAGCGCGGCGGTCATCTATCTGCTGGAACTCCTCAACAACACCTTCGTCAATCCCGACCAAGTCGAGAAGGGCCTTGGCCTCCCTGTCATGGGAGTCGTCCCCCTGGTGGACGACAAGAGTTTGCAGGCCGATCTGGCGGATCCACAATCCGCCCTTTCGGAAGCCTACCGCTCACTTCGAACCTCGCTGCAGTTTTCCGGAGCCGAGGGCATGCCCAAGACCTTGATGATTACGAGCGCTGAACCTTCCGAGGGCAAATCTACGACGGTTTACAAGCTTGCGGAGGATTTTGCGGCCCTCGGCCAGAAAGTTCTGGTAATCGATGCCGATCTGCGCAAGCCGAACATGCATCGGCTCTTCAAGACGAACAACACGCTGGGTTTGAGCAACCTCCTGACGAACAGCGCAAGCCGGGAAGATCTTCCGAGAATTCTTCGCCAAACCGCCCCCGGCAGCAATGTCTGGATCATGTCGTCCGGTACGATTCCGCCGAACCCGGCGGACCTCTTGTCCTCCGCCAGGATGGCAATGCTTCTAAATTCTATGTCGACGCGGTTCGACCTGGTTCTCGTTGACGCCCCGCCGGTGGTCGGCTTGTCGGATGCGCCGCTGCTTGGCAGGCTAACGCAGGCCGCGCTTCTGGTTGTTTCCTCCAATCAAGTATCTCGTAACTCCGTCAAGAACGCGCTGAAGCGGCTACGGGCCGCGGGAACTCATGTGGTGGGCGCTAGTCTGTCGAAGTTCAGCATAGGGAAGTTCGACTACAACTACGCCTACAAGTACATGAATTATAGCTACTATGCCTACGGCAATGAGACGCCAAAGCTGGAGGGTCAAAGCGGTGGAGAGGACAAGCGAAACCCTGACCTGGATACGGCGGCTATCGGTCTGGGCATGCGCATGCGCGCTGCTTTCAACCGTGTTGCTCGGCGCCTTAAGCCGGCATTTTGAAACAATCAATCCCGAACAAGCTCTTTCAATATTTCCCCTCAATACTGAGGCCCGCGTTGCCCTGATTGGCGATGCGTTGAACGGGAACAAGCAAGTCGCAGATGTAGAAGGTGAGGCCAGAATGGGGCTTGCTCTCGATCCTATCGATGCACGCTTCTTCAGCAGCCTTGCCGAGCTGGAAAAGCGCAAGGGAGACGAAGTCAAGGCGAATTTGCTTTTCGATACCGCGCACAAGATCTCCCGAACCGAGTTTCATGCACTTCTGAATGTGATCCGCATTTCCGTAGAACGAGGTTCTTACGGAAAGGCTGTTCGGACGGCCGACGCGCTGTTCCGGCGATGGCCCGAACGATTCAATGAGTTGGCTCCTGTCATCGGCACCCTCATCACGGAAGAGGAAGCCTATTCAACCCTTCTCGAACTTGCGGGAGAAGGGCTTCCTTGGCGTGGGCGGCTGATGAATTATCTGGCAGAACACGATGAATTTCGTCCCCTCGCCCACCGGCTCTTGCTCGATCTCTCCCAAGCACAGGTGCCAGCCTCGTCTTCCGAGAAGGCAGCCGTCATCAATGGATACTGGCGTCAGGGCAACTACGCGGATGCCTACAGACTGTTTTTGATGTCACTGAACGAGGCGGAAAGAGACCTGACGGGGTTTGTGCACAATTCGGGCTTTTCTCGGGCCCAAGAGCCACAGATCTTTGCCTGGACGTATCGCAACACACCGGAAGCCGATATCAGGTTCTCAGATGCGCCTCCCCCCTACAATGGGGCAATCCTGCGCTTCCTCGACAAACCCGCCCGCGAGGTCGTTCTGATGCAGACGTTGGTCCTGCCTCAAGGCCGATACCGGCTCACGGTGAATGCCTCCGCCTTCAACCTTAAAATGCCGCGGGAACTATTCCTGATCGTGAGTTGCGGCGCTCCAAACCGCGAGCTCGTGCGCCTGACGGTGCCAGAAGGCAACTACCGCGAAAGCTCGCTCGAATCCGACTTCGAGGTGGCTGATTGCCCCGCACAGTCGATCAGGCTTGCAACTGGCCTGGTCGCCGAAAGCTGGTCTTATCGCTATTCGGGCGAGGTCGTGTTCCACGATGTCTCGGTTACGAGGGCTTCCGTTGATCAAAATCGGAGCTGAATGGCGCAAATACCTTCTTGGCTCTATCCTCGTCTGCTCGCTCCTTCTGGGGGGAAGCGCAGCGAGCGGAATGTGGACCGACGCGCTCCTTCAGACGCTTACAATTCTTGTCGCGGCACCAATACTATCCGCCTCGGCGGGTGAACCGATCGACAGAAAGGTGCTCGCCTATTGCGCCTCCATACTGGCGGCCATCCTCATCCAGCTCATTCCCCTGCCAGCTGGTCTGTTGGATCTGGTTCGCAGCGAAGCCTTTTCGCAAGGCCGAACAGAAGCGGGAGCAGGTTTCGACCTGATTACGCTTGGGGTGGGTCGCACCGTGGACAACCTCACCTATGCGAGCGCACTCGTCTTTCTGATGCTCGCCATCTCCCGGCTTCCGGGCGAGCAGGTTCATGCCCTTCTGCCCTTCCTGATTGCCGGAATTGCCTGCCAGGCGCTCGCCGGCGCAATCCAGTATGCCGGCACAGATCGGGTCAGCATCGAAGGGGTTTTGCCATACACGATCACGGCCGGCACCTTTGCCAACCGGAACCATTTCGTGTCGCTTCTCTATGTGGCGATCCCGTTTCTCGTCTATGTGGGCACCTTCCGCGGCATGCGGCTCTGGTCGCTCCTAGGGATGCTGGTGGTTTTGCTCGTACTCTTGGCGGCGGGCTCTCGCGCTGGTGCGGCGATCGGCCTGGCAGCCATTATCCTCTCGGGTGTCTTTATCAATGCCCGGTCGCGCTTCTCAGTGGCCGGCATTGGGTTGCTTGTCGCGACTTTGGGGATCTTCGGATTCGGCGCCTGGGCGCAGTTCGAGCAACGAAACAGCGCGATGGAGGACGATGCGCGCTGGGACTTCGCCCACGGCACGATGAATGGAATTTGGGAGAATTGGCTGTTCGGTGTGGGTTACGGGAATTTCAGCCGGGCCTATCAGCTCTTCGAAGACCCGGCTTCGCTCGGACGAGCCTATGCCAATCACGCCCACAATGACTACTTGGAATTGGCCTTCGAAGGCGGCCTGCCGGCGATAGTGCTCGTTATCGCCTATGTCGTCCTCGTTTCGGTCCAAGTGCTTCGAATTCGACACAATCAGTTTCAGAAGGCGGCCTTCCTTGGTATTCTGTTCATCCTGCTGCATTCGACCGTCGACTACCCTTTGCGAACAGCTGCGGTAGGAGCAACGTTCGTGTTTCTAAATGCGGTCCTGTTCCACCGGGCCCTGCAGCCTCGGCCTGACTCGGCCACGCGCTATGTCAAGATCAAGCATGGCAAGCGCCGGATTGCCGTTGCCGTCGAGCCGTCCGCGTGAGGATCAGGCGCTTCCGCTTTCCTCAAGACCGCCAATTGTCGTGCTTCCACCTACACGGATGTATCTGGGGTTATCGGTATTATCGCACTTCTGCGCACACCGAAGGAGGTGGGGGGTGGGGTAAAGGGGAGAACCGAATAGCAATCCCATGTACACTAGAGAAACGGACTTGGCGGAGAGGCACTACGACCGCATAGTCGCCAGCACGTTAGGCGCGCCACGAATTGGCGAGTTGCGAGACCGGCACCTTGGGTCTGACCAGGACAGGGGCGCGGAATGGCCGCCAAGACCGAGAAAGCCAAACTAACGCTTGCCACCTCGCCCGCGCAGCTGCTGGCTGCAACGGGCGTGAAAGATCCGCGACTGCAACTCAGGCTCGTCACCCAACTCACCAGCGCGTTGTGTTTACGGTATCCCTCCGGTGAGGGCCGCCTTGTGGGCTGAGGGCGAACGTCGGAAGTCCTAGGGATAATCCTAGGAGTAGCCCTATGACGATGCCGCGGGTGGAGGTGATCACGTCGGTTGAGAGGCGCCGGCGGTGGTCGCGGGAGGAGAAGGAGCGCCTGGTCGCGGCGTCGTTCGAGCCCGGCGTATCGGTGTCGGAAGTCGCGCGATCGGCGGGCATTCACGTCAGCCAGCTCTTTCGATGGCGCAAGGAGCTGTGTGATCGGGTCGATGCCAGTTCATCGCAATTGGTTCCGGTCGAGATCGTTCCTGCTGCTACCCTGCCGCCCGCGGTTGAGGCGCCGGCGGCATCGGCGTCTCCCGGCCGACGTCGCCGCAAGAGCGGCGTCATCGAGATCGAGCTTGGCGGCGGGCGCCGCGTCCGCGTCGACCGTGACGTGGATGCGGAAGCGCTGCGGCGCGTTCTGGACGCACTCGGGTCGCGATGATCCCGGTTCCGAGCGGCGTGCGGGTGTGGCTGGCGACAGGTCACACCGACATGAGGAAAGGGTTTCCGGGCCTGGCTCTGGTGGTGCAGGAGACGCTGAAGCGTGATCCGCACAATGGTCACCTGTTCGTCTTCCGCGGTCGCCGCGGCGATCTGATCAAGGTTCTGTGGCACGACGGCCAGGGCGCCTGTCTGTTCTCGAAGAAGCTCGAGCGCGGCCGCTTCATCTGGCCGTCGCCGGCCGACGGCGCGGTCACGATCACGTCGGCGCAGCTCGGCTATCTGCTCGAAGGCATCGACTGGCGCATGCCGCAGAAGACTTGGCGGCCGACGGCGACTGGCTGAAGACTTTAGCCTTGCACATGGCGGTGGATGTGATTCCATCGCCCTGTGTCCGCTGCTGAATCGCTCCCTTCCGACCTCGCCGCCGCGCACTGTCAAGCGACTCCGGGAACTGACCCCTTTGGCGACATGAAGAACTGACCCCCTCATTGGTTGGCGTTTTCAGTTTGCTGTTCGTGCGCCGTGCCGACCTTCTGCAGAAGGCCGGCACGGCGCTTTTCGCGTAGGCGATAGCTGTCGCCGCGGATGGTAATGACGCTGCAGTGGTGGAGCAGCCGGTCCAGGATCGCCGTGGCGACGACGGGATCGCCGAACACCATTCCCCATTCGACGACGGAGCGGTTCGACGTCACCAGCATGGAACCGCGTTCGTAGCGACGACTGACCAGTTGGAAGAACAGATGCGCGGCGTCGGGTTCGAACGGTAGATAACCGAGTTCGTCGATGATCAGCAGCCTGGGCCTGGCGTAGATCGTCAACTGCTCGTCGAGCCTGCCGTCGCCATGGGCCTTGGCCAGTGTGGCCACCAGGGTCGCCGCCGTGACGAACTGGACGCTGTAGTTGTGCCGGATCGCCTCGCGTCCGAGACTGACCGCCAGATGCGTCTTGCCGGTTCCGGGCGGTCCCAGGAACAGAAGCGCGTCGCCATGGGCGATCCAGCGACAGGTCGCCAGTTCGCGGATCTGGCGCTGATCCACTGAAGGCTGTGCGGTCCATTCGAAGCCCTCCAGCTCGCGCACGAACGGGAACTGCGCGAGCTTGGTCGCCATTTCGTGCGTCGCTCGTCGCGTCGGGCGATCTCGCGCGAGACGAGGAAGCTGAGCGCCTCGCGCAATGTCATGTCCGAGCGGGCCGCCTCGTCCAGCAGCGTGTCGAGCTGGTCGCGGATTGCGGTCAGCTTCAGCCGGTCGAGCATGGCGACCAGCGCGTCGTGGTCGATGGTTTCGATCACCAGCCACCTCCCGCGGCGAGCTCATATTCGGCAAGCGGTCGCAGCAACGAGGCAGGAGGCGGCGCCGGCGGCGGCGTTGTCCGCCGCACGGGGCCGTCGGCGCCCACGACACCGGCGAGATGGGCGCGATCGGTGATGCGCTGACGGCGGCCGGAGCAGACCGCGTGGTCGGCCACGACCTCGCCGGCATGGCGAACGACGATGCGGCCGGCACAGATCGTCACCTGCACCGTCTCCCCAATCAGCCGCCAGGGCACCGAGTAGCTGTTGGTGTCCACGTCGACGGCGCAGTCCGCCTGCACCCTGCGAACCAGGTCCCGCAGTTGACCGAACGGCGAACGGCCGCCAAGCGGGCGCAACGCCGGCGCCTCGTGCGCGAAGCGCACGGCCGGCAGCTCGCCCGTGGTGCCGTGAACACGCTGGTCGGCGACATCGCGACACCATGCGGCCAGATGCGCTTCGAACGCTGCCCAGCTGTCGAAGCGACGGCCGGCCACCGCGTTCTTCTTCACATAGCCGACGCCGCGCTCGTCCTTACCCTTCGTCCGGGCCCGATACGGCGCGCAGGCGCGGGGCCGGAAGCCCCAGTGCCGCGCGAAGGCGTGAAGCTTGGCGCTGAACCGAACCTCCCGCGTCACCGCGTCGTGATGCTCGACCAGCGCCCGGGCATTGTCCAGAAGCACCTCCACGGGCACGCCGCCGAAGTGCAGGAAGGCGCTCTCCATTCCCTCGAACCAGTCCGCCTGCCGCTCCCGCAGCGAGGCCCGCACGTGCATCCGACGCGAGAAGCCGAGCATGGCGACGAACAGATGCACGCGCAGCTTCTCCTCGCCAATCCACACTCGCGCCTCGCCGAAGTCGATCTGCAGTTGCTTTCCAGGCGGCGTCTCGAACCGCACCGTCGCGCGGGTCTGCGCCTTAAGCTCACGCCGCCAGCCCGCGACACGCCGCTCGACGTGGCGAAGGCTGAGCACCACACCATGCTCGGCCGCCAGTTCCTGGCGGATGACGTCGGCATTGCCGCCGTGCCGGAAGAACCGCTCGCGCAGCCAATCCTCGAGCCCGTCCAGCGCCGAACGCCGCGCAGGCTGCCGAAACGGCGCTGAACCACCCTGGCGAAGATATCGTCGCACCGTGTTGCGTGCGCAGCCGAACTCGCGCGCTAGCCGCTTGGCTCCCCAGCCAAGTCCGTGCAGCCGCATCATCGCCGCCACCTCCTCGGGCTGCAGCATCTCCTCTCCCCGCGTCATTGATCCACGCGGGACAGAGTGGCCGGATTCGAACGTTTCCATCATCCCTCCTCTTCACGAAGAGGGGGGCAGTTCCTCGTGTCGGAAGGGGGTCAATTTCTCAGGTCGCCTGACACACTGTCAAGCGACTCCGGGAACTGACCCCTTTGGCGACATGAAGAACTGACCCCCTCATTGGTTGGCGTTTTCAGTTTGCTGTTCGTGCGCCGTGCCGACCTTCTGCAGAAGGCCGGCACGGCGCTTTTCGCGTAGGCGATAGCTGTCGCCGCGGATGGTAATGACGCTGCAGTGGTGGAGCAGCCGGTCCAGGATCGCCGTGGCGACGACGGGATCGCCGAACACCATTCCCCATTCGACGACGGAGCGGTTCGACGTCACCAGCATGGAACCGCGTTCGTAGCGACGACTGACCAGTTGGAAGAACAGATGCGCGGCGTCGGGTTCGAACGGTAGATAACCGAGTTCGTCGATGATCAGCAGCCTGGGCCTGGCGTAGATCGTCAACTGCTCGTCGAGCCTGCCGTCGCCATGGGCCTTGGCCAGTGTGGCCACCAGGGTCGCCGCCGTGACGAACTGGACGCTGTAGTTGTGCCGGATCGCCTCGCGTCCGAGACTGACCGCCAGATGCGTCTTGCCGGTTCCGGGCGGTCCCAGGAACAGAAGCGCGTCGCCATGGGCGATCCAGCGACAGGTCGCCAGTTCGCGGATCTGGCGCTGATCCACTGAAGGCTGTGCGGTCCATTCGAAGCCCTCCAGCTCGCGCACGAACGGGAACTGCGCGAGCTTGGTCGCCATTTCGTGCGTCGCTCGTCGCGTCGGGCGATCTCGCGCGAGACGAGGAAGCTGAGCGCCTCGCGCAATGTCATGTCCGAGCGGGCCGCCTCGTCCAGCAGCGTGTCGAGCTGGTCGCGGATTGCGGTCAGCTTCAGCCGGTCGAGCATGGCGACCAGCGCGTCGTGGTCGATGGTTTCGATCACCAGCCACCTCCCGCGGCGAGCTCATATTCGGCAAGCGGTCGCAGCAACGAGGCAGGAGGCGGCGCCGGCGGCGGCGTTGTCCGCCGCACGGGGCCGTCGGCGCCCACGACACCGGCGAGATGGGCGCGATCGGTGATGCGCTGACGGCGGCCGGAGCAGACCGCGTGGTCGGCCACGACCTCGCCGGCATGGCGAACGACGATGCGGCCGGCACAGATCGTCACCTGCACCGTCTCCCCAATCAGCCGCCAGGGCACCGAGTAGCTGTTGGTGTCCACGTCGACGGCGCAGTCCGCCTGCACCCTGCGAACCAGGTCCCGCAGTTGACCGAACGGCGAACGGCCGCCAAGCGGGCGCAACGCCGGGGTAAGGCCGCGCCGCCGATCTCGCCGATCGCCTTCGAGGCCGTCAAACGCATTGATCTGCTGTTCGACATCGAGCGCGACATCAATGGACTGGCCGTCGAACAGCGCCTCGCCGTCAGGACCGAAAGGAGCGCGCCGCTCGTTGCCGATCTGGAAGAGTGGATGCGTGGCGAGCGTGCCAGGCTCTCGCGCCACGCCCCGGTCGCCCAGGCGATCGACTACATGCTCAAGCGCTGGGAAGGGTTCAGCCGTTTCCTCGCAGACGGGCGCATCTGCCGGACCAACAATGCTGCCGAGCGGGCGCTGCGTGGCCTGGCTCTCGGCTGAAAGTCGTGGCTCTTCGCTGGCTCCCAGCGCGGCGCCGATCGCGCGGCAGTCATGTATACCCTGCTCGGCACGGCAAAGCTCAATGATGTCGACCCGCAGGCCTGGCTCGCAGATGTGCTCGCCCGCATCGCCGCCGCGCCGCAGAACCGACTGACCGATCTCCTGCCGTGGAACTGGAGGGGGAATCTGCAAGACTGGCGGCATGAGCCACGCCGATCGCATCGCCCGCATCAGGATCCAACTCGATGACTGGCAGCCCGCCATCTGGCGGCGCGCCGAGGTGCCGCTGACGACAACGCTCAAGGCCTTGCACGACGTCATCCAGGCGGCCATGCCGTTCGACAATTATCACCTGTTCGAGTTCCGGGCCCACGGAAAGCGCTACGCCATTCCCGATCCCGAATGGGACAGCCTGCGCGACAAAACCTACTCGGCGAAGACCATGCGGCTCGGAACGCTGGTCGATCGCGGCATCACGCAACTGACCTACACCTACGACTTCGGCGACGACTGGCGGCACACGATCACGATCGAGGCAATCGGCGACGCCGATCCCGCTGCCGAGTATCCCCGCTACATCGACGGTGCCGGCCGCGCCCCACCCGAAGATGTCGGCGGCATCCCCGGCTTCGAATTGTTCCTCGATGCCGTCGCCGATCCCAAGCACGAGCAGCATCGCGAACTCAAACGCTGGCACGGGCGTCCGTTCGATCCCGCACATGCCGCTGAAGACGAAATCCAAACCCGGATGAAAAAGCTCGCCAGACGCCGCGCCCTCGGCGAAGTGTGATTGATGAAGTTTCGATCTAACAACGACGGCGCGTTGTAAGATCGGGTCGAGCAGCAAATGGCGACCCAAGTCCTACGATAGCTTGAACGGTCCACGAGTTTTCTTAACAACCCGGATAGCGCCCGCCGGAGAGCGCGGCTACGTCACATAATAGCTTTCGCTCGGCCAGAGCCTGGGCTACGTCAGTTTCCCCAATGAAGCACTGCATCACCGATGAACGCTGAAAACTTGGAGCGCTTCGTCCGTCGCAAGGCGTGCCTGCGCCGACCTGCCTGCACGTGACTGTCTTTCCCTCGAATTCGCGTTTCATGGCCTCAAGCACTAGGGGGCGCAGTTCCACAGCGCGCACGAAAGCAACGCCGCACAGGCGTATCCGGTGCCCGGCTACGCTCAGGTCCTCGACGGATTCGATCGAAAGCCGCCCTTCGATGTACAGGGGTTCTGATGGAATCGGCGGGGTGGTCTTCGTAGTGTACTGGTTAGCCCGCGACACCATGTAGGTCATGGCGATCCCGAAAAGCATTGTCGCGGTGATGGCTGTGATCAGAGTGTTGTTCCGCATGCTGTTTTCACTAGACCCACAAGCCATCATGTTCAACCGCCCATCATAGTTCGGTTTGCTCTGCCAAGAGCCATGTTTCGACCGGTAGACCCAGTCGAAATTCGGCATCACTGCGTTAGGGTATGAGACGATGAAGTAGAACTCGACGGCCGAAGCGGAAAAGCGAATCATCGGAGAACGACCGTGTCATATCATAATCGATTCATTGATCACGGGACGTGCTCTAGACTAGTGCGCGACCCGCCGCCGCTGCGCCGAACGCGCATCCGACGGGCGACTTCGAAAGGTGCCATCCGCCCAGACGATCGCGCGATTGATAACAATGGCGATCACCTCAGCAAATCCGACACTGTGACCATAGCTGCCATCGAGACAGGCAGACACCTCGAAGAACCTGCTCATTCCAGCCGTTTCGTGATTCACTCTTGCGGTGATTTGCGGGTGGCTGCGAATGCGAGTCCTCTCCTCGGCACCAAATTCCCGTTTCAGGCTGTCCTAGGAAGTTCAGAAACACCAAAGAAAGCCCGGATTTCCGGGCTTTTTGTTGTCTGATCGTCCGGTGACGTCCAGCGCGGTGTGTTAGTATCCGATCGAAGTGTTGGCATCATCGTTGGTATTCCGGCCTTGAGGGGTCGGAGGCCAGCACGGGATACCAACAATGCACTCTCTGACGCGCAGTGCACAGTCTGAAGTCCGAATCGACCGCCCGAAAAGTGAGTGACGGCAGCGGGCTGCGTGTGCTGATTACGCCGCAAGGCTCCAGACTATGGCGTCTCGCCTATCGGTATGGCGGCAAACAGATGCTTCTGGCGCTGGGGGCATATCCTGCCGTTTCACTCTCCGACGCCCTTGAACGGCGCGCCCAAGCGAAGCGGCTGCTGGCCGGCGGGATCGATCCGTCTGTCGAGGCGAAACAGGAGTAGGCAAGACAGAAGGCCATGCTTGCGGACACCTTCGAGGCCGTCGCCGCCGAATACTTGGTCAAGGTGGAACGGGAAGGAAAGGCAGAGGCTACACTTACAAAGAAGCGTTGGCTGGACGGAATCGCGCTCGCCAGGCTTGGAAAGCGACCAATCGCCGAAATCACCGTCGCCGAAATCCTCGTGCCACTGCGAAAGGTTGAAGGCGACGGCAATTACGAGACGGCGCGCCGACTGCGTGCGGTGATCGGCCAAGTGTTCCGCTGCGTTATCTCGACTTCGCGCGCAACGAACGATGCTACGTTCGGCTTACGTGGCGCGCTTATGACTCCGATTGTCACGCACCGTGCGGCGATCACCAAATGGCGAAAGTGCGCCGGCCTACTGAGGGCGCTTTGGGACTATGACGGCACGGCGGAAACCCGCGCCGCACTGAAGCTCATGGCGCTTCGATATCCTCGGCCAGGCGAACTGCGGCAAGCCGAATGGACAGAGTTCGATCTGGACAACCGCGTCTGGACGATCCCGACTACACGATTGAAGATACGTCGGGAACATAGGAAGCCGCTTCCGGCTCTGCTGTTGAGGTTCTGCGGGAGCTTCGAAACCACACCGGCAAACGGCGTTTGGCGTTCCCGTCGATCCAGTTACCGGAACGGCCGTTTAGCGAAAACGCACCCGACGCTGCGCTCAGGCGGCTTGGTTATCTGAATGCCGAAGCCACGTCGCATGGCCTCCGAGCCACGGCGTTCACATTGCTGAACGAGAGCGGCAAATGGGGAGCTGACGCCATCAAAGCGGAACTTGGCCATGTCGGCGCGGACGACGTTCGGCGCGCCTATCATCGGGCAGGCAAGCCGACCGACAACTCCTTCATCGAGTCGTTCAACGGCAAGTACCGGGCGGAGTGTCTGAACGCGCACTGGCTCTTAACGCTTGACGACGCCCGTCGGAAGATGGAGCATTGGCGTCGAGACTACAACGAGGTTCGTCCTCACAGCGCCATCGGCAACAAGCCGCCAATATCGCTCATGAATGGCTCCGGCGCATCCCATTCGCCGTGAGCTTCAGCCCGGAAAATCCTCCAGCCGTCTCCCTCAAGCCGGAGGAGATTGGGGTCTTAGGTGAAAATGAATATGAAATACCTTGGTGGCCTAGCGAATATGATAAGGTAGCGTGAAGGAACGTGTGTGTCTTTTTGTAAGCATGCCGTGACTTCGATATTAACGGGTTGGTCATTTCGAAGAAACAACCGTTTTCATGTACGCCATGGGGATAATTCTACTACAGGACGACTATTGTTAGACTACTTATAGTGAAACTCACATTAACACGATTACAGAGCAGGCTTGGATGCGAGACAGAATAATAAACAGCTACGGTATGGAGATTTAAATCTACATGAAATATCGAAGTGAAATTGACGGACTTCGAGCTTTCCCAGTTGTTTCTGTTATTTTTTTCCACGCAGGCTTTGATTATTTGGGAAGTATCCCCTTGAAGCAAGTTAGCCAAGATCAAAAGGCATTTGTCTCAGAATGGGCCTAAGCCTCTGTAATCGAAGAAGAGCGAAAACGTCGGGGTCGCTGCTTATCCCGTGAGTGAATTCCTCAAGGTTTAGGATCGGCAGCGCCTTTGTCCCGATGTCGGTTTCTACCGACTTGTTTGAGCTGTTGTCGAACGTCATAAACTCTAGATCCGAAACTTCGGTGGCTTCCTTCACCCAAAGCGCTGACACAAGATGGATGGCGTCCCCGAGGGTCATGCACCGGGGCTTTTCCTGCTTGCCCTTCTTTGCGGGCGATCTTGTCCAATCGAAATTGCGGAGCCGCGCAGCCCTCAGCATTGTTGCCGGATCAGGGGTCACGACCGTAGCAATCGAACGAATGTATCGAGCTAGATCGTTCACGTCTGTGAATCTGCCGGGCTTAAAATTCTTCGCCCGAAGTTCCCCGAACAAAACGTGGCTTACCCATAGTTTGCGCGTTGGGGCTTTGCCGGCTGACTCCGAAAGGATCGTGGCAATATCAGTGGCGAACTCGCCGGAATCGTCGTTGGCGTGGCGCAACACCACGTTGGTATCGAGGAAATGGTTGGAGCTACTGGAGATTTTTGCCGTCACTGTTTCCCCGAACGCCGAAATAACGTTTCCCCGAAAGACTGCCCCGTATGTCGATGGCTTCTCGCGCCAGTGGTATCTCTTCGATTGTCTTCACTTCGATACGTTCCGGCAGTTGACTGTCGCCGGTGTAGATTGCCCGACCGCTTATCGATACCCGCTTGTTTCCATACCGATTAAATGCGTCCTCACCCATGCTTCGGTTGAAAACGCATTCAATCTGGACTCCACCGCCAGGCAGAACCAAATGCCCTGTCCACGTTGGGCCGCGATAGTCGATTTCCCCTAGCGTGCCATCAAATGCCCCAATGGCACTTCCGGCAAAAAAGAGGCTCTTGAGGCCACTTGTCGTCATCGTTTGCCTGAGGCGATCTGCCTGTTTCGCAAAGAAACCGTCCAGAGGGATGCTGTCCGTCGGGAATAGAGCGACAGCCGGGAAATCAATATCAACCGCCTTACCTACCGCCACAACACTTTTGGCAACGTTCTCACTCTCAGCGGCGCGTTCAAATTCACTGCGATAGATTGAACCCGTAATCTGCCTGAAAAGGTCGATCGACGACATGGGTGAGGCAGACCGCGGCTGCTCAAACACACCAATCTCGTTTGATCCCATAGCGAGATGCGAGATAAAAAACTCGCTTCGGTGAGCCTTATCGTGGAGTTCCGCGTCCGCAACTTTGAGCGATCGGAGAACTGTGCTAAAGGTGCGCTGAAGGACTCTCGCGGGAATAGGACGCGTGGAATCGGCCGGCGCATCGGCTGGCTTAATTATCAGACGTATCTCGTCATGCCGAAGCGGCTTAGTCACTCGCAAGCCTCCTCAGGCGATTCTAGACTGATACCAATGCCCCGTAAACAGTGACCTGCCACTGAGTTTTTCCTCCACCTGGAGTTAGAGTCCGGCCTCGATTGAAGGACGGACAGATGAAGCGGAAGCGGTTTACGGAAGAGCAGATCATCGCGGTTCTGCGCGAGCACGAGGCGGGTGCGAAGGCGGGCGACCTGGCCCGCAAGCACGGGGTTTCGGAGGCGACGCTGTATAACTGGAAGGCGAAGTATGGCGGCATGGACGTGTCCGACGCCAAACGCCTGAAGGCCCTGGAAGACGAGAACGCGAAGCTGAAGAAGCTGCTCGCCGACCAGATGCTGGAAGCCTCGGCCCTTCGCGAGCTGCTGTCAAAAAAATGGTAGGGCCCGCCGCCAAGCGCGAAGCCGTCGCGCATCTGAGGTCCGCCATGGGCCTGTCGGAGCGGCGGGCCTGTTCCTTCGTCGGTGCCGATCGCAAGATGATCCGCTACCGGTCCTGCCGTCCGCCGGAGACGGAGTTGCGCGGCAAGCTGCGTGACCTCGCCAATGAACGCCGGCGTTTCGGCTATCGGCGCCTGTTCATTCTGCTGCGGCGGGAGGGTGAGCCTTCGGGGATCAACCGGATCTATCGCCTCTACCGGGAGGAAGGGCTGACAGTTCGCAAGCGCCGGGCGCGGCGACGAGCGGTGGGCACGCGAGCGCCGATCCTGGTCGAGGCGAGACCGAATGCGCGTTGGTCGTTGGACTTCGTGCACGACCAGTTCGCCTGCGGTCGGCGGTTCCGCGTGCTCAACATCGTCGACGACGTGACGCGCGAATGCCTGGCCGCGATCCCCGACACGTCGATCTCCGGTCGTCGGGTGGCACGTGAGCTGACCGATCTGATCGGCCGTCGCGGCAGGCCGGCCATGATCGTTTCCGACCACGGCACGGAGTTCACCTCGAACGCCATCCTCGCCTGGTCGAAGGACCATCGTGTCGAGTGGCACTACATCGCGCCGGGAAAGCCGATGCAGAACGGCTATGTCGAGAGCTTCAACGGGCGGATGCGGGACGAGCTGCTGAACGAGAGCCTGTTCTTCGGCATCGACCATGCGCGCAGCGCCATCGCCGAATGGAGGCAGGACTTCAACACCGCGAGGCCACACTCCTCGCTCGGCTACCAGACCCCGGCGGCCTTCGCCGGAACCCTCGCCGCAACCGCCTCCGACGCTTCGCTCGATAAGGGCTTCGCGTCTCCACCGGTTGCTCAACCCGCGCCCTACGGCGTAACAGAAACGGCCGAGGCTCTAATCGCCACTGGATGACAGTTCAGTGGCAGGTCAACAGGCCGTTAGTGGGAACCTAGGATGGAACTGACCTTGGCGCGGGCGATCAAAGAAAACCGCTTGGAAGACTTCATTCGTCAGGCTGAGGAAGCGGGCATCGGCGCGGCAAATGAGGCCGCGTTCTTAGGTGCGGCCTCCAAGGTGATCAAACACGAGACACAATCAGATCGAACATCGCGTTCTGCATCACGCGATAGTTCGACCGGAAAGTGAATTCCGCAAGGTAGCGGTCCATGTATTTGCTGGACACGCTGATATGCGTCGAGCAAATCGAACGCTTGAACAGCCCCCAGAACGTCTCCACCGAATTGGTCGAATGGAACTGCTTTGTGCGCAGATCGTAAGCGCGCCAGACCTTCTCAGAATGCGTCACGGTGCCGTGCACGTAACCATCGTCGGTCAGTAAGCCATAGGACATCAGTTCGTCCGTCGAGACGACCGAACCCGGCTTCACGTTCTTAAGCACTACGCCGCGAAGGGTCGGCTTCTTTACGTTCGGGATGACAACAGTGCGGATCGGCCCGCCGTGCTGCTTCATGCCCATGATGATCGTCTTACCTTCGGCGCCGCGACCGCGCTTGCCGGGACGCTTGCCGCCCACATACGCTTCGTCCATTTCGACGTGACCCTGGAGCATGTCGAAGTCCTCGCCCGAGCCGATCAGCTCGCGGATTTTCATGCCCATTCGCCAAGCCGTCTTATAGGTCACGCCAAGCTGGCGCTGGAGTTCCTTGCCCGAAACGCCGTGGCGCGTCGTGACGAACAGATAGATGGCATAGAACCACGACTGGAGAGGCGTGCGGGTGTCCTCTAACACGGTGCCGGCGGTCGGATACACATGGTCGCCGCAAGCCGCGCAGGCGAACGCGCGGCGGTCAGTCATACGGTGGAAGGTCGCCTCAACGCCGCACTCGCGGCAGGCGTGACGCATGCCGAATCGCACGTCCATGATGTGCTGGAGGCAGGCTTCATCATCGGGAAACCGGGCGAAGAAGTCGCGGACCGAAAAGGCAGGGGATTTGCTCTTTCTCATGCCCCTTCATAGAACGAACCCTCTACTTGTGTCAAGGGGATACTTCCCGATTATTTTGACGGGGGCTTTGTCGGTGTCGATGTTTTCTGCATCGCGACTGCATGGCTTCTCTTGCCACCTAACGACATGAAGGATTTTTCACAGAGCTTATTGGCTGTTGCGTCGTTTACATCAAATATCTTGTTTTGGCGCGAGAGTGGATACTTTGACACAGCTACGGAATTGAAGCCACTCTTACATACATGGAGTTTGGCCGTAGAAGAGCAGTTCTACATTATCTTTCCGGTCTTCTTAATCGTCGCTTGGCGCTGCGGCACCCGAATAGTTGTCGGGATGCTCGTGGCTACTTTCGTTCTGAGTCTGGTTGCGGCGCACTGGGGCTCATCCAGATACCCTGGCGCCACCTTCTATCTGCTTTCCACGCGGGCATGGGAGATACTCATTGGTGCGTTCGTAGCGTTCTACATGCACGATCGAGATACAAGTACGGCCGGATGGGCAAACAACTTTCTATCACTCTTGGGCCTTTCTTTTATAGCCTATTCGGTAATTCGTTATGATAATCTGACACCGTTTCCTAGTCTTTATACCCTTATTCCTACTCTTGGAGCCGTTCTTATAATAATATTTGCATTGCCAAATACAATATTGTATGCGATTTTGTCTTCACGATTAAGTATCGGTATTGGGCTTATATCATACAGTTTATACCTTTGGCACCATCCTATATTCGCTTTTTTGCGACAGTATTCATCGATTGAAATAACACAGTCGCAATTGGTCATCGCAACACTTACTTCGGTGCTGCTCGCGGTTTTCACATACTATGCCGTCGAGATGCCGTTTAGAAGCAGAGTCCCTGCTTTTAGTCGAAGAATGATTTTTCTAGGTTCAACAATAATGTCTATTGGCTTGATCGGATTTGGTGCATTGGGCCATATGAAGGATGGTTTTAGAAGTCGATTTGATCCCTTATTTGTCGGTGATACAGGAAATGAGAGTTTTTTTGAATATTTGAGTAAAAGATATATCGATTGTGAACCGGAGAAACTACGTGCGAGCGCACTAATATATCAAGGGATTGTTCGTTGCAGGCAATCTCGCGCAGGAGACTTGGACTGGATTTTGCTCGGGGACTCACATGTGGAGCATTTGTTCTTAGGGCTGGCGGAGGCGCGCCCAAGAATAAATGTTGGATATTTTATCTTTGCCGCACCGCCCTATCGCGACGAGAAGGTGTTTCGGGAAGTATTTTCGTATCTGGGAAGCGCGAGCTCTTCAAAAACGATCTTTCTCGCGATGCAATACAATCGAAGAGTATTAGATTCCGAAGACTTCCGACGGGGATTTTCCGAAACAATAAAGTTCCTGCAGTTCGCCGGTCATCGTGTAGTTTTATTGGGTGATGTTCCAGTGTTCGCGAAGAGCCCGGATAATTGCATATATCGACGTAGCCACACTTGTGAAATAAAAATAGATAAATTAATTTAACAGGAGACGGTCTATGAAACAATTCTCAAGGAACTGGCAGGAGAATTCAGTATTCAATACATCTCGATTGGGCGAGAGCTTTGTTCCGGCGAAGTATGCAGTATGACGCGGGGGAATGCGGTACTCTATAGAGATGACAATCACCTGAACATTTTGGGTAGTCGCCTGTTAGCTGCCTCGATAGTAGGGAAGATAAATTTTGGCGATGAGTAAGATCGCTGTGGAATTTTGGTTGACCAGTCGCTGAACTGTCATCCGTTGGCGACGCTAGAGCACGTCCTTTGATCGATGAATCGATTGTGAGTGACGGCGGCGTCCTGTGCCTTTCAGATATGTCCCGTAGTCATTCTTGCCGAACTGGTTTGCACGGGAATTGAGCTGCTCGTTGGTGATCCCGCCCATAATGAAAGCGACCTCGTCTGGGGAACCCACTTGCTGGCCCTGGCGTTCGGTCAGGGTGCGAAGTTGCCCGCATCCAGCAGGCTGACGTGGGTGCCGGTGTCCGGCCATGCATAGCCGCGGCCCATTTTCACTACTGAGAGGGTGCCGTCAGACAGATAGCTTTCCAGCAGGCTGGTAATCTCCAGCTCGCCGCGGACCGTTGGCTGCACCTTTTTGGCGCGTTCGGGCGCGGTTCCGTCGAGGAAGTAAAGCCCGGTGACCGCGTAATTCGAGCGCGGCACCGAGGGTTTCTCAACGATCGACCGCACTGTGCCATCGGCATTAAAATCCACCACGCCATAGCGCTCCGGGTCGGCCATGCGATAGCCAAAGACGGTGGCGCCGGTCTTCATCCGCACGGCGTCTTGCAAGAGGTCAGACAAACCGTGGCCAAAAAAAAACGTTGTCGCCCAGCACCATCACCGATGCGCCCCATCAAGGAAATCTTCACCCGAGATGAACGCTTGCGCTAGCCCGTCGGGGTTGGGCTGGATCACGTAGCTGAGTGAAACGCCCCATTGGCTGCCATCGCCGTGAGCGCTGTTGCGGCACCACCTTTCGCGCGTGGTCATGAGCCACGATGCTCGGAGCCTTTGAGGGCTTCGACACATGACGATTTCAGAGCTTACGCTTAAGTCCAGGGACGAGGAGCCGGTTCGACGGCTTGAGATATTCACGGGTTCTGGACGGCGGCGCGAATGGTTGCCGGAGGAGAAGGCGCGGATCGTGGCGGAAAGCTACGATGCCGGCGAGACCGTGAGCGCGGTGGCCCGGCGCTATGCATTGTCCCCGCAGCAGCTGTTCGCCTGGCGCCGGTCCGCGCGGGTGCCGTTGGGGAGTGCGCCGGCACCGGAGCCATTGTTTGTTCCAGCAGTGGTCGCGGCGGCACCGGAGCCCGAACCGGCGGGGAAGCGCGCGAGATCGACGCGCAAGCGGAAGGCCGCGCGAGAAGCCGGCGTGATCGAGCTGGAGATTGACGGCGTCGCCATGCGGATCGGTCGTGGCGCCGACGCCAGGACGGTGGCGGCGGTGATCCGTGCGCTGAAGGCGCCGTCGTGATCGGGCCGACGGGTGCGGTCAAGGTGATGGTCGCGACGAAGCCGGTGGACTTCCGCAAGGGGGCCGAGGGCCTGGCGGCGCTGGTACGCGAGACGATGGGCGCCGATCCGTTCTCTGGCGCGGTCTACGTCTTCAGGGCCAAGCGCGCCGATCGGGTCAAGCTGGTGTACTTCGACGGCACCGGCGTGTGCCTGCTGGCGAAGCGTCTGGAGGACGGGAAGTTCTGCTGGCCTGCCATCACCGACGGCGTGGTGAGGTTGTCGGCGGCGCAATTGCAGGCGCTCCTGGAAGGGTTGGATTGGCGGCGCGTGCATGACGCCCGTGAGACGCGCGCGCCGGTCGCGGCAAGTTGATTCCATGGGCGGCTAGAGACGCTGGCAAAGCATTGGAATGCATGATTGAATCGGCCTTGTGAGCAACCCGGCCGAGCCTCAGACCAACGATCCGATCGCGCTTCAAGCGATGCTCGCGGCGGAGCGCGCCGAGAACGAGCGGCTGCGCCAGATCATCAAGGAACTGCAGCGCCACCGCTTCGGCCGCAGGGCAGAGAGCCTGCCCGTCGAGCAGCTGCTGCTGGGCCTGGAAGAGGCCGAGCAGGTCGAGGCGGAGGGCTTCGCCGCGGAGGACACCGCCGATCCTGCCAAGCGCGAGGCTCGCGCCAGCAAGCGCCGCACCAACCGCGGTGCACTGCCCGCGCACCTGCCGCGTATCGAGCAGGTCATCGACATTCCCGACAAGATCTGCCCGTGCTGCAAGGGCATGCTGCACGTCATGGGCGAGGATCGCTCCGAGCGCCTCGACATCGTGCCGGCCCAGTTCCGTGTAATCGTCACGTGCCGGCCGAAATACGCCTGCCGGAGCTGCGAGGAGGTCGTTGTGCAAGCGGCGGCTCCATCGCGGCTCGTCGAAGGCGGCATCCCGACCGAGGCGACCGTCGCCCATGTTCTGGTCGGCAAGTACGCCGACCACCTTCCGCTGTATCGCCAGGCGCAGATCTATGCCCGCCAAGGCGTGAACCTGGATCGATCGACGCTCGCCGACTGGGTCGGCAAGGCAGCCTTCCTGCTCCGGCCGGTCCACGAGCGGCTGTTCGAGCGGCTGAAGGCGTCCGGCAAGCTCTTCGCCGACGAGACCACGGCGCCGGTGCTCGATCCCGGGCGCGGCCGAACCAAGACGGGCCAGCTGTTCGCTTACGCCCGCGACGATCGCCCCTGGGGCGGGATCGCTCCACCTGGCGTCGCCTATCTCTATGCGCCCGACCGCAAGGCCGAACAGCCACTGCGGCACCTTCAGGGCTTCGTCGGAATCCTGCAAGTCGACGGCTACGCCGGATACCGGGCGTTGGCCGAGCGCAATGCCGTGAGCCTGGCGTTCTGCTGGGCGCATGTCCGTCGACGCTTCTACGAACTGGCCCAGTCCGGACCTGCGCCGATCGCCACGGAGGCGCTCCAGCGCATCGCCGAACTCTACAAGATCGAGAGCGAGATACGGGGACGCTCGCCCGAAGAGCGGCGCACCGCCCGCCAGGAAAGAAGCCGCCCCGTCATCGATACCCTCCAGCCATGGCTGCGCGAGAAGCTCGCCCTGATCAGCCAGAAGAGCAAGCTCGCCGAAGCAATCCGCTACCCGCTCTCGCGCTGGGCCGGACTTGGTCGCTTCCTCGACGACGGCCGCGTCGAGATCGACTCCAACGTCGTCGAACGCTCGATCAGGCCAATCGCCCTCAATCGGAAGAATGCGCTCTTCGCCGGTTCCGACGGCGGTGGCGAGCACTGGGCGACCATCGCCTCGCTCGTAGAAACCGCGAAACTCAACAGTGTCGACCCGTACGCCTACCTCGCCGACGTCATCACCCTCATCGTTGCAGGCCATCCGCAAAGCCAGCTCGACGACCTGCTGCCCTGGGCCTATGCCCCCGCGCCACTCAAGGCCGTGGCCTGAGAACAGCGGTTACCCATCGCCAAGCGCGCGCTGGAATTGCTCTTGGTCATGCGGGGTGGTGATTATCAAGATATTGCGGATGCCCGCCAGCATTAGCACCGTCAGCGGGTAATAGACCATCGGATTGTCGTAGATCGACAAAAGCTGTTTCGAGATACCCATGGCGATCGGGTGAAGCCGCGTGCCCAACCCACCTGCCAAGATTATTCATTTTCGAGTGCACATATCTGCTGCTCCAACTCGTGAATGACGTCGGTCAGCGCTTTGCGCCAATCGGGGCGGGCTAACCCAAAGGCCTGTTCGGTCTGGCGACAATCCAGCCGCGAATTCAGCGGCCGCGCGGCTGGCGTGGGATAGTCAGCGGTGGCAATCTGCTGGACGATGGTGGCGCGCTTGGCCATGGCAAGGATCGCGCGGGCGGAATCGCACGAGTTGGTATCGGGCGCTCCGCTGAAGTGATATGTGCCCGATTTAGTGGGGCTTTGGCCCAGTTGATCGGCGATGTTGAGGCAGGCTGCGGCAACCGCGCGGACGGGGGTGGGGCACCGATCTGGTCGTCCACCACGCGTAAGCTGGCGCCGCTTTCCGACAAGCTCAGCATGGTCTTGACGAAATTGCCGCCATGGGCGCAAAACACCCAAGAGGTGCACATGATGGCATAGCGGCCACCCACCGCACGGATCGCCTCTTCGCCCGCCAGCTTGCTGCGGCCATATGCGTTTTGGGGGTCGACGCTGTCATCAGGCGTCCAAGACTGACTGCCAGTGCCGGCAAATACATAGTCGGTCGAGATATGCACGAAAGGGACATCCAGCGCCGCGCAGGCCCGAGCCATAGCCGCGGGGGCGTTGGCGTTGATCACTGTGGCCATCGCTTCGTCCTCCTCTGCGGCATCGACGCCGGTATAGGCAGCGGCATTGATCACGGCTCGGGGGCGGTGGGCGCGCACGACCGCAGCACAGGCGGCCGGATACAAGAGATCAACCTGATCGCGTCCCAGCGCCACTACATCGTTTAGTCGCTGCAGTTCTGTTGCGACCTGACCGCTTCGGCCAAAGACCAGCATGGAACCTGCCTTATGCTGAATCATCGATTTATCGCCATCTGCCGGGCACATTGAATGCTAAAAATATTCTCGCCACTTAGTATGAAGTCACGCCTCTCTTGAGAAATCGACTTTAGAAAATTTTGAGACGTTGCCTTATTGGGTAACAACCAATCATGCAACTCGACAATAATCACGAAGAAATCAGTGATCCACTCAGTATTTCTTGAAAAGAGATCCTCCTCGAAACCTTCTATGTCTATCTTTATAATAAATGGTGTGAATTCTTCTTTTGGATACCGCCTCAGCACGTCCTCGACGGAAAGAACGGGAATACTTCCGTACCCTATACTCACCTGAAATGCCCAGGAATTAGCGTCGGGGTTGGAAATCTCACAAATTCCGGCATCTGACCCAACCGCGCCCTGAATCATATCTGCATTTGGTGCATTAAGGTTAGCTAAAGCAATATTCTTAAAGCTAGGCTCGACGCAAGCAATTTTTGCTTCTGTGAACTGTTCGCTGAACCATCGCGCCGATATCCCAATATTTCCTCCACAGTCAAGAATAAATGGTAATTTTCCCGATTGAACTATTTCATCATATCTGCGAACGATTTCACCGTGCCTCCGCATTTCACTAGTGTCATAGCATCGCTCTACAAGTATCTGATCAACTACAATACTCTCTGTTCTTGAGCGAATATGAAGATTAAAAAACGTGAGATTCTTCATATCAAATAATACTACATATTTTAAAAAAGAAAACCAAGGTGTTATTCGTATATATCTTATCGGCTTTTTTCTCATGATTCTAAGAAAGATGTGCAGGTAACAGCGAAGGAAGCGTGCGACGCTTTCAATGTTTGCAATCAACATTCGTTATTCCTAACTCGAAAGACAGTTGTTGCGTTCACCCCATCTTGATTCGGTTCAAGCAGAGGTACTTTGGCCCAACCTCATCCCCACCCCCTGCCGCGAGAGCAGCGGACGCCACCAATCCTCGTTCTCAATATACCAGCGCACGGTATGCTCCATTCCCTCTTCCACGGTGACAGAGGGCGTCCAGCCAAGCTCAGACCTGATGCGGCTCGGGTCAATCGCATAGTGGGCGTCATGGCCGGGGCGATCGGTCACAAAGGTGATCAGCTCGGCATAGCGGCCGCTGTTGCGGGGCTGCAGCCGGTCGAGGATGCTGCAGATCGTTTGCACCAACTCTAGGTTGCTGCGTTCGTTCTCACCACCGATGTTGTCACTGCGCGCAATCTGGCCTTTCTGGGCCACCAGCAGCAGCGCATCGGCGTGATCCTCCACATAGAACCAGTCGCGGATGTTGCTACCATCGCCATAGATCGGCAGCGGCTTGCCGGCCAGTCCGTTCAGGATCACCACCGGGATCAGTTTCTCCGGAAAATGATAGGGCCCGCAATTGTTTGAACAGTTGCTCAGTACTACCGGCAAGCCATAAGTCTCGAACCAGGCGCGCACTAGGCGATCCGAGCTGGCCTTAGAGGCGGAATAGCGGCTGCGCGGATCGTATGGCGTGGCTTCCGTGAACTTCAGCGCGGGGTCGGCGGGCAATGAGCCGAGGACCTCGTCGGTCGAGATGTGGTGAAAGCGGAGACCCTCTGAAGTGCCTCGCGCGCCCCAGCATTTGCGCGCCGCTTCCGGCATATTGAAGGTGCCCATGATATTGGTCTCGATAAAATCGGCGGGTCCGTCAATCGAGCGGTTGACATGGGATTCGGCCGCCAGCTGCATCACGATATCGGGTTGATGGGCAGCAATGATGAGCTCCAGCGCCGCGCGGTCGCGGATATCCGCCTGCTCGAAGGCGTAAAGCCGGCTATCTGTCAGGCAAGCCACATTGGCGAGGCAAGCAGCATAGGTTAACGCGCCGACATTCCCCGCCTGATAGCCCCGAGTCACAGCCAGCCGCACTACTGCGGACCCGATAAAGCCCGCGCCGCCTGCCAAAAGGATCTTCACGCGTCGCCTTCCCAGATGAACGGTGAGTTGAAGTCCTTCAGAAACGCGGCCCTGGCATCCTTTTCGGACAGATACGCATCCTCCTTAAGCCCCCAGTCGATGCTAAGGTCGGGATCGTCGAAACGCACCGCGCCATCACTTTCCGGCGCGAAGTAATCTGAACATTTGTAGATGATCTCTGTTGACGGTTCTCGCGTAATGAACCCGTGTAGAAACCCGGCGGGGATCAGCAACTGCTTACCATTTTCGAAACTCAGATCGACACCCACCCACTGACCGAAGGTGGGCGATCCTTTGCGGATATCCACCGCGACGTCAAACAGCCGACCCTTGCCGCAGCGGACCAACTTGGCCTGAGCATGCGGCGGCGACTGAAAATGCAGCCCGCGCACGGTGCCAACATGAACGGACATAGAATGATTGTCTTGTACAAAGTCATAACGAAGGCCAGCGGCTTCCATTCTTGCCTTGCTCCAGCTCTCGCTGAAAAATCCTCGGGGATCGCTATGACGAACTGGAGTCAGGATCTTCACCCCTACCAGATTTGTGTCCTCTATCTTCATGTCGTGATCATCTTTCTGTTTTGCGCTAGAGCATCGTCGAGCTGGTCTCCTACGTCAGCTCACACGCGATCCAACAGCTCGAAATAGGCTTTCCCAATTTTATCCCATGTGTAGCGACGTGCCGCTATATCCTGCATGGCTGCCCCGATCTCGGCGGCATCTTCAGGGGCAAGGCCCCGCGCCTGCGCCACAAGTTCTTCAGACGTTTCGAAATAGCGTGCCTTGCCCTCAGTGCTGTGCCGGTTGAAGGCGCAGCCATGCGCCAGCACAGGCACTCCGAAATGCATCATCTCGACCAGCGAAGGGTTGGTGCCCCCCGCGGAATGGCCATGCACATAGACTGAAGCCCTCGCGCGGAGCGAATGCAGTGCGCCGGGCTCGTAGACCGGGTCCAGCAGGTGCAGCTTTGCGCGGTTGGAGTAGCGCGCCCTAAGGTTGCGGCCATAGGCGCTGCTGTCCCAGTTTCCGACGAAGACCAGCGGTTCATCGATTCCAGCGAATGCCTCAAGTATCATGCGCACGTTATTTTCCGGCTCAATCCGGCAGAGGGCTAGAGCGTAGCGTTCAGGCAGGCCCGCGGGGGCCTCGCCCACGGCCCCATCGGCCACCGCTTGGTCGCCGCCATAGGCAATGACATAAGAATTGCTGCCATAGGCCGCGCGCACGTGGTCGGCGATGGCTTGGTTGTCGGCGATCACGGCGTGCGAGAATCTCACTGCCGCCCACTCCGACGCTCGCAAGAAAGCACGGACAGGGCCGTTCCACTTTTCGCGCTTCCATTCAATCCCGTCGATATTGGTAACAATCCGGGCTCGGCTGATCAGCCGGATCAGTGGCAGCATCATTGCGCCGGAGACCCCCAGCAGGACGATACGGTCATGCCGGGTCCGCACGGCATCCAGCAGGCTCAGTGCGTCATACAGGATACTCTGCATTCCGTTCGCCTCCAGACCGATATAACGCAGCGCCGCGCTTTTGAACCGGGTAGGGCGGTCCACCTTGCCTCTAGACGAACACCACACCGTAAGCGTGGCGTCGCGCCCGCTGTCCGCGTGGTAATGGACGAAGTTCTCGGCAAGGGTTTCGAAGCCGCCGTAGCGGCCCGGCACGCCAACCGTGCCCAGCAACGCAATCTTCATGATTTGCCCTGTGCCCCTTCGGTCCAGTCCAGGGCAGCGCGCAGGGCGGTCGCGTAGACGTCGAAAGTGAAATCGCGCGCGCGAACCCGTGCCGCCCGCGACATAGCCGCATAGGTTTCGGAATTATCAGCCAAGCCGGTGATGGCCGCACGCAGGGCTAGGCCGTCTCGTGAGTCGATACAATAGCCCTGGTCCCCGTTGGTCACAATCTCTGCCGGGCCGCCTACGGGTGGGGCGATGACCGGAATACCGAAGGTCATGGCCTCAACTATCGTCAAACCGAACGTCTCAATCCATTGATCCACCCTTGAGAGGTTTAGCACCAGGTCGGCACGGGCATAAAAGCTCGTGGGGTCGTCGGTTCTGGGATGAATCGTGACATTTACTGTGTCGGGGTGGCGCGCGGTGAAGGCTGACACCTCTTCTGTTCCTGCGTTCAGAACAAGGTCGAAGGAAATATCAGCGCGTTCCCTCAGCGCCGCCGCCAGTGCCATGAACTCCTCGACGCCTTTGTAGCCGCGCAGTGAGGCCAGCATCAGCACCCGGAAGTCCCCGCCGGCACGTCCGGGCGCATGATCACGAGCGCGCACCGCGATTTCCGGGCTGACCGGGTTAGGCAGGATCAGCGCCCGCGGTCCGTCGATGGGTAGGCGCGCACGGTGATCATTCGACACATAAAGCAGCAGGCTTGCGCAGCGCCCCGCACAACGCGTCAGAAAGCAGCGCAGTGGACCCGGTGTAATCGAGATCTCGTGTACGTGCACGATCACCCGCCGCCCGGTCCTCTTTCCCCAAAGCATAGCAGCGAAGGGCAGCAGTGTGTTCACGAAGATCGTGGCATCGCTGGGAATGTCGCGCGACAGGCTCAGCGCGCGGTAAAGCGCCAGCTGGCTGGCGAAATAGGTGAACAGCGTCACGATTCGGTAGCGGCTTCGGCGATACCAATAGCGTCGCGTCGACACCCCGGCCTGATCCAGAACGCCGCACCCTTGCGAGCCTACGAACAGCAGTCCGCTCTCACGAGCGCCCAGCGCCTCGAGCGTGGCGCGCAGCACTGTTGGGCTGCCCGAACGGTCGTTGAGTAGGTGGCAAAATACGATCACCGAAGCGCCCGGATTGCTTTCGCATGTCGATCGGCAATAATGCAATCGACGATCGCAGCTGCCGCTTCTTCGGGGGAGCCATTGTTTTCGATCGGGATCAACCAGCCGCGCCTGACGAGGTCTTCGTATTGCCCGTTCAGCTCGACGATCCGCTCGATTGTGAGTTCCTGCTTGCGGCGCCGGATCTCTTCAGGGTCGACTCGGATGAAAAAAGCGTAGTCCGGCAGCGGTAAGAGGCGCCCCAAGACCCGCATGAGCCGCTTTGGCAACGCAATCCGGCTTCGGGAAGGATCCGCGATCATGTCGAAGTAGTAGCGGTCGAACAGCATCACCTCGCGACGCTTCAGTACAGGAAGAATGTGCCGAAAATAGCCGCCGAGGTAGTCAAACCAATAATAGATCAGTCGCATTGCAGACCCGATCACACCAGAGGGCTTGGCGCGGTGGGGCTGTTCGTAGTTCTCGTCCACAGTATTTATCGCGCGCGCCTTCTTGGCTACTTTAGCGATACGAGGGAGCACTGTCGGGCGGAAGTGAGCATTTCTTACTTCGCCTGCACCGAAAATCGTTTCGAGCTGAGCGGCAACTTCGCGGATCACCGTCGTCTTGCCGGATCCGTCCGGCCCGCTTATCGAAACAAACAACCCGCGCAGCTTGAATTGATCTCGCAGGCGGTACGCCAGGAACCAAAGCGGACCGGAAAGGCTCTTGAGGCTTCTGACATTAAGGCGTGCACGCAGCATCCTTAGACGCTCGCGTGCGGATCGCGCCGGAAGGGTCGAAGACTGACCGGCGCGAACGACACTCAATGCCGCCTCAGCCTCCTCCCGGCCAAGGAAGGTTTCAATATAAGCCAAGAGTTCGTCGTGATGCCGGACTACTATGCTTGCGAACAACTCATCGTATCTAGCCGGCGTGGACCTGCCGACCACGAGGTGATAAAGCCATTTGTCGAGAAAAACGAAGGGCTCACGGACCACAGGGATGCCACGGTGAAGGCGGAGGTTGGAAAGCGCATCCTGAACGGAATAGAGTTCAACCCCGTAAACCCTGCGACCCGGAAAAAAGTCGACGCTCAGGGCAAAGGGGGCACCGTGGCCGGCCCTGCGAAATAACCAGATCGATGAAAACATATCGTCATCGAACACATCCGATAGCTTCAATTCGAGTTCTTTCCCAACGGCTACGGTCACCCTTCTGGCAGCGGATCGGTCGTCTGGATGCACAAGCAGGTCGATATCTCGCGATCCGACTCGATCCGGCAACTGTTCGTGGTTGCGCAGCACGGCATAGCGGATCTTGTTCTTATCGAGCCCCGAAAACAGTCGGCGCAGAGCGTTCCCTTCTAAGATTTCTGGGCTACCCGTTGATACATCCATCATAAATTCGCACTCTGCGTGGCTAGCTTCTGAAGGATCAACTTAGGAGACATCGTAGCTGTTAACGCAACATACCATGCGAATTTCAGATAATTACGCTTAGAATAGGCAAACCCCGCCTTCTTATAGAACCCTGCGGCGGTGTCGGCACGCCAGTCGGAAAATCGATCAAACGCCGTTCGCGAGGCGAGAAAATCGGCTAGGCATCGCTCTGGCTGTGCGGCCCGACGGCGGCGCAGGCAATCTTTGATCCAGCGCATCTTATCCTGCATGATTTTCACGTTCGCCGTCGACATCGAACCAGCGGGTTTGCGGTAGCGTGATAATGGCTCCTCCAAAGTAATAAAAAAGCGACCGTCGGCGCTCAGGTCCGACATCCGGCACCACAAATCAAGGTCCTCACAAAAGTCCTCAAATCGAATGCCGTCGTTGTTTGGCATTATGTTAACACGGTAGCCCCCAACCGCCAGCACATCTGCCTTTCTCACAAGGTTGGGGTAGGAGAGAAAGATAAGCTTCCGTCCGTCATAGAGCCGTCGGTAGTCATCTCGGCTGGTCGGGCCGATCTTCTGCACGCCGAGGTCGCGCTCGTCGTCGAAATATATGCGGTAGGCTGATACGCCCAAACAATCACCGTCCGCTAGCAGGACCGCCACAAGCCGTTCGATCATGTCGGGCATGGCAATATCATCCGCGTCGATGAAGGTCAGGAGTTCATGGCGGGCTTCAGCTACGCCGGTCTTTCGTCCATGAGCGAGGCCGCGGTTTTCGGAGTGGGTGATGACGCGCACCCGGGCATCGCGTGTTGTGTAGTCGCGACAAATCTGCGGCGTCAAATCGGTTGAGGCATCATCGATAACAAGAATCTCGAGGTTGCTATAGGTCTGGCCGATTAGGCTATCGAGAGTCTCGCGAATGTGCTTTTGTTCGTTGTAGGCACACACGATAATGGATATGGCGGGCCGGTTCACGGTTTCGTCGGTGATATTCATAGTTTGGTTTCTACCCCAATAAGTCTCCATCTCAGATATTTTCAAATGCCTTCGATTATTGCCATCAATAAAAATACAACAGCCAGTAGAAGGTATAGCAGACGGCTACTTTACGAATACTTACATTCGATGCGGCGGAATGCGCTCTTCTTACGACGCTCTTCCGGACGACCGGATAGCAATGATGAAGAAACGCTAGACATTTCCTTTTCAGCCTTCCCGCTTCGTTGCGGGTTCATGGACGCAAACCCTCTCAGCATCATCACAAAGCTCCAATAAGTCGATCCAAAAAGAACGGGCCGCGGTTCTAAAGATAGGCATGCCCATAATTGCACGTTCCATGCCTGTCGCACTCTGTCTTTCTTTTGGCCACCACGCCATTTTCCGGAATAACGGAGTGTAATTGCGGGCATACCCGGTGATTCTGCTGTGTGGGTTCAATTCGTTCACCGTTGTCAAAGATTGTGCCCCCAACGCAGAACTGGATTTCATCGCTTTCTTGTACCTCTTGAATCGGAAACGGGATCGATCTTCAGGCGAACCCAGTTTGGCCTCCTCTTGAGATCACGCCGCTCACCACCAAGCAGATATCTGTTTCGTTTGGAGATTGCTTCATTGACCAAAATAAGGACGATGAGTCCATACCAGAACAACTGAATATTCCACGGAACGCTTGTAAAGAAAACGAACCAGAAGACGATAATTGGAAAAGTAGTGCTATTCCAAGCGCTTATTAAAAGGACCCATAGAAAAAATGCGGACCCAACCAAGCCGTATGTCACGAGGAACCCAGGCAAGAACGAGACGCCGCCTTCGTAGTCGGCGATCCCCTTAACGCGGTCGACAAAGACACTCGCTGCGCCCTGGGCGCCATAGCCAAACCAGAATGTCCATGTCCAGGGGTCAGCAAGATCCAGGTAGATAAGAAAGGGTATCAACCTAGCGGCACCGCTGCCATCGGCCTCGGCAAGTCTTTCGATATCAAGGGTGTCTAAGTTGCTGATCAACCGGATTGCGCGTTGCAACGGTTCATAGTCGATGTACGTCAGCGACGGCCAAACCAGGAACGTGATGACCATCAGCGGGACCGACCACCGCGGTCTCAACGCGAAGATCAATGCTATCGGGATGGCAATCGCAGCTACCGCGCTGCCGCTTAGCAACATCGTGACAAAGAAGGCGATGAGGACCTTTCTGTTCATGGACCCGGATCTGAAGGAAAGGCGACCGCCGGACTCCCCGCGAACAACGATCAGGTAGGCCAGCATCGTAATGCCGATCGCACGACCAAGATGTGACGGCTCATAAGCGAGTGAGTTGTAGCTCCACAAGCCTTTGCTTGCTATTAGATTTGGCACCGACAGGCCAGTGAACGACGCAATCATCTGAAGGACGGATACGATGGCATAGGCTATCACGATCCTGCCGAGCAGGGTCGCCGCGAATCGTGCATCGAACCAAGACCTTTTCGCGATCGAGGCGACTGTAAACTGGCCCATCAGGTAGGCAAATGTCAGTGCTACCGAACCAAGCCCCGGGAGCCCGCTGTTTGCCAGCGCGACGAGACACATGTAGCCGATCACGACCAAGCTCCACAGCTGCACATGAGCCACTTGAACGTGAAAAACGAAAAGTGAAAACGCCCCGGCAAAGGCGGCCAGCAATACTAGATAGTTGCGGAATCCGGCGTCGAGGAACGGAGCCAGTACGATCGCGTAACTCACCACGACAAACACTAGGACGTTTTGGATCGTTATCTTCATGGCCTCGCAACGGCGCTTGTTTGCTCAGAGGGAATAAGTCGTGTGTGTGTGTGTGTGTATCCAACCTACTACACCAGCCCACTCGCTTCACCTTTCATCGGGGCATGAAACGCTTGCGCAGCAGCTGCGTGACCGGACGCTCGAAGATAACAAAGGTCAGGGCCGAGAGTGCGATACAGATTGCGGATGCAAGGACGAACAGCATCCAGCTCGGCATCTCGCCAGCAAAACGGTGGAGTGCGAGAACTGCGAGAACGCCAATCATAGGATGCGTTAAGTAAAGAGAGTATGATGTGTCGCCCAGAAAGGACACGAATCTCGGGATTTTATGACTTATCCTTCTCTCAAGGGCGACGAATCCCATAATGAGAGCGGCAATATGCAGTTGTGGCATCAACAGGATTTCATATACGCCCAGCGGAAAGAACATTGACATAAAACCGAAGATGATAAGGCCTATCGCGACCGCGACTGGGAGGGTTCGCCCTGCAACATACCATTGACCAATCAAAATGCCCCAGACGAAATAGAGTAGACGCCAGTCCAGTAGGAAGGCGGCTGCGGGCCAGCTGTCATTTTTTGCAAACGAAAGGAGTACAGCAATCAGAAGTATCGGTATCACCATGAGTGAAGGGCGAAGACGCAGGACCAGCGCAAGTGCGAAGAGAGCGTAGAACATCATTTCGAAGTTCAACGTCCAACCCACTCCGTAGAAGGCCTCGACCTGCCCCGCTGTGTTCCTGCTCGGCAGGAACAACAATGAGAGAATCACGTTCTTTACGTCGGGATTCGCGACGATCATTTCAGGAACGACGACCAGTCCCAGCAGCTTCGCGGCATTCACGGCCCAGTAGAGCGGAACGATGCGAATGAGTCGCGATACCGTGAACTTCCAAGCGGCCCCATCGCTGGCATAGGAATGATGTGTTGTCACGGTCATGATGAAACCCGAGATCACAAAAAATAACCCAACCCCTTGTGTCCCATCGTGCCAAATCTCAAAGCTTTTATCGGCTCTTTGATGAACGTAGAAGCTTATGTGCGTAAATAAAACAAGTGCAGCCGCAATAAATCTAAGCAATTGTATCGTTTCAAGCGTTCCGATAAATTTTTCTGTCTGCAGGTTATACTTAATGCTCTGCGGGTTCGTCGAGATCATATCTTCCACTTTCCTGCTCGTAACAACCCCGTCAGAAGCGTCCACCCCGGTTAACCAGACGCACTCTCTTCGTGAAGGTCAAACTTCATATTGCCCCAGTCCGGATTGATCTACGAATCGGCAGGCCGCCACTCAATTTGCCCCTTTCACAGGGGATTTTCTTCGACTCAGCCCACGCGAAAGCGTGGATCGTCGCAATTTTTCCGGACCTCTCCCATTCTCTTCAAGCGAAATGGTTCCAGCGTCTACCTGCACGGCATACGATTCCACCTTCATGGCACGACCGTCGCGGGGCGATGCAGTGGCAACCGGCGTTTTAGCCACGCATATACGGGCTGATCAAACATCACGAAGAACAGATGCCCAACTAAGATCGCCAGCCCGGTCAGCACCAGGAAGTCCATGCTGGCAGGCAACTGTGGAAGAAATCCTTCCAAGACAAGCCCGCCAATCCGCAGTGTGAAGACGTGTGTCAGATACAAGGCGTAGGAGGAATCGCCGATCGCCAGGAGCAACCGCCAGAGGGATCCTCGCCGAGGCGCGGCATCAACCGTGGTGCTGCGTAGCAACACCGCCACCACGATTCCCGCAGCGGGCAAGCCAAAAAATCCTAGCCGCCAGATCGTGTCGAGAAGCCCCGCGCGATAGACCACAATCGCAATCATCAGGATCAGGATCGAAACCACGAGGATGCCTAACCGGAAGCGTAGCGGCAAAAAGACCCCGTGAAAGAGCAACCAGCTGATCCCGACGCCCAGCAAGAACTCGAGAAGTAGGGTGCTGGTGATCAAGGCCGGAACCGGCGCCGCAGGGTCGAGCAATACGCCCAAAAACGCGAATCCCGAAAGAAGAGCTGCCATCGTCAGCAGCGCCGCACGTTTCGGAAAAGCCAGCAACGCGCCAAACACGAGGTAGAAGAACATTTCATAGTTGAGCGTCCATCCGGGGCCGACAACGGGGGCGACGACACCATTGGGCCCCGTCCAAGGAACGAACAGAAACGAGGCGACGATCCACGGCCAGTCCAACACCCTTGAGTTGAAAGCCGCGGGGATCAAGATCAGCCCGAGCACAGAGATCGCCGTGAGTAGCCAATACGACGGCACGATACGGATCACTCGACGCAAAAAGAATTGGCCAATCAGTTTAGGGTGCCCAAAATCTGTCCTATGAACATAGAACATGATGAAGCCACTGATCACGAAAAAGATATCGACCCCGAACTGCCCGAGCCAGGCGGCATTACGGAGGAACCAGATGACTCCGACGGGGTCCAGCATGGCAATCTCTCGCTCGGTGTGGAACACGAGAACCGCCAGCGCGGCCACTGCGCGCAGGATCTGAATTTCGTCGAGTTGTTGCTTCAAACGTTCTTCCTTCGGCGCGCCTTTAGCAGATTCGGCGAAGGTGATCCGTATATCAACACTGCTGTTCCTGACAGTTTGCCGGAGTCCGATCTATCAATTCGTCCTGGATCATGAGGACCTCGACGTTCCCGTATGTCTGCACCAGCAGGCGTATGTCTTGCTCCACCGACGACCATTGATACTCGCGATAGGATTGCTCTATCACTTGGTTTTGCAGGCTTCCGCCGAGAGTTATCGCGCGCGCACGACATCGACGGACACGATCTCCTTGTAGATTTTCGATAATGCGGCCGAGAGGGTTTCGTAGGAAAAGCGCTCGCGGGCGATGGTCTGTGCCGACTTGGCGAGCCGCTGTCGGCGGGCGTCGTCCTTGGCAAGCTCGGAGAGGGCCGAAACGATACCGTCCACCGGATCGCTGTCGGGGCTTAGCGTCACCGTGATGCCGGCCTCCTGCTTAATAGCCCGCCCGATCGCATCGCCTTCGATGCAGACTACCGGAAGGCCCGTTAACATCGCCTGCAGCACCACTGTCGCCATTCCGTGGTGGAAGGAGGGGTAGAGGAACACATCGCCCGAACGTAAGACTTCGATAAGTTGATCCATGGCGATCTCGCCGAGGAAACGGACCCTATGTCCCTGCGGGTGGCGGAGAGCCATCGACTCGAGATCCGCGCGCAATGGACCATCACCAACAACGATCAGATCCGAATGCGCGTCGTTCTCGAAGAACTTGAGAGCGGCGGCACAGGCAAACCATGCCCCTTTCCAGTCTTTCAGTTCACCCGCGAATACGATCTGCAAACGCTCGCCGCGCTCGAAATCGCTCTTGGGTCGCGCCAGGCTCGGGAGGTCGGCGATACCGGTTTGCTCGAACGGTCGCATCCGCTGCTTGTAACGACGCGGCATGGTCTCTGGCGTTTGGCTCAGGATCACACTTGCACGACTTGCGGTGAATCGCAGGAACGGGTCGAAACCGCGCAGAACCCACCGAATCGCCCGCCGGCTCCGGTCCTTGACACGCGACGCGAGCGGCAGGTCGGCAAAGATTAGCGGATGGGTATTTTCGCTGCCTACTGGCCCCCAGACGAATGGACCAGGCGCCAGCGAGATTCCGGCGGGCATCCAGTCCATGCCGCCAATCAGATGATGCAGGACGTCGAAGCGCTGCTCCCGCATCAGACGCCGTGCCCGCAAGCCTACACCGATCTGCCAGAAATAATAGTAAACGAGAAAGAACCGTTTGCCTCTCTTGTAGAAGCGGAATATCCACGGCAGATCGAAATAGATGAAGTGCAAGCTTTTCGGCCGTGGCTCCGTCTCAAAGGTCCTCGCGTGAACGGCGCGTAGATTGGCACGGGTTATGACCCAGACTTCGTGATCGCGGGCAAGGTGGGTCACGAAGCGCCAGCCGATCTCACCCTCGCTGCCCCTGCCGGTCTCGCAAGAATAGGCGGACACCAGAATTCCCATCGGTTGCTTAGCTCTGGTGCTTTGTTGGCGATTCATTGCGGTGGAACTCGTCGACCGGATCATTGCCGTACCTCCGCAAGTGTCGCGGCGTCGACAAGGCGAGCATAGCGATCGGCATCGCTCCACCGATCAGACGGAGCACCGACACGCAGCTGGCGTTCCTGATAGAATGCCGCGTGGACCAACAATGACAGAAGATAATGTCGCTCAGCGCGCGCCATGTCCCCCGCGAAATGCACCCCTACCAGTTGCGCGAGGACCGCTTCGTTCTCTTCCCGAGGCTCAACCTGAGCTGGGTGAGCAAGCAGAAAGCGAACCAAGTCGAAACCAACCGGATAGCCCTCACAGGCGTATTCCCAGTCGAAGACATAGAGCCCCTCCGCATCGATGAAGCAGTTCCAAGGGGTAAAGTCACCATGCGCGAAGCACGTCTCGATGCCGTCCCGCCAGGCTCTCGCCAGGGCGCTGCCGCGCAGGAAACGACGCGACCATGTCGCATCGGCCTGGGCGGAGGCACGATCCAGAAGGGCCGCCACGATCTCCGTGCTCCCAGATCGCCCCGTCCCCACGGCAAGTTCTCTCAGGAAGTCAACATGTGCGGCACCTAAGCTGCAATCGACCCTCGTAGCCCGTCCTCTTCGGCTGTCCGTGACAATCCACGTCGCCCCGCCCAGCACTCCCTGTCCGAGCTTACGCGGTATGCCCGCACTCTTCAGCCTCATCTGGGCCACGCGGTCGAGAGTGGACGCCTCGGCGACAAGATAGTGGGCGACCTCGTCGCTTCGGGTGAGTTTGCCGTAGCCCAAAATATCCCCCGCGTGCGTCATGAACTGAATCGCGGTCTTGCGATGAGGGCCTTCTGTGCCGGTGAAATATGCGACTGCCGCCACGGGTTTGCAGAAAATGACGTTTAGTCGCGGCAGGCCAGAAAGGCGGATACGCTGCCGCGCCCAGAACGAATCTACACGCAGCCCAATCGACAAGAGTGCCGCTTGCTTCGCCAGCGTCGCGACGCTGGTGACAGGCTGAAACATCTCGAGCCCCGCCCGTGTCGCGCCCCGCGGTGAAAGCGGCGCGAGCCAGTAACGATCGTTTGAGCGGGCTCGGAACACGCCATACATCATCCCATTAGGAGCGGGCTCCGCCATGTCGACTCCAAGACAGGCGATGTCGTCAAGAAACGCTCCAAAGCTTGCTGAGCCGGCAAGGGGCATTCTTACGCCAGGCACCACTGAAGAGCTCCGGTTCTCCCCCGAACTAGAAATACTCGACATCAATCTTTTCACCGCGATACTGGAGAAGCCGTGCATGATTGTTCGTGTGGAAATATCGGACCAGAAGTTTGCTCAATTGTGAGAACCGCGGATAGCCGACCATGCGCAAGGCTAGCCGTGAGACTGAATCAAGAAGCGAGGCTGCGCGATCGATTTTTCGTTCCAGCTCTTTCCCCCGGATCTTCTCTGTGCCCCCCGCGCTTTTCCTTGCCAGCAGACCACTACGCTGCAATATCAGGTAAAACAAACCTTGGGTCGAAAAGGGCTCGGGCAAGCTCTCGCCTCGCTCCTGCAGTCTCTGGAAAATCCGTCGATGACCTTGCAAGATCGGTCGACCGTCCGAAAAAGTCGAGAATTCATAAGGAATTGACGAATAATCGAGAAATCGACCCTGCCTTAGATAACTCGCGAGAACCTCAGATATTTCAGCAAATTTCGGCACTTGCGCCACTGCTTCGGCGGTGCTCGGGTCGACCAATCCCTGTGCAAGCATCCGGTAATTGAAGGCTGAGAAATGAACGAAGCTAAGTGGCTTTGGTTCTGCCTCATGCCCACGCAACGACACGACCCAACCTTCGCCCCGGCGATCAAGGGTGCGTTCGCCGAAGTTCCATGGCGCCAAGTTCATGCCGGGATGCCCAGACACCATCAGTCGCCCGTCGCGCAGCAGAACCGGCAGGTGGTCCAGCCATTTCTGGTCGGTGAAAAAGCCACGTATCGGATCGCTCAGCGACCGGTTCTCAAGGCGCGCGTCCCACCAAGCTAACACCCGGTCGCTCGCTAGGCTCCTGCGTGCGGCGAGAAAGCCGATGTTGAACACACCTCCGCGGGCGGGCATGTCACTGTCGTAAGCCAGCCGATGCGGTGTGACGACGACATCGTGATCCTCTAGGCCGGTGAACACGGTATGCAGATCATCAAACACGATGATGTCTGGATCGAAGTAGATGACCTTATCATATCCGGCCTCGAACAGCGCCTGGAAACATCGCGCCTTGATCGACGTGCAGAGTTCGACGAGGTCATACTTGAATGCGCGCTCAGCCCATCGCGCCGTGTCGTAACCACAGATCTCGGTGGCGGGCACCAGCCTTCCAAATGGGCTAGACACGTCGGTGATGTTGTGATCGACAATGACGATCACGTAGTCGGCTGCAACGCCTCGCGCATGTAATGACGCCCCGAGAGCATTCGCAAGACCGATGTAACTCTTAGTGCAGATAGTAAAGATGCACCGGTCTGTGTCAGGTTGAAAGATCGATTGGGAAGAAGAACTCATTGCGGTGTTTTCATTCTTTCAACGGCTTCAATATAGCGGGCTGAATCGAGGCTGGGCTAAGGCCTTCGCTCATTCCATTCTCTTCACCAATCTGGCCGGCACGCCGGCAACGACGCAGGCGACCGGAACGTCGTGAGTCACGACCGAATTGGCGGCGACGATAGCGCCTCGACCAATTGTCACGCCTGCAAGAATGGTCGCCTTGTCGCCAATCCACACGTTGTCTTCGATTACCACCGGCCCCTTACTCACTAGGGGGCGCTGAGGGGGAGGCACCTCGACCGCGGCAAGCGTGGTATCACCGTGATTGTTGTCCGAGACAGTGATGTGTTTACCGAACAGGACATTGTTGCCGATCTGGATGCTGTTGGCTGCGGTGATATGCGCCCCTTCCCCGATTGAGGTGTCGTCGCCGATTTTCAGGCAAACTCGGCCACTATTCATCCCGACATCCCAGACGGTTAGAGAACATCTCGGACCGACACTCGCACCACGACCAATCTCGATGAATTCCGGCCCCCTAAGGATGAGGTCGCTGGAAAGAAACACGTCTTTGTCCATGCGTTTGAATTTTCCGCGATTGCGGGCAGTAAAAGCTAGACCCATAACCTTATATCGCCAGAAGATCCCCTTATGTGACAAGACTGGAAAAAAAAGCACGAGCGCGACCTGCGCTACAAAATGGATCAGTCTCCTGCCCATTTCAATTTGCCTCGCAAGTTTTGCCGCTAGCGGTCACGCTTTGTTCGCTCGCTTTAACAGTGAGAAAGACGCGACCTGAATGGCCGCTTTAGCAGTCAACAGGGGAAACTTAAGTGCCGAATGAAGCGTCGAGTTCCGCAAGAGCCGTTTTGCAAGCTCGTCCTGAAAATGGTTTTCGATCTCCAAGTAAAGGCTTGTAAAGGCATTATAGTCTATCTGCATCAGATTCGACGCAGTTCGTGGGCGATCTTCGGTGCGCGACAGGATTTCAACCATGCGCCTTTCAAAAGTGGCCCGATTGTGCATAGCTGCCTTGGCCGCCGAGGCGGCAGATGTCCGCTTGTTTACGTCCGTGATCAGCTCGGCAGCCGCCTGCCGGAACTTGCCGACATCGGTGAAAGTGATCTGGGGAACGCCATCCGTACCGACGATGTCTTCAAGATTGTTGGTGACCAAATCGGGGCTGGTGAACGACAGGATCGGAACGTCGTTTGCGGCCGCGAGCTGCGCCATCAGCGCACCACAAAACGGATAGGTTGAGAGGTAAATGTCGGTCGCCCTGAATACCGCGTTGATATCTTTGCGGTTTCCGATCAACTTAACCCGCCCGGTCTCGAGATGGCGGCGCAAGCACTGTTCCAGCAATGTCGTCCGTCCATTGCCGGCAATCCACACCACTACGTTCTCATAATCGTCAAGTAGGCTCGAAATCAGGTCAAAGAAATACCCTTCACGCCCATACATCTTGTAGAATGCACCGCCGGTGAAGATGACAACGTCGTCGTCTCCCCGTTCGGGAACCGAACCGATATGGCTGTCCTCGACGATCGGGTAATAGGGGTTCAGGATAGTCCGGGCTGCGGGAATACCGCGCTTATTCTGGCTAATCATCAGACCGTAGTCGCGAAACTCCACCGAATAGTCAGTGCAGCCGGTGCCGAGCCAAAAGGCGTGGTCTGTCAGATTAATCTGGTATTTTGGCACCCCTGGAAAGGCGTGGAACGCGGTAATCGCGCCCACCGCCCAAGGGTTCATGTGCATCATGATCCGGCTCGGACCGAAGCCGGATATTGACTTATGGATTCGCCGTGCCTTTTCTATCTCGTCAGTCACTCCGTTAAGGTAAAGTGATTGCGTCTCTGGGGCGCTAGACAGTTCATCGCGCAGGCCTACCGACCCCGCGTCGTTGCGGCTCTCACAGATGAAAAGAATCTTGGCTCCGACCGCGTTCAGAGCACGCACATATTGAAGGCTTAGACCACGAACATCCATTCCCCAGCTGTCGAAGAAGACAATCCGTTCGCCGCTAGATGGCGGACAGTTCTCGGTTGGAAGCAACGAGGCGCTGACGCGTTCGAGGGCACCCTCAAGGCGCGCGTCTTGAAAGCGCCAATTGATCAGGTAGGCGATCTTCGCTGCCTCAGCGATCATGGCTAGGGTCTCTGACATCCTACCTTTGTCGACCAGCGCCAACGCACGTGAGACTAGATTTTCGTAGAAGTCCGTCACTTCGCTCAGATTGATCCGCGGAAACGGTAAGCCTTCCGTAGGCATCGGCGGCGGCGGGGGGGGCAGCTGAGACAATATTACGGAACTATTCTCGAAATTTAAGTCATGAATCGGTTGCGACTTGTTGCCCGCACCATTTTTCGGAGTGACCTTTGTCATCACAGTGGCCTGGGTCTGATGACGATCGGTTCATTTCCATCAGTGGCCGAGCTTGACGCCGGCAGATGCCAACCGATCATCGCGTATATACGTCTGATACGTGCTGGCACTGGGGTGTTCGCACGCGCCATCCTCGCAAAAGCAACCCGAATTCCGAACGCGCTGCCAGCCAGCGAGAAAACCACGCCAAAGCCGAGACCGTAGACGCCGAAATTGCGCGACAGAAACATCACGATCGCGGCAGCAACGAACACTGTTGCGCCGATCAGCACAGCATCCTGCGAAACCAACAGCTGCAGCTTGGCTCTCAGGTATAGAACGTGGAGAGCAAGAAAAATGGCATAGGCCACGAGATAAGCGACCCCGACAATCGTCAACCCAAGGCTCTCGAACCCTCCGACGATGATGCCGATGAACAATCCGTTCCAGAAAACCTCAGCTAGGAAGAACACTATGGAGTGGCCACGCGCCACTAGAACATAACTGAGCGGCAAGCTGAAAAGCTTGAGCGCGTTGCCGAGCGCTTGCCACTGAAGGAGTTCAGCTGTCGGCGCGAAAGAAGCGGAATAAAGCAACCTGATCAACCAGGGTGCCGAGACAATTGTCACCAAGATAATCGGGCCGCCGATGGACAGGTTGACCAGAATCTGGGTATTGATCAGTTCCGAGGTCTTCCTGTGATCGGCATCGGTTTCGCTCAGTCGTGGGAAGTAGTCGGTATTCATCGCCTGCAAGATAAAATTGACATACAAAAGAGAAATCGACCAAGACGCGGAAAAATACCCGGCAACATCCAGCCCCGCGCTCTCGACAAGCGCAGCTCGAACCGTCAGTAGCGAAAACGCAGCAACCAAAGCACCCAGCATGAACGGTATTCCCAAATGGACCATTTGGGACCAGCGCCTTATACGCGCTCGCAGATCCAATTTCGGGCGTCCGGTGTTTCCGAGTCTTCGGACGTAGGCATGAGCGACCACGATCACGATCACCGATTGGGTCAGCATGAACCAGACGATCCCGCGGTCTCCGATCCACCAGATGACAGTGACACCAACAACAGTGCTGATCAGCGCGCTAATTGTCATGATCTTTCCAAGATCCTTGACCCGGCGCAGTCCCTGTAGAAGTGTTACTTGCGAGGATCCGATCATCGTCAGCAGGATCGTGATCCCGAGGACTCCGATTTCGAAGTCGAAAGACGGATCGTTGAATATCCATATCGCGATCTGAGAACGCAGTAACCAAACCGCAAGCATGGCAATGCTTCCCTGAAGAAACAGGCCCACGAACAGTGCTGACTGAACTACTGAGAATACATGCTCATCCGATCGCGCACCAGCCAGTTCGCGGACACTGCTCGTGGTCAGGCCAAGCCCAGCGAGTGTTGTCGCTGTCGATTGGAAACTCTGGAAGAGGCCTAGAACCCCGATGCCTGCGGGACCAACGAGCAGCGCTATCAGCTTCATTCGCACTAGCGAAATGATGCTGTTGACGGAATGGGCTGCCCACATCACGGCCAGCGACAGATACATCTCTTTCGTCAGTATGCTCACGGCAAACTCTGATATGCGATCAAGCCACGCCTGAAACTGCCTTGCACACGGTTTCAGCTTGCTTCAGGTCTAGATGGGGCCCCATCGGCAAGCTCAGAACCTCGTTCGCGAGCGTCCGCGCAAGCGGGAATGTGTTAGGCGAATGGCCAAGTGCTGCATAGGCCGCCTGCATATGAGGCGGAATCGGGTAGTGGATAAGGGTTCCCACCCCCTCTCGCGTTAGGCGGTTCTGGAGCCTTTCGCGGTTCTCCGATCTGACGACATATAGGTGCCAAACAGGATCCGCCCATTTAGGCACATAGGGAAGGATTAGGCCAATATCCTTCAGACGCTCATTGTAGAACGCTGCGATGGTGCGGCGGCGCACCGTCCAAGCATCCAGATGCTGAAGCTTTGCGCGCAGGACAGCTGCTTGGATCGGATCAAGGCGCGAGTTCACCCCCTGCTCGTCGTTGACATATTTCACCCTGCTGCCGTAATTTCGCAGAACACTGATCCGCTCTGCTAGATCGGCCTGGTTGGTCGTTATCGCACCGCCGTCCCCAAGAGCGCCGAGGTTCTTGCCTGGATAGAAGCTCCAACACACCACATCACTGTGAGCGCCAATGCGCTGCCCCTTGTAGCCCGCGCCGTGCGCCTGTGCCGCATCTTCCAATACGCGCAGCCCCCGTGATCGCGCGAAAGCGAGGATCGGGTCCATGTCAGCAGGCTGGCCATAGAGGTGCACCGGCAGCAGCGCCTTCGTCGCCGGCGTGATCGCCGCCTCGATCAATTTTGGGTCAATGTTGTAGGTCGCGGGGTCTGGCTCGACTGGCACTGGCCGGGCGCCGACGGCCGACACTGCAAGCCAAGTGGCGATATAGGTGTTGGAGGGCACGATCACCTCGTCGCCCGGTCCAATCTCTAGCGCGCGAAGCGCAAGAATGAGCGCGTCAAGCCCGTTTGCCAAACCAACGGCATGTCGCGCGCCGCAATAGGCGGCCCACTCGGCCTCAAATGCCTCGACCTCCGCACCAAGAATATAACAGCCACTCTCAAGCACACGTCCTACTGCGGCGTCGATCTCAACCTTCAACTCATGGTAGGCGGCACCAACGTCCAAAAAGGGGGTCCTCATCACTTGGCCCCTAGCCGAGCGGCTAGAAATTCATCGTAGGTGCGTAGGTAATCATCGGTCTCGTAGGGCCGGGATGCGAATACGAGAAGCACGGCATCCGGGCTGTAGCGATACTGTGTGCCCCAGATCATCTCTGGCATGAACACGCCCATATCTGGCCGGTCAAGCGTTACCTCGCAACGATGACTTCCGTCATCCAGAAGAACGCGACAGGAACCGTGCAAGCATATCAGAAACTGCTGACACTTCTTGTGAGCGTGCTCTCCCCGCAATTCGACCGATGGCACATTAAAAACGGCGAAATAACGCGCCGGAGAAAACGGCATCTCTTTGCGTATCTCGCCGACGGTTACGGCGCCACGGGCGTCTTCGATCCTGCGCATCAAGTAAAGCGCGCAGTCCCCGACTTCGAGCGGCACGCTGGCCGGTCTTGAACGGTGATTGTAAATGTCTCTATCGACATGACGTGGGTCCGGGCGCCGGTCGGAAATGGCGCCATCGAGATAGCCTACGACCTGAGCCGGATTACCCTCGACGATCGCGTTTGGGGGGACCGAGCGCAGCACCACGGCGCCTGCTCGAACCCAAGCGCCTTGTCCAACAGTTATTCCTTCGCCGATAACGCATGCGGCATCCAACCTAACACCCGCACGCAGCTCGATCCCATCACCTGCGAGGACTACACGCGGCCCGATCATGACAGTCGGGTCGATTCGGGCGGTTTCGGGAATAATGCCGTCGGTCGGAAATCCGGTCATGCTCGGGGCTCGTTTTGAAGGATTGCCAGATAGGTGGCCCGGTCCGCCTCAAACCGGGTGCGCGGATAGTCGAAATGTATTTCGGATCCGAAGTGTAAGATTTCTGTCATGCCAAAGCGCCGGTAGAAGCTGATCGCGTGCTGGTTCTGGTCGTGCACTTTCAACTGCGCCAAGCTGATACCCAGCACGTCGAATCCCACACCAAACGATAGCAACGCACTTTCCACCGCCGCCTTTTGCGGCTTGTTTTGGTCGAGGATCCAACTTCCCCAGGTGAAGCGCTCTATCCCGATGTCATAAAGCCGTACCGTGCCGCACCGTGTGTCGTCGTGTCGTTCGATGATGAAATAGAGCTCTTGCCCGGCCGCCTCTCGATGCTTGTAAGCCTCGATCCATCGCTGCTGATCCAGGACCGTCCCCTCGACTGTGGACAGGTGCCGGCTATAGGCGGGATCAGTGCGCAGGCCATGCAAATAAGCAGCGTCGCCCGGATCGATCAGCCTCAGCCGCAAAGTCGGCCCTTCCACAGGGATCGAAAGTCGCTTTCGACCGTCATTCATGGAATAACCTCCGCTGATAACAGGCGATCAATATTTCTTGCCTGCAACTTCGGGCATGACCTCGTCGCCAAGCTCGTGGCGAAGCGTCTCAATCTCTGCCTTCAGTGCCTCGTATTCCGTAAATTTCCGTTTAAGGAATCTGCCAGTAATTAGTGATTTTTCTCTAATGCCTTGGGGCGTTAGCAAGTAAGCATACCGCCGCTTGTCCTCTGCTGCAGTAAAATTCCCAAGTTTCACGAAACCCTTTTCGATCAGTGCGTTTAGAACGTAGTGCATCCCACCAACGCTGACCCCTACAGCTTCCGCCAGTTCCCGTTGTGACATTTCAGGGTTGTCCTGCAGGTGGCGAAGCACGCGGAAATGCGTGTCCTCCTGAATCATATTACGCTTGCTCATTTCCAAATCTCGCAGAACACCTTGGCTTGCGCAAATCGATGTGAAGGATACTTAGCATCGTTCAGTTTCGAGCGATAGCAGACGCCGTGCACCCTTACAAGTCGCAGAATGGGTGGCACCAGGAGCTCGTGGACGACTACTTCGTCAAGAACCGCAGAAAGCTGTGTGCTAATGGAGCCGTGTATGGACGGCTCTCCGTTGCAAGGGATTTTGGAGCCTTTTGCATCTGCTGGTTGGTGCGGCCATGTAGCCGGCCTGTGGGTGCGGCCTTTCATGTGCCGCTGGCCATAATGCCATTCGCGCGTCTCAGGTCCCGATCGACAGCCCGCACTCGAAGTGCACGGCCCCAGTCGGTTTTCCTGATCCGGCGGTATCAACCAGCTTTGTGCATCAGCTCTGTCCGCCCTTTTTAACCTCGTCGGCGATCGCTCGCCTTGTCTTGTTCTATGCTATGATCGGCTCCCTGTATCGCTCGCCGCCTGTCATCAATGCCCAGACCATCCGAGCGGTCTTGTTGGCGAGCGCAACGGCTGCAACCTTGGTCGTTCGCCGGGCCATCAGCTGCACGAGCATCAACCGGACCCGGTGCAGCATCATCACGCTTTGCTGCTCGGGCGAATTCACCGGCACAAAGCGCATGGTGGGTCGGGTCACGACCTCGCAGATTGCCTCTGCGTCCGCTGCATCATTCTTTTGTCGCTTCAGATAGGGCTTTACGTACTATGCCGGCAGCAGCCGCACATCATGGCCGAGTGCGATCAGCTCGCGAGCCCAATAATGCGAGGAACTGCAGGCCTCGATCCCGACCAGGCATCGCGGCAGGCTCTCGAAGAAGGCGAGGACACGCCCTTGCGTCAACCTCCGGCGAACGACAACCTCGCCGGCCGAATCCACTGCGTGAACCTGAAATACGGACTTCGCGATATCCAGACCGATTGCCGTGATGTTGCTCGTCGTGGTGCTCCTCCAGCTCTGATCCCGCGATCATACCGCAGGGAGGAGGAGAGCCGTCCACCGCATCAACAACGGAACTAACGGGAGGCGCGCCCATCAATCTCAGGCTGCGCCAAGTGCGCCGTGCGTCGAAGCGTCAATATTCAAGTTCTTGCCTGAATGACAAGTCCGACACTGAGCTGCTCCCCGTCTTTGAATCGCCCCAGCAGAAACTTCCGAGGTGGGAGCTCATGGTGGCGCGGCCGCCGAGGAGCCTTTCATGAGCGATACCGGCGGTTTGTTGCCGATCGCGCTGTGGGGTCGGACCGCGTTGTAACGCCATTCCTCCATCTTGCCCGGGCGTCGTCAAGGCTCAGGAACCAGTGGGCGTTGAGACACTCTGCCCGGAACTTGCCGTTGAACAACTCGATGAATGCATGGTACGTGGGCTTTCTCGGCCGCGAGAAGTCGAGCTCGACACCCTTCTGGTATGCCCGCACGTCGAGGTCGCGGGAGGTGAACTCGGAGCCCTGGTCGACCTTGGTCGCGGTCGGATAGCCGATCGTCTTACAGGCAAGTTCCAAGGTCTTGACCACATCCTCGCCGCTCTAGGGTCAGGACTCATTGATCAAAGCCAGAAGATGACGGCGGCTTCGATGCAGATGGCGAGAAGAGGGTGTGGGCGCATCGGTCGTAGCGGGTTGCGATGCGCCGCCAGTCCTTGAGCTTGGCGAATAGGTTCTCGACCTTGTGGCGCTGGCGGTAGAGCGCGGTGTCGTAGGCGTACGGGACTTTGCGGCTTCGGCTCGACGGGATGCACGGTTCGATTCCTCGTGCTTCGAGTTCCTCGCGGAACCAGGCGCGGTCATAGCCGCGATCGGCCGGCGGCAATGCGCCAAGGACGAGACGGGCGCCTTTGTGGTCGCTCATCTGGCCTTCCGACAGGAGCAGGATGATTGGCCGGCCTTCACCGTCGCAAACCGTGTGAAGCTTCGAGTTCAGCCCGCCTTTTGTTCGCCCGATACGACGGGGAACATCCCCTTTTTATGCAGGCTCGCAGCCGTGCGGTGGGCTTTAAGATGCGTCGCGTCGATCATGATGCGCTCGGGCCTAGGCCCTTCGCCGGCGAGGCCGGCGAAGATGCGGTCAAAGACGCCGAGCCAACTCCAGCGGATGAAGCGGTTGTAGAGCGTCTTGTGCGGCCCGTAGCCAGCCGGCGCGTCCTTCCACTGCAGTCCGTTGCGGATCACGTAGACGATGCCGCTCACCACCCGGCGGTCATCGACACGCGGCACCCCGTGCGACAGCGGGAAGAAGGGCGAAATCCGCGCCATCTGGCGCTCGCTCAGCAGAAACAAATCACCCATCACCAGGCCTCCTGTCGGAAGCCGTGAATCACATCTCAAACCAAATTAATAGGTCCTGAGCCTAGCTGAACCGTGGATCGACCACTGGCGAGAAACGCGAAACGGTGTCGACGACGGTGAGCACACGGATCTTGCGGCCCGTCGCCAGTTGGCATGGACGAAGTCCATCGCCTAGACCTGGTTGCCCTGTGTCGCATCGGTCCGGTCCTCTCGCAGCTTCGCCTTCACCCGGCGCTTGGCCTTCGGCGGGCAATCGATTCACTGGATCGATTGCCTGTCCGCTTCAGTGTTCCGCAGCTGAAGGCCCATCTCCTTGTAAAGGCGATAGATCCGTTTCGGATTGACCACCCAGCCCTCGCGACGCAGCAGGACATGTACGCGCCGATAGCCATAACGCACCCGCGTCTGGGCGATCTCGCTGATCCTGGCTTTGAGGTCGGCCTGCTCGCCGCGCTTCGACTTGTAGTGATAGAGCGACGTATCGATCCGGAACGTCGCACAGGCCCGGCGGATAGACAACTTCCAATCCGCCCGGACCTCATCCACAAGCCGCCGCCGACGGGCAGGCCTCATAGCTAATAGGATGGTCCGCTCCGTCCGCCAGTGCGACGATAGCGATGCAGACAGGAGGAGTGATCATGACCCATCGCAAACCCACGAACGCCGCGGTCTGCGGTATCGATCTCGGCAAGAACGTCTTCCACATTGCAGGCGCCGATGCAGACGGCGCAATCATCGGCAACTGGAAGCTCCGGAGAGACACTCTCTTGCAGTTCTTCAGAGTTGCAGCGCCGGCGCTGATCGGCATGGAGGCCTGTCCGGGATCGCAGTGGCTGGCACGCCATCTGCAGGCGTTCGGACACCGAGTTCGCATCATCCCTGCGCAGTTCGTAAAGCCTTACGTGAAGTCGAACAAGAACGACGTCATCGACGCCGCGGCAATCGCGGAGGCGGTAACGCGGCCGACGATGCGCTTCGTCGAGATCAAGTCTGCCGCTCAGGCCGAGCTGCAGGCACTTCACCGAATCCGTGACCGCATGGTCGCCAACCGAACCCGGTTGGTCTGTTAGATGCGGGCGATGTGCATCGAGTTTGGCGTCGCGATCCACCAGGGCATCGGCAAGTTCAAGGCTGACATACCGCGCGTGCTGAGCAACGAGGAGAACGATCTGACGCCGATGATGCGACGGCTCCTGGCAGATCTGCTCGACGACTTACGTCGCCTCGAAGAGCGTATCGCTTCTGTGACCCGGGAGATCGAAGCCACTGCAGCCCAGGACGAACGATCCCGCCGTTTGATGACAGTACCGGGCGTCGGGCCGCTTGTGGCTACGTCGATTCTTGCCTCAGCCGGAGATGGTCGGCAGTTCCGATCGGCCCGCGACATGGCTGCATGGCTGGGGCTCGTTCCGCGCCAGCATTCGACCGGTGGGAAGCCCACCCTTCTGGGTATCAGTCGACGTGGCAATCACTATCTTCGGCGCCTGCTGATCCACGGTGCTCTATCATGTGTCATGCACCTCGATCGAAGCCGAGACCGCCTTGGTGCTTGGATCGACGGATTGCAGAAGCGAATGCACGTCAACAAGGTCGCCGTCGCGCCGGCGGCCAAGGTCGCTCGCGCGCGTGGGTAATCATCAATCGGCCGGGAGCGATCTACGAACGTCGTGACCCCGCGACAGCGTGAGTTCTCGGTCGACAGACTGAGAGGTTCGAGGAGCCGATGACGAAACAGTTGATCGGCGCACTGTAAGCTTTCCTGCCGAAAGCGTGCTCAGGCACGATCAAGTTATACAGGAACTGTGCGCGCGAATCTCATCTTGGCGTGGCTGCAATAGCAGCCCACTCGCGAGAGGCCGGATACATTTAAGCAGATATCGAACACCGCGCCGATCGGCCTGCCGTCCTGCATCAGGGGCACGGCCGACAGCCTGAGCCCCTCCTGGAAGATCTCCGAGACGTCGACCTCCATCGAACCCGGCGTCTTGCCGCCGATGTCGTTCCTGTGCGCGATCGACGCCGCCCAGGCGACGCAGCGTCCTGTGCTCCCCACGAGACCCCCAAAAGCCTTGCAAGGACGAAGCGGACCATACATTTCGGCACACGACATTCCTGCAACATGGCGTCGCCCAGCGTCAGGTCGGCGACGATCTTCTTCAGCCGGTTGTTCTCGTCTTCCAACTGGCGCATCCGCTTGACCTCGGACGGCGTCAGGCCGCCGTGGCGCTTCTTCCAGTAATAGATTGGCGTCCGAAATGCCCGGCTTGCGACACACCTCAGCGACCGCCGTGCCTTCCTCAGCCTGGCGCAGAATGAAAGGGATCTGCGCCTCCGTAAACTTCGACCTCTTCACGGAATCCTCCTTCTCCCGATACCGGGATCATAAGTGGAAAATTCCAGCTCAGAACGGTCCGGAAATCCGGATGCAGGTCACTTGCCTTCTTGAGGAACCTCGCTCGCATCCGTTCGACTTGAGCGATGTGAGGCACGCGAGGCTGTTCAGAGGTTCAAAATAGCATTCCACGATCACGAGAGAAGATAGTTCCTGGCTCAGCCAGCCAAAGCCGAACTGCACCCCTATCGCCGACCGGAACCTCAGGCGGAAGGGCTTCACGACTTTTATGCCGATGGGGAAGCATGCCAGGGCAGCCTCAAGTTGTCACCGCCATGCGCCCGCTTTTTCCGGACTACATTTTCGTGGCCTTTGATGTGGCGAGAGGCCTTGGGCGTAACGTCAAAATCGACCAAAAGAGATTGCGCGGCTGGTGAAATTCGGCAAGGAAGCAGGCGGCAGTGCCTCTTTGCCTCGGAAGCTTCTTATATCTGGCGATCAGGTGATGCAGACAAAGGGGCCGTTTGCGACTTTCGAGGCGGACGTGGATAAGATGGCGCTGGACCGGGGTGTCTTGGTCTTCGTGGAAATCAGGGGCGGCCAGACCCGCGTTGCGGGAGGAGCGGACTAAATGCGGTCGATATGAAACAAGCCGCAGGTATTAGTCTATCATTTGAAGGGGCGGTATGCATGAAGCATGTTTTGGTCACTGGCGGTGCGGGCTACATCGGTTCACATGCTTGCAAACTTCTGTTGCAGAAAGGCTACGTTCCGGTGAGCTTCGACAATCTTGTGACGGGCTGGACCAGTGCGGTGAAATTCGGTCCATTCATTCGGGGCGATCTATTGGATCGTGGCACACTGGACGCTGCCTTCGCAGAGTATGAACCCGTTGCTGTGATGCATTTCGCAGCGCTGAGCCAGGTGGGCGAGTCAACGAGAGAGCCGGGGCGCTACTGGCGCAACAACGTGCTTGGATCGCTCAACCTAGTTGAGGCAATGGTAGAGTCCGGCTGCAAACAAATGGTGTTTTCGTCGACTTGCGCGATCTATGGCGACCAAGACGGCGTTGTGCTGGATGAGCAGAGCGCGCAGATGCCACTCAGTGCCTACGGGGCGTCAAAGCGGGCTGTGGAGGAAATCCTGCGCGACTTTGGCGTGAGCCATGCGCTGAGAACGGTGGTGTTTCGGTACTTCAACGTTGCCGGCGCGGACGTTGACGCAGAAATCGGCGAATGCCACCAGCCAGAAACCCATCTGATCCCAGTGATGATCGAGGTCGCCGCTGGTGCGCGTGAGGCATTGACCATCCACGGCACGGATTATCCCACGCCGGATGGAACATGCGTGCGCGACTATGTGCATGTGATGGATCTGGTCGATGCCCACATCAAAGGTCTGGAATGGCTGCAAGAGGGCAAAGGCAGCCGGGCGTTCAACTTGGGAACAGGCACCGGCTTCTCTGTCAAAGAGGTCATCGCCGAGGGCAAAGCCGCAACAGGACATGACGTCCCTCATAACTACGGCCCGCGACGCGCGGGCGACGCCGCCGCTTTGGTGTCTGGCAGCCGGCGGGCGGCTGAGGAGCTGGGCTGGACGCCCGAGCGCTCGACACTCCAACAAATGATTGCTGATGCCTGGCGCTGGTATAGGACCGGCGGCTACTTTCGGTGATGGCCAGTTGAACCCCAATAGGCGGGCGCGATCACGTCCACAGTAATTTTGCTCGTCCCAGTCGCCATGACGAATAGGATGGGGCAACTACATGGTCTCAGCGGGCACCAATACCGCCAATCACGGTCCGCACGGTCTTCAGTATAATGAGCAGATCGAGCCAAAGCGAGAAATTCTTTATATAGTAAAAATCATAGTGAAGCTTGTCCAGAACCTCGTCGACTTCCGTGACATGGCCTTGGTTGACCTGCGCCCAACCGCTGATTCCGGGTCTGACGATATGGCGGTAGCGATAGAAGGGTAGCTCCGATTCATACCACTGCGAAAGCGGCAGAGCTTCGGGCCGCGGGCCAATAAGGCTCATCTCACCACGCAATATGTTGAACAGTTGTGGAAGTTCGTCGATGCGTGCAACGCGCAGAAAGCGGCCAATTCGTGTGACGCGCGGATCGGCCACGACCGTCTTGGCGGACTCACGGTCGGTAGGATCGATCTCACCGACGCGCATAGTCCTGAACTTAATCACCTTGATGTTTATGCCGCGATATCCACGCCTTTCCTGAATAAACAGTGCCGGACCTGGGGAGTCGATACGGATCGCAACCGCGACAATTAGCAGCAACGGCCAAATCACTACCAGTACCAATGCGGAAGCAATCCAATCCGCAGCGTGCTTCACCTTCAGATAGACCTGGTTGGGGTTCAGCGAACCGAGAGTGTTTTCCGACAGATGCTCGATTTCCAGTCGGCCCGTCAGGGATTCGCGTATCTGTTTGACATGGTGGACCGGAACTCCGTGTAGAGCGGCATCCGCAATGAACCTCTCCCACACATCATCGAGGTCTGCCCTGAGATCGACCACGATGCCGTCCAGACCGTCGAGCGCTCCAGCCGGATTTTCAATTCGGTGCCATACCACGCCGTCAAGGTCATCCAGATTGCCGGTTGCGCCAAGGGGGATGAATCCAAGCTTGAATCTCTTGTACCTGTTCTCAAGGATGCAGACCAGATACATCCAGACAATGCTTACCGCAAATCCGACGACGAAGATCGAGCGGCTATAGTCGATCCGGAACAGAAAATAGATCAGTACGGTAACGCCAAAAGACCCAGCGAAAGCCGAGCCAATATAGCTTGTGGAAAGCGTGCCCGGAAAATCGCTGAGACGTCTGTGCAGAAACCAACCGAGCACGGACGCCGCCGCTACGCCAGTCAAAGTTTGCAGATTGTTTCCAGCTGCCATTCCGGCAAACGTGTAGCCTCCCCTGACAAACGCAGGCAGGAGCGCCGCCACGGTCAAAAGCCCGATCAACTGGAACCTCAGACGTAACAGCTGGCTCAACCAATAAGGCGCCGGCTTTGTCCGCGCCTTGGTGCTCGGAGATTTTACGTGGGTTTTGATTGCGGCTTCGGAATTCATCGTTCCCAACTTTTCTGCAAAAGCTTCATTTCGCGGGGAATAAAAGAAGATCCCAGCACGCGTAGGTCACACGCATGACACGCCATCTGCCAAAGTCTTTCACTCGGTGTCCCGTGGACTGGTAATCGCGGGGGTTTGACCACCGCCATCGCCATACACATTCGGGTCACCCGCGCTCGGCCATAAGCGCCGATAGAGGAGCCAGTAGACCGAGCCGAAGACGATACCCGCCGACGACGCCACGCCATCCAGAACGGATGCCGTGCGGCCGTGAATGACCAGTTGTGCCGCCTCTATGAGAACGGCGAGCAGCACAAGCGCTGCCACGATCAGAAACGTCCGATCCCAAATAAGGAACGCGGTCAGCGCCATTACCAGAAAGGCCACAACATGAAGCCAGCCGCTGTTGATATTCGTGATGCTGAGGATCTCCCGCTGCAATTCGATACCAATGGTGACGCCATAAAGCACAAGCACCAATTCCGCCCAGAACAAGACGATCAACACCGTCCTGATGACGCCCTGCCTCATTTCGCTCGACCCGGTCAGCTCTCATCCCCTGGCCTGAGAAACGAGATTGGCGGCATGAGAAACAGTGAATGAACGCGATGTTTCGGATACGGAATGGTGTTCAAAACGCGCTGTAATTCCCGTTGCAAAAGAACTTCCTGTACTGGATTTCCGGTTTCATTATGAAAGCGATAGCCACGTTTCCAATCGGTCCCAACTTGCCAATTCTAGCGAAGTTGATTTCCGGATAGCACCCCTGAATCGACAACAATGACTCAATCTGCTACACTGAATTCAGGGTATGGGATTTTGTGACAATGCGTTTTTCTATCCAACTGCCAAATGGCAAACTGAAACTAAGAACCGAACAGCATCTGCGCACGCTCGAACGGGACCGGAAGATACCTGTGTTCAAGTTCGGCCGCCTTTATATCTCGTGGTGGAAAGCCGGAGCCGAGCGCCGGCACAGGACGGAGAGCCAGCCTTAGGCCGGCCACCTCGCTCCAATTTGTCACCCGGGTTTTCGCGAACTGGGTCGTTGACGTTTTTGGCCGGCGCCTGTCGTTTGCAAAATAACCGGCTGGCGAAATTGGCCCTGGGCGTCCGAGCCACCAGCTTAATTTCGAACCGCACCCCATGCTGAAGGTACCTATAAGGGACTGCGCCAGGGACCGCGTGAGGTGCCGTGGCGCTGCGGTGGATTGCGGCATCGTTCGGCGTCTTTGCGATACGCCGCAGCCGCCGGATCGAGTGCACTTCACAAGACCCTTTTGAGGGGCCGTCGCGATTTCCAGAGCTGCAAATCTACCATCACCTAAGTCATTGATTTCATTGCATCAACAAAAAAGCCGCTCTCTTGGGCTGCGGAAAGTCCATTTAGCGCCTCTCGAGACTCCTAAAGCCATGCAAAACTCCGATAACGCTCCAAAACGTACCAACTTAGTCGGCAATTGCTTTCACGAACTTGTGGATAAAACCGAACGATTATACCTCTGTGGGAATTCCAGTTGGCTTTGGCATGTGCGAATTTGACGGATGCTGACTAGATTTCTGTCACCTTCTCGCTAGCCGACCGACGCCAGCTGCAAGCCTTGATGCGGACCGCAAAGTGGCCCGGAAGCACGCCTGGCGGGCCGAGATTGTCCTGTTGACCGCTAAGGGAGTGGGCACCAATGAGACAATGCGTCGGACCGGAGAGTCCAAGACCTGCGTCTGGCGCTGGCAGGAACGCTTCATAGAGGAAGGCTTCGCCGGACTGTTGCTTGACAACACACAGCTGTCTCGGGCATCCGCCGGTCGAAGCGACCCACTGAACCGGTGCGATGATGGCCGAAGCGTCGGGGATCCGCGTCAGCTCGGTCCAGCACATCTGGTGGGCGCACGAACTCTAGCCGCATCGGATGCAGTAGTTCAAGCTCTCCACCGATCCCAAGTTCGTCGCCAAGCTGCGCGATGTAGTCGGGCTTTACATAGATCCGCCTGCCCACGCCATTGTGCTTTCGGTTGATGACAGGAGCCAGATGCTGGCGCTCGATCATACCCAACCCGGGCTGCAGCTAAAGAAGGGCCATGCTGGCACGATGACTCATGACTACAAGTGCAACGGCTCCACGACGCTGTTCACCGCCGTCAAGCGCGAGCACCAAGTGTTAGATTCAATCCGATAGCTCGCGACGGCTACCGCACTCCCGGTGAACAACCGGGAGCAGTTCGTACTACATCGTCACTGCGAAAAAACCGCGACTGAAATTCAATCGAACTCTGATCGAACTCGGAAAAAGCTCTTCACATAGATGACTGTTTCAGACAGCGTGAGCGACCAGATCCCTGACCTACAAGGACACGCGCCCGGCGAGACACGGGCCGATGCCCTGTCATGACCAAGACCCCATGCCGAACGCGTCATCGAAGGGAACGAAAGGGTTGGCGCAGAAAGAAAGCAACGTGTTTCGGATACGTGGCATGTGTCAAATCACCTTCACCAGATGCCGCATCCCGTTCATAATACCATGGCGATCTGGGTGTGAATGGACCAGGTTCATACACCGGCTGCGGTGGCGCGACGAACTGTCGCCGCATATGCGGAATCCACTAATGCCAAGAACCGCTAAGGTCATTGAATCCGCCTTCAAACCATTGTCTTGTCTAGACTAAATTGCTGAGTAGCATTGTCAAGTCGATAGGTCCAGTCTTGTGCAATGAGCAGAAAAATTCGTTCTCCCTCACATTGTGTAGTTCAAGCGCTCTTAGCGACGGTGTCGCTGTGGGAAGGCATGCGAACGAAATTGAAATAGTCGCTTGGCCCAGGGGTCAGGATTCTGGGTTTCGCGCGCACCGTCGGTGACGGGTGAGTAATTCAGCTGTCGGAATCGCGATCTGCATTTGTCCCGGGGCTGTGTGAGAACTCGTTACGTCTCGTGGCCGAGGACGGCTTGCGATGGAGCGTGTTAGCTCCACTCAGCCCGTTATCGCTTTGAGGGTCGAGGCAACGCCGGCAACGGCGATTGTGCGCTTGATGTTGTAGGCCAGGATCGCCAGGCTGGCTTCGGTGGAGACGTTCCTGAGGCCGCGCGTTCGGAAGTGGGTGGCGCCCATCCAGCACTTGATGGTGCCGAAGACGTGCTCGACGGTGCAGCGGCGGACCGCCATCGCGTCGGGCATCCGGATCGGTGAGCGAGACCTGCTGGTCGGGAGAGGCCTCCAATTGCCGGCCAATCTCCTCAAGTTCCCCGAGGCGCCCGCGCAGCGAAGCCAGTCGCTCGGTCAGGTGCTCGATCCGCGGCGTAGCCGGACCGGTCTCTGCACAGTCGGCATCCTCAAGCTCGGCGAGATAGCGCGCGATGCTTTCCTCGATATGGGCCTTCCGGCGCGCCAGCTTGCCTTTGGTGTAGTTCTTCTCGTGCGTGTTCACCGCGCGCAGGCGTGACCCGTCGATGGCGACCACGCCGCCGCCGACCAGGCCGAGGACGCGGCAGATGGTAACGAAGCGCTGGCACGCGATCTGTATCGCACTGGCATTGTCATGGCGGAAGTCGGCGATGGTCTTGAAGTCGGGTGCCAGCCTTCCGGTCAGCCACATCAGTTCGATGTTGCGGCCCGCCTCGCGTTTAAGCTTCCGGCTCGAGGTCAGCTGATGCAGGTATCCATAGACATAGAGCTTGAGCATCGTGCCCGGACCGTAGCCGGGCCTTTCAGTCGAGGCCGGCTGGACGCGGGCAAAGCCGTGTTCGGCCAGGTCGAGCTCGTCGACGAAGGCGTCGATCACGCGGACCGGGTTGTCTGGGTCGACATAGTCCTCAAGACACGCCGGCAGAAAGCTCGGTGGATGACGGTCGGCAGCCTCGACAAAACGTCCCATCTGGCACCTCCGAAGAAGTGCCAAATCATAGCATAATCAGGGGTTTTCACACAGCCTCGTCCCGATTGCGGTCGACGACAGGCGAGGTCGGTATGGCTGGTCAGTATCTTTGAGACTAGGGCAGGCCAGTGACGATGAAGCTCCTGCTGAGCCGCTGGCGATGCTCATATCGAAAATGTGGGCGAGAAACGTCTACTGACCAGTTGCCGATGATCGCTACTCCTTATGTGCGCCGGACGAAAAGGGTCGAGAGATTGTCGGCCTGCTCGGCCATAGCACTGGCGGCCGTCCTGGCGAGCGCTTGATGCAACGGCTCGGCATGCCGATCAGCGACAACACCATCTTGACCTGCCCCGATTTTCGGACCGTTCTGAGCTGGAATTTTCCACGTATGATCCCGGTATCAGGAGAAGGAGGATTCCGTGAAGAGTTCCAAGTTTACGGAGGCGCAGATCGCCTTAATCCTGTGACATGCCGAGGAAGGCACGACGGTCGCGGAGATACACCGCCAGGGGGCATCTCGGACGCGACGTTCTACATCTATCGACTGCTCTCCCGGGACAAGCGATTCGAGCAAGTTCCCGGCGGACTTGGGTGCCAATATCTATCCGGCATCGCCAAGAATGTCGGCGCGCTCAAATGGGTAATCCGCGCGGCGTGAGCCTCAGCATCTGGGCGGCTACATAAGGCATTATGAAAACCAGGTCCCTCACGCCCGGATCACGTCGGCGGGAACACTTCTCCGATCGTTCAACACCTCTCCGGACGCCCGCCAGGCCGCCCGGTAATACGTTCCCACCGTCAGTTTCGCGAAGATGACTTGCGCGTTCTTGTCGGCAGCCGCGACACGACGAAGCCCGAAGCGGTGCGGGCAGATGGCCGGGTTGTCCCGGCGCGTGGCCAGACATCTCATTGCCGCTGCCGTCGCCGCGCACCAAGAAATCGGCTCGGACCACGTCTTCATCGGCCGCACCGACGCGCTCCAGCCCGAGGGGACCGGCCGCCGCCCTAGACCACGCGAAAAGCAATCTCAACGAGGGCGCCGATTTCGCCTTCGTCGATGGCGTTCGCACCCGGGCCGAGCGGGTTGGCGGAACCGAAGGTCGTCTCGCTTGTGGACCGCACGGACGCAGCCGCGCCAACCCGTGCCGAATTGTTCGAGTTGGGATTTTCAGTCGTGCTCTACGCGGTGACCATGCTGCTTGCCGCGTGGATTGCGATTGAGCTAGCGCGGGCGCAACTTTCCGACATCGGGCGGGCAGAGGCGCTCGCCGGTCAAATGAGCTATGCGAAGTTCAGCGGAACCGTCGATTTCGCCCGGTTTCAAGTCTTCGCACGCGATCACGAGACCTGGTGACGTAGCCGCCTGGACTGGACCACAAGGGTTAGGATTGATTGCGTCTAGGCGGCGTCAACGGTATCCGGAATGGTTGACATGGAGGCGCCAAGCTGCCGCATATCCATCACGCACCAACCGGCCGCTTTGGGCCTGCGGCGAATAACTATTATCGTCCGAGACCTCGCTTCCGGCCGAAGCTCCAATCGACACCTGTGTCGCCGCGGGCGACGCCCGAGATATGCTGCCCGAGTTTCCTGTCGAGCGAAGGCGTCCATGGGACGAGCTGGAAGCCGAGCCCATCGTCGATCATGGCGAAGCGACCCGACGCCATAGCGAAGCGCTGGCGATATGTGCCGGCAACGACGTCTCCCGTTGCCGCCTTATTGAAGGGCCGGCCGAGTTCGGATGCCAGCTTCTCGCCGACTGCCTCGATCTCACGGCGGCGCAGCGTGTCGAGAAGCCGTTGTTCGAAGATGACCCGGCTGCCCTGGCGCTGGGCGAGGCCTTTCTCGGCCAGATGCTCGGCGCGGCGGTCGAGCGCCTCCCGCACCTCCCGGCCGAAGCCGCCCTCGCCGAGCGCCGCCGGATCGCGGGAGACGGCCTGACGGTCGAGCCATGTCGCCCCGGTTGCCGAGATCTGGTTCTCGATCGGTAGGTCCGAGCGCACGGCGATCGCTACTCTTTGCCGGCCTTGCGTGTCTTCGAACTTCCGCAGCTCGACGATCGAGCCCGGCGCGCTGTCGCCAGCCGCGTCGAGGTCTGGGAGCTTGATGTGGTGGGTGCGGCCGTCGACACCGTCGATCACCACATAGGCCGTTCCATCCAACTCGTCGTCGAGCCCACGATCGACCAAGCGCCCGATGACGGCCTGGTTTATCCGCTCGCCCGCCAGCACGAAGCTCGCGGCGCCGCGCTCGATGCCGCGCTCGGCGAGCGCACGGTGGATTCGCTTGATGACGTCGCCGCGCTCGCCCATCTGTCGCATCGTGGCTTCCGCATCATCAGACAGGAACCATTGGCTGTGGCCGACCTGATGGGCGACACCGAAGATCTCGAGGGTGCGCAACCGCCCGATCTTGAGCGCATGATAGTCGTCGGGCTGTTCGCCGGCGCGGGGGGCAAGATCGATGATGCCGCTTTTCAGGCCGTCGCGTTTGAGCTGCCGGTCGAGACTGGTCCAGCGTTCGGCCTCGATCTGGCGTTCGAGCGCGCGGCGGATGTCCTTGTCAGTGCGCGGGCCGAGCTCCTGGGTGATGAGGTCGCGCGCACGATCGCGCATACCCTCCTTGATGTAGTCGCGCGAAATCACCAGGTTCTGGCCGTCGTCGCGCACACCGCGTACGATCAGGTGGACATGCGGATGCTCGGTGTTCCAGTGATCGACCGCAACCCAGTCCAGCCTGGTGCCGAGGTCCTTCTCCATTTGACCGACGAGATCGCGGGTGAAGGATTTGAGGTCGGCCATCTCCAGCGCGTCGTCGGGCGAGACGATGAAGCGGAAATGATGACGGTCGTCCTTGCAGCGCTCGGCGAAATCCTCGGCGTCTGCATCCTCGACGCCCGGACCGAAGAGCCTCGCCTTCTCCCCATCCCGGGTCACGCCCTCGCGGCGGAGATAGGACAGGTGGTTGGGCAGATTGCCGCCGCGCAGGTTCATGCGCACGACGCGGGCCTTGATCACCGCACCGCGCGAGCGCGCCGTGAGTAGCCGGTTGGCCTGAACGGAAGCCCGTTGTCCGCGGCCGAAACGCGAGCGGTTGCCAGGACCTATCCTGCCCTGACGGGACACCGAGCCGCCGGCCTTCTGCGCGGCGGCGAGTGCCTGGGCAATGAAGGGCCGCGCGCGCTGCGCCTTGCTCGATCGGATGCGGCCAGGGCGGGCGCGGAACTCGCGTTCGTCGCTCATAGCCGAGACCCCGCACATCGCGCCAAGGTGCTGAGAACAGTGCACAAGTGCAGCTTGCGCGATGTAAGCGCTGCAAGCGCACATCGCGCAAATGACCTGCAAGTCGTTGAAATTCCATCCCCCAACCGCAGCGCACATCGCGCCCCTTTATCCTGCCCTCCCCCGGTCGTGTTCCCTGTCTCCCGCCTCTTCGCCCTCTCCGATACGCTGGAGCGCGACAGGATGCGAAAGCTGTTGCGCGCCGTCATCGCGGCTCTCCGGCTGCGGCGCGCGCCACGAACAGGCCGTTCGGTTGCGGCGCGCTCACGGAGACAGTACGCACAGTGGTCGCAACCGGGCGGCCATCGAGCGATCGATCGGCCGACACGAAAGCGGTTGCGGAGACGGGCGCGAACTGTGCGAAGAACAGCGGCGAACGTGTCCAGTCCGATCGGTAGACCTCGACCATGGCTGCTGAATTCGTGTCGCCGGAACCGTCGATGCGCGGTGCGAACGAAGCGACGTAGGCGCGCGTCTCTGCCGGCAGCGGGCGGCCGGTCATGACGTATTCGTCATAGCGCGCCGGGCCGGCATTGTAGGCGGCGAGCATGCCGCCGACAGTTCCGTACCGGTCAAGCATCTCGCGCAGATAAGCCGTACCCGCGAGAATGTTATCGCGCGGGTCATAGGGATCACGGCCGAGGCCATGGCGAGTGCGCAGGTCGGTCCACGTCGCGGGCATGATCTGCATCAGGCCCATCGCCCCGGCAAAGGATATTGCGCGGCGGTCACCGGCGCTTTCGGCGCGCATTACCGCCTTGATCCAAGCAATCGGAATGCCGAAGCGCCGCGATGCCTCGGCGACGTGACCGGCATAAGGATCGCGTTGCGACGGTCGGGCGAACGGCGCGTCCTGTGCCATCATGCTCGCCGGCATGACGCTCGCCAGGGACAGGCCGGAAAGGAGAAGGAGAGCCGTGCTGCGAACGGTTCTGTGCAGCCCGAACGCAGGCGGACGGAACGTCGAGTGGCGCCCGGCACTCATCGCTCAATCCTTCTCGGCGCGATCGCGGGGGCGAGACCAGTGCAACGACCAGCCATGGCCGGCCTCGTCGTCGCGAAACAGGTATGCGCGGATCGGCTGCGATAAAGCCGGATCGTCGACTAGCAACGCGACATATTCCCCGGCGCGTTCGCCGGTACGTTTCCAACCCGCGCCGATCGCCGGACCGATTTCGTCGCTGCCGTCGTCGCGCGCATGAACACGATAGTCCGGCGCATTCTCTGCTTCGGACGGATCGGCCGGAATGACCGCGATGGCACGGAACAGCGTCAGAGTTTGGATGCGCCCGACGAAGCCGGTTTGTTCACGGGTGAATTGTCCAATCTGCGGCATGACTTTCTCCTCAGCGGCGATGTTGGCAAAACCGTTGACGGGCACCGCTCCCGCCGACGGGAGAGCGGTCAGCGTGTTGGCGCCCACCATCGGAAGCGGCCGGTTGCGTCCTCGTCGGTCCACAGCGGAAGGGCGCGGCCGATGATCTGGTCGGTCAAAGTCAAGCCGAAGTAGCGGCCGTCGAGGCTGTCTGGGACCTGCCAGTTCATGACGAAGACTTCCCCGCGTTGGACGCGGCGGCAGCCCTGCCAGGCGGGAAGATCGCGGCCGGCCCGGTCGCGTTCGAGCGCAGCACCAACCTCGATGCCATCCACCGTGATGGTGAGGTTCGCGCGGCAGACGATCTGGCCTGAAACGGCTAGGATGCGCTTTATCAGCAGCGTGCCCCTCGGCAGATAGCCACGCTCGGCGAAGAGGCTCGCAAGCGGTTCGGAAGGGTTGATGGCGACAAGATCGGTGATTTCGAACGGTCCGTCGAGATCGATCGTGTAGAGGCCGACCGGCGCGCTTGCCGACGCATTCCAGATCCACTTGGTCGGCATTGGCCTGAGGCCTGGAACGCCGACGCCTAGAGCCGCGAGTGCTGTCGCGAGGAACAGTTTGGCGCGGCTCATGGTTCGGCCCTCCGGCGCGCGAGGAAGGCGCGGTGATGATCGAGCGTGTAGCCGCGCGGTTCCTGTCCGGCGGTCAATCGGTTGTGGACGTGATGCCAGTGATCGGGCGACACCGCTTCCGGATCGATGCCGATACGTTCGATGGCGTCGATGAGCTGGAGAACACGCTCGACCTTCGGCCAACCATGGACCTTGAGCAGAACCTCGCCGCCCGGCCGCACGAAGGGCAGCGTCTGATAGGCTTCGCCAACGGTGACAGTTCGCACGATGTCGATACGAGAGACGATCGTTCCGAAGTCGTTCGCTGACCAGCGGACAAAGGCAAAGACGCGATCCGGCGCGAAGCTGACGACACGCCGTCGCCGGTCGATGGTGTGGATGCGCAAAGGTCGACCGAAGCGGATGCGATGTTCGACCCGCTTCTCCACCCAGGTCAGCTCAACGGTGGTGAGGTCGCCATCGGCGACCCGGCCTGTTGCCTTACCGAAAACCCTCATGACTGGTCCGCCTTGCGCGGTCCTTGCCTCGGCGAGGCAGGCAAGCGGACATCGAACTGGCTTTGCTTGTGCCCGACGCCAGCGCGCGAAAAGAGGTTAGACTCGGTGTTAGATTCCAAGTTAGGCGCGGAGATTCTCGTGTGATCGCGACGGCTTAGCGGCTTGGCCTGTTCCCGATAGCACGAGGCCGCCGTTCCCGATGGCACGATGGGGCGGGTTCCCGATGGCACGAGCCGGTCCACAGGCCGTGCAACTGGCTCGAAGGCGAGCAGAACGCGGCCGCTGATTTCAACTTCAGTGAACAGCGTGTAGCCGGGGAGCGGCTGGCGGCAGATGATGTCCCGAAGCTCAAACGCGAAGCGTCTGAACGGCGACAGACTGCCGGACTTGAGATGGAGATGGCGGAAGTCGAAGCGCCAGCCGGCACGCTGGCGTCCGCCATGCTTGCGGACCAGACGGTAGAGCCATCGGTCGATGCCGCCGGTCAGGCCGAAATAGGCTCGATCGATGGTCAGTACGAGCGCGTCGTCCATGACGGCGCGGTAGAACCAGTCCGGCAGGATCAGTTCTATGCCCGCCGGCTTGTTGAGCCGGTCTGTTCGCTCCTGCCACTCGTTGATCCAGGAGAAGCGATGGCGGCGTCCTTCCGGCTGGCGGATCGTCGTCGCGACAGTCGTCGACTGTAATCGGTCAAGAGCCGCCTTGAGGCGAAGATAGTCGCGAAGCGACGTGCCGCGGCCGATGAAGGTGAGGATCTCGTAGGGTGTTGCTGCCATCAGGCGCGAGGTGCGCAGGCCCTGGTCGCGCGCCTCTACGATCTGGCTGGCGGCCCAGATCAGGATGTCGGCGTCCCAGATCGTCGCCATGCCATGATCGGGAACGGCTTCGACACGGATCGAGATGGTGCCGGCGGAGAAGTCGATCGGCGACGTACGGTGTGATTTCGACAGTGAGAAAAATGGATAGGCCATCAGGTCCTGCGCATCGCGCGGCACGAAACCGCCGGGAAGCGCTTGAAAGGGCTCGAGCTGCACACGCTCGGACAAGGGATCGTGTTGCATCGCTGCCACCTATCAGCGCTTTTCGTGGCCGGCATAGGGGATGAGCCGGGGGGGATGGCGTTTGGCCGGCAGGACCGATCCGTTCGGATCGGAGGTCGAGGTCTTGGTGCCCCGCGCCGCCCACGCCTGGATATCCTCCAGCGCGTAGACGACGCGTCCGCCGAGTTTGCGGTAGGCGGGACCGGTTCCGTAACTTCGGTGCTTCTCCAGGGTGCGAGCGGACAGGCCAAGGAAACGGGCCGCCTCGGGGGTGCGCAGATAGCGTGGTGGCAGGACGGCGTCGTCGGGTTTCATCGGCTTCTCCAGTGTGTGATCGCCAGTCAACGGCGACACGCGGCGACGATGGAGGAGCGAAGGCCCCCTGATCAGGTGCGAAATCGCGACCGGTGATTTTGCACCTGATCCGGGTCAAGTGGAGCGACGCGCCCGGAGCAGCTGTCGATAGCCGCCGTCGACCATCATCAGACCGTCACGGACGAGGCGCAGCGTCGTGTAACGGAATGACGATTCCTGCCAATTGGCCGGGTCGATGAGCCGCCGGCCGAAAAGCGCGATGGCCAGTTGCAGGTAGGAGGCCCCTTCCCTGCGCCCGTCCAGCGCGCGCAGCATCTGCGCGAGGCGGCGGCGCTGCGCGGCGGTGAGCCGCGTGTCCCGGACGCTGTGGCCGCTTTGTGACCGGACGAAGCGCTCGACGGCGGAGAGCCGATCACGCGCCGCGCTGTCGAGCGGGATAATGACGGCCAGCGGGCGATCAGGGTGGGTGCCGTGGACAAGCATCAGCTGGCTGCCGCCCGGCAACGGAACGCGCGTATGCAAGCCCATCCCATTTCGTCGTAGCGCTACGAAAGGGACGTCGATGCCACTCGCCGCAGCAGCGGTCAGCGGTTTAGGGGTTTGCACGAGGTTAATGACGCCGGGATCCGTCTCAGGCGTCCAGAAGATCGGCTGTTGGCTGGCGGCTTGATCAGGTCTTGCCGCGAAAGCTGAGGCCCCAGCGATCCAGGGCATTTGACGGCATATCCTTCGCGGCGGCCATCTGCATGTCCCGGTAATCCTTCTGATATCGCTTGTTACGCCGAAGAAACTCCCAGGCGATGCTGTCGGCAGCAGAATCCTTGATGAAGTCGTAGGCCGACGGGTTGTCCCATTTCGACGTATCCGGCTTCATCGCTTCCGATCCCATATCTCTGAAGAAGTGATAGGTCGGTAGCGGACTGCGCGGTATGCCGGAATACCGCGATTGACTGCAAATAGGTGGACGCGGCAAAGCCTGGACGGCTGGCCAACGGTGTGGAACCTAAAGGTCGATCAGAGCCCGGAAAGCCGTCATCCAGATGCGATAGCGCTTCTCGTCGGCTTGGCTCCAGGCTTGAAACGCGCACCATGCGGCGAGCGATGGCGACGCCGGCACAAGCCGACCGTCAGGCGTCATACCCGGGGCTAGAACCGGCAACTGATCCGATGTCGCCTGATCCATCAACCGCCGGAGGTCGTCCAGTGCAGACCGGACATGCACAACGGGAAATTCCGACAGGTCCGTATTGTCTTCCGCCTCCCGCACGATGACGGCGAGCTTGGCGGCTATGCCGGTAAGCGAGCTGGCAGGTGTTCGGGCAATATTGTTCAAGTGCGCCGCTTCTGTTTCGGCTGCAAGCTGCTCGGCCGCTATCGCTTCGTCATAGGCTCGGCGGGCAATCACGCTGCGGTGACCCGATCGGCCCAGGCGGGCCTCGAGCCTCTGCTGCCTCATGCAATGCTGCATCGTCTGGGAATGAGCTTCCGTCCAGGCAAGCGCGGCCTGTAACGAGGGATCTGCGCTCTCCGCTCGGGCGTGCAAATCCGCAGAGTCGGCCGTCATTGGCTTCGCGTCCGCGCACGCGTGACGAAAGGCAAAGTCGTGGTAATGTCGGAATCAGCCATGATCCGAGCTCCAGACAGCTTAGACGTGGTCAGGCTGCACAGGATGTTGAAGCCATTTTGTGCAGCCGAATTTGCATTGACGATCTTATGTCACTTTTTGTGACTTTATCAAGAAGAAATGTCATGAAAAGGGACATTATGCCCGAACAGCTGCGAGCGGCCCGTGCGCTTATCAATTGGACCCGCGACGACTTGGCAGCTGCGTCAGGTGTTACGATTCGAACTTTGGCGCGAATCGAAAGCGGACAGACGGTTCCCCGCGCCACAACACTGCAAGCGCTAATTCGGTCGCTGGAGACCGCCGGGATAGAGTTCATCGCGGAAAACGGTGGCGGTGTCGGCGTGCGCCTGGCTCGGCGATCCGATCGAACCTAGGTCCGGTCGATGGCTCTCGCCCGACGGGGTCGGGCGAGAGCGGGTTGGGTCGTTACTCCCCGCTTCGGCGGCTGGGGCGGGACCAGATGAGGCTGTAGCCGTCGCCCTTCTCGTCATCGAGGAGATTGGCGAAGAGCGGAGCGGTAAAGCTCGGATCGTCGAGTTTCAGGCCGAGATAGTCGCGGCCCTCGTTGGAGCGCTTTGCCCAGGCGGCGCCAATTTCCGCCTTCCCGACGAAGACCCGGTGGCTCGGCGCGTTGTCGCCGGTGGAGCGGGTTTCAGGGGTGATGCGGACGTTCTTGGCGTGGACCGTCAGGGTGACGATTTCACCGGTGAATTCTTCGCCCGACTTCCGAAAGATGCCGATGGTTGCCATGTCATTTCTCCTTGGTGCTCTCGAGCCGCACCATGCGGCTTCGATGGCCATCGTCCGGTGGAAGGCGAGCGACGGCGCACCCGAAGGGCTGGACAGCTGAGACGGAACTTTCTTGCTTCGCGAGGAATGGCGGCCCGGCCGCCAGGGGATGAAAGTTTGGACGACGCTGTTGCGTCATAGGCGATCGAGGCGCAGCCGGCCTTTTGCCAGATCAGGCCAATCGGAAGCCGCTTCGTTTCGCGCTTGTCGATGCATCCAGGAGCTATGACGTCAACCAGTCGACATTCGGACTGCGCCCGGGTGCACCAAAGGAAGCGTCGCGCACGGTCGCGACACCATCCGCATCTTCCGTGCTATTCCCAGCCCTCACCGGTGCGGCTTCGCAAGGTGATGGCCTTCGATGGCGGGCTCGAGTTTGCGGAAAAGGCCATTGTCGCTGCGCGGCAAAACCAGCTAGCGGGAAGTGGGGTCGGCAGTGGTTCCTCTGATACCGCCTGCCCTGTCGTCGCGCTTGAGATCAGGCTGAGACTTAGCCAGATCATGCATGGGAAGTTGTTTCGCCCCCCTAACCGCAGGAGCAAGGCGAATGGCTGAGTGACCAGGAGGTTGCGCGCCTTGTCAAGCACGGCGTTTGCCGCCTGGGTCCAGAAGCAGCCTGTCACGCCTCGGCAGAGATGACGCGCGGACATAAGCGCGGGCGCGACCGATTCCGGGTCTACCTCTCCAAGGCCCAGAGTCCTGAAAGCACCCACCCTTTGCCCTGTTGAATCGGCCAGCTCGCCCCTATAGCACGTTAGTCAACATGGGCTTGGAGGCCAGCGTGCTGTCAGCATCCAGAGACGACCCGAGTTGGACCGTCGCTCGCGCAAAGGCACGCCTTTCGGAGGTCATCGAACGCGCGCAATCGGCGCCGCAGACGATCACGCGCAACGGCAAGCCGAGCGTCGTCGTCGTATCGGCCGAGGAATGGCAGCGTAAGACGGCGCGTAAAGGCACTCTGGCGGAGTTTCTGCTGGAATCGCCGCTGCGCGGCGCCGAGTTGGATCTTGGTCGGCTCCGAGACGAACCGCACGATCTGCCCCGGTGAGGCTCCTGCTCGACACCAACGTCCTGTCCAACGTGACGCGGCCGGCGCCGGATACGAGTGTTCTGGAATGGCTGGACAGACTAGATGAGGATCGCTCGTTCATAAGCGTCGTATCGATCGCCGAGATTCACCGCGGCGTCGCCCTCATGGACCCTGGTCGGAAACGCGAGGCTCTGGCCGCATGGCACGCAGACGATTTGCCCCAACGCTTCGAACATCGCGTTCTTCCAGTCGATGAACATGTTGCGCTTGCCTGGGGTGATCTGATGGGCCTCGCCAAGCGAAGCGGCCGCGGCCTGTCGTCGATGGACGGATTGATCGCTGCCACCGCGATCGTACACAATCTCACCCTGGCAACGCGGAACACGAAGGACTTCGAAGGCTTGGCAAACGAACTATTCGATCCGTGGACCGCATGAATCTGGTTCGAACGTCGGGCCAGTTGGAAAGGCTGGAAAAGCGGATACGTGGCGCGACTCGATGGCTGCCTCACGTTGAAGGTCTTCTCGATCGGGTGAAACGCAACGGCCTGTTCAGCAGGGTCTGAGAGCATGTTTGCGCGACGCAATACCTACCGCGCGCCCGAGATCGATCAAAGGAATCGCAAACGCGGGAGCATGTTTTCATGGAACCCAGGATTGTCGACGGCCGAGATGATTTCGCGCGATGGGCGATTGATCGGGTCAATGCGATCCTAGCTGATCAGGGTTCGGACCTAGCCACCGCCGCCCGTAACGGAGACGAAGCTCAGATCGGCGAAACTGCTCGGGCGCTTGGTCAAGCGATCGTCGATGCCCTGCTCGAGGCATATGACGGTCTCGCAGGAGACGAATGACCCCTGACCCGTACCAGGCCTAGTCAGCAGCACCGATCGCCGGACCAAGGGCCGACAATTTCGTCCGACGTCACGACTTCGTTCTGTGCATGCTTCGAAGAAGCGCACCCCAATCCTCGAGCCTCCCCTCCCTTCGGTCGCCATCATCCGGCGGCCCTCCAAAGGCAATTGCGGTCTTGGCATCCAGATTGGCGAGAGCGACATGATCATCCGCCGGGCCGATTTCACCCGCGCTCCATGTCCTAAAGTCCCACGAAGGATACCGACGTGGCCACCGGTTCGGCCAGGCACTGCCGAGCGGACACGCAGCCCGGCGGCAACTCCACAGCCCGCTGTAACAGCTCGGTCAGAGAACCAGACGAGGGAGCCACGACATGCCGACCGAGACATCGGATACTTGGGTCAATCCCGGAATATGAGGACGGCGGATCGGCGTTGCTGACGCCACTATTGCCCCAGACCTGGATCGCTGGGATTGGATCGTGGCTGGAGTCGGCAGATCGTTGCGTGTTGATGAACCGTCGCTGCAGAGCGGTGTCGGGACGGCAATCGGTCATCATGGAGAACTGCTGCAAGGGGTCTTCGAGGACCGGAACGGGCAACTCCATCGTGGCCTGGTCACCCTCCCGCTCGCAAGGCTGACATCGAAGGCGACATTTACGCTCACGGGTACAAGCACCATTACCGCGCATCCGGATGATAAGACCAAGGCGGGGCTGGCTGCCCGCCTGACACTCGACCGTCTCGACATCGCCGAAGGAGGTGTCCTTCGCATCGAGAGCGGCATTCCGGTCGGACATGGATACGGTTCGTCGACCGCCGATGTCGTCGCCGCCATTCGCGCTGTCGCGGCGGCCCACAACGCCAAACTGCGGCCCTCCCGCATCGGCCAACTCGCGGTCGCTGCCGAACAGGCCAGCGACGCCATTGCCTTCGATGAAAACGCCGTCCTCTTCGCCCAGCGGGAGGGCGTCGTCTTGGAGCATTTCGGCGGCTCGTTGCCGCCACTGCTTCTCGTCGGCTTCAAGGCAAGCGGCGGCCGGCCGATCGATACGCTCAAGCTGCCGCCGGCACGTTACGACAGTACGGAGATCCAACAATTCCGTGTCCTACGCGCGCTGATTTCCAGAGCCGTCCGCTATCAGGATCCGGACTGCCTTGGGCGCGCGGCGACCGTCAGCGCGCGGATCAGTCAGCGGCACCTTCCAAAGCGGCACTTCGACCGGGTCATCGAGATCGCCGAGGATGCCGGCGCCTGCGGCGTCCAGGTGGCGCATAGCGGCTCATTGCTCGGCATCCTCTTCGACCGCGCCGGCAAGGATTTGCGGCATCGCGCAGGCCGCGCGGCGGCGTCAGCACAGCGGTCCGGCTTTTGCGACGTCGAGATTCACCAGATCAACGAAGACGGCGCAAGATGGTAGATCTGGAAGCCGACTATTTCCGCGCGCTCGAGACCCCTCGCATGGCCGTGCTGTCTCCCAATCTGGTCGCGGCAGCCTTCCCGCTGATGAAGCTCATGCCCGCGCGATACATTCTGGATCGTGCTGCAGCCGACGGCGCGCTCCAGACCGGAGCGCGGATCGTCGAGACGACGTCTGGCACATTCGGCATGGCTCTCGCGCTGCTGGCGGCTGCCCGGGGATACCGGCTCACCCTGGTCACTGCTTCAACCCTCATCGACGCGAAGTATCGGGCGCGCCTGGAAGGGATCGGCGCAACGATGATCATTACCGAAGATCCTGACGGCAATGGCGATCAGCTTCGGCGTCTGCAGCGGCTTGAGCGTATTCGGCGCGAAGAACCGGATTGTTTCTGGCCACGCCAATATGACAATCCAGCAAACGCGCTCGCCTATGCGCGGCTGGCCGAACTTCTGGTCCAGACGTTCGGCAAGATCGATTGTCTCGTCGGCTGCGTCGGGAGCGGTGGTTCGCTGTGCGGCACGGGGACGTTTCTGCGCACGGTCTTTCCGCATCTCGTCATTATAGCCGTCGATACCCACCGCAGCATTCTGTTCGGACAGCCCGCCGGCAAGCGGCTATTGCGCGGTCTCGGCAACAGCCTGATCCCCGGCAATCTCCGCCACGACCTCGTCGACGAAATCCACTGGGTCGGCGCATATCCGGCCTTTTGTGAGGCTCATCGCCTGCTGCGAGCGCACGGCATCTTTCAAGGCCCAACCAGCGCCGCTGCCGCCCTTGTCGGCAGTTGGGCCGCAAGCAGCCGACCCGGCGCCCGTGTCGCGATCATCATGCCGGACGAGGGTCACCGTTACACTGAAACGGTCTATGATGATGCCTGGCTTGCCTCCTTGCCTGGCTGGCCATGCAAGCCGCCGTCCGAACCCAGACTGCTCAGGGCCGTCGAGCCCGCGTCCGAGGCGGATTGGACGTGGTTCCCTTGGGCGAGACGCAGCCTCAACCAGGTCCTCCTTGCTCAATCCACAGATGAAGGACTTTCTCGCTGATGGCCGGGCACTGTCTCTGCCTGCTCAGCCATCAGCCTACCGTCTTTGCGTCCAAGCCATTCCCAGGCTTCGTCCGCCGACTGAAAGATCGGGTTATCCGTGGGCTGGGCGACCGATCGATCGAGATCCTTCAATCCGCTCGCGGTAATGACCGCCACCACTCGATCTTCGGGGGCAATAACGCTCTCTCTGCGCAATCCTGCAATCGCAAGAAGTGGCGTGACCGACGCCAGTTCGGCGAAGATCCCCTCGCTGCGCGCCAAGCGCTCCTGCATCGCAACCAGCCCAACATTGTCTACCGGAACGGCGCGACCGGAAGACTCGCGCAGTGCCTTCAGCGCCTGATAGGTGCTGCCTGGCGCCCCGATCGAGACGGCAAGGCTTTCAAAGGCCATGCTGCGTTCTTCGAGCCTGTCACTACCGGCGACAAGCGCACGAGCCAGAGATCCGTGCACCTCCGCTGCCACCATCCTGGGCAGTCGCGGGATTGCGCCCTGCGTAAACAGCTCCTGGAAGCCCGCCCAGACGCCGGACAGTGCATCACCGTAGCAGACAGGCAGCGCACACCAGTCGGGGGCGACGCCACCCGACTGCTCGACGATTTCATAGGCGATGGTCTTGTAACCCTCGATGCCAAGGGCGTGGCTTCCGACGACAGGAGCGCGATAGGGCGATGCGACGAACCAGCCATGACGTGACGCTGCTTCGGCAAGCAAGGTCCAGCGATCCCTCTTGTTGACGAGCGGCAGAACTGTTGCGCCGTATTTTCTGATCTGCGCCAGCATCGCACCGGCCGTCCCGGCAAAGGTCGTAACGACACAGTGCAGCCCAGCGCGTGCGGCGTAGGCGGCGAGTGACGCTCCGGCATTGCCGGACGAGGCCGTTGCCACCACGGTTGCGCCCTGTGCCCGCGCGACCGACACCGCCACAGTCGAGAATCGGTCTTTGTGCGACCAGGTCGGGTTTCGGCCCTCGTCCTTGATGGCGAGGTTCGGAACACCCAACATATCGCCGAGCCGGGTCGCGTCAATCAAGGGCGTCTGACCTTCCCCAAGCGAGACGGAATCCGCGACCGCGCATGGCAGGGCATAGGCGTACCGCCACAAGGATCGCGGCGCATTGGCTGCGCTTGTCCCAAGGTCGGCGGGCCTCACATAGACTGGCTTGAGATTGGCTGGAGCGGTTTCATGGCAAACCGGACAGCCTCTGGAGTCGATCTCGATGGTAGCTGGATAGGCAGCGCCACATCGGATGCAGGTGAACCCGACAATGTTGGACGCACCAGCCACCACGCGCCCGTCGGGCTGATGGCTCCCCGGCGTTGGTCGACCTTCAAGAGCTTGCGACGCTTCTCCTGCAAGCTTGCCAAGTAGCTGGCCAGGCATCGCTTTTCCTCTGTGCAGCGTCGTTCGATCGCCAGCCGTTTCAAACAGGCGATGGTGCCCCTGTCAATGCCGAATGTTCACTAGAGTGTGTCGCACCATAGTGCGCGTCTTTGCACTTTTGCGGGATGAAACTCCGCGCTGTGTTTGGCCTGAACGTGCAGCGGCTCCGCAGGGAAAGAAAGCTCTCGCAGGAACAGTTGTCTTTCGCCTCGGGGCGCACGCGGGCCTATATCAGCAGCGTGGAAGCGGGGCGGCGCAACGCCACCTTGGACACGCTGGAGATTCTCGCTGACGCATTGGGCGTCGAACCACAGGAACTGATAACGGCGAACGGTCCGGACAGTCGCGAGCGCCGTTCAGCGAAACGCCAGACCAGCGATGAACGTGCCTAGTCAAGACGCGCCGTCGCAAAAGAGGACAAATTGCAAATAGGGAGTCGACTCTGACTCCTTTGATAGACATTCGACGCCCTAGGCGTTGAATCGGCTTACTACTCGCCCTTAAGTTGAAGCCGACATTGCAGGACCCGATGAGGTCTATCGATGAACAACGCGGCCGTCTTGGAGCTTCTCGCGACGATTTCGGACATCGATTCCGCGCGCTCGTCTGACAGGGTTCTCCAGGTATTCCGCGTTGTTCTCGAAACCTACGGCCTGAACAGCTTTCTCATAACAGGACTGCCAGTTCCGCACGACAGCGAATGGCATCGCGCGATCCTATGTGACGGATGGCCACGCGAATGGTTCCTGCGCTACGAATCCGAAAGTCACTTCCTCAACGATCCGTGCGCAGCGCGCAGCCGCCTCACTGCGGAGCCCTTCCTTTGGCATCAATTGCAACCGGACAGCCTAAAGGCCCGCGGGCGCCTTGTCATGAACGAAGCGGCCGAATTCGGCATGAAGGACGGGCTCTGCGTTCCCATCCATGTCCCGCTTGCCGGCCCAGCCGTGGTGACGGCGGCAAGCGATCGCCTCGAGGTCCCGCCGGAAGCCATGCCTCTGATCGAGGCGCTCTGCGTCCACACGTTTCGCAAGCTGAGCGGCCTGGAGACAAAACGCGGCGAGGAGGGTACAGCGCCGTTGACGCCGCGGGAGCGCGAACTTCTGCAATGGAGCGCCCAAGGCAAATCGACTGAGGACATTTCCTGCATCCTCGGGGTGACGACAAACACGGTGGAGAGCCACCATCGCAACATTCGCGACAAGCTCGATGCCATCAACGTCGCCCATGCCATCGTGAAGGCATTGCGCAGGCACGAAATTCAGATTTAGCAATACCGGAATTCCGGCATAAGGAATCCAGGGGACGGTGACCTACTCCCGACGCCTGGAGGCGTCATGGTTCGAATTGCGGTTGTCACTTGGGCCAACAGAAAACAGTACAGGGTTGTGCTGGAGCGCTATTTTCGGATTCGCTACGACATCTACGTGAAACGGCGGCAATGGCGCGCGGTGGCACGACCCATCAATATCGAAATGGATGCGTTCGACACCGAGCATGCCATCTACCTGCTGGCGCTCGATAGCCTCGGCAAGATCGTTGGCGGGTCGCGCCTGGTTCCGACGCTACAGCCACATCTGCTCGGCGACGTGTTTCCGGGGCTCGCGTCCGACGGGCCACCGCGGGCGCCGGACATCTTTGAATGGACGCGCTTTTTCATCAGTCCCGCCCTGCGCGGTCGCGGCGGACCGTCTCCCGTCGCGGGCGTCGTATTGTGCGGCTTGCTGGAGGTTGCGCTCAGACTCGGGATTCGGCAGATCAGCGTCGTATGTGAAGCGTTCTGGCCGAAGCGCCTGCGCGCCCTTGGATGGAGCGTCGCCGAACTGGGCGATGTCCTGCAGCACGAGGATGGAGACATCGTCGCACTGTTGATCGACGTCACGCCGGAAGCGATCGCAAGTACACGCCGCGCCTACGACATCCACGGACCGATCCTGTCCGACGCTGCGGCCTCGCCCTGACCGCCTGAAATTGTAGTGATCGCAGGTGACCGTATTGTCACTGCGGCTATTGGCACGGTAGTCAGCTTGCAGACGGCAACGCTGCAGATCGATCCACTCATGAGGCCACGAGTCCTGATCTATTCGAAGGACCCGGATTTTTTCCTGGTGTTCGGCCATATACTCGGCGTCGCCGGCTTCGACAGCCAACTGCTTTCGGCCGAAAATGAGCTGCCGCGGGGCGAGGCTGTTCCACTTGCCGTGGTCATGGACTGCCAGCCTGGCGACCGTACGGTGGCCAGACTCTGTGCCAGTTTCAAAGGCAGTTTGGAGACAAGGACAGCCGCAGTCGTCGGGCTCGTCGCACCCGGCGCCAGCGGCCTTCATCTCGACCTTATTAAGGCCGGTGCGGACGAAATCTTCTCTCGCCCCTTCCCGCCCGAGAAGCTCCTTACCTGGCTGCAGAGCAGAGCGGCTGCGGCAAAGACCTCTGTCGAAAGCGAGGCCGGCGATCTCGTACACGGCGACTTCGTGCTGGAGCGGCGCTCCCACCGCATCCTGTACAGGGGTCAAGATATCGCTGTGCCGCCGATAGAATTCAATCTGCTGCGCAGCCTGATGGCAAGACCGGGAGCCGTGCTCAGTCGCGAAAGCCTGATCAAGGCCGCATGGCCGGACCATGCCGGGGAAACGGATATCCGCGGCGTCGATGTGCACGTCGCAAGACTACGGAAGCGCCTGACCGCGGTCATCGGCCATGATGTCATCCGCACTGTCCGGTCGGCTGGCTACGCATTCGCGCCCGATTGGTAGCCCGGCAAGTCCATCCCGGGATTCCGTCAATCCGGCCAGCAAGAGGGGATGCCAGACTGGCATCGGCTTGTCGCTTGGAGGTGGGTCAGATGGCAGTCTCGTTGCGCCCGATCAGTCTCGATGATCAAACTCTTGTCGCCGGCATCACCGTTGATCCTGACACGGAGTCCTATTCCGGCGGACCCATCAGCGATGTCTTCGATCAACTGCGAGCCTCGCCGCCCCGCCAGCATGCCTTTGCGGTTGTCGATGGCGACAGGGTCGTGGGATTCATCGTCGCACGCGAAGAGGCAGCCCTGCCCGCCTGGGCGGAAAAAGGCTGCATGACGTTGAACAACCTGCGGATCGACAGGCACCTCCAGGGCCGCGGCTACGGAAAGGCCGCCATCCGCCTCGCCGCACAATGGATCGCACGAGAGCGGCCGGCCATCACACATGTCATGTCGAGCGTGAACGTCGACAATCTCGCGGCGCTCCACCTGAACCTTGCCTGCGGACTGACGCCCACGGGACAGATTGTCGAGGGCCGGTTTGGGCGTCAAAGAATCATGATTGCTCCGATCCAGCGCCTTTGCATTGATCAGCAGGGATCGACGTCGACGAGGAGCTTGTAAAGGCAATCGCCCGGCACGGTGAGCGTGGGCGCGCGGCGGCAGGCAACCATCCCGTGCTCGGTGAACGCGACCGGCTCCGGCGTCTGCCATGGCCGATCGACGGCATGGATGACACCCGCAAGCTCACAAGCTTGCACGACCGCGCCAAGATCGACCGCCGGTTCAAACAAACCCTTGCGCACGGCGTAGACGAAAGCCCCGCGACCCCGGACCCGCATGAAACGAGTCGGCGTAGCAGCGTCGGTCTCGATGTCAGGCAGTATACCATACCGCTTCAGGACCCGCCGCAGTCCCCGTTCGGCGATGGCCAGCCCCTCGCGCGACAGGGCTGCGCGGCCGCCGAGCTCGGCAGTGAGGACAGGCACCCCACGACCTTGGCCGACTGCCGAGAACGTGGTCCTGCCGCCGCCTCCGGAACCGTCGCTGATGGAAGTGACCGGGGCGCCGAATGCGGCCGCGAGGTCGGCAAGCTCGCGTTGCTCCTTCTCGGTTCCTCCGCTTCTGATCAGGGCGCATGGCAGGTAGTCACATGATCGTCCGCCTGCGTGGAGGTCGATGGCAAGGTCCGCCATGGGGAGGAGAACCGTGGTGACGTAATGCGCAATCATCGCAGTCGGTCCACCAACCGAATCTCCCGGGAAGGATCTGTTGAGGTTGCCCTCGTCAAGCGGCGAGACGCGCCGACCGGCCTCGACGGCGGGCGCGTTGAGTGCGGGCAGGATGATGATCCGGCCCCTCACATCGGCCGGGTCGACTTCACGAGCCAGGGCGGCAAGCGCGACCTGTCCTTCATATTCGTCGCCATGGCTGCCAGCCATGAGAAGGGCCGTGGGACCCTTGCCGTTCCTGATGCACACGATGGGGATCGGCACCACGCCATAGCCCGACAGGTCCGTCGAATAGGGTGCGCGCAGCCAATCACATTGTTTTCCATCCGCCTCGAAGTCGAGCGGCGACCAAACCTGTGTGTACCCCGTCATCGACGCTTCCTCAATGCTTCAGGATCGTTTCCAGGAACAGGCGCGAGCGGGGATGCCCGGATGCGCCGAAGAAGTCGCGCGCCGGCGCGCGGTCGAGGATACGCCCGCCGTCCATGAAGACGACCTGGTCGGCCACTTCACGGGCGAAGCCCATCTCATGGGTGACGCAGACCATCGTCATGCCGTCGCGGGCAAGTGCGACAATGACGTCCAGCACCTCCTTGATCATTTCCGGATCGAGCGCCGATGTCGGTTCGTCAAAGAGCATGATGCGGGGATTGAGGCAGAGCGCGCGCGCGATCGCCACACGCTGCTGCTGACCTCCCGAGAGTTGCGCGGGATATGACATGGCTTTCTCCGGAATCCTGACCTTTTCCAGATGCGCCATGGCGATGTCCTCGGCCTCGCTGCGGCTTCTGCCGGTGACACGGCGTAGGGCCAGCGTGCAGTTGGACAGCACGGTCAGGTGCGGAAACAGGTTGAAACTCTGGAACACCATGCCGGTCTGGCGGCGCGCGGCGGCCGTCTCACGGCCATTAAGGCCGAGCGTCGTTCCCGCGAGGCGAAGTGTCCCCTCCTGGTAGCTCTCGAGACCGTTGATACAGCGGATGAGGGTCGATTTCCCCGAGCCTGACGGGCCGCACACGACGACGCGCGCGCCGCTTGCCACGTCGAGATCGATGTCGTTCAGCACGTGGAGCGCGCCAAACCATTTGTTGAGGCCCTCGATGCCGACGATGATTTCCGAATGTGCGAGCATGGCTTGACCTGAGTTTTCGTGATCTATCGTGTGCCGACTGCAAGCAGCCGCCGCTCCAGCCGCTTGACGCCATGGGAAATGACCAGGGCGAGCGCCAGGAAGATCAGCGCGGCCACGCTCAGCGGCTCAGCGTAGCGATAGGTTTCGGAAGCGATGTCGAAAGCGCGTCCGAGCATTTCGGGAACAGCCAGTACCGCCAGATACGGCGTCGCCTTGAGGATCGAGACGAAGTAGTTGCCCAGTGGGGCGGCAATGTTGCGCAGCATTTGGGGCGCAATCACATAGATGACGGTATCGCGCCGGCCCAAGGACAGCGCCCGGGCCGCTTCCTGCTGACCCTTCGGGATGGCGTCGATCCCCGCTTTGAAAACCTCGGCCAGATAGCCGCTGTAATAGAGGCTGAGGCCTAGGATACCGACTGTCATCGAGCCGAGGCGGACGCCGTAGAAGGGTAGAACGAAATAGAGAAAGTAGAGCCAGGCCAGCACAGGCGTCGACCGGATGAAGTCGATCACGAAGCCGATCGCGATGCCGGCAATCCCACCGGCGCGGCGCACCATCTCAAAGAAGAAGCCGATTGCAGCGGCCCCTACGCAACTGACGAGCGCGACACCAAGGGTCGTTCCGGCCGCGCTTAGAATCCGTGGCAGGCTGGACACGGCGAAAGCCAGATCAAATCCCATTGGCGCGGCTCCCTGGTGAAACAATCCGCGCCTCCAGCCAGCGTCCGGCAAGCGTGATCGGATAGCAAACGACGAAGAAGGCGAGGAGCAGTGCCGTGTAGATCGCAACAGGATTGTTCTCGACCTGCGCGATTTCCTTGGCACGGAAGGTCATGTCGGTCAGCGTCACGAGCGATACCAGAGCCGTCGCCTTCACCAGCTGGATCAGCGTGTTGACGAAGGTCGGACTCATCGCGACCAGAGCCTGCGGCAATTCTATCAGTAGAAGGATTGCCGGACGCGACAGGCCAAGGGCTGCGCCGGCCTCCCTCTGGCCCGACGGGAGCGCCTGGAGACCGGCGCGCACCGCCTGGCTGGCATAGCCGCCGGCGTTGAGACCAAGAACCATGGCGCTGACCGTCAGGGCCGACAAGGTGACGCCGACGACAGGCAGCGCGTAGTAGAAGACGAACAGCAGGATGATGACGGCGGAGCTGCGCCAGAACTCGATGACGACCGTGACCAGCAGTCGGGCGACGCCGCGCGTAAGATATTGAGCGACGCCAAACGCCAGCGCAAATGGGACGGCGAAGACCAGGCCATAGGCAGTGACCGCGGCGGTGGTACCAAGCCCTTCCAGGATGCCCAGCCAGATGTCGAACAGGCTCATCTGCATGCCTATGGCTGTCTGTTGCAGAGGTCGGCGGTGGTGACACCGGGAGGAACGGCTTCCGGAGCGCCGAAGCCGTATTTTTTCATGATGGCGGCGAACGTCTCGGTGGGTTTCAGCTTGGCAAGCTGTTCATCGTAGACGGCGCGCAGATCGACATCTTCCTTTCGGAAGGCGATCGCCGCGAAGTTGGTATGCGCTTGTCCGACGTCGAACGGCGCTGCACGTTCGAGCCCCTCTGCGCCCTTCCCCGCCAAAAGGCCGATGACCGTCGGCGACGCCATAAGGGCGGTGTCTATGCGGCCGGCACGCAGGGCGGAGAGATTCGACTCGATATCCGGAAACAAAAGCATGCGGCTCTCGGGCACACCGGCCGCCTTGGCGTTGGTGGTGACAACGCTGCCGCGTCCGGCGCCCATGATGATCTCTTCATGGGCGGCGATGTCAGCATAGCCGTGAATCTCCTTCGGATTGCCGGCCAGCACGATCGCCGCGTCCGGGGCCTGCAGGTCCGGCGCGCCGAAGGCCACCTGCTTGCAGCGCTCAGGTGTGATCGCGAGACCCGATGCCACGGCGTCGAAGCGGCCCGCGAGGAGGCCCGGGATCAGGGCTCCAAACTCGGTTACCTGGAATTCGAGGTTCTTGACGCCCAGGTCGGCGAATGCGGCTTTTAGGATATCAGGATGCCATCCCGTTGGTTCGCCGGTCTTGTCGTCGCGAAAGCCCCAAGGCGAGCGGTTGTGAATACCAATGACGATCCTGCCTTCCCGCAGGACGCGCTCTTTGGTCGTTTCGGCATAGGCGCCGCCAGCGCCGCTTCCAACCATGAGTGCGGCCGCCGCCATCCCGAGCAACGCTATCCTTGTCACGATCGAGACGCTCATATCACTCCTCCCTCGTTTGAACTTCAGCCGGCCGGGCGTTGGCGCGCTGGAAGCCGGCGAGGGCATACACCACAAGCCTCCTGTCTTGTCAATCTATATTGCTATTATATTGTGTTTCGCAATATTTTCGAGACGCCGTTGGAAGGCCTTCTGCACGACGAAGTGGTCCAGACCAGCCGCGCGTCTCGCTACCACGCTAGCCCGACCGGGCCGATCTCGGCGCCGGCCAAGACGCGGTGGCTGGGGGCGTCCCTCGATGGTCGGCATGTCGACGCGAGATGATCGAGGAGTGAAGAAATGGAGCGCACTTCCTTTCTGGTCGCCTGATGAAGCTTCTTCATGGCCATTGACTGGCGCAGATAGGCGGCGCTCACACACAGCCGACACGCCAGACCGGAATGCCGAGCTTCCTGGCCTTGTCGGCGAGGTTGTCGTTGATGCCGGTACCAGGGAAGTGCGTCACGCCCTTTGGCAGGATTTCCAGCATCTGGTCGTTGCGCTTGAATGGTGCGGCGCGGCTGTACTTGGTCCAGTTGGACGCAAAGCCGATCTGCGGGACATTGCGATTTCTCGCCCAAAGGGATGCGATCTTCTCGGTGCCGTTCGGCGACCTACCGTGAATGAGCACCATGTCGGGGTGCTTCGCATGGACCTGGTCGAGTCTGGCCCAGATCAGCAGGTGGTCATCGAAGTCGAGCCCGCCGGTCACGACGATCTTCGGTCCGGGCGGCAGGAGCACCTCCTGGTCGGCGCGCCTCTTCGCGATCGGGAAATCGCGGCTGTCGATTATCGCCGAGGTCAGATTGCGATGGTTGACCTTCAATCCGCTGCGCGGGAACCAAGCCTTGCCAACGTGGCGCTCCTCGTGATCTGCGGCCTGGTCGCGCACAAGTTTGAAAGCGTTCTGTCGCTCAATCAGCGTCATGCCCTCGCGATCAGGCGCTCTAAGTGTTCAGTCCCGGCATTTGATGGATTGGATCGATGATGAATCGATCGGGCTCTGAAGTCCATCGTTTGCAGATGGGCTCGCATAGCGTGAGGCCGTTTAGGGTCTTGAGCCTGCGGCCGAAGTTGTACACGTCGATGAAGTCCTGAGGATGCCGACGCAACTGGCCGTGGTCGTCGTAGTGGAAGCGTTTGACGGTGGCCTCCTTGATGGTCCGGTTCATCCGTTCCACCTGTCCGTTCGTCCAGGGATGCTTGATCTTGGTCAGCCTGTTCTCGATGCCGTTCTCCTCGCAGACCCGATCGAAGATATGGTGGAAAGCGTAGCTATCACAGGCAGCGCCGCGCCGCAGATCATAAACGCGATGATCGTAACATCTATCCAGCGCAATCTTGTTTGCGCCCTACCTCTGTTCACCTCTCGATCAGCCAAATCCAGCGTCCTGCAAAGAAAAGCCCGACGCGGTTTTAGGGACCGGTCGAGCTCAAAGGATTCGCCGATTGCTGTTTCCCTCGGCGAGTTGTCTTCAAACTGTCAGATCTATATTTCAAATCAATTAACCGGCTCGGCAGGGAATTTTACGTTACGCTCGTGGCGAGCAGAAACTCCCTGATGCGACCTGCCCTCAGCGGGGAATGCGGGCGTCACACCGGATCATCGAACAGGAGACCGAACAGCTCCGACAATATCCGCTCGACCAGATCTTCGGGCCAGCTTCACAGGAGCGCATCGCGCTCCTGAAAACCAACTTCTCGTCGGCGCACTATTGGGCCGTCGCGCGTGGCGGCGGGATCGGCGCGTTGCCCAACTATGCCCGCCTCGTCGGAGCGAGGCTTGAACATGTCGATGTGGGGTTCGCGCTCAAGGTCCCGATCTGGATCGCGATACACCCGGAACTGCAGAAGTCGGCCCGCCACCGGCGGCTGCTGGGCTGGCTCGGCGACTGCTTCGACGCCGACAAATATCCCTGGTTCGGCGAGCAGTCGGTCAAACCGGCAGCGCTTGAAAAGATGATCCGTAGTTCCGGGATCGCCGGCTGGTTCAGCGACTTCCTGCCGATGCCACCGTCAACCGAAGGCGCGGAACGCCGGCGAGCGTGACGGCCAGGCGAAGATTGCGGCGCCGGCGTTCGGAAAGCCCCTGCAAGACGGCTTCGGCGAACGCGCCAGGACGTTCCGCGACGAGCTTATACGCCAGGGAATAGGTCTGGTCCTGGCTTGGGAGGGTTTCGATCCAGCGGATGGTCCGGGCGACCTCGCTCAGGAATTCGCCGTTATTCACAACGACATGCTCTTTCAGAATGCAGGCGACCGGCGCGCTTTTGGGCCAACGGTTGCGGTAGCCGAAAGTGGCGGGCTTTCTCAGCGCAAATCCTGAAGCGGCAGAAACGGGTTGGCAATATGAAATCCCATCCGGCGCGAACAATTCTGCGCGCGAACGTAATAGACGGCGAATGATCTTTCCCGCTGGTATCATCCACCCTGGGCAAGGAGCCAGTTCGCGGCTTCCGACGCCTTCGACGCCGCGGTGAACACGGCCTTCTTGTCGTCCTTGAGGGTTTTGAGCCAGCTCGCGATGTATTGGGCATGGTCGACGCGGGGTTCGGGCGTGATGCCGAGGTCGCCACACAGGAACGCCGCGCCGAGTTCGGCGACGAGCTCCTCGACGGCATAGCTCTCGGTGCCAAAGCGGCCGGTCAGATCGCGGTCGAGCCGGTGCTTCGCGCCCGAATAGTGAACCAGTTCGTGACAGAGGGTCGAGTAGTACCCTTCCGCAGGTGTCGTGGTCTCAGTGCCGGTGAAGCGCTTCCGGGCCGGCATGCGGATGATGTCAAGTGAGGGGATATAACAGGCGCGGTCGCCGCCCTCCTCGATCTTCGCGCCCGTGGCCCTGGCGAAGGCTTCGGCCCGCGCGATCGGATCGAAGGTGGGTTCGTCGGGAAGCGGCTCGGTCGAGGCGGTGTTGAAACCGTCGATCTGCGCCGCGTTGAACACGAAGCTCGCCCGCGCCATCAGCCGCTCGGCGTTCACGCTCTCGCCGGTCTTCTCGTTAGTCTCGACGAATTCCAGCTTCTTGTAGACGACAACCAGCGACGATTTCTCGCCGCGGCGGACCTGGCAGCCACGCTCCTGCCACTGGAGGTAGGTGCCCCAGAGATTTGAGGGGTAGTCGCTCGCCTGCGCGCTCACCCACAGCGAGACGATGTTGACGCCGTTGTAGGCTTTTGCGCTGGCGATGTTGACGGGGCGCTTCACCGAGCCGCCCTTGTTGCGGATCCAGGGAAGCTGGAATTCGCCGGCGGTTTCGAGCGCGGCTACGATGCGGTTCGTGATCTCCTGATGGACGTCGAATTTCTGCTGGGCGCGGGCCATGATTGTTCTCCTTTCGCTTGTCGGCCGCGACCACCGCGGCCTGATGGCGTCCGGAAAGGCAGGGGGAGAGCGCCCTTGCACCCCGAAGGGGCGGGCAACGCGGAAAGACGGCGTATGCCGTTGCGAGGGCGAAAGCGCCCTGCCAGCACAGCCCGAAGAAGGCCCCTGATGGTGGGGCTCAGATCAGAACGGCGACAGGAGAATGACCAGCGCGATCAGAGCGACGGCTTCCGGAGGAACCCGCATCGACGGGCGAATGCCAAAGGCTACACGGAACCTTGATCAGAGCGAAGAAGATGTAGCGGGTCGGTGGGCGACTTAGGTGACGTCGACGACAACAGAACGAACGCGCCGTGTCTTCCTTCGCGTGGCCCGCGAGCGGACGTGCCGAATATTGGCGGCCTGGAGCATGCGCAGGACAGCATTATGCACGATGAGCCCGGCGCCGATGATCCTTGTCCTGTCGCTGGCGGAGAGCGGCAGGACGGGCAAAGATCATGATCGGAACGGAATGCGGGCGAAGATCTCGGTCAGGCGCCTGCGATGGCCTTCTTGCGGCCGCGCTTCGCCGGTGTCGGCGCGGGCACGGATTTCTTGCGTCCGAGGCCGAGCTTCTTTGCCAGTTCCGAGCGCTGCGCGGCATAGTTGGGCGCCACCATTGGGTAGTCGGTCGGCAGGCCCCATTTGACGCGATACTCGTCCGGGGTCATGCCGTAGTGGACGTTGAGGTGGCGCTTCAGCGACTTGAATTTCTTCCCGTCCTCCAGGCAGACGATGTAGTCGTCATGGACGGACTTCTTCACCGGGACGGCCGGCTTTTGCGGTTCGGCGGGTGCGTCCTGTGCGCCCGCGGACACGGCGACCAGCGATTTGTGGACATTGCCAATAAGGTTGGCCAGCTCTCCAGCAGGCACGGGATTGTTGGAAACGTAAGCCGACACGATGTCGGCGGTGAGCGAAGTTATCTGGTCACGCTCCATGTGCTCGTTCACAGCAAGAACTCCCGTCGTCCCTTGAGATAAAGATACAGTCGGTAGGGCGTCGTTCCGATAGACGGCTATCTGTCGGGACGCAATATCGCCGTTCAGGCAATTGCGAGAAACTGGAATATCTCCGGCCTGTCGGGTATCCGGTGGCCGGGTGCCGTCGGTTAGCGCGGCAGCCCCTTTTCGGATTCAATCCGTCGCCGCACATCGTCGCGGACTCGATCACAAACCAGTGATGTTCGGAAAGGGAGGCTACTAGCCGCGCACATCCTTGATCAGCTTGAAGAAATGCAGCGGATCGGTAAGCGATTCCACGTATCGAGGCGGCTATAGAAGACGCGCCCCGCATCGCCCTTGGCATGAACTGCGAGCCCCGGATGCCGGCAAACTAGGCGGCCTGATGCGTGCGCAGGACGGCATCGCGCGGCAGGCCAGCACCGACACCCCTGCCATTGGCGATGAGCGGCAAGGCGGGCAAGCAATCTGATCGGCACGGAATGACGGCGAGACCCTTGGGCAGACGCTCCGGGGCTTCGTCGTCCCGCACCTCGCCGACGGCCGGCGTACGATCGCGTCATCGGCCAGCGCGAAATCGTCTGTGAAGCGTTGTCTTAGCTGTTGGCGAAGGCGAAACGAGTCAGAAGCCGGTCGAGCGCCTCTTCCCCGCAGTCGAAACTCTCGACCGCATGTCGCGTCGACACATTCTCGAAACTGCAGACGCTCACGTTGGCTCGTAGACGGAGAATATGCCGGGCTCGTTGAGCAGCTTCCTCATATGCGGCATGTCGCAAACCGACGCGTCGAGCACCGAGACGACGGCTTTCCAGCGCTCGGCGCCGAGCGCAAAGCCGCGGCGGCCACCGAAGACTTCGGCTGCCCTTTCCAGAAGCTGCGTGGGCCAGGACATGATCTAATTGGCGTGGACGTCAAACTGCCCGGCCAGTTCGGCGAACATCTTCTCGCCCCTAATCGCGGCAAGCGCCACTTTCGCCTTGAAGGCCGGTCTGTGGTTCCAGCGTGGCCGTCTGCTCATGGTCTCCTGTTCACGGCATCATGCCGATCTCGCGCATAAATCCATTTGTCCTGACTGTGCAGATTTCCCGAGCCACCTTTTCCTCAAGCGACTAGGACTTGAGGGCAATAAGGAAGCGGTGCCGATGGACGCTCGACGCGATAACAAGCCGTCGGCCTCGAACGCCTAATCGGACAGCTTGGGGGTTCTATCCCGAGGTTGAAGCACAAAGACGGTGAATGCCGTTGCAAGGCCTCGCGCCTCCCCGACAGGACTGCCCCGAAGGTCCGCAGATCGTGCCCCTTATCGCGCAAAGGAGAGACCTGCCCGCAATCGACACGCTCGTTTGCCGGTGAGTAGCCGCGAAGGGGATGCCGCCCGGCACGATGAAGGCCCCGAGGCCACCGGGTAGGAATGCTTGCGATCTGCACGGCGGCGTCCCATGCTCCGACCATGGAAATGTCGAACGAAGCGGTACGCGTGCGCGAGATCCTGGGAGCTGTGAAGCCACTCGCTGCGGAATACTACCCGCTGCCGGCAAGCCGCTGGGCGTGACCGGCGAGGTCGCAGAGTACGTCGCCGCGACGACCATGGGGCTGGAACTCACCCCGCCGCGCACCAAGGGATACGATGGCATCCGACGGATACCGGCCAGCGACGTGCGCATCCAGATCAAGGGCCGCGCCTATGGCCCCTCAGCCGCAAATCGCAGCGCATGGGGCAGATCAAGCCCGAAGGACCTTGCGATACGGTGACGTTGGTCTTGCTCGACAGCAGCACACTCGATCCGGTCGAGATATGGGAAGCTCCCTTCCTTGCGGTGATTGCTCGGCTTGCCGAACCCGGCTCGATCTCCCGCAATGAGCGCGGTGCCATGGCGGTGTCGGATTTCAAACGGTTGGCGATGAAAGTCTGGCCAGCCTAGCCGCGGTCGGTACGGTGAAGATCACGCGGACCATAAACAGATGGCGGTCAATTCGCATTGCTAACGTTAGGGCGTGCCTTTCGCCCGGCCAACGGAAGGGCTCCCGGGCGGCGAAACGGCCCGCGTTCGCCGCTTCTTCCTTTGCCCTTTCTCCCCACGCTCGCCACGTGGCAGATGTACAGGGCACCCCTTGCCATCAACAAGACAACGCCAGCAATGGCGAAGCGGCGGGATCACGCGAATAGAATCTGAGTTCGAGCCAGCCATAACGCATGCAATTCCGTGATCCGAGCCGAGCTTTCCGCCATTCTTGCTGGTCGCAGCAGGCGCCTTCTCGCCCGCTCCATCCCCGGAAAACGCTACACCCCTCGTGACCGCCTTAAAATGCCACATTCCATTCAAGGAGGCTCAGCATGGACAAGATAGCCATCGACCTCTTCGGGTTCAGTATCCAAGCAGAAGGGTTAATCCCATCCTGTTGGCCGGTTGCCTCGTCGGGCTGCTGTTGCGCCGGCCCAGATTTTGATCCGGTGGTAACTCAGAGCTTGTTTACCCCCTTTTATTCCCTCCGATTGACGGTTGGGCATCGGTCTGTTCCCAATGCCCTCCAGGAGCGCGGCATGGGCAACGTAATCGACTTCCGGCGACATCGAGGCGGCACGCAGCCCAAGGCTGTCCACCGACACCACGAGAACCCCGCGTGGCTGCCACGGGTTGCTATAGCCGCCGCCGTGGCGGGCCTGGGCGCCGCGGCGATGTTCGTCGGGCCCGTCCAACTGGCGGGCCGGTTTGGCCTAGCTGCGGGATGCAACATCAAGGGCAACATCGCGATCGGCGGCGAACGCATTTATCATGTGCCCGGCCAATCCTACTATTCCGATACACGGGTGAGCCCAATGCGCGGCGAGCGCTGGTTTTGCAGCGAAGCGGATGCCAGGGCGGCAGGCTGGCGTCGTTCCCGCATATGATCCCGGAATCCGAGGGGCAACACCCTTCGGCATCTTCCTTCTGGCAGATGCCTATCTGCATTCTGCGCAAGCGGTGGCGGCAGTGCCCAGGATCAGGATCGGCGGACCGGTCCGGCTGCTATGTTTCCACGCCTGTGAGCTGTATCTGAAGTGCTTCCTGCGGTCGAACGGCGCGACGATCGTCGTGCTGCGCGACATGGGGCACGACCTCCATGAAATGGCGATCGCCGCACAGGCGGGCGGCCTCGCTGTCAAACCTGATACCCTGAGGCGGTTGGCCGAGCTCGCCGAGCGCAATGACTATGTGCGGGCGCGATACGTGGTCTCGGACGTTCAAGGCGACCTCAAGCCGCGGTCTGCATTGATACTGACGGAAAAGCTGCGGGAGCTCGTGCGACTTGCGCTTAAGATGGACCCATTCGGAAATCCTTCATGATGCTTAAGCCTTAGGTCAGCAGCGACAGACTTCGAACATCAAAGCCACGGGGTCTGGCGGATACGCCCCCGCGTTGCACCGCCCAGGCTACGGCGCCGTTCGAATGGCTGACAGACAATGGCAGCGTCTACACTGCCTAGGAGACGCGCGACTTCGCTATCGCGCTCAATCTCATTGCCTGCTTCACGCCCGTTCAAAGCCCAGGGTCGAACGACGTTGCTACATCCACGACTGTGACTGGGTGAAGCCCATTTTGTGAAGATCAATTCGTAAGAATCGGTGTCGCCGCAGAACGCTGCACTGAAGCTCGTTAAGCGATTGTTAATTCTTTTGGGATCGCGCTTCTGTTGGCGAGGTCGCGAGTCTGTTCCTTTCTAAGTAAGAAGTGTAGTAATCATCTATGTACTCGGGATCGATACTGATGATAGGTCCAGTCATTCGACAGAACGCCTGCGTTACCGCATTGTACATGCTTATCAATTCGCTGCGTTCATTAGATCACATGCAGTCACCGGAAAATGTCCGGGCGGCGCGGCTGTGGGTGCAGCGGGCCACCCAGACTCTCAAACAGGCCGATGTCGGAGCGAACGAGAATCCCTCAATCTTGAAGTTGCTCGATCTATTGGCGCTTCTGCTCGCAAAGAGAGCTGAGGGCCTTGCCTGCGGCCAAACCGCTCAGGTTTCGCAACTCAAGCGCACTTCTCAAGAGCGGGCGATTGCGAGATGATCCTGTATGTCTATGACGCGGTGTCACACCTCCCCGTATTCATGCTCAGAGAGGATAAGGTTTTCGACCTGGAAACCAATATTGCTGTATTTGATATCCGAAAGGACGAGTGGTTTATACACAACAAGCTTGCTTTTCCAACATGCCTGCAGAAGGGAACTCAGGTTTACGTTCAACCCAATCTTGAGCGGCCCGCTTATTACGTAAGGGAGCCATCGGCTGAGAACCCACTGCCAAACGCTTCTATTTAGGGAAGCTTGAAGAGGGGAAGTTCGTGAGCAGGTTGGAACTGGTGCAGTATGAGGCACTTTACCCTCTCCGCCGGTACGACCTTCGATGCGGTCCTTGGCTATTGTCTGTGCGCTTGGGTGCTTCACAAGCGTTGCGATCGCCCAGTACGCGCTGAAGCTCGAAACCGTGTCGTTGAAGCAACGCTGGCTATTGCTGGCTGGCTTGGTGACTGTGTTCCGGCGTGGAATAAGGGGCCTGTCGCATTTCTGGTGTGCTGTTGGGATCAGGCGGCGCCGATAAGTCGGACCTCGAGCAAATCGAGCTTGGCGCGTCCGTACATCTGTCGTCTGACCAGCTTGAGCCGCGTCCTGACCTTCGGTTGGACTGTTCGACCACGGCGAGGAGATGGCGGTGTGAACGGCGGCTATGTCCTTGCGGATGCCGTTGGCGAATGAGCCGACGAGACTATTGGCGGCGCGGTCGATCCACAGTGGCAGCTTCGCAGCTTGGTGCTTGTACGCCACAGTATCCTGCTGTCCGACATCTAAATTTCCTCACTTCCCTTTCGGGGCCTATCGCGTTCATTTCCGCAAGTAGACGAGTTGAGGAGACGATGATGGCTCACCGAAATGACACTCCAATCAAGCGGACCATACGTCGACAGCAACTTCGTGAAATCGTGCCCCTTGCCGACAGCACAATCTACGAAATGGAGCAGCGCGGAGAGTTTCCCCGACGCTTCGCTCTTTCACCCCGCTGCGTCGTCTGGGATCTGGCGGAGGTCGAAACCTGGTTGGCCACGCGCAGATCGGCGCCCATCGCCCGAGCGCAGTCGCCCGACGTCAGGCAACGGCGGACTCGCCCTGTTCGAGAGCCGGGTCAGGCGCGAACAGCGGCATCGAAGGCGGGATGAGTACCGGCATGCGCTTCTTTCCTTCGACCCAGGCTTCGACGATGTCCGACCATTCCTGCATCATATGGCGGCGCTGCACTTCGTACTCCGCCTTGTTGTAAATGCCGCGTGAGGATCGGCCATCCTCGTGCGCCAAGCACTTCTCTATCCAGTCGCTGTTGAAGCCCAGTTCGTTGAGCAGCGTGGAGCCCGTCCTTCGCAGGTCGTGCACTGTGAACGGCTCCAGCGGCAGCCCCTCCTTCTTTGCTTGCTCGACGACCGCGTAGGTGACGCGATTGAACGTCGCCCGCGACATTGGCGCATCCGCGTCATAGCGTGACGGGAGCAGGTACTTGGAATTGCCAGCGCAGGTCTTCAACGCGATCATGATGTCCAGTACCTGGCGCGACAGATAGACATTGTGTGCCTTGGAGCGCTTCATCCGCTCCTTCGGAATCGTCCAGACCGCGTTTTGAAAATCAATCTCGTCCCAAGTCGCATCCTGGAGTTCGCTTTTGCGCACCATGGTCTGGAGATAGAGGCGCATGCCGAGCCTGATGGTCGGCAAAGTCGCCACCTTTTCCAGCAGCTTGAGCATGACCCTGATCTCGGTCGGCGAGAGCGATCGATCTTTTGGTACGAATGTCGCGATCGATGCCGGCCCCACGTCGTCGGCCGGATTGGCGACCTTCTCCCCGTGCAGAATCGCGAAGCCGTAGATCTGTTTGAGGATGTCGCGAACGTGGATCGCTGTCGCCGGTGCGCCGCGGTCAACGATGGCACCGCAATGTGCCCGCAGGTCGTCCGGCGTGATCTCGGTCAGGAGCCTGTTGCGCCACCGCGGGAGCAGCTCGCGTTCGAAGATCGATCGGCGCATTGCGCGTGTGCTGTCCGCCATCTGCGCTGTGGTCAGCCATTTCTCGCCGAACTCGCCAAAGCTCTTCGCTTCCAGGAGACGGCGTTTCTCCCGCTGCTTTTCAATCGCGGGCGATCGTCCCTCGCTAATTGCCCGCTTGGCGTCGATGCACAGCTCTCGCGCCCGAGCGAGCGACAGTCCAGCCGGCCCGTACTTGCCGAAGGTGACGGTCTCGCGCCGTCCATTCATACGGTAATCCAGGCGAAAAGTGAGGGTCCCCGACGGCGTCACGAGCACATACATCCCGTCCCGGTCCGTGACCTTATAGATTTTGTCTTTTGGTTTCAGGTGCTTAAGGGCTGCATCGGTCAACATCGGGACTGTCGCCTCCAAAAAAGACCGTCAGGCCATTTTCGGGCACCATCGAGCCGCTATCTCTTTTTATTACAGCAAGTTAGACAGAAAAAAAGACCGTCAGATGGTGCTCAGACCCTGACGGTATCGAACGAAACTGGATTTGGCAATGGGGAGACGCACCGTCAGGGAGTCCGTCAGCTGCGATCCCTCCCAGCCGATAGTCCTCGAACGAAGCTGAATAATTCTATTTTTATTTCAGAGAGTTATGTCGTATTATCGGATACCGTCGGATACGCCCGGATGGACTAAAATCATTCCCACTCGATCGTCCCGGGCGGCTTGCTCGTCACGTCGTAGACGACGCGGTTGATCCCTCGCACCTCGTTGATGATGCGCGTCGCCGTGCGGCCGAGGAAATTCATGTCGTAGGGATAGAAATCGGCCGTCATGCCGTCGACGGAGGTGACGGCGCGGAGTGCGCAGACGAAATCGTAGGTGCGGTAGTCGCCCATCACGCCGACGGTCTGCACCGGCAGCAGCACCGCGAAGGCCTGCCAGATCGTGTCGTAGAGGCCGGCCTTGCGGATTTCCTCCAGGTAGATCGCGTCGGCCTTGCGCAGGATGTCGAGCTTTTCGCGCGTCACGCCGCCGGGGCAGCGGATGGCGAGGCCGGGGCCCGGGAAGGGATGACGGCCGATGAAGCTCTCCGGCAAGCCGAGTTCGCGGCCGAGCGCCCGTACCTCGTCCTTGAACAGTTCGCGCAAGGGCTCCACGAGCTGCATGTTCATCCGCTCGGGCAGGCCGCCGACATTGTGATGGCTCTTGATCGTCACCGAGGGGCCGCCGGAGAACGAGACGCTCTCGATCACGTCGGGATAGAGGGTGCCCTGTGCGAGGAACTTCGGCGCGCCCTTGCCGTCTGCGGCGATCTTGCCGGCCTCGGCCTCGAACACCTCGATGAACAGGCGGCCGATCGTCTTGCGCTTCACCTCAGGGTCGCTGACGCCGGCGAGCTGGGTAAGGAAGAGGTCGGACGCGTCCACATGGACGAGCGGGATGTTGTAGTGGTCGCGGAACATGCCGACTACCTGCTCGCTCTCTCCCAGGCGCATCAGACCGTGGTCGACATAGATGCAGGTCAGCTGGTCGCCGATCGCCTCGTGGATCAGCACCGCGGCGACCGAGGAATCGACACCGCCGGACAGGCCGCAGATCACGCGCTCGGTGCCGACCTGGTCGCGGATCTTGCGGATCATCTCGGCGCGGTAGGCCGACATCGTCCAGTCCGACTTCAGCCCGACGATCTTATGCACGAAGTTCGACAGCAGCTTCGCGCCGTCGGGCGTGTGGACCACTTCGGGGTGGAACATGGTGGAATAGTAATGCCGCTTCTCGTCCGCCGCGATGGCGAAGGGCGCGTTCTCGGACGTGGCGATCACCTCGAAGCCGTCGGGCAGCTTGGTGACCCGGTCGCCGTGGCTCATCCACACCGGATAGCGGCCGCCGACCTGCCAGAAGCCGTCGAACAGCGGGCTCGCCTTCTTGATCTCGACGTCCGCCCGGCCGAACTCGGCGGCATGCCCGCCCTCCACCGTGCCGCCGAGCTGTGTCGCAAGCGTCTGCTGGCCGTAGCAGATGCCGAGGATCGGCACGCCGGCGTCAAACACGGCCTGTGGCGCGCGCGGGCTGCCCTCGGTGGTCACCGAGGCCGGGCCGCCGGAGAAGATGACGCCCTTCGGCTGCAGCTTCTCGAACGCAGCCTCAGCGTTCTGGAAAGGGTGTATCTCGCAGTAGACACCCGCCTCGCGCACCCGCCTCGCGATCAGCTGCGTGACCTGGCTGCCGAAGTCGATAATGAGAATGGAGTCGGTATGGGCTGTCATCGCGGGCCCTTAGCCGAGTCGGGCGCAAGGAGCAACGGTCGAAAGCGCCGGAACGCGCAAACGAGGCGCTTGACCGCAAGCGCCAAAGGATGAAGCTCGGCTGCCAGGAGGGAGTCGATGGTCGATCATCTCATGTCGAAGCATCGGCTCGACGCACTCGTCGATGCCGTCATCGCGATCACTATGACGCTGCTTGTGCTCGAGCTCAGGTTGCCGGAGGACACGACCGGGGATCTGTTTGCGGCTATCGGCGAGCTAACGCCAAAGATCATCTCCTGGGTCGTAAGTTTCCTGCTGCTCGCACAATTCTGGCGAGGCCAGATGCAGGCCACCAAGGGCCTGGAATCGATGAACTTAAGCCTGTTCCACATCATGATCGCATGGCTGCTCCTGACCAGCGTGATTCCCTTTACCTCGTCGCTGATCGGCGAGCACAACGAGAATCCGCAGTCGCATGTCATCTATGCGGTGAACCTGATCGCGGTGGAGACGGTCGTGATCCTGCGCAATCTTTACCTTAAGCGGCATGCCGCCCTGTTCGACAATGCCGACACCAGCAAAGCCAAGCTGGACATGTCGAGCGCCATTTCCGTGATAGTCGCCGCATGCGCGAGCGTCGCCTTCGCCTATCTCGTTGACCCCGAATACGCTTCGCTGGCCTATGTCCTGATGCTGCCGATCAACAGGTTGGTCGAACGCCTGGGACTAGACTGAGGCGACGCGCGGCAGAAGCCCCGCCGCGATCGCCTCCGCGAGCCGATCCACCGCCGCCGCCAGCTTCTCGTCGATGACATGCAGATATTCGGTCCAGTCGCCGACATGGCGCAGGTCGGCCGCGCCGTCGGAAATGCCACGCAGCGCCACGAGCGGCACGCCGAAGCGGTGGCAGGCGCGCAGCACCGCGAAGGTCTCCATGTCGACCATGTCGGCGCCGATGCCGTCATAGGCAGCGCCGGAGACGATATTCGCGCCTGTCGACAGCGTCGCCCCGGCGATGCCGGGAATGCGCAGCGGCAAGGGCACGACCGCGGGGAGATCGAGGAAGGGCGTGGCGCCCTTCTCGAAGCCGAGCGGCGAGGCGTCCATGTCGCGATAGGATACAGCGGTGGCCTGGTAGATTCCCGTCTGTTCCAGCGACCGGCTGCCGGCGGAGCCGAGGGAAACGACGAGGTCTGGCAGCGCGCCTTGCGAGGCGTGGCTCGCCAAGGTCGCGGTGAGCACGATCGCCGCCTCGACCGGGCCGACGCCGGTCATCAGCGGCGTGAAGCGTGCCTTCAGATGCGGGCCGTATTCGGCCTCCGCCGCCATCACAAACAGGACTTGTCGTCCCGCTATGTCGGCAAGAGAAACGGTCACGAGATTCCTTGTCCCTATCCTCGGCCCCACCTCGGGCGTTCGCCGCTCGAAAAGCCCGTCAGGGGCCTTCTGGTCCGCTACGCGGACTGCGCCTCACCCCGCCAGGCCCTCGCGGCCGGTGATGGTCATCATCGTCGCGGTCATGGTTGCGATCAGCCGCGCCTCGCCATCCGTTGCATAGGCATAGGCCTGGCCGTCGGCGACGATGATCGTGCGGCCGGGCTTGGTGACCGAGCCGCGGAACAGGAAGCGCTCTCCCTTGCCGGGTGAGAGCATGTTGAGCTTGAACTCGATGGTCAGCACCGCCGCCTCCGGTGGCATCAGCGAATAGGCCGCATAGCCGCAGGCCGAATCCAGCGCCGTCGAGATGATGCCGGCATGCAGGAAGCCGTGCTGCTGGGTCAGCGCCGTGGAATAGGGCATCTCGATCTCGACCGTACCGGGCGTCACGCTGGTCAGCTCGGCGCCGATGGTCGACATCACGACCTGGCGCGCAAAGCTCGAGCGCACGCGCTCCTCGTAGTCGGCATCGATCTGTGTGTTCGCCTTCACGCTCTGTCCTCCGCGAGCCTGCCTTATCGCAAAGGCCGGCCCGCACCGCAATTGCTCAATGCTGCAGCGCAGCAGCGATCGGTTGAGCCAGCGAAGCAGATCATCGCCGTGCGAGGCGAAGGCGATCCCGGCGTCAGGCCCGCCGCATCGAGGCGAAGAAGAAGCCGTCGGTGCCGCTGCGCAAGGGGGTAAGCACCACGCCGTGCTCGCCCGTCCGCGTCTTGTCGGCATGCTTCGGAAACATGCCCGCCCAGAGGGCGGCATGATCGGCGGCCTCGAAGCCTGGATGCCGGTCGAGGAAAGCCGTCACCTGATCCTGGTTTTCGGACGGAAAGACCGAGCAGGTGACATAGGCGATCGATCCGCCCGGTTTCACGTAGCGGGCGGCATTGTCGAGGATCGACCGCTGCTCCGCGATGCGCACGTCGAGCTGGCGCTCGGTCAGCCGCCATTTGGCGTCGGGCCGGCGGCGCCAGGTGCCTGAGCCGGTGCAGGGCGCGTCGATCAGCACCAGGTCCATGCGGCCTTCGAGATCCGCGAGGCCGGTCGAATTGGCGATCACCTGCACGTTGCGGCATTCCGCGCGCTTCAGGCGGTCGAAGATCGGCGCCAGCCGCGCCTTCTCCGAATCATGCGCGAAAATCTGGCCGCGATTGTCCATCATCGCCGCCAGCGCCAGCGTCTTGCCGCCGGCCCCGGCGCACAGGTCCAGCACCTGCATGCCGGGCGCCGCACCAGTGAGCCGGGCGGCGATCTGCGAGCCTTCGTCCTGGATCTCGAACCAGCCCTTCTGGAACGCAGGCTCGACCTGGACGTTCGGGTGCCGGCCGTCGCCCTCGATCGGCGGAATGCGGATGCCGTCGGGCGCGATCGCCGCGGGCGCGGCGCCTGCGAGCTCGCCGATCACCTTGTCGCGCGTGGCAAGCAGCGTGTTGGCGCGCATGTCGAGCGGCGGGCGGGCGGCAAGCGCCCGCGCCTCCTCGACCCAGTCCTCGCCAAAAGCTGTCTCCAGCAGCGGCACGCACCAGTCGGGCACGTCGGCGCGGACGACTTCGGGCGCGTCCGCCAGGTCGCGCGCGGCGATGGCGGCCATCTCGGCCTCCGTCAGCGGCGACGGCGCGAAGCGATCTCCGTCGAGCGACGCGTTTATCCCGGCAGCTGTCCGGCCCGTTTCGAGAATCAATCCGCCGAACGCCCAGGCGCGCGGCGCGGCATCGCCCAGCAGCCATCCGGCGGAGCGCCGGCGGCGCAGCGCGTCATAGACTATGTTGCCGATCGCCGCGCGGTCGCCCGCGCCCGCGAATCGGTGCGACAGGCCCCAGTCCTTCAGCGCGTCGGCCGAGGGACGATGCCGCCGCTCCATGTCTTCCAGAACCTCGATGGCCGCCGCCAGCCTCCCGCCCAGTCGCATCGCACACCCCTTTCTTGCGAGGCGTCATATAGCGGACGCCGGCAAAAGGCCAACGGGGGGCAGCGCGCGCCGTTCCGCAGTGCAATATGGAGGTGGCGGCAGCCGCGAAATTGTGGATAGAGTGGGTAACGGGCACCCAAAAGAGGCACCATGGCGATCCACGCGGCGATCTACCACCTGACGCACTACACATATGACAAGCCGGTCGTGCTCGGGCCCCAGGTGATCCGCCTCCAGCCGGCGCCGCATTCGCGGACCAAGGTGCTGAGCCACTCGCTGAAGGTCAGCCCGTCCAACCACTTCGTCAACGTCCAGCAGGACCCCTACGGCAACTTCCTGGCGCGTTTCGTCTTTCCGGAGCCGGTCACCGAATTCAAGATAGAGGTCGACCTCGTCGCGGACATGACGGTCTACAATCCGTTCGACTTCTTCGTCGAGGAGAGCGCGGAGACCTGGCCGTTCGACTATCCGGAAGAGATCCGCGAGGACTTGGCAATTTACCGCAAGCCCGAACCGGTCGGGCCGTTGCTGCAGGAGTTCCTAACGGGAATCGATCGTTCTGAAACGAACACGGTCAACTTCCTCGTCGCGCTCAACGCGAAGGTGCAGCAGCAGATCGGCTACATCATCCGCATGGAGACGGGCGTACTGACGCCGGAAGAGACGCTTGGATTCCGCACGGGCTCCTGCCGCGATTCGAGCTGGCTGCTGGTCCAGATCCTGCGCAACCTCGGTTTCGCCGCCCGTTTCGTCTCCGGTTATCTGATCCAGCTCAAGCCCGACCTCGTCGCGCTCGACGGCCCGGCCGGCACCTCGGTCGACTTTACCGACCTGCATGCATGGTGCGAGGTCTACCTGCCCGGTGCGGGCTGGATCGGCTTCGACCCGACATCCGGCCTGCTCACCGGCGAGAGCCACGTGCCGCTGGCGGCCACGCCGCACTACCGCAATGCGGCACCCATCTCTGGCGGCTATTTCGGCGATGCCAAGGTGGGTTTCGACTTCGCCATGCGCGTTGACCGCGTGTCGGAGCATCCGCGCATCACCAAGCCGTTCTCAGATGAATCCTGGGCCCGGCTCGATGCGCTGGGCGACAAGGTCGACGCGATCCTGAAGGAGCAGGACGCAAGGCTTACCATGGGCGGCGAGCCGACCTTCGTGTCGATCGACGACTTCGAATCGGCCGAGTGGAACACCGCGGCCGTCGGCCCCACCAAGCGGGAGAAGGCCGACGCGCTGATCCGCCGGCTGCGCGAGCGCTTCGCGCCGACCGGCTTCCTGCATTACGGCCAGGGCAAGTGGTATCCGGGCGAGACGCTGCCGCGCTGGACCTTCTCGCTCTACTGGCGCCATGACGGCGAGCCGGTCTGGGCCGACGAGAAGCTGATCGCGAAGGAAGGCGAAAAGACCGCTGCGAAGCCGGAAGATGCCGGCCGCCTGCTCGGCGAGATCGCCTCCGAACTCGGCGTCGAGCGGGGCATGGTGGCGGAAGCCTATGAGGACCCCGGCGAATGGGTGCTCAAGGAAGGCAAGCTGCCCGACAATGTCGATCCGTCCAACTCGAAGCTCGCCGACCCGGAGGAACGCAGCCGCATGGCCCGCGTGTTCGAGCGCGGGCTGACCAATCCGAGCGGCTATGTGCTGCCGGTGCAGCGATGGAACGCGGCCGCGACGGCGACCGGCCCGCGCTGGCGCAGCGAGAAGTGGAAGACGCGGCGGGGCAGGCTGTTCCTGGTGCCGGGCGACTCGCCCGTCGGCTACCGCCTGCCGCTCGGCTCGCTGCCCTACGTGCCGCCGGCGCAGTTTCCCTATATCGTGCCGGTCGATCCGACCGTGCCGCGCGGCGCGCTGCCGCCGCGTGCGGAAATCCTGCCCGCCTCCCCCGCCGCGGACGGCGCCGACGAGATGGCGCAGCGCCAGACGGCAGCTTCCTTCACGGCGGCGACCGAGCAGCAGGACCGTGTCGAGCAGACACTGACCGAGATCGGCGGAGCCGTCCGCACGGCGCTCTCGACCGAGCTACGCGACGGCCGGCTCTGCGTGTTCATGCCGCCCACCGAGGCTCTGGAAGACTATCTGGAGCTCGTCGCGGCGGCCGAGGAGGCGGCGAAGCGGATCGGTCTTCCGATCCATATCGAGGGCTACGCCCCGCCGCACGACCCGCGCCTCAACGTCATCCGCGTCGCGCCCGACCCCGGCGTCGTCGAAGTCAACATCCATCCCGCCGCGAGCTGGAAAGACTGCGTCACGACAACTGAGGCGGTCTATGAGGAGGCCCGCCAGAGCCGGCTCGGCGCCGACAAGTTCATGATCGACGGCCGCCACACCGGCACCGGCGGCGGCAACCATGTCGTGGTCGGCGGCGCGACGCCGACCGACAGCCCCTTCCTGCGCCGGCCGGACCTGCTGAAAAGCCTCGTGCTGCACTGGCAGCGGCATCCCTCGCTTTCCTACCTGTTCTCCGGCCTGTTCATCGGGCCGACCAGCCAGGCGCCGCGCGTCGACGAGGCGCGCCACGATTCGCTCTATGAGCTGGAAATCGCGATGGCGCAGGTGCCGCATCCGGCGAACGGCCCACCTCCCCTGCCCTGGCTGGTCGACCGGCTGTTCCGCAATCTTCTGGTCGACGTCACCGGCAACACGCACCGTTCCGAGATCTGCATCGACAAGCTGTTCTCGCCGGACGGCCCGACCGGCCGGCTCGGCCTGGTCGAGTTCCGCGGCTTCGAGATGCCACCCAATGCTCGCATGAGCCTCGCGCAGCAACTGCTGATCCGAGCGCTGATCGCACGCTTCTGGGCCGGCCCCGCCGATGGCCGCTTCGTGCGCTGGGGCACCTCGTTGCACGACCGCTTCATGCTGCCTTGGCATGTCTGGCAGGATTTCCAGGACGTGCTGCAGGACCTGCGCACCCACGGCTTCGACTTCGCGCCGGAATGGTTCGAGGCGCAGCTCGAGTTCCGCTTCCCGTTCTGCGGCGAGGTCCAGTACGAGGGCGTCAAGCTGGAGCTCAGGCAGGCGCTTGAACCCTGGCACGTCATGGGCGAACAAGGCGCGATCGGCGGAACCGTCCGCTTCGTCGATTCCTCGGTCGAGCGGCTGCAGGTGCGCACCGACGGGCTCAATCCCGAGCGCCACAAGGTGCTGTGCAACGGCCGCGTCGTGCCGATGACGCAGACCGACAGCCGCGAGACCGCGGTCGCCGGCGTTCGCTACAAGGCTTGGCAGCCGGCGTCGGGCCTGCATCCGGTACTGCCGGTCAACACGCCGCTCGTCTTCGACATTTATGACACGTGGTCGAACCGCTCGATCGGCGGCTGCGTCTACCATGTCGCGCATCCAGGCGGCCGCAATTACGAGACCTTCCCGGTCAACGCCAACGAGGCCGAGGCGAGGCGGCTTGCCCGCTTCGAGCCGCGCGGGCATACGCCCTCGGTCTTCGTGCCGCCGGCGGAGCTGCCCAATCTCGACTTCCCGATGACGCTCGACCTGCGGCGTCCGGTGCTCAGGTGATCGCCAGCGAACAGAAACGGGATGCTGCGGCCAAACCCGGCCGCAGCCTCCTGTCGGGATACAGGCCGATCCCCGGCGTGACCGACGAGATGCTCGACGCATCCGGCGAGGTCAGGCCCGGCTGGGATATGCTGATCTCGGCGCTGTCCGACATCCCCTACAAGGAACGCTCGGAACGCTTCGCCCGCGCCGACCAGTATCTGCGCGACGCCGGCGTCTACTACCGGGTCTACGAGGGCCAAGGCGCGCGGGAGCGCGAATGGCCGCTCGCTCACCTGCCGCTCATCATCTCGCAGACCGAATGGGACGAGATCTCCGCCGGGCTGGAGGAGCGCGCCGAACTGCTCGAACGCATCGTCGCCGACATCTACGGTGCGAACCTGCTGGTGGGGCGCGGGCTGATCCCGCCGGCGCTGGTCGCCGGCAACCCGGAATTCCTGCGCCCGCTGGTCGGCATTGAGCCGGTCGGCGGCCATTTCCTGCATTTCTGCGCCTTCGAACTGGGGCGGGGACCGGACGGGCGCTGGTGGGTGCTGGGCGACCGCACCCAGGCGCCATCCGGCGCCGGCTTCGCGCTGGAGAACCGGGTCGCGACGACGCGCGCGCTGTCCGACGTGTTCGGCGACATGAACGTGCACCGGCTCGCCGGCTTCTTTCGCCAGTTCCGCGACACGCTGCTCTCGCTCGGCGACGACCGGACCGGCCGCGCCGGCATCCTGTCGCCCGGCCCCCTCAACGAAACCTATTTCGAGCATGCCTGGATCGCGCGATATCTCGGCATAACGCTGCTCGAGGGCGAAGACCTGCGCGTCTTCGACGGCCAGGTGATGGTGCGCACCGTCTCGGGCCTCAAGCCGGTCAACGTGCTGTGGCGGCGCATGGACGCCACCTTCATGGACCCGCTCGAGCTCAAGGGCGATTCCCGGATCGGCACGCCCGGCATCGTCGAGGCGCTCAGGAGCGGCAACCTCGCGGTCGTCAACGCGCTCGGCTCCGGCATCGTTGAGACGCGTGCTTTCCTGGCCTTCATGCCCGGCATCGCCCGCGCCCTCAACGGCGCCGAGCCGAAGCTTCCCTCCGTCGCGACATGGTGGTGCGGGCAGGCGGCCGAACAGCGGCACGTGATGGACAATCTCGACCGGATGGTGGTCGGCCCCGCGCTGTCGACCCGCCTTCCCTTCGAAGATCCGGAAATGACCCGCCTCGGCTCCGCCCTCGATCCGCAGGAGCGCGCGGACCTGCTTGCACGCCTCGCGGCCGAGGGCACGGCCTTCGCCGCGCAGGAGGCGGTGACGCTGTCCACCACGCCGGTCTACACCCATGGCCGGCTCGTGCCGCGGCCGATGTCGCTGCGCGTCTTCGCCGCTCGCACCAAGGACGGCTGGACGATCATGCCCGGCGGCTTCGCTCGCATCGGCCGCACCAACGACGCTACCGCGATCACCATGCAGCGCGGCGGTCAGGCGGCCGACGTCTGGATCGCCAGCGACAGGCCGGTGAAGCAGGAAACGCTGCTGCCGGACGAGTCCGAACCGATCCCGCGCACGCGCACCGGCAACCTGCCGAGCCGCGCGGCCGAGAACATGATGTGGCTCGGGCGCTATTCGGAACGGCTGGAAAGCACGGTGCGCATCCTGCGCGCCTACCACGTGCGGCTCGCCGAGGCGGTCGATCCGGCACTGCCGCTGTTGAAGAGCGTTCGAAACTATCTCGACTTCCTCGGCGTCGACGCGACCTGCGCCGTCTCGCCCGGCGTACTGCGCACCATCGGCCATGCGACCGGCAGCGCCGGCCAGATCCGCGACCGCTTCTCGCCCGACGGCTGGCTGGCGCTCAACGACCTGTCGAAGACGCTGCACCGCTTTGCCGACAAGGTGGAACCCGGAGACGACGCGGCGCGCGCCATGACCGTGATCCTGCGCAAGCTCGCCGGCTTCTCGGGCCTCGTGCACGAGAACATGTACCGCTTCACCGGCTGGCGCTTCCTCGAAATCGGCCGCCGCATCGAACGCGGCATCCACATGGCGCGCATCCTCGGCGCGCTCGGCTCCTCGACCTCGCCCGACGGCGGCCTGGACATGCTGCTTGAGATCGGCGACAGCGTGCTCACCCACCGTCGCCAGTTCAGCGTCAGCGCCAGCCGGCGATCGGTAATCGAGCTCCTGGCGCTCGATCCGCTCAACCCGCGCTCGATCGTCTTCCAGCTCGACCGGCTGAAGGAGGAGATCGGCGAACTCCCGGGCAACGAGACCGGCCACCTCAGCGCGGCCGCCAAGGAAGTGCTGAACCTCCATACCCGCCTGTCCATCGCCGAGGCGAAGGACCTGGACACGGCGCAGCTTGACGAGGTGGTCTCCGGCCTCGGCGCCGTATACGACGCGCTCTCGCGCAGCTATTTCACCTGACGATGCTCTACGACATCCGCCTGAACCTGCATTACGACTATCCCGCCACGGTCGAGGGCGGACGGCATCACCTGCGCACCATGCCGCTGACGCTGCCCGGAATGCAGCGCGTGATCGCGGCCAACATCGCGCTCGACCCGAAGCCGACCGAGAGCCGCACCTTCACCGACTTCTTCGGCAATGCGGTCACCTCGATCGCCTATCGCGAGCCGCACGATACGCTCGACCTCACGATGAAGGCACGGGTGAGCGTGACGCGCGCCGAGCCGCCGCTCGACATCTCGCCGACCGTCGAGGGGCTGAAGGCCGAGATCGACGCCGCCCTTTCGCTCGATGCCGCCTCGCCGCAGCATTTCCTGGCCGGCAGCCTGCACGCTCCGATCGATCCGGCGATCACCGCCTATGCGCAGGAGAGTGTTGCCTCGACGCGCAGCGTGTTCGAACTCGCCTTCGACCTGTGCCGGCGCATCCACGGCGACTTCGACTACGAGCCCGACGCCACCAACGTGCGGACGCTGTCGCCGGAGGCCTTTCACCTCCGGGCCGGCGTGTGTCAGGACTTCTCGCATGTGATGATCTCGGGCCTGCGCGGGCTCGGCATCCCGGCGTGCTATGTCAGCGGCTTCATCCGCACCATCCCCCCGCCCGGCAAGGAGCGGCTGGAGGGGGCGGACGCGATGCATGCCTGGGTGAGCGTGTGGTGCGGGCGCGAGGCCGGCTGGCGCGAATTCGACCCGACCAATGCGATGCTCGCCGGCAACGACCATATCGTCATCGGCTACGGCCGCGACTATGCCGACGTCGCGCCGATCGTCGGCGTGCTGCGCACGGTCGGCCGCCATTCCTCCGAACAGTCGGTGGACGTCATACCCGTCGCGGAGTAGCTCCGCGCAGCACGGCGATGGCGGAGAAGCAGCCCACCGCCGCTGCCGAGAGCACGACCAGCACCAGCAGCGACGGCACGACGCCGAGCCCGGCAAGCATGGCCGAGAAGGCGAACGGCGCGAAGGCAGACGAGAACTGCTTCGCCGACGTCGCCCATCCGACCATCGCGCCGTAGCCGGGGCGACCGAACAGTTCCAGCGGCAGGGTCCCGCCGACGATGCTGTTCAGGCCGGAGCCCATCCCGAACATGACGACGAAGACGAGCGCGCCCGGCAGCCAGGGCGTGGTGGCGACCAGCACAAGCAGCCCCGCCGGAAGCAGGAAGGCCGAGATGACGGCGAGCCAGGTCTGCGACAGACGGCCGCCGAAGACCATGTTGACCAGCCTGCTCGCCACCTGCGCCGGGCCGAACAGCGTCGAGGCCCACAGGCCCGCCGCCCCCATGCCCAGCGCGGCCGTCAGGGGCACCATGTGGATGAGGACGGAGTTCAGCACGAAGCCCTCGGTGGCGAAGCCGGCAAGCATCAGCGCGAAGATCGCCCGCGGCACCGTTGAGGGCGGTGCATCCGTAGGGGTCGCGTCCTTCGGGCCGACGACCGGCATCGACCCGGAGCGGCGCGAATGGCTCGCGATCCAGCCGTGCAGCGGCAGGCAGACGACGAGGTGCAGCGCGGCGAAGACCAGGAAGACCTGCCGCCAGTCGAGCGAACCGTGCAGCCATGTCGTCAGCGGCCAGAACAGGGTCGAGGCGAAGCCGGCGATCAGCGTCAGGTGCGTGATCGACAGCGAGGCGCGGCTGCCGCCGACCTGGACGATGGCGACGAAGGCGGAGGAGTAGAGCACGAAGGACGCCGCGACCTGCATCAGGAACAGCGCCGCGACAAAGACATAGGCGCTGGGCGCTGCCGCCGCGAAGGCGAGCGAGGCCGCGGCGGCCAGCGAGCCCGCGGTCATGGTGCGCCCGGCGCCCAGCCGGTCGGCCAGTCGTCCCGCCGAGGGGGCGACGACGCTCCCGGCGATCAGCGAAAGCGACAGCGCGCCGAAGATCCAAGCCTGCGGCCATCCCAAGGTGGCCGAGATGTCCGGAGCAAGGATCGCGAAGCTGTAGAACAGCGTGCCGTAGCCGACGATCTGCGTGACGCCGAGCGCCCAGATGACGGAGGCCGGGGCGCGGTCCGCGCTCATCGGGGCAGCGCCTTTTCGGCGAGGAAGGCCAGGGAAAATATCACGGAAGGACACCGGCGGGACGCCCCTTCCTGAAGCGCGAAAGGACGGGCGTCAACTGCATCCGGCAGCTGGATCAACGGGCTGGATCGACTGTCCAGCCCGCCTCTTCATCGCGCGTCGCGCCGCCCTACTCGATGTCGAACGAGACGCCCTGCGCCAACGGCAGCGCCTTGGAGTAGTTCACCGTGTTGGTGGCGCGGCGCATATAGGCCTTCCAGGCGTCCGAACCGCTCTCGCGGCCGCCGCCCGTCTCCTTCTCGCCGCCGAACGCGCCGCCGATCTCCGCACCCGACGTGCCGATGTTGACGTTGGCGATGCCGCAATCCGAGCCGTCGACGGCGAGGAAGCGCTCGGCCTCCTGCACGTTGAGGGTGAAGATCGAGGACGACAGGCCGGCGGCCACCGCGTTGTGGTCTTCCAGCGCCTTGTCGAAGTCCGAATACTTCATCACGTAGAGGATCGGCGCGAAGGTCTCTTCGAGCACCGGGCCGGACTGCTTCGGCATCTCCACGATCGCCGGCTTGACGTAATAAGCCGTCTCCTTGCCTGCCTCGGCAACGCGCTCGCCGCCCGTCACCGCGCCGCCTTCGGCTTTCGCCGCGCCGAGCGCCTTCTGCATGCCGTCGAAGGCCGCCTTGTCGATCAGCGGACCGACCAGCGCCGAGGTCTCCAGCGGATTGCCGACGGAGACGCTTGTGTAGGCCTTCTTCAGCCGCGGCACGAGCTGGTCGTAGACGCTGTCATGCACGAAGAGGCGGCGCAGCGTCGTGCAGCGCTGGCCCGCCGTGCCCATCGCGCCGAAGGCGATCGCCCTGAGCGCCATGTCGAGATCGGCCGAGGGGCAGACGATGCCGGCATTGTTGCCGCCGAGCTCGAGGATCGAGCGGGCGAAGCGCTTGGCGACCCGCGGGCCGACTTCCTTGCCCATGCGGGTCGAGCCGGTCGCGGAAACCAGCGCCACCTTCGGATGGTCGACCAGCGCCTCGCCGGCCGCCCGGTCGCCGATCAGCACCGTCGACAGGTTCTTCGGCGTGGCTCCGAAGCGGGCGATCGCCTTTTCCAGGATCGCCTGGCTCGCAAGTGCGGTGAGCGGCGTCTTCTCCGACGGCTTCCAGACGATGGCGTTGCCGCAAACGAGGGCAAGCGCCGCGTTCCACGACCAGACGGCGACCGGGAAGTTAAAGGCCGAGATGATGCCGACGACGCCGAGCGGGTGCCAGGTCTCCATCATGCGGTGGCCGGGACGCTCGGTGGCGATCGTCAGGCCGTAGAGCTGGCGCGACAGGCCGACGGCGAAGTCGCAGATATCGATCATCTCCTGCACCTCGCCCTGGCCTTCCGACGTGATCTTGCCAGCCTCGATCGAAACGAGGCGGCCGAGATCGGCCTTGGCGGCGCGCAGCTCCTCGCCGAGCAGCCGCACCAGTTCGCCGCGCTTCGGCGCCGGCACCAGCCGCCATTCCTTGAAGGCTTCGTGCGCGGCCTCGATCGCAGCGCCCGCCTCGGCTGCTGTCACGGCCTTGAGGTTCGCGATCTCCTCGCCGCTCACCGGGCTGAACGAGGCCATGCGGCCGCCCGTCCAGACCGCGCGCGGCACGCCCAGTCGGTCGAGGATCGCGGCGGTCTCCTGCTTCACGTCGACGCTCTTGCTCATCTGTCTTTCTCCACTGTTCTCGTCATTGCGGCGGCCGCGCCGCCATTCGTCTCAAAATTCGACCGCGCCGAGTGGGCCGGGCGAGGCGGCGGCCTTCAGCGCCGCCGACAGCCTGCGGATCTCCGCCGGCGTATAGCGGTCGTAGAAGGCCTGGTTCTTGCGGCCGATCGCGTGCTCGGCGCTGAAACTACCCTGAAAATCCTCGACGCAGACCGAAATGACCCATTCGCGCAGCGCGGCCTCGAAGGCCCCGTCGGCGAGGCGCGGATCGTCTTTCGCCACGACAAGGTTGAAGTGCACGCCGCCATCGCCGACATGGCCGAAGTCGCAGATCTCGACGCCCGGAAAGCGCTCCGGCATCTCTGCCTTCATCCTGTCAAGGAAGCGCATGATGTCGCCGCGTCGGAAGGCGAGGTCGAACGCGATCAGCCGGCCGCGGTGCTTCACGCCCTCCGACAGGGCATGGCGCAATGCCCAGGTCTCGTGCGGCGGGCCGACGAAGGCGTCCGCCAGAAGCGCATCGTCCTTCTCCCAGATGGCAGCGAGCACCTCTTCCAGCACGGCGTCGAGCGGCTGCTCGCCCGCCCGCGGCGCGTTCGTCCGCGACACTTCCGCCAGGATGACGAAGTCGGGCACGCGACCGTCGCCGAAGGGATTGCGCAGCGACGGCACATGGTCGAGCGCCGCCCGCACCGCATTGCCGGACATGCCCTCGAAGGCGGAGAGATACGAACCCAGCGCATCCTCCATCGCCATCAGCAGCGCCGGCACCGCCTCGGACGACGATGGTGCCAGCAGCGCCGTGGCGCTCTGGCGCGGCAGCGGTTCGAGGTTGAGCACGCATTCGGTGACGACGCCGAAGGCGCCCGACGTGCCGACGAACAGCTGCTTCCAGTCGACGCCCGTGTTGTTCTTGCGCAATGCCGAGGAGAGGTCGAGCACCGTGCCGGCCTCGTCGCCGAGCACCACGGTGAGGCCCAGCGTGTTGCGGCGCACGTCGCCATACCGCAGGAAGCGCGAGCCGCCGGTGTTGGTCGCGACCATGCCGCCCAGACGCGGGTCCGCCCCGAGGTCGATCGGGAAGAACAGGCCATGTTCCTCCAGCCGGCCGTTGAGGTCCGACAGCCGCAGCCCTGCGCCCGCCCGCACCGTGCGGTTGACCGGGTCGAGCTCGAACACGCCGGTCAGCCGGTCGAGGCTCAGCACGCCCTGCGCGCCGCTCGCATCAGGCGTGGATCCCGACACGAGGCCGGTATTGCCGGACTGAGGCACCAGCGGGATCGCATGCCTCACACAATAGGCGACGACCGCAGAGACCTCCGCCGTCGAAGCCGGTCGCGCCACGAAGGCCGCCCTCCCCTTGTCGTAGCGCGCACCCGTCTCGTAGGCAGCCATGTCGGCCGCCGCGGCGAGAAGACCCTTCTCGCCGAGCAGCGCCCGCAATGCCTCGATGTGCCCCGCTTCGATCATCATCCGTCCGTCGTCACTCGGCGGCGAGGGCCTGGCCGATCACCGCGAAACAGGCCTCGATCGAGGCGCGCTCGATCTCGGAATAGTGGGCGAACTCGTCCAGCACCGAAGCCCCCAGATCGCGCTCGAACATGATCTGGTTGGGGCTCGCGACGAATTCCTGCGTCGCCTCGTCGCCGAGGTTGGACTGGAAGATGCCGGCCGCGCTCACCGGGAGGAAATCCTCATAGACGATCGGGTCGAACTGGACGAGGCCCTCGGCGATTGCCGTTTCCAGATCGACCCTGCGGCCGGCCACCGCGCGGCCCTTCTCCGTCAGCGAATAGCTGAAATAGCCGAGCCCGGCCTTGCGCAGTTCGTTCCAGTCGTCCGGAAGCGCCCTGAACACTTCGGCAAGTGCTGCCTCGTAAGCGTCGGCATTCGAGCCGTCGGCAGCCGGCCGCACCTTGGCGCGCGTCTGGTTGAGCAGCGCATCGTAGAGCGCACGACCCTTCGGCGTCAGCGCCACGCCGCGCTGCTCGATCTCGCCGAAGCGGGCGGTGTGCGAACCTTTCCGCCACTCGCCGCCGTCGCCGATGAAGGAGACCGGTTCCTCCAGCGCCTTGAACGAGGTCTGGCGCAAAAGGATCGGACATTCTCGCGTCGGCGGGCCTTCCACCACGGCTTTCGGCGCGATGCCGTGCTCCGGCATCAGCGCCTGCACCTTGTCGATGTCGAGCGTGCGCGGCGTCAGGTGATTGATGTGCGGTCCCTTGAAGGACACCACGTCGGCTATCAGCCGGTGCGCATCATGCAGGCGCTTGTACATGCCGGCATCGACGATCGCCCTGTCGTGCCAGCGGAACGTCTCCAGCACCTCCGCAACGAACTGCTTGGCATCCGCCTCGCCGAGCCCGCCCTCGCTTTCGGCCTTTTCAATCAGCCGCACGGCCTCGTCGGTGAAGATCCTTCGCGACGCCAGCACCTCGGCCGCCTGTTCGCGCAGCGCCGCGTCGGCGATCAGGTCGAGCCGCAGCAGCGAGGTGAACACGCGAAACGGATTGCGCTTCAGGCTCGCATCGCCGACCGGCCGGAACGCGGTTGAATGCACCGGCACACCCGCCGTCGAAAGGTCGTAATAGCCCACCGGATACATGCCCATCACCGCGAAGGCCCGGCGCATCATCGCCAGCTCCTGCGGCGTGCCGAGGCGGATCGCGCCGTGCCGTTCCTCGGAAATGCGGTCGAGCGAATCCGTCGCCTCGAGCCGCGCCTTGAGCCTCGGATCGGCCGACAGCTTCTGCTGGTTCACCCGCGCCACCAGCGTCATCAGCGTGCCATAGGCCGGCACCTCGTCGCGGTACATCGCCGACATCGCGGCGGAGAAGGCGGAACGGATGTCGTCGGCGGAGACGAAGCGTGTATCGGTCATCGGGATCTGTCTCGAATTTATGCTGGCCATCATTCGTGATCCGGATCATATCTGAGCTTACGCGCGCGCTCTTATGATGTTTTTGACTGACTTGATGCGGATCCGGAATGAACCTGAGCCGAACTCTCATCCCCGACCTGATGGTCCTGCAGGCCTTCGAAAGTGCTGCGCGCCATGGCAATTTCACCCGCGCGGCGACCGAACTGAACCTCACGCAGAGCGCGATCAGCCGGCAGGTCAAGACGCTGGAAGGGCAGCTCGGCGTGCTCCTGTTCGAGCGGGTGCGCCAGCGTGCGGTGCTGTCCGACGCCGGCCGCCAGCTCCTGCCCTCGGTGCGGCGCCTGCTGGCGCAGTCGGAGGAGATGGTGCTGCGCGCCCGCGCCGGCGCCGACGGGCGCACGGTGCTGTCGATCGCCACCTTGCCCACTTTCGGCAGCCGCTGGCTGATGCCGCGACTGCGCGATTTCCTCGAAGGTCATCCGGGCGTCGCGGTGGACGTCGCCTCGCGCGCGCAACCCTTCGACCTCGAGGCCGAGGACGTCGACCTCGCCATCCATTACGGCCAGCCGGTGTGGGCCAACGCCGTCTGCACCTATCTCTGCAGCGAGGTGATCCTGCCGGTGGCAAGCCCCGCGCTCCTCGACGCAAGCCCGGTCCGCGAACCCTCCGACCTCGAAACCCGGCCCCTGCTGCACCTCGCCACCCGCCCTAAGCTCTGGGCCGAGTGGTTCCAGCTCAACGGCCTCGGCGGCGAGCAGGCCTATCGCGGCAACCGCTTCGACCAGTTCGCCATGGTCATCGAAGCCACCGTGCGCGGCATGGGCTTCTCGCTCCTGCCGCTCTACCTGATCGAGGACGAGATCGCGTCCGGCCGCCTGCGCATCGTCTTCGACCGCCCGATGCCGACCGACAACAGCTATTACGTCGTGCTGCCCGAGGGCAAGCGCGACGACACGCTGGCCCAGGCCTTCCAGGCCTGGCTGCTGAGCCAGGTCGGCACGCGGCTGGCGTGAGACGCCAGCACAGATCGAAGCTGAAGAGAGAGTGGCTGGGGAACCTGGATTCGAACCAGGACTAACGGAGTCAGAGTCCGTGGGTCTACCGTTAACCTATTCCCCAACGCCGCCGCGAAAAGCGTCGCGGCTATGGTGCGGCGGCTTTTATCGACGGGAGCGAAATAGTCAAGCCCAAAGGCGAATTCAAGGCATGTGCCGGACGACCGCCGTTGCACAATGCTCCATGCAAGCCCCCTTGGTGATTGGCCATCGGACTGCTATGTTGTCGTCAACGCTAGACAAAGCGCGATGCCGCGTCCCGATCGGGTTCGCGCCGCGCATGAAGGACACCACGTGGACGACCCCGACACGAGCGGCAATGCGCCGCATCGCGGGGGGCATCCGGACCGAGCCGGCGACGAGCGCCGAACGTCCGGCGGCGATCGCGGACAACCGCGGCAGCCAGGCAAAGCGGCGACGCGCGAGCGGGCCGTGGCCCCCAGCCAGACACACCGCAAGAGGCGAAAGCGCAAGCGCGGCCGCAAGGTTTTCGCGCGCGACGGGTCGATAGCGCCGACGCCCCAGGCCGGCGCGAAACACCCGCAAGGTCCGGTTCCAAGCGCGGGAACCGAGGATCGCACGCACGCCGCCGTTGCGACGCACAGCGCACTGCAGTCATCCAGCGCCGCGGCTGACGCTCCCCCGGCAGGAGCCTCCTCTTCCAACGAATCTGTCGGCGCGGCGAACGGCAGGATCGGCGCGCCAGCCTATCCGCGCGCACCCCGTCCCGGCGACCAGCCAGTCTATGCCGCACTCGACCTCGGCACCAACAATTGCCGGCTGCTCGTCGCGGTGCCGACCCGGCCAGGGCAGTTCCGCGTCATCGACGCCTTCTCGCGCATCGTGCGGCTGGGCGAAGGGCTGACGGCCACCGGCCGGCTCGGCGACGCGGCGATGGCCCGCGCCATCGACGCGCTTGCTGTGTGCGCCACCAAGCTCGGCCTGCGCGAGATCCGCATGAAACGGCTGATCGCGACCGAGGCCTGCCGCTCGGCCGGCAATGGCGAAGAATTCCTCAGCCGGGTCACGGAGGCGACGGGGCTTGAGCTTGAGATCATCGACCGCGAGACGGAGGCGCGGCTCGCCGTCTCCGGCTGCGGCTCGCTGGTCGAGCCGGACACCGAGGCGGTGGTGCTGTTCGACATCGGCGGCGGCTCGTCGGAGATCGCGCTGATCGATCTCTCGGGCGAGCGCAGCCCGCATCTTGCCCGTCACATCGTCTCCTGGACCTCGCTGCCCGTCGGCGTCGTGTCGCTGGCCGAACGCTTCGGCGGCCGCCACGTCACGCGCGAGGTCTTCGACGACATGGTGGCCGACGTGGCGCGCATGCTAGATGCGTTTGAAGGGCGCGACCGGCTCGGCCGCCTCGTCGCCGGCGGCCGCTTTCATCTCCTCGGCACCTCCGGCACGGTGACGACGCTCGCCGGTGTCTATCTCGGGCTCGAACGCTACGACCGCAAGCGGGTCGACGGCCTGTGGCTGGAGCGCGCCGACGTGGATGCGATGACCGAGCGACTGCTTGGCTGGGACTTTGCCGCCCGCGTCGCCAATCCCTGCATCGGCGCCGACCGCGCCGACCTCGTGCTCGCCGGCTGCGCCATTCTCGAAGCGATCCGGCAGGTCTGGCCGTCGGAGCGGCTAAGGGTCGCCGACCGCGGGCTGCGCGAAGGCATCCTCACCGAGCTGATGGCGTCTGACGGCGCGTGGCGGCGCAACCGCTGGCGGAGCGCGCCATGAAGAAGCCGACCTCCGGCAAGGGGCCGACCCGCGTCCTCCGAACGAAGATCAAGAAGAAGAGCGGGCTTAAGGAATCCTCGCGCCGCTGGCTCGAGCGGCACATGAACGACCCCTATGTGCAGCGCTCCAAGGCGGAAGGCTATCGCTCCCGCGCGGCCTACAAGCTGATCGAGATCGACGAGCGCTACAAGCTGTTGAAGTCCGGCATGCGCGTGGTGGACCTCGGGGCCGCCCCAGGCGGCTGGTGCCAGGTCGCGGCGCGCAAGCTCGGCTCGACCGACGAGAAGCCGCTGATCGCTGCGATCGATTACCTCGACATGGACCCGGTGCCGGGCTGCGTCATCCTGAAGAAGGATTTTCTCGATGACGACGCGCCGGCCGCGCTCATCGAGGCGCTCGGCGGCCCGCCCGACGTCGTGATCTCGGACATGGCGGCGCCCACCACCGGGCATCGCCGCACCGACCACATCCGCACCATGCATCTCGGCGAAGTGGCTGCCGACTTCGCGATCTCGGTGCTGAAGCCCGGCGGGCATTTCCTCACCAAGACTTTCCAGGGCGGCACGGCCAACGACCTGCTGACCATGCTGAAGCAGAACTTCAAGTCGGTGCACCACGTCAAGCCACCGGCCTCGCGCGACGAGTCGGTGGAGCTGTTCCTGCTCGCCAAGGACTTCAAGGGACGGAAGGACGTGGACCAGGTATCCTCAGTCTCCGAAGACTGATGAGCCTCACTGCTGCGGCGGGTTGATCGGCGTCGTCGAGCGCGCCACGGGGGCCTTGCCGGAGACCGAGCTGCCGGCGTCGGGATCGAGCCAGACGAAAGGCAGGGCGGCGAGCGAGGTGAGCGCCGCCACGATGAGGAAGGCCCAGACGAAGGCGTGCGTCGTAAGCGCCTCGCCGGTGATCAGCGAGATCGCCTCCAGCGCCCCGCCCGCCACCGCCACGCCCAGCGCGATCGAAATCTGTTGCGTCGCCGCCGCCAGGGCCGTCGCTTGTGCAGCCTGGGCCTCCGAGATCTCGGCGAAGACCAGCGCATTGACCGAAGTGAAGAACAGCGAGCGCAGGAAACCGGAAGCGAACAGCACCGCAACGATCACCGGCCAGGGCGTCCCGGCCGTGAACGAGGCGTTGATGCCGATGAAGGCCGCCCCTGCCAGGCCGCCCGCGATCAGCACGTTGCGGAAGCCGCCTGCCCTCAGCGCCGCCGAGGCCATGAACTTGAGCAGGATCGCGCCGCCCGCCGATGCGAAAGTCAGCATACCGGACTGGAACGGCGTCATGCCGAAACCGAGCTGGAAGAACAGCGGCAGAAGGAACGGCACCGCGCCCGCCCCGATGCGGAACAGCGAGCCGCCGAGGATCGCGGCGCGGAAGACCGGATTGGAGAAGAGCCTGAGGTCGAGGATCGGCGCTGGCGTGCGCCTGGCGTGGCGGACATAGAGCCAGCCGCAGGCGAGCCCGAACAGCGCCGTCGCGAGGCCGACGGCCGGTGGCAGCGCCGGCAGGCTCACCACCGACAGGCCGAAGACGATGCCCGACGCCGCCATGGCCGAAAGGACAAAACCCTTCCTGTCGAGCGAGCCGCCGCCGCTCGGCTCGATGTCGGGCAGCACACGGCCCGCGAGATAGATGCCGGCCAGTCCGATCGGCAGGTTGATCAGGAAGATCCAGTGCCAGGTGAAGAAGGTGGTGATGAAGCCACCGACGGGCGGGCCGATCAGAGGGCCGATCAGGCCCGGTATGGTGAGCCACGCCATCGCCTGCACCAGCTCCGACTTCGGCGTCGCGCGCACCAGAACGAGGCGCGCCACCGGCGTCATCATCGCTCCACCCATGCCCTGCACGAAGCGCGCCACGACGAAGGCTCCGAGCGAGCCCGCGAAGGCACAGGCGACCGAGCCGAGCACGAAGACGCCGATCGCGATGCGGAACACGCGCTTGGCGCCGAAGCGCTCCGCCATCCAGCCGCTCACCGGGATGAAGATCGCCAGCGACACGAGATAGGCGGTGAGCGCCAGCTTCAGCGCGACCGGGCTGGTGCCGATGTCGGAAGCGATCGCCGGTAGCGAGGTGGCGATGACGGTCGAATCCATCTGCTCCATGAACAATGCGACCGCCAGCACCAGTGGTGCCGTTCTGCCGAGCGGGGCAGGTTCCACGGATGTGGAGGAAGGATTTGCGCGATCCTGCATGTCGCCGCGCGGTTAGCACGGAGCGCGGGGCTTGTCGCGACCGATCGACAGGGCCAGCCGCTTTGCCTGACGGCTACTTCTTCGCAAGCTCCTCGGCATACGCCTTCACGGCCTCGATCCGCTGTTGCGTCGCGGGATGAGTGGATAAGAAATCCGTCCCGGAGCCCTTCTCCAGCTTGTCGCGCATGATCTCGAGGAAGCCGACGATCGCCGCCGGGTCCTTGCCCGCCCTCAGCATCAACTCGACGCTCGATCTGTCGGCCTCTGCCTCCTGTCCGCGCGAATAGGAGAGGCCGGCGAGCGCCGATCCCTGCACGAGGATGTCCTCCGCGCCCGCACCGATGTCGCCGCCGATCAGCATGATAAGGGCCGCGATGCCCGCCGCGCGATAGAGCTGGCGCAGCGAGTGCTCGCGCTCGACATGGCCGATCTCGTGCGCCAGTACGCCGAGGACCGCGTCCTGTCCCGGCGCCAGCGCCACGAGCTCGTCGGTCAGGATGATCGAGCCGTCGGGCAGCGCAAATGCGTTCGGGCCGATCGAGCCGCCCTTGCGGAAGTGCAGCGCGTAGCCGCCCTGCCCGCGCGGCGTGAGCGCGGCAAGGGCGGAGAAACCTTCGCGGATCGAAGCCTGCCGGGCTTCCGGCAACTCGCTCTTCGCCAGCAGCGTCTCGTCCAGCGAGGCGAGCGCGCCCTGGCTCATCAGTTGCGGCACCACCGGCGGCGTGATCGCGACCGCCACCTCCACCAGCGCCGGCACTGCGAAGCGGTAGATCAGGAAGCAGAGCCCGACGACGAGCGCGGCGAAGACGAAGAGGCGCGGCCGGAACCGTTCGAGCTGGTGCACGGCCCCCGCCGCGCGGACCGCCGCTCCCGCGAGTGCGTCGACACCGTCATTGTCCGCCGTCTCGAACAGGCTGCCGTCCGGGAAAGAGAGCCGACGCGGGATCGAGCCGACGCGCGCGGAAAACTCGATTTCGGCCGGGGCCGCTCGTGCCAGCACTGCCTCGCCGGCCACAACGATCAGGTCGCCGTCGCCTGCCTTCGAGATGGCCGCCTCGATCTTGCGGCTCGACCCCGGCGGAAACCACGCGCCGCGGACGGGTTCAGAAGCCAAAATCGAAGCCCTCGACGTCCATGTATTCCGCCCCGACCGCCGAGCCGGTGTCCTGCACGTCGCCCAGATAGTCGTCGAGCGAGCCTGAGACTTCCAGCGCGGTGGCGGCCGCGAGGAACTTCGCCATGCGGATCGCCGCCCACGGCCGCGCGAGGCCGAGCGACAGGACGGTCGCTATCAGGTTCGTCACCGTGATCCAGGTGAAGCGCCCGCGATGGATGGCGGACCGGAAGCGATGGCGCCCATCGACCACCGTGGCGTTCAGAGCCACATTGCGCGTGCCGGCGCGGTAGATCAGCGTCACGATGGCGAGGATAACGATGAAAGGCAGGAAGGAGGTCGTCAGCACCTGCAGGATCGCGACGACGACGGCATCCGCGTCGTTCGTGCCGGTCGAGACATCCTCGTAAAGCGCATAGAGCGCGCTGCCGAGCGCCAGCGCCGACAGGCCCAAGACGACGATGGTCGCAAGCAGGATCACCGCCGGCAGGAGCCACTGGCCGTAGAGCTTGCGCAGCGCCGGATCGCTCGTGATCGGCCTACCACCATACGTCGTGTTGGCGAGCATGTAGCGCCACATCCAGCGCGACGCCACGGGTGCCAGGATGCCGAGCGTCAGCCAGGTGACAGCGCCACCCAGCACATAGGCGCGGAAAGCGCCCCAGTAGCCGCCGTGGAAATCGAAGCGGACATTGCGGAAGCTCGTCACCCGCGCATTGAAGCGCAGCCCGCGCATGACGAACCAGGGCAGGGCCAGGACGAAGAGCGGAACGAGGACGAGACCCGCCAGCGGCACTACGTTGAGGACGACGTTATAGACCATGAGAACGACCAGCACGATGATCCGCCCGATCAGGATCTGCACCGGTCGAGCATGGTAGTCGAAGCTCGATCCCGCCAGGTGCGTGTTGCCGTAGAAGTAGCGCAGCCGTCTTACCTTCGCCCAGGCGGAGTAAATGCCGAGCGTCACGATGGTCAGCAGGACGTTGACGATCCAGATGCCGAAATATTCGCTGGTCCTACCGGTGAAGACGAAAGGTTCGACACTTGTTGCCTGAGCCGGCGGCGGTTGCGAAGACAACGGTTCTGCCGCCCTCCCCCAAGGTTGCGTCGTCGCCATGGTCGTTTCGTCCCCGATTGCCGCAGCGTAACTTGCCGTTCGACCCGACGGTTTACAAGTGGGCCGTCCGGCGGGAGGAAGCCGAATCTCCCGCTTTGCATTCCGTCGCAGCCGTGTTACCAGCCGGTGCCAATCCTGAAAGGGACATTTCGAGTCGGCGCGGCCCAAACCCCGGGCGTCAGCGCCATATTCGCATTCAAGGATCGGCCAATGGCGAAAATCATCGAGACCGCGACCGGCGCCCAGGCGCTTACCTTCGACGACGTGCTGCTCCAGCCCGGCCATTCCGACGTCATGCCGGGCGAGACCGACGTGCGCACGCGGATCGCCGGCGACATCGACCTCAACATCCCGATCCTGTCGGCAGCGATGGATACCGTCACCGAGGCGCGGCTTGCCATCTCGATGGCGCAGGCCGGCGGCATCGGCGTCATCCACCGCAACCTTTCGCCGGATGAGCAGGCCGAGCAGGTCCGCCAGGTCAAGAAATACGAATCCGGCATGGTCGTGAACCCTGTCACGATCGGCCCCGACGCAACGCTGGCCGACGCCCTGGCGCTGATGAAGGCGCACGGCATCTCCGGCATCCCGGTCGTCGAGAACGGCGGCGAGGGCGGCCAGCGCACCGGCCGGCTCGTCGGCATCCTCACCAACCGCGACGTGCGCTTCGCCTCCGACCCGTCGCAGAAGGTATACGAGCTGATGACGCGGGAGAACCTCGTCACGGTGCGCGAGAACCGCGTCGATCAGGAGGAAGCCAAGCGTCTGCTCCACAGTCACCGCATCGAAAAGCTGCTGGTGGTCGACCAGAAGGGCCATTGCGTCGGACTGATCACCGTCAAGGACATCGAGAAGACGCAGCTCAACCCCAATGCCTCCAAAGATGCGCAAGGCCGCCTGCGGGTCGCCGCCGCCACCAGCGTCGGCCAAGACGGGTTCGAGCGCGCCGAGCGGCTGATCGCGGCCGGCGTCGACCTGCTCGTCATCGACACCGCGCACGGCCATTCTCAGCGCGTGCTCGACGCCGTCACCAAGGCCAAGAAGCTCTCCAACTCAGTGCGCATCCTTGCCGGCAACGTCGCGACCGCCGAAGGCACCCGTGCGCTGATCGACGCGGGCGCGGACGCGGTCAAGGTCGGCATCGGTCCGGGCTCGATCTGCACCACCCGCATCGTGGCCGGTGTCGGCGTGCCGCAGCTCTCGGCCGTCATCGCAGCCGCGGAGGAAGCCGCCAAGTCCGGCGTGTCGGTCATCGCCGACGGTGGCATCAAATATTCTGGCGATCTCGCCAAGGCGCTCGCCGCCGGTGCGAACGCCGCGATGATCGGCTCGCTGCTCGCCGGCACCGAGGAAAGCCCCGGCGAGGTCTACCTGCATCAGGGCCGTTCCTTCAAAGCCTATCGCGGCATGGGTTCGGTCGGCGCGATGGCGCGCGGCTCGGCCGACCGCTACTTCCAGGCCGAGGTACGCGACACGCTCAAGCTCGTGCCGGAAGGCATCGAGGGCCAGGTGCCCTACAAGGGGCCGGTCGGCGGCGTGCTGCACCAGCTCACCGGCGGTCTCAAGGCCGCGATGGGCTATGTCGGCGGGCGCGACCTGGCGGAATTCCGCGAGAAGGCGCAGTTCGTACGCATCTCCTCGGCCGGCCTGCGCGAGAGCCACGCCCACGATGTGACGATCACCCGCGAGAGCCCAAACTATCCGGGCGGGATGTAAGCCAGATCGGCGCAGCCCAAGGAACCAATCGACCACGCGCCGCGTCCCTGTGCTATAGGAGACGAATCTCACCTGGCAGGAGGAAGCCCGCAAGGTGCCGCAGCGCGCATCGACCCTAGCCCCGTTCCGGCACCCGACCTTCCGAGCCCTGTGGATTGCGACACTCGTCTCCAACCTCGGCGGGCTGATCCAGGGCGTCGGTGCCGGCTGGATGATGACGACCATCTCGGATTCGCACATCATGGTCGCGCTGGTGCAGGGCGCCACCACCCTGCCTATCATGCTGTTCTCGCTCGCCTCGGGCGCGCTCGCCGACAATTTCGACCGGCGGCGGATCATGCTGTTCGCGCAGATCATGATGATGGTCGTGTCGGTGGCACTGGCGGCAATCGCCTATCAGGGCTGGATCACGCCATGGCTGCTGCTCGCCTTCACCTTCCTGCTCGGCTGCGGCACGGCGCTGCACAATCCGCCGTGGCAGGCCTCGGTGGGTGACATCGTACCCCGCGAGGATCTTCCGGCCGCCGTGACGCTCAACTCGATGGGCTTCAACCTGATGCGCAGCGTCGGCCCGGCGGTCGGCGGCATCATCGTGGCGACAGCCGGGGTCGCGGCGGCGTTCCTCGCCAATGCCGTGAGCTACGTGACGCTGATCGCGGCGCTCTGGCGCTGGAAGCCGGTCTATCCGCCGCGGGCCCTGCCGCGCGAGAGTTTTCTCAGCGCAATGTCGGCCGGCCTGCGCTACGTGTCGATGTCGCCCAATCTCCTGATTGTGATGTTCCGCGCCTGGCTGTTCGGCATCGCGGCGATCTCGTCTCTGGCTCTGCTGCCACTCGTGGCGCGTGAGCTCGTCGGTGGCGGCGCACTGACCTATGGCGGCCTGCTCGGCGCCTTCGGCGTCGGCGCGATCCTCGGCGGCTTCATCAACGGTATCGTGCGCGAGCGGTTCAGCAACGAGTGGATCGTGCGGCTCGCCTGTATCGGCTTCGGGCTGAGCAACATCCTCGTCGCCCTCAGCGGCAATGTCTGGCTCAGCCACCTGCTGCTTCTGCCTGCCGGCGCCTGCTGGGTGTTCGCGCTGTCGCTGTTCAACGTCACGGTACAGCTGTCGACGCCGCGCTGGGTGGTGGCCCGCGCGCTCTCCCTCTACCAGACGGCCACGTTCGGTGGCATGGCTATGGGCAGCTGGCTCTGGGGGGCGACCGCGGATGCGTCCGGCCCTGCCGCTGCGCTCATCGTATCGGGCGCCGTCCTCATCGCCAGCGTTGCCGTGGGGCTATGGCACCGCCTGCCTGAGTTCGGCGCGCTCAACCTCGACCCGCTCGATCAGTTCAGGGAGCCCGAACTGCGCCTCGACCTCAAGGCGCGCAGCGGGCCGATCATGATCATGGTCGATTACACGATCGCACAGGAGAACGTGCCCGCCTTCCTGGCCGCGATGACGGCGCGCCGGCGCATCCGCATCCGCGACGGCGCGCGGCAATGGGCGCTGCTGCGCGATCTCGAGAATCCCGAGGTCTGGACGGAGAGCTATCACGTCCCGACCTGGATCGAGTATCTGCGGCACAATCAGCGCCGCACTCAGGCCGATGCAGAGGTGAACGAAGCCCTGCAGAAACTGCACAAGGGACCGGCGCGGCCGCGCGTGCACCGGATGATCGAGCGCCAGACCGTGCCGGTAAGCGACGACATGCCGCTCAAAGGCACCCCGGATATCCTGTAGGCGCGACCACGGATTGCGTGTCACCGCGAATCGGGTAGCGTCGGCGCGGATATTGGGAGGCCGACTTGAACCAGACTGCCATTTTCTGGCCGATGCTGCTGCAGGTGGCGCTGATCTACGCGATCTACGCGCTGATCTCGGTGCGCCGCAAGGCTGCGGTGCGGGCCGGAAGCATCAGGACGTCCGACTTCCGCGAGAACCGCAACGAACCGCCCGAAAGCCTGTTCGTCCGCAATAATCTCGCCAACCAGTTCGAGTTGCCGGTGCTGTTCTTCGCCGCCTGCCTGGCGCTTTACGTGACCAACGGCGTCAACATCCTCACCGCCGTGCTGGCCTGGATCTTTGTCCTGTCACGCTGCGTTCACGCCGCGATCCACGTCACTACCAACCGCATCCGCCACCGCCAGCCCGCCTTCGTCGTCGGCTTCTTTGCCCTGCTGGCGATCTGGCTCTGGTTCGCTCTTCACATCGCCGGCCTCATCTGAGCCGAACAGGCGTTTCAGTGTCGTGGCGAGTGCTGCGCATTCGTTGCCGCGCGCGCTGCCGCGCCGCCACACGAGGCCGAGCGTTCGGGCAGGCGCCGGCTCTGCGAAGGGAACGATCCGCACGTCGCGCATCTCGCCGGCCGAAGGCAGCGCGATGGAGGGGATGAGCGTCACGCCGAAGCCATGTGCCACCATCTGTAGTAGCGTGGTGAGGCTGGTCGCGCCATAGTTCGCCATCGCGGCCGGGCGGGCGTTCCCGCACACCGCCAGGGCCTGATCGCGCATGCAATGGCCCTCCTCCAGCAGCATCAGCCGTTCGAGCACCGGGCTTTCGGGCGGCACCGGCGGCGTGACGAAACCCGGCTCCGAGGCCGGGATCGCGAGCAGGAACGTGTCCTCGAAGACCGGCTCGGCGGCGAGGCCTGCCTCCTCGATCGGCAGCGCCACGAGTGCGGCGTCGATGCGCCCGCCGAGCGTCTCGTCGATCAGCGTCCGCGTCACCGCCTCGCGCAATTCGAGCGTCAGCGAAGGGAAGAGGCCGCGAAGCTCAGGCAGGATCTTCGGCAGGATATAGGGCGCGACGGTGGGGATGATACCGAGCCTGAGCTTGCCCTCCATCGCCAGCCGGCCGCGCCGGGCGGTGCTTTCCAGGTCGCGAATCTCGTCGAGGATTGCCTCGATGCGCGGCTGGAGCGCCCGGCCGTCCTCGGTCATTCCGACCGCCTTGCCGCCGCGCTCGAACAGCCGGCATCCCAGCCGCTGTTCCATCTCGGCGATCTGTGCCGAGAGCGCCGGCTGCGTCACACCCGCGAGCTCCGCTGCCCGGCCAAAATGGCGCGTCTGCGCCAGCGCGTCGAAATATTCCATCTGCCGGACGGTCAATCTGATCATAAGATCAGGTTATCACGACGAACATGAAACGCAATTTGCGTTTATCGTCCTGGTTTTCTAGTTTGGAACCATTCCAGACTAGGCAGCCGCCTAACGATCCGCTTCGAGCGCGGCAGCCGGGGAATTCGCACGACACATTGCAGTGCCCGCTCCACGGGGAGCACCGGGACACGATCGGAGAACGATATGGACGCGCTAGAGGTCAACGAAAACACGGAAGCCAAGCCGGAGCCGAGATGCCCGGTGGCCCATGGCGCGACGATCGCCTCGAACCCGTCGATGCGATCGAACCGCGACTGGTGGCCGAACCAGCTCAACCTGAAGATCCTGCACCAGCATTCCTCGCTCTCCGATCCGATGGGGGAGGATTTCGACTATGCCGAGGAGTTCCAGAAGCTCGACCTTGAGGCCCTGAAGAAGGACCTCCACGCGCTGATGACCGATTCGCAGGACTGGTGGCCGGCCGACTTCGGCCATTACGGTCCCCTCTTCATCCGCATGGCCTGGCACTCGGCCGGAACCTATCGCACGGCCGACGGTCGCGGCGGCGCCGGAGCCGGCCAGCAGCGCTTCGCGCCGCTCAATTCCTGGCCGGACAACGTCAACCTCGACAAGGCCCGCCGCCTGCTGTGGCCGATCAAGCAGAAATACGGCAACAAGATTTCCTGGGCGGATCTGATGATCCTCACCGGCAACGTCGCACTCGAATCGATGGGCTTCAAGACATTTGGCTTCGCCGGCGGCCGCGCCGACGTCTGGGAGCCGGAAGAAGACGTCTACTGGGGCAAGGAAAACGTCTGGCTGGATGACAAGCGCTATTCGGGCGACCGCGAGCTCGAGAATCCGCTGGCAGCCGTCCAGATGGGCCTGATCTACGTCAATCCCGAAGGCCCGAACGCCAATCCGGACCCGATCGCATCTGCCCGCGACATCCGCGAGACCTTCGCGCGCATGGCGATGAACGACGAGGAGACCGTCGCGCTGATCGCTGGCGGCCATACCTTCGGCAAGACCCACGGTGCGGGCGACGCGCGGCTCGTCGGTCCGGAGCCGGAAGGTGCCGGCATCGAGCAGCAGGGTCTGGGCTGGGCGAGCAGCTTCGGCACCGGCAAGGGCGGCGATACGATCAGCAGCGGTCTCGAAGTCACCTGGACCTCGACGCCGACCAAGTGGACCAACAACTTCTTCTGGAACCTGTTCGGCTACGAGTGGGAGCTGACTAAGAGCCCGGCCGGCGCACACCAGTGGACGCCGAAACATGGCATGGGCGCCAACTCCGTGCCGGACGCACACGACAAGTCAAAGCGGCACGCGCCTGCGATGCTGACCTCCGACCTCGCGCTGCGCTTCGACCCGATCTACGAGAAGATCTCGCGCCGGTTCTATGAGAATCCCGACGAGTTCGCGGACGCCTTCGCCCGCGCGTGGTTCAAACTGACGCACCGCGACATGGGTCCTCGCGCCCGCTATCTTGGCCCGGACGTACCTGCCGAGGAACTGATCTGGCAGGATCCGGTGCCGGAAGTCGACCATGTTTTGATCGACGAGCAGGACGCGGCCGCCCTCAAGGCGAAGATCCTCGCCTCCGGCCTGTCCATCTCCGACCTCGTCTCGACCGCCTGGGCCTCGGCCTCGACCTTCCGTGGCTCCGACAAGCGCGGCGGCGCCAACGGCGCGCGCATCCGGCTCGCGCCCCAGAAGGACTGGGAGGTCAACCAGCCGGCCCGGCTCGCGACGGTGCTTTCGAAGCTGGAAACCGTCCAGAAGGAGTTCAACGAGGCGCAGGCCGGCGGCAAGAAGGTCTCGCTTGCCGACCTGATCGTGCTGGCTGGCAATGCCGGCGTCGAGCAGGCGGCCGCCAAGGCAGGATACCCGACCGAGGTTCCGTTCGTCCCCGGCCGCACCGACGCAACGGCCGAGCAGACGGACATCGAGTCCTTCGCGGTTCTGGAGCCGATCGCTGACGGCTTCCGCAACTACCTGAAGGGCAGGTACACCGTTTCGGCCGAGGAGATGCTGGTCGACAAGGCGCAATTGCTCACGCTCACGGCGCCGGAGATGACGGTGCTCGTCGGCGGCCTGAGGGTTCTCGGCGCGAATGTCGGCAACTCGACGCATGGCGTGTTCACGAACACGCCTGAAACCCTGACCAACGACTTCTTCGTCAACCTTCTGGACATGGCGACCGTGTGGAAGCCCGCGGCGGACGTCGAGGGCGTGTTCGAAGGGCGTGACCGGGCGAGCGGCGAGCTCAAGTGGACCGGCACCCGCGTCGACCTGGTCTTCGGCTCCCACTCGCAGCTGCGAGCGTTGTCCGAGGTCTATGGCAGCGCAGACGCCAAGGCGAAATTCGTGGACGACTTCGTCGCGGCCTGGGCCAAGGTGATGCACGCCGACCGCTTCGACATCGCCTGATCGCGCAGCGCCCGGCGGGGCGCACGCAACACAAGTCTGAATTATGGCTCGAAAAGATGGGCGCGGAGCGATCCGCGCCCGTTTTTCGTTGGGGCGGGGTCGCTTTTGGATTATGCACCCCTGCATAAAAACTCGGCGATTGACCGGACATCGCCCTTGCAACATACTCAGTAGTATGTTTCGGGACAGGGAGGAGTTCCGACGATGAATTTCACGCACGCCAACGGCATCGTGCTGCATTACGAGGACACGGGCGGAGACCGTCCGGTCATCGTGTTCGCGAATTCGCTAGGCACCGACTTCCGCATCTGGGACAAGGTAGCAGCAGCGCTACGTCCTGATTTCCGCATCGTCCGCTACGACAAGCGCGGCCACGGCCTGTCGGAGGCGACGCCCGCGCCCTATGCGATGAGCGACCACGTCAACGACCTCGCCGCGCTGCTCGACGAGTTGCGCGTCAAGTCTGCCGTGATCGTCGGCCTTTCTGTCGGCGGCGTTATCGCACAGGGCTTGGCCGCCGTCCGGCCGGATCTCGTGCGCGGCCTCGTCCTGTCGAACACCGCGCACAAGATCGGCACGCAGGAAAGCTGGAACGCACGGATCGCGACCGTCGAGGCCGGCGGCATCGAAAGCATCGCCGACGCGGTGATGAAGCTGTGGTTCACGCCGGCCTTCCGCTCGCCCTCCAATGCGGAATTCGCTGGGTGCCGCGCCATGCTCGTGCGCAGCCCGCTCGCGGGCTATCTCGGCACGTGCGCGGCGCTGCGCGACAGCGACCTGACAGAATCGACCCGGGCGCTCAAGGTGCCGGTCCTCTGCATCGTCGGCGACCAGGATGGCTCGACGCCGCCCGATCTCGTGCGTTCGACCGCCAACCTTATCCGCGGCTCGGACTTCCGCATCGTCGCGGACGCCGGCCACATCCCCTGCGTGGAGCAGCCCGCTGCGGTGACCGCGCTGATCCGCCAGTTTCTCATGACCGCCAGGCTCGCCTGACGGCCGATCATCCTCTCGCGTCGAACCATTTGGAGTAGCTGATGTCCCAGCCCGTGACTGTCACCCGCGACGGCAATGTCGCCATCGTGACGATCGACAACCCGCCGGTGAACGCGATGTCGTTCCACGTCCGCGAGCCGCTGCACGCCCGCCTGCTCGAACTGCGCGACGACTCGTCAGTCGAAGCCCTCGTGCTCGCCTGCGCCGGCCGCACCTTCGTGGCGGGCGCCGACATTACCGAGTTCGGCAAGCCGATACAGTATCCCTTCCTGCCGGAGATCATCGACCTGATCGAGACCTTCCAGAAGCCGACCGTCGCTGCCGTTCACGGCACCGCGCTCGGCGGCGGCCTCGAACTGGCGATGGGCTGCCACTTCCGCGTGGCGGAGGCCTCGGCCAAGATGGGGTTGCCGGAAGTCAAGCTCGGCATCCTGCCGGGCGCAGGCGGCACGCAGCGCCTGCCGCGCCTCGTGGGGCCGTCCAAGGCCTTGAAGATGATCGTGTCCGGCACGCCGATCGGTGCGAAGGACGCGCTCGCAAGCGGCCTGGTCGATGAGGTGGTGGACGGGGATCTCCTGGCGAATGCGATCCGGTTCGCGCGTGAAAAGGCTGCCTCGAAGGCCACGCTGATTGCCGTCAGCCAGCGCGACGACAAGCTCGCCCCGGTGCGCGCGAACATGGCTGCCTTCGACGCCGAGATCGCCGAGGTACTTAAGAAGTCCAAGGGCCTCGACGCGCCCAAGACCTGCGCCCAGTCGGTGCGCAACGCGCTGACCATGCCCTTCGCCGAGGCAGCAACCGCCGAGCGCAACTTCTTCCACGAACTCGTCAAGGGCGACCAGTCGCGCGCGCAACGCCACCTGTTCTTCGCCGAGCGCGAGGCGAACAAGGTGCCGGGCGTCGGCAAGGACGACAAGCCGCGCAAGATCGCCAAGGTGGGCGTCATCGGCGCCGGCACCATGGGTGGCGGCATCTCGATGTCCTTCGTCAACGGCGGCATCCCGGTCACCATCCTTGAAATGTCCGACGAGGCACTGAAGCGCGGGCTCGGCGTCATCGAGAAGAACTACGGCATCTCCGTCTCGCGCGGCTCGTTGACCGAGGAGGCCAAGGCCAAGCGGATGTCGATGTTCAAGGGGACGACCGACTATGCCGATCTCGCCGACTGCGACCTGATCATTGAGGCGGTCTTCGAAGAGATGGGCGTCAAGGAGAAGGTGTTCGGCACGCTCGACAAGATCGCCAAGCCGGGCGCGATCCTCGCCTCCAACACCTCCTATCTCGACGTCAATGAGATCGCGAAGTTCACCAGCCGCCCGCAGGACGTGCTCGGCATGCACTTCTTCTCGCCGGCCAACGTGATGAAGCTGCTGGAGATCGTGCGCGGTTCGAAGACCGCGCCTGACGTCATCGCCACCGCGATCGCCGTCGGCAAGGCGATCGGCAAGGTGCCGGTGGTCGTCGGCGTTTGCCACGGCTTCGTCGGCAACCGCATGCTCGGCGCGCGCGGCGCAGAGGCGGAGGACCTTTTGCTCGAGGGTGCTACGCCTGCCCAGGCCGACAAGGTCTTCACCGATTTCGGCTGGCCGATGGGCACCTATCAGATGTGGGACCTCGCCGGCCTCGACATCGGCTGGCGCACGCGCAAGTCGCTCGGCAAGACGGCCGCCATTGGCGACGCGCTCTGCGAGCAGGGCCGCTACGGCCAGAAGACCGGCAAGGGCTACTACCTCTATCCGGACGGCCGCACGCCGGTCTCCGATCCGGAGGTCGAGGCGCTGATCGTCGAAAAGGCGCGCGAGAAGGGCATCAACCGCCGCGACATCTCCAACGAGGAGATCACCGAGCGCATGATGTATCCGATGATCAACGAGGGTGCGCGCATCCTGGAGGAGGGCATCGCCATCCGCTCCTCCGACATCGACACGGTGTGGGTCAACGGCTACGGCTTCCCGGTCGGCAAGGGCGGTCCGATGTTCTGGGCCGAGCTCGTGGGTCTGCCGAAGATCGTCGAGCGGCTCGACTACTGGTACGGCAAGACCGGCAAGGAGGTCTACAACCCCTCGCCGCTGCTCAGGAAGCTGGCCGCGCAAAACGGCAGCTTCGCAGATGCCACCAAGGCCGCTGCATGATCCAGGCGATCGCGGGCGACCCCTGGCCCTGGGCCAGGTCCTATCCGGGGGGCTTCTCCCCGGACGTCGCCCTCGACACCTGGCCGGTCCATGAGGCTGTCGACCGGAGCGCCGAGCAATTCGGCGATACGATCGCCTTCATCTTCCGCGACGCGAAGATCAGCTACCGCGACCTCAAGCGCGAGGCCGACCGCGCCGCGGCCGGTTTCGCGGCAATCGGCATCGGCAAGGGCGACCGGGTCGCCCTCCTCCTGCCCAACACGCTCTACCACCCCTATGCCTTCTTCGGCGCGCTGAAGGCGGGCGCCACTGTGGTTCACCTCTCGCCGCTCGACGCGCCGAAGGTCGTCGCTCACAAGCTCACCGATTCCGGCGCGCGGACGCTCGTCACCACCAATATCGGCGGCATTGCGGCCGGTGCCGTTGCGCTGCTGGAGTCCGGCCTCGTCGACCGCCTCATCGTCGGCGACGATGCACGTTTCGGCTCCTCCCCGCTCACCGGCCCGCTGCCCGCCGCGGACGGCGTGACCGACTGGGACGACTTCATCGGCACCGCCGGTCCGGCATCCTTCCAGTCCGTCGCAGTCGAAGACCTCGCCCTGCTGCAATATACCGGTGGCACCACCGGCCTGCCCAAAGCGGCAATGCTGACGCATGCGAACCTGTCGGCGGCCGTCTCCTCCTATGCGCTCTGGAGCGCGGCGGACGGGCTGACGCGGGTAGGCAAGGAAAAGGTGCTGCTGGTCCTCCCCCTTTTCCATATCTACGCGCTGGTCGCCGTGATGCTGCGTGCGCTGATCGACGGCCAGACCATGGTCCTGCACACGCGCTTCGACGCCGAAACGGCGCTGGCCGAAATCGAGGCGGGCGTGACGGTCTTCCCCGGTGTGCCGACGATGTGGATCGCCATCTGCTCCTTGCCCGGCTTCGAGAAGCGCGACATTTCCTCGCTGCATTATTGCGGCTCCGGCGGCGCGCCCCTGCCCGTCGAGGTCGCACGCAGGCTGAAGGATCTCGCCGGTATCGAACTGCTCGGCGGCTGGGGGATGACCGAGACCTCGCCTGCCGGTACAAACATTCCGCGCGGCCGTCCCGACAAGGCGGGCACGATAGGCCTGCCGCTGCCCGGTATCCGCATGCGCATCGTTGCACTCGACGATCCGCGCCGCGAGCTCGCCCGCGGCGAGACCGGTGAGATCGCGGTGAAGGGCGCCAACGTCACCTCCGGCTATCTCAACCGGCCGGACGAGAATGCGGCTGCCTTCGCCGACGGCTGGTTCCTCACGGGTGACATCGGGCACATGGACGAGGACGGCTTCATCTTCCTCGTCGACCGCAAGAAGGACATGATCATCTCCGGCGGCTTCAACGTCTATCCGCAGATGATCGAGCAGGCGATCTACGAGCATCCGGACGTCGAGGAAGTGCTGGTGATCGGCGTTTCCGACCCCTATCGTGGCGAGGCTGCGAAGGCCTTCGTCAAGCTGCATGCAGGCGCTTCCCCCCTGACGCTGGAAAGCCTGCGCGCCTTCCTCAAGGGCCGGCTTGGCCCGCACGAAATGCCCGCCGCGCTGGAGATCCGCGCAGCCCTTCCGCGCACGCCGGTGGGCAAGCTTTCCAAACTCGAACTCAAGCGGGAAGAGCGGGACAAGGCCGCATCCCAAAGCCAAGGAGCCTGAAGAATGGTCGACGCCGTCATCGTTTCAACTGCCCGCACGCCGATTGGCAAGGCCTATCGCGGCGCCTTCAACGACACCACCGGCGCTACGCTCGGCGGCCATGCGATAGAGCACGCTCTGAAGCGTTCCGGCATCGACGGCGCCGAGATCGAAGACGTCATCATGGGCTGCGCGATGCCCGAGGGCACCGACGGTGTCAACGTCGCGCGACGCGCACTGTTGACGGCCGGCCTGCCGGTCACGACCGCCGGCACCACGATCGACCGCCAGTGCTCGTCGGGCATCCAGTCGATGTCGCTGCTTGCCAACGCCATCCGCAATGACGGCGTCAAGATCGGCATCGCCGGAGGGCTTGAATCGATCAGCCTCGTTCAGAACGAGCACCAGAACACGTTCCGGCTCAAGGACGAGAAGCTGCTGTCGCTGCACCCGGCAGCCTACATGCCGATGATCGACACCGCAGAGGTCGTCGCCAAGCGCTACGGCATCTCGCGCGAGCGGCAGGACGAATATGCGCTGGAATCACAGAGGCGCACGGCCGCCGCCCGCGAGGCCGGCCGCTTCGCCACGGAGATCGCGCCGATGAAGACGCGCATGGCCGTGGTCGACAAGGAGACGAAGGCGATCTCCTACAAGGAGATCGAGGTCGTGCATGACGAAGGTCCGCGCGCCGACACGACGGCGGCAGGCCTTGCCGGCCTCAAGCCAGTGCGCGAGGGCGGCGTCGTCACCGCCGGCAATGCCAGCCAGCTCTCCGACGGCGCCGCCGCCTCGGTGATGATGAGCAGCAAGGAGGCCGAGAAGCGCGGCCTCACCCCGCTCGGGATCTTCCGCGGCTTCAACGTCGCCGGCTGCGAGCCCGACGAAATGGGCATCGGCCCTGTCTTCGCCGTGCCGCGTCTGCTCGAACGCCACGGCCTCAAGATCGACGACATCGGCCTGTGGGAGCTCAACGAGGCCTTCGCCGTGCAGGTGATCTACTGCCGTGACCGGCTGGGCATCGACCCGTCCAAGCTCAATGTCGACGGTGGGGCGATCGCGGTCGGCCATCCTTACGGCATGAGCGGTGCACGTCTCGCCGGCCATGCTCTGATCGAGGGCAAGCGCCGCGGCGTCAAGTATGCCGTCGTGACCATGTGCATCGGCGGAGGCATGGGCGGCGCCGGACTGCTGGAGATCGTGTGAGGACAGCCCTCTTCTCCCCGTTCACGGGGAGAAGATGCCGGCAGGCAGACGAGGGGCGGTGCCTGCGACTGGAAAAGTGACCGCCCCTCATCCGGCCCTTCGGGCCAACTTCTCCCCGTGAACGGGGAGAAGAGAAAAAGAGGGAGAACGCATATGGACCTTCGCTTCACGCGCGAGGAAAACGCCTTCCGCGAGGAGGTTCGCGCCTTCTTCGCCGAGAACCTCGACCCCGATATCCGCCGCAAGACTGTAGACGGCGAATATCTCGGCAAGGAGGATCTCGTCTCCTGGTCGCGCGTGCTGAACGCGCATGGCTGGGGTGCGCCCCACTGGCCGGTCGAATATGGCGGCACCGGCTGGGACCCAATGCGGCAATATATCTTCCTCGAGGAGCTGCAGAAGTTCCCCGCGCCGCAGCCGCTCGCCTTTGGCGTCAACATGGTGGGACCGGTCATCTACACCTTCGGCTCGAAAGCGCAGAAGGAGCGCTTCCTGCCGCGCATCCGCAACCTCGACGACTGGTGGTGCCAGGGGTTCTCGGAACCCGGCGCCGGCTCCGACCTCGCCTCGCTCAAGACCCGCGCGATCCGCGACGGCGACCACTACATCGTCAACGGCCAGAAGACCTGGACGACGCTAGCTCAATACGCCGACTGGATCTTCTGCCTCGTGCGAACCAATACAGAGGCCAAGAAGCAGGAGGGTATCTCCTTCCTGCTGATCGACATGAAGACGCCCGGCATCGAGGTCCGCCCGATCGTTACGATGGATGGCGGCCGCGAAATCAATGAGGTGTTCCTTACCGACGTGCGCGTGCCGGTGGAAAACCTCGTCGGCGAGGAAAACAAGGGCTGGGACTACGCCAAGTTCCTGCTCGGCAACGAGCGCACCAACATCGCCCGCATCGGCGTGTCGAAGCAGCGCATCGCCCGCATCCGCGAGCTCGCAGCGCTTGAACTCTCCGGCGGCCGGCCACTGCTGGAGGACGAGCGCTTCCGCGAAAAGCTCGCCTCGATCGAGATAGACCTCAAGGCGCTGGAGCTGACGCAGCTGCGCGTCGTCGCCGCAGATGCCAAGCGCGGCAATACCGGCAAGCCCGATCCCGCTTCTTCGATCCTCAAGATCAAGGGCTCGGAGATCCAGCAGGCGACCACACATCTCCTGATGGAGGTGATGGGCCCGTATGCTCTGCCCTATCAGGACCATGGACTAGACGGCCGCAACGAGCCCTTTGACGGACCCGAATACGCCGCCCACGCCGCGCCGTCCTATTTCAACAACCGCAAGGTCTCGATCTATGGGGGCTCGAACGAGATCCAGAAGAACATCATCGCCAAGGCCGTGCTGGGCCTTTAGGGACATCGTGAGGACGCAATGGATTTCGACCTGACCGAAGAACAGTCGCTCATCAAGGACCAGCTCGACCGCCTGCTGAAGGACCGCTACGGCTTCGAGGATCGCAAGAAATACATGGCTGCGGCCGAGGGTTTCAGTCCTGACATGTGGTCCGCCTATGCCGAGATGGGGCTGATGGCGCTGCCCTTCGCGGAGGGCCACGGCGGTATTGGCGGGGGGCCGGTGGAGACCATGATCGTCATGGAGTCCTTCGGCCGCGTGCTGGCGCTGGAGCCCTATTTTGCAACCGTCGTGCTCGGCGGCGGCTTCCTGCGTTCGGGCGCCAGCGACGAGCAGAAGGCGGAACTGATCCCCGGCATCGCCGACGGCTCGACCAAATACGCCTTCGCCCAGGTCGAGCGCGGCGCGCGCTACGACCTTGCACATATCTCGACCACCGCCGCGAAGGACGGCTCCGGCTGGAAGCTCTCCGGCGCCAAGAGCCTGGTCCTGCATGGCGACAGCGCCGACAGGCTGATCGTCACCGCGCGCACCGGCGGCGAGGCGGGCGAGGAGGCCGGCGTCGGCGTATTCGTCGTCGACGCGGGTGCCACCGGCGTTTCGCGGCGCGGCTACCCCACGCAGGACGGGCTGCGTGCCGCCGAAATCTCCTTCGACAACGTTCGGGCCGACCATGTGCTGGGCGATCCCGGCAACGGCATGCCCCTCGTCCGCACGGTGGTCGACCAGGCGATCGCGGCGCTTGCCGCGGAAGCGGTCGGCGTGATGTCGGCCATGCACGAGCTGACCGTCGACTACATCAAGGTGCGCAAGCAGTTCGGCGTCGCCATCGGCCAGTTCCAGGTGCTGCAGCACAAGGCGGTCGACATGTACATCGCCACCGAGCAGATGCGCTCGATCGCCATGTTCGCAACCATGATGGCAGACAGCGACGATGCCGACGAGCGCGCGCGCGCCATGCATGCCGCCAAGGTCGAACTCGGCCGCGGCGGTAGGCTCGCCGGCGAGAACGCAATCCAGTTGCATGGCGGCGTCGGCATGACGACGGAATATGCCGTGACGCACTACTTCAAGCGCCTGACGATGATGAACACGCTCTTCGGCGACGGCGATTTTCATCTGCGCAAGCTCGCCGCGCTTGGAGGATTGTTCGACAAGGCGGCGTAGGAGCCAAAGCGTCCATCGTTCCGGAGCTGCTGACCCTCCTTACCCTGTCGGGGAAGGGAGAGGTCAGCCAGAACCTCTATCCGAACCTCTTCGGCGACAGCGCCGGCAACAGCGCCTCCAGCCCATCAGGCGGCGGCTCACCCTTGACCAGCGCAGCGGCGAGCGCGGACAGAGCGGGAGAGGTCTGGATACCGTAGCCGCCCTGCCCGGCCAGCCAGAAAAACCCGTCGCCGCCGAAACCCACGACTGGCGTGCGGTCCGGCGCGAAGGTACGCAGGCCGGCCCAACTCCGCTCGACGCGCGTGATGGGAACATCGACCGCTTGCTCGAAGCGCCAGAGCCCTTCGGCCAGCACCATGTCGTCGACATAGGCATCATGCGGATCGACCGGGATCTCCTCGGTCGGCGACACGTAAAGCCTTCCTGCGTCCGGCTTGGCATACCAGCCCTCGGCGGAATCGGCGATCAGCGGCCAACCGGCGGTATCATATGCCTCCGGCGCCGGGATTACGGCTATCGAGCGCCGCATCGGCTGCAGGCCGAGCGGCGCGATCCCGGCCCTCGTCGCCACGTCGTCGGCCCAGGCGCCCGCCGCGTCGACCAGGGTGGTCGCCGTTAGCGCGCCGGCCGGCGTCTCGATCTGCCAGCGGCCGCCCACGCGCGCCGCCGAAAGCATAGGCGTGCCGACCATCAGCGTCGCGCCATTGGCCCGCGCCTTGCGCAGCCAGCCCTCGTGCAGCGCCGACACGTCGATGTCCTGCGCATCGCGCTCGTAGGCAGCGGCCGCCAGTTTCTCCGGACGCAGCGCGGGCACCATGGCAAGCGCCTGCTCGCGCGTCAGGATTTCCATGCCGTGAGAACCTTCGAGCATGGCCTCGTGCCTGGCGAGCCCCTCCTCGTCGGCGACGTTCAGCACGCCGCGCGGGGTCAGCAGCGGATGCGGGAAGAGGCTGGCATCGCCCTGTTCGAACAGCGGCGCGCTCGCCGCGTTCAGCGTCCGGATGACGGCATTGCCGTAGTTGCGGATGTAGATCGCGGCAGAGCGCCCCGTCGAATGGTAGCCGTGGCGGGCCTCCTGCTCGAGGATCGCAACCCTCGGCCCCGGCCCGAGCGCCGCCGCGAGGCCCACGCCGGCGATGCCGGCCCCGATGATGACGATGTCGAAATCCGCACTCATGGCCTGTGGTTAGACGGACCGGCCTGGCCAGGCAACGGCGGTGAGATGGCCCAGCCGTCCTGGCCTGTCCCGAAAACCATTGCTCCCCGGCAGCAGCGGTGGCATGAGTCCGCGCACCAGAACGAGGATCGTGTCCGATGGAATACCGCAAGATCACCGACGACTTCGCCGTGACCGGCCAGATCACCGCCGAGGACATCCCGACCATCAAGGCCGCCGGCTACAAGAGCGTCATTTCGAACCGCCCCGACCCGGAAGACGGCGCCGTGCCGCACGAAGGCATCGAGGCGGCGGCGAAGGCAGCGGGCCTGGAGTTCCGCTATATCCCCGTGGTCAGCGGCGCGATCACGTCCGAGGATGTCGAGAAGATGGCTGACGCGCTGGACGAGATGGAGGGCCCGATCTTTGCCTATTGCCGCTCCGGCGCACGCTCCACCAACCTCTACATGATGGCGAAGCAGCTGCGCGGCTAGTAGAGCCACCGCAGCAGGAACAGCGAGATCGCCGGGAAGACCAGCAGGATGGTGGTGCGGACGAGATCGCTGATCACGAAGGGCGTAACGCCCCGGTAGGTCGCCAGGATCGGCGTGTCTCTCGCCATCGAGTTGATGACAAACAGGTTCATGCCGACCGGCGGGGTGATCAGTCCGACCTCGACCACAATCAGCACCAGAATGCCGAACCAGATCGCGAATTCCTCGGGCGACAGGCCGTAGTCGAGCGCGGTCACGATCGGGAAGAAGATCGGGATCGTCAGCAGGATCATCGACAGCGAATCCATCACGCAGCCGAGGATAAGGTAGAGCACGAGGATCGCGACCATCACGACCCACGGATTGAAGCCTTGACCGGATATGTAGGCGGCGGCGATCTGCGGCATCTGCGTCAGTGCGAGAAAGCCGTTGTACATCGCCGCGCCGAAGACGATGAAGAAAATCATTCCCGTTGCGCTGGCGGTCATGAGGATCGACTGGACAAGCGTCCGCCGGGTCAAACCACCATTGATCCAGGCGATGAGGCCGGTACCGGCGGCGCCGATCGCAGCACCCTCCGTCGGCGTGAACCAGCCGAAATAGATGCCGCCCACCACGGCGAGGAATACCAGCAGCACCGGCCAGACGTCGACCAGCGCGCGGAAGCGCTCGCCATAAGGGAGGCGCGGCGACTGCCCGGCGGTCTCGGGGTAGAGCCGGACATAGATCGAGATGGCGATCATATAGCCGATCGCCGCCAGGATGCCGGGCACGAAGGCGGCCAGGAACAGCTTGGCGATGTTCTGCTCGGCAAGGATCGCATAGATCACCAGCACAATCGACGGCGGGATCAGGATGCCAAGCGTTCCGCCGGCCGCCAACGTGCCGGTGGCGAGCCCGCCCGAATAGCCGTATCGCTTCAGTTCCGGCAGCGCCACCTGCGCCATGGTGGCCGCCGTGGCGAGCGAGGACCCGCAGATCGCGCCGAAGCCGGCGCAGGCGCCGATTGCCGCCATGGCAACGCCGCCCCGCCTGTGACCCAGCCAGGCGTTCGCCGCCTTGAACAGCGATTGCGACATGCCGCCGAGGCCGGCGAACTGGCCCATCAGCAGGAAGAGCGGGATGATCGACAGCGAATGGCTCGCGAAGGTCGAATAGGTCTCGGACTTGAGTTTCGCCAGGATCGGCACCGTGCTTCCCGACAGAAGCCACGTGCCGCCCAGGCCGCAGACCAGCATGGCAAGCCCTATAGGCATGCGCAGGAAGATCAGGAGAAGAAGGACGGGAAACGACCAGAGACCGATCTCGAGCGCGCTCAATGGATGGCTCCCGTCGTCGGCCCCAACAGCGCGCGTCCCTGCACGACCTCCATCGCCCGAATCACGATCATGTAGGCGGCGACCAGCACGCCGACCACGGTCGCCACCGCGCACAGCGCCATGCCCCACCAGATGGGAATCTGCAGGATAAAGGTAATCTCGCCGTAGTCCCGCTTCTCGAGCATGCCGATCCACAGGCGCCACGCGATGAGGAACGTCACAAATCCCAGCACGATCTCCCAGAGCAGATCGAGCACCCGGTTTGCCGCCGGCGGCAGATAGTTCGTGAACAGGTCGACAGAGGCGTGACCGCGGTTGAGCTGACACCAGGGCAGGAAGGCGAACACCGCGAAGCCCGTGCCCGCCTCGACCAGCTCAAAATCGCCGGGGACCGGCCCGAGACCGGCGAAGATCAGGGAACGGCCGACGATGGAGACCACCGTCATGACAGTTATGGCAACGAGAAAGAGACCGCCGATTATGGCAAGCCACTTCGCAAGCGCATGGACGATGGATGAAAGGTTCACGCCGCCTCCCGAACGTTCCCTTCAGTCTCCCCGGCGCGACGCTATCTCCCTTGATTGCACAAGGCAATCGCGCGCACCCGATTGATATGTTTCATAACAATCTTCGAGGGATGCGTAAAGCGCTCAGATGTTCGCCTCGCGAAGCACGATCAGGAAGAACGCAAATCCCGCGCCGATGACCAGCAGGCGCTGAACCATGCGCCAGCGCATGCGCTGGGTCTCCTCGTCTTTCGCGACGCCGACGTTAAAGGCGACCGGGAAGACATTGGCGAAGCCGGGCAGGCCGTTCTTCAGCACCGGCCGGCCGGAACGCGCCTCGATGGCATAGCAGAGCCGCGTCACGGAGATCCACATCGCGATCATCGCGACCGCCCACAGGCCGCAGAAGATGAAGAAGACGGTGGAGGACTGGAGCAGTTCCTTCATCGCGCGATCCCCCCGCCAAACATGGCCATTCCCATTCCAGCGAGGGCGGCCAGCCATGCCGACAATGTGATCCATCCACGTACCGTGCGCAGGCCAATCGTCACCCCGTGCCAGACGGAGGTCGGACGCTCACCGAACATCTTGTTGGTTGCCTCATCCCATTTTGGCCAGTTGTCTCGCATGTCGAACAACCCGACGATCGCGAAGACAAAACTGGCCACGAAGATGACAATCCACCCGGCGATCTGGATATCGTTCAACGACGACACTTCAGGACTCCAGCCCCGCCACCGTCTGCTCGATCGCCCCGAAGATCGAGTGGCCACGCTCGTCCTTCATCTCGATGCGCACCATATCGCCTGCCGTCATGAAGGGCGTGACGGACGAGCCCGACAGGATCTTCTCCACGGTGCGCTGCTCGAGGATGCAGGAATAGCCGACGCCGCCGTCCGAGACGGGCTTGCCCGGGCCATCGTCGCCCTTGTTCGACACTGTGCCCGAACCGAAGATCGAGCCGGCGCAGATCGGCCGCGTTTTCGCAGCATGCGCGATGATCTCTCCGAAGTCGAACAGCATGCCGACGCCGGCATTCGCCCGGCCGAACGGCTTGCCGTTGAGGTCGACGCTCAGCGGCAGGTGCACCTTGCCGCCGTTCCACGCCTCGCCCAGTTCGTCGGGCGTCACCGCGACCGGCGAGAAGGCAGAGGACGGCTTGGCTTGATAGAAACCAAAGCCCTTCGCAAGCTCGCCGGCCGCCAGATAGCGCAGCGACACATCGTTGACGAGCACCACCAGCCGGATCGCCTCGCGTGCGGTGGCCGCCTCGGCGCCCAGGGGCACGTCGTCGACGATGACAGCCACCTCGCCCTCGAAATCGAGACCCCAGCGCTCATCGGCAAGAGGGATCGATTCGCGCGGCGCCAGGAAGGCGTCGGAGCCGCCCTGGTAGATCATTGGCTCGGTCCTGTAGCTTTCCGGGACCTCACGGCCGCGGGCCTTGTTGACCAGTTCGACGTGGTTGTGGAAGGAGGACGCATCCGCCCACTGGTAGGCGCGCGGCAGCGGCGAGAGCGCGTCATGCTCATGGAAACGCTCGGACGGCACGGCGCCGTGCTCCAGCGATTCGGCGAGAGCCGCCAGATGTGGAGCAATCCGCCGCCAGTCGTCCAGCGCCGCCTGCAAGGTGGGCACGAGATACGAGGCGTCCGTGCAGCGCGTCAGATCGCGCGAGACGACGACCAGGCGGCCGTCGCGGCGGCCATTCCTCACCGAGGCAAGCTTCATGCAATTCCTCCCGCGGCCGGTTCCTGATTGTCGCGTCCGGCCGTTCCGAACTCAACCAACAGCCCGTCGCGGGCAATTGTCAACGGCCCTTGCCACGTCTCCCGCGCGGCTCGGACCCAATGGTCGAGGGTGATCGCGGGATCGTCGGCGGGAATAAGATGGTTGAGCACCAGCCGCCCGACGCCTGCCTCGGTGGCGATGCGGCCGGCATCCGCCGCAAAACTGTGGCTGGCGAATAGATGCTCCCTCAGCCGCGCGCCGTTGCCCGTGCGGGCGACGAGTCGCTCGACGCCCTCGGCGAGCATCGCCTCGTGGACCAGCACGTCGGCGCCGCGCGCGAAATCGGCAAGCGGCGGGAAATAAGCCGTATCAGCGGAGAAGACGATGCTTGCCTCGGCATGATCGAACCGCAGAGCGAAGCAGTCCGTCACCGGTGGATGGTCGACGCGCAGGGCCGAGACCGCGAGCCCGGCCTCATCCAGCACCGGCCCCTCGGCGAACTCCTCGATCCGCACGAGATCGCGGATGTCGGGCCGGCCCTCGTCGGAGATGCGGATCTCGATGTCGAACTCCAGTGCCTGCGCGAAACGCGCCCAGTAGTGACCGGTGCCGGGCGGACCGAAGACGCGCACCTCATGGTCGAGACCGGTTGTCCATGCTGTGTGGAGCAAGCCGCCCAGTTCCAGCACGTGGTCGGAATGCAGGTGAGTGATGAAGACGAGGTCGAGGTTCTTGAGGCTGACGCCGGCTTCAACCAACCCACGGGAGGCGCCGAGGCCGCAGTCGACGACGATCGTGCGGCCGCCGAGCCGCAGCAGCGAGGAGGTCGGCGACGGACCGCCTGGACGGATCGCGGGCCCGCCCTTCGAGCCGAGAGTGACGAGTTGGGCGGTCATGGCCTATCCGGACGGCGGACTGTCATCCGTCGAAACTATCCGCCCGTCCCGGCTGCGTCGAGCCCGTTACATCCGCCGGCTGAGGAAGGGCGATCCGGCGAGACCGAAACGCCAGGGCAGATCCGCCGCCTTTGTGATGCCGATGCGGGGGCCGATCGCGACGTCGGCCGATCCCGGTTCGGCTTGGAGACGGAAAGGCGGGCGCGCGAGGGCCGCGCCATCGAGGGAGATGTCGACGGCCAGCGCCTGCGCCAGGCGTCCGGGGCCGGAGCAAAGCGCACGCGGATTCTCGGTTCCGCGGCGTCGCGCCATCGCCTCGAGCCCCATCAGCGGCTCCAAAGCACGGATCAACACCGCACTGCCCGGCAGGCAGACGAAGTTCAGGCACCAGTGGATGCCATAGGAACGGTAGACATAGGCGTGCGCCGGCGGCCCGAACATCGCCGCATTGCGCGCCGTCGGCCCGCGGAAGCTGTGGGAGGCGGGTTCGTCGGCCGCATAGGCCTCCGTCTCGACGATCCTGCCGCCGACGCCGTCCACCAGCAGCGTCGCGCCGATCAGATCTCGCGCGACCTCGGTCGCGGAACGGGAGAAGAAGGCGGCAAGGTCGGACGATGTCGTCATGGCGCTCAGGAAACGGGAACCATCATCACTTCGAGCGGTTGGGAAGAAAACGCAAGGAGAATGCAAGATGGCCGATGACAGACCGACCCAGAGCGAAGAGGTTCCGCTGGTGGAGCTTCCGGAAGACCTGCTCGACGAAGAGCCGAATGGCGAACTTCCCGAGGAAGACGACGACAATCCGTATCAGGAAAGTGACGAAGCTCTTCCTGACGAGCTCGAGGAAGCGGTGCTGCGGAAGGACCCTTCGAAGGAAGGCAGCCGCTTCGACGAGGTGTGAGGACGACGTAAAGTCGAGTGCCCTTGAAAGAGCGCGGTCCTCTGTCGCGCCAAGGCGATCGTCATCACCAGGCGGTTGACATTGCCGGGTCCATCCCGGACACCGGATCGTCATCCCTCAGGGCGCGCCTCCAACATGGCTCAAGCTTCCCGCAGGCGAAGTCGCGCAGGGCTGCTGCGCAGATCCACCGCGCTGGCGCGGCCGCGCCAATGGAGGCAGCGGCTCGTCTTCTGGTTCGGCGCACTGGCGATTGGAGTTACCAGCGTCGCGTTCGCCTGGCTCGCCGACGGGGCGCAGCACCTGTTCTCTGCCGCCTTCGTGCGCGATGACTGGCGCCGCTTCCTGCCGCTCGCGGTGACGCCGGCTGGTTTTGCTCTGCTTGCCTGGCTTGCGCTACGCTACTTTCCGGGCTCGCAAGGGTCTGGCATACCCCAGGCCATCGCGGCGCGTCATGTGCGGCAGGACGAGGAGCGGAGCTGGTTTCTTTCGCTCCGGATGGTCGTGGGCAAGATCGCGCTGACCACAGGCGGGCTTCTGTTTGGCGCTTCCATCGGCCGCGAAGGTCCCACCGTCCAGGTCGGCGCTTCGATCATGCTCGCGGCTGCCCGCAAGGGAGGCATGGCGCAGGCGCGTGGACTGATCCTCGCAGGCTCCGCCGCCGGCATCGCGGCCGCCTTCAACACGCCTTTGGCGGGCATCGTCTTCGCCATCGAGGAAATGGGGCGCAGCTATCAGTCGCGCACCAATGGCGTGGTGTTGTCGGCGGTGATCATCGCCGGCCTCGCCTCGCTCGCCATCGTCGGCAACTACACCTATTTCGGCGTGTCCGACGCCGCGGCGCACGACCCGCTCGACTGGCTGCTGGTGGTCATCTGCGGGATCGTCGGCGGCGCTCTCGGAGCGACATTCAGCCTCGCGACCCTGAAGATCACCCGGCGCGTGCGCCGGATGCGCACCCATGATCCGGTCGGCCGCACCGTCATCGTCGCGCTCGCGGCAGGCATGGTCGTCGCCATCATCGGCGTCGCCACGGATGGGCAAACCTTCGGCACCGGTTACGAGCAGGCGCGGGCGGCCATCGAGGGGGAGGCGCCGCCCGCCCTTTACTTCGTCGGAAAATTCGTCGCGAGCCTCGCCTCGACGGTTGCAGGTATTCCGGGCGGCCTGTTCGCGCCTTCCCTCTCCGTCGGCGCCGGGCTAGGCGGCACTCTCGGATCGCTCGTCGGCGGAGATATCGGCCTCGCCGCGATCCTCGGCATGGCCGGCTATTTTGCGGGTGTCGTGCAGGCGCCGATGACCGCCTTCGTCATCATCCTCGAAATGACGGGAAACCACGGCAACGTCATTCCGCTGATGCTCGCATCGATGCTGGGCTATGGCGTTTCACGCCTGATCTCGCCGGAACCGCTTTACCACGCCCTGTCGCGTCTCTTCCTGGCAGACCTGATTCGCCGCCAACGGGCGGACGACGCTGGGACGGCGTCGCGTCCGGATCCGGTCTGAGGCCGGCGGATCTACCAATCCATCACAACCTTGCCTGAGTTGCCGCTGCGCATGGCCTGGAAGCCGGCCTCGTAGTCGTCGATGCCGATGCGGTGGGTGATCAGGCCGGTCACGTCCAACGGACCCTGGACGAGAGCGATCATTTTGTACCAGGTCTCGAACATCTCGCGCCCATAGATGCCTTTCAGGTGGAGCATCTTGAAGATCACCTTGTTCCAGTCGATCTCGAAGCCGGTCGGCGCGATGCCCAGGATGGCGATCTTGCCGCCATTGTTCATCGTGTCGATCATGTCGCGGAAGGCGGGCGCGGCGCCCGACATCTCCAGACCGACGTCGAAGCCCTCCGTCATGCCGATCTCGCCCATGACCTCGCGCAGCTTCTGCTTCGAGGCGTCGACGACATGCTGAACGCCCACCTTGCGAGCGAGGTCGAGCCTGTAGGGATTGATGTCGGTGATGACCACTTTCCGCGCGCCGACGCATTGCGCCACCAGCGCGCCCATGATGCCGATCGGCCCGGCGCCGGTGACCAGCACGTCCTCGCCGACGAGATCGAAGGACAGCGTCGTGTGCACGGCGTTGCCGAGCGGATCGAAGATGGCGGCCACCTCGTCCGGTATGTCGTCCGGGATCGGCACAACGTTGTGCTGCGGGATCGCGACGTATTCGCCGAACGAGCCCGGCCGGTTGACGCCGACGCCCAGCGTGTTGCGGCAGAGATGCCCCCTGCCCGCACGGCAGTTGCGACAATGGCCGCAGACGATGTGCCCTTCGCCCGAGACGCGCTGGCCGAGCTTGTATTCGGTCACGGCTGAGCCGACGTCGGCCACCGTGCCGACGAATTCGTGGCCGGTCACCATCGGAACAGGCACGGTTTTCTGCGCCCACTGGTCCCAGTTGTAGATATGCACGTCGGTGCCGCAGATAGCGGATTTTCTCACCTTGATCAGCACGTCGTTCGGTCCGACCTCCGGGATCGGCACGCGCTCCATCCAGATGCCGGGCTCGGGCCTGGCCTTCACGAGTGCGCGCATCATGTTCGACATGGCATGGCTCCGGGAAACATGCTTCCTGCTAGTTCGAGTCATCCTTGGCATGCCGCCCGGTGATCTCGTCCATGATGATCCGGTAGAAGAGGTGAGGCGCGGGCGTCTCTGCCATGGGCTTCAGACCACCCGGCTCCCACCACTGCGCGTGCCGGCTGAGCAGCGACCAGGCATGCTCCCGCTGCTGCTTCCAGCCGATACGGTCCGGCAGTTCCTCATAGCGGCCGTTGACCACGACGCTTCGCCATTCCCGCGCCGCGCCGAACTCGTCCACCTGCACGCAGACGGCCGGTTTGTCCCGCATCCAATCGATCTTCAGGCCCAACAGGGAAAAGCCGTAAAGAAAGTTACCGTCGGCAGCGAAGGTAATCGGAACCACATAGGGTTGCCCGCCTTTGGCACAGGCCAGCCTTCCGAGCTGAGATGATCCGAGCAATGCCATGCATTCAGACTTGTCCATCTCGGCGATGATCATCCTGCGGTCTCCGGGTCGTCTGCGACCACGTCTTATACCACACCGAGTTCCTTACCGACTGCGACAAAAGCCTCGACCGCCCTGTCGATGTCCGCGTGCGAATGCGCCGCCGACATCTGCGTCCTGATCCGCGCCTGGCCCTTCGGCACGACCGGGAACGAGAACCCGATCACGTAGATCCCCCGCGCGAGCATCCGCGCCGCCATCTCCTGAGCCAGCGCTGCGTCGCCCAGCATGACCGGGATGATCGGATGGTCTGCGCCGGCGAGGGTGAAGCCGGCTTTCGTCATCTTCTCGCGGAAGCGCACGGCGTTGCCGGCGAGCTTTGCCCGAAGTGCATCGCCCTTCTCGACGATGTCGAACACTTTCAGCGAGGCAGCGGCGATCGCCGGCATCAGCGTGTTGGAGAAAAGGTAGGGCCGCGAGCGCTGGCGCAGCCAGTCGACCACCTCGCGCCGGCCGGAAGTATAGCCACCCGAGGCGCCGCCGAGCGCCTTGCCGAGCGTACCGGTAATGATGTCCACGCGTCCCTCGACGCCGCAATGCTCCGCCGAGCCGCGCCCGTGCTTGCCGACGAAGCCGACGGCATGGCTGTCGTCCACCATGACCATCGCGCCATATTTCTCGGCGAGGTCGCAGACGCCGCCAAGATTGGCGATGATGCCGTCCATCGAGAACACGCCATCGGTGGCGATCAGCTTGAAGCGGCAGTCTTCCGCCTTCTTCAGCTCCTCCTCCAGCGCCTTCATGTCGTTGTTGGCATAGCGGAAGCGCTGCGCCTTGGAGAGACGCACGCCGTCGATGATCGAGGCATGGTTGAGCGCGTCCGAGATGACCGCGTCCTCCTCGGATAGCACCGTCTCGAACAGGCCGCCATTGGCGTCGAAGCAGGAGCCGTAGAGGATCGTGTCCTCGAAACCGAGGAAGGAGGAGATACGGGCCTCGAGTTGCTTGTGCTCCTCCTGCGTGCCGCAGATGAAGCGCACCGAGGCCATGCCGTAGCCGTAGCGGTCGAGGCCGGCCTTTGCTGCTTCGCGCAGATCCTCCGAGTCGGCGAGGCCGAGATAGTTGTTGGCGCAGAAGTTGAGCACATGTGCACCGCCTGCCACCTCGATCTCGGCAGACTGCATCGACGTGATGACGCGCTCGCTCTTGTAGAGGCCGCCGGATTTCAATCCGTCGAGCTCGGCAGCGAGATGCGAGATGAAGGCGTCGCGCATTGAGAATCCCCTTGTCGGTTGGGGACAATCGCGCCTGCGCGGCCGGAAATCTACCGCAAAAACGACCTGTCATGAGCGGGCGAACCAGTGCGGTTCGCCCGCCGTCATCTGTCAGGCGATCGGCCCGCCGATGATGTCGATGTTGTTGCGCGCGCAAGCCATGGCGAGCGCCTGCTGGATATGCAGGTTCGGCTCGACATAGGGCATCAGCTCGGCAGACGCCGCGGGCTTGGCCATCTCGCGCAGCATGCGCTCGAAATCACCACCGGTGGTGATGGTCAGGCAGCGTGCGCCAGAGACCGACTCGACGCGGAAGGCATGCGGGATGCCCTTCGGCGCCAAAACGATCTGGCCGGCATGCGCCACCGTGTCCTTGCCCTCGACGCGGAAGCGCATCGTGCCGTCGAGCACGTGGAACACTTCGTCCTCCTTGCGGTGGATGTGCATCGGCGTCTTGGAGCCGTAGGGCATGCGGTGCTCGATGATGCTGATGCGGTCCTCGCCGGCGGAGGCCGACAGGCGCACGCTCACCAGCGTATCGAGAAACATGAGGAGGTGCTCGGCGGGGGCCGACTTCTTCTGGATGCTCATAGTGTCTTGTCCTTTCATGAGCGCCGCAAGGCGTCGCCGCCGCGGCTCATCCGATCTAGGAGCGCCGCGTTTCGGCTCGAAGGCGCACGGGCGGCCCTTCGTCGACGCTTTGAAACCGAAGAGTTACGTTGAGGAAACCGCGACGCGGCGGGATGCTCCCGGCCTGTCGACACGCCATCGTGCTGGGTTATTGTCCGGCATCGCAGCATGGAGACGGGCATGGCCAGGACAGCAGCATTTCCGGTTTTCGATCTCGGCCGGTTCGAAAAGGCCGGCGGCGCCGAACGCGAGGCGCTTGGCGCCGAGGTCGACGGGATCTGCCGCTCCACCGGTTTCCTCGCCATCACAAATCACGGCGTGCCGCGGGCCGTGATCGATGGCGTCTGGGACCAGGCCAAGGCCTTCTTCGACCTTCCCTACGAGGAGAAGTACGCCGCCCGCGCACCCTATGCCGGTTATCCCTACGGCTATCTCGGCCCCAAGCTGGAGGCGCTGGCGAAGTCGAAGGGCGTGGACACGCCGCCGGACCTGAAGGAGAGCTTCAACGGCGGGCCGCTTTCGGTTCCGGCAGGACTGGACGACAAGGACGCGCTCGCCTTCTGCTATGCCGAGACGATCTGGCCGGCGGCGCCCGCGGGCTTCCGCGCGGCATGGACCGCCTACTACAGCGCGATGGAGGATCTGGCGCAGCGTATCATGCGCGTCTTCGCCGTCGCGATCGGCCTGCCGGAGCACTATTTCGATTCCTTCATCGACCATCCGATCAGCGCGCTGAGAGCGCTGAACTATCCCGAGCAGGCGGTGCCGCCGGAGCCGGGGCAGCTACGCGCCGGCGCGCATACCGACTATGGCACGCTGACGATCCTCCTGCCGCAAGAGGGCTCGAAGGGGCTCGAGATCCTTTCGCCCGACGGCGAATGGACGCCCGTGCCGCCCGTGCCCGGCGCCTTCGTGATCAATATCGGCGATCTTATGGGATTGTGGACCAATGACCGCTGGGTCTCCACGCTCCATCGCGTGGTTAATCCGGGAGCGGACGAGGGCGGCGGCGAACGTCGCCAGAGCCTCGCCTTCTTCCACCAGCCGAACTGGGATGCGGAGATCACGGTGCTGCCTCAGTTCCTGGCGGCGGGCGAGCGGCCGAAATACGAGCCGGTCCGGTCGGGGCCCTATCTGATGGGCAAGTTCAGGTCGACGACAAAATAGCTCCCCAGTTTGCATTCGCGCAGCAGGCAGGCACGACATCAATTGTTAAAGCTGGTTCCGCTAGGATAGCTGCTTCCGGGGAGAGATGTTTCGTGCCGACAGCAGCTTCCGAGCCGACACACGACGACAGGTCGATCCTCTCGCTGCAGATGGATGCCATCCACAGTTCGTCCCCGGCCTCGTTTCTCAGCATCATCGCGGCATCGCTGTCCGTCTACGTCTACTGGTCTCCCGAGATCGCAGCGGGACTGATGATCTGGTTTGCCTGCATTTTCGCGATCGCGGCGACGAATGTGATCACCACCGCGATGCGGGTACGGAGCATTCCGTCTGGATGGACGGACGAGGCATGGGAGCGCTTCGTCTGCGTGATGCATCTCCTGTCCGGCCTGGCCTGGGGGATTGGCGGCGGGTGGATGCTGAGCATAGCCACCGGGCAGCAGGCGCTGCTGACGATATCGATCGGCCTCGGCGCCGTGACCGTCTCGATACCCTCGGTGGTGCATCAGACTGCCTACAACCTGTTCCATTTTCCGATCTTCTGGTGCTACGCCGTGGGTGCGCTGTTCAGCTCGCTCGAATTCGGCTGGGTCATTGCCGTCGGCTTCTTCCTCCTCGCCCCGTTTTCCATGTTGATCGGACGCGACCTCGGCCGGAGACTGGTGATGGCACTGCGCCTGTCGATCGAGAACAAGCGCCTGGCGGAGCGCCTCGAAGAACGCACCGCGGCGCTGGAGAGCGCGAACCGCGAGCTCGAGGTGCTGAGCACCACCGATCCACTCACCGGGGTCGCCAATCGCCGCCGGCTGATGTCCTTCGGGCGCGCAGCGCCTGCCTCCTGCGCCGTGCTCGTCGTCGATATCGACCACTTCAAGTCCTACAACGACACGTACGGCCACGTCGAAGGCGACGCCTGCCTCGTGGCGGTCGCGGATGCGCTGCGATCCAGCGTGCGGCCGCATCTTGACCTCGTCGCGCGCCTTGGCGGCGAGGAATTCGTCGTGGTCCTGACCGAGGCCACGCGGGACATCGCCGAATCGGTCGCCGAGCGGATGCGCGCCAACGTCGAAGGCGCCCATGCCTCCGGATCGAAGCGGATCAGGCGCGTCGTGACCGCGAGCATCGGCTTCAGCGTGCGAAGCCCGGACAGGCCGAGATCATTCGCCAGGCTGATGGAAGAGGCCGATGCCGCCGTCTATCAGGCGAAGGCCGCGGGCCGGAACCAGGTGTGCAAGGCCATCAACACAAGGGCGCGCCGCGCGCACGCCTGACCGTCAGTCCGGCAACTGCTCGCGCGTCAGCCAGAACACCTCGCCCTCGCTGCCTTCGGTGTCGAGCCAGAGGAAGGGTGTATCCGGATATTGGGCCTCGAGCAGATCGCGGTCGGTTCCGATCTCGCAGAGCAGCCCGCCGCCCGGATTGAGATGGTTTCCTGCCTCGGCGAGAATGCGGCGGACGATGTCGAAACCGTCCTCGCCGCCGTCGAGCGCCATTGCCGGCTCGTGGCGGAATTCCCGCGGCAGTGCCTCCATCGCCTCGCGCCCCACATAGGGCGGGTTGGTGATGATGAGGTCGTAGGCGCGGCCGGGCACGGCGTCGAACAGGTCGCCCTGGAACAGGTGGACGCGGTCTTCCAGCCCGTGGTCGGCGACGTTCTCGGTCGCGAGCGACAGCACCTGCGTCGACAGGTCCGCGCCGTCAACCTCGGCATTCGGGAAGGCGTAAGCCGCGAAGATCGCCAGCGAACCGCCGCCGGTGCAGAGATCAAGAACCGACGTCACCGACAGCGGGTCATCGATCAGGCCGATCCCCTCGTCCGTACCGTCGAAAAGCGGCGAGCGCAGCAGCTCGGCGATGAAGGAACGGGGAGCGAGCGCGCGGGCATCGCTGCGGAACGGCACGCCCATCAGATAGGTTCGGCCGGTGAGATACGCCGCCGGCAGCCGCTCCTCGACACGGCGAGCAATGAGCTCGCCGAGCAGCGCCTTTTCGCGCTGGGTGAGCCGCGCGTCGGCGAAGGCGTTGAAGTCGTCCACCGGCAGGTGGAGCGTCTCCAGGATCAGGAACACCGCCTCGTCGAGCGCATTGTCGGAGCCGTGGCCGAAATGCAGGCCAGCGGCCGAGAAGGCCGACACGGCATAGCGCAGGACGTCGCGCAGGGTGACGAGTTCCGTCACCTCGGCGCGCGGGTCGCCTGCGCCCGCCGTGGCGTTCGTTGTCATCAGAAGAACGCCTGGATGCCCGTCTGCGCCCGGCCGAGGATCAGCGCGTGCACGTCGTGCGCGCCCTCGTAGGTGTTGACCGTCTCCAGGTTCGCCGCGTGGCGCATGACGTGATAGCCGATCTGGATGCCGTTGCCGCCGTGCATGTCGCGGGCCTGGCGGGCGATGTCGAGCGCTTTGCCGCAGTTGTTGCGCTTGACGATCGAGATCATCTCCGGCGCCATCTTGTGCTCGTCCATCAGCCGGCCGACGCGCAGCGAGGCCTGCAGGCCGAGCGAAATCTCGGTCTGCATGTCGGCGAGCTTCTTCTGGTAGAGTTGTGTGCCGGCGAGCGGCTTGCCGAACTGCTTGCGATCGAGGCCATACTGGCGGGCGCGGAACCAGCAGTCCTCCGCCGCGCCGAGAGCGCCCCAGGAGATGCCGTAGCGGGCGCGGTTGAGGCAGCCGAACGGACCGCCGAGGCCGCGCGCGTTGGGCAACAGCGCATCCTCGCCGACCTCGACATTCTCCATCACCACTTCGCCGGTGATCGAGGCGCGGAGGCTCAGCTTGCCCTCGATCTTCGGCGCCGACAGGCCCTTCATGCCCTTTTCGAGCACGAAGCCGCGAATCTCGTCCTTGCCGTCCTCGTTCTTCAGCTTGGCCCAGACCACGAACACGTCGGCGATCGGCGCGTTGGAGATCCACATCTTGGCGCCGTTGAGCCGGTAGCCGCCTGCGGTCTTCTCGGCGCGGGTCTTCATGCCGCCCGGGTCGGAGCCGGCCTCCGGCTCGGTCAGGCCGAAGCAGCCGATGAACTCGCCCGACGCCAGCTTCGGCAGATACTTCTTCCGCTGCTCCTCGGAGCCGTAGGCATAGATCGGATACATCACCAGCGAGGACTGCACGCTCATCATCGAGCGGTAACCGCTGTCGACGCGCTCCACCTCGCGGGCGACGAGGCCGTAGGTCACATAATTCGCGCCGATGCCGCCATATTCCTCGGGAACCGTGACGCCCAGCAGGCCCGCCTCGCCCATCTCGCGGAAGATCGACGGATCTGAGGTCTCGTTGAGATACATATCCTCCACGCGCGGCGCGAGCTTGTCCGCGGCGAACGCGGCCGCCGCGTCGCGGATCATGCGCTCGTCCTCGGAAAGCTGGTCTTCCAGCAGGAAGGGATCGTTCCAGACGAAACCCGCCAGTTTGGCCGGCCTGTGTTCCATGTTCATCGGCTTCATTCCTTCGCGAGAAATCCGGCGCCCTTAAAGCCGATTTCGCGGCCGGACGAAAGCCCTTCGTCGGGCGCCTTTCGGGAGCGGGCATTCATCGCATTTTAGCCATACGCTCAAATCGTTCCTAACCAGCGATGTCGATAGCCGGTGCGGGCGGCGCAAAGCGAGGATTCCTTCTCCAGACATTAACCTCCTCGCCAGAAGAATGCAGACGGACACATGCGCATCCGGGACGCCTCTTGATGGACGACTCTTCTCAGACTGCGGGACCTTCACGCCTGACACGGCAGATGAAGGTCACTTACTGGATCGCCCTCACCCTGATCGCCGCGATGGCGACGGCGTCATACTGGCTGCTCGATCAGAAACTGTCCGAGCACCGCGCCAACCGCGAGCTTCTGATGCTCGTCGGCACGCAAGGCACGCTCTCACAGCGCATCGTGTTCCTCGCGAACCAGGTACAACTCACCCGGCCGGAGGCGAGGCCCGAGATGCTTGCCGCCCTCTCCGCCTCGATCACCGATTTCGAACGCAACTATGACAAGCTGCTCGACCTTTCCGGCGTCGAGGACGCATCGGTGCAGCCGCGCGACCGCGCGATGTTCGAACAGGTCCTGTTCGCGCAGCCGTTTCATCTCGACCATTTCACCACCGAGCTCGCCGCCCGCGCACGGCGTTTCGTCGCTGCCAGCGAACAGGAAGCTGGGATGGACGTCATGGCGTCGGGCTATTCGCCACGCTTCGAACTCGCCCATCTCGACGCCACCGTCGCAAACACCACGCTCCTCGCCTATACGGAGCTGCGCGAACGCCTCCAAGCGCTGATCAACACGCGCCTCGGCGACATGCTCACAGTGCATCGGGCGTTGTACGTGCTCACCCTCCTGCTGCTCGGTGCCGTGGCGATCTTCATCTTCCGCCCGATGGCGAACGCGATCGGCCGCAAGACGAGCGAACTTGTCGAGGCGCGCAACTCCATGGCCTTCCTCGCCGCGCATGACGGGCTGACGGGGCTGCGCAACCGCGCCTTCCTGATCGACCATTTCGACACCCAGATCAGCGGCGCCAAGCGCCGCGGCGAGCGCATCGCGGTGCTGCAGATCGACCTCGACGGCTTCAAGCAGATCAACGACACGATCGGTCATGCGGCCGGCGACTACGTGCTCGCGACGACGGCGCGGCGCATGCGCGAGACCTCGCGCGCCTCGGACATGTGCGTGCGGCTCGGCGGCGACGAATTCGTCATCGTACTCACCGGCGCCGGCCGTACCGAGGACATCGGCATGGTCGCCAAGCGTGTTCTCGACCGCATCGGCGAGCCGATGGACTTCGAGGGTGTGACGATCCAGTGCGCGGCGAGCGCCGGCATCGCCGTCTATCCGGTCGATGCCGACAATGCGAGCGACCTCCTGGTCGACGCGGACCTCGCACTCTACAACGCCAAGAAATCGGCCACCGGCTCGTTCTGCTTCTTCTCGGACGAACTGCGCCGCGAGCTCGACTACCGCAAGATGCTGGAGCGCGACATGCGCTCGGCGATCGCCGACCGCTCCTTCGAGGTCTATTTCCAGCCGCAGGTGTCGCTGCTCAACGGCTCGGTGGCCGGCATCGAGGCGCTGGTGCGCTGGCCGCATCCGGAGCGCGGCATGATCTCGCCCGGGGAGTTCATCCCGATCGCCGAGAAAACCGGGCTGATGGCCGAGATCGGCAAGATTGTCATGGACAAGGCGATCGGGGCGGCGGCGGAGTGGCACCACAACGGGATCCAGTTTGGCCGGCTCGCCGTGAACGCGTCGGGCACCGAACTGCGCGAGGCGGATTTCGCCAAATTCTTGTTCGGCACGCTGGAGAAGCACGGCCTGCCGCCGCAGAAGCTCTCCCTCGAAATCGTGGAATCGGTGATCCTGGACGACGAGAAGACGGGCATCGCAGGCAAGCTCAGGCTGATCCGCGCGGCGGGCGTTCATCTCGAGCTCGACGATTTCGGTACCGGCTACGCCTCGCTCAGCCACGTCAACCCGAACGAGATCGACCGGCTCAAGATCGACCGCCGCTTCGTGCAGAAGATCAACACCAACGACGACAACAGCGCGATCGTCAAGGCGATCACCGAGCTCGCGCGCGGGCTCGGCATCTCCATCATCGCCGAGGGCGCGGAGACGGAGGAGGAACTGTCCTCGCTGCTCAAGATCGGCTGCGAACAGGTGCAGGGCTACTCCATCGCCTTCCCGATGCCGGTCGATCAGGCACGCAGCTGGCTGGCACAGCGCTCGCCGAAGAAACCGGTCATCCGGCTCGCCGCAAGCAACGTCGCCTGACACATTCGTCCGGGCGTTCGCCACACCGCTTTCGCGGCCGGGGCGAATCCCGGTAAGATGGCGGAATGCCAATCCGCCCCCTCTCCGAAACGATGGTGAACCAGATCGCCGCCGGCGAGGTCATCGAGCGGCCGGCGAGCGTCGTTAAGGAACTGGTCGAGAACGCGCTGGACGCAGGCGCAACCCGCGTCGACGTCGCGACGGCCGGCGGCGGGCTCAGCCTCATCCGCGTCACCGACGACGGCTCGGGCATTCCGGAGGCCGAGCTGTCGCTCGCGGTGGCGCGCCACTGCACCTCCAAGCTCACCGACGACATCAACGACATCCGTGCCCTGGGCTTCCGCGGCGAGGCTCTGCCATCGATCGGCTCGGTGTCGAAGCTCGCGATCCGGTCGCGGACCGCAGAGGCGGAAAACGGCGCGGAGATCGCGGTGGACGGCGGCCGCGTCGCGTCCGTGCGCCCGGCGCCCGCCAATCGCGGCACGCTGGTGGAGGTGCGCGACCTGTTCTTTGCGACGCCGGCGCGGCTGAAGTTCATGAAGGGCGAGCGCGCGGAGGCGACGGCGATCGCCGACACGGTCAAGCGCATCGCGATCGCGTTCCCCGAAGTCCGGTTCAGCCTGTCCGGACCCGACCGCAGCACGCTCGACCTAGCTCCCGCCGGCGAAGGCCCCGAAGGCCGGCTTGCGCGCGTGGCGCAGGTGCTCGGCCGTGAATTCGCCGAGAATTCGCTCGCCGTCGACGCGCTGCGGGAAGGCGTGCGGCTCGACGGCTACATCTCCATCCCCGCCTACAGCCGGGCGAACGCGCTGCAGCAGTTCGCCTATGTCAACGGCCGACCGGTGCGCGACAAGCTGATCGCCGGCGCGCTGCGCGCCGGTTTCGCCGACGTTCTGCCGCGCGACCGGCATCCGGTCACCGCGCTGTTCCTGACGCTCGACCCGGCCCTGGTGGACGTCAACGTGCATCCGGCGAAGTCCGACGTGCGCTTCCGCGATCCGGGCCTCGTGCGCGGCCTGATCGTCGGTGCGATCCGCGAGACCTTGGCGCGTTCCGGCATCCGGGCGGCGACGAGCGGCGCGGACGGCATGATGGCCGCGTTCCGCGCAGACGGCGCCGCAGCCGCAGCGCCGGCGTGGCCTCGCGGCGATACCGGTGTGAACGCCCCGCTATGGACGACACCGCAGCCCGCCCGCTCCTTCGGCCCGGCGGGTGGGTTCGGCGAGGCGATGCAGGCCGTGTTCGAGACGGCGCGCTCCACCGACATGCGCGCGGATGCATCGGAGCCGCCGGTGGACCTGCTCGACCGGGATCTGGGTGCAGCGCGCGCGCAGGTGCACGAGAACTACATCGTCGCACAGACGCGGGATTCGCTCATCATCGTCGACCAGCACGCCGCGCATGAGCGGCTGGTCTACGAGCAGTTGAAGACGGCACTGGCGAGCCGCGGCGTTCCCGCCCAGATGCTGCTGGTGCCGGAGATTGTCGATCTCGGCGAGGACGATGCCGAAAGGCTCGCCAGGCACGCGGACACACTGCGCCGTTTCGGCCTGTCGGTCGAGCGCTTCGGCCCAGGCGCGGTCGCCGTGCGCGAGACGCCGGCCATGTTGGGCGAGGTGGATGCCGGGCAGTTGATCCGCGACCTCGCCGACGAGATCGGCGAGCACGACACGACCGAGACCCTGACCAGGCGGCTCGACGCGATCGCCGCGACGATGGCCTGCCACGGCTCGGTGCGGTCGGGCCGCAAGCTGCGGCCGGAGGAGATGAACGCGCTCCTGCGGCAGATGGAGGCGACGCCGGGCTCCGGAACGTGCAATCACGGCCGCCCGACCTATATCGAGCTGAAGCTCGCCGACATCGAACGGCTGTTCGGGCGGCGATGAGCGGCCCGCGCCGCGGCGGCAGCTTGATTTCCCGCGCGAAGTATGGCGGATGAGGCGCATTAGAGCGCCGCGCGTCCTATTGGACGCGCAAAGGACGCTCTAACACTTTGAGTTGGCGCATGATCCTTCCGAAAATCGATTCCGATTTTCGGGGTCAGGCGGACGCGAGCAGACATGAACCGTTTCGAAGGCCCCGGCGCGAAGGAAGCGCGCATCCGCTATCTCGACGGCGACTTCCAGGTCGCCAGTCCGGGCTCGTTCGTGCGCTGCGCGGTGACGGGTGAGGCAATACCGCTCGACGAGCTCAAATACTGGAGCGTCGCGCGGCAGGAGGCCTATCTCACCGCTGCCATCTCGCTGAAGCGTGAAATCGACGCCAATCCCGGCCTGCGCAAGCGCGGCTGAGCAACCCTACCGTTCGAACGCGGCGATCGTGTCGCCGATGATCCGTTCCGGAATTCCCGGCGGATCGAATTCCAGGTCGATCTCGATGACGGAGAGCCGCTGCAAAAGTCGCGCGGCAACCTCGGAGGCGTGGCGGATGCGCACGGCATCCTTTGCCGTCGTGACCAGGTCGGCGCCTGCTGCATCCGCCTGTTCGAGCAGCTCGGCGAGGTTCTCGTCGGTGTAGTAGTGATGGTCGGGGAAAGGCCGCGTTGCGACGAGCCTGCCGCCCGCCTCCTCGACGGTGCGGAAGAACTTGTCCGGATGGCCGATACCGGCAAAGGCCAGCAGCGCGCGGCCCTCGACCCCGCTGCCGGGGCGCGGCCGGGCGACCGCGTCGTAGATCGGGCGTCCGGCGCGCGCGGCGAGCCGCACCAGCGCGTCGGCCGCTTCGCCCTCGCCCATGCGCAGAACCGCGTGGGCATGGCGGATCTGGTCGACCAGCGGCGCCCTCACCGGACCGCCCGGGATGATGTGGCCGTTGCCGAGGCCGCGCTGCGCGTCCACCACCAGGAGCGCGTAGTCGTAATGGATATGCGCGCTCTGGAACCCGTCATCCATGATGAGGAAATCGCATCCCTCCGCGATCAGCAGCCGCGCGCCCGCCGCACGGTTGGGCGTCACCGCTGTCGGCGCCTCGCTGGCGAGCAGAAGCGGCTCGTCGCCGGTCGACTTGGCGCTGTCGTGGTGCGGATCGACCAGATGCGGCTTTGACAGGCTGCCGCCATGGCCGCGCGACAGAAAGCCCGGCTCCAGGCCCATGCGGCGGGCCTGCTGAGCGAGCGCGATGGCGACCGGCGTCTTGCCGGCCCCGCCGACGGTCGGGTTGCCGACGCACAGCACCGGCACTCCGACATGCTCGCGTCGCGCATTCAGCATGCGGCGGGCAGCGACCAGCCCGTAGACTGACGAGACCGGCCACAGCAGCGCCGACCTCCAGTCGGGACGATCCCACCAGAAGGGCGGGGCCTCGCTTGCCATCATCTCGCCCGGCGGCCGTTGGCCTGCTCGAGGCGGGCCTTGACGATCAGCGGCTGGACATAGGGCTCCAGCGCCTTGAGCGTGAGGTTGAGCGCGCCGCGCATGGCCTCGACCGTCTCGCGACCCGCGGCGATCATCTCGCGGCGCTTGGCCGGGTTGGTGAGGAGGAAGTTCACCGCGCCCGCCAGCATGTCGGCGTCGCGAACGAGCCTGGCGCCGCCGCGGTCGACGAGCTTCTGGTAGGCGTCGCGGAAGTTCTGCACGTTGCGCCCGGCCAGTACCGCCGTATCGAGCAGCGCCGGCTCGAGCGGGTTCTGGCCGCCCTCCGCCGTCAGCGAACGGCCGACGAAGGCGATCTCGGTCAGGCGCAGGTAGAGTCCCATCTCGCCGATCGTGTCGCCGAGCAGGATGTCGGTGTCATAGAGGATGCGGTCGTTGCGGCTGCGGCGTGCCACCTTCAGGCCCATGGCCGCGAACTCTGCCTCCAGCGCGTCGGCGCGCTTGGGATGGCGCGGCACGATGATCGTCAGGATGTCGGGATGCCGCTGCTTCAGGAGGCGATGGACGGAGACGGCCACCTGCTCCTCGCCCTCATGGGTCGACACCGCCGCCCATGTCGGGCGTTTGCCGATCTGGCCGCCGATCAGCGCCAGCGCGGCGTCGTCCACCGGAAGCGGCTCGGTGTCGCCCTTAAGGTTGCCCGACACCGTCACGGGCCTCGCGCCCAGGGTGCGGAAGCGCTCGCCGTCGATTTCCGACTGCGCGATGACGTGCGAGAGGTTCTCGAACAGCGCCTCGGCGATGTAGGAGCGCTTCTTCCACGATTCGAACGAGCGGTCGGACATACGGCCGTTGACGAGGATCTGCGGGATGCGGCGCGAGCCGAGCTCCAGGATCGTCATCGGCCAGATCTCGGATTCGGCAATGATGGCGAGATCCGGCGCCCAGTGGGTGAGGAAGCGGTTCAGCGCCGGGGTCAGGTCCAGCGGCACATATTGGTGGATCACGCCTTCGCTGAAGCGGTCGCGCACCACGGCGGCGGAGGTCACGGTCCCGGTGGTCAGCACCACGTTGATACCGAGGCCTATGATGCGCTCGACCAGCGGCGCCACGGCGAGCGTCTCGCCGACGCTCGCGGCGTGGAACCAGACGAGCGGGCCATGCGGGCGGGCCGCTCCAGGGAAGCCGTAGCGCTCGCGCCGGCGGCTACGCTCCTCCTTGCCCTTGCTGGTGCGCCAGGCGATATAGCCGCCGACCAGCGGATAGGCCGCGGCTCCGGCCCAGCGATATGTGCCCAACAGTGCGCGTGCCCAGCGTTCGCTCATGTGCGGTCGTCTGCCAGGCTGTAGGCGCGCTTCGTCGCCGCGTTGAGAGCGTCGGTGAGGCGGCGGCGGTAGTATTCCATCTCCGCCTCGGACGCACCTGCCGGCACCTGGATTTCCTCGGTGGAGGCGATGCCGCAACGCCCGAAGGGCAGGTTGATCGTCGTCTTGTCCCAGCTCTTTTCGAGCACCTTGCGCCGGCTCGTGGCGAAGGCGACGCCGACGATGGGCCGGCCGGATATCCTCGACAGGGTGATCACGCCGAGCCCCGCCTCGCGCGGGGTTCCGTGCGGTATGTCTGCGATCATGCAGACCGACTTGCCCTGGTCGAGCGCCTTTTTGAGGGCAATCAGCGCCCTCGCACCGCCTTTTTCGATCGAATGCTTACCGTCGCGCCCGCCTGATCCCCTGACGGGCTCCAGTCCGAGGCGGCTTGCGGCCAGCGCGTTGAGTTCGGCGTCGGCGCTGCGCGAGAACATGGTCGGCAAGCGCTGCCCTTTCGGCACGAAGGCCGGGGCAAGCAGATGCTGGCCGTGCCAGAGCACGTAGATATTGTTCGAGCGGACATCGAGGAAGCTGTCCACCGGATCGGAGCCGGGCGCGATCCGGTTCGTCGCCTTGACGAAGCGCAGGCCCGACGCGATCGCCGAGGCGAGCAGGTTCTTCACCATGGTCGACTGCGCCAGCGGCTTGCGGATCTTCCGCCAGAGGCGGCCGATCGGGCTGCGCTTGCGCACAGGCTGCGGCGCCTCGTCCTCGGCGGACATGTCTCCCACGCTCACCGACTAGCGCCCGGCCGCCTGTTGCGAATCGGGGTCGAGGAGGCGGTGCAGATGGACGATGAAGTAGCGCATGTGCGCGTTGTCGACGCTGGCCTGCGCCTTGGCGCGCCAGGCAAGCTCGGCCGACTTGTAGTCGGGAAAGATACCGACGATGTCGAGGCCTTCGAGGTCGCGGAATTCGAGCCCCTTCAACGACTTCAGCTCGCCACCGAAGACGAGATGCAGAAGCTGCTTCCTTTCGCCATCGTCAGACATGGCCTTCTCCTCGTACGTTCGATTCCGACCGGTCGCAGATCGCGCGGCCGATTCAGGCGTCCTGGCGGATCAGAATATCCGAGAGCCTGTCTAGTAGATAAGGGCCGCCCGCGACAAGCGAGCCGTGCTGCGGACTGACGCCGCCATAAAATGGCGAACCGCCCTCTCGCGCACGAATCCCGCCTCCAGCCTCCGTGAGGATGAGATCGGCGGCCGCCAGATCCCAATCGTGCGACCTAGGCTTGACGAATGTGGCGTCGATGCGACCGGCCGCGACCATCGCCAGCCGATAGGCGAGCGAGGGGATGTAGGGCACGGTGCGCAGGTCCGGGAAGCGCTCGCGCGCGGCATCGACCATCGTCTTCGGCCCGGCGATCGATGGAGAGGCATCGGTCTCGCGGATCGACAGGCCTGTTCCGTCCAGGAACGCGCCGCCGCCGAGCGCGGCGGAATAAAACTCGGCCTTGGCCGGGCACGCCAGCACGCCTGCGAGTGGTCGACCCTTCTCGACCACGGCGATGCTGACGCACCAGGTGTCGCGCTTGTCGATGAAGGCGCGGGTGCCGTCGATCGGGTCGACGACGAACAGCCGCTCTGTCTTCAGCCGGTCGGGCGTGTCGACCGTCTCCTCGGACAGCCAGCCATAGTCCGGCCGCGCGGCGCGCAGGGTCTCACGCAGATAGGTGTCGACGGCGATGTCGGCCTGGGTGACCGGGGAATCGCCCGGCTTCATCCAGACGTCCGGCTTGCGACCGAAATAGCGCATGGCGATCTCGCCGCCGCGCAGCGCGGCGTCGGAGATCAAAGCGAGGTCGGCCTCGAAGGCCGTCAGCCGGGGTTCAACTGCCTGCAAGGGTCATCCCTTCGATGAGCAGCGTTGGCGCGGCCGTGCCGAAATTGCGGTCGAGATCGTCGGCAGGAACAAGTGCCAGGAACATGTCCTTGAGGTTGGAGGCGATCGTCACCTCGGTCACCGGGAAGGTCAGTTCGCCGTTCTCGATCCAGAAGCCGGAGGCGCCGCGGCTGTATTCGCCGGTTACCATGTTGACGCCCTGGCCGAACACCTCGGTTACGTAGAAGCCTGACTTGAGGCGGGCGATCATGTCCTTCGGCGAGATGGCGCCCGGCTCGATCGCCAGGTTGGTCGAGGTCGGCGACACGGACGAACCGGAGCGCGCGCCGCGCCCGTTGGTCACGAGGCCGAGCTCCTTCGCGGCCGAATTCGACAGGAACCAGTGCCGCAGCACGCCACGGTCGACCATTGTCAGCGGCTGTCCCCGTACGCCCTCGCCGTCGAAGGGCCGCGAGGCCTGACCGCGGCGGCGCAGCGGATCGTCGGTGACGGTGATGGCCGCGGAAGCGACCTGCTCGCCCATCATGTCGCGCAGGAAGCTCGTCTTGCGCGCCACGCTGGCGCCGTTGATCGCGCCGGCGAGGTGGCCGGCGATGCCGCGCGCCACGCGCGGGTCGAAGACAGCGGTGATCGTCCCGGTCGGCACCTTGCGCCCACCGAGCCGGCGCACGGCCCGCTCGCCGGCGCTCCTGCCGATGGCGGCCGCGCTTTCGAGGTCGAGATAATGCTGGCGCGAGGAGAAGTCGTAGTCACGCTCCATGCCGGTGCCCTCTCCGGCGACGGCGCTGACCGAGCGGGAGAAGCGGGTGGCGGCATAGTGGCCGACGAAGCCGTGCGAAGTGGCCAGCACCATGCCGCCCATGCCGGCGCCGGCGCTGGAACCGCCCGAATTGGAGATGCCCTTGATGGCGAGCGCGGCTTCTTCCATTTCCAGTGCCGCCTCGCGCAGTTGCTCGGCGGACAGCTCCGTCGGGTCGAACAGATCGAGGTCGACGACGCCGTCAGCAAGAAGCGCCGGATCGACAAGCCCCTGGTAGGGGTCCTCGGGCGAGACCTTCGCCATCGCAACGGCGCGTTGGGCGAGCGTGCCGGCATCCGAGGAGGCGGTGGCCGAGACGCTGGCGACGCGCTGTCCGACGAAGACGCGCAGCGAGATGTCGTCGCTTTCCGACGCCTCGGTCGATTCTACCTTGCCGAGACGGACAGTGACGCCCTTCGAGCGCGAGCGGACGGCGACCGCATCGGCTGCGTCGGCCCCTGCCCGCTTCGCTGCATCCACCAATGCGGCGACGCGCTCGGCAAGTTTCTTCGAATCGGGGGAATCTGTCATGACGGCTTCCAACATGCTGCGACTGGGCACTTGCGGCGGACCTGCGCAGGTGCGGAGCGATGAGCGGCCGGGCGTAGCTGCGGACGTCCGGTCATTTCGCGTCGTTTCGAAACAGAAATGACTCAATCTGATCGGACATAGCTCCGGACCCCATCTATTGTTCCCACTCGGGTTCTGCAATGGGTGGCGGTGATCCCGCCGCGACGCCAACACGAAACGAGATCGAAGAATGGAACAGCACGGACCGGCGATCTATGCACAAGTGTTGCTGATGCTGGGTGGAGCGGTCATCGCTGCCCCACTTTTCAAGCGCTTCGGATTAGAGACGGTGCTGGGCTACATCGCGGCCGGCATCGCCATCGGGCCGGTCACGCTGCTGATCACCGGCAGTGACCAGTTGCTTCAACTCGGCGAGCTCGGCGTCGTGTTCCTGCTCTTCATCATCGGTCTGGAACTCAAGCCGGCGCGGTTGTGGGCCATGCGCAAAGACATATTCGGCCTCGGTACGGCGCAGGTGGTCACCACCGGCCTCGTGCTGACGGCTCTCGCCGTTCTGCTCGCCGGCTTCTCGCTGCCGGCGGCGATCCTTGCCGGATTCGGCCTGGCGCTGTCGTCGACCGCATTCGCGACCCAGATCCTCGAACAGCAGGGCTCGCTCAACCGGCGCTATGGCCAGATCTCGTTCTCCATCCTTCTGCTGCAGGACATGGCGATCGTGCCGCTGCTTGCCGTCATTCCAATCCTGGCGCCCTTCGCGGTCGAGATGGAGGAATCGGGCTACAGGGAGCTTTCGATCGCGGCCGCCGCGGTGGCGACCCTGTTCGTCTCCGGCCGCTACCTGCTCAACCCGCTGTTCCGCATCATCGCCAACACCGGCGCGCGAGAGGCCATGATCGCGGCGGCGCTGCTTGTGGTGCTTGGTGCCGCGACACTGATGCAGCTTGCAGGCCTGTCCATGGCAATGGGCGCATTCCTGGCGGGCGTGATGCTGGCCGATTCATCCTACCGGCATGAGCTGGAAGCCTGCATCGAGCCTTTCCGCGGCATCCTGCTCGGCCTGTTCTTCATGGCGGTCGGCATGTCGCTCGACCTCGAGGTGATCCGGGACCATTGGGGCACCATCCTGATCGCAGTGCCGATCATGATGCTGGTGAAGGCCCTGATCATCTATCCTCTGGCGCGTCTCTTCGGTGCCGATCACGACGATGCGCTGCAGGTGGCGCTGATCCTGCCGCAGGGCGGCGAGTTCGGCTTCGTGCTCTTTTCGGCAGCGACCGGCGCGGCGATCCTCTCAGCGGAGACGGCATCGATGCTGATCGCGATCGTGACCGTCTCCATGGCGCTGACGCCCGTCGTCGTGCGCCTGGGCCAGCGGCTGAAGACGCCGCTCGACGCGGACGAGATCGAGGAGAACTTCGACGAGGCGGGCGCGGACGTGCTGATGATCGGATTCTCACGCTTCGGCCAGATCGCGTCGCAAATCCTGCTGTCGGGCGGCACGTCGGTCACGATCATAGACAACTCGGCCAACCGGGTGCGCGCCGTCGAGAAATTCGGCTTCCGCATCTATTTCGGCGACGGCACGCGCAAAGACGTGCTGGAGGCCGCCGGCATCCGCGACGCCAAGGTGGTTGCGATCTGCACCCGCGAGCGGGCCACGACGGACAAGATCGTCGACTTGATCCAGCACGACTATCCCGACGTTAAACTCTATGTGCGCGCCTACGACAGGACGCATACGCTGCAGCTGCGCGCCAAGGGCGTGGAATACGAGGTGCGGGAGACCTTCGAGTCGGGCCTGATGTTCGGCCGCCGCACCCTCGAGGGGCTTGGCGTATCGGAAATGGAGGCGCTGGAGATTGCCGAGGACGTGCGCCGGCGGGACGAGGAGCGCCTCGCCATGCAGGCGACCGGCGGCGCCTATGCCGGCAGTGGCACGCTGACGACGACGCCGGTGTCGCCCGAGCCGCTGACCAGGCCCAGCCGGGAGGCGCGCCGGCTCGACAAGGCGATCGAGGAAGCGGACAAGCGGGAACCGTCGGCGGCGCCCGGCTGAGCGGAGGAAGGTCTGAGATGGAACAGGAAGGGACGCAGCCGGCACGGCCGGTCGAGCGACCGCGCCAAGCCCGGTTCACGTCAGGATCGACCTTGCGGCATGTGATCTCGATGACGGCGACGGGTTCGATCGGCCTCATCGCTATCTTCATCGTCGACGCGCTCAACCTGTTCTACATCTCGATGCTGGGCGTGCAGGAGCTGGCGGCGGCGATCGGCTTTGCCGGAACCCTGCTGTTCTTCACCATTTCGGTGTCGATCGGCTTCACCATCGCGGCATCGGCGCTGGTGTCGAGGGCGCTTGGACGCGGCGACCGGAACGAGGCCGCGCGGCTCGGCGGTGCGTCGATGGTTTTCATGGGAGCCGCGACGAGCGTGCTCGCCCTCGCCATGTGGCCGTTCCTCGACACGCTGGTGGGCTGGATGGGTGCCAAGGGGGAAACGGCGCGGATCTGCGCCGACTTCCTGCGCATCGTCATCCCCTCCTCGCCGATCATGGCGCTCGGCATGTGCACGACCGGTATCCTGCGCGGCGTCGGCGACGCCAGGCGGGCGATGTACGTGACGCTGTCGGGAGGGGTGGCCGCGGCCATCCTCGACCCGCTGCTCATCTTCGGCCTGGATCTCGGCATCACCGGCGCCGCGATCGCGACCGTGCTGTCGCGCTTCATCATCCTGGCCGTCGGCCTGCATGGCGCACATGTCGTGCACCGGCTGATCCGCCTGCCGGACCTTGCGCGGCTGAAGGCCGCGACAAGGCCGTTCTTCGGCATCGGCGTGCCGGCGCTGCTGACGCAGATCGCCACGCCGGTCGGCAATACCTACGTCACGGTGCGGATGGCGGAGTTCGGCGACGACGCCGTCGCCGGCTGGGCCATTATCGGCCGCATCATCCCGGTCGCGTTCGGCGTGATCTTTGCGCTGTCCGGCGCGGTCGGGCCGATCCTCGGCCAGAACTACGGCGCCAGGCTCTACGGACGACTGATGGAGACGATGCGCGACAGCCTGGTCGTCACGCTGGTCTACTGCCTGGCGGTGTGGGCGCTGCTCGCGCTGTTCTCGAACCAGGTCGCGGACCTGTTCGGCGCGCATGGCGAGGCGCGCGAACTGGTGATCTTCTTCTGCCTGTTCGCGGCCGGCAGCTTCCTGTTCAATGGAACGCTGTTCGTCGCCAACGCGGCATTCAACAATCTGGGCTTTCCCGGCTACGGCACGCTGTTCAACTGGGGGCGCTCGACGCTTGGCATCATCCCGTTCGTATGGGTAGGCTCCACGTATTACGGGGCCAAGGGCGTGGTCGCGGGATGGGCGCTCGGGGCCATCGTCTTCGGCGTCGCCTCGGCGGTCGTGTGCTTCTGGCTGGTGAGGCGGATCGCACGGACCGCCGCTTCCGGCGCCGAAGACAACATCCCGGCCCCGCCGCCGACGGCGAATTCGCCGTTCTCGACCGGAAAGGCCGCGACGCTGTCGTGAAGCTTACTTTCGCTCGCGTTTCTTCACCGCCGCCTCGACCGCGCGCTTGAGTTCGTCCTTGAGCGCCGCGGTCTCGCTCATCACGGTGTCGATCTTCAGGAAGTCGAGCACCCGGAAACGGGAGACGGGCGGCTGGAGCAAAATGTCAGGCCTGCGTTGCGTCAGCTTCGTCTCGATGATCGACTGCATCATCAGCTGGCTCGTGCCGAACATCAGGTCGAGCGCGCTCGGCGCCTTGGCGGGGTCTCCGTCCGGCGCGCCGACCACGTCGATCGCGATCAGGATGTCGGCCTTGCCGAACAGAAGGTCGAAGGGCACCGGATTATAGAAGCCCCCGTCGATGTAGTACCTGCCGTCGCGCAGAACGGGGCGGAACACGGCCGGAATGGCGGCCGACGCGGCGATCGCGGAGAGGAGGTCGCCACTTTCGAAGACGGCCGCCTTGTGCCCGTAGAAGTCGGTTCCCGTCACCTTGAGAGGGATTTTCAGTTCCTCAAACGTGTCCGGCACCGCCTCCGGAAGGAAGGCCTTGAGGATGCGGCTGATGTCGAACTGGCCGAGCCTGAAGCCGCCGGCCACCGCCTCGCGCAGGCTGCCGGGCCGCGACTTCCAGATGCGGCTGGCAACCTCGCCGCGCCGGCCGAGGATCGACTTGGCATAGTGATGGATCTCCTCGCCGGTCATGCCCGCCGCCATGCCCGCGCCCATGATCGCGCCGATGGAAGAACCCGCGATTGCGACCGGCGCGATGCCCAGTTCGTCCAGAGCCTCGATGGCGTGGATATGCGCCAGACCGCGCGCGCCGCCGCCGCCAAGCGCCAGTGCGAAGGTCGGACCGCCGTCCCCGCGCGTGCGCCCTGCGGCAGGTGCCATCACTGGACCGCGCTCTGGGGCAGGGCCGGACCAAGCACCATCACCGCCGGCTGAGACTCGAGCAGTCGCTTCGCGGCCGCCTTTACATCGTCCAGCGTCACCGCCTCGATGAGGGTAGTGCGGCGGTCGATATAGTCGATGCCCAGGCCGTCAAGCTGGAGCTCGACCAGCGTGCGGGCGATCGCGCCCGACGTGTCGAGATTGTTGATGGCGTAGGCGCCGATCACATACTTCTTGGCGAAGTCGAGCTCAGCCTGGGTCGGGCCTTCCGTCGCCATTTTCGCCACCTCGGAGCGGATCAGCGCCAGCGTCTCGGCTGCGCGATCGGCCCGGGTCGAGGTGCCGATAACCAGCGCAGAGGAATAGTCGCGATTCACCAGCGCGGAGCTGATCCCGTAAGTGAGGCCTCGCTTCTCGCGCACCTCCTCGAAGAGGCGCGACGAGAACGAGCCGCCGCCGAGGATGTGGTTCATCAGGTAGGCGGCGAAGAATTGCGGGTCATTGCGCTCGATGCCGGGCCAGGCGAGCTGCAGCGTGGTCTGCGGCAGGTTGGAAGCCACGTTGATCTGCTGGGCGAACTTCGGCTCGGCGCGCACGACAGGCGAAAGGGTCGGCTCAGCCGGTAGATCGCCGAACAGTTCGTCCAGACGCCGCTTCAGCGTCTCGGCGTCGATCGCGCCGACCACGCCAACGACCAGGTTGCCGCGAGCGAAGACGCGGTCGTGGAACTGCCTGACATCGTCGGGCGTGATGGTGGCCAGAGTCGCCTCCGTGCCTTCGTCCGGCCGCGCGTAGGGATGGCCAGCATAGAGGGCCTCACGCCAGGCGATCTCGCCCTTGGTCGAGGGGTCGAGCGCGCTCGCCTGGATTCCGGCGACGATCTGGTCGCGGATGCGGTTCAGCGGCTCGGCGTCGAAGCGCGGCTGCTGGATCGCCAGGCGCAGCAGCGCAAAGGCCTCGTCCTGGCCCTCGGCGAGCATGCGCATCGAGCCGTAGATCGCATCGCTGCCGGCGCTGAAGCTCATCTCGGCGCCCGCGTCGTCCAGCCCAAGCTGGAAGGCGTCGCTGTCGAGATCGCCCGCCCCTTCGTCGAACAGGCCGGTCATCAGGTTGGCGAGCCCTTCCTTGCCGATCGGGTCCTGGGTCGACCCGCCGCGCAGCGCGAAGCGGATCGAGACGATCGGAACGGAGTAGTCCTCCACCAGCCAGGCGCGGACGCCCTTTGACGAGACGACGTCCTGGATCTTCACTTCGGCCCGCGCCGCGGAGAGGGCCGGCAGGGCAAGGAGAAGGACCAGCGAAATTAGGGCGACGATGCGCCCGGCAGCCATGCGAAGGGTGATCATCCGGCGTTTCCTCCCGCGGGCAGCAGGTAGCCCGTCACTGCCCGGTCGGGCGACAGATATTTCTTCGCGACGGCGCGGATGTCGTCCGTCGTCACCTTCCTGATGCGGTCCGGCCATTCGTCGATGTCCCGGATCGAACCCCCCGTGGTCAGCGTCGAACCGTAGATGCGCGCCATGCCGGACTGGCTGTCGCGGGCGAAGATCAGGCTGCGCAGGAAGCGGTTGCGGGCGCGGTCCAGTTCCTCCTGCGTGACGCCGCTTTCGATCAGCTTGGCGATCTCCGAGTCAATGGCGGCCTCGACCTCGGCCAGCGAGGCGGCGCCGCGGGGCGAGCCGTAGAAGGTGATGTCGGTGTCGTCGAGCGCGGTGCCCTGATAGTAGGCGCCGGCCGACGAGGCGATGCCGCGCTTGACGACCAGTTCCTGGTGCAGGCGGCTGCGGATGCCGCCGCCAAGGATCTCCGACAGAAGGTCGAGCGCCTCGGGCTCGCCGTCGAGCTTCTCGCGCACGGCACTCGTGTAGGACGGCACAAGCCAGTTCTTCTGGAAGCTCGGCACGCCGACGCGCGGGTCCTTAAGCGTTACCGTGCGTGCGGTATTCTGTTCGGGCTCAGTCGGTCGGATGCGCGGCGGCAGGTCCGGTCCGCGCGGCACCTTGGCATAGGTGTCCTCGGCGAGCTTCTTGACCGTCTCCGCGTCGACGTCGCCGGCAACGACCAGTACCGCGTTGTTGGGCGCGTAGTAGCGGTCGTAGAAGTCGATCGCGTCCTTGCGATTGAGTTGGGCGATCTCGTGCTTCCAGCCGATTACCGGCGTGCCGTAGGGGTGGTTCTGGTAGAGCGTCGCGTCGATCTCCTCGGCGAGGATGCCGCCCGGATCGCTGTCGACACGCGAGTTGCGCTCTTCGAGGATCACGTCGCGCTCCGGTCCGATCACCTCATCGGTGAGGATCAGGTTGCGCATGCGATCGGCCTCGAAACGCATCATATCGGGCAGGACGTCGGGCGAGACCTGTTGGTAATAGGCCGTGTAGTCATTAGAGGTGAAGGCGTTCTCCTGCCCGCCGATCTCGGCGACGCGACGGGAGAACTCACCGGGCTTCGCGTTCTTCGTGCCCTTGAACATCAGGTGCTCGAAGAAATGCGCGATGCCCGACTTGCCGGGTTCCTCGTCGGAGCCGCCGACCTTGTACCAGAGCATGTGTGTGACCACCGGCGCGCGATGGTCCGGGATGACGACCACCTCCAGCCCGTTGGCCAGGGTGAAATCGGCGACCGGCTCCTGCCGCACCTCCTGGGCCATGACGGCCGGCGAGGCGAGCACGACGAGGGAGACCGCCGTCGCCGTGGCGAGATGCCGATAGAAATGATGCCGCAATGCCCAAGCCCTCCGTGAATCAGGCGATTGTAGCGGGACATGTCGCCAAAGCGCGTGTCCGCAACATGGCCGTCGCGAAAAATTGTTGTCTTACGTCACTTCGACGAAGCGGATGATGGTGTCGCCATAGGATCTTTCATCGACGATCTCGAAGCCGTCGCCGGGTGAAAACGGCGCATCTGCGCCCTCCTCGACCACGCAGAGACTGCCCGCAACGATCCAGCCGCCGTCCCGCGCCGACGCGAGCGCCCGCTCGCCGAGGCCCTTGCCATAGGGCGGATCGGCGAAGAGCAGGCCGAAGGAGCCGAGCGTTCCCGAAGGACCGAGCGACGTAGCATCGCGGCGGAAGATCTTGGTGCGCCCCTGCAGGCCGAGCGCCTCGACGTTCTCCCGCACGAGACCGCGCCCTTCCGCCGATTCCTCGACGAAGACGCAGAAGGCGGCCCCGCGCGACAGGGCTTCCAGCCCCAGCGCACCGGTGCCGGAAAAGAGGTCGAGCACGCGCACCCCTTCCAGCCTGTCCGCGTAGCGGTGGGCGAGCACGTTGAAGAGAGCCTCGCGCGTCCGGTCGGTGGTCGGCCGGATCGCGCTGGAGCGCGGCGTCGCAAGCGGGCGGCCGCGGAACTCGCCGCCGACAATGCGCATCAATCGTCCTTGCGCGGCTTGCGGGGACCGCGCGGACGGAAGGAGGCGTCAGCCGCCGCGGGGCGCTTGCGACCCTGGCTGCCGTCGCGGGGACCCTCGGGCCGCCGGCTGGGCGCTACGTCCTCGCTCGGCTTCCCCTGCTTGCCTTGCGGGCGGGCGCCTGGCGCCATCCAGACATTCGCGCTGCGGGTCTTGGGCGGCTCGAAGGGCTTTTCGGTCCTCCCGCGCGGCCTGCCGCCGGCCGGACCCTTGCCTTCGAAACGGCCGCGCTCCGGCTTGGTGCCGAGCCGGCCGAGCACGTCCTCGCGGTGGTCTTCCCTCGCCCGCTTGCGGTTCTTGATCAGACCGCCCTCGCCGGGTTCGGAGCGCCGCTCGCGACGAGGTGCCGCTTCGGGCTCGGGATCGCGGGAGCGAACAACCGGCTTGTTGGAGAACTCCGTGACGACCGGCGCCTCGAAATTTGCGCCGGCCTCCGTGATCAGGCGGTCGCCGAGCTGGTCGCGCAGCGCCTTGCCCTTCAGCTCCTGCACCGCGCCTTCGGCGAGTTCGCCGAGCTGGAAGGGGCCGAAGGAGACGCGGATCAGCCGCGACACGTCGAGGCCGAGCGCGCCGAGCACGTTCTTAACCTCGCGGTTCTTGCCTTCGCGCAGGCCGATCGTCAGCCAGGCATTGGTGCCCTGCTCACGGTCGAGCGAGGCCTCGATCGAGCCGTAAAACACACCGTCGACGGCGATGCCGTCTTTCAGCGAGGCAAGCGCCTTCTCGTCCACGCGGCCATGGACGCGGGCGCGATAGCGGCGCAGCCAGCCGGTCGCCGGCAGTTCGAGCACGCGGGCAAGGCCGCCATCGTTGGTCAGGAGCAGCAGGCCTTCGGTGTTGATGTCGAGCCGGCCTATGGTCATCAGGCGTGGCAGGCCCTGCGGCAGCACGTCGAAGACGGTCTTGCGGCCTTCCGGATCACGGTTGGTAGTCACCACGCCGCCCGGCTTGTGAAACAGGAACAGCCGCGTCCGCTCGATCGCGGGGATCAGCTCGTTGTCGACATGGATCACGTCATCGGGCCCGACATTGATCGCCGGCGAGGCCAGCACCTTGCCGTTCACCTTGACGCGACCGGCGGCGATCATCTCCTCGGCGTCGCGGCGGGACGAAATGCCGGCGCGTGCCAGGCGCTTGGCGATGCGCTCGCCCTCCTCGGGCGCAGCCTCCTCGCGTGCCGGCCTGTCCGCGAACGGGCGCGACCGGCCGCCCGGACGCGGCGCTTCGCCATCGGGACGCTTGCGGAAGGGCTTGTCGCCGTCCTGCTTGCGGAACGGCTTGTCGCCATCGGGTCGTGGCCGATAGGCACGCTTCGGTCCGTCGGCGGCAGCAGCCGCGTCATCCCGGCGAGGACGGTATTCACGCTTCTCCCCGGCTTCCGCCGGCTTGCGGAACGGACGGTCGCCCTCAGGCTTCCGGTAGGGCTTGTCTCCCTCCGAACGCGGCCGATAGGCGCGCTTCGGCCCGTCGCCGGCGGCCGCATCATCCCGGCGCGGGCGATACTCGCGTTTCTCGCCGGCTTCCGCGGGCTTCCGGTACGGCTTGTCGCCACTTCTGCCTGCAAAAGGGCGTTCGCCGGGGCCGGACTTGCGGAACGGCCGTCCCTCGGCGCGCGCCGGCTTTTCGCCGCGGTCCTCTCCACGTGGCTTGAAACTCCTCTTCGGAGCATCGGCCGATGCTGCCGCATCGTCGCGGCGTGGCCTCGGTTCGCGCTTTTCGGCCGCCGCGCCCGCAGGCCGCGGCGTACGTTCCGTGCGATAGGCAGGCTGCCGGTCGCCCTTCTTTCGGGCAGGCTTGCCGTAGCTCGGCTTGCCGCCCTTCGGTCCACCCGAAGGGCCGCGTCCGCCAGGACCACCTCCACCGGGGCCGCGATTGCCAGGAGATTTCTTTCGTTCGTCGCTCATGTGGCCTTTGCCTCTCGAGGCGGGTAACTAACAGGTGCGCCTTGTTCGCGCGAGGGAATTCAGGGAAAGATGCACGTATCACGACGCGATTTCATGGCCGAGGCGCTCGCGGAAGCCCGCGCGGCGGCGGAGCGCGGCGAGGTTCCGGTCGGGGCGCTGATCGTCCGCGACGGCGTCGTGCTCGCCCGCGCCGGCAACCGCACGCGAGAGCTCAACGACCCAACCGCGCATGCAGAGATCCTTGCCATCCGCCAGGCCTGCGCCGAAACCGGCAGCGAACGGCTGACCGGCGCGGACCTCTACGTGACGCTGGAGCCCTGCGCCATGTGCGCCGCGGCGATTTCTTTCGCGCGGCTGCGGCGGCTCTACTACGGTGCGAGAGATCCTAAAGGGGGAGCGGTCGAAAGCGGCGGGCGCTTCTTCACCCAGCCAACCTGTCACCATGCGCCGGAGGTCTATGACGGACTGGCTGAAAGCGAAGCCGCCAGTCTGCTCAGATCGTTCTTCGCCGAAAGGCGCTCGTGACGAAGTAGCCTAGAAAGGCCACCAGCTCGAGCTCTTCTTGGTATGGCCGGCCTTGCGGCGCTTTTCCTTCTTCCACTCGTCTTCGCCGACGTCGTCGGTCGCAGCGGTCGCGGCGGGCTGGCGATATTCGAGCGGCGGCTCGCTCAGATAGCGGCGCTGGGTTGCGCTGCCCTGGTTGCTCATCGCGATGCGCCGGTTGAAATCCTCACGCTGCTTCTCGATCGAGACCGAGCTGCCGTCGAGATTGACGTCGTCGCCGCGGGTGGAGCGCACGGTCCGGCGGTTCTTCTCGATCGGCATGTCCACCTCGGGCTCGAAGCCGAGGCTGTCGCGGTTCTGGGTGGCGTCGGCGCGGACGCGGGCAAGCCGCGCCTCGGGCGATTCGGGCCAGGCGCCGCCGGCCGACGCCGTGGTGATGTTGTCCTGCGGGGTCGGGAGGACCTCGTCATTCGCCGGCTTCACCAGTTCGGGACGCGGCTTGTAGTCGATCTGCTCGCGCTTCTTGGTGCCGGACAGCGAGAACATGCCGGTCACGTCCTCCATCAGCTGGGTGTCGGCGGCCTTGCCGGTGCCGTAGGTCGGCGCCATGCCGACGCAGCCCGAAAGCGCGACCGCCGAGACGGCCGCTAGGGCGCCGGCGGAAATCCTGCGGGTCGTGCGGGCGTGCTCGATCGTCATCTTCATATTCGTCCGCTTCGTGTCGTTCGGAAGGTCATCCGGCCTCGGCGCCTTCTCCGACACCGATAACCCATCCCGATCCGGCAAAATGATGGCGCCGGGAATTCAAGCCTGTTTATCTCATGGCATTCGCCACGGCAACGACCGGGCGTTGCCGTCCGGTCACATTGCCCTGCAAATGCGAACAATCGCTAAAGACGGCCCAGCGTCTCGAGTTCGCGCAGCGCCGCCGCGTCGCGCGCGGACACATCCGGGAATTCCGGATCCGAGCCGACATCGGTCGTGTAGCGCCACGACCGCGCGCATTTCGTGCCGGGTGCCGCCTCGAAGACCACCGCCACGCCCTTCACCTCGTCAAGGCGGAAGGCATCCGCCGGCCCTTCGCCCGCGACGACGGAAATGCCGCTGGTGATGGCGACCTCGGCCATGTCGACATCCGCGACGGCGGCTGCGAGCTCCGGATCGGCGATAAACACGCGCGGTGCCGCTTCCAGCGACGACCCGATCGCCTTCTCCGCCCGCTTCAGCTCCAGCGCGCCGGTGACGACGCGGCGTACGAGCCTCACCTTGCGCCACTTCTCAGCCAGCGCCTCATCGCGCCAGCCGGCCGGAACGTCGGGGAACTGCTCAAGATGCACCGAACGCGCGCCCGGATTGCGGTCGAGCCAGGCCTCCTCGGTGGTGAAAGGCAAGAGCGGTCCAAGCCATTTCACCATGCAGTCGAAAAGATGGCGCACGACCACGACCGAAGCCTTGCGGCGCACGCTCGACGGCGCATCGCAGTAGAGCGCGTCCTTGCGGACGTCGAAGTAGAAGGCCGACAGGTCTACCACGGCGAAGTCGAGCAGCGACTTGGCGATGCGCTTGAAGTCGAAGGCGTCGTAGCCCTTGCGCACGATCTCGTCGAGTTCCGACAGACGGTGCAGCATGAGGCGCTCCAGCTCCGGCATGTCGGCGAGCGCGACTTCCTCGCCCTCGTCGTGCGCCAGGGTGCCCAGCATCCAGCGGATGGTGTTGCGCAGCTTGCGGTAGGCGTCGATGTTGGTCTGGATGATCGACTTGCCGAGGCGCTGGTCCTCCCAATAGTCGGTCGTCGCCACCCACAGCCGCAGGATGTCGGCGCCGGACTGCTTCATCACGTCCTGCGGGAACACCTGGTTGCCGAGCGACTTCGACATCTTCCGGCCGTCCTCGGCCATGGTGAAGCCGTGGGTGATGACCGCATCGTAGGGCGCGCGGCCGCGCGTGCCGCAGGCTTCCAGAAGCGAGGAGTGGAACCAGCCGCGATGCTGGTCGGAGCCTTCGAGGTAGACGTCCGCCGGCCACTTCAGGTCGGGCCGATCCTCCAGCGTGAAGGTATGGGTCGAGCCTGAATCGAACCAGACGTCGAGGATGTCCTTGACCATCGTCCACGGCTCGTTGGCGCGGGAGCCCAGGAAGCGCTCGCGCGCGCCCTCCGCGAACCACGCATCGGCCCCTTCTTTCTCGAACGCTTCCAGGATGCGGGCGTTGACGGCGTCGTCCTTGAGCACGTTGCCGTCCTCGTCGGCGAAGACGCAGATCGGCACGCCCCAGGCGCGCTGGCGCGACAGCACCCAGTCGGGACGTTCCTCGATCATCGCGCGCAACCGCGTCTGCCCCTGCGCGGGCACAAAGCGGGTAGCGTCGATGGCTGCCAGCGCACGGGTGCGCAGCGTGTCCGACTGAGCCTTCTTCGCCCCTGCTGGCAGGCCATAGCCGTCCAGTTCCTTGTCCATGTGGACGAACCACTGCGGCGTGTTGCGGAAGATGACCGCCTTCTTCGACCGCCAGGAATGCGGATACTGATGCTTCAGCTTGCCGCGCGCGAACAACATGTTGCGGGCGATCAGTTCGTCAATCACTGCCTTGTTGGCATCGCCCTTCTTGCCGTTGTCGTCGATGACGCGCGCGGCGCCACCCTCGCGGTCCGGCCCGAAGCCAGGCGCATCCTTGGTGAAGAAGCCGGCGTCGTCGACCGTGAACGGGATCGCCGTATCGATGCCCTTCGCCCGGAGATCCTTCGCCGCATCCGTCCAGGCGTCGAAATCCTCGCGGCCATGGCCGGGCGCGGTGTGCACAAAGCCGGTGCCGGCGTCGTCGGTCACATGGTCGCCGGGAAGCAGCGGGACGACGAACTCGTAGCCGCCACCGAGACCCTTGAAGGGGTGCTCGGCCGTCATGCCAGCCAGCACGGCAGCATGGACGGCGCTCTCCTTCTCGAAAGTCAGCTTGGCCTTTTCGGCGCACGACCCCACAAGCGCGTCGGCGATGACGAAACGCTCGCCCGGCTGTGGCCCGTAGTCGTTCTCCGCCGACACGACCCTGTACATGCCGTACTGGACCTTCGGCGAGAAGGCGATCGCGCGGTTGCCTGGGAGAGTCCATGGCGTCGTCGTCCAGATCAGCACCGAGACCGGCACCTCCTCCAGGCGGAAATCGTTCTCACCCGGGCCGGTCGCAACGCGGCGGAAGAACTCCTTTACCGGGAACTTCGCCCAGACCGTATCGCTTTCATAATCCTGATATTCGACCTCGGCCTCGGCGAGCGCGGTGCGCTCGACAACCGACCACATCACCGGCTTGGAGCCTCGATAGAGCTGCCCGCTCTTCGCGAACTTCAAGAGCTCGCCGGCAATGCGTGACTCGGCGTGGAAATTCATCGTCGTGTAGGGATTGTCGAAGTCGCCGATAACGCCGAGGCGCTGAAACTCGGCGCCCTGCACCTTGATCCAGTTCTCGGCATAGGCGCGGCATTCCTGGCGGAACTCGACCATGGCGGCCGGCTGCGACAGGTCCGGCTTCGCCCTGCCCTTTGAACGGTAGTTCTCCTCCTCGATCTTCCACTCGATCGGCAGGCCGTGGCAGTCCCAGCCGGGCACATAGTTGCTATCGAACCCGCGCATCTGGAAGGAGCGCGTGATGATGTCCTTGAGGATCTTGTTCAGCGCGTGGCCGATGTGGATGTTGCCGTTGGCGTAGGGCGGGCCGTCGTGCAGCACGTATTTCGGTCGCCCGGCCGCGTCCTCGCGCAATAGCTTGTAGAGCCCCATCTCCTGCCAGCGCGCCACGATCTGCGGCTCCTTCTCGGGCAGGCCCGCGCGCATCGGAAAATCCGTCTGCGGCAGGTAGAGCGTGGTGGAATAGTCGATCTTCGTGTCGGTCATGATCGGTCGCAAGGTTTTGCCCGGATGCGCGACAGCGCGCGGGCAGGCCAATATCACGGATGGAAAGACGCGCAAATGCGCGGGAAACCCGGACCGTCGGCAGCCGTTCAGGCCGGCCGGACGGCCGGGCCGATAATTCGTATGGCGCGGATGAGGTGGCGCGGGGTCATGAGGGGCTCTGTATCGCAGGAACCGCGCCGACGGAAGGGGTTCATTGCGAGCGGCCGCAGCGATGTGTATGATTGGAGGAGTTCATACACATTGGGTGCGTCAATGCGGACCAATATCGATATCGACGAGCAGCTCCTCGAGGAGGCAAAAAAGATCGCGGGCGTCTCGACAAAGAAAGCCGCAATCGAGGCCGCGCTTGAAAAATTTGTCCGCCTTCATCGGCAACGTGAGGCGCTGGATGCTCTTTGGGGTATCGGCTGGGAAGGCAATCTTGACGAGATGCGTGAAGGACGGGATTTCGGCGAAATCAAATGATCGTTGTCGACAGCTCGGTGTGGATCGACTGGTTCAACCGGTCCCCGACAAAGCAGGTTCTTCAGATCAGGCAACTTGCCGACACAGATCAGATCCTGATTGGTGATCTGATCCTCATCGAAGTCTTGCAGGGCGCTCGCAGCGATCTCCAAGCCGAGCGGATTGAGCGTTTTCTGCGCCAATTCTACCATGTCGCGCTGAGCACTCCAGAACTGGCGCCCAAAGCGGCACGGAACTACCGAATTCTAAGGTCGCTCGGCAGGACCGTCCGCAAGACGATCGACGTCGTCATCGCGACCTATTGCATCGAAAACGGCCACCGTCTGCTCCACGACGACCGCGACTTCGAGCATTTCCGCCCGCTGGGCCTGCTCGAAGCCTGACGCCTGCGCAGTCCAGCATCCACGCATTGCCGGTACGCGAGGCGACCACAAAAGCTCTCCCCGGATCGCGTGGCACGTGCTAGCATTCGGGCATTCGACATACGAATTAGGAGTCGCGCCATGACGATCCCCTCCCCCACAGGCAGCCTCGGCGAAGCGCTGCGCGAGGCGCGCGCCAAATGGGGTTGGTTCGTTGCGCTCGGCGTGCTCCTGCTCGTGGCCGGCGGCATCGCTGCCGCGAATCTCCTCACCGCCACCGTCGCCTCGGTCTTCGTCGTCGGCTCGCTGATGCTGGTCGCCGGCATCGGCGAAATCATCCATTCTTTCAGCGTCAAGGACTGGGGCGGGTTCTTCTGGTGGCTGCTCAGTGGCATCCTCTATGCCGCATCGGGCGTCGTCGCCTTCATGAACCCGCTGCTCGCCTCGGCGGTGCTCACCTTCATGCTGGCGGCCGGCCTGCTCGCCTCGGGTGCGCTGCGCATCTGGGTGGGCTTCAAGGAGCGGCCGAACAGCGGCTGGGGCTGGGTGGTCGCGGGCGGCGTAGTTACCGTGCTCCTCGGCCTCATCATCGCCGCGGGCTGGCCGGTGAACAGCCTGTGGGTGCTCGGCATGTTCCTCGCCATCGACCTGATTTTCCAGGGATGGACGTTCATCGCGGTCGGGCTGGCGCTGAAGAAGTAGGCGTCAGAACGCGAGGCTGAGATCGAGCGGCCCAAGCGGCCGGACGCCCGACATAAGGGCGCGCGCTTCCTCCTCGTCGCGGCGGATCTGGATGACGAGGTCGTCGAGCGAGGAGAATTTCTCCTCGCCGCGCAGGAAGCCAAAGAACGAGACCGCGCAGGTCTGGCCGTAGAGGTCGCCGGAATAGTCGAAGACGAAGGTCTCCAGCAGCGGCTCGCCCGCCTCGTCGACCGTCGGGCGCCGCCCGAAGCTCGCCACGCCGTCCCGCAAGGCGCCCGAACCGTCGCGCAACCGCACAGCATAGATGCCGTGCTTCAAACCGTTGTCCTCGCCAAGAGCCATGTTGGCGGTCGGGAAGCCCAGCGTGCGACCAAGCTGCTTGCCGCGCGAGACGACACCCTCGACGGTGTAGCGGTAGCCGAGGAGGCCGGCGGATTGTGCCACGTCGCCCTCGCAGAGCAGGTCGCGGATGCGGCTGGACGAAATCACCTCCGCGCCCTCGTCGCGGAAGGCGTCGAGCAGCGTAACCCTGAACCCGCGCTCGCGGCCAGCCTCCATCAGGAAGGCCGGGCCGCCCCGGCGGTCCTTGCCGAAATGGAAGTCGAAGCCGGTGATCACGTGCCTGATCCCCAGGCCTTCGATCAGCACGCGGTCGATGAACTCCTCCGCCGTCTGAGCGGCGAAGGCGCGCGTGAAGGGCAGTTCCACGATGGCGTCGAAGCCGAGCGTGCCGATCAGGCGCGCCTTGAGGTCGGGGGGCGTGAGCCGGAACAGCGGAATATCCGGGCGGAAGAGCTGGCGCGGATGCGGCTCGAACGTCAAGGCGAGCGCCGGGGCACCGATCGCCTTCGCCTCGTCGAGCGCGCGCTGAAGCACGATCTGGTGGCCACGGTGCACGCCGTCGAAATTGCCGATGGCCACCACGCCGCCGCGCAGCCGAGCCGGGAGTTGTGGAAGGTCCGAGACGCGGGCGAAGTCCGGCATGGCGTCAGCGCAGCCTCGGGATGACGGCAACAGGATGGTGGCCGTGCTTCTCCAGGAACGCGGCCAGCATCGCCGGATCGGGCTCCAGCGTCTCGCCGTATTCGCGCGCATGGATGCCGCCGGTCACGTAGAGGATGTCGATGCCGTTCTGTTCGGCGCCCTTCACGTCGGTCAGGACGCCGTCGCCGATCGCCAGCGCGTCGCGCTCAGAAACGTCGCGGCCGAGAACCTCGGCGGCCGCCTGCAGCGCCGCGATATAGATCGGGCGGTGCGGTTTGCCGGCAATTCGGGTGCGGCCGCCGAGCTGGGCGTAGTCGCGCGCCAGCGCCCCGGCGCACCAGATCAGCCGGTCACCCTTTTCCACCACGATGTCCGGATTGGCGCAGACGAAGGGGAGGTCGCGCGCGCGCAGGCGCCGCAGCATGTCGGCATAGTCTTCCGGCGTTTCGGTGTCGTCGTCGAACAGGCCCGTGCAAACGACGGTCAGTGCCTCGAACTCCTCGACGAGCTCCACGTCGAGCCCGTCATAGATCGACAGGTCGCGCTCGGGGCCGATGTGAAAGATCTTGCGCGCTCCTTCCGTGATCAGGTCACGCGTCACGTCCCCCGACGTGACGATGCGGTCATACGCGTCGCGCGGCACGCCGAGAATGTCGAGCTGCGCCTGCACCTCACCCCGCGGACGCGGCGCGTTGGTGATCAGCACCACGGCCAGTCCTCGCGAACGCGCCGCTGCCAGCGCCTGCGATGCGTCCGGAAAGGCGCGGACGCCGTTGTGGACCACACCCCAGACATCGGAAAGGATGACGCCATAGCGTCCCTCGATGTCCTGAAGCGAGCCGATCCTGTCCGCGCGATGGGCCATCGAGCCTCCGGTTGACGAGATTTCACCGCCGCGAGAAGCGACCGCAGCGGATTAACCGAACCGGTTCACCCTGTCACCAGCTTTCGCTTAACAAGGAACCGGCCTCATGCGACATGTCCTTCGGACAGGACATCGGCACCGCGGCCGCGAGATGTTCGGGGAACCGGCCGGAGGCACGTGAAGCTGCGCATGCGATATATCGCGATCATCGCGGCGGCGCTCATCATCTGCGCCGGGCTCGCGCTCGCGGCGGCCGGCCCGGCGGCGCTCTGGCCTTTCCTCACCCTCGTGGCGCTGCTGCTCGCTGCGTTCGCGGCCGTGCTGGCGGCATATCTGTTTCTCAAGGCGGAACGGATGCAGGGCGACATCGACCGCCTCGCCCACACGCTCGATGGCGCGCTCAAGGAGCTTGCCGCAGGCAACGAGCGGAACTCGCTCACGCTCGGGGCGCTCACCGCGACGATCGACCGGCAGATCGGCGGCATGCTCGACCGGATCGACACCCACTCGGACGCTCCCACGGAAGCCGCGGCCGCCCCGCCGGCCGAGAACCGCGACGACCCGGCCGGGCAGGGAGCGGGCGAGCGCAAGCCTGCGGCGAAGCCGGCCTTGGGAGCGACGCTGCCCGCCGGATGGGCCGATCGCGAACTCGAGCTCAGCCTGGAGCCGATCGTGTCGGTGTCTCAGGGCGCGGCGGCCGGCTTCGAGGTGCTTGCGCATCTCGTGCTGGAGGACGGAACCGAGCGCATCGTGCGGGGATTGTCGCCGGCCATCGCCCCGGCCGATCTCGCCGCATTCGAGCTCGCGCTGGTCAAGGCCGCCATGCATGCGAGCCGCCGGCAGCTGGGCGCCGATAGCTCCAGGCTTCCCCTGCACGTCGCCGTCTCGGCGGCGATGCTCGGCGACGCGGCGGCGCTTGAAGAGGTCTGCGGCCTGCTCGACCTGCATGCCGGACTGGCCAGGGGACTGATCTTCTCGATCCCCGCCGAGCTCTTCACCACCAAAGACAAGCCTGTCCAGCACAGCATCGTAAGGCTGGCCGTGTCGGGTGCCGCACTTGCGGCCGAGGGCTGGCCCACCGAGGAGAACGGGCTGGAGCGGCTCAAGCTGCAGGGCGTGCGCATCGTCAAGCTTGCCGCGGACCGGCTGCTCGATCGCGAGCGCGTCCGGCGCAAGGCCGTGCCGGGAGCGGATCTCGCCGAACTCATCGGCAGGTCGGGCATGACCATCGTCGCGACCGACGTCGCCACGGACGAGGACGCAGTCGCCCTCCTCGACCTCGGCGTGGACCTGATGCGAGGCGAGTGCTTCTCGCCGCCCCGCAAGCTGAAGTCATCGCCGCCCGGCGGTTCTGCCACGCTTCCTGCGCGATGACGCCGGGCGGCCTGAATGGTTAACGCCAGTTCAAGCCGTGCAGGGAATTCTAACCAACCAGGAAAACGGGAAATTAGCGGCTTTCTGCGATCCTGATCATTAGCCAGGCACTCCTTGGGGCAGGTTTACGATGATCCGGCATTTCCGCAGGAATGAGAGCGGCCAGTTTGCGATGATGACGGCGATCCTGTCCGTCCCGCTGCTGGGCGGTCTCGCTTTCGCCGTCGACTTCACTGAAATGAACCGCCAGCGGGTAGACGTTCTCAACGCCCTCGACGCCGCCGGCATCGCGACGGCCCGGCAGGCCATCACGGGCGCGACCGACGCCCAACTGATCGACTACGCCGGCGATTTCTTCGAGGCGAACCTGAACGCCGTCGATCCCGCCGACACCACGCTTTCCGTCATCCTGCCCCAGAACAACACCGGTGGCGGGACGCTCAAGATGTCGGCGACGCTGACATACAGACCCTATTTCTTCGCGGCCTTTACGAACCTGGTCCACCATGTCACCGGCGCCTCCACGGAAATCAACTTCACCGAGCACACCGAGATCAAGCTGAAGAACACGCTTGAGGTCGCACTCGTGCTCGACAATTCGGGCTCGATGGATTTTGTCGGCACTGGCTCCGGGCAGAAGCGGATCGATCTCCTCAAGGCCGCCGCCAAGCAACTGGTCGACACGATCTCGGCCCAGGCGGCGCAGATGAAACAGGTCGACAAGCCGGTGCAGTTCTCGCTGGTGCCGTTCGCCGCCTCGGTCAATGTCGGCGCGAGCCATGAGACGTCGAGCTGGATGGACACGACCGGCATTTCGCCGATCCACCACGAGAACTTCGACTGGTCGACGATGGGCGCGGCGAATTCGAACAAGAAGGTCGAACTCAGCGGCGGCGCCTACTACAAGCGCGGCACCGGATGGGGGACGGAAAAGGACAAGGTGATGACCCGGTTCACCTTGTACAAGGACATGCAGCGGCAAAAGTTCGTTAAGACCGGAACGGAAAGCTACTGCGTCGAGTACAAGTGGAACGGAAACTGCAAGACGTGGGGCACGCGCGACACCGGTTATACAGAGCTGGTGAGCTTCTCGTCCTGGCAAGGCTGCGTCGAGGCACGGCCTCATCCCTACAATACCGACGACACAACCCCAAGCGTGGGCACGCCGGCGACGCTGTTCGTCCCGATGTTCGCGCCCGATGAGACCGACCAGACCGACAGCAACAGCCGCCCGGCAAACAACAACTGGTGGAAGGACGGATCGACGAATTCGAGCGCCGCGGTGCGTCAGCGTTACATGCCGAAATACTACACAGCGGCCGCCGAAGGCACGGCGGCGATGGGGCTGGACGAGGGCCCGAACGCAAGCTGCTCGACCACGGCGATCACGCCTCTCGTGGACGTCTCCGGCCAGACCGGCATCGACAAGATCAAGGCGGCCATCGATGCGATGGCCCCCAACGGTGCGACGAACGTGCCGGAAGGGCTGGCCTGGGGCTGGCGCACCGTCTCGGGCGGAGAACCCTTCACCGAGGGCCGCGCCGACACCGAGAAAGGCAATGACAAGGTCGTCATCGTGCTGACCGACGGCGCCAACACCTACTACACGCCGACCTCCGTCACCGCGCACACCTATTCAGGCACCTACTGGAACTACGGCGGCAACGATCTCGCCGGCTCCAAGGCGATCTATTCGGCCTTCGGCTATCTCGTGCCCTACACCAACGCCTACACCTATGGCCGGCTGTTCCTCGGCACCACCAGTGCGATCACCAAGACGGACTACTCCAACGCCAACTATTCAAAGGCGATGGACGAGCATCTCGCCACGACCTGCACCAACGCGAAGAACAAGAACGTCATCATCATGACGGTCGCGCTCGATCTGGACGCGACGAAGGGAACCACGGCGGAGAAGGCGGCGACGCAGGCGCAGATCGACGGACTAACCAACTGCGCGTCCTTCTCGCGCATCCGAGACGAGAAGCTGTTCTGGAACACGAAGGGCGGCGACCTGGCTGAAACGTTCAGGAAGATCGCCGACGAACTGTCCAACCTGCGCATCGTCGGCTGAGGCTCATCTCCCCCGGCCTGGCGCGACAAGCGCCCGGTAGAGGTGCCATGTCGCATGGCCGAGGATCGGCATGACGACCGCCAGGCCGGCGAAGAGCGGCAGCGAGCCGAGCAGCAGCCCTGCGGCCACGACGAGGCCCCAGGCCGCGACCGGGACCGGATTCGCGAGAGCTGCGCGCACCGACGTCTCTATTGCCGCCACCGCGCCGCAATCGCGATCGAGCATCATCGGAAAGGCGACCAGCGTCAGAACCAGCGCGGCCGCCGCGAAGAGGAAGCCAACGACGTTGCCGACGACGATCAGCATCCAGCCGCGTTGCGTGCCGAGCACATCGGCCAGCAGCGCCGGGATGCTCGCCGGCCTGCCGCCGACATAGATCGCCTTGTAGATGGCATCCGCCGTGAGCAGCCACGCCAGGAACAGCGCGACGAGCATCAGCCCAACCGCCGCGATGCCGGGGATGGAGGGCGAACGGACGACGCCGAGCGCGTGACGCCAGGACGTGTCGAGGCCAAGTTCGCGGCGGCGGCTGATCTCGTAGAGGCCGAGCGCTGCGAACGGGCCGATCAGCGCGAAGCCCGACATCAGCGGATAGAGCAGCTGCAGCGTGTCTTCGCCTGAACTCCATCGGGCAAGCACGACACCGACGATCGGATAGATCAGCGCGATGAACACGACATGGGACGGCTTGTCCCGGAAATCGTCGAGCCCCTTGCGCAGCGCCTCGCGGATATCGTTCAGCGAGATCCTGCGAACATGCGGGCGGTCGATCGAATGCTCGGCGCCGGCGTAGACGTGGAAGTCGGTCATGGCCATTCCTCCTCACAGCCAGGGATCGGAGCGGACCTTGCGACGACGGCGCCCCTCGAACCATCGCCGGGTTACCGCCTGCCACATCAGCGCGGCAGTGAGTAACAGCATACGCCCGCGCGGCCGGTCTGTCCTCTCACGGTCTCGTGCGGCGTCGCCGTCATCGCGACCTCAGTCCTTGACATGAAAATGGCGACGGCCTATCTCACCGCCACGTTAGCACTCGCCATAGGTGAGTGCTAACAGACGGCCCGAAACATCGGACGTCACAAACCGCTTCGCTCAAGGGATCAAGAACATGGCAAAGTCGAAGTTCCGGCCGCTGCACGACCGCGTTGTCGTCCGCCGGGTCGAATCCGAGGAGAAGACCAAGGGCGGGATCATCATCCCCGATACCGCCAAGGAGAAGCCGCAGGAAGGCGAAATCGTCGCTGTCGGCTCCGGCGCCCGCGATGAAAGCGGCAAGCTCGTTCCGCTGGACGTCAAGGCGGGTGACCGCGTGCTGTTCGGCAAGTGGTCCGGCACCGAAGTGAAGCTCAATGGCGAAGACCTTCTGATCATGAAGGAATCCGACATCATGGGCATCATCGGCTGAACGACCGCCCGTAACTCTCCAACCAGGTTTAGTCGGGCCTGATGGCCCAGGAGCAAGAACATGGCAGCCAAAGACGTAAAGTTTTCCCGTGATGCCCGCGAGCGCATGCTCCGCGGCGTCAACATCCTCGCCGACGCGGTGAAGGTCACGCTGGGCCCGAAGGGCCGCAACGTCGTGATCGACAAGTCGTTCGGCGCTCCGCGCATCACCAAGGACGGCGTCACCGTCGCCAAGGAGATCGAGCTGGAGGACAAGTTCGAGAACATGGGCGCCCAGATGGTGCGCGAAGTGGCCTCGAAGACCAACGACATCGCCGGTGACGGCACCACGACCGCCACGGTTCTCGCCCAGGCGATCGTCCAGGAAGGCCACAAGGCGGTTGCCGCCGGCATGAACCCGATGGACCTGAAGCGCGGTATCGATCTCGCCGTCGCCGAGGTCGTCGCGGCGCTCGCCAAGGCCACCAAGAAGATCAAGACCTCGGAAGAGGTTGCGCAGGTCGGCACCATCTCCGCCAACGGCGAGAAGGAGATCGGCGAGATGATCGCCCAGGCCATGCAGAAGGTCGGCAATGAGGGCGTGATCACGGTCGAGGAAGCCAAGACCGCCGAGACCGAGCTCGAGGTCGTCGAAGGCATGCAGTTCGACCGCGGCTACCTGTCGCCCTACTTCATCACCAACCCCGACAAGATGGTCGCCGAGCTCGAGGATGCCTACATCCTCCTGCACGAGAAGAAGCTGTCGAACCTCCAGGCGATGCTCCCGGTCCTCGAGGCCGTGGTGCAGACCTCCAAGCCGCTCCTCATCATCTCCGAGGACGTCGAGGGCGAGGCTCTGGCCACGCTGGTCGTCAACAAGCTGCGTGGCGGCCTGAAGATCGCCGCCGTCAAGGCTCCGGGCTTCGGTGACCGCCGAAAGGCCATGCTCGAGGACATCGCGATCCTCACCGGCGGCCAGGTCATCTCCGAAGACCTCGGCATCAAGCTCGAGAACGTGACGCTCAACATGCTCGGCCGCGCCAAGAAGGTGCGCATCGAGAAGGAGAACACCACGATCGTCGACGGCGCCGGCAAGAAGGCCGAGATCAACGGCCGCGTCGCCCAGATCAAGCAGCAGATCGAGGAGACCACCTCGGACTACGATCGTGAGAAGCTCCAGGAGCGTCTCGCCAAGCTCGCAGGCGGCGTCGCGGTGATCCGCGTCGGCGGCGCGACCGAGGTCGAGGTCAAGGAAAAGAAGGACCGCGTTGACGACGCGCTGAACGCCACCCGCGCTGCGGTGGAAGAAGGCATCGTCCCCGGCGGCGGCACGGCTCTGCTGCGCGCTTCGGCCGCTCTGAAGTCGAAGGGCATCAATGCCGACCAGGAAGCCGGCATCAACATCGTTCGTCGCGCCCTGCAGGCTCCGGCCCGCCAGATCGCAACCAACGCCGGTGCCGAGGCCTCGATCGTCGCGGGCAAGATCCTCGACAACAAGTCGGCCACCTTCGGCTACAACGCTGCCACCGGCGAGTATGGCGACATGATCCAGCTCGGCATCGTCGACCCGACGAAGGTCGTCCGCACGGCCCTGCAGGACGCCGCTTCGGTCGCCGGCCTGCTGGTCACCACTGAGGCCATGATCGCCGAGGCTCCGAAGAAGGACGCCCCGATGCCCGCAATGCCGGGCGGCGGCATGGGCGGCATGGGCGGCATGGACTTCTAAGAAGTACCGCCATCTGCCAGGAATGCGAAGGGCGGTCCGAAAGGACCGCCCTTTTTCTTGACGGAAAAAATCTCGTCGCCTCGTGGAACCGGCGGGAAGGGTCGGCGTTATGTCGATGTCCCATCCAACGAAGGAAGAGATTCCAACTGAAGATGACGGACAAAGGACGCCCTTCACGGATATAAGCCGAGGAGGGCGTTCCTTTTTGCGCGGTCCTCCCTTGACATATTCTCATATTCGGGAAATTTTCCCGTATATGGAATCTCTTTCTCTCCATGACGACGCATTTGCCCGACAGGTCGCCGATCGACTGAAATCGCTGCGCACGAAGCGCGGGTGGTCGCTGGACGAACTCGCCACCCGGAGCGGAGTGAGCCGGGCCACCTTGTCGCGCATGGAGAATGCCGAGGTCAGCCCGACCGCTCAAGCGCTGGGACGCCTGTGCGCCGCTTACGGACTGACGATGTCGCGGCTGATGCGAATGGTCGAGGAGCGGTTCGAGCCGCTGGTCAAAACCGGCTCGCAGCCGGTCTGGGAAGACAGGTCCGCCGGCTTCACCCGCCGCTCGCTGTCGCCTCCCGCCGCGACGCTCGCAGGCGAAGTGCTGGAATGCGAACTGCGGGCCGGCACGCGCATCGACTATCCCTTGCCGCCGCGGCCAGGCCTCGAACACCATCTCGTGCTGCGGGAGGGCGCGCTTTCACTCACGATCGAAGGCAGGCGCCACGACCTCGTGCCCGGAGACTGCCTGCGCTACCAGCTCCACGGCGAGAGCCGGTTCGAGACGCCGGTCGACATGGGCGCGAAATACCTCCTCTTCATCGTGTGACCGCCATGACGGACTTCGCCATCACCGAATTTGGACGCGACGACGTCGCTGCGAACATCGAGGCGCTGGGCGAGATGATGCATGCCTGCGTCCACGCTGGCGCGAGCATCGGCTACATCCTTCCCTATTCGCCCGCCGACGGGGCGGACTTCTGGGCGAGGAAGGTGATGCCCCGGCTTGATGGCGGCAACCTGCTCCTGCTTGTCGCAAGGGCGCATAAACGCATCGCGGGCGCAGTGCAGCTCGACTACGACACACCGCCCAACCAGCCGCACCGGGCGGAAGTGCGCAAGCTGATGGTACATCCTGACTTCCGTCGCCGCGGCCTGGCGCGGCTGCTGATGCTGCGAGTCGAAGAGAAGGCACGCGCGCTCGGCCGCCATCTGCTCACGCTCGACACGCGCACGGGCGATCATGCCGAACCGCTGTATGCATCGATCGGCTACCGCACCAGCGGCGTAATACCCGGCTACTGCCTCGATCCGCGAGGGCGGGAATTCGATTCGACGACGATTATGTACAAGCCGATCTGAGGCTACCGGAACCGCCCGGTGCCTGCCGCGTTTCAATCGCGCTCCGATCCAGGAGCCGGGAGATAGCGACATGGTGAATAAGGATCAGGTCAAGGGCGCCGCCAAGCAGGCCACGGGCGCAGTCAAGGAAGCGGTGGGCAAAGCCACCGGCAACCGAAGCACCGAAGCCAAGGGCAAGGCGGAGAAGACAGCCGGAAAGGTCCAGAAAGGGTTCGGCGACGTGAAGGAAAAGGTCAAGAAGGCTCTCTGAGCCCATCGCTGCGAAACGAACTTGCGGGGCGGCGGTGCACGCCGCCCCCATAAGTTGCAGCAGCATCGCATTTCTCACTTACCGCATCGTCGGCATACGAGCGGATTAACCCCATATTAGCGCGCATACCTTAGATGTTCACGTAGCGGCAGATCCGATGTGGGACGGACCTGAACGCGCGGGTCTATGGGCGCCGGGCCTGAGGGACGGTACGGCCTTTCAACCCGGACGCGAAACATCGGGGCGGATATGCGGACGGCAGCGGCGAACAGCTTTCAACCAGCCGACATCGCGACGAAGATCGCGATGACGATGCGTCAGATGGGCGTGATCGGCCTGCCACGCAACTACGAGATCTTTTACGAGATCTGCACCGGCAGCAACGATGCACTGTGCGACGACGTCCGTGCGCTCGGTCCGATGCCGACGCAGGACCAGCTGGACGGCATCGGGCGGAAGTATTTCGCCGGCACCAACGGCCGGAACGTGTTGGAAGAGGCGCGTGACCAGGTTGCGACGAAAATCGAAGAGGTGATGTCGCTGTTGCGGCGCGAGCGCTCCTCGCTCGAAAAATACGGCAGCATCCTCGGCAAGACCTCCGGCGGGCTGAACAGCCAGATCACGCAGGACATTCTCTTGCGGATCGTCGGCATCATGTCGGCCGCCACAGAAAGCACGCTGGAGCAGGGCCGCCAGATCGAGACGTCGATCATCGACAAGTCGGCAGAGCTCGAAAAGGTCAAGGTCACGCTTGAGGAATACAAGAAACTTGCCGACACCGACCCGCTGACGCAGATCTGGAACCGTCGCGCCTTCGACCGCGCCGTCGCGTCGATCTACGACACCGAGAAGGGCCGCATGTTCAGCGCCCTCATCATCGCCGACATCGACCGCTTCAAGGATTTCAACGACCGCCACGGCCATCCCGTCGGCGACCGCATCCTGCAGATTGTCGCCGACATCATCAGCTCGAATGTCCAGCCCGGCATGTTCGTGGCGCGCACCGGCGGCGAGGAGTTCGCCATCATCGGCGAGGGCATGAGCGAGGAAGGCATCTCGCGGGTGGCCGAGGCGATCCGCACCGCGATCGAGGCTGCTCCCTTTGTCAGCACCGACACCGGAATGAGCTACGGCCCGGTGACGATCTCGCTCGGCATCTGCATGGCCTCGGAGGCCGCCGGCCCCGAAGATCTCTACATCAAGGCCGATCGCGCGCTCTATGCCTCGAAGGTCAGCGGCCGCAACCAGATCACGCGCCACTCGTCCCTCGTGGACGGCAAGGCACGCAAGAACTGGTTCATCTACCGCAAGGACTAGGCCGCCGCCGGCGGCCGCATCTCTTTCAAACGATTTTGTCGTGCCTCTCCCCGGCTTGACCGCTTGAACGCGCGGCGTCCAGCGGATACGTCGCACACGTCATTGCAGAACGCTGGAGAGACCGCTTGTCCAAGACCCGCACCGAGACCGATACATTCGGACCCATCGAGGTCCAGGCGGACCGATACTGGGGCGCGCAGGCGCAGCGGTCGCTCGGCAACTTCAAAATCGGCTGGGAAAAGCAGCCGATGTCGGTCGTGCGCGCGCTCGGCATCGTCAAGCGCGCTGCGGCAGAGGCGAACATGGAGCTGAAGCGGCTCGACCCCGCCATCGGCAAGGCGATCGTCGACGCGGCGCAGGAGGTGATTGACGGCAAGCTCAACGAACACTTCCCGCTCGTCGTCTGGCAGACCGGCTCGGGCACCCAGTCGAACATGAATGCCAACGAGGTGATCTCGAACCGCGCGATCGAGATGCTGGGCGGGCAGATGGGCTCCAAGAAACCGGTCCATCCCAACGACCACGTCAACATGAGCCAGTCGTCCAACGACACCTATCCGACGGCCATGCACGTCGCCTGCGCGGAGCGGATCGTCCACGACCTGATCCCCGCGCTCAAGCACCTGCACAAGGCGCTCGACAAGAAGTCGAAGAAGTTCGCCAAGATCGTCAAGATCGGCCGCACCCACACGCAGGACGCGACCCCGCTGACGCTGGGCCAGGAGTTCGGCGGCTATGCCGCGCAGGTCGCCTCCTCGATCCGCCGCATCGAGGCGACGCTGCCCGGCCTCTACGAACTCGCCCAGGGCGGCACCGCCGTCGGCACCGGCCTCAACGCGCCGATCGGCTTCGACGAGAAGGTGGCCAAGCGGATCGCCAAGATCACCAAGCTGCCCTTCGTCACCGCGCCCAACAAGTTCGAGGCGCTCGCCGCGCACGATGCGATGGTCTTCTCGCACGGCGCCATCAACGCCACCGCGGCGGCGCTGTTCAAGATCGCCAACGATATCCGCTTTCTCGGCTCCGGCCCGCGCGCGGGCCTCGGCGAACTGTCGCTGCCGGAGAACGAGCCCGGTTCGTCGATCATGCCGGGCAAGGTCAACCCGACGCAGTGCGAGGCGCTGACGCAGGTCTGCGTGCACGTCTTCGGCAACCACGCCGCCGTCACCTTCGCCGGCAGCCAGGGCCATTTCGAGCTGAACGTCTTCAACCCGGTGATGGCCTACAACTTCCTCCAGTCGGTGCAGCTCATCTCCGACGCCGCGGTCTCCTTCACCGACAATTGCGTGGTCGGCATCGAGGCGCGGGAGGATAACATTCGCGAGGGCGTCAACCGCTCGCTGATGCTGGTCACCGCGCTCGCACCGACGATCGGCTACGACAATGCCGCCAAGATCGCCAAGACCGCGCACAAGAACGGGACGACGCTGCGCGAAGAGGCCCTGAAGACCGGCCTCGTTTCGGCCGCCGACTACGACCGGATCGTACGGCCGGAGCTGATGATCAGCCCCGGCTGAGCCTGGTGAACAAGATTTCGTGACTGTTCTCTTTCGCTGAACACTGAGTCAGGCGCGCGGGGGCCTGCCAGCCGCTGGCGAAGCTTGTATGGGGTGGATCGACGTCCTCAACAGAGATCCACTCCATGAACACCAACATCCTCCTCCTCGTCGCGCGCATCCTGCTCGCATTCATGTTCATTGCCGCCGGCCTGCAGAAGTTCGGCTCGATCGAAGGCACCGCCGGCTACATCGCCTCGGTCAACCTGCCCGCCCCGACGCTGCTCGCCTGGCTCTCGGCCATCTTCGAGACGCTGGCCGGCATCGCCATCCTCGTCGGCTTCCAGACGCGCATCGCGGCCGCGCTGCTCGCGCTGTTCTGCGCCTTCACCGCCTTCTGGTTCCACTCGGGCGCGATCGCCATTCCCGACTTCCCGGAAGCTGCCAATGGCATGCTGTCGATGATGAACCAGCTCATCTTCATGAAGAACCTGACCATCGCCGGCGGCTTCCTGGCGCTGATCGCCTCCGGCCCCGGTGCGCTGTCGGTCGACGCCCGCCTCGGCAAGGTTGCCTAAACCCACTTTCCCTCCCTGCCTCGAACGCCCGGCCTCGCGCCGGGCGTTTTCGTTTGCGGGGAAAAGGCGTAAGATCCGTCGCATTCCGCAGGGGGAGACGGCTCCATGACCAATGCAGGCCTTCTCGTGGCGCGGATCATGATCGCGCTGATGTTCCTGGCCAGCGGCTATGGCGCGCTGATGGACCTGTCGGCCGCGTCGGCCTATTTCGGCGGACTTGGATTGCCGGTGCCGCTCCTGGTCGCGGTCGGCACGGGACTTTTCGAGATCGCCGCCGGCGCGCTGCTCGTCGTCGGTTTCCAGACGCGGATCGTCGCCGCCGTGCTCGCGGCCTTCTGCCTGTTTGCCACCTATGTCGGCCATTATGGACAGACGGCGGATGCCTTCACGCACCAGCAGATGCTGCTCAAGGACATCGCCGTGGCCGGGGGGCTGATCCTCGTCGCGCTGTTCGGCGGCGGTGTGCTCTCGCTGGACGCGTGGCTGGCGCGGCGCAACAAGGTCTCGCCGCTGGCCGAGAACGGCTAGCCGAAGCGCGAGACGACCTCGGCGAGCGTCGCCACGTCCGCCTCGCCGCGCGCCTTCTTCGACGAGACGAGGCAGGCCTCCGATTCGAGAATCACTCCGTCGTCGAGGATCTTCAGCCGGTTGGCCTTCAGCGTCGAGCCGGTGGAGGTGATGTCGACGATCACGTCCGCTTGCCCCGCCGCCGGCGCGCCTTCGGTCGCGCCGAGGCTTTCTACGATGCGGTAGACCTGGATGCCGTGCTTGCCCGAGAAGAACTGCTGCGTCAGCCGCCAGTATTTGGTCGCGATGCGAAGCCTGCGCCCGTGGCGCTGGCGGAAATCGGCGGCGACGTCGTCGAGGTCGGACATGGTCGAGACGTCGAACCAGACCTCCGGCACCGCCACCACAACGTCCGCCCGCCCGAAGCCGAGCCGCGCCTCGATGCCCATCCGCCCCGACCAGTCGGACACCGCCTCGCGCACCAGGTCCTCGCCTGTGACGCCGAGGTCGACCGTGCCCTGCGCCAGCTCGCGGGCGATCTCAGAGGCCGACAGGAACGCCACCTCGACATCGTCGCGACCCTTCACGCGAGTCTTGTAGGCGCGCGAATCGGTGGTCGGCAGCACCTCGATACCGGCCTTCGCCAGGCTCGCGACCGCGTCGTCCTTCATCCGGCCCTTCGAGGGCAGCGCGATGGTGATGCTCATCCCCTGCCCTCCCGCGCCTTCTCGATCCGGTCGAGCCAGACGGAGAAGCCGACGCCGGGGATCGGCCTTTCGGCCCCCAGCAGCGTCAGCAACCGGTCGTAGCGGCCACCGCCGACCAGCGGGCGCGGCCCGCCGGGCGCCGCGATCTCGAACACGACGCCGGTGTAGTAGTCCAGCGGGCGGCCGAAGGCCGCGTCATAGGCAATGTCCTTCGCCTTCAGCCCGTTCGACAGGATCGCGTCGGCGCGGGCCGAAAACAGGTCGAGCGCCTCGCCCAGCACGATGCCGGAGGAAGCCGCGAAGCCGGCCAGCGCTGCCGGGGCCTCGGCCAGCGGCACGTGAATGGCGAGAAAGGTCTTCAGCGCGTCGAGCTGCGCCGGCGTCAGCCGCAGGCGCGACAGCTCGGCCTTCTCGATCAGCCGGCGCGCGATCTCGTCGGGCGTGCGGCCGGCCGACGGCGAGATGCCGGCCTCGCGCATCTCGCCCTCGATGAAGGCGGCGAGTGCGGCGCGGTCGCCGGAAGCCGCGATCAGGTTGGCGTCGCCGGCAAGGCCACGGCCGGCCGGCGGGTCGGCGAGGTCGGCAAGCGCCGCCTCGACCATCTCCGCCGAGCCGAAGGCGCGCGCCAGACGCTTCTGCCAGCCGCGCGGCAGACCGAGCGCGGCCAGCACCGCCTCGAACACGGTCTGGTCGCCGAGCGTCACCGCCAGCGGCAGGCCGGGCAGCGCCATCGCCAGCAGCGCATGCGCATCGGCCAGCGAGCGGGCGTCGGCACGCGCCGTGTCCGGGTCGCCGAGATCCTCGATGCCCGCCTGGACGAACTCGCTCTCGCCGTCGCGGCGCTGGCGGAACACCTCGCCGAGATAGGCATAGCGGCGCGGCGTGGCGGCGCGATTGGCGATGTGGTCGAGGCAGACCGGAATGGTGAATTCGGGCCTCAGGCACAGCGTCTCGCCCGTCTCGCTCTCGGTGAGGAAGATGCGGCGGCGCAGGTCCTCTCCCGCGATGTCGAGAAACGGATCGGCCGGCTGCAGCATCGGCACATCGATCGCCTGCGCGCCGCGCGCGGCGAAGAGGTCGAGGATGGAGGCAGCGAGGGCGGTCATGCTCGACGGATGCGTCGCGTGAGCGCACCCCCCTCTGGCCTGCCGGCCATCTCCCCCTCAAGGGGGGAGATCGGCGGTTTCGGCGCCTGCCGCAACCTGTGAGGAACGGAAATCTTGACCCTGTGAGTCGACAGAACGGCGGCGTCGGCGATTGGCGACATCGCTGGCGACAGCCAATCTCCCCCCTTGAGGGGGAGATGGCCGGCAGGCCAGAGGGGGGTCTGGCAGGCCAAAGCCTCAGCCACGTTCACGTTCCGCCCGCTGCGCCTCGAGAATCCCCCGCACCGTGGCGACCAGCTCCGTCTCCGGCACGGTCATCTGCCCCGGCCGCGCCTCCTTGTAGGCGTCATGGCCGGCGATGTTCGCGGCAAGCTCGGCGCCCGCCACCATGTCCTTGATCTGGACGACGCCCTCGGCGCGCTCGTTGCCGCCCTGGATCACCACGCAGGGCGCACCGCGCCGGTCGGCATATTTCATCTGCGGCTTCATGCCCGATCCGCCGAGGTACATTTCCGCGCGGATGCCGGCCCGGCGCAGGTCCGACACCATCTTCTGGTAGCGGCCGAGGCTTTCCATGTCGCGGTCCATCACCAGCACGACGACCGGGCCGATCGTGTCGGACGTGTCCAGCTTGCCCAGCGCCTTCAGCGCAGACGTCAGCCGCGAGACGCCGATGGAGAACCCTGTCGCCGGCACAGGCTCGCCACGGAAGCGCGACACCAGCCCGTCATACCGCCCGCCGCCGCCGACCGAGCCGAACCGCACGATCTGGCCGTCGTCATTGGGGATTTCGGCGAGCAGCTCGGCCTCGAAAACCGGACCGGTGTAGTATTCGAGGCCTCGGACGACGGAGGGGTCGATACGGATGCGCTTCGAACCATACCCAGCAGACGCAACTAGGTTCGCAATTGCGCCTAGCTCTTCAAGGCCTTGCTGCAGAAGTGCGTTTTGCGGGAGATCATGCTGCAGCCTTACGATCATGTGTTCGTTGTCGTAGAATGCCTGTCCGCCACCCTCGACCTCCAACCACGCATCGTCCTGAGCGGTGACCGAGGACGTCTCCGGATTTTCGGTGAATGTGAGGTAGGGCTTTGAGGCCTTTGATAAGAACTCCAATATTGTGTCTACGCCAGCCTCATCCAGCCCCGCGCCTTTCGTAAAATCCCCCTCGCCTTCCTTGCCGCCGTCCCAGCGCCCGGCCCCCAGCAGCAGCCGCACGCCCTCGACGCCCAGCTTGTCCAGCTTGTCGATCGCCCTGAGCACCGTCAGCCGTCGCCCGGCATTCTCGTCGCCGCCGAGGCCAATCGCCTCCAGCACGCCGTCGAGCACCTTGCGGTTGTTCACCCGGATGACGTAGTCGCCGCGCGCGATGCCCAGCGCCTCCATCACGTCGGCCATCATCATCGCCATCTCGGCATCCGCCGCGACGCCCGGCGTGCCGACGGTATCGGCGTCGAACTGCATGAACTGGCGGAAGCGGCCGGGGCCGGGCTTTTCGTTGCGGAACACCCAGCCGGAGCGGTAGGAGCGGAACGGTTTCGGCAACCGCTCGAAGTTCTCCGCCACATAGCGCGCCATCGGGGCGGTCAGGTCGTAGCGCAACGACAGCCACTGCTCGTCGTCATCCTGGAAGGAGAACACGCCCTCGTTCGGCCGGTCCTGGTCGGGCAGGAACTTGCCCAGCGCGTCGGTATATTCGATCAGCGGCTGGTCGGCGGGCTCGAAGCCGTAGAGCTCGTAGACGGCGCGGATCTTGGCCATCATCTGCTCGACGGCGCGGATGTCCTCCGGCGTGCGATCCGCAAAGCCGCGCGGCGTGCGCGCCAGCATCTTCTGCGATTTGTCGGCCATCGGGAATTCCGCGTGTTTTCTTGGGCTTTACACGCGGTTTCCCGCGCGGGCGTGTCCTAGCGGATCGATGCGGGAGGGGCAAGGCGGTGAACGTCCCGGCGCGCCCTCCGCCGCCGCCGTCTGCGCCCACAGTTACATCACCCCTCCCCCGCGCCATTGGGCTGAAACACGAACCACCGAAAAGAGCAGCAACACATTCGGAACAACGACCATGACCACTGAGACCATCGCCCCGGAAGACCGCACGCTGCGCCCCGCCGCCGGGAAGACCGAGCCGGGCTCGCCTGCCCACGGCGCGTTTTCGCCGCGCAACGATCCCCGCCTCGCCGAGATGGCGACCGGCAGCGCCTTCGGCACCTCGATGCTGGTGCTCTATCCGGTCTTCGCCTGCGTGATCGTCGTGCTGACCAGCCTGACACTGTCGGGCGCGGCGCTGCCGGCGTGAGGAGGACGGCAATGCGCCATATCTTCAGACTCCTGCTCCTGTCGGCGGTCTTCGCGACTGGAGCGGCGTGCGTGAGTGCCCAGACAGGTATCGCCGCCGTCGGCTGCCGCGGCGGCCACGAGCGCCTCGCCGGGCACTACTATCTCAACGGCGTGATGGAGGTCGGTTCCGAACTCCTGCTGCGCAAGGACGGCTCGTTCGAATTCATGCTCGCCTATGGCGCCAACGACCAGTACGGCAAGGGCTGCTGGGCGCAGGACGGCAACAAGATCTCGCTGGTGCCAGCCGGACGCAGCCGCGTCAGCGGCCGGCACACCCCCGACAGCCGCGGCTTCACCGGCATCGTGCTCGATGTCGAAGGCCGCGCGCTGGTCTGGAACATCGGCGGCAGCGGCTACAAGGGCCGCTACGAAAAATAGGCGCTCGCGCGCCTTCGGAATTCCGGCCTTCTTTGCCCCGGGCCGGATGATCGCCCCCTTCCCGATCCGCCCGAGGATCGGCGGAGGGGGCGTTTTTCCTCAGCCGAAAGAGCGCCGGTCACGGTGATAGGTCAGCGCCATCGCCAAGCAATGGGACAGCGCCCTCTCGTCCAACGGCCTGCCGGGCTCGATCAGGATCGACCGCTTGCCCTGATAGTCGAAGACGTCCGGATAGATCTCCCGAAAGCGCGCGACCAACCCGGTGTGACAGATGAAATGCACCGCCACGCGGCCATCGCGCAGCGCGGCAAGCCGTACCGAACTGCCGATGCCGGCCTTCGCCGGCGTGTAGGATGGCTCGCCCCATTTCAGCGTCTCGGCGAGCGCGCCGACGCCCGCGGTCTCGCCTGCGACACGGTGGATCAGCTCGCGCAGCCGCAGCAACTCGTCGCCTGCCTGCTTCGGCAGAGCCGCGAAATAGGCCGCCGCAGCCGGCTCAACGGGGGCGGACGAAGGCATGGCGCTCCCTTTCGATGGCCGAACGGCAGATGCAGCCTTCGATGTGGTCATTCACCAGCCCCATCGCCTGCATGAACGCATAGACGGTGGTCGGCCCGACAAAGCTCCAGCCGCGCTTCTTCAGTTCCTTCGAAATCTTCTTCGAGACCTCCGTCGTCGGATTGGCGCGAAGATGTTCGAGGTCGACGCGTTCGGGGCGCTCCGAATCTCCCGGCTCGAAGCGCCAGAAGAAAGCGGCGAGCGACCCGGCCTCGGCGATGAGTTCCTTGGCGCGCTGCGCATTGTTGATGACGGAGCGGATCTTGCCCTGATGGCGCACGATCCCCTTGTCGGCGAGCAGGCGCGCGACGTCCGCCTCGCCGTAGTGCGCGATCTTCTCATGGTCGAAATTGTCGAAGGCGGCGCGGAAATTGTCCCGCTTGCGCAGGATGGTGAGCCATGACAGGCCAGACTGGAAGCCTTCAAGGCACAGTTTCTCGAACAGGCGGCGGTCGTCGGCGACGGGGCGGCCCCATTCGTGGTCGTGGTAGTACAGGTAGTCCGGCAGGTTGCCGTGCCAGAAGCAGCGCACAGCGCCATCCGGTCCCTCGATCAGCCCACTCGCGAGCTCCGCCATCCGACATCCCTTCCCTGCCACGACCGGTTTACCGGCCGTTCACCATTTTCCTGAACCAGCCGGTAACCACACCAAATGGTTTCCGCGATCGGCGGCCTTTTATCAATTCCGATTCACCTTTTGCTACCGCCCGCGATGCACGCTCCTGACAGTTTCGGTGCTCGTCCCGCCGATCATGTGCCGCCAGAACGAGAGTGAAAAGTGTGATGTTGCGTATCCTCCTGCTTGCCGGCGCAGCGACCGCCGCCGCCCTCGCTGCCCAGCCCGCCGCGGCCCAGAGCCGCTATTCTGAGCGCCCGCCGCTCGTCGTCTCGCCGGACCTGTCTGCCCCGTGGGTGATGCAGCTGAAGCGCACGCCGGATGGGCGGCGCATGGCAGCGCCTGTGGAGCGCCGCAGCGTCGCGATGAACCAGCCGCGGCTGCGAGAGCTGCGGCGCACCGGGCAGCGCCAGGCGGTCGACCCGAACCTGCGCACCGCTGCGGTTCCCGCTCCGACCAAGAAGCAGTTCCAGATGGATCCTGTCTATCTGCCGCAGGAGGTGGAGTATCCGAGCAAGGAAAAGCCGGGCACGATCATCATCGATCAGCAGTCCAAGTTCCTCTACTACGTGCGCGGCGACGGCATGGCGCGGCGCTATGGCGTCGGCGTCGGCAAGGAAGGCATGGACTGGCGCGGCACCGAGATCGTCAGCAACAAGCGGACCTGGCCCGACTGGCGCCCGCCGGCGGAGATGATCGAGCGCGAGAGGAAGAAGGGCCGCATCCTGCCCGCCTTCATGGCCGGCGGCGAGGCGAACCCGCTCGGCGCGCGCGCGCTTTATCTCGGCTCGACGCTCTACCGCATCCACGGCACCAATGCGCCGTGGACCATCGGCACCAACAATTCCTCCGGCTGCATCCGCATGCGCAACCAGGACGTGATCGAGCTCTACGAGATGGTGAACGTGGGGACCAAGGTCATCGTCATGTGATCCCGGAGAGGGGATAGGCCGCGTCAGGGGACGGGGGCGGCCGCGTCGGCGGGGGAACCTGCGGCGACAAGGGCAGCGCGATCGCCGTCGCGCTGCCCTTTGTTTTTGAACGGGCGTGCTGCCGTGAGACGCTGCTCATACGATTGCGGAATCGCCGGATCTTGCCTAAGCCTTGTCGTGCCGGACGCCTCCGGCCGATCAGGGAGGGGATCGTTGGACAGTCTCATCACGGTGTTCCTGCCGCTCGCGCTGGCGGTGATCATGTTCTCGCTCGGCCTCGGGCTGACGGTCGCAGACTTTGCGCGGGTGGCCGCGCAGCCGAAGGCCTTCGGCATCGGCGCGTTCTCGCAACTGGTGACGATCCCGGCCGTCGCCTTCCTCATCGCTACCGCCTTCGGCCTCCCGCCGGAACTGGCGGTGGGGCTGATGATCCTGTCGCTCTGCCCGGGCGGTGTGACGTCGAACATCCTGACCAAGCTCGCCAGGGGCGATCTGGCGCTGTCGATCACGCTGACCGGCATCATCAGCCTGGTGGCCGTTTTCACCATGCCGCCGCTGGTCGCCTTCTTCGCGCGACACTTCATGGGGCTTGACGCTCCGCCGGTGGATGTGACCCGGCTCGGCATCTCGATGTTCCTGATTACCGCGGCGCCGGTCGTCATCGGCGTGCTGGTGCGGCGCTTCGCAGAGGGTATGGCGCTGGCGATCGAACCCTTCGTCGAGAAGCTGGCGCTGGTTCTGTTTGTGATTGTTGTGGTCGGCGCGCTGGCCGCGAACTGGTCGCTGTTCGTTGCCAACCTCGCGGTACTCGCGCCGAGCCTGATCGTGCTGAACCTTGCTTTGCTGGCGATCGGGCTGGGGCTGGGGCGGGTCTTCGCGCTGGGGCCGGCGCAGTCGACCGCCATCGCGATCGAGACCGACATCCAGAACGCGACGCTCGGCATCACCGTCGGCTCGCTGATCGCCGAACAGGCAAGCGCGCTGCCGCCGTTCTCGCTGCCGTCGGGCGTCTACGGCATCACGATGTATTTGGTGACGATCCCCTTCGTGCTGTGGCGGCGAAGGATGATGGGCTAATCGCCGTCGCCGCCTCCGCCATCGCCATCACCAGAAAACATGTCGTGCCACCATCGGGCACGGTGCGCAGACACACCGCCCTCGAGCCCGGCTTGAATGCCATCCTCGGTCTCCTTGGAGATCCTCGAGGTGCTCTCGAGCCACCTGGCAAACCAGGCCATGGCGCCGATGATCAAGGCAAGCCCTACCCAGAAAAAGCCGACATCAGACATCGTTGACCACTCGCCGTCAGACGTTTCAGAAAGTCGCCAGCAGGCCCTCCGGCCTCGGCCCGCCCCAGGCCCAGTCGAGCAGCTCGACGGTGTGCACGACGGACAGCGCCGTCCCGCCGCTGATCTGGGTCATGCAGCCGATGTTACCGGTGGCGACGAGCGCCGCTCCCGTCGCTTCGATGTTGGACACCTTGCGGGAACGCAGCTTCGCCGCGATGTCGGGCTGGAGGATGTTGTAGGTGCCGGCAGAACCGCAGCACAGATGCCCTTCCTTCGGCTCGCGCACGTCGAAGCCGGCGCGCTTCAGGAGGTCCTTCGGCTGGCGGGTGATCTTCTGGCCGTGCTGCATCGAGCAGGCGGAGTGGTAGGCGACGGACAGGCCCGGCGGCAGCGACGGCTCGGGCAAGTCGATCGCCGCGAGATATTCGGTGACGTCCTTGGCGAGCGCCGATACGCGCGCGGCCTTGTCGGCATAGGCCGGGTCGAGGCGCAGCATGAAGCCGTAATCCTTGATCGTGGTGCCGCAACCGGACGCGGTGATGACGATGGCGTCGAGGCCGGCGCGCTCGATCTCGCGGGTCCAGGCGTCGACATTCGTGCGCGCGGCCGCGAGCGCTGCCTCCTCGCGGCCCATGTGGTGGACGAGCGCGCCGCAGCAGCCCTCACCTTCCGGCACGACCACCTCGACGCCGAGGCGGGTGAGCAGGCGCACGGTCGCCTCGTTGATCGCCGGATCGAGCACCGACTGGGCGCAGCCGGTGAGGAGCGCGACGCGGCCGCGCTTTGGTGCGCTCGCGCCGTGAGTGGCGGGCTTCGAGACCGCGGAGGCGGCGGGTACCGTACGCGGCGCCATCGTGAGCATGGCGGCGAGCGGCTTCAGCGCCTGCATGCGACCGAACAGGCCGGCGAAGGGGCGGCCGAAGGCGGCGAGCCTCAGCGCGGCGCGGAAGCGCCCCGGGTACGGCAGCACCTGCGCCAGCACGGCGCGGATCGTGCGGTCGATGAAGGGGCGGCGGTAGGTCTGCTCGATATGCGCCCGCGCATGGTCGACGAGGTGCATGTAGTGCACGCCCGACGGGCAGGTCGTCATGCAGGACAGGCAGGACAGGCAGCGGTCGACATGGGTGACGATCTCCTCGTCGGCCGGGCGGCCGTTCTCCAGCATGTCCTTGATGAGATAGATGCGCCCGCGCGGCGAATCGAGCTCGTTGCCGAGCGTCACATAGGTCGGGCACGTCGCCGTGCAGAACCCGCAATGGACGCATTTGCGCAGGATCTTCTCGGCCTCCGCCACGTGCGGATCGGCGAGTTGGGCAAGGGAGAAGGTGGTTTGCATGAATTACGCCTTAGATACCGTACCGTCTTCCGCGATGATGATCGTTTCGCCGGGCTTCGCGTCTTGCGCGGCCCCTGCGATGACGTCCAGCAAAGGCTGCAGGTCCAGGAAGCGCTGACGCGGCAGCACCACAAGCGCCAGGTTCAACTGGGAAATCGATTGCTGGTAGTGCAGGTTCTTGTCGCACGTGACCAGACAGGTGAACCCGCGTTGTCGAAGTACAGCCAGCAGTTCCCCGTTCTTCAAGCCCTTCCATTCGTTCGGAAAGCGCAAGGTGCGGACACCGGCTGCATTGAGCGATTTCGCCAGCCGCGCAGGCACGGATTCGTCGAGTTGAACTGTCACGCGGCCTGCTTCAGGATAAGCTGCTCGACGTCCTCGCCGGCCAGTTGGATGACCGCCTCGACCTGCTCGCGCTCCACCGTCGGGAAATCGAGCAGGAACTCGTCGAGCGTATCACCCGCCCGCAGGTATTCGAACAGGCCCGCGACCGGTACGCGCGTGCCCTTGAACACGACGGCACCGGAGACGATTTCGGGATCGGAGCTCAAGACATCGGAGATCTTCATCTCATCCTCCTCGGGCGGCGCGCGGTTCCAGGGGGCGCGCCGCGACCTGTGGCGTTCAAATCAGCCAGCTCTCCGGGTTCTTCACCGGCTCGCCTCTGCCTGCGGCCTGCAGGCCGACGATGCAGCGCACGATGATCCAGACGGCGACTGCGACGAGGAGCAGGAAGCCGATCAGGAGCATCATCAGGATCACGGCGATGGCGCCGTAAAGCAGGCCGATCCAGAAGGTGCGGATGAGATAGGTGTAGTGCGTGTCGACCCAGCCGCCGGCCTTGCCGCGGTTGATATAGGCCATGATCAGGCCCACCAGCGGCAGGATCGGGATGAACATGCCGGCAATGTAGAGGAAGTAGACGATCTGGACGTTGGTCTTGCCGGGCTCGAGCCACTGGTCGGTCTGGCGCGGTGCGGCGGGCGGCGGATTCGTGTCGGTCATCTCGGTTCCCCTCGTTTCGGTGTCATATTCTACCAGAAGTTCATACCGTCGCCATCCGGCCGGGATTGAGGATGCCCCTGGGGTCGAACTCGGACTTAAGGCGCGCCGAGAGCGCTCCAAGCGCGCCGTGTTGCGGCTCGAAGACGGGTATGGCGGCGCGGACCGGCGCGGACGCACGAACCAGCGTCGCGTGACCGCTGCCAAGCCCGCGGACCAACCGGCGCACGAGTTCGGCCTCCGGATCGTCCTCCAGGCGCAGCCAGACCAGCCCGCCCTGCCAGTCGTAGAAGGCGTCGACGGCCAACTGCATGCGCAGTGCGGCGACCAGCTTCCATCCCTCGGACGGCGCGAGCGATATGCGCCAGACCGGGCGGTCCGTACCGTCGGCGAAGGGAGCGACGTCACGCACGCCGACCCAGAGCGCGCGCGAGCGCTCCGTGTCGATGGTCTCGACATGACCGCCGAAGAGGTCGGAGAGCATGGCGACCCGGTAGGCGACCGAGGGGCCGAAACCGTCGACGCGCAACAGGGTCGCCGGATCAGAGCCGAGCGTGCCGCCTGCGACGCGCGCGGCAACCAGTTCGGGCAAGTGGGCGGCGGCGGAGACTTCCGCGCTCGAGCCCATGGCGGCCGCCATCGCCGCGACAGCCTTCTCGTCGTCGAGCCGACGCAGCGCGACGGTGGTCTCGGTCTCGGCGCGCGGCAGCACCTTGAAGGTGAGGTCGGTGACCACCGCCAGCGTGCCCCACGAGCCCGCCATCGCCTTGGAGAGGTCGTAGCCGGTGACGTTCTTCACCACGCGGCCACCCGCCTTGAACGCCTCGCCGCGGCCCGAGACGGCGTGGACGCCGAGGATATGGTCGCGCGCCGCACCCGCCTTTAGCCGGCGCGGGCCTGAGAGATTGGCAGCGAGCGCGCCGCCGACGGTGCCCGACTTGCCATCCGAAGAGGTCTTTCCGGTGAGCAGCGGCGCGTAGTCCATCGGCTCGAAAGCGAGTTCCTGGCCGCGCCCGGCCAGCAGCGCCTCGATCTCGGCCAGCGGCGTGCCGGCGCGAGCCGACAGCACCAGTTCCTCCGGCTCGTAGAGCGTCACTCCGGTCAGCCCCGACAGGTCGACCGCATGCTTCGTCTGCGCCGGTCGCCCGATGCCGCGCTTGGTGCCGCGGCCGACGATCTCCAGCGGCTGCTCCTCGGCTGCAGCCCAGCGGACGGCGTCCAGAACCTCGGCGGCGGTGGTGGGGGTGAAGGTGGTCATGTCTTGATGGTGACCAGCTCTGCGGACATGCCGATTGCTTTGACCCGGGCAACTGCCTTGCGGTCGAACGAAACAAACTTGTCGGCGCCCGATTGGGCCCCAACCGAAGCGATCACGCCATCCGCGAAGTCACCACCGCCATCCAGGACACGAAGTCCCGCATCGACTGCCTGGGCATCTGTTTCCACATTGCCGCGCTGGATGATCTGACGCAGAGACGCTGCAATGTCTTGCCGCGAAAGCCCATAGGTCCGTTCGAGAACCCAGGCGAATTCGCAGAGGCACGGCAGCGGCAGGAAAACCGTCTCGGCCCTTGTGAGGATGTCCAAAGCTGTCCGCGCCTGGGCAAGATCGTCGAGGACGATCACGCGCACCAGAATGTTGGTGTCGGCAGTGATCCTCATCTCTCTCCGGCCCAACCCCTTCGAATGGCCTCGTTCATCTCTTCGATCGTCGCGACCTTGTCGGTCTTGCCAGCGAGCATTCCGTAGATTTCCTCCCAGCTTCCCTTTCGCGGAGCCGCCTTCATCGCCAGCTGCCCGCCGGGCAAGGCATCCACCTCGATCTTCTGGCCGGGTTTCACGCCGAGATGCTGCAGCAGTTCCTTCTTCAGTGTCACTTGGCCCTTGGCCGTTACAGTGAGTGTGGTCATCGTGGCGTTTCCAATTTGGCCCTCGACATCCAATGTAAGGCAATACTGCCTTACCTCCAATCCTAAAACCTCGGAATGTCCGGGAAAGCCATCTGCCCGCGATGCACGTGCATGCGGCCGAGCTCGGCGCAGCGGCGCAGTTGCGGGAAGACTTTGCCGGGATTGAGCAGGTGCTTCGGGTCGAAGGCGCATTTGACGCGCATCTGCTGGTCGAGGTCGATCTCGGAGAACATCTCCGGCATCAGGTCTCGCTTCTCGACGCCGACACCATGCTCCCCAGTGAGGACCCCGCCGACGGCGACGCAGAGGCGCAGGATGTCGGAGCCGAAGCTCTCAGCCTTCTCTAGTTCGCCCGGAATGTTCGCGTCGTAGAGGATGAGCGGGTGCAGGTTGCCGTCGCCGGCATGGAAGACGTTGGCGACGCCGAGCCCGTATTTCTCCGACATCTCGCGCATGCCGGCCAGAACCTTCGGCAGTTCCTTGCGCGGGATTGTGCCGTCCATGCAGTAATAGTCGGGCGAGATGCGGCCAACGGCCGGGAACGCCGCCTTGCGGCCGGCCCAGAAGGACAGGCGCTCGGCCTCGGAGGCGGAGATGCGACACTCGGTCGAGCCGTTGCGGCGTGCGATCGCCTCCACTTCGCCGATCAGGTGGTCGATCTCGGGGCCAGGCCCGTCAAGCTCGACGATCAGCAGCGCCTCGACGTCGAGCGGATAGCCGGCATGGACGAAATCCTCTGCCGCATGGATCGCCGGGCGATCCATCATCTCCATGCCGCCGGGGATGATGCCGGCGCCGATGATGTCGGCGACACACTGGCCGGCCTCCTCAGAAGACGGGAAGCCGATGAGCAGCGCCCGCGCCGCCTCGGGCTTCTTCAAGATGCGTACTGTGACCTCGGTGACGACGCCGAGCAGGCCTTCCGAGCCGGTCATGACGCCGAGAAGGTCGTAGCCTTCCGAATCCAGATGCTTGCCGCCGAGGCGCACCACCTCGCCGTCCATCAGCACCATCTCGATGCCCAGTACGTTGTTGGCGGTGAGGCCGTATTTCAGGCAATGCACGCCGCCAGAGTTTTCCGCGACATTGCCGCCGATCGAACAAGCGATCTGCGAGGAGGGGTCCGGTGCGTAGTAGAATCCCTGGTCTTGCACGGCCGTTGTGATGCCGAGATTGGTGACGCCCGGCTGCGCGACGATGGCGCGGTTGGCGAAGTCGATGTCGAGAATGCGGTTGAAGCGGCTCATCACCAGCAGCACCGCGTCCTCTAGCGGCAGCGCGCCGCCGGACAGGGACGTTCCGGAGCCACGCGGCACGACACGTATGTTGCGGTCGTTGCAGTATTTCAGGATGCGCGAGACCTGGGCGGTGGTCTCGGGCAGCACGACGACCAAGGGCAACTGGCGGTAGGCGGTCAGCCCGTCGCTCTCGAAGGCGCGCATGCCGGTCGGATGGTCGACGACGCCCTCGCCCGGCACGATGATGCGCATATCCGCCACGATCTCGTCGCGTCGGCGCATTGTCTGCGCATCGGGGGCAGGCATCACGAGACCTGACATTGCCCACGCCTCCTTGCCGGCACGCTTCGTTCGTCGCAGCCAACCCATAGCCGACCGGAGGCCACAACACAACAAGTGGACAATAAAGTTGACCAGTTGGCGATGGTTCCGCTAGGAGTGGAGCCACTGACTGTCGAGACACTGCCTTGAACGACGTCTTTTCCCGCATCGAGCACCTGCGCACGGCCGACGAGGTCGTGCAGCAGATCGAGTCGCTGATCCTCGAAGGGGTGCTGCGGGTCGGCGACCGGCTGCCGGGCGAGCGCGATCTCGCGGGGCGGTTCGAGGTGTCGCGGCCGATCCTGCGCATCGCCCTGAAGTCGCTGGAGGAGCGCGGGCTCATCACGTCTCGCCCCGGCGGCGGCACCTATATCGCCGATATCGTCGGGCAAGTGTTCACCGCGCCGATGATCGAGCTGATCGCCGCGCACCGCAAGGCGACGGCCGACTACCTGGAATACCGCCGCGACATAGAGGGCATGGCGGCGGACTATGCGGCGCGGCGGGCGACGGCGGAAGACCGGTCCATGCTCGACGACATCATGACGAGGATGGAGGCCGCGAACGCCGGCGACGACTTCAGCGCGGACGCCGAGATCGACGTCGAGTTCCACAATGCGATCGGCGAATGCGCGCACAACATCATCCTGCTGCACACGCTGCGCTCCTGCTACCGGCTGCTGGCCGACGGCGTCTTCTTCAACCGCTCGCTGATCTACACGCTGCCCGGCATGCGCGAGAAGTTGCTTGCCCAGCACAAGGCGATCCACAGCGCGGTCGTGTCCGGCGATCCGGCGGCGGCGCGGCGGGCCGCCGAGGCGCATATCGATTTCGTCGCGGAAGCGGTCGACGCCGCCGAGCGGACGGGCGAATGGCAGCGCGTCTCGCGGTTGCGGCTCCTGCAGCGGGCAGCTGGCGAGCGGGCGCGCAGCGCCGACCGCCGATCCTGATTTCCTAACCAGACGGGCATTGTCCATGGCACCCATCCTCGAGATCAACGACCTCAAGAAACTCGCCAGGCGGCGCGTGCCGAAGATGTTCTTCGACTACGCGGATTCGGGCTCGTGGACGGAGAGCACCTACCGCGCCAACGAGGCGGACTTCGCCAAGATCAAGCTGCGCCAGCGCGTGCTGGTCGACATGACCAACCGAAGCCTTGAATCGACAATGATCGGCGAGAAGGTGTCGATGCCGGTAGCCCTCGCTCCCACCGGCCTGACCGGCATGCAGCATGCCGATGGCGAGATGCTGGCGGCCCGCGCCGCCGAGAAGTTCGGCGTACCGTTCACGCTCTCGACGATGAGCATCTGTTCCATTGAGGACGTGGCGTCCGTGACGACGAAGCCGTTCTGGTTCCAGCTCTATGTCATGCGCGACAAGGATTTTGTCCTCAACCTGATCCAGCGCGCCAAGGCGGCGAAATGCTCCGCGCTGGTTTTGACGCTCGACCTGCAGATCCTCGGCCAGCGCCACAAGGACCTGCGCAACGGCCTGTCGGCGCCGCCGCGCTTCACGCCGAAGCATATCTGGCAGATGGCAACGCGGCCCGGCTGGTGCCTGGGCATGCTCGGCACGCAGCGGCGCACCTTCCGCAACATCGTCGGCCACGCCAAGAGCGTCACCGACCTGTCGTCGCTGTCGGCCTGGACATCGGAGCAGTTCGATCCGCAGCTCTCCTGGGCGGACGTCGAGTGGATCAAGAAGCAGTGGGGCGGCAAGCTGATCCTCAAGGGCATCCTCGACCGGGAGGACGCCGAAATGGCCGTGCAGACGGGCGCGGACGCGATCATCGTCTCGAATCATGGTGGCCGGCAGCTCGACGGGGCCGATTCGTCGATATCGAAGCTGGAGGAGATCGCCGATGCGGTCGGCGACAGGATCGAGGTGCATTTCGATGGCGGCATCCGCTCGGGCCAGGACGTGCTCAAGGCGCTGTGCCTGGGCGCCAAGGGAACATTCATCGGCAGGCCGTTCCTCTACGGGCTTGGCGCAATGGGCGAGCCGGGTGTAACGACGGCGCTGGAGATCATCCGCAAGGAGCTCGACACGACGATGGCGCTGTGCGGCAAACGCGACATCAGGCTGGCGAGCAAGGACTGGCTGGCCCGCAGGCCGGGCTGACACCGGCACGGACGATCTCGCCGGAACGAACAGGCGGGATATGAGTCCGAGCATCGACGATGAGACCGAGAAGCCGCGCGTTGGCCTGTTCGTGACCTGCCTCGTGGACCTGTTCCGCCCCGTCGTCGGTCTCGCCGCGGCCAAGCTGATCGAGGCGACGGGCTGCACGGTCGAGATTCCGAGAACGCAGACATGCTGTGGCCAGCCGGCCCACAATGCCGGCGACCGCAAGGACGCGCGCGCGATCGCCGAGACGACGATCGAGGCCTTCGAGGAATTCGACTATGTCGTTGCGCCGTCGGGTTCCTGTGCCGGCATGCTGAAGAAGCACTATCCGCCCCTGTTCAAGGGGGATCCGGACTGGGAGGGGCGCGTGGCTGCCTTCTCGGCCAAGGTGCACGAGTTGGTGTCCTTCCTGAGCGACATCAGGGGCCTGTCCGCCGTCGACGCCCGCCTGGAGGCGATCGCGACCTATCACGACTCGTGCGCGGGGCTGCGCGAGCTCGGCATCCGCGGCCAGCCGCGCGCCCTGCTCGGCAAGGTGCAGGGGCTGCGGCTGCGCGACCTGCCGGAGGCGGACGTCTGCTGCGGCCTCGGCGGCGCGTTCTGCGCTAGGCCATCCGGTGTGTCGAACGCGATCGCGGCGAGGAAGACCGAGGCGATCGGGGCATCGGGCGCGGACCTGTTGCTTGCAGGCGACCTCGGCTGCCTGATGAACATGGCCGGCAGGCTGAAGCGGCAAGGTTCCGCCATAGAGACGCGGCATGTGGCGGAGGTGCTGGCCGGAATGACCGGCGAGCCGCCGATCGGAGGTTCGCGATGACTGAACGCATCGGAACGGAAGGCATCCACCTGACCGACGCCGCGGGCCCCGCCGGCCTGCGCATCTATGCAATCGGCGACGTGCACGGACGGCTCGACCTGCTGGAGGCGATGCATGAGGCGATCCGGACGGAGATCGACGGCAACCCGCCGGGCGACTGGCGCATCGTCCATGTCGGCGACTACATCGACCGGGGGCCCGACTCGAAGGGCGTGGTCGACTTCCTGATCCGCGCGACCGGCGCTGACGGACGATACATCGCGCTCGCCGGCAATCATGATGCGGGGCTGGTGGACTTTCTTGCAGACCCCAACCCCGACAGCCTGTTCGCGCGGCACGGCGGCAGGCAGACGGCCTTTTCATATGGCGTGGACGCCGATTTCTCCTCGCACGCGCTGGCGCACGAAGCGGCGGCCCGGCTCAGGGCGGCGATGCCGCGCGAGCATGTCGAGTTCCTCGCCACGCTGCCGCGCAGCGTCGCCTTTGGCGACTTCTTCTTCTGCCATGCGGGAATCAGGCCCGGCGTTCCACTGGCACGCCAAAATCCGGAAGACCTGATCTGGATTCGCGGCGCGTTCCTCGATTCGCCGCTGCTGCACGAAAAAGTTGTCGTGCACGGTCACACGCCGTCAAGCGTGCCGGAGATTCTGCCAAACAGGGTGAACGTGGACACCGCGGCGTTCTCGACGGGCGTGCTGACCGCCCTTTCGATCGAGGGAACGCGGAAGCGTATCCTGCAGATGAGCGCTGACGGTCAGCGCGACGCCTGGACGACGCCGTAGCCGTCGACCGGGGCGTGATCGCCCGCCGCGTCGGCGGCGTAGATGCCTGCGCCCCACAGCGCAATGCCGGACAGCATCAGGACGGACAGGAGAGCTGCTTTCACGGGAGTCATCTCGATTTCGGTTCTGAAGTCTTTAGCTGTTCTACGTTACCGTTTGGTTTCACAAAAACGCCCGGTCGGTAACAAGGTTCCGCCACGATCGGGCGGCGCCGAGCGCGGGCGTGGCTCTATCCCTCTCCAGGGCGAATGAAAAGGAGCTGTTTCACACAACTGGGGATAGTTTCCGTACGTGGCAATCCGGCAACGCCGGCGGCTCAGGAGCGGATGGTGGAGACCCAGGCGCGCGCGATCGCGAGGCCTGCCGCATCGGCCGCGGGACCATGACCTGCTGCCTCGGCGGGATAGATGTCCATCCAGCCGGCGCGTTTTTGCGCGATCGTCTCGGGAAACGCCGCGTGCCACTCGTCGACCAGTTTCCGGTCGGCCTCGAAATGGAACTGGATGCCGTAGCCAGCCCGGCCGACCCGGAAGGCCTGGTTGTGGGCGGCATCGTTGCCGGCGAGACGCGCCGCGCCGCGCGGCAGGACGAATGTGTCGTCGTGCCACTGGAAGATAGGGAACACCTCGGGCGCGGCGGACAGGACAGGGTCGTCGCGCCCCTCCGGCGTCAGCGTCACCTCCTGCCAGCCGAACTCCGGTGCCGCGCCGATCAGGTTCTCGGCACCGTAGGCGCGGGCGAGGATCTGGCTGCCGAGGCAGATACCAAGCGCGGACCGGCCCGAATCGGCGAAGGACCGCATCAGCGCGGCGAGCGCCGGCAGGTAGGGATATTCCTCGTCCGCCAGCGCGTTCTGGCCGCCGCCGAGCACGATGATGGCGTCGTGGCCGTCCGCGCCGGCCGGCAGTTCGTCGCCGCGGTGCGCGCGCACCAGCGTGATCTCAGCCCCCGCCTGGTCGAGCGCGGTCGCCATTTGGCCGAGGCCGGTATTGTCATAGTTCTCGACCACGAGGACTTTCATCGCGCGCGTTCCGGGTGGGCAGGACAGGCCCGAGCGGTATCATGCAGTATCGCCGACGGGAAGGAGGAGCGCATGCCGTTGCAGAACAGGGTCGATCCGTTCGGCATGATCCACGCGGTGGCCGCGCGCGGCATATTCACCGGCAACCGCGGCGTGATCCACGATCCGGCGACGAAGACGCTGCTCAAGCGCTGGACGACCAAGGCGTGGATCATCTGCGAATGCGACTTTCGCGGCCGCAGGCGCGAGGTGATGGGCCGGAACTCGCCCTCAGGCGGCGCCGGCTGGACGGAACTGTTCTTCCTCGATGAGGTGACGGCGCTCGCTGCCGGACACCGGCCCTGCTTCTACTGCCGGCGCGAGCGGGCGGTGGAATTCGCAAGATGCTTCGCGGCGGGACAAGGGCGGGACGCGATGGCTGCACCGGAGATGGATGCGGTGCTGCACCAAGAGAGAAGGGCGAGCGGACGGGGGCAAGACCGGGACGAGGCACCCCCACCCCTAACCCCTCCCCGCAAGGGGGAGGGGGATCCCGAAACGTCGATGCCCGGCGACACCTCCGGAGGGAAGAGCGCGACACCAAGGTCCCCCTCCCCCTTGCGGGGAGGGGTTAGGGGTGGGGGTATCGCATTGCCCAGCCTCTCCACACTTCCTGCGGGAGCAATCGTCGCAGCCAACGGTCGGGCTTATGCGAAATCGAACGCCGCCTGGCTGGAATGGTCGTTTCAAGGCTGGCTGCACGCTTCCGAACCGGGCGCCGATGCGGTGCTCCTGACGCCGGCAAGCACGGTGCGCGCCCTGTCGCTAGGCTATGCACCGGACTGGCATCCCTCCGCCGGATAATGCCTTGAACTCGCCGCAAGCCTGCCGCATGGCTGCCGGCGATGCGAGCGAATTACAGAATGCAGCGGCTCTTCGTGCCGCAAGCCATGCAGGCGAACGGCGAGATCGAGCCCGATCCGCAGCAGGCCCACTATCTCCTCAACGTGCTGCGCATGCATTCCGGCGCTCAGTTGCTGGTCTTCAACGGCGTCGACGGCGAGTGGCTGGCGAGCCTGACCGAGGCATCGCGGAAGAAGGTGCGGCTGTCGCTGATGACGCAGGTCAGGCCGCAGCCGGCGCTGCCCGACCTCATCTACTGCTTCGCACCGCTGAAGCAGGGCCGGCTCGACTACATGGTGCAGAAGGCGGTCGAGATGGGCGCCGGCGTGTTGCAGCCGGTGCTGACCCAGCACACGCAGATGTCGAACATCGGCATCGACCGCATCCGCGCCAACGTGGTGGAGGCCGCAGAGCAGTGCGGCATCCTGGCGATCCCGCAGGTGCGCGACGTGGTGAAGCTCGAACGTCTGATCTGGGAATGGGAGCCGGGACGGCGGCTGATCTTCTGCGACGAGGGCGCGGAGACCAACAACCCGATGCCCGCTCTTCAGGCCGTGCCGGAGAACAAGCTCGGCCTGCTGATCGGCCCGGAAGGCGGGTTCTCCGAGGAGGAGCGCCAGCAGCTGCGCGCCCTGCCCTACGTCACCTCGATCCCGCTCGGCCCGCGCATCCTGCGCGCCGACACCGCCGCGGTGGCGGCGATGGCGGTCATACAGGCCTCCATCGGGGATTGGCGGTAAGCCCGCGCTGCCCGGCCATCAAGTTTCGTTGACGGCTGGCTCAGAACATTTCGCTTGCCGAAGACCGGGGTTTGCGGCCAATGCTCGCGCGCAAAAGACCACCCGGGGCGACACCATGGCGCGCGACACGACAGACTTCAGCCCGATCGAAAGCACGGACGAACTCGTCGGCTATCTGGCCGCCGGCAACAAGCCGCGCGACAAGTGGCGCATCGGCACCGAGCATGAGAAGTTCCCTTTCTATGTCGACGGCAACGCGCCGGTGCCCTATGCGGGACCGCGCGGCATCAAGGCGCTGCTCGACGGGATGAAGGACAAGCTCGGCTGGGAGCCGATCATCGACGCGGGCAACATCATCGGCCTGGTCGAGCCGACCGGACAGGGCGCGATCTCGCTGGAGCCGGGCGGGCAGTTCGAGCTTTCGGGCGCGCCGCTGGAAACGATCCACCACACCTGCCGCGAGGGCAACGCACATCTGGCGCAGCTGCGCGAGATCGCTGAGCCGCTCGGCATCCGCTTTCTCGGCCTCGGCGGCAGCCCGAAATGGACGCTCGCCGAAACGCCGAAGATGCCGAAGTCGCGCTACGAAATCATGACGCGCTACATGCCCAAGGTCGGCACCAAGGGCCTCGACATGATGTACCGCACCTGCACGATCCAGGTGAATCTCGACTTCGAGAGCGAGGCGGACATGCGTCGCAAGATGCAGGTTTCGCTCAAGCTCCAGCCGCTGGCGACGGCCCTGTTCGCCAACTCCCCCTTCACCGACGGGCGCCCGAACGGGCTGCAGAGCTGGCGCGGCGACATCTGGCGCGACACCGACAACCAGCGCTCCGGCCTGCTCGACTTCTGCTTTTCGCCCGATTTCGGCTTCGCGGACTATGTCGACTGGGCGCTGGACGTGCCGATGTATTTCGTCATCCGCGAAGGCCGCTACATCGACATGACCCACATGACCTTCCGCGACTTCATGGCCGGCAAGGCGCGCAACGAAGTGCCGGACGGCATGCCGACCATGGGCGACTGGGCGAACCATCTGTCGACGCTGTTCCCGGACGTCAGGCTGAAGCGCTTCCTGGAGATGCGCGGCGCCGACGGCGGACCATGGCGGCGCATCTGCGCACTGCCGGCCTTCTGGGTCGGCCTCCTTTACGACGCCGAAGCGCTGGACGCCGCGGAGGAACTGACCCGCGACTGGACCTTCGAGGAGGTGCTGGCGATGCGCAACGCGGTGCCGGAGGAGGCGCTGACGACCGTGTTCCGCAACCGCTCGCTGCTGGAGGTGGCGCGTGAGGTTCTGGCCATCTCGCGGCTGGGTCTCACGAACCGCAACCGCAGGAACCGCGACGGGTACGACGAGACCAGCTTCCTGTCGACGCTGGACGAGGTGGTGGCGCGCGGCACGACGAGTGCGCAGGAGATGGTCAATGCCTACCACACGCGCTGGGGAGGTTCGATCGAGCCGGCGTTCCTGGAATATGCCTACTGAGGCTGGCGGCATCGCCACGCTGCGATATCGCCTCTTCTAACAACGCGGATTCGGCATTAGGTTTCGCTGGCGAGGTTCAGCCAGGGAGACCGCGATGCTACCGCTCTACGAAATGATGGCGCAGAACGGCCGTGCGGTCGAACTCATGGCACGGCAGTTCAACCTGTCGCAGCAGCAGGCCGCGCTCGCCATGGAGGCGCTGGCGCCGGCATTTAGCCAGGGGCTGAAGCGCAACACGTCGGACCCCTACGGCGTGTCGAACTTCCTGCAGGCGCTGGCGAGCGGAAACCACGCGAAATATTACGACGACGCGGCGAACGCCTTCTCGCCCGCCGGCATGGCCGAGGGCAATGGAATCCTTGGCCACCTGTTCGGCTCGAAGGAACTGTCGCGGGCCGTGGCCGCGCAGGCTGCGCAGGCGACCGGCATCCAGCAGGAGATCCTGAAACAGATGCTGCCGGCGATGGCCTCGATGCTGATGGGCGGCCTGTTCAGGCAGACGGCCGGCCAGCCGCAACAGGCCCAGGCGGGCGGATTTGGCGCCAGCGGCAATATTCTTGGCGAGATCATCGACCAGATGATGAAGCAGGGCGGCGGCATGATGGGCCAGCCGCAGCAGCGCCAGGCGCCGCCACCTCAGCCCAACCCTATGGATCCGTTCGACAATCCGTTCGGCAAAATCCTCAAGGACATGCTCGGCGGCGGCGCAGCCGGCAGCGCACCGCAGCCGCAGGGCCAGGCCCGCCAGCGCCAGACCGATCCGATGGCGGACAATCCGCTTGGCCGCATCTTCGAGGAGATGATGCGCGGCGGGCAGCGCAAGGCCGAGCCGGAGCCCGAACCAGCGCAGCAGCGGACGAACCCGAGCGGCCGCCCGCGCAATCCCTATGACGACCTGTTCGGCGATATGTTCGAGAGCGGCTCCAAGCAGCGCGACGAATACCAGAAGGGGATGGAGTCGATCTTCGACCAGTATCTGAAGGGGATGGACCGCTACCGGTAGACGCAGGTGTGCGCTCTCCGCACAATTCGCCTGATCGATCGGATGCGGAAGAATCCTCAGTCCGATTGGAAGATCGACGATGTCATCACCGTCTGCCGCGAACACGGCTTGCAATGCCAGCCTCCGCGTGGCGGCGGATCACACTATAAAGTCGCTCATGATCGGATACGCGAGATTGTCACGATCCCTTACAAGCGCCCGATCAAACCTGTATATATCCGGAAACTCGTAAAATTGGTCGATGCCGTGGAAGGACGATAGACATGAGAGCGCTGCGCTACGCAGTCATCGTATCTCCCCTTGCACCCGAAGATGGCGGCGGCTTCGTCGCAACGGTGCCTGACCTTCCGGGTTGTATGAGCGACGGAGAATCGCCGGAAGAAGCCCTGCATAACGTGCAAGACGCCATTACCGAGTGGCTGGATATGGCCGAGCGGATGGGGCGGCCGCTGCCCGCACCCACCCGCCCACAAGCCCTCGCATAATGAAAAAGCCCGGTCCCTTGGGAGGGGACCGGGCAGTGGCAGGCGACCGGCGGGGAGCCGGGTGTGAACGGGAGCGCCTGCGTAAGCGAAAATCAGCAGACCTGGCGTGCGGCACGCTCCGTGGCGTCGCGCATCGCCTGAACGGCACGCGCTTCGGCCAGGGTTCCGAGCGTGGTGGTCGGATCGACGCCGAACGGCTCGCGCCAGGCGACATGCAGGTCACCGCGGGTCAGGCCGATGTCGGCCAACTCCCAATCGGTCATCGCGCCGAGGCGGTAGACCGCGCGGCGGTTTTTCCAGGCGCGCAGGAGGTTGGCGATGGCGTTGATCACCCGCACGGCCACGGCCGGGCGCGTCGTGCCGGTCAGCGGGAACGTGGTGCGGTCAAGCGTCGTCATCGTATCTCTCCTTCGTGGCGTCCGGGCGCAGGCCGCCGCGCCGGCACACAGCGTGCAGCGTTCCGGCGGCGATCAATCGCGCCCTCTTGGTGGACGTGCCGTATTTGACAGGCAGAGATCGATTAGTCTAACGAATGTTTCTGATCCTAATCATCATAATGATTGATGAGATATGCCATGAACGCGCCACTCGATCTCGACCAGCTCCAGACCTTCATCGCCATTTCAGACACCGGCAGCTTCACCAAGGCGGCCGATACGGTGTTCCGCACGCAGTCGGCCGTCTCCATGCAGATGCGACGGCTCGAGGAGCGGATCGGCAAGCCGCTGTTCGAGAAGGACGGGCGCACCAACAAGCTGACCGAGGAGGGCGAGCGGCTGTTGAGCTATGCGAGGCGGCTCTTGCGGCTGAGCCGCGAGACGCTGGCCGCCTTCGACGAATCCCAGCTCGAAGGCCAGGTGCGCATCGGCACGCCGGACGACTACGCCGACCGCTTCCTGCCGGAGATCATGGGCCGCTTCGCACGGTCGAACCCGCGGATCGAGATGTCGGTCATCTGCGAACCCACGCTCAATCTCGCCGAACTCGTGCGCCGGGGCCAGCTCGACCTTGCGCTGGTGACGCAGTGTGACGACGTCAACGTGACCGAGATCGTGCGACGGGAGCCGTTGCTGTGGGTGACGTCGGCCAGCCATGCCGTGCATGAGGAGCCGGTGGTGCCGCTGGCGGTCGGGCGGCCGACCTGTCAGTGGCGGCGTTCGGCGACCGAGACGCTGCAGCGCTCCGGCCGCGAATACCGCGTGCTCTTCACGTCGTGGTCGGCGACCGTCGTGATCGCCAGCGTGCTGTCGGGGCTCGCCGTATCGGTCCTGCCCGAATGCGCGCTCAGGCCCGGCATGCGCGTGCTCGGCGAGGCGGACGGCTTCGCCCCCCTGCCCGACTGCCAGATCGGCATCCTGCGCGGCCACACCGGCCAGCGGGAACTGATCGACGCGGTGGCGCGCCACATCACCGAAAGCCTGGACAACATCACTGCGCCCGCCGCCGACGAGCACGCCTTCGACTTCGCCGCGCTCAACGGCGCGCGCAGCAAGCGGCTACGGCCGGGGCAGGTCATGCCGGGGTGGTAGAGCGTCCCATTCCCGCCATCAGTGCCTCCAGCTTGTCCAGCGCGCCAGTCCAGCCTTCGATGTGACGGTCACGCGCGGGCTCGTCGTAGAATTGGCTGTGATGCATCGTGAACTCCGTACCGCCCTTGCCGTCGTCGACGAAGGTCAGCCGCACGAAGGAGGCGCGATCGGGAAGCGTTCGCCACATCCAGCCGAAGGACAGTATCGAGAACTCCTCGGCCTCCTGGTATTCGCCGCTGACATCGTGAGTCTCGCCGTCGGGCGTGGTGAAGACGATGTGATAGCGGCCGCCGGGGCGCGGGTCGGTCTCGGCGGAAAGCGTCTTCGCGCCCGTCGGCCCCCACCACATGACGATCATTGCGGGATCGGTCCAGGCCTTGTAGACGAGTCGCGGCACGGCGGCGAAGCGGCGGCGCAGCGTAAGGCTCGGTCTGTCTTCCATGTCGGTCTCCGGCGAATGCGATCGGGCGCGACAATACCCCGACCCCTCCCCCTTCCGACAAGAGGGGAAGGAGGCGACCGGCCGCAAGCTTGACTGCGTCGAGCCGAGGGACGATCCATGCGACCATGGACGAAACTATCGATTCCCCGACCAACGCGCACGAATATTCCGTCAGCGAGATCTCGATCGCGCTCAAGCGGACAGTCGAGGACGCGTTCGGCAATGTGCGGGTGCGCGGCGAGATTTCTGGCTATCGCGGCCCGCATTCTTCCGGCCACGCCTATTTCTCGCTCAAGGACGACCGGTCGCGCATAGAGGCGGTGATCTGGAAGGGCACGTTCGGCAAGCTGAAATTCCGGCCCGAAGAGGGCATGGAGGTGATCGCCACCGGCAAGCTCACCACCTATCCCGGATCGTCGAAATACCAGATCGTCATCGACAACCTGGAGCCGGCGGGCGCCGGCGCGTTGATGGCGCTTCTGGAGGAGCGCAAGCGCCGGCTGCAGGCCGAGGGCCTGTTCGATGCCGGCCGCAAACAGCTGCTGCCCTATCTGCCGCGCGTCATCGGCGTGGTGACGTCGCCGACGGGGGCGGTGATCCGCGACATCATCCACCGCATCTCGGACCGTTTCCCGCTGCATGTCGTGGTCTGGCCCGTGCGTGTGCAAGGCGAGACGACGGGCGCGGAGGTGGCGAATGCCGTCGCTGGCTTCAACGCCCTGCCCGAGGATGGCGGCATCGCCCGGCCGGACGTGATCATCGTCGCGCGCGGCGGCGGCAGCCTGGAGGACCTTTGGGGCTTCAACGACGAGGCGGTGGTGCGCGCAGTGGCGGCGTCCGACATCCCGGTGATTTCGGCGGTGGGCCACGAAACCGACTGGACGCTGATCGACCTCGCGGCGGACATGCGCGCGCCGACACCGACGGGTGCGGCCGAAATGGCGGTGCCGGTCAAGGCCGAGCTGGAGGCAACGCTCGCCTCGCTCGGCGCGCGGCTCAGAACCTGCACCTCGCGGCATCTCGACAGGCAGCGGCAGGCGGTGCGGAGCGCGGCGCGCGCCCTGCCCTCGCCCGACCAGCTCTTCGCTCTGCCGCGCCGCCGCTTCGACGAGACCGCCGGACGGCTCGACCGCGCGGCCGTTGCAGCGGCCGAGCGGCGGCGGGCGCGGCTTTCCGCGATCCGGCTCTCGCCCGCCACGCTGGAGCGCGGCATCGCCGAAGCGCGCCGGCATCTCGCGCGCAGCGCAGCACAACTGCCGAAATGCGCCGACGCCTATTTCGAGCGGCGCAGGCTGCGGCTGCAAACGGCGGCGGCGCGGCTGACCATCGAACCTTTCGCGCGCCGCAACGCCGAGGCCCGCCGCGGGCTGGAGCGCACGGCGCTTCGCCTGCCGCGGGTGGTCGACACCCTCCTCGCCGAGCGCCGCAAGCGTCTGGCGCAGGCGACACGGCTGGTGGATTCGCTGTCGGTGAAATCGGTCCTCGACCGCGGCTTTGCGCTGGTGGAACATGAGGACGGCACGCTTGCCAAGCGGGCGGCGGAGATTTCGGACGGCATGCGGCTGGCGCTGCGGTTCGCCGACGGGACGAGGAGCGCGGTGGCTGGCGATAGCTCAGCCGGTGGCGAGGCGCCACGCCAACGTACGAAGTCGGGCACCGCAAAGCCGCCGAGCGGACAGGGCGACCTGTTCTGACCAATCCGCATAAGGAAAGCCTCCCCGGGCACGTCCTCGGAACCCGGGCTTGCTGATCGTTCAGGCCGCCGCGGCCCGTTTGAACGCCAGCGGGCTGAAGGTGAGCTCCGGATAGCCGAACGCCTTCGGGCCGACCACCTTCAGCGCCTCCGGCGTCTTCAACAGATCGTGGGCGGGAAGCCCGATGACGGCGATGCGCTGGCCGTAGCGCAGCACTTCGGTGGTCAGCGGCTCGCCGGTGTCCAGCTCGACGTTGATGATCAGGTCGGGCACGGTGATCACCGGCTTCCCATCGATCCACAGCACGAGGTTCTCGTTCTGGATCGCGATCCGACCCTCCGCCCCGGCCCACTGGTCGATGCCGGCAATGACCGCCTCGCCGCGCGAGAAGCCGCCGGTGAGCTCGCGGCGGATGTCGGTGACCTTGCCAGCGAAGAACAGCGTGCCGCCCGTCGCCTCCACCACCCGCTCGACCACGTTCTGGCGCTTCGTACGCGCATCGACCACGGTCTGGCCGATCTCGATCGCCTGGGTGATGGTGTTCGGGATCGCGGCGCGGCGCACGAGCTCCATCGACATCGGCGCGCCGGCTGCACCAGCGCCCGCGCCCATGGCGACGGTGACGGTGCGCATGATGCGCTCGCTCCACACGGCGTTGATCGCGTGCTGGAGGACGACGACGTTGCCCTTGTCGTCGGCCAGCGCCGACGGCCCGTCGCGGCGGCCGTCCGAATAGATCGAGAACGTCGTCATCTGTCCCTCGGGGAATGCCCGGCCCATGCCGTCGCCGTCGACCACCGGCAGGCCGGCCATCATCGCCGCGATGATCGGCGCCATCGCATTGGCCCCGCCGATCTCGACCGGAATCAGCGCGGACATCGTTTTACCCGTGGCGCTCTCGACGGCGCGCATGGCGCGATAGCACTCGCCGCCCTCCGCGAGTTTCTCGAAGCCGATCACCGGCGCGCCGATGCCGCCGACGGCGCCGACCCACGCATCGTCGGGTAACGCATCGAGCGGTACGATGCGCGCGACACCGCCGTTGCGGATCACCTCGCGGGTGCGCAGCATGCCGAGATAGGGGTTGCCGCCGCCGCCTGTGCCGAGGAAGGCCGCGCCGATCGAAAGCGGCACGAGGTCGCGCTCGGTGAGAGTGTAGCCCTTAGTCGACATGGAGTTCACCTACTGCCTTGATACGGATGCGGGTGGCGTTGCCCGGCAGGTAAGCCAGCGGCACGTCCTCGACATCCACGATTTCGATGGTCTCGCGGCTCGCGCCCGCGGCCACGGCCGCGTCGACGGCCTGCGCCTTGGCGTCATCCAGCGCCTGGTCGCGCGTGGTTTGCGACAGGACGTAGACGCGGTCGACCTCGCCCGAGACCTGAGCGATCGCGGCTCCAACCGCGTTGGCGACCGCGTAGTGGTTCGGCTTGATCACTTCGAGGTCGCCGATCGGTCCGTCGACCAGGATCGAGCCGCCACCGACCACGATCACCGGCAGCGGCGTGTCGGACAGCCGCGAACGCTCGACGCAGCCCTCCAGCATGTCGCGCATCTTCTCGCGCACCTTGCCGATGAACTCCTGCTTGAGATGGGCGACCTTCGCCGGGTCGCCGAGCTCTGCACTGCCCGAGGCGACGGCAATGTCCGATGTGGTGAGCGTCGAGCCGCCGAAGATCAGCGCCTCCTGGAGCAGCCTGTAGCCGACCGACGTCGGGCCAACCTCGATGCCGTTGCCGGTCTCGACGACGCGCGAGCCGCCGCCGAGGCCAATCGAGAAGACATCCGGCATGCGGAAGTTCGTGCGCACGCCGCCGACTTCGACGGCCGTCGTGGCCTGTCGCGGGAAACCCTTGTGCAGGGCGCCAACATCCGAGGTCGTGCCGCCGATGTCGACCACGATCGCCTCCTTGACGCCGGAGAGGAAAGCCGCGCCGCGCATCGAGTTGGTCGGGCCCGATGCGAAGGTGAGCACGGGGAACTTCTCCGCGAAGGCGGCGTCCATCAAGGTGCCGTCGTTCTGCGTGAGATAGAAGCGGCCCTTGATGCCCGTCTGCGCAATGGCGGCCCGGAACGCATCGATGACATGCGTGGACAGCTCGCGCAGGCAGGCGTTCATGATCGCCGCATTCTCGCGCTCCAGGAGGCCAATGCGCCCGATCTCGCTCGACAGCGTGACGTAGACGCCGGGAATTGCTCTCTCGAAGATCTCGGCAGCCCGCCTCTCCATCTCCGCGCTCACTGGCGAGAAGACGGAGGTGATCGCGATCGAGCGGATGCCGCGTCGGGCGATCTCGGCCGCGATGCCGAGCAATTCCGCCTCATCCAGCTCGGAGATAGGGCGGCCGTCGAACTCGTTACCGCCATGCGCCAGCCAGGCATTGTTGCCGATGGCAGCCTTCAGATCGTCCGGCCAGTCGACCATCGGCGGCAGCGACGCCGTCGCCGGCAGGCCGAGCCGCACGGCCGCCGTCTGCGCCAGGTCGCGGCGCTGCACGACGGCGTTGGTGAAATGCGTGGTGCCGATCATCACCGCATCGATCGCATCTGCCTCGAGCTTCGAGGCGTCCAGGATCGCACGCAGCGCATTGACGACGCCCGTCATCACGTCCGCCGTGGTGGAGGCCTTGATGCCCGCGATCACGCCGGACGAATCCATCGCGACGGCGTCCGTATTGGTACCGCCGACATCGATACCGATCCTGATCATGTCATTTCCCTTGTCACTCTTGAATTCGCCCCGCCTGCCTGAGCGCAAGCAGCTGTTCGGCGGTGGGGATCTCGCCGTCGATCAGCGGGATCTTGGGCCGCATGGCCTCCTCCTCGGTCGAGACGACCGGGACTGAAGCCAGGAGCAGCCGCGTATAGTCGTGCTGCGGGTTCTCGAACACGGCGGAGGTCGTACCGGTCTCCACCAGGCCGCCGAGATAGAGCACGCCCACTTCCTCGGCAAAATTCCGCATCAGGCTGAGATCGTGCGAGATGAACAGGAAGGTCAGGTCGAGCTGGCGCCCCAGGTCCACCAGCAGGTCGATCACCTTCGCTTGCACCGACACGTCGAGCGCGGATGTCGGCTCGTCAAGGACGAGCAGCTTCGGCGCGACCGCGAGGGCGCGCGCAATCGCCACGCGCTGCTTCTGTCCGCCGGACAGTTCGTGCGGATAGCGCTCGGCATAGTTGGCCGGCAGTTGCACCATGTCGAGCAGTTCGGTGATCCGACGCGCCCGATCGGCACGGGGAAAACCATTAGCGTGGAGCGGCACCGTAATCGACTGCGCCACGCTGCGGCGCGGGTTGAGCGAGGAGCCGGGGTTCTGGAACACCATCTGCACCTTGCGCTTGTGCGCCGCCGTGCCGCCGGTGGTGCCGATGTTCTCGCCGTCGAGCAGGATGTCACCGCTGGTCGGAGGCGTCAGGCCCATGATCATCCGCGCGATGGTCGACTTGCCGGAGCCGCTTTCGCCGGCGAGACCGTACACCTTGCCGCGTCCGATCGAGAACGAGACATGGCTGACCGCCTTGACCTCCCCCGTCACCCGGCCGAGCGCGGAGCGGACAGGGAAGGTCTTGCACAGGTCGACCACTTCCAGCATCGGCCGGTTCATGTCGCGGCCTCCGCGCTGCCGAAGCGAGTGCCGCCGGTAAGGCGCGGCACGGCGCCAATCAAGGCCTTTGTGTAGTCCTCTTTCGGAGCGGCGAAGAGGTCGGCCGTCGAGCTGTGCTCGACCACGACGCCCTTGTTCATGACGTAGACATAGCTGCACGTCTCGCGCACGACACCGAGATTGTGGGTGATCATCAGAAGGGCGAGGCCGCGCTCGACCACGAGGTCCTTCAGGAGCTTAAGGATCTGCGCCTGGGTTGTGACGTCGAGCGCCGTGCCCGGCTCGTCGGCGATCAAGAGCTTCGGCTCGCTCAGCAGCGCCATCGCGATCAGCACGCGCTGGCGCATACCGCCCGACAGCATGATCGGATAGGACTGGAAGACGCGCTCGGGATCGCGCATCCGAACCTGGCCCAGGACTTCGAGCACCCTCGCCTTGCGCTCGCGCCCGTTGCGGGCGCGTCCGAGCCGGCGGTCGGCATATTTGAGGATCGTGCCCATCTGGTCGCCGATGGTGAAGACGGGATTGAGCGACGTCATCGGGTCCTGGAAGATCATCGACATCGCTGTGCCGCGCAGCGCGACGCGGTCGCGGTCCGGCATCGTCAGCAGGTCGCGCCCGTCGTAGAAAATCTGGCCGCTGGTGATCCTGGCCGGCGGCTGGCGCAGCAGGCCCATGATCGCCTTCATCGTGACCGACTTGCCCGAACCACTCTCGCCGACCAGCGCGATCTGCGAGTGCGCCGGGATGTCGAGGTTGACGCCCTTCAGCACCTTGGTGGTCTGGTTGTAGGTGGTGAACTCGACGCAGAGGTCGCGGACGCTGAGGAGAGCCTCGCTCATCGCACGTCCTCCACGTCGAACATGTCGCGCAGGCCGTCGCCGAGCAGGTTGAAGCCCAATGAGACGAACAGGATCGCGCAGCCGGGCAGGATCGATTCCCACCAGTAGCTGGGCAGGAACGCAGCGCCCGAAGCGACCATCGTGCCGAGGTCGGGCGTCGGCGGCTGGATGCCGAGGCCGAGGAAGGACAGCGACGCGCCGATGAGGATGACGAAGCCGCAGTCGAGCGAGGTCTTGACCGCGAGTGCGGAGACGCAGTTCGGCAGGATTTCGCGGAAGAGGATGTGGAACTTGCCCGCGCCCAGCGTCTCGGCTGCCTCGATATAGTCCTGGATGCGGATCTGCCGCGTGATCGAATAGATCAGCCGTGTGTGCCAGGTCCACCACAGCGCGGCGATCGCGATCATGGACGTGAGCAGGTCCGGCGACAGCACTGCCGCGACGGCCATCACCATGACGAGGCCCGGGATCGCCAGCGCGATGTCGGTGAAGCGCATGATGACGATCTCGACCCAGCCGCCGTAATAGCCGGCGAGCAGGCCGAGCACGGTGCCGACCGGCACCGCCGTGCCGAGCACCACAAGCGCAAGTAGCAGCGAGATGCGCATGCCAAAGACGACGCGGGTGAAGATGTCGCGGCCGACATTGTCGGTGCCGAACCAGTATTCCGCCGACGGCGGCAGATGCCGGGCGCGGAAATTGACCACCGCGCCGACATGCTCCGGATAGGGCGTGATCAGCGGCGCGAAGATCGCCGCCAGGATGCAGATGATGACGATCGCCGCGCCGATGACGGCGCTCGGGTTGCGCGAGAAGCGATACCAGTTCTGGTAGGCGTTGGAGAGGCGCTGCGGCTCGTCCATGGTCTGGGTCAGATCCGACATCAGCGCCGCCCCCTGATGCGCACCCTCGGATCGACGAACCCGACCAATATGTCGATGACGAGGTTGACGATGACGAAGAACACGCCGGAGACCATGACGACGCCCATCACCGCGTTCAGGTCCTTCTGCAGGATCGCGCGGATGCCGTAGGCGGCCATGCCCGGCCAGGCGAAGATCAGCTCGACGACGAACGCGTTGCCGATCAGCGCCGAGAATTGCAGGCCGAGGATAGTCAGCGGCGGCACGAAGCTCGGCCGCAGCGTGTATTTGAATATCCGCACATGTTCGGGCACGCCAAAGGCGCGGTTCGCCTCGATGTAGTCCTGGCCCGAGACGTCGATCATCGACGCCCGCGTGATACGCGCGATCTGCCCCATCGAGGCGAGCGACAGCGCGATGACCGGCAGCAGCAGATGGCGCACGGCGTCGAGGAACACGTCCGCCCGGCCGCGCAGAATGGAATCGATCAGCATCATCCCCGTCAGGTCGGCCGAGAAGTCGATGCCCGGCGACAGGCGCCCGGTCGTTGGCAGGACATGCAGCACATAGCCGGCCAGGATCTGCAGCAGCAGCGCCTTGAGAAAAGTGGGCGTGACCGCCGAAAAGATCGAGACGAACTGAACGACATGATCCGGCCAGCGGTTTCGCCACGTCGCGGCCGCCACGCCCATCGGCACGCCGCCGAGAAGTGCTACGGTGATCGTGACGAGGACCAGTTCAAACGTCGCCGCGAACGTATCGCGTATGTCGGAGCCGACGGGGCGCTCGGTCAGCAGCGAACGACCGAGATCGCCCTGCACCAGGCCTCCGACAAAGAGGCCGTACTGCTCGATCAACGGGCGGTCGAGGCCGAGCCGGCCGCGCAGGTCCGCCACCTGTTCCGCCGTCGCCGACGGTCCGAGCGAGATGCGGGCCGGATCGCCGGGAATGCCCCGCGCGATCGCGAAGATGACGATCGACAGTCCGAGAAGGACAAGGAGCGACCAGAGAATGCGTCGCACGAGAAAGCTGAGGAATTCCATCCGTGGCGTACCAGCCTATCTGACAGACCCGTCGGCGATCGCGGCCGAGGCCGCGTCCGCCCGACAAAGATCAGACCTCAATTCCAGCCGGGACGATACCACAGCGGGTCTCCTCCGCGCCTGTGCGAGGAGGAGACTGAGATCGGCGAGAGCGGTCAGTCACATTTCCAGCTGTAGCGGCTGAAGTCGTAGCCGAACGAGCGCATCGGGATGATGGACAGTCCCTGCAGGCACTTGTTCAGCGCATGCTTGGAAACCTGCGTCAGCAGGAACACATCCGACTGCATGTCGACCAGCTTGTGCTGCAATTCCTTGTAGAGTTCGATCTGCCTGGTCGTGTCGCCGGCGCCGCGAGCTTCGTCGATCAGGCGGTCGACCTCGGGATCGGCGATCCATTCCATCGACGCCCAGGTGCCGTTCGCCTTGGAGTGGTACTGCGAGTAGAACATCGAATCCGGCGACGGATAGGTGGCGCTGAAGAAGATCTGGCTCGCCGCGGGCGTCGTCTCGACCTTGGTCGCGAGTTCAGTGACCCGGTTCCACGGATTGGCCTCCTGCTTCACGGTGAAGCCGATCTGCTCGAGGTTGGACTGCATCAGAAGGCTGATCTCCTCCTGGTATTTGATGCCGGTGAGATAGCCGAGCGTGATCGGGATCGGCTGGCCGGCATATTTCGACTTGGCGACTTCCGCCTTGGCCGCCTCGAGGTCGAACTTCGGCTCCGGAATGTCGTCGGCATGGAACTGCTTGAACGTGTCGGGCAGCGGTGTCGTCAGCTTGTTGCCGGGGAAGATGACCTCGCGGATCGTCGCATAGTCGGTCGCGAGCGCGATCGCCTTGCGGATGTGCACGTCGTCGGTCGGCGCGATCTTGCTGTTCAGCTTGAGGTAGAGCGTCGAGGTCGTCTGGTGGCTCTCGACCTTGTAGCCCATGCCTTCGAGCGCCTGGTAGGTATCCGGCGACTGGAATGGGCCGGTCATGGTCAGTTCGCCCGATGCCGCCATCGAGCGCACGCTCGATTCGTCGGCCTGCACGACCCAACGAACCTCGTCGATCGGGTTCTCGGGAAAGCCCTTGTAGTAGTCCTTGTTGCGCACCACCGTCATCGCCGCGCCGCGGTCGAAGAGCTTCAGCGTGAATGGTCCGGCGCCGGCGGCATTGGTTGCGAGCCACGCCTGGCCGTCGTCATCACCGAGATGCGGCTTCACCGCCTCCTCGTTGAGGATGAAGATCGCAGGCACCACGGCGAGGAAAGGGGCGAAGTTCTTGGCCAGGGTGAACTTTACCGTCTTGGCGTCGACCGCCGTCACGGAACCGGGCGTGAGCACGCCGGCCAGCATCGTGGCGGGACCCTGGTTGATCTTCAGCAACCGCTCGACCGAGTAGACGACGTCGCTCGCCTCGACCGGAGAGCCGTCGGAGAACTTGGCGTCGGCCCGAAGCTTGTAGGTCACTTCCTTCGCGTCGGGCGAGACTTCCCAGCTTTCAGCCAGTTCGGGGACGATGGAGCCGTCCGGCTCCACGCTGGTGAGGCCGTCATAGAGGTTCACGACGCCCATATAGTCGGTGTAGTCGGTGACCTTGGCCGGGTCGATGCTGCGGAAGATCTGGCCGGTGGCCATCGTCACGACGTTCTCCGCCCATGCGGAAGAGGCGCCGAACATGAGCGCTGCCATCGCGGCGGACGCCAGAAATTTGCGTGTTCTCATTGCAGTGTCCCCTTTTTTGTCCGGCATTTCTTGCCGCATTTTGGCTCACGACTGGTCGCGCGCCCTCAAGCTGACGACCCGAAAGTTCGATCTCGTTCACGGATGCGCCCGCACAGCCGACATGGACCGTGTTCGGGGCCTGAAATCCCTCTCTCTTCGCGGTTTTCCCAGGCGCCGATACTGGAAGCTATCGAAGGATAGGTCCAATATGAGATAACGTCGGTTTTTATACTCCCAGCTTATCGTGGAAGCCTCGAATGTCGGCAGCCCCCATGCCATCCAGAGCCGGACGACAGGCGTCGCGGCATCTCATCGAACTGCGGCACATGCGCTATTTTCTCGCCGTCGCGGAAGAATTGAACTTCGGCCGGGCGGCGGAGCGGCTGGGCATCGCGCAGCCGAATCTCAGCCAGCAGATCAAGTCGCTCGAAGAGATCGTCGGCGCGCGCCTGTTCAACCGGACGCAACGGTCGGTCCGGCTCACCAGCGCGGGAGAGCATTTTCTTGAAGAGGCGCGCCAGACGCTCGCGCATGCCGACACCGCGCTCGTCGCGGCCCGGCGCGCCGGCCGCGGCGAGATCGGCCGCCTGGCGATCGGCTATGTCGGCTCTGCGACCTACACGGGCGTGCTGGTCTCGATCCTCGGCGCGTTCCGCGACGATTTCCCCGATGTGGAGATCGAGCTCTCGGAACAGGAGATGGAGCACCAGGTCCACGAAATCGCGGCCGGCAAGCTCGACATCGGCTTCATCCGCCCGCCGATCGAGCTGCCGCTCGGGATCGGCAGCTCGCTGCTGGTTCGCGAAGAACTGTCGCTTGCGCTGCCAAGCCGCCATCCTCTGGCGAGCCTTGACGCCGTTCCGCTCGCCAGGCTGCGCGACGAGGTGTTCATCACGCCGAAGCACGCGCCGAACGTCAGCTTCCACAAGCACACGACCGACGCCTGCCTGGCCGCCGGCTTCGTGCCGCGCATGGGGCCGCAGGCGGCGCATTTCGTCACCATCGTCTCGATGGTGGCGATCGGCCTCGGCGTCGCGCTCGTGCCGCGCTCGTGCGGCTGCCTCGACATCCCCGGCGTCTGCTACCGGCCGCTTGCCGACAGGCCCGTCTATGCCGACCTGTCGGTGGCGTTCCGGAGGTCGGAGCCGTCCCAGCCGGCCAAGAGCTTCCTGCGCTACTGCACCACCTACCGCAACGCCCATGCGAGCGGACCCTCGGTCGAATGACGGCCATAGTCGACCAAGCGTCGATCTGCACGCTTGACCTCGCCGAGACCCCCGCGATACCGGCAGCGGATGCAATTCGGATCCCTTGAATGACCGTGACCGGACGCCACTACCTCGCCATCCCCGGACCTTCCGTCGTGCCCGACCGCGTGCTCAACGCGATGCATCGCGCCTCGCCGGACATCTATTCGGGCGAGCTGCACGAGATCGTCCCGGGCATCTACGAGGACCTGAAGCGGCTTGCGCGCACCAGACATCACGTCGCGATCTATATCGCCAACGGGCATGGCGCCTGGGAAGCCGCGAATACCAACATGTTCAGCCCCGGTGACCAGGCGCTCGCGCTGGTGACCGGACGGTTCGGCGAAGGCTGGGCGCTGTCGGTGGAGGCGCTCGGCGTCAGCGTGCAGCGGCTGAACTTCGGCAAGCAGGCGCCGGTCGACGCCGATCAGGTGGCCGCCGCCCTCCAGTCCGATACAGAAGGGAAGATCAAGGTCGTGCTCATGTCGCATGTCGACACGACCACATCGGTGCGCAACGACGTGGCAGCGGTGCGCGCGGCGATCGACCGGGCCGGCCACCCTGCCCTGCTCGCGGTCGACTGCATCGCCTCGCTCGGCTGCGACGTGTTCGAGATGGACCTGTGGGGCGTCGACGTGATGGTCTGCGCCAGCCAGAAGGGCATGATGACGCCGCCCGGCCTCGGCTTTGTCTGGATGACCGACAAGGCGAAAAAGGCCGGGGCCAGGTCGCGCTGGCGCACGCCCTATTGGGACTGGACGCTGCGGACCGACCCGAGCCAATTCTACCACCTCTTCGGCGGCACCGCGCCGACGCACCACCTGTTCGGCTTGCGCGCATCGCTGGACATGCTGGTACGCGAGGAAGGGGTGGAGGCCGCGTGGCGGCGCCACCAGCGGTTGGCGGGGGCAGTGTGGGCCGCCTTCGACGCCTGGGGCGAGGGAGACGGGAAGAGATCGAGCATAGGGTTGAACATAGCCGATCCCTCGAACCGCTCCCATGCGGTCACCACCGTAAAGTTTTCTGCCCCTCTCGCCACCGACCTGAGGACATGGGTGAAGGCCAATGCCGGCGTGACGCTGGGCATCGGGCTGGGCATGGCCCCGGACGGCGACCCCGCCGGCGACGGCTTCATGCGCGTCGCCCATATGGGGCATGTGAACACCCATATGACGCTTGGCATGCTCGGCGCGATCGAGGCCGGCATGGCGGCGCTTGGCATTCCGCACGGCTCCGGCGCGCTGGAGCGCGCGGCCGCAGCACTTGCCTGAGAGCAACTCGATCACAGGACATGGACAATGACAGATCCCGCGCGCAAGACGGCCGTCGCGATACGGCACGTCCAATTCGAGGATCTCGGCACGTTCGGGCCGGTACTTGCCGAAGCGGGCTACGACATCCGCTATTGCGACGTGGGCGTCGACGACCTTGCCGCGCTCGACCCGCTCACGCCGGACCTGCTGATCGTGCTTGGCGCGCCTGTCGGCGTCTACGAGACGGACATCTATCCCTTCCTCGCCGTGGAACGCGACCTGATCGCCCGCCGCCTGGCTTCGGGCCGGCCGCTGCTCGGCGTCTGCCTCGGCGGGCAGCAGATCGCGGCCACGATGGGCGCGCGAGTGGCGCCGACCGGGGTCAAGGAAATCGGCTTCTCGCCCCTCACCCTGTCGGCAGACGGCTTGAAAAGTCCGCTGCGCCATCTCGACGGCGTGCAGGTACTGCACTGGCACGGTGACGCGTTCGAGATCCCGGACGGCTGCACGCACCTCGCCTCGACGCCGCTCTGCCCGAACCAGGCCTTTTCGCGCGGTAAGAGCCTGCTGGCGGTCCAGTTCCATCCCGAGGCCGACGCCTCGCGTATCGAGCAATGGCTGGTCGGGCACGCGGCCGAACTCGCAGGGGCGAGGATCGACATCAACCGGCTGCGGGACGACGCCGCGCAACATGGCCGCGCGCTGGCCGCGGCGGCATCCGCGCTCCTTGAGGAATGGCTCGAAGGACTGAATTGAATTGCAGGCCGCGCAGGAGACCGGCGCGGTCGCCGCTCATACCGGCCCGCTGTGTCGGAATGAGCCGCTCAGCTGTTTTCCAGGCACGTCGCCAGCGTCTCCGAGAAGATGCGGATGCCGACCGGGATCAATTCGTCGCGAAAGTCGTATTCGGGTGTATGGACGCGCGGCCAGCCCGGACCGGAGCCGAGGAAGAGCATCGCGGCCTTGGCGCCGCTGAGCCCGAACTGGCCGAAATCCTCCGAGCCGACCGACGGCACGGTCTGGTCGTGCCGGCCGATGCCCGCCCGCTCCATGCCGTCGGAGAGGATGGCCGTCGCTTCCGCATCGTTGACCGACGCGGCGAAGACGTCGTCATATTCCCATGCGCAGGACAGGCCGTGGCGCCGCGCGGCGTCGCGGACCAATTCCTCCACCCGCGCGACGAGGTTTTCCATATCGTCGTCGTAGACGGTGCGCAGCGTTGCCATGATCTTCGCCTCGCCCGGTGCGACGCCGAAGGATTCCGCGCCCATCGAGGCATGCGTGACCGTGACCATCGAGAAGCCAGGCCCCAGCGGCTTGCCGCTGCCGCAGGCCTGCAATGCCGGCATCAGTTCGGAGATCGCCAGCATCGGCGAGCGGCCGTCGGCGGGCCGCGAAGCATGCGCGGTACTGCCGGTGAGCCGGATGCGGATGCCGCGCGAGGCACAGTTCGCCGGGCCGACGCCCAGCTTGGCGAAGCCGAACTCCACGTCCGGCGCGTTGTGCAGCGAGAACGCCCAGTCCGGCTTGATCTCGGCATAGCGCGGGTCCCTGACCACCGCGACGGCGCCCGCGCCGTTCTCCTCGGCCGGCTGGAACATCAGCACCACCCGGCCGCTGGTCGGACGCGCTCGCGACAGGATGCGGCCGAAGCCGAGCAGGATGGTCGAATGGCCGTCATGCCCGCACAGATGCGCCTTGCCGGGTACCTGCGACCGGTATTCGACCTTGCCGAGTTCCTGGATCGGCAGGGCATCCAGCTCCGATCGGAAGAGGATGGTCGGCCCCGGCTTGCCGCTGTCGTAGATCGCCGCGACGCCATGGCCGCCCAGTCCCGTCAGGATCTTGTCCGGCTTCGTCGGTGCCAGCATCTCGCAGACGCGACGCGCGGTCTCCCTCTCCTCGCCGGACAGCTCTGGCGCGCGGTGAAGCTCATGGCGGAAGGCAGTCAGCTCGCGAATGTCGTTTTCGGTTGGCTGGGGAAAGGACAGTCTGTTGGTCATGTCAGGCGGCGGCTCTCAGAAGCATTCCATAGAGATCGCGGGGTTCGTCCGGGTCCGCGAGCAGGTCCAGGGGCGTGTAGAGCGCGGTCCCCTTGATCCGGTCGTGGACGTAGCGCAGGGCGGAGAAATCCTCGATCGCGAAGCCGACGCTGTCGAACAGCGTCACCTGGCGCGGGTCGGCGCGGCCGGTCGCAGCACCGGTGATGACCTGCCAAAGCTCGGTCACCGGATGCTCGGGCGCCAGCTGCTGGATCTCGCCCTCGATGCGGGTCTGGGGAGGATATTCGACGAAGATCTCCGACCGCAGCAGGATGTCGCGATGCAGCTCCGTCTTGCCCGGACAGTCGCCGCCGATGGCGTTCAGGTGGACGCCTGTGCCCACCATGTTGTCGGACAGGATCGTCGCATATTGCTTGTCGGCGGTGCAGGTGGTGATGACCTGCGCGCCCTCGACCGCCTGCTCGGCGCTCGTGCAGGGAACGACCGTCAGCCCGCTCCCGATCAGGTTCTGAACCGCCTTCGCCGTCGCCCGGCTGTCGATGTCGTAGAGGCGCACGGTGTCGATGCCGCAGATCGCCTTGAAGGCCAGCGCCTGGAACTCGCATTGCGCGCCATTGCCGATGACCGCCATGACGCGGCTGTTCGCGGGCGCAAGGTATTTCGCCGCGACGGCCGAGGTCGCGGCGGTGCGCAGCGCCGTCAGCAGCGTCATCTCCGTCAGGAGCAGCGGATAGCCGGTGTCGACATCGGCCAGGACGCCGAAGGCGGTGACGGTCTGCCGCCCGCTGCGCATGTTCTTCGGGTGGCCGTTGACGTATTTGAAGGCATAGGTGACGCCGTCGCTGGTCGGCATCAGCTCGATCACGCCGGCGCTGGAATGCGAGGCGATGCGCGGCGTCTTGTCGAACTGCTCCCAGCGGCGGAAGTCCTGCTCGATATAGGCGGCGAGATCGGCGAGCATCCGCTCGACGCCGGACTCGACGACCAGCTGCATCATGTGCTGGACGCTGACGAACGGAACGAGGCTGAGCGGGCCTGGCGGATTGAGAGGCATCTTCGTTCTCCCGTTTCTAGGTCGGGGCAAGCCCGAGCGGTTGGTCTCGTATGGTCCCTGATCGGCCCGTCCAGTCAATCGACGGTCGCGGCGGCCGACTCGGCGACGATACCGCGGTCGAGCAGATTCGCGATCCGGTCCGGCGGCAGGCCGAGCTCCCGCAGCACCTCGACCGTATGCTCGCCCAGCCTCGGCGCGAAGCGGGCGATCTCGACCGGAGTGGCCGACATCTGCACCGGATTGGCCATCGCGATGGTTCCGCCCTCGCTCGGATGTTCCACCGCGGCGAAGAAACCGACATCCGCCAGATGCGGATCGCGCAGGATGGTCTCGAAAGTGTGCATCGCCATCACCGGGACGTCGGCCTCGTCGAGGAGATCGATCCATTCGCCGGAGGTACGCGTGCGGAAGATCTCCGCCAGCCAGCCATAGACGAAGGTGAGGTTCTGCATGCGGGCGCCGAAGCTGGCGAAACGGGAATCGATCTCCATCAGCTCGTCCTGGCCTACCGCCTTGAGGAAGCGCCGCCAATGCTCGTCGGTGTAGACCAGAGCGCAGACATGGCCGTCTGCCGTCGGCAGCGGGCGGCGGTCGCGAGCGAGCTGGCGGGCATAGCCGCCGCGATCCAGTGGCGGGTCAAAGGTCAGCCCGCCGAGATGGTCGCTCAGGACGAAGGAGACCATGGTCTCGAACATCGGCACGTCGACACGCTGACCCACGCCGGACCGGTTGCGCTCGATGATCGCGGCGAGGATGCCGCCCAGCGCCGTGAGCCCGACGACGCGGTCGGCGATGGCGGTCGGAACGTAGCGCGGCTCCTCCGAGCCAGAGAGCATGAACAGATGCGACAGCGTCGCGCCGCCCTGGATCAGGTCGTCATAGGCCGGGCGCGCCGCATAACGGCCCTGCTGCCCGTAGCCACAGAGCCCGGCATAGATCAGCCGCGGATTGACGGCCCGGACCTCTTCCCACGACAGGCCGAGGCGCTTCATCGCGGCGGGCCGCACATTGTAGACCATGACGTCCGCGTCGCGGCACAGGTCCAGCAGCAGTTCGCGTCCCTCCGGGGTCTTGAGGTTGAGCACGACCGAGCGCTTTGAGCGGTTCGCGTTGAGAAACAGCGGCCCCATCGACGCGGAACGCGACGGCCCGACATTGCGGATCAGGTCGCCGGCCGGAGGCTCGATCTTGATGACGTCCGCGCCGAAATCACCCATATACTGGGTCGCGTACGGTCCCATCAGAACCGAGGTCAGGTCGATGACCTTTATGCCTGAAAGCGGTCCTATCTCGCCCCCCTGTATCGACGTCATGCTGCGGGATTGAGCAGCTTCTTCCCGCCGCAAGAAGGCGTCGGGGAAAGCGGCCTCCTCCATGAAAAGGACCTGTCCTGCCGCCATCACCAAGTCCTTCGCGGCCATTATGTCACGCCAACGCATTGCTTCAATTCGCGGTTTCCAGCTAGATTGATAGGCAGGACTTATGGAATGGCGGGGTGGCGCCGCGGGACGGCGTCGCCTATCTTCCGGGTGCGTTCGAGCCGTCCCGCCTGTCCTGCCGGATCGTCCCGAACGCCGACAGCATAGCCAGGTGTGAACGCCGAGGACCCATGTCATCGCCGAGCATGTCATTTCCTCCCAACCGCAGCTTCGACGCGCTGCAGGTCTGTTCCGAGCCCGTCTTCGGACAGAAGATGCGGTACGAGGGCGCCCTCCACGGAGAGATGCACAGCCATCCGCGGGCGCAGCTGATCCGATCCGTGACGTCGCCGACAGCCATTCGCATCCGTTCGGGCCAGATCCTGCTCCGGCCGGGCGATGCGGCGTGGCTGCCGGGCTGGGTCGAGCATGGCGTGTCGTCCACCCAGGCGCCGCTTTATCACTCGATCTATGTCCGACCCGACCTCGCCTCGGACCTGCCGCGCGACATCAGCGTTATGCGTGTCTCGCCGTTCCTCGGCGAGCTGATGCAGCGGGTGGTTGATCTTTATGCCGGCGAAGGAGACCCCGCGACCTATCCGCATCTGGCGTCGCTGATCCTGAGCGAGCTGAAGCATGGACGCGACGAGCGACATCAATTGCCAATGCCCGCCGACCGCCGGCTGCTTCGCATCTGCCATGCGCTCGAGGAGAACCCGGGCGACCGGCGGACGCTGGCCGAATGGGCGAGAGTGGCGGGGGCGAGCCGGCGCGTGCTGGAGCGCGGCTTCCAGGACGAGACCGGAATGAGCTTTTCCGAATGGCGGGAGAGCTGCCGGGTGCGCGCCGCCATTCCGCTGCTCGAGGCGCGCCACTCGGTCCAGGAAGTCGCGTGGCGGTCCGGCTACGACAGCCCGAGCGCATTCGCGGCCATGTTCCGGCGGGTCGCCGGTGTCGCGCCGACCTCGTATCGCGGCGAGCGGATCAGCAGTCGAGCACCAGATCGCCACGCGGAATAGCCTGGCAGAGCAGGATGTGATTGTACGGCAGCAGCGGCAGTTCGCCTACGGGATAGTCGACAACCCCGCTGGCGACGCGCTTGACGCAGGACTGGCAGTCGCCCATCCGGCATGAATAATCGACCTCGATTCTGTTGCGCAGTGCGAGATCGAGCAGTGAGCCTTCGCCCGGCGTCCAGGTCGCAGTCCTGCCCGATTTCGCGAACGTGACCTTGCTTTCAGGGACTATCTGCGTGCCCGAAAGGTCGAGCAGGCCGCCTTCCGCAGCCGCGAACGCCTCGAACCGGATGTTCTCCGGCGCAGCGCCGCGGGCGACGAGCCCGTCGCGAAGCGACGTCATGAAGGCTTCCGGGCCGCAGATGTAGAAATCGGCGGCGTCGACCGGCAGAAGGTTTGCGATGGCCGCGGCATCGATGCGGCCGACGAGGTCGGATCGATCCTGCTCCCGTGGACGGGAGTAGCACGACAGGAGGCGGATGCCGCCATTCTTCGCGTTCTCGGCGATGCTGCGCGCCTCGCCTTCGAACAGATGATGCGCGCCGTCGCGGGCGGCTTGGATGAACCACACCTCGCGACCGCTGTCCTCTCGCGCCAGCTGATCCAGCATGGGAAGAAGCGGCGTGATCCCGACGCCGGCGCTGAGGAGAACGACAGGGCGGCCGGGCGGGCTCGACAGCACGAACCGGCCGACCGGCACGCCGACGAGCAGTTCGGAGCCCGGCCCGACCTTCTCGTGCAACAGGTCCGACATGCCTCCGGCGCCGATGCGTCGCACCGAGATGCGCAGGCTCCGCCCGTCCGGCCGGCGGGAGACGGAATAGCTTCTCTGCCGCGCTGCACCCGTCTCGCCGGGGAGAGAGACGGGAACATACTGCCCCGGCTCGACCGGGCCGATCGGCGCATTGTCCACAGGCGTCAGGATGAAGGAAGAGACATCCGGGCTTTCGCAGATCCGCTCGACGCAGACGAAGCGGCGTTTGCCGGACCAGTAGGTGCGCTTGTCGCGCTGCCAGACCCGCGAGCGGGAGAAGGCGGAGGAGCAGTGGAAGAACACCTCGCGCGGCACGATCTTCACCGCGCGCGTCTCTCCCTCGAACCGTCCGTTGACGCGAAGCAGTTCATTGCGGCCCGGCGTCACGGTCAGGAGCGCGCACTCGCCTTCCTCGCCCGTGCTGATGTCGGGAGACAGCCTCAGCCGGTAGGCATGGCGGTTGTCGAAAGGAATGACCGACAGCGGCGCCTCTGCCGTCAGGTCGATGGTGATCCCGCCATTCTCGTCCTGATGCGCCATGACGACGAAGCTCGCCTCGCCGATGAAATCGAGCCCGCCGGGACCTGCGACGTCGCAGACCTTCTTCTGCACGCCGTCGCTTGGCGTGCCGTACACGTTGCGCACGCCCGACTGCGCCAGCAGGCGTTCTTCCGCCTCGTTCTTGAGGACCGGCGCGAAGCCGGCGGTGGCCTGGGCCACCTTGTCGCCGCCGACGACGGAGGCGAGATCGAGCGCAGGCTTCTTGCGCAGCTCCGGATCGAGCCAGAAATCGACGCGCGCGAAGGCCGCGGTGTCGACGAACTCGACCGAGGCCGGCGTCAGGACCAGCACGCTGATCGGCGGGTTTTCGTCGGCGGGAAAACACGCCAGATCCTCGGCCCGAAACGACACTTCGGCAGTGGCGACGATGCGCAGATACCGGTCGCTGCCGCGGTTGAGCACGATCAGCGCGACATGCGGATCGTTCAGAAGATTGCCGATCGTGTCCAGCCGGCGGTTGCCGTTGTAGTCGGGCAACCGCAGCTTCCCGTCGTCGCCCACGCGCATGACGCAAGGCTGCCCGCCCCGGGGCGAGACATCCATCGCGCCTTCTGCATTGCGGGAGGCGATGAAGAGAAGCGTCGAATTCTCGATGAACAGTCGGGCGTCTGCATCCATTCGGGACATCCTTGGGGACCGGTCGCCGATTTTAGATCCAGGCAATTCCGACCGGGGCGCAAAGATGCGCGCGGATGCGGCAGAGATCGTCGCGAATGCGGCGCGCCCTCCCGGCCTCCCATCCCTAATGCGCCCGGGCGGCGTCCGCGTGCAGCGCCTACCAGCCCTGGAGTTCGCGAAAGTCGGGCTCCAATCCCGCCAAGCGCGCCAGCCGGAAGATCGAGATGTCCGCGAAGCCGCAGGCGCCGTCGAGGGCGAGGACACGACCGACGAAAAAGGACGGATGGCGCACTGCGGTGCTGCTTCAACATCGTCGCCGCACGCAACGCCGCCGCTCTAACAGATCGAGCGGCAATACGTACCCAAGCTGCAAAGGGCGGCGGCGATCGCCGCCATGGCAGGCTCAGCCGCCTCTGACGGACGGCGCTCCTGCCCGGCCGCTCAGCCCATGCGTTCCGAGGCGTAGGAGCCCGGCGAGGCGGGGAAGACCACGGTCTTGTCGCCGTTCAGGAACACCCGGCGATGGATGTGCGCATGGATCGCCCGTGCGAGCACCTGGCTTTCCACGTCGCGCCCCAGGCTGACATAGTCCTCGACGCTCTGCGCGTGCGTGACGCGGATGATGTCCTGGTCGATGATCGGGCCCTCGTCGAGATCGGCGGTGACGTAGTGCGATGTCGCCCCGATCAGCTTCACGCCGCGCGCGAAGGCCTGCTTGTAGGGGTTCGCGCCCTTGAACGACGGCAGGAAGGAGTGGTGGATATTGATGATCCGCCCCGACATCTTCCGGCACATCTCGTCCGAGAGCACCTGCATATAGCGCGCCAGCACGATCAGCTCGGCGCCGCTCTCCTCGACGATGCGCATCTGGTCGGCCTCGGCGCGGGCCTTGTTCTCCTTGGTGACCTTGATGCAGTGGAACGGAATGTCGTGGTTCACCACCACCTTCTGGTAGTCCATATGGTTCGAGATCACGGCGACGATGTCGATCGGCAGCGCACCGATCCGCCAGCGATACAAAAGGTCGTTCAGGCAGTGGCCGAAGCGCGAGACCATGATGACGACCTTCGTCTTCTCGCCTTCGTCGTGGAAGGCGTGAACCATGTCGAAGGCAGCCGCGGCGGACGCGAAGCCAGTGCGCAGCGTATCGATGTCGCAGCCTTCCTCGCTGACGAAGCTGACGCGCATGAAGAAGCGGCCGGTCTCCCGATCGTCGAACTGCGAGCTGTCGGTGATGTTGCAACCGTTCTCGGCGAGAAAGCTCGCGATGGCGGCGACGATGCCGCGACGGGACTGGCAGGTGACGGTGAGCGTGTAGGTCTTCATGGCGGTCTTTTTGTCAAAAATGCGAACGCCCGACCACCTCGGACGCGACACGCCGTGTCTCAAATCGGTGGATCGATCGCAATTGGCAATCGCAGGCGGTCAGGGCTCAGGTGGTCAGGGAAGGTCGCGGGTAGCGGCCGACGTTTAGACGTCGTTATCCTTCCCCGCCTTCCGGGCGAACACGCCTGCCCCTCCTCCGGGGACGACGACCATCTGCTTGACCTTGCCCTGCTTGAACGCCCGAAGGAACTTCTCGTAATCCTCAAAGGCGACGCAGCCATGCGATTGGCCCGGCCGGCCGCGCAGGAGCTGCGTGTGCGCGAGGAAGCCGTCGCGGCCGTACTTGTTCTTGCCGTCGACCGGCAACATGCGGATCGCTTCCACCCCGTGGAACCGCGTCTCGCGCATTCTGAGATTGTAGGTGTGCGGCGGCGTCGGGCCGTTCATCTTCACGTGAGCGTATTTGGGGTTGTTGGCCATCTTGCCGATGCCGGAGGCCGCCGCCAGCACGCTGCCGTCGGGCATGTAGACCTTGCCGGCGCTGATATCGTAGACGGCAACGCCGTTGCCGGCGCGAGGCCGTCCGGAGAACAGCTTCTTGAACAGGCCGGGCGACGACTCTTCGTCCTGTCCGCCCTTGAGGTTCGGGCGCACCATGGCGACGGCCTTCGGTGCCGGGCGCGAGGAATCCGGTGTCTTGACCTCTTGCTCCGCATCGGCCTTCCCGACAGGAGACCGACCGTCCGAATTCGGCTTTTCGGTCCGACGCGTCGCCTCGGCGTCTGCATCCGAGGTGTTCGCCGCAGGGGCAAGCGGCCGTGCCTGCGGGAGGGGGACGACCTGCGGCAGCAGCAGAGCCTCGGCGTCTTCGTCCTCTTCGTCGTAGATGTCGGCCCCGATGCCAGCGGCGGAATTGATCGCAGCAAGCGCGCCGCCTTCGGCGCGAGGAGACGCGCTGGCATAAGCGAGCGCGTCCGCCGAAGCAGGCTCCTTTGCGGGGAAGCCCAGAGAGGCGACCATGGGCTTCGCCTGGTCGGAGATGAACCGGTCGCCACCGGCGTCCGCCGTCGCCTCCGTTCGGTGCGAGCTGACAAACGACGCAACCTGCTGCGTGCGCATGTCCAGATGGTCGAAGCGGGCATACCGCTCGGGCGCCGCCGTCGCCGGAACGGGCGCGACGGCAAGCGCCGACATGCGCATGAAACGGGAAGGCGAGACCTTGGCTATCAGCGAAGGCTCGATCGACGCCACGATCGGACGGTGCCGACCGCCGTCGCTGAGACGGCCGCCATCGGCGGCCTCGGCCAGCGCGGTGCCGACCAGGAGCATCGCCGCCGCGTTCAACGCGATGTCGAAGACCCTCGAAGCAAACCTGTCAGACCGGCGGGACCCGTGCAGGACAAATCTCGACATATTCACGCGCACCGCGACACTCGCAAAAGACAACGCCGGCTTGATCCTTGGCGCACGACATATGGTGAATTGATAGAGTTAACATTGTGTGCAGTAGAGCGGCACTGTGACCAAACAAGGACAGCTCTGCTTACCCGTCCTGTCGAGCGGGGCCGTAGCACTTGCGAACGCGGCGGATTGCGGAGAAACCCGGGAAGCCGACTGGTCCCAGGCCGGAAGAACCGGTTCTCGCCTGAGCTTGCCGCAAACATGTCGCACCCGCGACAAGGCCTGGCATCGTTCTGTCTGGGCGGCTGGAAAAAATGGTACCGTTGCTCGGGATCGAACCGAGGACCTCCGGATCCACAATCCGGCGCTCTAACCATCTGAGCTACAACGGCACTGGGCCTGTCGGCGACGCAGGGCTCATACGTCGTGCCGCGGCACATTTCAAGGCTTTTCAGCCCGGCCGAATCCACGAGATGCGGCTGCGGGGAAGCCAAAAAGAAAAAGACCGGGGGGAGGACCCGGTCCTTTCCATGATCGCCGGCGGGAGGAGAAGCCGGCCACCGACCCGGAGCGGTTGGGAGGAGGAGAACCGCTCGCGGGATTGCTTGCGCCTGAGATCGTCAGGCGACCTTGAGGTCCTTCAGCGACTTCTCGAAGGCGGTCTTGAACGGCTTGGCGACGTCCTCGGCGGCCTTCGTGGAGGCGGCCTGGATGTCCTTGGCCTGCTCGACGCCCATCTCGACGCTCTTGCGCAGCCAGGCGGTCTGCAGCTCGATGAACTCGGAGACCGACTTCACGCCGACGAGCGCTTCGAGATGCGCGAAGGCCGACTCGGCATTGGCGCGCATCGCACCGATCGTCTTCAGCGACAGGTCGGCGCTCGAGGTCTTGGCGGTTTCATAGGTGGATTCGAACGTCTTCTGGGCCTCTTCGGCGCCGGACTTCAGCTTCGCGTAGACTTCCTTCGTCTGCTCCATGCCCTTCTCCGTGAAATCACGCAGCTGCTCGGTGGCTTTCGAAGCGTCGAAGGTGGGGAATTCAATGGTGTCCTTGGCGGTCTTGCTCATTTTATCTTCCTTCCTAGCGTTTCCTTAATGGCTGGGACGCGACACGTAGGCATCGACCCCAATCGATGATTCCAATATAGACCATATTATTGTGCAGTGCAATATATTTGTTGCAATGCAGCGGAACCGCTGCGCCGGATTAACCACAGACGCCGAAACCCGCGTCCCGATGCGCACGGAAGATGGACGCGGGCGGTCGACTCCCGGTATTAAACGTCTGTTAACTACAACCATTCGCGCGAGGGGTGGAGCAGAGTGACGGTCGAGATGCCGACACAGATCTATCCGTTCATCGACGTCGCCGTGTTGGATCCCGTCCGCCCGCATTTCCTTGCGGGCGACGCGGTGGTGATCCTGAGCGTCGACCTCGATACGGTCGTCTGGGCGAACGGCGCAGGTGCTGCGCTGCTCGGCCATGACGATATCGAGGAGGCGCGCGGCGGCGCATCCAATCTCGGCCTCGCCGCGCGGCGGCAGATCGCCGGCATGCCCGGCTTCCCCGCGATCGGCTCGAAGCGGTCGCTGATCGTGCGCGTGACCCAGCGCCTGAGCAGCCATGCGGTCGGCTTCCTCGCCAGCGAGGTCACCCTCCCCGACGGCGCGCTTGCCATCATGCTTGTCGCGCCCGATCTCGAAGCCGGCAGGCGCAGCCCCGAGGAGACGGGCGCGCGCGCGATCCATGGCATCGGCGAGGCCGGGCACCATGCCGCCCTGATCGACGGCAGCGGAGCGGCCATCGCCGCCTCCCCCGGCTTCATGACGACGGGACCCTCCCGCGAGGTGCTGGCCGGACTGGCAAGCGACGTGCGCAACGAGGCCGACCGCCTGATCAAGCGGCTCGTGCCCATCGGCGACATGGTCTATCCGGTGGGGATCGCCCACCTTTCGGACGACCCCGAGCGCAACCTCGTCATCGTCGTAGACGATCCGCAGCCGGCCGAAACGGGTGAAGTGTCCGTGGAAGAGGCAGCTCCCACGGTTCCCACGCCTCCCGCCCTCCCGCCATCGCCTCCGGCCAAGGCTGCCGCAGTGCCCGCTGCCGAAAGCGACACCTGGTATTTCGACGACACGCCGGCCGTCGCCCCGGCCCTTGCGCCGACACCGCTCGCCGAACCACTTTCGGAGGACGGCGCCGGTCCGGAGCCGACCGCGAACCCCGTCGATGAGGAAGACGCCGACACGGCCGACGACGAGGCCGCACTGCCCGATCTCGACGGTCCGCTGACGCTCGCGGCGGTTTCCGACATCGCGGCAAGGTTCATCGTCGACGAGGATTTCGACGACACGATCGAGGACAAGCCGTCCGTCGAGATTTCGGACGAGGCCGAGGCTCCCGAAGCCATCGAAGACGACACCGGGACCGGCACGTCCGAGCCCGACGATGAACCGCAGGCTGAGTTCGCAGAAGCCGCCGAGGATTTCGGCGATACGGACGAGGACGTGCTGTCCGCCGAGCAGCCGGCCGCGGCAATCCCCCCGGAAGCTGCGGAGCTCAACGAGTCCGAGCCTGTCGACGCTTCAGCCGATCTTTCCGAAGAGCAGTCGCCCGAAACCAGTGCGGCAGAGGATGCGCCTGTCGTCTCCGATGCGGCCTCCCCGGACGATGATACCGACGCGGACGACGCCGTCTTCCGGCCCGACCTTCGTTCCGGCCCGATCCGCTTCGTCTGGCGCACCGACGCGCAGGGGCGTTTCAGCACCGTTTCCGACGAGTTCGCCCGCAGCGTCGGCGCGAGCGCGGCCGACGTCGTCGGCAAGTCGTTCCGCGAGGTGGCGGACGCATTCGGTCTCGATCCGGACGGCGAGATCAACGGCCTGCTGGACCGGCGCGACACATGGTCGGGGCGGTCGGTGATGTGGCCGATCGAGGGGACGGATCTGCGGGTCCCCGTCGACCTCGCCGCCTTGCCGGTCTATGCGCGCGACCGATCCTTCGAGGGCTTCCGGGGCTTCGGCGTGGTTCGCGTCGGCGACGCCGTGGTCGACGAGGAAGCCACCGGCTTTTCTCTCCGCAAAAGCGACGAAGCACCCTCCTCCGAGACGGCTGCGGAGCCGACGGAGGCGAACGATCCTTTCGCGGGCGAGACTCCGGCGATCTCGGTCGACGCGACGCCGGAACGGCGGCAGGCGGACAAGATCATTCGTCTCGCCGAGCACCGCCCCGCCGCAAACGAGCGCGGGCTGACGCCGACCGAGAAGAACGCCTTCCGCGAGATCGGCGTGCGCCTCAAGAAGGCGGGCGCCGAGGCGTCGCCGGAGGCTGAAGCGTCCGAACCCTCGCAGCCGCCGGCAGACGAAGGACGGGAGACTGAATCGGAGGACGAGCGGCCCGCCGAGGTCGAGCCGCGTCTTTATTCCGACGACTTGCCCGGCCCCGACGAGGCCGACGCCTGGCAGGACGAGACGCCCGACGAAACCGACGGCGATGGCCTGATCGAGGACCATCTCGATCCCCACGCGCCGGAGCCCGACGAGATCGCGACGGCGAGCATCGAGGACGAGCCTTCGGAGCAGGAGACCGTCGACGAAGACTCAGACGAGGCCGTCCCGCCAACGGAGCCGGCCGCCGAGGCGGACGAATATTCGCTCGCTGCGGCGGAGTATGCGGCTGAATATGAAGACATCGCACCTCCCGCCGAGGTGCTCCCGCGCTCCGTCGACACGTCGCTGCTCGACCGACTGCCGGTGCCGGTCCTGATCCATGCGGGCGACGTGCTGCATTTCGCCAATCAGGAGTTCCACGACCTCACCGGCTATGCCTCGCTGGCCGAACTGGACATGGCCGGCGGTCTCGACGCCCTGTTCGTCGACGGCGAGGACAGTCCGGATCGCGATCCGGAAGACCATCGCCGGCGCCTGCGCACCAAGGGCGGCGAGGAGTTCCCCGTCGACGCGCTGCTGCAATCGGTTCCGTGGAAGGGCGGCAAGGCGCTGCTGCTCGCTTTGCGCACCTCGCCGGCACCCTCGGCTCCCGTTGCGACCTTCGAGGAGCTCGAGGACCTGGAATCGCGTGTCAACGAGATGAGCACCATCCTCGACACGGCGACGGACGGGATCGTCATCATCGGCAATGACGGCTCGATCCGCTCGATCAGCCGGCCCGCCGAGGCGCTGTTCGGCTTCGACAGCACCGAAGTCGCGGGCAAGCCGTTCGTCTCGCTGTTCGCGGTCGAGAGTCAGCGCGCCGCGCGCGACTATCTCACCGGCCTCTCCGACAACGGGGTGGCGAGCGTGCTCAATGACGGCCGCGAGGTGATCGGCCGCGAGGCCCAGGGCGGCTTCATTCCGCTGTTCATGACCATCGGCCGGCTGCCCGGCGCCAACGGCTACTGCGCGGTGCTGCGCGACATCACCCAGTGGAAGCGCGCCGAGGAGGAACTGACCCAGGCGCGCGCCGAAGCCGAACGCGCCTCCTCGCAGAAGACCGAATTCCTGGCCCGCATCAGCCACGAGATCCGCACGCCGCTCAACGCCATCATCGGCTTCTCCGAGCTGATGATCGACGAGAAGTTCGGGCCGATCGTCAACGACCGCTACCGCGACTACTTGCGCGACATCAACAAGTCGGGCAACCACGTGCTCGACCTCGTCAACGACCTGCTCGACATCTCGAAGATCGAGGCGGGCGAGCAGGAGATGTCCTACGAGGCGGTCTCGCTCAACGAGACGCTCGCCGAGGCCGTCGCGATGATGCAGCCGCAGGCCAACCGCGACCGGGTCATCATCCGGTCCTCCTTCGTCTCGCGGCTGCCCGACGTCGTGGCCGATCTCCGCTCGATCCGCCAGATCGCCCTCAACCTGCTCTCCAATGCGGTGCGTTACACGCAGGCCGGGGGACAGGTGATCGTGTCGACGTCGTACGAGCCCACCGGCGACGTGGTGCTCAGGGTGCGCGACACCGGCGTCGGCATGTCGCAGGGCGAGATCGAGCAGGCGTTGAAGCCGTTCAAGCAGATCAACGCGCTGAAACGGCCGCGCGGCGAAGGAACCGGGCTCGGGCTGCCGCTGACAAAGGCCATGGTCGAGGCAAATCGGGCGCGCTTCTCCATCAGTTCGGTCCCGGGCGAGGGAACGATGGTCGAGATCGTCTTCCCCTCGCAGCGCGTCCTCGCCGGCTGATGCCTCAGACTCGGCCGGCAAGTCCCTGAAAAACATGAGGAAAGTTGTTTAGAAAGTTTCTAAACCACTGAATTCACTACGTTTTCCTTGACGGAAAACGCCTTTCGCTTCATTGAGGAGCCGCGCAGTCAGGATTTCCGCCCCGGCGGCTGTCCCGGCTGACGGGAAAACTCATTATGAAGGGCAGGAGACGACCATGATACGAGCCTTCGCACGCAACGCCGCATTCGCCGGTGTCACTCTCGCGATCGGGCTGGCCGCCTCGGGCGCGTCCGCGCAGACCGTCAACATCTATTCCTACCGCCAGCCGGACCTGATCAAGCCGGTGCTCGACGCCTTCACGGCCGAGACCGGGATCAAGACCGAGGTGCTGTTCCTCGACAAGGGCCTCGAAGAGCGCATCGCCGCCGAGGGCGTCAACTCGCCGGCCGACGTGATCCTCACCGTCGACATCGCCCGCCTTGCCAAGACGGTCGACGCGGGCGTGACCCAGCCCCTCGACGACGCCACCGTCAACGGCAACATCCCCGCCGAATACCGCGACCCGTCCGGCAACTGGTTCGGTCTGACCAAGCGCGCTCGCGTCGTCTACGCGTCAAAGGACCGCGTCAGCGACAACGCAATCACCTATGCCGACCTCGCCGACCCGAAGTGGAAGGGCAAGATCTGCATCCGCTCGGGCCAGCACGACTACAATCTGGCGCTCATCTCGGCCGCCATCGCGCATTGGGGCGAGGCCAAGACCGAGGAGTGGCTGAAGGGCGTGAAGGCCAATCTGGCGCGCAAGCCCGACGGCGGCGACCGCGACCAGGCGAAGGCGATTGCGGCCGGCGAATGCGACATCGCGCTCGGCAACACCTATTATGTCGGCCTGATGATGACCAACGAGAAGGATCCGGAGCAGAAGGACTGGGCGAAAGCCATCAAGGTCGTCTTCCCGACCTTCGAGAACGGCGGCACGCATGTGAACGTGTCGGGCGTGGCGCTGGCCAAGAACGCACCGAACCGCGACAATGCGGTGAAGCTCATCCAGTTCCTGTCCTCGCATGAGGCGCAGCAGGTCTATGCCCAGCAGGTGTTCGAATATCCGGTCGAGCCCGGCCTGGCGCCGTCCGACATCGTCAAGGGCTTCGGCGCGCTGAACGCCGACACGCTGCCGCTCGCCGACATCGCCAAGAATCGTAAGGCAGCCTCCGAGATGGTCGACCGCGTCGGCCTCGACGACGGCCCGGCGAGCTGAGACGGACGACAATGATCTGCGAAGGCCGGGCGGGGCGACCTTCCCGGCCTTCGTCGTGACGGAAACCGCATGACTCTGGTGGAAAAGGCACATACCGACCGTCCGCTGCGCGTTCGACGCCCGCGCCATGCGCTGGCGCTCCTGCCGGCGGTGCTGATCGCGGCCGCCGTGCTCGCGCCTGTCGTCGCACTCGCTTTCATCGCCCTGTCGGGCAGCGGAGAGGACTGGCCCCACCTGATCCGCAACGTGCTGCCGGGAGCCGTGCGGACCACGGCGCTGCTGCTCTTCCTCGTGACGCTCGGCACCGCCTCCATCGGCGTGGTCAGTGCTTGGCTGGTGGTGGCGTTCGACTTTCCGTTCCGCCGTCTCCTGTCCTGGGCGCTGGTGCTGCCCTTCGCGGTGCCGCCCTATCTGGCAGCCTATGCCTTCGCGGAGTTCTTCCATTTCTCCGGCCCAGTCCAGAGCGCGATCCGGGCGCTGTTCGGCTTCCAGAGCCGCGCGGACTACTGGTTCCCCGACATCCGCTCGACCGCTGGAGCTGCGCTGGTCATGTCGGCGGTGCTGTTTCCCTATGTCTATATGACGACCCGCATCGTCTTCATCATGCAGGGTCGCAACATAGCAGACGTGGCGCGCACGCTCGGCGCCTCGCCCTTCAAGGTGCTGACGCGCATCCTTTTGCCGGTGGCCAAGCCCGCGATCGCGGCCGGCGTGGCGCTGGTGCTGATGGAGACGCTGAACGACATCGGCGCGTCGGAATATCTCGGCGTGCGCACGCTCACCTTCTCCGTCTATTCCACCTGGCTCAATCGCGGCAGCCTCGAAGGTGCGGCCCAGATCGCGCTCCTGATGCTCGCCATCGTCTTCGCCGTGCTGTGGGCGGAGCGTTGGGCGCGGCGCAACCAGCGCTTCCACTCGGCGCGCGCGACGCAGATGAAGGTCAGGCCGCCGCGCACCGTCCTGCGGGGCTGGCGGGCGCTGCTCGCGATGGCCGCGGCCGCCCTGCCCGTTCTCGCCGGCTTCGGCATCCCGCTCTACGTCTTCGCGCGCTATGCCATGCGGCGGCTCGACCAGTTCTTCGATCCCACGCTCGGCTGGGCACTGTTCCATAGCGTCGTGGCGGCGACGGGCACGGCGGCCATCACCGTCTCGGCGGCCCTGCTGCTCACCTATGCGCTGCGGCTGGCGCGCACGCGCGATATGGGGATGCTGGTCCGGCTTGCGACGCTGGGATACGCCCTGCCCGGCACAATCCTCGGCCTCGGCCTGCTGTTCGTGCTCGCCCGCTTCGACAACGGTGTCGACGCGCTGGCGCGGCAATATCTCGGCGTTTCGACCGGACTGTTGATCTCCGGATCGGCGATGGCCGTGATCCTCGCCTGCTCGCTGCGCTTCCTCGCGCTCGCCGAAGGCTCGATCCGGTCGGGGATAGAGAAGCTGCCGCCCAATCTCGACGAGGCCGCCCGCAGCCTCGGTCGCACGCCGATGCAGAGTGCGGCGACGGTGATCCTGCCGTTGCTCGGCCCCGCGATCTTCACCGCGACGGTGCTGGTGTTCGTCGACACGATCAAGGAGCTCTCGGCCACGATCCTGCTCAGGCCCTTCGGCTTCAACACGCTCGCGACCTATGTCTACGAGAACGCTTCGCGCGGGGTCGTCGAGGACGGGGCGATCGCCGCGCTGGCCATCATCGCGACGTCGCTGGTGCCCGTGGCGCTTTTGTCGGGCGCCCTGATGCGCGACCGCGACGCGGAACTCTAGACAAAAAGAGAGGCGCCGATGGCGCCTCAGTCAGATTTGCTGTCACACGGGGCTTGAGCGAATGGCTGAATCCGGCCTGACCGGACACAGGGATTTCTCCCTCAAGTTACATACGACTATCGGGGTCGTTTCTTAACAACTCCTTACCTGCTTATCCGGTTGTTTACCGAAGTGTACCACACCTGAAGTCTAGGTAAATTTCTCCGTCACGAAGCGTTAACCAAGCCGGAGCCTAGCCGCGCAGCTGCGGCAGGTCCCGAAAGAGATCCAGCGCCTCGGGGTTGGCGAGTGCTTCCTTGTTCTTCACGCCCCGCCCGTGCACCACGTCGCGCACCGCGAGTTCGGTGATCTTTCCCGATTTGGTGCGCGGGATGTCGGCGACCTCTACGATGCGGGCCGGCACGTGCCGCGGCGTGGCACCTGTACGGATCTTCGTGCGGATGCGCTTCTCCAGGTCCTCGTCCAGCGCCACGCCGGAGGCGAGGCGGACGAACAGCACGACGCGCACGTCGTTGTCCCAGTCCTGGCCGATACAGAGCGCCTCGATGATCTCGGGCATCTGCTCGACCTGGTTGTAGATTTCCGCCGTGCCGATGCGCACGCCGCCCGGATTGAGCGTCGCATCCGACCGGCCATGGATGATCATGCCGCCATGCTCGGTCCATTCGGCGAAATCGCCATGGCACCAGACATTGTCGAAGCGGTCGAAATAGGCCGCATGATACTTCGCGCCGTCCGGATCGTTCCAGAACATCACCGGCATGGACGGGAAGGCGCGGGTGCAGACGAGCTCACCCTTCTCTCCAACCACGTGCTTGCCGTCGTCGTCCCAGACATCCACCGCCATGCCGAGGCCGGGCCCCTGGATCTCGCCGATCCAGACCGGCTTCAGCGGCACGCCAAGCACGAAGCACGAGACGATATCGGTGCCGCCGGAAATCGAGGCAAGATGCACGTCCTGCTTGATCGCCTCGTAGACGTAGGCGAACCCTTCCGGCGACAGCGGCGAGCCGGTGGACGAGATCACGCGCACGGTCGACAGATCATGCGTGTCCTTCGGCGAAAGCCCCGCCTTGCGCAGGGCGTCGATGAACTTCGCCGAGGTGCCGAAATAGGTCATCTTCTCGGCCTGGGCGAAATCGAACAGCACGTTGCCGTCCGGATGGAACGGCGAGCCGTCGTAGAGCAGCAGGGTGGCGTTCGACGCCAGCGCCGAGACGAGCCAGTTCCACATCATCCAGCCGCAGGTGGTGAAATAGAACACGCGGTCGCCGTCCTCGACGCCGGCATGGAGCCGATGCTCTTTGGCATGCTGGATCAGCGTGCCGCCGGCCGAATGGACGATGCATTTCGGAATGCCGGTCGTGCCGGAGGAAAAGAGGATGTAGAGCGGATGCGCGAAGGGCAGCCGGACGAAGGTCGGCTCGGCCGCGGAGAGCGCCTCGATCGCGGTTTCGAGCGTCACCGCGTTCGGCAGATCCGTCACCGCCTGCGACGCCGTTCCGAGATAGTCGACGATGATCGCCTGGCGAACGGTCGGCAGCTGTTGCAGGACCGCCTTCACCTTGCCGACGACATTGTTCTGCTTGCCGTTGTACCAGTAGCCATCGGGTGCGACGAAGACCACCGGCTCGATCTGGCCGAAACGGTCGAGCACGCCCTGCTCGCCGAAATCAGGCGAACAGGACGACCAGATGGCGCCGAGCGAAGCCGTCGCCAGCATGCACGCCACCGTCTCCGGCATATTGGGCATCATCGCCGCGACGCGGTCGCCAGCCTTGACGCCGGCCGCCGCGAACACCTGCTGCAGCCGCGAGACCAGCGCGCGCAGCTCGTCCCACGACATCCGGCGCGAGACCTTGTCTTCGCCCTTGAAGACGATGGCGTCGCCCGCGCCGCGCATCTTAAGAAGGTTCTCGGCGAAGTTCAGCTTCGCGTCGGGGAAGAAGGACCCGCCCGGCATGCGGTCGCCGTCGACCAGCACGCGTGACCCTTTTTCTCCGACGATGCCGGTGAAATCCCAGACAAGGTTCCAGAACGCCTCGCGGTCCTCGATCGACCAGCGATGAAGGTCGTCGAAGCCGGACAACGGGCCGGCGCCCGCCTTCTCGGCCGCGCGCATGAAGCGCGTCATCGGCGCGGCCTCCACCGAGGCGGAGGAAGGGGTCCACAAGGGCTTGGCGGCGGTCATCGGCAACTCTCTCCCGGAAGCGACCGGGTTATGCATGTCGCGTCCATCGAGGGCAAGTCGCAGAAATACGCAAGGCCTGTGCGCAACCGTCATTGACCAGCCACAATGGCTTGAAAAGGCACTTCCATACGATAAACGGGGCATGTCGGCGGCTAAGTGACCGACATCGAGGATGTATGCCGGCTCCCCTTGTCAGGAAAGCCATCTGGGCGGTCGTCGCAGTCTGCGTCGTGATTGCGCTCGTGCTGGTTTCCCTGCCGCTCATCGCCTCCACGCAGATCGTGCGCACCCGCATCTCGCAGGAACTGTCGGCGCGCACCGGATATCGGGTGACGCTCGGCGAGGCCCCTGATCTGGTCCTGTGGCCCTCGCTCAAGGCCGTCTTCGAGAATGTCAGCTTCCGCCGCTGGGGCGCGCCCGACGCTCCGCCGGTGCTCGAGACCGAACGGCTGGTCGTCAACCTGTCGACCTGGCAGGCGCTGCTCGGATGGATCGAGTTCGACATGGTGACGCTGGAGCGCCCCGTGCTGCGCGTCGAGCAGATCAGCCAGCGTTTCCAACTCCCCTTCCTGCCCGACGGCGGACGCCTTGCCGAGATTCTCAAATCGGCCGGAAAGGATATGCCGCGGAATGGCCCCGCGCTCGGCGTCATCCGATTCTCGGAGGGACGCCTGGTCAGCGCGAAAGGCGATCGCGACATCGCGACCGACCTGACCGGCCTCGCGGAATGGAGCACGGCGGGCTCGCCGGCGCTGCTCAACGGCAGCGGAATATGGCGGGGCGAATCCATTCGATACGCGGTCCGGGTGGATTCCCCGTTGAAGCTCGCAGCCCGCGATGCGACCGCGGTAACGGCGTCCTTCGAGTCCGATCCGTTCAAGGCCGCATTTTCGGGTGTCGTATCGCGCAGCGAAGGCTTCTCCTTCGACGGATCACTGACGGCGAGCTCGCCTTCCGTGCGCCGGGCGCTCGAATGGTCGCAGACCAACATCCCACCGGGGGCCGCGATGGGCGCGCTGTCCCTCACCGGCAATGCGTCCGGCGACATGAACGGGGTGAAACTCTCCGACGCGCGCCTGTCGATCAATGAGAATCCGGGTGTGGGCGCGCTGGAATTCGCCCTTGCCGGACCGGTGCCCAGCGTGTCGGGCACGCTCGCCTTCGAGACGCTCGATCTCGGCCGCTTCCTTGCCGCTTTCTCCACCCCTCTCAGCCAGACCTCGAAGCGTCCCGTCTTCGACCTCGCCTTCACCGACCAGTTGAGCCTGGACCTGCGCCTTTCGGCGGCGCGCGCGACCGGCGGCGACATCCAGTTGAGCAACGTCGCCGCGACCGCGCAGGTCAGAAGCGGCTTCGCCGCGTTCGACATCTCCGACGCGACCGCGCTCGGCGGCGAGATCCAGGCCGGATTCCGGGTCGACCGGAAGCCGGAGGGTGAGATCGGCGAGATGCGGGTCTCGGCGGTCGGAATCGACTGGGCGCAGATGGCGGAGCGGATCGGCTGGAGCCGGAATGCCCCGCAGGCGAAAGGATCGCTGAGTGTCGTGCTCAAGAGCCCGATCACCGACACGACCTCCCTGCCCTACACGACCGAGGGCACGATCAGCGGCAAGCTTGGGCCGGGCGCACTGCAAGACTTCAACCTCGACAAACTGAGAGCCAACCAGCCGGGCGCGGGGTTCTTCCCGCTCAGCGCGGTCGGAGGCGGCGCCCTCGCGATCGAGGGCGCGGAGTTCAAGGCGACGATCGGCAGCGGGGTCGCACGGATCGACGCGGCCAAGGCGTGGACCTCCGGCGATGTGCTGACGTTCAACGGCATCGTGCCCTTCGTCGGCCGCAGCCTCGCTCTCTCGCTCAGCCTCGACAAGCGTGCGCCTGCGGGCGCACAGCCGGCACAACCTCCGACAGAGGAGCCCAGGTTCTTCTTCATCGGCGGATCCTGGGAGGCGCCCTACATGTCGGCGGTTCTGTCGACATTCGAGCCGTAGCCGGCGCGAGAGAGATTCAACTCAGCGGCGAATCGCTATAGTCTCCCCTGCGGGCGGGACGCGGAATGTTCAGAATCATTTCCGGCGTATTCAAGATCGTGGTCGTATCGCTGCTGACGGGTGCAGCGCTGTCGGCGCTCGACCTGTCCGCCGCCGACATCCTGATCGAACTGGGCCTCACGCCGGAGCGGACGCTTGCGCTCCTGCAGCAGGGTGCGGCCTGGGCGCTGCCGAACCTCATCCTCGGCTCGATGGTGATCCTGCCGATCTGGCTGGTGGTCGCCCTTCTGCGGCCGCCGCGAGGTCCCTAGCCGACCTCGCGTTCGGCTGCCCTCTCGTCGCGAAGCCGCTGGACCTCTCGGCGCTTGTTGACGATGGACATGATGATGACGCCGGTCGCCACGATGCCGATCAGGATCGTGCACGCCGCATTGATCTCGGGTGTCACGCCGAGGCGCACCTGGCTATAGATCTTCATCGGCAGCGTCGTGGCGCCAGGGCCCGAGGTGAAACTGGCGATGACCAGGTCGTCGAGCGACAGCGTGAAGGCGAGCATCCAGCCCGAAACGACCGCCGGCAGGATCACCGGCAGCGTGATCTGGAAAAAGGTCTTCGTCGGCGTAGCGCCGAGGTCCATCGCCGCTTCCTCCAGCGAGCGGTCGAACGTCATCAGCCGCGACTGCACGACGACGGCGACGAAGCACATCGAGAAGGTGATGTGCGCCAGCGTCACGGTAAGGAAGCCGCGGTCGAGGCCGACGGCGACGAACAGCAAGAGCAGCGACAGGCCGGTGATCACTTCAGGCATCACCAGCGGCGCGAAGACCATGCCCGAGAACAGCATGCGGCCGCGGAAGCGGGTGTAGCGGGTGAGCGCCAGCGCTGCCATCGTGCCGAGGATGGTGGCGAAGGTCGCGGACAGGAAGGCCACGCGCGCCGTCACCCAGGCCGCATCCATGAGGCTCTGGTTGCGGAACAGTTCGCCGTACCACTTGGTCGAGAAGCCGGCCCAGACGGTAACGAGCTTCGATTCGTTGAACGAGAAGATCACCAGAAGGACGATCGGCAGGTAGAGGAAGGCGAAGCCCAGCACGACCGAGGCGATATTGAAGCGGGACCAGGTCGGGTTCATCTCAACGCCCCTCTTCCTGCGCCTTGGCCTGCGCCCGCTGGAAGAACATCATCGGCACGACCAGCAGCAGCAGCAGAATGACCGCCACGGCCGAGGAGACCGGCCAGTCGCGGTTGGCGAAGAACTCGTTCCACAGCGTCTTGCCGATCATCAGCGTCTGCGAGCCGCCAAGCAGGTCCGGGATGACGAACTCGCCGGTCGCGGGAATGAAGACCAGCAGGCAGCCGGCGACGATACCGGGCATGGCCAACGGGAAGGTGATCTTCCAGAACGCCGCGATGGGCGGGCAGCCGAGATCCTGCGCCGCCTCGATCAGCGAATAGTCCATCTTCTCCAGCGTCGAATAGAGCGGCAGGACCATGAAGGGCAGGTAGGAATAGACGATGCCGATGAAGATCGCCGTATGCGTATTCAGGATGATCAGCGGCTGGTCGATGATGCCGGTCCAGATCAGGAACTGGTTGAGCAGGCCCTCGGGCTTCAGGATCCCGATCCAGGCGTAGACGCGGATCAGGAAGCTGGTCCAGAACGGCAGGATGACCAGCATCAGCAGCAGCGGGCGCAGCGTCGTCGGCGCGCGCGCCATGCCGTAGGCGATGGGGAATCCGACGAGAAGGGCGAGGAAGGTCGAGATGCCCGCAATGACCACGCTCGACACATAGGCGTTGAAGTAAAGCGGGTCGTCGACGAGCCAGAGATAGTTGTCGAAGGAGAATTCCCTGATCCCCTCCCACAGGCCCGAAATACCGGCCGAGAGGTCGAAGGTCGGCGTGTAAGGCGGCATCGCGATCGCCGTCTGCGACAGCGAGATCTTGAAGACGATCAGGAAAGGGATGAGGAAGAGCAGAAGCAGCCACAGATAGGGAACGGCGATCACCAGGCGGCTGCTGATCGCGCCCCACAGCGTATGCGTCACGACATCGGGTCGTGGAGCGGTGGCTTGCGGGAGGGACGTGCTGAGATCGGACATGCGCCTTCTCCTAGCGCGTCAGCACGACGCCGGCGTCGGGCGCGAAGGAAATCCAGGCCTTGTCGTTCCAGGTGAGCGGATCCTCGGTGACGCGCGCGCTGTTCAGCGCGCTTGCCTTCACCACCTGACCGTCCGCCAGCCTGACGTGGTACACCGTCATGTCGCCGAGGTAGGCGAGGTCGTAGATCTCTCCCTCCATCGCATTCGCGGCCCCTTCGGGCCGGCGCGACGACACCTTGATCTTCTCGGGCCTGATCGCAAAGGTCACTTCGTCGCCGGCCTTTGCCTCGCCTGCATTCTCGACGTTGATCTGCGCGCCACTCGCGCCGGTTATCCGAGCGGTCTTCTCGACCCTCTCGGCGACCTTTCCTTCGAGCATGTTCACATTGCCGACGAAGTTGGCGACGAAGCGCGACACCGGCGCCTCGTAGACTTCCGCCGGGGTCGCGACCTGCATCAGCTGTCCCTTGTCGAGGATGGCGATGCGGTCGGCCATCGTCATCGCCTCTTCCTGGTCGTGCGTGACGACGATGAAGGTAAGGCCGAGGTTCTGCTGCAGGTCCATCAGCTCGAACTGGGTTTCCTCGCGCAGCTTCTTGTCGAGCGCGCCGAGCGGCTCGTCGAGCAGAAGCACTTTCGGCCGTTTCGCCACCGAGCGTGCCAGCGCCACGCGCTGCCGCTGGCCGCCGGAGAGCTGATGCGGCTTGCGCTGCGCGAACTGCTCGAGCTTGACCAGCTTGAGCATGTCGGCGACGCGCTTTTCGATCTCGGCTTTCGCCACGCCCTCCTGCTTGAGGCCGAAGCCGATGTTCTGTGCCACCGTCATATGCGGGAACAGCGCATAGGACTGGAACATCATGTTGAGTGGCCGCTTGTAGGGCGGGATGCCGCGCAGGTCCTGGCCGTCCAGCAGAATGCGGCCCGATGTCGGCTCGTCGAACCCGGCCAGCATGCGCAGCAGCGTCGACTTTCCCGAGCCGGAGCCTCCCAGCAGTGCGAAGAATTCGCGCTCGTAGATAGAGAGCGACAGGTTGTTGACCGCGACGAAGTCGGAGAACTTCTTGGTGACGTTCTCGAACACGATGTAAGGCTTCGCCGTCGCGTCCGTCCAGGGCGCGAAGCTTCTGCGAATGCTGCCGAGCGATTTCATGTGGCGTCCCCCGCCCCCTGTTCCCGAAGAAAAAAGCCCCGGTCGTGCCGGGGCTTTCTCATGTCACTGTCCCGAAACGATCTTGGTCCAGCTCCGGGTGATAAGCCGCTGCGTCTTCGGGTCGTAGGGCAGCGTGATGAAGAGTTTCGCCATCGTCGCTTCGTCCGGATAGATGGCCGGGTCGTCGAGCACCTCCTTGTCGAGAAGCTCCTGCGAGGCCTTGTTGCCGTTGGCGTAGAAGACGTAGTTGGAGGCCTTGGCGGCCACTTCCGGCTTCATGATGTAGTTGATGAAGGCATGCGCCTCGTCGACATGCTTGGCGTCCGCCGGGATCGCCAGCTGGTCGAACCACATCTCCGCACCCTCCGCGGGGATGGAATAGGCGATCTCGACGCCCTGGTCGGCTTCCGCCGCGCGGTCGCGCGCCTGGAACACGTCGCCCGACCAGCCGACGGCGAGGCAGATGTCGCCATTGGCGAGCGCGTTGATATATTCGGACGAATGGAACTTGCGCACGTAGGGCCGAATGGCCAGCAGCAGTTCCTCAGCCTTGGCGAGCTCGGCCGGGTCGCGGCTATCCGGATTGAGGCCGAGGAAGTTGAGGGCCGTCGGGATGATCTCCTGCGGCGCGTCGAGCATGTAGACGCCGCACTCGTTGAGCTTCTTCATCGCTTCCGGATCGAACACGGTCTTCCACGAGTCGATCTTGTCGACGCCGAGCGCGTCCTGGATCTTCTTGACGTTGTAGCCGATGCCGGTCGTGCCCCACATGTAATTGACCGAATAGGCGTTGTCCGGATCGTATTTCGCCGTCTGCGTCGCCACCACGTCCCACATGTTGGAGATGTTCGGCAGCTTCGCCTTGTCGAGCTTCTGGAACACGCCAGCCTCGATCTGACGCGCGAGGAACGCGCCGGTGGGAACGACGACGTCGTAGCCAGTGCCGCCCGCGAGCAGCTTGGTCTCGAGGATCTCGTTGGAGTCGAACACGTCGTAGACGACCTTGATCCCGGTCTCCTTAGTGAAGTCCTCGAGGATGGAATCGTCGATATAGTCAGACCAGTTGTAGACGTTGACGACTTTTTCCTGAGCGAAGGCGCCGTAGGCGAAGATGCTTGCCAGTGCGGTCGCGGCCGTGATCCCGATTGCCTTGCGCATCGAGTATTCTCCTCTGTCTTAACCCCAATCCCGGCTCCCACAGCGGTCCTTCAGGGCCGGGTTTGTGCGCAGCCTATTGGCGTTTTCGCAGTGCGGCAAGCCTCGAAATCCAGGAGGGAACGGCAACCGGCCAGAGGCGGACAAGGGGGGCCTCAGCGCGGCGCCGGCATGCCGGTGACGCCCGGCTTGCGCGGCTGCGCCTGGCGGCGGAATTCGAGCGCGATGTGGACGAGAAGGGCAGCGAAGATCACCGTTCCGCCGAGCACGGTGCGCGCCGACGGCGTTTCGCCGTGGATCAGCCACACCCAGACCGGGCCGAGCACGGTTTCGAGCGTTCCCAGCAGTGCTGCGAAGGCCGCCGGAATCAGCCGCGCGCCGGTGGCGAAGAGCGCGAGGCCGAGGCCGAGATTGAGCGCGCCGAAGGCGAACAGCCACGCCATGTCGATGCCGCTCACCAGGACGGTCGAGACTTGCGTCGCGGCGAATACCGCCGCGATTAGCGTGCCGAGACAGGTCGCCGGCGTCATCCGCACATGGGCGAACCTGCGCGTCATCACGGTCGCCGAGGAGAAGGCGACCGCGATCAACAGCGCCAGCCCGTCGCCGATCGGGGACACGTCGCCGGTGAAGGACTCGGACACCATGATCGCCACGCCGGCGATCACCGCCGCGATGGCGAACCAGGTCGGAAGCGAAACCCGTTCGCGGAAGATGATCCAGCCCATCAGGGCGGCAAGCAGCGGCACGCCGGCCTGCATCAGCACCACGTTCGCGACCGTCGTGTAAGCGAGCGCGACCACGAAGCTGGTCGAGGCGATCGCGAAACAGACGCCGACGGCGACGCCCGGCAGGCCCATGTCCCTGAACAGCGCCAGCGTGCCACGCACGCCGTCGCGCCAGACCATAAAGCCGATGAGGAACGCCGCCGCCCAGACCGAGCGCCAGAACACCACGGTCCAGCTGTCGCCCGCCTCGACGAACCGCGCGATCGCTCCGCCAAAGCTCCAGAACAGCGCCGACAGCGTGACCAGGATGAACCCCAGTCTCTCGTCGCCGCGCGTCGGCGAAGCCTGAACTGCCGTCTCTGCCATGACCCGGTGCCGTATGCTGCCGGCCGCGCGGTTGCGCGGCCTGAGCGAATCCTCCTATCGCGTTAGAGCAGAAGGCGAAGCGGGGCGTGATCCAGCCCGCGCTTTGATTTGTATCACCTGCGACACGGGACACATGCCGACCCTTTCGCGATCCAGTACCGTTCTCTGCCTGCTGCTGGCGCTGCCGGCGATGCTGCTCGCGGCGGGACTCGCAGGCGGAGAGCCCTGGCGCTTCGCGATCCGCCCGTCTGGCGACGTCGCGACGAAGCTTCTGGTCGTCACGCTCTGCATCTCGCCGCTGCGCGCCCTGTTCCCGCAGGGCCGCTGGATCGCCTGGCTGGTCTCGCGCCGCCGGGTCTTCGGCCTCTCGGCCTTCTTCTATGCGCTGTTCCACGTGGTCGTCTTCTCTGCCAGCATCGGCCGGCTCGACTGGATCATCCAGGGCATGGCCTTCGCCTCGATGTGGACCGGCTGGATCGCCTTCGCGCTGCTGGCAGGGATTGCAGCCATATCGAACCAGACGGCCGTCACACGGCTCGGACGATGGTGGAAGCGTATCCAGCGCCTCGCCTATGTGTCGGCTGCATTGACACTCGCTCACTGGCTGCTTCTATCTGCGTCGCCATTCGAAGCCTTGGTCCACTTCGGGCCGCTGGCCGGGCTCTGGCTGGCGCGTGTCGCACGACATTTCTTCCCGCCTGTTTTCCGTGCTAATCTGAAAGACAGGAGCCGGTCATGAACCAGATATTGAAGCGCGCCGTCACGGAAGCGGAAAACCTGCCTGAAGAGGAACAGGAGGAGCTCGGCCACGCACTGATGGAGATGGCGCTCCGCAAGAAAATCGACGCGATATTTGCAGCCTCGGAAGAAGAGGGCGGGGAGACGCCACATGACGAGGTCTTCGATACGCTGATGAAGAAAACGCGTGGCTAGCATCGTCTGGCGGGATCGCGCTGTCCGCCATCTCAACGAGATCGAAGAATATATCCGGGCACGCAGTCCCAACGCTGCCGCACGCTACATCTCCGAGCTGAGGATAGCAGTCGCATCGCTCGCCGAATTTCCGGACAAGGGGCGGCGTTTCGACAGCAAGCGGCGGATCCTCGTTTTTCGCAATCACGTGATCCTTATGTCGTCGACACGCAATCGGATCGCGTCTTCGTGGCGGACGTCATCGATGGAAGACGCGACATTCCAAACCTGATCCGCTACCTCTCCAATTGAGTTCGGGCAGACCATCGTTTCGGAGGAGACATCCCATGCAAGCAGCCTGGTACGAACACAACGGCGCCGCAGCACAGGTGCTGCATGTCGGCGAGATGGAGACGCCCGAACCGGGGCTGAACGAGGTGCGGGTGAAGATCCACACCTCGGGCGTGAACCCTTCCGACGTCAAGAGCCGGCGCGGGCGGCCGCTGATGTGGCCGCGCATCATCCCGCATTCGGACGGGGCCGGCGTGATCGACGCCGTCGGCAAGGGCGTGGACCATGCCCGCATCGGCGAGCGCGTCTGGATCTGGAACGGGCAGTGGAAGCGGCCGTTCGGCACCGCGGCCGAATATTGCGTGCTTCCCGCCGAGCAGGCGGTGCACCTTCCCTCGAAGATCGACTTCGCGACCGGCGCGTGCCTGGGCATTCCCGCGCTGACCGCGCTTCAGGCCCTGCGCCTGCTCGGCCCCGTCGGTGGCAAGACGCTGCTCATCACCGGCGCCGGATCGTCGGTCGGCTATTATGCCTCTCAGTTCGCCAAGGCGCGCGGCGCGCGCGTGATCGGCACCGCCTCTGCGGCCAAGGCCGAGCATGCCCGCAGCGGCGGAGCCGACTTCGTTGTCGACTACCAGAACAAGGATGTCGCCAAGGTCGTGAAGGACCTGACCAAGGGCAAGGGCGTCGACGGCATCATCGACATGGACCTCTCCTCGACCGCGCGGCTGATAGCCGAAGCGGTGATGGCGCCGCACGGGACGATGGTCTGCTACGGCTCGAACCAGCCGACCGACATCGCGCTCAATTTCCTCGCCCTGCTCTGGAACAGCTACACGCTGAAATTCTTCCTCCTCTACGAGCTCAAGCCGGAGGACCGTAAGGCGACGATCGCCGAACTGACCAAGGCGCTCGAGGACGGTGGCATCCGCCACTCGATCGGCCCGCGCTTCCTGCTGCGCGACATTGCGAGGGCGCATGAGGAGGTCGAAGCCGGCAGGTCGGTCGGCAACGTGGTGCTGGATGTGGGGTGAGCTTCTTATCCGCAGGACGAGACCGTGATATGCTGCGCCGAGCATCGGAGAAAGCCATGAATCACTCTTTGCGGGACGCGATCCGAGAGGTCGAAGCGTTGCCTGAAAAGGACCAGGAGGAGATCGCCCGTGCTCTCCACCAGATGGCCGTTCGAAAGCGGATAGACGCGCGGCTGGAAGCTGCGGTTCGTCGTGGAGGTGAAATCCCTGCCGAGACTTTCTACGAGGAGCTTCGGCAGAAGTATGGCGAGTGAAGTCGTTTGGCTCGAGGAAGCGAGGGAAAACCTCGACGAAATCATTGCGCATATAGCAGAAGCCAGCCCTGCAGCGGCACGAAAATATCGATCAGGTCTCGTCAACGCATGCAGAAAGCTTGCGGATTTTCCGCGATCGGGCCGACGCTACAACGATCTGTTTCGAGCATTGATCTATCGTAATCACATCATCTTCTATCAAGTCATCGGTAACGCCGACCGTGTCCATATCGTGATGGTCATCGATGCGCGACGGGACGTAGACGGTATCGTCCTCGATCTCCTCACCTGAAATCGAACGCGCTCAGTCCCGTCACCATCTCGTCCAAACCCAATGGCCGCGTCACCGGCGGTTCGGCCCGCGCCAGGCAGCCGGAGCGCTCGCACAGACGGCAGGCCGGCCCAACGGGCGTCGCCGGAACCTGGCCGGGCTTTGCCGCCGTGCCGGGCTGGCCGCCCGGCAGCGCCATGGCGTAGACGATCTCCTCCCTGAAGCCGATGTCGCAGCCGAGCAGCAGCGCGGTGCGGCGGGGGCGTTCGTTGAAGGCGCCCTGCGGGCCTTCGAGCGTGCGGGCGATGGTCAGGAATTCCGCCCCGTCCGGCATCTCGACAGCCTCGACGAGGATCTGGGCCGGCTGGGCGAACGCGGCGTGGACCGAGAGCTTCGGGCAGCCGCCGCCGAAGCGCGCCTGCGGGAACCCTTGCGCGCCCGCCTTGCGGAAGCGGTGGCCGGCATTGTCGACCTCCAGCATGAAGAAGGGCACGCCCTGCGCGCCCGGCCGCTGCAGCATCGTCAGCCGGTTCGCCGCCTGCTCGAAGGAGACGCCGAAGCGCGAGCGCAGCACGTCGATATCGTAACGCGCCCGCACAGCCGCGGAATGGAACGCGCCGTAAGGCATCATCAGCGCATGGGCGGCGTAGCGCGCCAGCTCGAAGCGCGCCAGCCTGCGCGCCTCGTCCGACGACAGTTTCAGCGCCTGGAGCTCGGCCCCGATCGCCACGCTCATGCGCACGAGGCAAGCCTCCATCGCGATCTCGCGCAGCTGGTCGAACGGCGACAGCCGCTCCGAGATGAACAGGCGCTGCGAATGGCGATCGTAGCGGCGGCGCCAGTTGGGCATGGTGGCGACCGGCAGCACGCGCACGACGATCCCCGCCTCGCGCTTCAGCCAGGCCTTCAACGCACCGGCGAGGTCATCGCCGGGCTGGAGCAGCGCCGTGAATGCCTCCGCCTCCTCCTCGATCGAGGCGAAGTGGTTCGCCCGCCGCTCGAACACCTCGTGCACCTCGTCGATCGGCAGGCGGGCTGAGGACAGCGCCGTGGCGCGGCCGTCACGCGCGAGCATCTCAGACAGGTCCGACAGCCGCTCGGCCTGCTCGCGATAGGCGCGGAAAAGCTTGATCACGCCCGACGAGACATTGGGCGCGGCTTCGGCGATCTCCAGCAGTTCCTGGTCGCCGGGCAGTTCGCCGGCCAGGAGCGGGTCGGCGAACACCTCCTTCAGGGCGGAAATCGTGCCGCCCGCCTCGGCCTGCAACTCGTCGGGTTCCACCTTGTAGACGGAGGCGAGCTTGAGGATGAGCTGGACGGTCAGCGGCCGCTGGTTGCGCTCGATCAGATTAAGATAGGAGGGCGAGATGCCCAGCCCCTCGGCCATCGCCGTCTGGGTTAATCCCTTGGCGTTGCGGATGCGCCGGATGCGCGGTCCGGCGAAGATCTTCTGCTCGGCCATACGGCGGCTCCCAATGGCTCGCGACCCCTGATTTACAACTTTTGACCAATCCTGCGGTCGCGCGGCTTTTACAGACTTTACAGATTTACACACCGCAACAGTAAATCGCAACACAGGCTGACTTGATTTTCGGGCTGATTTTTCGAAGTTTTCTGGCTTTTGGTGCGTTGCGATGTAAATGCCGTCACATCGGAAACGGCGGGACCGAAATGCCCGTCCTGTCACTGGAGACTCGCAATGACCGATTTTTACAATCTCGTCCCGTCCGCACCGGAAGGCCGCTACGAGGGCATCGAGCGCCCCTACAGCCCTGAAGACGTCAAGCGGCTGCGCGGCTCGGTCCAGATCAGGCAGACGCTGGCCGAGATGGGCGCAAACCGCCTCTGGAAGCTCCTTCACGAAGAGAACTTCATCAACGCGCTCGGCGCCATGTCGGGCAACCAGGCGATGCAGCAGGTGCGCGCCGGCCTGAAGGCGATCTACCTGTCCGGCTGGCAGGTCGCCGCCGACGCCAACACGGCGTCCGCCATGTATCCGGACCAGTCGCTCTACCCGGCCAACGCGGCGCCGGAGCTCGTCAAGCGCATCAACCGCACGCTGCAGCGCGCCGACCAGATCGAAACCTCTGAAGGCAATGGCCTGTCGGTCGACACCTGGTTCGCCCCGATCGTGGCGGATGCCGAAGCCGGCTTCGGCGGCCCGCTCAACGCGTTCGAGATCATGAAGGCGTTCATTGAGGCAGGCGCGGCCGGCGTCCACTTCGAGGACCAGCTGGCATCCGAGAAGAAGTGCGGCCATCTCGGCGGCAAGGTGCTGATCCCGACCGCGGCGCATATCCGCAACCTCAACGCGGCACGCCTCGCCGCCGACGTCATGGGCACCTCGACGCTGATCGTCGCCCGCACCGACGCCGAGGCGGCGAAGCTCCTGACCTCGGACATCGACGAGCGCGACCAGCCCTTCGTCGACTACGACGCCGGCCGCACGGTCGAGGGCTTCTACCAGGTGCGCAACGGCATCGAGCCGTGCATCGCCCGCGCCATCGCCTACGCGCCGAACTGCGACCTGATCTGGATGGAGACCGGCAAGCCGGACCTCGCCCAGGCGCGGAAGTTCGCCGAGGCCGTGCACAAGGCGCATCCGGGCAAGATGCTGGCCTACAACTGCTCGCCGTCCTTCAACTGGAAGAAGAACCTGGACGACGCGACCATCGCCAAGTTCCAGCGTGAACTCGGCGCTATGGGCTACAAGTTCCAGTTCATCACGCTGGCGGGCTTCCACCAGCTCAACTACGGCATGTTCGAGCTCGCCCGCGGCTACAAGGATCGCCAGATGGCGGCCTATTCGGAGCTGCAGGAGGCCGAGTTCGCGGCGGAGGCCAACGGCTACACCGCGACGAAGCACCAGCGCGAGGTCGGCACCGGCTACTTCGACGCCGTGTCGATGGCGATCACCGGCGGCAAGTCGTCGACCACCGCCATGCACGAGTCGACGGAGCACGAGCAGTTCCGTCCGGCCGCCGAGTAAGCGGTCCGTCCGCGAAAAAATCTCCGGGACACCTGCCCCGGAGAGATGTAACAGAGGAAACGCCCAGGAGCGGCCACAAGAAGTCTAAGGAACGACAGCCATGACCCCAAGGACCCGTGTCAAGGAACGCGCCGAGGAACAGTCCTCGTCGATGAACGACGACCAGCAGGCGGTGATCCGCATGGTCGCCAACGACCTGCACCGCCTGAACCAGTCGGTGATGAAGGCCGTCGAGGCCGGTGTATCGGTCGAGCTGGTCCGTTCGGCCCGCCATCACGGCGGCGAAGGCAACTGGGGCGATCTGCTGATCCCGGTGATCGTGACGCAATCGCACAAGAGCTGAATGTCCTGCTCCCACACATAATGACGCGAAGGCCGATGGAGAAATCCACCGGCCTTTTTGCTTTTCTTGACAGGAAATCCCGTTATAGTTGAAATCCGTCCTCAGCATTAGGCCCATGGCTCGACGCGAGCCGCGGTCCTGACATGATTACGGGAATATCCTCACCAACAGCCCGCCGGTACCGCCCGATGCCCAATGAGAACGTCGACCCGATCGCCACGCGCGACGAAGCGCACGAAGCGATCATCGGACAGACGCTCGCCCAGTCCGAGACCGTGATCGTCGTCAGCGCGTCGCCGGTGAACCTGATCGTGCTGTCGCGGATCGTCGAGCGCGCGCGTCTCAAGGCGGTAAGCTGCGAACCCGAACGGGCCGGACCCCATATCGCCCGCATCGATCCGCTGATGGTTATCCTGGACGGAGGCAGCGACATGCACGAATGCGACGTCGCGCTGGGCCCGATCGCGACGCAGAAGCGCATGTCTGACGGCGCGAGGCCGCATGTCGTGCTACTGACCGTGCAGAACATGCCGCCGGACGCCGTGGACCTGGGTGGGTTGATCGATTCCGTCGTCGCCAAGCCGGTCACGCCGGAGCGCCTGCAACCCCTGATCGAGACTGTCCGAGATCGCCGCGTCTGAAGCGCGGAGGCCAGGTAGCTTTCGTTGCGTCATGCGGGATAGAGTGCGGGGAGGAGGGTTGAGCTGATGCAGGTCGGCAGGCTTCCCCAAGCCATTCTCGCCATCGTGGCGGCGGCGATCGGCATCTGGTGCCTTCGCGCCGCCTACCTTTTGCTCGGCACGTCGTCGACGCTGTCATGGACGGGCGATACGGCTCTGGTGGCGATCCTCGGCGCCAGCGGCGTGGTCTGCCTGTTCGGAGCGATGCTCGTACTCCTGAGGCTGGCGGACAGGCCGCGCGTCGACGTCCAGAACACCCAGCAGTTCGGCAGGTTCGCGGTCGACACCAAGCCCAGCCGGTCGCTGCTGGTGCCCCTCCTCGCCGTTGCGGGCGTGGTCGGCATCGCGGCGCTTGGCACCCATCAGTTCGGCTTGCTGCGCACGACCGGACAGCCCGTCGCAGATTCTGGACAACAGGCGTCGAGCGAACCCGGCCCGTCCGGTTCTCAGGCGCCGCCGGCCGCACCCGCGACGCCTTCGGCGAGCGTCGAGGAAAAGACTTCGCCTGCGCCGGCCGCCCCCGAAGCGCCGGCCGAGCCTGCTGTCTCCCCGCCCGCGCCCCAGGAGACCGCCGCCGCGCCTCCGATTGCGGCACCGCCTGTCGAAATTGCCCCGCCGGCACTCCCTCCGGTCACGACCGTGCCGCTGCCGAAACCCGACCCCATGCCGACGCAGGCTGAAGGTCACCGCGACGCCGTGGTCTGGCTGTCGCTCGCGACGGACGGCAAGTCCTTCCTCAGCGCCAGCACGGACAAGACCGTCAAGCTCTGGAGCATTCCGGACAGGAAGCTGGTCAGGACCGTCGCAAGCCATCCCGACATGGTGCGATCGGCCATCTTCCTGCCCGACGGCGCGCGGATCGTCACGGCTGGCGACGATGGCGAGATCGTCGTCAGGAACCTGGCCGATGGGGCTCCACTGCACGTGTTCTCCGCCAAGGACCACGGCGGCGTGAACAAGATCGCGATCTCCCCCGACGGCCGGCGGATGGTGAGCGGGCACGAGGCGGGGACGGTGCTGTTCTGGGATCTCGAGAAGCTCGTGCCGCTGCACGTCGAACGCGCCCATGGCTGGTCGGTCGCCGGCGTCGCGATCTCGGACGATGGCAGCCGCGCGCTGAGCGGCAGCATCGACGGCGATCTGAAGCTCTGGGATGTCAACGAAGGCACGCTGCTGCGCTACTGGGGCGGGCACGAGCGCGGCACCTACGGCATGGCCTTCACCCACGACGGAAAGTTAGCGGTGACCGGCAGCGGCGACCGGACGATCAAGCTGTGGGACCTGGAGAGCGGGCGGCTTGTGCGCCAGTTCGACGGGCATTCGCAGACCGTCTATGCGATCGCGCTGTCGGGCGACGGCACGCGGATCCTCAGCGGCTCGCTCGACGGCACGGCGCGACTGTGGGATATCGAGAACGGCGCCGAAATCGCCCAGTATGTCGGCCATCGCGGACCGGTCTATTCGGTCGCCTTCGGGCCGGAGGGCACCGTGCTGACGGGCGGCTACGACCGGTCCATTCGCATCTGGCGCGAAGCGGGGCCGCCGGCCGTCGCAGTGCTTGCGGGCGCTCCGCAATAGCCGGAATCGGCGGGAATCCAGCCTCGGGGCCTTCCCAAGTCACGGAGGGCGCGGCTATAGTCGGCTTTACCAGCAACATCTTTTGGTGATTGATGCCTCCTGCGAAGAAGGAAGTCCGACCGTCAGGCCGAGGCGGCGGAAGACGCACGCCCGCATTCCTGAAGAACTACCGCGGCGTGAGGAACTGGAAGGAAGCCAGCCAGTGGCTGGAATGGCGCAGCATCGAGGACATCGAATGCATCACGCCGGACCAGGCCGGCGTCGCGCGCGGCAAGATGATGCCGTCGACGAAGTTTACCTCCAACACCTCGCTGGCATTGCCGTCCGCCCCGTTCATGATGACGATCTCCGGCGACTATCCGGAGGACGGCAACGGTTTCGAATATCCGGAGGATGACGGCGACCTGAAGCTGGTGCCGGATCTTTCGACCCTGTCGCTGGTGCCCTGGGAGACGGACCCGACGGCGCAGGTCATCTGCGACCTCGTCCACCAGGACGGGCGGCTGGTCGAGTTCACGCCGCGCAACGTGCTGCGTCGGGTGCTCGGCGAATACACCAGGATGGGGCTGAAGCCCGTGGTCGCGCCCGAGATCGAGTTCTATCTCGTGCGCAAGAACCCCGATCCCGACTATCCGCTCACGCCGCCGGTCGGACGCTCGGGCCGGCCGATCGCCGGCGGGTCGGGCTATTCGATCGCCGGCGTCAACGAGTTCGACGAACTGATCGACGACATCTACCACTTCTCGGCCAGCCAGGGTCTCGAGATCGACACGCTGATCCACGAAGAGGGTGCCGGACAGCTCGAGATCAACCTGCGCCACGGCGACCCGATCGAGCTCGCCGACCAGGTGTTCATGTTCAAGCGCACGATCCGCGAGGCGGCGCTGAAGCACGACATGTATGCGACCTTCATGGCGAAGCCGATCCAGGGCCAGCCGGGGTCCGCGATGCACATCCACCAGTCGATCGTGGACAAGAAGACCGGCAAGAACGTCTTCACCGCGGAGGACGGCTCGGAGACGGAGGCGTTCGGCCATTTCATCGGCGGCATGCAGAAGCACGTGCCTGCAGCACTCGTGATGTTCGCACCCTATGTGAACTCGTACCGGCGGCTGACCCAGGCCGCCTCCGCGCCGGTGAACACGAAGTGGGGCTATGATAACCGCACGACCGCTTTCCGTGTGCCGCGTTCGGACCCGGCGGCCCGCCGCGTCGAGAACCGCATCCCCTCCTCCGACGCCAACCCTTACGTGGCGCTCGCCGCCTCGCTCGCCTGCGGCCTGATCGGCATACAGCAGAAGATCCGGCCGGACGCGCCGGTCGGAACGACGGCGAACGAGGACGAGATCGACCTGCCGCGCGGCCTGCTTGAGGCCGTGGAGCTGTTCGAAAACGACGAGCAGCTGCGGGCGATGCTGGGCGACGTGTTCGTGTCGACCTATGCCGCCATCAAGAAGGCCGAGTTCGAGACCTTCATGGAGGTGATTAGCCCCTGGGAGCGGGAGTATCTGCTGCTGAACGTCTAGGGACACAGCCGCATTTCCCAACACCGGGACAGCGTGAGATAAAAGATCGATGACGATAAAGGTCGACATAACACCCGAGATGCAGCGCCGTGTGAGCGACATTGCGCAGAAATCCGGTCGTTCCGAGACACAGGTGATCGTCGACGCGCTGGAGCACGGCCATTCGCTCGACTGGCAGGAGAGCTTCCTCGCGAAAATCAGGCACGGGATCGCCGCGGCAGATCGGGGAGATTTCGCGACCGAAGCCGAGATCGACAGGGTCCGGCAGAAATATCGTCCTTCGTGAGGGTTCGCTGGACCCGTCCCGCCCTCTCGCACCTGGACGAAATCCAGGATTATGTTGCGGCACGCAACCTTGTCGCTGCCTACAGGCTCATCAACGAGATCATCGATCGGACAGAGCAGCTGCTGGCCGCAAATCCCGAAGCCGGCCGGCCCGGCAGAGTGGACGAAACGCGCGAACTCGTACTTGGCGGCACGTCCTACGTGGTCGCTTACCGGGTCTCGCAGACGATCGAGATTCTTGCCGTGATGCACGGCGCGCAGCGATGGCCGGATAAATTCGACTGAGACGCATCATGCCTTATTCCTCCCCCATCTCCCCTGGCTATTCCTGGTATGAGGCGACCGTCGGAGCACGGCCCGAATACCCGCCGCTCGACGGCGACGTTGTGACCGACGTCGTCATCATCGGCGGCGGCTACACCGGTCTTTCCGCCGCCGTCCATCTCGCCAAGGCGGGAACCAGCGTCGTGCTTCTCGAAGCGCATCGTTTCGGCGATGGCGCGTCGGGTCGCAATGGCGGCCAGCTCGGCACCGGCCAGCGCGCCGGACCGGAAGAGATGGAAGAGGAACTCGGCTTCACTCGCGCCAAGGCGCTGTTCGACCTGGCCGAGGAGGCGAAGGCGCATCTGTTCGAATTCGCGTCGACGAACCGGATCGAGATCGATTTTCGTCCAGGCCATCTGAACGTCACGCACAAGAAGCGCGAGCTGCCCGACTTCATCAAATACATGGAGGCCGCGGCGCGCTTCGGCTATCCGCACATGTCCCTCATGGACGCAGCCGAAACTGCGGAGCGGATCGGCTCGACGCACTATGTCGGCGGCGTGCGCGATACGGGCGCGGGCCACATCCACCCCATGAAGCTGCTTGTCGGCACCGCGCGGGTGGCAGCCGAAGCGGGTGCGCGCCTGCACGAGAAGACGCCCGCCACGGACATCGCCACGCAGGCCAGAAAGGTTCGGGTCACGACGCCGCGCGGAACGGTTACCGCGGAGAAATGCCTCATCGCGACCAACGCCTATGGCGACAATCTCGAACCGGTGAGTGCCGCCCACATCATGCCGATCGGCTCTTTCATCGGCGCGACGGTGCCGCTCGGCGCCGAGAGCCCTGTACTGGCCGGCGGCGAGTCGGTGTCGGATTCACGCTTTGTGGTGCGCTATTTCCGGCGTGCGCCGAGCGGCGAGCTCCTGTTCGGCGGACGTGAGATCTACGCCGTGAAGGATCCGAAGGACATTCATGTGCACATCCGCCGCCAGATCGCGGAGATCTACCCGGCACTCAAGGATGTCGAGATCACCCATGGCTGGGGCGGCTATGTCGGCATCACCGCGCCGCGCAAGCCGTTCGTGCGCGAAGTGATGCCGAACGTCATCTCCGCCGGCGGCTATTCCGGCCATGGCGTGATGCTGTCCAACTTCATGGGCAAGCTCTACGCCGAGACGGTCTCCGGCAACCGCGACCGGCTGAAGCTCTTCGAGGAACTGAAGATCCCGGCTTTCCCGGGCGGCCGGCGTTTCCGCTCGCCGCTGCTGTTCCTGGCCCTGTCCTGGTTCGCCCTCAGAGACCGGTTCTGACGCGAAAACGCCCGCCTCGCGGCGGGCGTTTCGACGATTCAGCATGCAGCGCTTACTTGCCGCTGTAGTTCTGGTCGTTGTTCAGGTTCAGCCCATCGAACACGTAGATGCCCGGGGCGCTGGACGGCACGCGTTCATAGGAATAACGCGGCTCCATCGTGTAGCCGGGCTCCTCGACGTAGTAGCTGGGCGAGACCTGCGCATAGGCATCGCCGTAGTAGACGTCACCATAGTACGGGCCGCGCGGCTCATACCGCTCCATCTGGCCGGGGTACTTTACCTCGCCGTTCATGACGGTGTAGGGCGGCTCCTGAGCGAAGGCCGCGCCCGCAGCGGCGGCGGTGATCGCGGCGGCGAGAATGATCTTCTTCATGACAGTCTCCTTTTCCGGTTCGGCTTCGTCGACCGATCTGCGACGGTCTGCCCAGTCAACGGATGGGACGCGATCGGGTTTCATCGCACCTAAATTGGATGCCGTAACAACAAGTTGACCGATCGGCCTTTCGCATCCGGACACACGAACGCCCGCCTTTCGGCGGGCGTTCGATGTTTGAGGCTGACGTCGCGAAAGGCTTACTTGCCGCTATAGTTCTGGTCCCAGTTGATGTTGCCGCCGTCGAGCATGAACGCGGGGGAAGCCGTTGCCGACGCGCCACCCTCGAAGGTCGTGCCGTTCGACATGGTCTGGCCGGTGTAGACGACAGCGCCATCGACGATCCAGAACGGCGCTTCCTGCGCGAAAGCGGAACCGGCGATGAGGGTCAGCGCGGCGGCGAGTGCAAATTTCGTCATGGTTTCTCTCCTGTTAACCTTGGATCAGTGTTCCCCGTCCATCATTGGGCGGTTGATCTGGATACGGGTGCTTTCACGCGCAAGTTTCCGGCACGGCCATCACGGATCGTCACAAAAAGTTCATCGCCGGGCACGGAGCCCGGTGGCTGCTGCTTCGGCGATCCGCAAAAAGCCATGATCCGGCGCTCTTGGAAGCCGCAGTGCACGAGTGGGTAGTGTTGTGACCAAGACGGTAGCGAAGATCTTCTGGCCCCTGGGCGTCGCGATGGCGGCGCTGATGATGGCGCTGGTGCTCTCGGGGTGCCAGTCGATCTCGCTGCTCCGGGTCGAAGGCGCGGGCGCGAATGCCAGCGCAGAGCAACATCTCGCCGCGATCCGCAAGGGCGCTGGCCTCTCCCCCCTCGCCCCCGACAGCCAGCTTGAAGCCGCCGCGCGCCAGCAGGCCGAGCTGATGGCCGCCGCGGGCAGGATGAAGCACACGACTGGCCGGGGAAAGGACTTCCTCACCCGCGTGCGCGGCAACGGGGTCGAAACCGCCGCCGCCGAGAACATCGCCTATGGCCGGTTCGGCCTCGACGGTCTCTTCAAGGCCTGGGTCAATTCGCCGGGCCACCGGCGCAACATGCTCGACCCCCGCTTCACCCGTTTCGGGCTCGCTTCCGCCAAGGGCGAAGGAGACCGGCGCTACTGGGCGCTGATCGTCGCGCGATAGGCGTCCGGGCGCTCAGCCGACCGCCCGCGCCGGGTTGCCGGCGACGGTTGTTCCCGGCAGAACGTCGCGTGTGACGACCGAGCCGGCGGCCACGATCGCGCCGTCGCCGATGGTCACGCCGCCGAGAATGATCGCGCCGCCGCCGATCCAGACATTGTCGCCGATCACCACCGGCCGCGCGACCTCCACGCCGGCATTGCGTAGGTCGGGCTCCCTGTGATGCTCCACCGTGTAGATCTGCACCCTTGGGCCGATCATCGCCTTGCGGCCGATGGTGACGCCGCCATGGTCGAGGATCACGCAGCCGAAGTTCATATAGGCGCCGTCTCCCATCGCGATGTTGACGCCGTAGGCGCAATGGAACGGCTGCTCGATCCGGCAGCCCTCGCCGACCGCGCCGAGGATGGCGGTCAGCGCCGGCGCGATGTTGCCGCGCTTAGACGGCGGCAGGGTGTTGTGCTCGAAGATCGCCTCCTGCGCCCGCTCGCGCAGCGCCGTCAGCTCCGGGTCCCAGAAGCTGTACCACTCGCCCGCCGCCATCTTCTCGCGTGCGCTGCGGGGCTGGTCGGCGGCCATCGGCGTCACATCCGCCGAACGATCACGCTGCCGGCAGAATAGCCCGCGCCGAACGAGCAGATGACGCCGCGGCTGCCGGCAGGCAGGTCGTCCGAGAATTTCGAGAACGCGATGATCGAGCCGGCCGACGACGTGTTGGCATAGTCCTGCAGCACATTCGGCTGCTCCTCGCGCGACGGCTCGCGGCCGAGCACCTTCTGGCCGATGAAGTCGTTCATGTTCTTGTTGGCCTGGTGCAGCCACATGCGGCTCAGGTCCGACGGCTTCATGCCCTCGTCGGCGAGATGTCCCAGCATCAGCTCGGCCACCATCGGCACCACCTGCTTGAAGACCTTGCGGCCCTCCTGCATGAACTGCATATCGCGGCGCTCGCCCATCTGGTCGTGCGTGCGGCGCAGGAAGCCGTTGTTGTTGCGGATGTTGTTGGAGAATTCGGTGACGAGGCGCGTCGACAGGATCTCCCAGGCGCCCGGCGCCTCGCCGTCGACGCGCTCCATCAGCACGGCGGTGCAGACGTCGCCGAAGATGAAATGACAGTCGCGGTCGCGCCATTCCTGATGGCCGGAGGTGATCTCCGGATTGACCATCAGGATCGCGCGCGCCGAGCCGCAGCGGATCATGTCGGCGGCGGCCTGGATACCGAAGGTCGCCGAGGAGCAGGCGACGTTCATGTCGAAGGCGAAGCCCTTGATGCCCAGCGCCTGCTGGATCTCGACCGCGATCGCCGGATAGGCGCGCTCGTGGTTCGACGCCGCGCAGATCACCGCGTCCACCTCGCCTGCCGTGCGCCCGGCCTGCGCCAGCGCCTTGTTCGCGGCGTCCACCGCGATCTCGGCCATGATCGAGAGTTCCTCGTCCGCGCGTGGCCTCAGCGTCGGCATCATCCGGTCCGGGTCCAGAACGCCCGACTTGTTCATCACGTGGCGCCGCTCGATGCCGGACGCCTTGAAGATGAACTCCTCGCTCGACATCGGCATCGGCTCGCGGCTGCCGGCGGCGATCTCGCCGGCATGTTCCTCGTTCCGGCGGCGGGCATATGCGTTGTAGGAGGCCACCAGTTCCGCATTGGTGATGACCTCTTCGGGCGTGAAGATGCCCGTGCCGGTGATGGCGACCCTGTGCATGCGCGTTTCCCGTTTCCCGCATTTTTCCGGCAAATATAGCCGGGGCCGCCAAAGAAACCAGCGCGATGCCCGCGTCAACCGTACCGCTGCGCTACCACGCCGGGAACGGGTCCGGCAGGACCCGCCACGCGCTGCTCCACCAGGCAAGCCTCGAGGCGGGCGGTCAGTTCGGGCTTGTCCATCGGTTCGACGCCGATGAAGACGAGTTCCTGGCGCCGGTCGCCCCACACTGACGAGCATTGTGAAGACAGCCGCGCCAATCCATATTCCTCAGGGAACCGCACCGGCTCCGTTGCTGTTGGTTCAAAAACGCAGGAGTGTAGCAATGTCAGGTATCGTTTATCGCGTCGTCCAGCATGACGGCGGCTGGGCCTACAAGCTCGGCGACGTGTTTTCCGAGACGTTTCCGGACCACGACAGCGCCCGCAACGCCGCGCTTGCAGCGGCCAACGAGCACAGGCTCGGCGGACGCGACGCGGAGATCGAATACCAGGACAGTTCAGGCAACTGGCGCACGGAACACGCGGCCGGCAGCGACCGCCCGGAGACGGAAGTCGAAGGCTGAGGCTACTCCCAGATGCCAATCTTGGCTTCGCGCGCGCGGGCTTCGACATCGACATAGTCGCGGCGCGCCCGGGCGAGGCCTTCCTTGACAAGCAACCGGCCGACGTCGAGCCCTCCCGCGCGGCACAGCACGAAGCCCGGTTCCTTTTCCTCGCAGGCGAAGCTGCTGTCCGCCGCGGCCTCCGACAACTGGCGGAATGCGCGCTCGCCACAGGGCCATGCGATGCCTGCTGCAGTCCTGCAGGTCTCTGATTTCTGCGGCGCGAGGATGCCCCAGATCTCGACATGCCTGCCGTCGAGATCGAGGCTGTCGCCATCCGTGACGACGATCTCGACAGCTTGTGCCTGGATCAACGGTGTCAGGACAAGCAGCGCCGCCAGCGTCCAGGTCTTCATATGCCGCGCCCTCCGTCGACTTCCAGCGCCACGCCGGTGATGAAGGCAGCCTCGTCTGAGGCAAGCCACAGCGCGGCATTGGCAACGTCGAGCGGCGTCGACAGCCGGCCGAGCGGAATCTCGGCGCTCAGCCGGCCGCGCAGCTCGGGCGTGTCGGCGCCCCTGAAATTTGCCAGCATGCCGGTCTCGCCAAACACCGGGCAGAGGCAGTTGACCCGGATGCCTTTCGGCGCGAGCTCGAGGGCCATCGACTTCGTCGCCGTGATTGCCCAGCCCTTGGACGCGTTGAACCATGTCAGCCCGGCCTCGGGACGCAGCCCGGTGACAGAAGCGGTGGTGAGGATCGAGCCGCCGCCCTGGCGCTCCATGATCGGCACGACCGCGAGTGTCGAGAAATAGACCGCCTTCATGTTGACGTCGGCGACAAGATCGAATGTCTCCTCGTCGACATCGGTGAGACTGCCGCTTCGATGGGTGAAGCCGGCATTGTTGACCATGAGATCGACGCGGCCGAAAGCCTGCATGGCGGCGTAGACCATCTCGTCCACCTCGGCGCGCAACGTCACGTCGACCCCGAGTCCGATCGCGCCGCCACCGATCTCGGACGCGACGCGCTCGGCACCCTTCGCGTTCAGGTCGGCGACGACCACCTTCGCGCCTTCTTCCGCGAAGCGCCGCGCCATGCCTTCGCCGAAGCCAGAGGCGGCGCCGGTGACGATGGCGACCTTATTTTCCAGGCGAGCCATCATCCGTGATTGAACACGATCGTCTTGGTCGCGCTCATGTCGTAGAGCGCCTCGAAGCCCTTCTCGCGGCCATGGCCGGACTTCTTGAAGCCGCCGAAAGGCAGTTCGACGCCGCCGCCGGCGCCGTAGCCGTTGACGAAGACTTGGCCGGCGCGGACGCGCTTGGCGACGCGGTGCTGGCGCGCGCCGTCCTTCGTCCATACGCCGGCGACGAGGCCGAACTCGGTGCCGTTGGCGATCCGGATCGCGTCCTCCTCGCCATCGAAGGGGGAGAGCGCGAGCACAGGGCCGAACACTTCTTCCTGCGCGATCGTCGCGACGGGATCGACGGAGCCGAACAGCACCGGCGCCTGATACCAGCCGCCGGCCGGTGCATCCTTCGCGACGGAGCCACGGGCGAGCACGGAAACGCCCGCCTCCTCCGCGGCGGCAATCATACCGGCGACGCGGTCGCGCTGCTTCGGATTGATCAGCGCCCCGAGATCCAGGTCGGCATCGTGGGGACCGGCGACCAGCGCCGAGAAGCGCTCGGCGAGTGCGGCCGCGACCTGTTCGTAGACCGGCCGCTCGACCAGCACGCGGCTGCCGGCCGAGCAGGTCTGGCCGCCGTTCTGGATGATGGCGTTGACGAGCACGGGAACGGCCGCCTCGATGTCGGCGTCGGCGAAGACGATCTGCGGCGACTTGCCGCCGAGCTCCATCGTCACGCCGCGGTTGTTGATCGCCGCCGCCTGCTGGATTGCCGTACCGGTGAGCGGCGAGCCGGTGAAGGTGACGTAGTCGACGCCGGGATGGGCCGAAAGCGCCGCGCCCGCCTCGCGGCCGTAGCCGGTGACGACGTTGACGACACCTTCGGGGATACCTGCCTCGAGACACAGCTCGGCGATGCGGATCGCGCTGAGCGAGGCGTCCTCGGCGGGCTTGGCGACCAGCGTGTTGCCCATCGCGAGCGCCGCGCCAAGCACGCGCGCAAGGATCTGCAGCGGATAGTTCCACGGAATGATGCCGGCGACGACGCCATGCGGCTCGCGCAGCGTCAGCGCGGTATAGCCGGGCAGGAAGGGAATCGTGTCGCCGTGGATCTTGTCGCCCGCGCCGCCGTAGAATTCGTAGTAGCGCATGGTGGCGGTGATGTCCGCCCTGCCCTGTCGGATCGGCTTGCCGGTGTCGCGCGATTCGAGCGCGGCAAGCTCCGTGCCGTGGCTCTCGACCAGCTGGAACAGCCGCGTCAGGCAACGGCCGCGCTCGACCGCCGGCATGCGTCCCCACGGGCCCTCGTCGAAGGCCTTGCGCGCCGAGCGCACCGCGCGGTCCACATCCGCCTCGCCCGAGGCCGGAATCGAGGCAAACACCTTGCCGTCCGAGGGCGAAGCCACGTCGATGCGCGCGCCCGACAGCGCGTCGGTCGGCTTGCCGTCGATGATCTGCATGAAGGCCACGCCTTCGGCGACGGTTCGAGACAGGTGCGTGCCCATGCCGGCTCCTTTTCGCTTTTCACCGGCCGCGCGTTATGCTGCACTGCAATAGTGCTGCGCCGGGGTGGCCGCAGGAAAAGACCCTCCCTCGGGCATGTGTCAAGCTGAAGCAATTGCTCCAGCGGGACTAGGAACTTTAAATCGATTAGATTATACGGGGCCGGAGCGCTCCGGAGCAGACAGCGGGCACAACATGACGAGCCAGATCATCCCCGTCGAACCTTTCGACTTCATCGCCTTCGGCGGCACCGGCGATCTCGCCGAGCGCAAGCTGCTGCCGGCGCTCTATCAGCGCCAGCGCGCGGGCCAGTTCACCGAACCGACGCGGATCATCGGCACGTCGCGGGCGAAGATGACCCACAAGGAGTACCGCGAGTTCGCCAAGAAGGCGATCAGCGACCATGTCAAGGCGAACGAGATCGACGCGCAGGAACTCGAGACCTTCATCGCGCGGCTCCACTACGTTTCGGCCGACGGCAAGACCGGCGAAGGGTTCGACGCCATCAAGAAGCAGGTCGGCGACAGCGACCGCATCCGGGTCTTCTACATGGCGGTCGCGCCGGCGCTGTTCGGCGACATCGCCAAGCATCTCAAGGGCAGCGGGCTGATCTGCCAGAACAGCCGCATCGTCGTCGAAAAGCCGATCGGCCGCGACCTCGCCTCCGCCCAGGCGCTGAACGACCAGATCGGCAGCTATTTCGACGAGCACCAGATCTTCCGCATCGATCACTATCTCGGCAAGGAGACAGTGCAGAACCTGATGGCGCTTCGCTTTGCCAACATGCTCTACGAGCCGCTGTGGAACTCCGCGCATATCGACCACGTGCAGATCACGGTCGCCGAGACCGTTGGGCTGGAAGACCGCATCGGCTACTACGACAAGGCCGGCGCGCTGCGCGACATGGTGCAGAACCATATCCTGCAGCTCCTGTGCCTCGTCGCGATGGAGGCCCCCTCCTCGATGGATGCAGACGCCGTGCGCGACGAGAAGCTGAAGGTGCTGCGCTCGCTGAAGCGCATCAACGGCCAGGAAGCGCCGAAGATGACGGTGCGCGGCCAATATCGCGCCGGCGCCTCGGCGGGCGGCGCGGTGAAGGGCTACCAGGAGGAACTCGGCGCGCAGAGCACGACCGAGACCTTCGTGGCGATCAAGGCCGAGATCGAGAACTGGCGCTGGGCCGGCGTGCCGTTCTACCTGCGCACCGGCAAGCGCCTCGCGACCCGCGTGTCCGAGATCGTCATCGAGTTCAAGCACATCCCGCATTCGATCTTCGGCGACAACGCCGGCCGCATCCTGGCCAACCAGCTCGTCATCCGCCTGCAGCCCGACGAGGGTGTGAAGCAGTGGATCATGATCAAGGACCCCGGCCCCGGCGGCATGCGGCTGCGCAACATCGCCCTCGACATGAGCTTCGCCCAGTCATTCCAGGAGCGGAATCCCGATGCCTATGAGCGTCTCGTGATGGACGTCGTGCGCGGCAACCAGACGCTGTTCATGCGCCGCGACGAGGTCGAAGCCGCGTGGAAGTGGATCGACCCGATCCAGGGCGCCTGGGCCGAGAACCTGCAGGAGACGCAGGGCTACACATCCGGCACCTGGGGGCCCTCCTCGGCCATCGCGCTGATCGAGCGCGACGGCAGGACCTGGCACGAGAGCACCTGATGGGATCGCGAAAGGCATGGTGGCGGGCATTCGAGACGCGTGACGCGCTTGCCTCCGCGCTTGCCGCGACCGTCGCCGACCAGTTGCGCGCGGCAATCGAGGCGAAGGACGGCGCGACGCTCGCCGTCTCCGGCGGCACGACGCCGGCGCTGTTCTTCGACGCCCTGTCGCACAAGGATCTCGACTGGACGAAAGTCGTCGTGACGCTGGTGGACGAGCGCTTCGTGCCGCCCGCGTCCGAGCGGTCCAACGAGCGGCTGGTCAGGGAGAAGCTGCTGAGGAACGAGGCGCGGCTGGCGCGGTTCGTCGGCCTGTACTCGCAGGCCGCCACCGTCGACGCCGCCGCCCGACAGGCCGAAGCCGGCATTGCCCTGCTCGGCCCCCGGCTCGACGTCGTCGTGCTCGGCATGGGCGCCGACGGCCACACCGCCTCGTTCTTTCCCGATGCGCCAAATCTGGACGAGCTTACCGATCCGCCGCAGTCGCGCCTCGTCATGTCCGTGGATGCCCCATCCGGCGGCGAGCCCCGCATTACGCTTACCTTGCCTCTCCTGGTTGGCGCCGGCCTCCTGGCGCTCCATATCGAGGGGGAGGCGAAGAAGGACGTCCTCGAGCGGGCGATGGCTCAGGCCGCGCCCAGGCTTCCCATCGCCCGCGTCTTCGACGCTGCATCAGCACCGATCGATATCTATTGGGCTCCGTAGGAGATCCGCCATGTCCGCCCTGACAGCCATCGAAGCCATCACGGACCGCATCCGCGAGCGGTCGCGACCGCTGCGCGAGGACTATCTCGGCCGCGTCGAGGCGGCCACCGGCAAGAGCGCCAACCGCGCCGTGCTCGGTTGTGGCAATCTCGCCCACGGCTTCGCCGTCTGTGCGCCGAGCGAGAAGATCGCGCTCGGCGGCGATGTGGTGCCGAACCTCGGCATCATCACCTCCTACAACGACATGCTGTCGGCGCATCAGCCGTTCGAATTCTTCCCGCAACTGATCAAGCAGGCTGCGCGCGAGGCCGGCGGCATTGCGCAGGTCGCGGGTGGCGTGCCGGCCATGTGCGACGGCGTCACGCAGGGCCAGCCCGGCATGGAGCTGTCGCTGTTCTCGCGCGACGTGATCGCGATGGCGACGGCCGTCGGCCTGTCGCACAACATGTTCGACGCCGCCGTCTATCTCGGCGTCTGCGACAAGATCGTGCCCGGTCTCGTCATCGGCGCGCTGACCTTCGGCCACCTGCCGGCGGTGTTCATCCCGGCCGGACCGATGACGTCGGGCCTGCCCAACGACGAGAAAGCGCGCGTGCGCCAGCTCTATGCCGAGGGCAAGGTCGGCCGCGCCGAGCTCCTGGAGGCGGAATCGAAGTCCTATCACGGCCCCGGCACCTGCACCTTCTACGGCACGGCGAATTCGAACCAGATGCTGATGGAGATCATGGGCCTGCACACGCCGGGCGCCTCCTTCGTCAATCCCGGCACGCCCCTGCGCGACGCGCTCACCAAGGAAGCGACGAAACGCGCGCTCGCCATCACCCATCTCGGCAACGCCTATACGCCCGTCGGTCGCATGATCGACGAACGCTCCTTCGTCAACGGCGTCGTCGGCCTGCACGCGACCGGCGGCTCGACCAACCACACGATGCACATCATCGCGATGGCGCAGGCGGCGGGCATCAGGCTGACCTGGCAGGACATTTCCGACCTCTCCGACATCGTGCCGCTCTTGGCCCGCGTCTATCCGAACGGGCTGGCCGACGTGAACCACTTCCACGCCGCGGGCGGCATGGGTTTCCTGATCCGCGAGCTTCTGTCCGGCGGCTACCTGCACGACGACGTGCAGACCGTGTGGGGCGAAGGGCTTGCGGCCTATGCGGTCGAAGCGAAGCTCGGCGCGGATGGCACCGTGGTGCGCGAGCCGGCACCCGAGAAAAGCGGCGACGACAAGGTGCTGGCGACCGCGGCGAAGCCGTTCCAGGCCACCGGCGGCCTCAAGGTGCTCAAAGGCAATATCGGCCTCGCCATCGCCAAGACATCGGCCGTCAAGCCGGAGCGGCGACGCGTCGAGGCGCCGGCCGTGATCTTCCACAGCCAGGAGGAGATGAACGCGGCCTTCAAGGCGGGCGAGCTTGAAAAGGACTTCGTCGCCGTGCTGCGCTTCCAGGGGCCGAAGGCCAACGGCATGCCGGAGCTGCACAAGCTCACCACCGTCCTCGGCGTGCTGCAGGATCGCGGCTACAAGGTTGCGCTCGTGACCGACGGGCGCATGTCGGGCGCCTCAGGTAAGGTGCCCTCGGCAATCCACGTAACGCCCGAGGCGCTGGACGGCGGCGTGATCGGCAAGATCCGCGACGGCGACCTGATCCGGCTCGACGGCGAGGAAGGCACGCTCGAAGTCTTCCTGTCGGCGGAGGAGATCGCCACGCGCACCTGCGTGACGGCCGACCTTACGGCCAACGGCTACGGCATGGGGCGCGAACTCTTCGGCGCATTCCGGGCCATGGTGGGCCAGGCCGAGGCGGGCGCGAGCGTCTTTGCCTAGGGCGTGAACCTATAAGGGCGAACGGCTCTCTGATTATTGCGGCAGCATGCCATCCGCTCGGCCTAGCCGTTTGGTGCGACTTTTAGGGAAGACGGGCGGTCTATTTCTTTTGATTGCCAGCAAAGGCAGCCGTCAAACCAAGGCCGATATAGACGAAGCCACTGACCCAGCGTTCGGCTTTCAGATAGACGGGACTGCGCTTCAGGAAGTTGCCGGCTGTGCCAGCCAGAAGCGCATAGGCCCCGTCCGTCAAAACGCCAATCACCGTGTAGAGAATGCCGAGGAAAGCGATCTGCATCGCGACATGACCCCGGCCGACCTCAACGAATTGCGGCAGGAACGCCAGAAAGAACAAGGCTGTCTTCGGATTGAGGAGGTTGACGATGAAGCCCTCACGAAAGAGGCGCATGCCGCTGCGCTTCGGTAAACCACCCTCGACGTCGGGAATGTCCGAAGAGCCGAAGAGCTTCTTGAGGCCAAGCCAGATCAGGTAGGCCGCGCCGGCATACTTCACCACGCTGAACGCGAGCGCGGACGATGCCAGAAGCGCCGACAATCCCACAGCGGCTGCAACGACATGAACAAGTGTGGCCGTATGGATGCCGAGGATCGAAACGAGACCGGCAGAGCGACCCTGCTCGACTGAGCGCGCGAAGATGTAAAGGACTGCCGGGCCGGGCACGAGAAGCAGCACCAGCGTGGCGCTGACAAACAGGCCGAGATTGGCTGCACTTGGAATTACCAGATCCATGGTTGTCTTCCTCCGCTTCTACCACTGTAGCGATTACAAACGACGGTCGAAACCATACATGGCCATACCGCGAGCGAAACCTCGTCGAACGCTTCCTCTCCAGGCCGAAGCGCTTTCCAAGGGCTTTCACTCGATACGATAAGATAGCCGCACACTTCTGGCCATGGTCCAATTTGCATCGATGCGACCGTGGCTGGGAGTCTATGAGTCTACGGGCTGGTCAGGCTCTCAGGCGGGCTTCCTCGGCGGCGTAGACGAAGATGCGCCGGGCGATATGGACCGAGGCCTTGCCGTCGGCCGCGTCGGCACAGGCACGATCGGCTGCGTAGTACCATTTGCCGTGCGTCTCGGGCCATCCTTCCCGCAGAAGATCGCGGGCCTGCGCGAGCGTCCTGATCTCGGCGAGGCCGGTCTTTCCGGTCTTCAGCAGCACCGGCTCGTGAAACGTCTGGTCGATCGGCATGGCATCACCCCTCGGCAGTCGTCGCGGCAACGGTCCGGGCCGGCCAAGGTTCCACGCGCCGGCGGGATTCTTTTCATCTTGCCAAACGATCGCTTGCGCGGGACTGACTTCAAGCCGAACGCGGAGGAATCGCAATGGAATTGGGATTGAAGGGCAAGGGCGTCGTGATCACCGGCGGCTCGAAGGGCATCGGCTTCGCCTGCGCGAAGGCGTTCCTCGAGGAAGGCGCGCGCGTCGGCATCGTGTCGCGCTCGCGCGAGAACGTCGATCAGGCCCGCGCTGCCCTACCGGGCGTCCATGGCGTCGCGGCCGACCTGAGCGACGCTGAGGCGGCGGCCGGCGCGATCGCGGCGATGACGGCGCATCTCGGCGCTATCGACGTGCTGGTGAACAGCGCGGGCGCGGCGAAACGCACCCCGCCGGACGAGCTCTCGCCGCATGCCTACCGCGCGGCGATGGACGCGAAATATTTCTCCTACGTCAATGCGATCGATCCGGTGGTGAAGGCGATGGCCGAACGAGGATCGGGCGTGATCGTCAACGTGATCGGCAATGGAGGCAAGGTGGCCTCGCGGGTTCATGTTCCGGGAGGCGCGGCCAATGCGGCGCTGATGCTGGTGACCGCGGGACTGGCCACCGCCTACGCCCCGCGCGGCGTGCGTGTGGTGGCGATCAATCCTGGCGGAACGGAGACGGGCCGCGTGGCCGAAGGCCTCGCCGCCGAGGCGCGGCTCGCCGGCATTGACGTGGAAGAAGCCCGCCGCGCCAGCATCGCCCGCATCCCGCTCGGCCGCATGGCAAGCCCGGAAGAGATCGCCAACGCGGTGCTCTTCCTCGCCTCGGACAAGGCGAGCTACATCACCGGCGTGTCGATCAGCATGGACGGCGCGGCAAATCCGGTGGTGGTATGAGCCTCCATTGGAGGTTTCTTCTGTACCCCACAGGCATCAATACGTCGTGCGTCGTTCTTCCGAGGGCGGGCGGCCGAACTGGAGTCGGTAGGACTGCGCGAAATAGGAGTGCGAGGTGAAGCCGGTGGCGATCGCCACGTCTAGGATCGGCATGTTGGTCTGGCGCAGCAGCTCGCGGGCGCGCTCCAGTCGGAGCCGCATGTAGTAGCGGCCCGGCGTCATGTTGAGGTGGCGCAGGAACAGCCGCTCGACCTGGCGCACCGACAGGCCGGCAGCCTTGGCGAGGTCCACCGCCGACAGCGGCTCGTCGAGATTGTCCGCCATCCGCTCGACGATCTTGCGCAGCTTGTCCGACTTGCCGGTCAGGTCGCGTTCGGGCCCGACGCGCTGGCGGTCGCCGGCCGAGCGGATGCGCTCGTGCTGGAACTGGTTGGCGACCTCATTGGCAATCCCTGCCCCGAAATCCGCGCGGACGATCTCCAGAAACAGGTCGATCGAGGTCGTGCCGCCCGCGCAGGTATAGCGCTTGCGGTCGATCTCGAAGACATTGCCGGTGCAGTCGATGTCGGGAAAGCGCTCGCGGAAGCCGGCGCGGTTCTCCCAGTGGATCGTGCAGCGGTGGCCGTCGAGCTGCCCTGCCTCGGCAAGCGTGTATGAGCCCGCCGAAAGTGCGCCAAGCGCGGCGCCACGGCGGCCGATGCTCCGCAGGCCCGAGAGCACCCTGGACTTGCCGGCGAACTCGAAGCTCAGGCCGGCACAGACGAACAGGATGTCCACCGGCGGCAGGTCGGAAATCGTATAGTCGATCTTGAGCGGCAGCCCGTTTGACGCCACCACCGCCTCGCCGTCGGCCGACACCGTCTTCCAGGAATAGAAATCCCTGCCCAGCATCCGGTTGGCCGAGCGCAGCGTGTCGATCGCCGCCACCAGCGAGAACATCGGGAACTTGTCCACCAGCAGGAAGGCGAGTTGCCGGCCGGAAGCAGAGGGTTCGGGCATGACGGCGTTCTACAGGATGCCGAGGGAGGCGGGAAGGAGGGGGAGTAGGGGAGTAGGGGAGTAGGGGAGTAGGGGAGTAGGGGAGTAGGGGAGTAGGGGAGTAGGGGAGTAGGGGAGTAGGGGAGTAGGGGAGTAGGGGAAGGCAACTCGGATCGGCTTTCGTTGCAAGCCCGTTCTCACCTGTTGCCCTACTCCCTTACTCCCCTATTCCCCTACTCCCCTAAAACTTCGGCCCTTCCACCCCCGCCGACCGGCAGGCCGAGACGAGGGTGTTGGCCATCAGCATGGCGATCGTCATCGGACCGACGCCGCCGGGGACCGGGGTGATCGCGCCGGCGCGCTGCGCGGCGGACGCGAACTCCACGTCGCCGACGAGGCGCGACTTGCCCTCGCCCTTCTCGGGCGCCGGGATGCGGTTGATGCCGACATCGACCACGGTCGCGCCTTCTTTCACCCAGTCGCCCTTGACCATTTCGGGCCGGCCGACGGCGGCGACGAGGATGTCGGCGGTGCGGCAGAGCGCCGGCAGGTCCTTGGTCCGTGAATGCGCGATCGTCACCGTGGCGTTGGCGGCGAGCAGCAGGTTTGCCATCGGCTTGCCGACGATGTTGGAGCGGCCGACGACGACCGCGTTGAGGCCCGACAGGTCGCGGCCGTGGATGCGCTCGATCAGCAGCATCGAACCGGCCGGCGTGCAGGGCACGAAGGCGGTGTCGAGGACGCCGGCGCCGAGCTTGCCGACATTGATGAAATGGAACCCGTCGACGTCCTTGTCCGGGGAGATCGCCTGGATCACCTTGCCGGAATCGATATGCGCCGGCAGCGGCAGCTGGACCAGGATGCCGTGGATCGCGGCATCGGCGTTGAGCGTGTCGATGAGCGCCAGGAGCTCGGCCTCGGGCGTATCCTCCGCCAGCGTGTGCTGCACGGAATGAAAGCCGCATTCGCGCGCCTTGCGCGACTTGGAGGCGACGTAGACCTGGCTGGCGGGGTCCTCGCCGACGATGACCACGGCGAGACCCGGCTTGACGCCGGTCCTATCGACCAGCTCGGCAGAGGCCTTGGCCACCTTCGCGGCGACGTCCTCGCCCGCCCTCTTGCCGTCGATGATCTCGGCCATGATGCGCCCTCCTGCTTCGGCTGGCGCGGTCATGCCACGAAACGGCGGCAAGTCCTACCTGTCAAAGCGGCGTACTATGCCGCAATTCCTGCTTCACATCCGGCCGCGCGCGCGGCTGACGGCGAGTTCGCGAACGGCGTCGCGGAATTCGCGCAGGCTCTCGCGGATTTCGTCGATCGAACTCGCATCCGCCTGCGCTTGCGCCTGCTGGAAGGACTGGGGTTGCGGCGGCTGCATCATCTCCTGCGGCGGCTGCCAGCCGGCGGGGGGCGCGAATTGCGGCTGCGCCGGCCAGGGCTGCGGCGCCTGCATGTTCAGCGGCATCTGCGGCTGCGGGTAGACCGGCTGGGCATGGCCCGGCTCGCCGGGCCACGAGCCCCAGTGCTGCGCCGGCGCCGGCTGCGGCGGATAGGCCGGGTGCTGCGGGCGTGCGGCAAGCCAGGCCTGGTAGGCGGCCTGCTGGTGGGCGGCGTAGGCCGCCTGCGGATCGTACCAGCTCGGTGGTTGCGTAGGCTGAGGCGCCGGCTGTGCCGGATGGCCGGTCTGCGCCGGAGCAGAGGGATAGGCCTCGGGATGCGCCGCGGCGCTTTTCCTGGCGTCGGCCGATGCGACGGCCGGAGCGGGTTCGGCCTTGCGGGCTGCGGCCGCCGTGGCCGCTTCGGATGCCTCGCGCCGCGCGGCGGAATTCATGATCCGGTCGATCTCATCGTCAGTCTCGTCGCGCGGGCGGGCGGGCGCCGGGCGGGGGGCCGGGCGGACAGGGCTTCCGCCCCCGCCGGAGCGCAGGCTGTCGATGGCGCCGCGCACGCCGCCGATGCCGATGCCGGCCATGAAGCCGAGGATCGTGGAGGCGATCACCGTCATCGCCCGCGACGGGCCGAGCGGCTCGAGCGGCGGCTGGGCCACCGAGATGACGCTCATGTTCGCGGTGTTGATGCCGCGCTGCTCGTTGGTCTCGCGGGCGCGCAGCAGGAAGGATTCGTAGACGGCGCGCTTGGCGGCCGCCTCGCGCTCCAGCTCGCGCACGGTGACCAGGTCCTCGCTGACCTGCGCCTGCCGCGCCTTGAGCTGGGCGAGGCGGCTCGCGAGGTCCTGCTCGAGCTGCACGGCGCGCTTGAGGTCGACCTGGATCGAGGAACTGATGCGACGCAGCTCCGAGGCGAGCGAATCGCGCGCGCCGGCAAGCTGGGCTTCGGCTGACTGCCGCTCGGGATGGCGCGGCCCGAGCCGGACCGACAGGCGCTCGACCTCTTGCTTGGCCGTCGCATATTGCGTGCGCAGCTCCGCCATCACCGGCGAGCTGATCTGCTCGGGCAGGCTGCCGCCCACCACCGCATCGGGATTGAGGTCGCGGATCGAGGCGGCGCGCGCGTTGAGCTCGATCGTGCGGGCGCGGGCGATGGTCAGCTGGTCGTTGAGCTTGACCATCTCGTCGTCCGAGATCAGCCGGCCCTGCGCGTCGACGAGATCCCGCTCGGCCTTGTAGGCTTCCACCTTGCGCTCGGCCTCGTCGAGGCCCTTCTGCAGCTCGGCAAGGCGCGAGGACAGTTCGTCGGAGGCGCGGCCCGCCGTGTCGGACTGGATGTCGCCGTAGGACTGCAGGAAGGTCTCGGTCAGCGTGTTGGCGATCAGCGCCGACTTCTCGGCGCTCTGCGTGACGGCGGAGATCGAGACCACGAAGGTCTTGCCGCCGCGCTCGACGTCGAGGCTCTTGGCGAGACCCTGGATCGCCAGCGCGCGGCGCATGTCGCCCTCGCCCTTCTCGCTGCGCGAGAAGATCGATCGCAACTCGGAGACGAGCGCGCCCAGGCCGAAGCTCTTTTCGTCGCCGTTGAACTCGGGATCGGCGGCGAGGTTCAGCTTGTCCACGACCTTGGCCAGGACGTTGCCGGAGGTGAGCACCTTCACCTGGTTCTCGACGATCGCCAGCGTGGCGTCGGATGGCAGGCCGCCCTCGGTCACGTTGCGGTCGGTGATCTTGATGTCGCGGGGGTCGACGAGGAGCTCGGCGACGGATTCGAACTTCTTCGGCGTCGACAGTGCGATCATGACGCCGAGCGCGGCGCCCGCCACGGTCGTCGTCAGGATGATCCAGCGGGAGCGGACGATGCCGTTCCAGATCTTCAGCGGGTCGATCAGCGGCCGCCACAGCTCCCCGGCAGGAGCGGGCGCGGCCGCGAGCGGCGCGGCTGCTTCGGACGCACGGGGCGCCGGAGCCGGCGCGACGGGTGCCGCCCGAGCGGCAGTGGGGCGCGGCGCTTCTTCTTCGATGGTCTCCGGCAGCGCGGCGAGGGCCTCGAGCAGACGGCCGGAGCGCGCCTCGCGGCGCGCGCGCGCGATGCGGTGCCGCTCGGCGGGAGGGGTTTCGTCAGCGTCGAAGCCGGCCGGCGCCGAACTGGCTGCCGCGGGCTTCGCCGGCGTCTGCCCGAACGAGAGCAGAGAACGCGGGGGTCTTCCCTGGTCTCGATGGTCCGGGTTGATCATTCGCCCCTAGCGCCTTTTCGGGTCATGCCTGCCGACTGGAGGGTTGCCAATCGTTAAGGCACGCTAAAGAGCCATGGGAAACAAATGGTTAATTTCTGTGGCAAGATGTGTGGCCAAGACCACATTTTTCACGTGTTCCACAACGACTTTTCTACCTTGGCGAGCAGCGATGCTGAACGACGCGTTAAACTTTCCCCGCTAGGGTTGCGGCGTGTCCAGCGTCACGCCGAGCGAAACAATCGAACCGAAACCGGCCTCCCTGATTTCCGCGGTGCTGCGCGGGCGGATCGGCGTCCTGCGCGACTATGCGAGCGCGATCAGCGGCTCGGCCGGACGGCTGGTCTTCTCGCTGATCTACTTCATCGCGCTGGCGAACACGCTCACGATCGCCGAATTCGGCCTGTTCGCGACCGCGTCGGCGGCCGGCGTGATGCTGTCGCGCATCCTTGCCTTCGGCTACATCACCGCACTCTACCGCACCGCCACCGTGCGCCCTGCACTCATCGGCGTATTCACGGCCGGGTTCATCTTCATGGCATTGATCTCGCTGCCTGTTCTCGGGCTGGCGAGCTTCGCCGCGCATGCCTTGTTCTTCGGCGGCGAGATGGCGCTCCCGGTCTTCCTGACCGTCATCGCGGCCGAGGCGCTGCTGTGGCGGCCGGTCGAGGCTGTGGTGATCGTCAACAACGGCATGGGCCGCTTCGGCCGCGCGTCGGTGCTCGTCATCCTGGGCACGGTGCTCAGGGCCGTCGCGGCAAGTGCCTTCGCGTTCATGCCGGTGCGCGACCTGCCGACATGGAGCCTGTTGTATCTCGCGGCCAACGCCGTTTCGCTCCTGATCGCGGCGGGCTTCTTCTATCCGCGCTGCCGGCTGCGGCTGAGGCCGAGGGTCTATCTGCGCCGCCTGCCGGATTCGCTCTACGTGGCGGGGGCCGAAATCCTGTTCTACCTGCAGATGGAGATGGACAAGCTGCTGGTCCTGGCGCTCGGCGGCGCGCAGCTCGCCGGCATCTACGCGATGATCATGCGACTGGTCGACCTGACGGCGATCCCGATCCGCACCTTCACCATGATGCTGGTGCAGCGCCTGATGCGCGCGCCCGAGCTTCTGGCCAGGACCATCCGCCGGGTGGGCCTGGAAGCAGCGGTGTTCGTCACCTCGACAGCGGCGCTCGCCGTGCTGGCGGTGATCCTGCATTACTACCCGACGCTGCTCGGCAAAAACGTGGCGGAAGCTGCGCCGCTCTTGGGTCTGGCGCTGTTCGTGCCGGGCCTGCGCAATCTCGTCGAATACCAGGCGGAACTTCTGTTCGCCCGCGGCCAGACCCTGCTGCGCGCGATCAATCTCGCGCTGCTCGCCGGCCTGAAGGCAGTGCTTCTGGCGCTGGTGCTGGTGCAGTCGCTCGAGGTCAGCCAGCTCGTGATCGTGCTGAACGCGGTCTTCGCGTTGCTCTACGTCGCCTCGGCGCTGCTCACCTACAGTGCGATGCGCCTGCCGGCGAAGACGGTCTGATCAGGCCTCGATGAGCCTGCGGATGCGGCCGATGTCCGTGCCGATGAAGGATTGCATGCCGATCGCCACCTGGTCGGGGCTCATCGCGGCGACGAACTCGCGGAACTCGTCGTCAGACAGGGCCGGGCCGGTCCAGTAGACGCGGCAGAGCTCGTTCGAGGCATGGAAGTGCCCCTGCCCTTCCAGCACCTCGTCGGCGTAGCGGCCGTAAATCATGCATTCGGAGAAGTGGCGGTTCGAGGCGATGCCGGCCACCCAGTGACGGCCGGTGATCTCCTCGATGCGCCGGCACATCGTCGTCGTGGCGTCGCGTCGCCAGGCGATGACGGTGGCGATGTAGTCGTTCCGCGGCGGCGCGGAGAGGCCGAGAACCTTGCCCGCATTGCTCGCCCACAGCCGCTGGTCGTCGAGGCCGTCGCCGGCAAGCGCACCCTCACGGCGAAAAAGGCGCAGGTCGCCTCCGTTCCAGAAGGAACGGCAATCGAACGGACGCAGGAACGCGACATCGGAATCGCAATAGATCAGCGCCTCCTCGCCGACATGATGCGCGATGGCGATGCGGCGCAGCTGCTGCACGTGCCAGCCGCGCAGCGGCATGGTGCGCAGGGAGAGCCAGACCCGCTTGCGGAAGCGGAAGAATGGATCGGGAAAGGACCGCAGCCAGGACGGCAGCAGGTCGCGCTCGTCCACCACCGTCCGCTTCGGCCCTTCGAGTTGCCGAAAAAGCGCGACATCCTCCGAGGCGACGAGGATATAGTGGTGCGAATGGCCGGTGACGTAGCGGTCCACCGTCTCGCACAGCAGCCGGCAACGCTCCAGATCCGGCTTGTAGCTTGCCGTGACGAGCGCGTTCGCGCGGCGAAGCACGTCATGCATCGCGCACGCGCTCCGTGCCGGCGCGGTAGCCAACGAATTTCTGCGCCAGCACCCGCGCCAGGAAGAGCGGGTTGCCGACGACGTAGCGCCGCCACAGCCGGCCGGGCTCGATCCAGAGGCGATAGAGCCATTCGAGCCTGAGGCGCCGCACCCACAGCGGCGCGCGCGGCACGCGGCCGGAGAGGAAGTCGAGCAGCGCTCCGACGGCGATCGGCATTGTGCAATGGATGGACGTCAGGTTGCGCTCGATCCAAAGCTCCTGTCGCGGCACGCCCATGGCGACGAGCAGAATGTCCGGCCGATAGTCGGCGATATCGGCGATGATGTCCGGCTCCTGCTTCTTGGTGAAATAGCCGTCATGGATGACGCGATACTCGTGCTGGGGCGCTAGGGCCGACAGTTGTTCGGCCGCGCCGCCGGCGTTCTCCTGCGTCGCGCCGAGCAGCGCCACTTTGAGCGGCGAGGACATCGATGCAATCAGCGCCGGCACGAAATCGGTGCCGTTGAGGTTCGCCGGAAAAGGTCGGCCGTGCAGCCATTTCGCGGCGATATCCACGCCCACGCCGTCGGGAAGGACGAGAAAGCGTTCGAGCGCACGGGCGAACTCGCCGTCGGCGCAGGCGACGTTGGCATTGTGCGCGTTGAGAAAACCGACCGGCATGAAGAAGCGGCCGCGCAGATATCCGCCGAGGATGTCCAGTGCCTCCTGCCAGCCCATGGCCACCACCGGCACGCCGAGGATTTCCATCGACGGCAGGCGGGGCTGGGGCGGCGGCGAGGGTTGGAGATTCATGCCGCGGCCTCGTGTCCGGCGTCGGCGATCCGGGCGAGGCCGCGCGCGATCTCGCGATCGAGCGCGGCGCGCTGCGCGGCGTGGAACGCGCGGCCATCGGCGTCCGGCCCGGGATTGCGCGCCGCATCGACCAGGGCACGAGCGAACTCAACCGGATCGTCGGCGATCATGCAATTGTCCGGCACGTTGGCGATGCCGCGCAGCGACCGCGACGTCGCGACCGAGGGCAGGCCCAATTCGAATGTCTCGATCGTCTTGAGCTGGACGCCGGTTCCGGCGCGGCTGGCGAGCGGGATCACGCGGGCGGAGCGCACGAACTCGGTCGCATCCGGCACGAAGCCGACGAACCTCACGCCAGGATGTGCGCTTGCGAGGTCGGACGGCGTCTTGCCGGCAATCCGGACGGTGAAATCAGCCGGAAGGTGAGGCACCACCTCGCCCAGGAACCATTCGAGGCCGATACGGTTCGGCTGCCATGTCCAGGTGCCGATCAGCGCCGCGTCGCAGGTCGTCTCACGCGGACCGGGCGGCGGCGGCGGATCGAGCCGCGTCACCAGCGGCAGCGCGGACGAACGGTCGTCACGATCGATGCCGAGCAGCGGCCGGTCGTCCTCGGCCAGCGTCCAGACGAAATCGGCGCGGTCGCACAGCCTGCGCTCGATGCCGCGCAGCAGGCCGGCCTCGCGCGTATAAAGCACCCTCTGCATCAGCCCGCGCGCAGCGGCCGCGTTCTCCTCGGCCGAACGGTATTCGACATTATGCGCCACGAAGATCGCCGGCCGGTCGCGGAACACGTCCTCGAAGGCGCCGGCGAACTGGGCGGCATTGAGCACATAGCCGTCGTAGGGTCCGATCGAGGCAAGCGCCGCGCGGACCTGGTCGGGCGTCGCCGCACGCAGCTTCACCGAGGAGAATGTAAGGCCCGTCGACATTGCTCTGAGCAGCCAGCTTGCCTTCTGCAGACCCGACGCATTATCCGTCCGGACGTCGACCTCGCCAAGGACAATCGTATGCTCGGGGTCGGACGGCGCCGCGCCCGGCCAGATGAAGCCCAGCACCGTGACCTTGACCCCCGCCCGCCGCAGCGCGTCGACGATCGCGGCATTGGCGATCTCATAGCCTGTCGTGGCGGTTCCGGACGGGACGATTGAGGTGGCGAATACCAGATGCATTGCGGCTTCCTGTTGCCACGAGGCGTTAGCAGAAGAGGCCGAAACAGGGGTTAAGCGGGTGAGGCTAAATATGTTTCCCGCGCGGAAAAGGCCTGTGTTCCGGTTTCGAATACAAAAGGTGCTTAATGGCCCTTTAATTGCCTAGATAGCGTCTTATGCATCCGCCTGGGTAGAGTGTCTCTTTACGGCTCCTTAATGGCGCTCTGCGATACCAAAACGGTTTTCAAACGGACGCATTGCGCCGACATGAACCCCCGCCCTTCCGACCCGCCGATCTCGCTGATCGCGCGCTCTCCCGGCCTCGATGCGCAGGCCGTGGACGTGGTCGTGACGATGCCGACCTTCCGCCGCCCCAAACAGGTGCTGGAGACGCTCGCCTCGCTGGAGCGGCAGCGCACGCAGCGCCGCTTTGCGGTCATCGTGATGGAGAACGACGCCGAGGGCCGCGAGGGCGTGACGGCGGCGGGTCCCTGGTTCGAGAGCGGGCGCATCCCCGGCCTCTTGATCATCGCGCATGAGCGCGGCAATTGCAGCGCCTACAATGCCGGCTGGCTGACGGCGCTGATCCAGTTCCCGACGTTCCGGCACCTCCTCGTCATCGACGACGACGAGATCGCCGATCCCGACTGGCTGGAGCGGATGTGCCGGGCGGCGGAGACGCTGCCGGCCGACATCGTCGGCGGGCCGCAGCTGCCCGTGTTCGACAATCCGGCGCACCAGCACTGGGAGAGCCACCCGGTCTTCTCGACGCCCTACAAGACGAGCGGCCTCGTGCCGGCGCTCTATTCGTCCGGCAATCTCCTGATCGGGCGCCACGTACTGGAGAAGATGGGCTCGCCCTTTCTCGAACTCGCGTTCAACTTCATGGGTGGCGGCGACAGCGACTTCCTCTCGCGCTCGGCGGCTGCCGGCTTCCGACTCGGCTGGTGCGCGGAAGCGCCGGTCTACGAAGCGGTGCCCGAGCGGCGCGTCGAAGCAGACTGGATTCGGGCACGCGCGCTGCGCAACGGCGTGATCTCGACCCTGGTCGAGAAGCGCAAGCGCGCCGCGGACCCGTTCGGCAGGGCCAAGGTGGCCGCTCGAAGCCTGGCGCTGCTCGGTGCGTCGCCGCTCAGGGCCGCGGCGCGCTACGCCAGCACCGGCTCGGCATCGATCGCCCTCTATCCGATCTACGTGGCACTCGGCCGGATCGGCGCCGAATTCGGCTATGCCAATGAACAGTACCGCACTCCCGAGAAGAATTGACTGGGACCGCATTGCCGACGCCTTCACGGCGCGGCGCATCGGCACGATTCTCGCGTCGGTGATGCTGACGGTCGTCATCGTCTCCTTCAAGCCGTTCCAGCCGGCGCCCGCTCCCGGCGTTCAGGAAGGCGGCGACATCGTCAACCAGCTCGGCTTCGGCTCGCTGGGCGCGCTCGCCATCTTCTCGCTCGCCTGCTTCGTCGATCGTCGCGTGCTTATGTCGCTCATCAGCCCCTGGTGGCTGATCGTGCTCGGCTTTCTCGCCCTTTCCGTGATGCATGCGACGGACCCGCCCTCGGCCTTGCGGGCCGCGATCTTCACGCTCGTCGGCATCCTCACCATCGCCGCTGTGCTCACCGTCCCGCGCGACGCGGATTCCCTGTCGACGATCTTCGCCTTCGCCGGGCTCGTGACCGTCGGCCTCTGCTATTTCGGCCTGATCGCCTTTCCGGGCGAGGCGATCCACAGCGCGGATTCGCTGGAGCCGCAGCATGCGGGCTTCTGGCGCGGTTCATTCAGCCACAAGAACATCGCCGGCCCAGTTATGGCCTGCCTGTCCTTCATGGGCCTCTATCTGTGGCGGCGCGGCTGGCGATGGATCGGGGCGCTGCTGTTTGCCGGCGCGATGTTGTTCATGGCCAATACCGGATCGAAGACCACCGCCGGCCTGGTGCCGATGGCGATCCTGCTTGTCATGCTGCCGGGCATCATCGGCCTGAGGCGGCTGGTGCCGCTGATCTTCGCGCTCGCCATCGTCGGCACGGCGCTCGGCACGCTCGGTATCGTCTTCATCGCGCCGCTGAAGCATCTCGCGGCCGAGTATTTTCCGGGCATGACCTATACCGGGCGCACCGCGCTGTGGGAGTTCTCCGGCGAGATGATCGCGAAGCGGCCGTGGACCGGCTACGGCTTCGAGAGCTTCTGGGGCACGATGTTCGTCTTCACGATGGACCAGCCCTTCGACCGCGACTGGGACATCCGCGGCATCGTGCACGGCCACAACGGCTATCTCGACATCGCCGTGATCATGGGCGTGCCCGCGCTCATCGCCGCCGTCATCGCCTTCCTCGTCGTCCCGCTGTCCGACTACCTGCGCTCCGGACCGCGGCGGGAGAATGTGCTCCTGGCGGACATGTTCATGATGATGCTTTTGTTCACCGCGCTCAACGCCTTCCTCGAATCTTTCTTCTTCCGCCGCGCCGACCCCGTCTGGCTCTTCTTCGTCATGGCGACGCTCGGACTGAGGCTCGTCGCGCGCCACCCGGTGCCCACCCGCATTCCGGACTGAGAGACAGTTTCACTACCCCTTGCAACGATCGGCGACCCGGTCCATTCCCCTGACAGGAATGGAGGCGCGACATGTCGGTTCTGGTTGTTCTCGTCGGCTGCGGCAATATGGGCCACGCCATGCTGTCGGGCTGGCTGACATCGGGCAAACTCAAGCCGCACGAGGTCTTCGTGGTCGAGCCGAACGCGACGCTTAGAACGCGCGCGGCGGAGCTCGGAGCCCTGACCGGCGCCGATCCGGCGGAAATGCCCAAGGAGACCGCGCCGACGCTGGTGATCTTCGCCGTCAAGCCGCAGGTGATGCGCGACGTCGTCCCCGCCTATCGACACTTCGCCGGCATGGGCGCGACCTATCTTAGCATCGCAGCAGGCACGCGGATCGCCGTGTTCGAGGAAATCCTGGGCGCCGGCGCGGCAATCGTGCGCTGCATGCCCAACACACCGGCGGCGATCGGCAAGGGCATGATGGTCACCTTCGCCAACCCGAACGTAACCAACGAGGCGAGCGCGTTCGTCGCCGACCTCCTGTCCGTGTCGGGCGAGGTGGCGAGGATCAACGACGAGAGCCTGATGGATGCAGTGACCGCCGTATCGGGCTCCGGTCCCGCCTACATCTTCCATTTCATCGAATGCCTCACCGCCGCCGGCGAGGCTGCCGGCCTGCCTGCCGATACCGCGAAGCTGCTCGCCATGCAGACCGTCTACGGCGCGGCTTGCCTTTCGAAGGAGAGCAGCGAGACACCCACCCGCCTGCGCGAACAGGTGACGAGCCCGAACGGCACGACCGCGGCGGCGCTGTCGGTGCTGATGGGCGACGACCGGCTGAAGACGCTGCTGACGCAAGCGGTTGACGCCGCACGCAGGCGCGGGGCGGAGCTGGGGTAAGGGCTCACACCCGCCGCAGGTGGTTGTCCCAGGCCGGATTCGCCGCGGACTCTTCCAGGATCGCCGCGCGTGCCGAGGGCGACATGTCGTCGACGGCCCCGCGACCGGTGGTCGCCAGCACATGGCCGGGCTTGAGCGGCGCCACGCCGCAGACATCGGCCATGCTCTGCTCGCCGAGATAGCGGCCGGTCGTGGCGTCCCAGAAGGCGACGAGGCCGCCGAGCGGCGAGGACGTCGCCACCACCTCACCGGAGGCGTCCACCGAGACGGAGCCGATGTAATTGTCCATGCGCCGCAGCAGGTCTGGCGGCCCGGGAAACAGTTCCGGCTCGCGTCCGCGCCTGTGGCGGCCGACCAGCGGCGGACGGTCCCCCGTGTCGCCCTCGTACTGGCAGCCGAACCAGACCGCGCCGTGGACGTCAACGATCAGATGGCGGATCGACAGCTTGTGCAGTTCCTTCGGCAGCGCCACCTGCTCGACGATGTCGCCGCTCGCCATGTCGAGATAGGCGAGGCTCGGCGCCATCGTGTCGATGTTGAGCTTCAGCTTGTCGTAGTCGGGATGGGTGAGGATGCCGCCATTGGCGACGCAGGCGGTCTTGCCGTCCGGCATCAGCACCACGTCGTGCGGGCCGATGCCGCCGCAGTCGAACTCGCCGAGGCGCGCAAAGCCCTTGCCGACGTCGTAGATGCCGGTCACGCCCCTGCCGGCCTCGTAGTCGTTCTCCGAGGCGAACATCAGCCGTCCGTCCGGCGAGAAGATGCCGTGGCCGAAGAAGTGCCGGCCCTCGGCCGCCACCAGCGGCTGCGGCACGGCCTTGCCGCCGATGTCGAAGGCGACCGCATAGCGCCCCGGCGCACGCGCGAAGGCAACCGCCGTGCGGCGCATATGGTCAATGGCAAAGGAATGGCCGCGATCCTCGATCGGCAGCACGAGCCGGTCGACTCCGCGCGCATCGAGCACGGCCACCTCGTGCTGGCCTCCCCTCGCCCGCGCCGCGAGGTAGAGTTCCTCCTCCGATGCAAGCGCTCCCGAAGGCGCCACGGCCGCGGCGCCGAGAAGCGTCAGGAAGGTGCGGCGGTCAATCTCCATCGAGCGCGTTGAACCCCATGGTCAGGCCGAGTGCGGCGGCAAGGTCACGATTGACCAGTTCGCCGGCGTGGTGGAGCGCGAGTTCGGCAAAGGCGAAGCGGCCACGGTCCGGCTCGGTGCCGAACGCCTGTTCGGCCGGCCCATTGACCAGGCCCAGCGTGCGGATCGCATTGTCGAGTTCGAAGCGAATCGACGCAGCCACGTAGCGGCTGTCCTGAGGCAGCGACTGCTCATAGCCGGCCACGGCAAGCAACCGGCGCACGCCGTCCACCTGCGCGGCAATCAGCGACGCGGTCAGGTCGCTGCGCCACATCGGCGCCCGGCGGCCATTGGCCTTGGCCGGCTCCTCGCCCAGCGGCGGAGACAGTTCGGCGGAGCGGATGAACTGCAGCGCGGTGGCGAGCGCCTTGACGATCTCGCCCTGCACTTCCGCCTCGTTCCGGTAGGGCTCCTTGCCCTCGGCAGGCGCCGAGAACGACGCGGCGAAGGGCGTTCCTTCGGCCCATTCCCCGGCAACCGACGCCGCGATCGAGGCGATGTTCGACGAAATCGCCGCTGCGACCGAGCAGCGCCACGGATCGCCCGCCGCGAGCTTCTCCGACCCGGTGCCGTGCAACGCGAATTCCAGTGCGGGAAAGCCTTGCAGCGCCGCACTCTTCCCGCTCATCCCGGAAGCGATCTCTCCCGCATCGCCGGATGCCAGCAGCCCCTGCACCTGCTTCTGCCCGATGCTGCGCGCGTCCGGCCAGAAGAACAGCTTCTCGAAGCGCCCGTCGGCCGCGAGCGGCCCGAAGCGCAGGATGGAGACATGGCCCCAGTCCTCCATCGCAGCCGCGAAGGCCGCCTGCGAGTCTGTCAGCGCGGCGTCGGAGGGCATTTCGCACAGCGCCGTGACGGACGATGCCAACTCCCCCGTCGAGCGCGTGAAATCCGCGAGCGACGGCGCGACGAAGCCATCGAGCACCTGCCCGCCCACGCCGTCCGCCGCAGCCGGGGCGACACAGGCGATCAGCGCAAGCGCGACCAGCAGGTTCCGCATCACAGCGACTCCAGGAACTTCACCAGCGCGTCGCGCTCGGCCTTGGGCAGCGCGACATAGGCGTCGCGCGACGCCTGCGCCTCGCCGCCATGCCACAGGATCGCCTCCTGCACCGTGCGGGCGCGGCCGTCATGCAGGAAGCCCGCCTCCGCGCTCACCTTGTGCGAGATGCCGATGCCCCACAGCGGCGGCGTGCGCCATTCGCTGCCGTCCGCCAGCCCCTCAGACCGACCGTCGGCCAGCCCCGGCCCCATGTCGTGCAGCAGCAGATCGGTATATGGCCAGATGAGCTGGAAGCGCTGCGCCTCGTGCGTCGCATTGCGGCTGGTGACGTATTTCGGCACGTGGCAGACCGGGCAGCCGGCCTGGTAGAACGCCGCCTTGCCGGCAAGCACGTCCGGCTTGTCGAAGCCGCGCCGCACCGGCGGCGCGAGGTTCTGCGAATAGAAGACGACGAGGTCGAGCACGTCCTGCGGCACTTCCGTGTCGCCGTAGCGCTCCTGCGCGCCATTGGGCATGGCGCGGCAGTCCGGCTGAGCCGCGGTGCAGTCGCCTGAATTGTCGGGCAGGATCGGCGTCGACAGGCCCATGTCGCCGGCAAAGGCATGCGCCGTCTGCTGCTCGACGCTCGGCTGCGCCGCCTTCCAGCCAAAGCGGCCGATCAGAAGCCCGCCCTTGCCGTCGGCGACCAGGTTCGGACGGCCTGAGATGCCGTCGCCGTCTTTGTCGTCCGGATCGGCATGGGCCATGATGTCGGCATCGTGGATCGCTTCCAGCAGACCCATGCCGGACATGGCGGGCGCGATGCGGCCGGACATCATCAGGCCGGAGGCGAAGGGGCCGAAGCCCGGCTTGTCGATCGTCAGCGTCGGCTTGCGCAGGGTGACCGTCTCGCCCTCCGAAAGCGCCACCGGTACATCCTCGTAGTCGATGTGCACGCGACCTTCCGGCGCAAGGCCGGCGGCGGAATTGTCCTGCAATTGCAGGCCGTAAATCGGATCGGGAGCCGCGGCGAGAGCGCCGGCGGCGATCAGCTTCGCCTGTTCTTCATCCGGCGGCACGGAAAGCCGCACGAGATAGGACACCGCGTCGGCGCCGGGCGACAGCGGCGCGTGGCCCCGCCCGTCCTTGATGTGACACGCCTGGCAGTTGCGCGAATTGAACAGCGGGCCGAGCCCGTCCGACGCCTGCGTCGATGACGGCGCTGTCACCCAGTCCTTGCGGAAGATGCCGTTGCCGAGCGAGAAGCGCTCCTTGTCCGCGAAGGACAGGTTCGCCGAGGGCTGCGACAGGGCGTTAGCGTCGCCGACCTTCGGCGTCGTGGCCGCGCCGCCCTGCATCTTCTCGAACTTCTCCGGCTTCGAGAAATCCGTGGCCGGGAGCGTGATGTCGTGCACCCGCTCCTGGTCCGTCGGCGAAAGATCGTCGCGCAACCCGCCCGCGACGGCCGCGGTCGCCGCGAGAAGCAGGAACAATGTCAAACGGATCTTCATGACCTGACCAGCCGGCCCGCAACGGGGCTGGCGGGCAGCTCCTATTGGAACACGGCGTTCGGATTGTCGAGGCTGTCGGAGCCTTCGATGGTCACGTCACCCACCGAGAGCGACGCAATGACGCGCTCCAGCGAGCGGGTCTGGGCCACCAGGCCGTCGATCACGGCCTGCACGGCCGCGTTGCCCTCTGCATTGCCCTCGCCGATCATCTGGTCGTAGGCCTCCTTGGTCTCGGCGCGCGCCTTCATCGCCTCGGCCGCCTTCAGCGTGGCGGCGAGCTTTGCGTCCATTTCGTCCGCAACCGCTGCATCCTTCTCGCGCACAAATGCTGCGAGGCTGGGACCTTCCACGACCGAGCCGTCAACGCGCTTGTAGCGGCCGTGATAGACATTGTTGATGCCGACGATGTCGTTGTAGTGCGAGTTGTGCGTGTTGTCGGAGAAGCAGTCGTGTTCCTCCTCCGGATCGTGCAGCAAGAGGCCGAGTTTCATGCGCTCACCGGCGAGCTCACCATAGGATAGAGAGCCGAGACCGGTCAGGATCGCCGACAGGCCGGCCGTCGGATCGCCCTCGACCGTCTTGCGCGCCTCGCCGCCTTCCTTCCAGTTGGCGACCATTTCCTCGAGATCGGCGACCAGCAGGTCGGACGCGGCCTTAAGATATTCGGCGCGGCGGTCGCAATGGCCGCCGGTGCAGTTGGCGGTGTCGAAATCGGTCGCCGGGCGATTGCCCGCACCGGCGCCTGTGCCGTTGAGATCCTGTCCCCAGAGCAGGAATTCGATCGCGTGATAGCCCGAGGCGACGTTCGCCTCCGAGCCGCCGATCTCCTGCAGAGACTGGATCACCTCCGGCGTGATCTTCGAGGCGTCGACCTCGTCGCCGCCGGCGCTGATCTTGGTGTTGGCGATCACGTTCGCCGCATAGAACGGGTTCGAATCCGACTCGGTGCCGTAGCCGGCGTCGACATAGTCGATCAGCCCCTCGTCCAGCGGCCAGGCGTTCACGCGGCCTTCCCATTCGTCGACGATCGCATTGCCGAAGCGGAACGCCTCGGTCTGCTGGTAGGGCACCCGCGCCGCGAGCCACGCTTTCCGCGCCGCGTCCAGCGTCTCGGCCGACGGCTTGGCGACCAGCGCATCCACGGCGGCATCGAGCGCTTTCGCCGTCGTCAGGCTGTCCTCATAACCGGCAAGCGCGATGTCGGAATAGGTCTTGACGATGGCCGCAGGCTCCACGGCGAGCGCGGAGACCGAAAAACCCAAAAGAGCGCAGAGCGCGGCGGGCAAGGTGCTGATTTTCATGAGATCTCTTCCTCGGACACGACAAAGCCGGCTTCCCGCGCCGGTGCTTCGACCGCCCGGATACTGCACCATTTAACTAGATAAGAAAAGTCATGTTTCAGGCATAAAGACCGTCGCGCGCCCCTTCCTCCGTCATCCCGGCGACCGGAGGTCAGCCGGGATCTATTGACGGTAGGGAAAAGGGCGCTGCCAAACTTGCCACGGATGCGGGCGTTTTCGGCGGGTAACCGGAGAGAAGAATAGATCCCGGCTGGCCTGCGGCCGCCGGGATGACGACCTCAATCTACAATCGTCCCACCAACCTTACCCAATCATCGCCTCCTGCTTCTGCCGCATCGCGTAAAGCTTCGTCGTGCGGTCCGGCTCGGCATTGGCAGTGGTCAGCAGCTCGCCCTTGCGCACCGGCGAGGTGACCTTGCCGCCCTCCAGCAGGCCGCAGGGGATCGCCCCCGCCGCCCGCGCGTCCGGCACGGTCATCGTCCAGGAGCGGTACATCGTCTCGCCGATCGAATCGAGCCGCTCGCCCGGCTTCAAGTCGCGCTTGGCGACGGCGCAGACCTCGGCGACCGGCCTGTCGAGCGGCACCATGTCCGGCTTGCCGAACAGCACTGTGCGCGCGCAGGTCAGCGGCACTTCCAGCGACGTCAGGTGGTAGGGCCGGTGGAAGGAATAGTACGGCCCCGTGCCGACATGCAGGTCGTCCATGCGCTCGATGATGCGCGGATGCGTCGCCTCCACCACCACGAAGACGCCGGGCGCCACGCCCTTGCCGATCGTATAGTCGACCACGCCCTTCCTCGACAGCACCCCACCGTCCTCGCGCGGGATCAGGATCTTCGCCAGCTCGTCGCGCCCGGCCTTCGGCCCATGCATACCAGGAACATCCGGCACCAGCCCGGTGGCGTTGGCGATGGCGCACATTTCCACCATCGTCTTGGAGCCGTCGACGAACTCGACCAGCATGCGCGGGTTCATGTTCCGGCGCTCGGCTTCCTCGCGGTAGTCGTCGGGCACCGCGTCGTGGTTCAGCGGGTTGTTCTTGCCCTTGCCGGCCGAGACGATCGTGTAGCCGAGCGCAGAGGCGAACTCGATCAGCTCCATGCAGGACGACGGCTCGTCGCCGGCGCCGACCGTGTAGACGACGCCCAGCCGCTCGGCCTGCTTCTTGAGATAGACGCCGATGGTCACGTCCGCCTCGACATTCATCATCACCAGATGCTTGCCGTGCTCCATGGCAATGAGGTTGAAGTCGGCCGCTACGCCCGGCTTGCCGGTTGCGTCGACCACCACGTCGATCAGCGGGTTGGTCACCATCGTCTCGATCGAGGTGACGGCGATGCGGCCCTGCTCGATCGCGGCGGTGACGCGGGACTGTGTGTCAGCCTCGGCGAATTTCGACGTCTCGCCATAGGCGAGTTCGATCGCGTGCTTGGCGGTATGCGGCCGGCGCGTCGCCATGGCCGAGAGCTCGACGCCCTTCATCAGCATGCACTGCGTGACGAGGTCGGTGCCCATCTCGCCTGAGCCGATGACGCCGATGCGCACAGGCCGGCCTTCATCCGCACGGCGCGAGAGTTCGCGCGCGAGGCCCGTGAGTGCGACATTGGTCATCGGCTGCGGTTCCGTGCGTCTTCTGGCGCCGCTGGTAGAATTGCCGGCGGTGCAATGTCAACGCCGCCGGCCGGCGGCGGTTGATCGAGATCAACCCTTCATGGCGCCCACACTGGTAGATTTGGCGGACGATTGATTGGTCGAGGGAGAGGCACGATGACCGGTTCCACCGCACGCGAGGTGTTCCACAGGGTGGCGGAGAAGTGGCAGGACTTCCGCTCCGCCCGCTCGGCGCTCGCCGAACTCGACGGGTGCGACCCGTCCGTCGTCGCGGAGCTTGCGCGCGACACCGGCGTGGACATTGCCGACTTCAGGGACATCGTCGGCAAGGGCGTCGGCGCCGATCGCCTTATGCTCCGGATGATGCAGGCCTACGGCATAGACGCCGCAAAGCTCGAGCGAGACGCGCCCGCCTTCTTCCGCGACGTGGCGGTCTCCTGCTCGAAATGCGGCGACAAGGCCCGCTGCCGGCGCGAGCTGGACAGCGGCACCGCCCATGAGCACGCCGCCGAATTCTGCCCGAACCAGCCCAGTTTCGCGGCGATGGGCTGAGACGCCGGCAGGCGAGGCGGCCTATACCGCGCGCACGGCCGGCTTTGTCAGCCGGTCGCGAAGCCGCTCGACCGTCTTCTCGGGCAGGCCGATGGCGGCAAGGTAGGCTTCGACGCCGCCATGCGCGGTGTCGAGCTCGATGAGCGCGCCTTCCATCGTCGCCGGCTCGCAGGTCAGCAACTGCCGGAAACCGTCGACGTTCAGGCCCTTCGCCCGCGCATGCTCGACCAGTTCCTCAAGCATCGGCGCGATCAGCGGCCCGGTCATCGCATAGTCTTGCAGGATCTGGTCGCGGTCGACGCCGGCGACGAGCAACAGGATCGCGGCGATCAGCCCCGTCCGGTCCTTGCCGGCCGTGCAGTGGAAGAGCACGGCGCCGTCCGGCGCGTCGGCGATCAGGTTGAGCACCCGGGCGAATTCGGCGCCGCGCTCGCGCAGGGCAATCTTGTAGAGGTCGAGCAGGAGGTTGTCGCTGTTGCCCACCATTTCCAGCGGCGCCAGCCGGTCGAACAGCGAGACGTGGTGATAGGCGACGCCGCCGTGGCGCGAGAACGGGTTCGGCGCCTCATGCAGTTCGCCGGCGCGGCGCAGGTCGATCACGGTCGCGAGGCCGCGCCCGGCAAGCGCCTCCAGTTCGGCGGCCTCCAGCCTGTGCAGGCTCGCCGCGCGCAGCACCCTGCCCCACTGGGTCGAGCCGCCGCCGGCCGTCGCATAGCCGCCAAGGTCGCGGACGTTGAGGGCGCCGGAAAGCCGCAGGAGGCGCTGGTCGGGCTGGATGGTCATGGCTCTGGTCCCGAAAGGATCGACAGGCCCGGCTTGTGCCGCAGGCCGAGCGGCAAAACAAGCCGCGTTGCGATCACAACGGGTGCCACATCCCGTCGCTACCGGGCGACAGGAGCGGCGTGGCGATCGCCGAGCGCACGGGAACCTCCGCGAAGGGCGACGCCGCGAGCGCCTCGTGCCAGGCATTTCCCTGCCGCATCGCGACGATGATGGCGCTCGGCCGCAGCCCCGCCTTCTCCAGCATGCGCAGCACCGCCAGGATCGATGTTCCCGTGCTCACCACATCGTCGACGAGCACGAACGGCCGACCGCTCAGAAGCGGCAGCATGCGCGGGTCGAGGTAGATCCGCTTGCCTTCGCCCGGACTGGTAATCGAGCGCAGCGGTTCCGACAGGCCCTCGTCGTACCAGAACTTTCGCGACGTCCCGAGCGCGACCATCCGGGAATGGCCGAGGCGGCGCGCGACATTGGCCGCGAGCGGCAGGCCGAGCGTCGGCACGCCCACCACCACCTCCGGCGCGAAGGCCCGTGCCTCGCCGGCCATTGCCTCGGCCAGCGCATCCTCCACCGCGAAACTCGCCTGGTTGATGATCAGCGATGCGACGGCGCGGTCGCCCGCGGGCAGCACGCGGATCGGCAGCGCGATCTCGCGCCCGTCCGGCAGGCTTGCCGGATAGAGATGCGAAAGCCCGTCGCGCACCTGCCGCGAAAAGCCGCCCGCGGGGCGGATCTCTTGCCAGAAATCATGGGGCCGGAAATCATCAGGTTTGTACGACATCGACCGCGCCAACAGGGGGAGAGAGAATCCAGACGGTTGCTTTCTCCCGCCCGGCGAAGGATGAGTCCAGCCATGAATGATGCGATCCTCGCCCCCGACGACCTCGCAGCCCTCGTGGCGCTGCGGCGCGACCTGCACGCCCACCCCGAACTCGGCTTCGAGGAGGAGCGCACGAGCGCCATCGTGCGCGAGTTTCTGACCGGCTGCGGGCTGGAGATCGAGACAGGCCTCGGCAAGACCGGCGTTGTCGCCACGCTTCGCGGCGAGAGCGACGGCCCGGCGATCGCACTGCGCGCCGACATGGATGCGCTCGCCATGCCTGAGGCGGCGGACCGGCCCTACCGCTCGACCGTCCCCGGCAAGATGCATGGCTGCGGGCACGACGGGCACACCGTCATGCTGCTCGGCGCGGCCCGGGCGCTGGCGAAGCGCAAGGACCTCGCCGGCACGGTGCATTTCGTCTTCCAGCCGGCCGAGGAAGGCCGAGGCGGCGCGAAGGCGATGGTCGAGGACGGCCTGTTCGACCGCTTCCGCATCGACCGCTTCTACGGGCTGCACAACATGCCGGGCATCCCGGTCGGACAGATGGCGGTGGTCGAAGGGCCGCAGCTCGCCTCGTCCGACCACTGGCACGTCACCTTCCGTGGCGTCGGCACCCATGGGGGCAAGCCGCATCTCGGCCGCGACCCGATTGTGGCCGCCGGCCAGTTCCTCTCCTCGCTGCAGACGATCGTCTCGCGCGGCACCGACCCGATCGACACCGCCGTGGTCAGTGCCTGCGCGCTCGCCGCGGGCGACTTCAAGGCGCTGAACGTCATCCCGGACGACATCCGCATCGGCGGCACGGCGCGCACCTATTCGCATGCGACGCGCGACCGGGTGGAGGCCGAGATCGGCAGGGTGGCGGCGGGCATCGCCAGCGCCAACGGCATCGAGGCCGACTACCGGTTCGTCCGACAGATGCCGCCGGTGATCAACGAGGCGGATGCCACGCGCCGGGCGACGCAAGCCGCACAGGAAGCCCTCGGCGCGGCGAGCGTGATGACCCAGTTCCCGCCTTCGACTGCCGGCGACGATTTCGCCATCTTCTCCAGCCGCGTGCCCGGCGCCTATGTCTGGCTCGGCAACGGCCCGGCAGAAGACGGCGCCCTGCACCACAACACCCGCTACGATTTCAACGACGACGCGATCCTGCCCGGCGTGGCATTCTGGACGAGGCTGGTCGAGCGGGAACTTGGCGCGGCTTGACTCAGCGCCCCGCCAGCCGCTCGGCCAGGAGGTCGAGCACGCCCGCAGCCTCGACCCGCATCGCGACCTCGGCCGCCACGCCGCCTTCCGCATCCCGCAGCAGCGCGCCGGCATCCGGCCCGTCGCCGAGGTCGAGCGACAGTGCGATCCTCTCCACCCCGAACAGTTCAGGCCGTTCCGCGTAGAGCATCACGCAGGGATCGTGCAGCGGCCGGCTTTCGCCGCCCGACTGGAAATAGGCCTCGATGAGATCGGCCGAGACGAGCGCCGGGGTGCTGTCCGACGACCTCAACCGGGCGAGATAGTCGCGCCCCGCGCGCACCTTGCGCGTCACGTCGAGCGGGATCAGTACCAGCGGCAGGCCCGCGCGCAGCACGATGTCCGCCGCCTCCGGGTCCGCCGCGAGATTGTATTCCGAACGCGGCCCGATATTGCCGCGCTCGTCCACCGCGCCCCCCATGGCGACGATCCTGCCGATGCGCTGCGCGGCGGCGGGGTGGTCCTGCACCAGCCGGGCAATGTTGGTCAGGGGCCCGAGCGCGAGGATATCGATGCTGCCGGCCGGGCTGGCGAGCAGAGTCTGGGCAAGCCACTCCGACGCCCCTTCCAGCGGCGCGGCGGCCGGTTCCGGAAAGGCGACGCCACCCAGCCCGTCGTCCCCGTGTATCTCGGCCGTGTCGATCCCCTTGCGCGACAGCGGCTCCGGCGCCCCCTCGACAACCGGAATGTCGGATCGCTCGACCAGGGCCAAAATCCGGCCCGCATTGCCCGTCACCGTGTGGATGCTGATATTGCCGGCGACGGTGGTGATGCCGACGACCTCAAACACCGGCGAGGCGAGCGCGAACAGGATCGCGACCGCGTCGTCTATGCCCGGGTCGGTGTCGATGACGACCTTGCGCGTCATTGCGCGAACGCCGCCAGCACGCGCACCCAGGAGCGGATGCCCTTCCTGAAGCTCGACAGGTCGTATTTCTCGTTCGGGCTGTGGATGCGGTTGTCGAAGCGGGCGAAGCCGACGAACAGCGAATCCATGCCCAGCCTGTCCTTGAAGACGGTGGCGATGGGGATGGACCCGCCCGTGCCGGCAATCGCCGAGCGCCCCCACTCGTCCTCCAGGGCGCGGAGCATCTTCGTCAGCAGCGGGCTGTCGACCGGCATTACGGTCGCCGAACTCGTGCCGTGGTTGCGGAACTCGACGGAACAGTCGGCCGGGATCATCGCGCTCACATGGGCACGGAAGGCGGCGGCGATCTTGTCGGGGTCCTGTCCCTCGACCAGCCGGAACGAGATCTTGGCATTGGCCTCCGCCGGAATGACCGCCTTGAACCCTTCGCCGGCATAGCCGCCCGAAATGCCGCTGACCTCGAAGGACGGCCGCGACCAGACCTGTTCCAGCACCGAGCGGCCCTTCTCGCCGGCCGGTATGGAGAGACCGATATCGCCGAGAAATTTCTTGTCGTCGAAGGGCTGGCTCTTCCAGCGCTCGGCAAGCTCCGCCGGCAGCTCCTTCACCCCGTCATAAAAGCCGTCGAGGGCCACGCTGCCGTCCGGCCGGCGCAGGCTGGCGATGATCTCGGACATCACCTGCAGCGGATTGCGCGCCGCATTGCCGTAGATGCCGGAATGGAGGTCCCGGTCGGCGCAGCGCACCCAGAACTCCTCCTTGACGATGCCGCGCAGCATGGTGGTGATCGCCGGCGTCTCGGCGTCCCACATGTCCGTGTCGCAGACCAGCATGACATCGGCCTTCAGCTCCTCGGCGGCCGTATCGAGGAAGCCGGGCAGGCTGGGGCTGCCCGATTCCTCCTCGCCCTCCAGCAGCACCGAAACACGGATCGGCAGACTGCCGGTCACGTCCTTCCAGGCACGGCAGGCTTCGAGGAAGGTGAACAGCGCGCCCTTGTCGTCGGATGCGCCGCGGGCCACGATATGTGTATCGCCGTTCGGCTGCGGCACCAGCAACGGCTCGAACGGATCGGAGTTCCACAGGTTCAGCGGATCGACCGGCTGCACGTCGTAGTGGCCGTAGAACAGCACATGCGGCCCCTCGCCCGAATGGTCGTGGGCCACCACCATCGGATGTCCGGCGGTCTTGCGCACCGAAGCCTCGAACCCCATCCCCGTGAGATCGGCCGCGAGCCACTCCGCGCAGCGCCGGCAATCCTCCGCATAGGCCGGATCGGTCGAGACCGACGGGATGCGGATCAGCTCGAACAGGCGCCCAAGCGAGGCATCGATGCCGGCTTCGGCGTGAGCGAGGACGGCGGGAAGCTGGGCGGTCTGTTCGGTCATGCAATGCTCCATCGGCCCGCGGCACATCCCATCCGGCTATAGATGGAATCGCCACGGTCCCCGGACTTCTAACCTCTTACGACCTCACTGACACGCCCCCTCCACCACACTGCGTGTGGTCCCCCTCCCCCGCTTCGCAGGGGAGGATATGCCGGCCGCGCTGCCGCGCCCTGATCCTCCCCCGTTTACGGGGGAGGGGGACCGCCGAAGGCGGTGGAGGGGGCGGGCGAGGCACAGATCGCAAAGAGCACGAAATGCCCACGCCGTGCATCGATTTCCGCCCCTTTCCCATCAACCGATTGATTTCACTCACCCCGGAACTTTTTCCATCCCCCCTTCGCCGGCATGCCCCACACTATGGCCGGTCGAAAGGAGACGGCGATGGGTTGGAAGGACAAGACAGGGACGGACGCGCTGGACCGCATCGTCCTGCTGCTGCTTTCGCTCGCCAATCTCGCCGAACAGGCGGCCGGCCGGTCGTATTCGGTTCGCTCGGCCGCGCTGGCATATCTCTGGGTGGCCGATGCGGAGGTCAGGGACTATATCGCCGACCGGGCGTGGAACGAGACCGACGGGCATTGGTCGCCCGCCATGCCGACGGTCCGCTATGGCACCGACCCCGCCGATGCGCTTGCCCTCGCCGTCTCTCTGCGCGCTCTTGCGATCATCATCCTGAACATGGCGACGCAGATCCGCCGCCGGCTCGTCCTGGAAGAAAGTGCCTTCGGCGGCGGAGGCCACGGCAACGGATCGCCCGGCGTCAGCCAACCGACAGGCCGCGAGGCTTGCGACATCCTTTGCAAAGCCTTCGCCCTCGGGGCGGTGCAGGCGATCGATTCGTCGTAGACCGCGCCGGACGTCGCACGCAGTCCCTCCCCTGCGAGAATTGGCCGAACCGGGCGCCGTACATGCGTGCCCGGGCGGGGCCACGTACGCTCACGTCCCCGCGTCGATCCGCGCCATCTCCGCCTTGAAGGTCGCGGCGACCTGCAGCGCGTCGCGCATCACCTTCTCGCGCTCCAGCGTCAGCACCTCGCGGTCGCGCATCAGCCACCTGCCGGCCACCATCGTATCGCGCACGTCGCCCGCCATCGCGGTGAAGACCAGGGTGGAATAGATGTCGTAGACCGGCTGGCAGCGCGGGGCGGAGAGATCGATGCGGATCAGGTCGGCCTGCTTGCCGGCCTCCAGCGAGCCGATGCGCGCATCGAGCCCCAGCACCTTCGCGCCTTCCGCCGTCGCCATGCGGATCACCTCCACCGCCTGCATCGGCTTGCGGCTGTGGCCGAGGATCTTCTGGAACATCGACACCGGCCCGAACTGCGCAAACAGGTCGAGCGTATTGCCACTCATCGCGCCATCGGTGGCAATGCCCACCGGAATGCCCGCCCGGCGCATCGCCTCGACCGGCGCGATGCCGCGCCCGGCCTTGCCGTTGGAGCGCGCATTGTGCGCGACGCACACGCCGGCATGCGCCATCTTCGCGATGTCGCCCTCCGAAACATGCATGCAGTGGGCGCAGATCAGGCCCTTGCGCAGCAGCCCCGCCTTCTCCACCGCCTCGACCGGCGTGCAGCCGAAGTTCGTCCGCGCCCACTCGACCTCCTGGTCGGTCTCCGCGACATGCATCTGCACCGGCACGCCGGGATGCTCCTCGGCGAAGCGTGCGACGCGCCGCATCACCTCGATCCCCGTGGAATAAGGCGCGTGCGGCGCGATCGACGGCGTGATGCGCGGATGGCCGCCATATGCTGCGACCAGCCTGTCGACCAGCGCAAAGCCTTCGTCGAAGCTCTTGTGGTCGGGCGGATCGAAATCCGCCAGAGTCTGACCGAGCACGCCGCGCATGCCGGCCTCGTCGACCACGGCGGCGACCTCGGTCTCGTAGTAATACATGTCGGCCACGGTGGTGACGCCGCCCATGATCATCTCGAGCGCGGCATGCGCGCTGCCCGCCCGCACCGCCTGCGGCGTGACGAACTTGCGCTCCAGCGGCAGCATGTAGCGGAATAGCCTGTCGTCGACATCTTCGCCGAGGCCGCGGAAGAAGGTCATCGCCATGTGGCAGTGCGGATTGACCATGCCCGGCATCAGCACGTCGCCGCCGAAGTCGATAGTCTCCGCACCGGGAATGTTCGGCGGGACGCCCACGCCCGTCGCCATGATCGTCTCGCCATCGACCTGCACCCAGCCGTTCTGGATCACCGGCATGTCGGCGGTGCAGGGGAGGAGAAGCGCGTTGGTGAGGAGGAGGGTCATGGCAATGAGCCCGCCACCGATCTCCAGAGCAGCGCTTCACGACGCCCCCCTCTGTCCTGCCGGACATCTCCCCCACCAGGGGGGAGATTGGCCGTCACGTCTGCTTTCGCCAATCGCCTACGCCGCAGAAGGAACGGTGAACGTGGAACTGCCGATCTCCCCCCTTGTGGGGGAGATGTCCGGCAGGACAGAGGAGGGCGTGAAGGAACGCGACCTTCCGATACCCTTCGCACCGCCCTACTCCACCCCCAGCACACAGCACTGATCCGGCACCGGCACCAGCGTCGCAGCCGAGCTTGGCTCCAGCGGTTCCGACAGAGCACCATTCGCGACGATCGGCCCTGCCGCCGTCTCGCACTGGTACTGGTAAGCCCGCCCGAGATAGGTCCGCAGCCCGGTCGTCGCCGGTATCCCCTCGCCCGCGCCGGCCATCACCTTCAACCCGTCCGCACGTGTCGCGAAGACGAAGCTGTCCGGGATGTCGCCGAAGCGCTCGCGCGACAGCGTCAGCTTTGCGCCACCGGCCGCCTCGGCCGTCACGCCCGCGCCGTCGCGGGCGACGACCTTCATCGGGATCAGGTTCTCGAAGCCGACGAAGCGGGCGACGAAGGCGTTGGCCGGGCGCTGGTAGAGCGTCTCGGGCGTGTCGAACTGCATGATGCGCCCGGCATTCATGATTGCCACGCGGTCGGAGATCGAGAACGCTTCCTCCTGGTCGTGCGTCACGTAGACGGCGGTGGTGCGGTTGGCGCGCTGCAGTTGGCGGATCTCGACCCGCATGTCGATCCGGAGCTTGGCGTCGAGGTTGGACAGCGGCTCGTCGAACATCAAGAGCGGCGGCTCGATGACCAGCGCGCGCGCCAGCGCCACGCGCTGCCGCTGGCCGCCGGACAGCGCGCCGGGCAACCGGTCGGCGAGCGGCGACAGGCCGACGCGCTCCAGCATCCCGCGCGCCCGCTTCTCGCGCTCGGCGCCCGCCACGCCGCGCTGCTTCAGCCCGAAGGCGACGTTGTCGAGCACGGTAAGATGCGGGAACAGCGCATAGTTCTGGAAGACGAGGCCGATGTCGCGCTTGTAGGCCGGCAGGCGGGTCAGGTCGCGCCCGCCGAGCGTGATCGTGCCGGAGGTCGGCTCGAGGAAGCCGGCGATCAGGCGCAGCGTCGTCGTCTTGCCGCAGCCGGAGGCGCCGAGCAGCGAGACCAGCTCGCCCTCGCCCACGTCGAGCGACAGGTCTTCCAGCACCTTGGTCGTGCCGTAATGGGCGGTGACGTTTCGGACGGAGAGCGGCTGGGTCATGAGGTCACTTCGTCAGGAATGTCAGGCCGAGCGTCCGCTCCACGATCGCCATGACGAGCACGGTGAGAAGCATCAGCAGCACGGAGACGGAGGCGATCACGGGGTCGAAGAACTGCTCGACATGGGCGAGGATCTGGATCGGCAGGGTGGAGATGCCGGGCCCGGTCAGGAACAGCGAGGTCGAGACGTCGTTGATCGAGGTGATGAAGGCGAGGATGAAGGCCGCGATCACGCCCGAGCGGACGTTGGGCAGCACGATGGTGAAGAAGGTCTTGGCCGGCGGGCTGCCGAGACTGATCGCCGCCTCCTCGATCGAGAAGTCGAACGAGGCGAGGCTGGCCGAGATCACCCGCACCGCATAGGGCAAGACCAGCAGCGTGTGGCCGATCAGCAGGGTCGGGAAGATCGGCAGCGACGCGCCGACCGCCACCGACTTCAGCAGCGAGAAGCCGAGCACGATCTCCGGCACCAGGATCGGTAGCACGAAGACCGTCGACAGCCAGGCCGGCAGCTGGATGCGGTAGCGGTTGAGCGCGTAGGCGGCGGGGATGCCGACGATCAGCGCCAGCGCGGTCGCGAGGACCGCGAGTTGCATACTGGTGATGATGGTGCGGCGGAAAGCGCCGATCTCGAAGATGCGCTCGAACCAGCGCAGCGTAAGCCCCTGCGGCGGGAAGGTGAGATAGGACGTGTCCGACACGGCCGCGCCGAGGACGATGATCAGCGGGCCGACCAGGAAGATGTAGACGGCGATCGTCAAAAGGATCAGCGGAAGGGGGATCTTGGTCGCCATCACGTCGCCATCGGGTTGAGGCGCTTCGCGACGCGGGTCATCAGGAGCACGATTGCGATGGTGATCACGACCATGATCGTCGCGATCGTCGAGGCACTGACCCAATCGAAGTTCACCATCGCCTGCTGGTACATCAGCGTGCCCATCACCATCTGCTTCTCGCCGCCGAGCAGCTGCGGCGTCGCGTAGGAGGTGAACGATCCGGTGAAGACCAGCACCGCGCCGACGATCAGGCCGGGCACAGCAAGCGGGAAGACGACCTGCCGGAACGTCCCGCCCGGACTCGCGCCGAGCGAGGCCGAGGCCTGGATCAGGTCGTCGGGAATGTTCTCCAGCACGCCGACGAGCGTCAGGATCATCAGCGGCGTGAACAGGTAGACCATGGCGACGATGACCGAACCTTGCGTGTAGAGCATGGCGAAAGGCTCGGACGTAATGCCGAGCCCCATCAGCGTCGTGTTGAGGATGCCGTTCTTGCCGAGAATGATCAGCCAGGCGAAGGAACGGACCACCACGCCGGTGAGCAGCGGGAACACGGCGGCGATGATCAGCACGCTCTTCAGGTTGCGCGGCACGCGCGAGACGACATAGGCCGTCAGGAAACCGAGCAGCAGCGAGATGGCCGTCGTTGCGAGCGAGATTTCCAGCGTCCGCCACAGCACGCGACGCCGGAAGCCGCTGGAGAAGAAGTTGATGTAAGGCGCAAAGGGGCCGGCCCCCTCTCCGAAGGTCGAGCCGATGGTGCCGGCGACGGGCAGGATGAGGAACGCCGCGACGAGCAGCGTCGCCGGCAGCGCGAGCCACCAGCCGATGTAGCGTTTCAGCATGGCATTGCCGCCGGCGGGAGGAGTGGGAGGCCGATCACGGGACTAGAACGTCGGACGCAAACCGGTCGCCCGACGGGGGACCCGCTGCCTGCGGCAGCTCCCCGGCGTTCGCGACCTTTCATCGTGCCACCGGCACGATGAATTCGCTTCGCGAACCGGTCGCTCACCCACCGAAAATCTCGTTCCAGCGCTCGATCCAGCCGCCCTTGGCGGCATTGAGCTTGGAATAGTCGATCCGCTTCAGGTTCTTGATCATGTCGGCGCCGTAGGTCCACTGCACCGCCTGTTCGGGCGTCAGCGTCACGGCGGTCGCGACCGGCGCATCGACGCCGTTTTCGGCCAGCGTCTGCTGCAACTTCGGATCGAGGATGAAGTTGATGAACTCGTGCGCCAGCTCCGGCTCGGCCGCGCCCTTCGGAATGTTGACGGTGTTCAGCGTCGCGATCGCGTCCGGCAGGTCAGCCCACTTGATGGTCGGGACCGCCTTCTTGAGCTGGCCGAGCACGAAGTCCTGCGCCAGCGAGGCGGTGACCTCGCCGGTCGAGAACAGGTTCACCAGCTCGGAGCCGGTGTTGTAGTTCTTGACGACGTTCGGCTTGATCTTCTCGATCTCGGCGAAGGCCGGATCGGCATTGGTGAAGGCATCGGTGCCGGCCTTGTCGCCGGCGAGCAGCACGACCATCGGGCCTGCGGTCGTGGTGATGCCCGGGAGCGACAGCGAGGCCTTGAGGTCCTCGCGCCACAGGTCCGCCCAGGCGGTGATCGGCTTCACCTTCGCTTCGTCATACATGATGCCGACGCGGCCGATCGTGTAGGCCGGGCCGTAGCCGCCCTGCGGATCCTTCGCGAGATCGTAGAGACCGGCAAGGTTGGGAATCTTCGCCGGGTCGACCTTCTGGAACAGGCCTTCCTCGATGCCGATCTGCGAATAGGAGTCGGTGAAGTAGGCGACGTCGACGCCCGCGCCGCCGCGCTGCTTGATCTTGTTGAGGCGGTCGGCGTTGTTGCCGGTTTCGAACACCAGCTCGCAGCCGCACTTCTCCTGGAACGGCTTGACGATGAACTGGTCGAGCTTCTCGCCGTTGAAGCCCCACCACGAGATGGTCAGGGTCTTGGCCTCGGCGGATGCGACGGAAAGCGCAAGCGTCGATGCCGCTGCGAGGACCGCGGTGCGGAAGATGTTCATAGGGTGCCCCTGTCGATATGCCCCCGCCGTCTCTTGCCGGCGTGGCGGGTTGTCGATTTGAGCTTATTTTTGAAGCCGTACGCCCGCAAGCCCAAAGAAACGGCAAGCGGTGGACGAAAGGGGAGCAGTTGCCCGCCGCGGCGGAAAGGTCTTATCAAGGCTCGACCTGATTTCTCCCGGAAAGCCGGCCTATGGCGACGCCCAATTCCAAGCTCGACGACGCGGCCCGCGCGGGCTGGCTCTATTATGTCGCCGGCAACACGCAGGACCAGATCGCCGCCAAGCTCGGCGTTTCGCGCCAGTCGGCGCAGCGTCTCGTGTCGCTTGCCGTCGCGGAAGGACTGGTGAAGGTGCGTATCGACCACCCGATCGCGCAATGCCTTTCGCTGGCGAATGACCTGACCGAGCGATTCGGCCTGTCCTATTGCGAGGTGGTGCCGAGCGACCCCGGCTCCGCGTCCACCACGCTCGGCGTCGCCCAGGCGGTCGCGGCCGAGATCGAGCGCTGGCTCGGCAAGAACGAGCCGATCGTGCTCGCCATGGGCACGGGGCGAACCCTGAAGGCCGCCGTCGAACAGTTGCCGTCGATCGACGGTCCGCAGCACAAGGTTGTGTCGCTGACGGGCAACATCGGTCCGGACGGGTCGGCCGCCTATTACAACGTCGTCTTCACGATGGCCGACACGGTGAAGTCGCGCTCCTTTCCCATGCCGCTGCCGGTCATCGCCTCGTCGAAGGCCGAGCGCGACATGCTGCATGCGCAGGCGATGATCCGCCCGACCCTCGAGCTCGCCGCCCGGGCGGACGTCACCTTCGTCGGCATCGGCGAGCTTGGCCCCAGCGCGCCGCTCGTGCTCGACGGCTTCGTGTCGGAGGCCGAACTGCTGGCCTTGCGTAAGGCCGGCGCCGTCGGCGAGATCGTCGGCTGGGCGTTCGACCAGGACGGGGCCTTCATCGACGGCATGACCAACGACCGCGTCGCGTCCGCCCCGATACCGGATCGCTCCCGCTCGCTCGTCATCGCGGCGGCAATGGGCAAGGCCAAGCTTCCGGCCATCTCCGCCGCCATTCGCGGCCGGCTCGTCAACGGGCTGATCACCGACGAGGCGACGGCTGAGGCGCTCTTGCGGCTGCCATAGCCAGACTTATATCGCGTGCGGCAGGATGGCGAAGGTACGGCGCGTGCCCTCGTCGGCCGCGCGCTGCCTGATGCCGTGTTCGACCACGTCGACGAAGTCGACATCTTCCCTGAGGCCGACGTCCTGGCGCAGATAGGCCGGCAGCGCCGCGAGATGTTGCACAGCCATGGCATTCCTGCGCTTTCTGGCGTGTTCGCGGATCAGAACCCGTGCCGCACGGCGCATGGCGGCAAGGATCGAATGGATGAATGCGATCGACATGGAAACCTCCTTCCGGCAGAATCCGATGTCATCGATATGGGCCATCAGTGCCTTGCCGACCAATCGAACGTGGCGCAGTATAAATTAACAGGGCTTATGCATGTCGAGCCGCCTTCCCCCTCTGTCAGCACTCCGCGCCTTCGAGGCGGCGGCCCGGCATCTGAGCTTCACCCGCGCAGCCGAAGAACTTGCCATGACCCAGGCGGCGGTGAGCTACCAGATCAAGGTCCTGGAAGAGCGGGTTGGCTCCGCGCTGTTCGTGCGCAGGCCGAGGCAGGTGCTGCTGACCGAGACGGGGCAGGCTCTGGCGATCGCATCGACGGACGCGTTCAGGAAGATCGCGGAGGCCTACGAGACCGCGCGGACCGGCCAGGGCACGCTCTCGATCAGCACGATCCCCACCTTCGCCGCGAACTGGCTGGCGCTGCATCTCGGCTCCTTCCAGATGGACAACCCCAGGATCGCGGTGCGGATCGAGACCTCGGACCTTCTCGCCGACCTGGCGCGCGACAACATCGACGTCGCCATCCGTTCGAGCTCGATCGGGCAGTGGGCCGGGCTGGATTCGCATTTCCTGTTTCACGAGACCTTCACCCCGATGCTCAGCCCGTCGCTTGCCGCCAGCATCGGCGGCGTGCGCGAACCCGCCGACCTGCTCAAGCTTCCGATCGTCGATGCGGGCGACCCGTGGTGGACGACCTGGTTCGGCTTGGCCGGGGTGGACGCTGCCTCCGCGCTTGCGACGCGCCCGCGAAGCCAGTTCGGCTCGCAGAGCTATGAAGGCCGCGCCGTCGTCGCCGGGCTCGGGGTCGGCATCCTCACCCCGGCGATGTTCGCCCAGGAACTCGCGGCCGGCAGCCTGATCCAGCCCTTCGACATCCTCGGCCACGACAACCACTCCTACTGGCTGGTCCATCAGACGGCACGTCGCAACGTGCCGAAGATCCGCGCCTTCCGCGAATGGCTGCTTGCCGAACTCGCCCGCTCCGCTCCCTGACGCCTGTCCGCGTGCTGCGCCGCAGCAACGAATCCGTCTTGACCTAAATCAGAGAGTGTGAGTAATTGCCCATAGCCAAGGCATTTGCTCAATAAGGCTGTTTGGGAGGAAATCGATGACTTTCAGGACGCTCATCCTGGGCGCGTGTTCCACGCTTGCCCTCGCCTGGTCGGCCCAGGCGGAGACGCTCACCATCGCCACCGTCAACAATGGCGACATGATCCGCATGCAGAAGCTGGCGGACGACTTCACCTCGAAGAATCCGGACATCCAGCTCAACTGGGTCACGCTTGAGGAAAACGTGCTGCGCGAGCGCGTCACCACCGACATCGCCACCAAGGGCGGCCAGTACGACGTGATGACCATCGGCACCTACGAGGTTCCGATCTGGGCGAAGCAGAACTGGCTCTTGCCGCTCGACAATCTCGGCGCCGACTACGACGTCGACGACCTTCTGCCGGCCATCCGCGGCGGCATCTCCATGGACGGCAAGCTCTATGCCGCGCCCTTCTACGGCGAGAGCTCGATGGTGATGTACCGCACCGACCTGATGGAGAAGGCAGGGCTCAAGATGCCCGACGCGCCCACCTGGGAGTTCATCGGCGAAGCCGCCCGCAAGATGACCGACCGCGCCGCCGGCATCAACGGCATCTGCCTGCGCGGCAAGGCCGGCTGGGGCGAGAACATGGCCTTCCTCACCGCGATGTCGAATTCCTTCGGCGCGCGCTGGTTCGACGAGGAGTGGAAGCCGCAGTTCGACCAGCCCGAGTGGAAGAACACCCTCGACACCTATGTGAAGCTGATGAACGACGCCGGTCCGCAGGGTGCGTCCTCGAACGGCTTCAACGAGAACCTGGCTCTGTTCCAGCAGGGCAAGTGCGGCATGTGGATCGACGCCACGGTCGCCGCCTCCTTCGTCTCCAATCCGAAGGACTCCACCGTCGCCGACAAGGTCGGCTACGCGCTCGCGCCCGACAATGGGCTGGGCAAGCGCGGCAACTGGCTGTGGGCATGGAACCTCGCCGTGCCGGCGGGCACGCAGAAGGCGGAGGCCGCGCAGAAGTTCATCGCCTGGGCGACCGGCAAGAGCTACGCCGAACTCGTCGCCTCCAAGGAAGGCTGGGCCAACGTGCCTCCGGGCACCCGCACGTCGCTCTATGCGAACCCTGAATACCAGAAGGCGGCTCCGTTCGCGAAGATGACGCTGGATTCGATCAACGCGGCCGACCCGACCAAGCCGACCGTCAAGCCGGTTCCCTATGTCGGCGTGCAGTTCGTCGCCATCCCCGAGTTCCAGGGCCTCGGCACCACCGTCGGCCAGCTCTTCTCGGCGGCACTTGCCGGCCAGATGTCGGTCGACGATGCGCTGAAGCAGGCGCAGGACGCCGCCACCGCCGCGATGAAGGAAGGCGGCTACATCCAATAGGCAACCTCCCGGTGCCTTGGCCGTCCGGACCCGTCCGGGCGGCCACCTCTTCGGAGCCTTCTTCTCCCTGTTCACGGGGAGAAGATACCGGCAGGCAGATGAGGGCAGCCAAACTCTCGAAAGTGAGAGCCGCCCCTCATCCGGCCCTTCGGGCCACCTTCTCCCCATGAACGGGGAGAAGAACGACCAGCGCCGCGCCGTACGTCCTGATATGTGGAGATCGTCCCATGGCCACGCGACAGACCCGAACGCTCGCCCGATTGATGATGGCGCCGTCGGTCGTGCTTTTGTTCATCTGGATGATCGTGCCGCTGGCGATCACGCTCTGGCTGTCGTTCCAGCAGTACAATCCGCTCAATCCGATCCGCGACGGCTTCGTCGGCTTCGCCAACTACGCGCTGTTCTACTCGAATCCGGCCTTCTTCTTCGCGATCCTCAACACGCTGATCATCGTCGGCGCGGTGCTTTTGATCACCGTCGTCGGCGGCATCCTGCTCGCGCTGCTGCTCGACCAGCCGATCTTCGGCCAGGGCTTTGTGCGTATCCTGGTGATCTCGCCCTTCTTCGTCATGCCGCCCGTCGCGGCATTGGTGTGGAAGAACATGATCCTGCATCCCGGCTACGGCGTCTCGGCCGACCTCGCCCGCTTCCTCGGCCTGCAACCGGTCGACTGGTTCGCGCAATATCCGCTGTTCTCGATCATCATGATCGTCGCCTGGCAGTGGCTGCCCTTCGCGACGCTGATCCTTTTGACCTCGCTGCAATCGCTCGACGGAGAGCAGAAGGAGGCGGCGGAGATGGACGGGGCCGGGGCGCTGTCGCGGTTCTGGTACCTCACGCTGCCGCATATGTCGCGGGCGATCACGGTGGTGATCCTGATCCAGACGATCTTCCTGCTCGCGGTCTATGCGGAGATCCTGGTCACGACCAATGGCGGGCCGGGCTACGCATCCACCAACCTGCCCTTCCTCGTCTACCAGAAGGCGTCGCTGGAATTCAAAATCGGCCAGGCTTCCGCCGGCGGCATCATCGCCGTGATCCTCGCCAACGTCGTCGCCTTCTTCGCCATGCGCGCGGTCGGCAAGAACCTGGACAAGTGAGGGAGAACAGCCATGGCCCGCAAAGTCACGACACAGCACAAGGTCCTCGCCACCGTCGCGGCCTGGATCGTCGCCCTGCTGATCTTCTTCCCGATCCTCTACACGGTCATCACCTCGTTCAAATCCGAGACCGAGGCGATCGCCGGCTTCCAGCTCATCCCGTCGTTCACGACGGAGAGCTACGCGGAGGTGCAGGGCCAGTACAACTACTTCAAACCGTTCATGAATTCGGTGATCCTGTCGGTCGGCTCGACGCTTCTGGCGCTGCTGATCGCGATTCCCGCCGCCTGGGCGATGGCGTTCTCGCCGACAAAGCGCACCAAGGACGTGCTGATGTGGATGCTGTCGACGAAGATGATGCCGGCGGTGGCCGTGCTGTTCCCGATGTACATCATCTTCCGCGACCTGGGCTTGCTCGATTCCCGCATCGGGCTTGCCGTGATGCTGACCATGATCAACCTGCCGATCGTGGTGTGGATGCTCTACACCTATTTCCGCGAGATCCCGGGTGAGATCCTGGAAGCGGCGCGGATGGATGGCGCCTCGCTGTGGAACGAGATCGTCCACGTGCTGACGCCGATGGCGGTGCCCGGCATCGCCTCGACGATGCTGCTGAACATCATCCTCGCATGGAACGAAGCGTTCTGGACCATTCGCCTGACGACGACGGAAGCCGCCCCGCTCACCGCCTTCATCAGCTCGTTTTCCAGTCCGCAAGGGTTGTTCTGGGCGAAGCTGTCGGCCGCCTCCACACTCGCCATCGCGCCGATCCTGATCATGGGCTGGTTCAGCCAGAAGCAGCTCGTGCGCGGCCTGACATTCGGCGCCGTGAAGTAGCACCCACGATAATTTCCGGGAGGGACTGAAATGGGCAACATCACGCTCAGGAATGTGTCGAAATCCTTCGGCGCGACGACCATCATCCCCGACATCGACCTCGTCATCGAGGACGGCGAGTTCGTCGTCTTCGTCGGGCCGTCGGGATGCGGCAAGTCCACGCTGCTCCGCCTCATCGCGGGGCTGGAGGACACCAGCGGCGGCACGATCGAGATCGACGGACGCGACGTCACCAATGAAGCGCCGGCCAAGCGCAAGCTCGCGATGGTGTTCCAGTCCTATGCGCTCTACCCGCACATGACGGTGGCGAAGAACATCGCCTTTCCGCTCAAGATGGCGGGAGAGGATCAGGCGACGATCGACCGCAAGGTCAAGGCGGCGGCCGCGACGCTGAACCTGACCAACTATCTCGAACGCCGCCCGGGCCAGCTCTCCGGCGGCCAGCGCCAGCGCGTCGCGATCGGCCGCGCCATCGTGCGCCAGCCTTCCGCCTTCCTCTTTGACGAGCCCTTGTCCAACCTCGACGCGGCGCTCCGCGGCACGATGCGGCTGGAAATCTCCGAACTTCACCAGCAACTCAAGACGACGATGATCTACGTCACGCACGACCAGGTCGAGGCGATGACGATGGCCGACAAGATCGTCGTGCTCAACGCCGGCAACATCGAGCAGGTCGGCTCGCCGCTTGAGCTCTATAAGTCGCCGAAGAACCTGTTCGTCGCCGGTTTCATCGGCTCGCCGAAGATGAACTTCATCACAGGTGCCGCGGCATCGAAGCACGATGCCGCCACGATCGGCATCCGGCCCGAGCACCTCAAGGTTTCGACCGCGTCCGGAGAGTGGAAAGGCACTGTCGGGGTCGCCGAACATCTCGGCTCCGACACGTTCCTGCATGTCAATTCCGACGTCGGCACACTGACGGTGCGCGCCGACGGCGAAATCCGTGTCGACCACGGCAACGAGATATGGCTGACGCCGGACGCCACCAAGCTGCACCGCTTCGACCAGGACGGAAAGGCGATCCGCTGATGCGTCTGGAAGGCAGGTCGGCGCTCATCACGGGAGCGGCGCGGGGCATCGGCCGCGCCTTCGCCGAGGCCTATGTGCGCGAAGGCGCGACGGTGGCGATCGGCGATGTCAACGTCGATGCGGCGATAGCGACCGCCGCCGAGATCGGACCGAAGGCATATGCCGTCTCACTCGACGTGACGCGACAGGATTCCATCGATGCGGCGGTCAAGGCGGTCGAGGACCGGACTGGTGGCATCGACATCCTGATCAACAATGCGGCGCTTTTCGACCTCGCGCCGATCGTGGACATCACGCGCGCGAGCTACGACCGGCTGTTCTCGGTCAATGTCGCGGGCGCGTTGTTCATGCTCCAGGCGGCGGCGAAGTCGATGATCGCGCGCGGGCGCGGCGGCAGGATCATCAACATGGCGAGCCAGGCCGGACGGCGCGGCGAGGCGCTGGTCGGCGTCTACTGCGCCACCAAGGCCGCGATCATCTCGCTCACTCAGTCGGCCGGACTGGACCTGATCAAGCACGGCATCAACGTCAATGCGATCGCGCCCGGCGTGGTCGACGGAGAGCATTGGGACCACGTCGATTCGCTGTTCGCGAAATATGAGGGCCGCAAGCCGGGCGAGAAGAAGAAGCTCGTCGGCGAGGCCGTGCCCTATGGGCGCATGGGCACCGCCGCCGACCTCACCGGCATGGCCGTTTTCCTGGCTTCGGCGGAAGCCGACTACATCGTCGCCCAGACCTACAACGTCGACGGCGGCAACTGGATGAGCTGAGGATCACGACAATGCCGACCAAGCTCACAGCCCAGAACCTCCACAGGTTGCCGAAGAACGTCGCCGTGCCGCGCTACGACCGCTCGCAGCTGAGCGGCGGCATCCTGCATTTCGGCGTCGGCAACTTCCACCGCGCCCACCAGGCGGTCTATCTGGACGACCTGTTCAATCTCGGCTCCGGCTATGACTGGGCGATCGTCGGCGCGGGCGTGCTCGATGCGGACGCCGCCGCGCGGGAGAAATTCGAGCGGCAGGACTGGCTGACCACCGTGGTCGAACAGGACGCGACACGGATGTCGGCACGGGTCACCGGCGCGATGGTCGACTACCTGAAGCCCGGCGATGCCGCGACGATCATCGCAAGGCTCGCGGATCCGGCAATCCGCATCGTCTCGCTGACCATCACCGAGGGCGGCTATTTCATCGACCCGGCGACCGGAGCATTCAACGCCACGCATCCCGCGATCGTGGCCGATGGCGCGCGCCCGGACGCACCGAAGACTGTGTTCGGCCTGATCGTAGCCGGTCTGAAGCTGCGCCGGGCGAGCGGCGTTCAGCCCTTCACCGTCATGTCCTGCGACAACATCCCCCACAACGGAGTGGTGACGCGCAACGCCGTGGTGGGTCTGGCGAAGCTCTCCGACCCAACCCTTGCCGGCTGGATACGCAACGAGATCGCCTTCCCGAACGGGATGGTGGACCGGATCACGCCCGCGACCGGCGAGCGCGAGCGCCGCATCGCCGCAGACCAGTTCGGCGTCGAGGACGAATGGCCGGTGTTCTGCGAGACCTTCCGGCAATGGGTGCTGGAGGACAACTTCCCCGCCGGCCGGCCGGCGCTGGAGAAGGTCGGCGTCCAGTTCGTGCCGGACGTGACGCCCTACGAACACATGAAGATCCGCATCCTCAATGGCGGCCATGCGGTCATCGCCTATCCCGCCGGGCTGATGGACATCGAGTTCGTGCACGAGGCGATGGCGCATCCGCTGGTGCTTGGCTTCCTGCGCAAGGTCGAGCGCGAGGAGATCATTCCCGTGCTGCCGCCCGTTCCCGACACCAGCCTCGAGGATTACTACGCCCTGATCGAAGAGCGTTTCGCCAATCCGAAGATCGGCGACACGGTGCGGCGGCTCTGCCTTGACGGGTCGAACCGCCAGCCAAAATTCATCGTGCCGAGCATCACGGACCGGCTGGCGCGCGGCGAAGGCGTGTCGGGCCTCGCGCTCGAATCGGCACTCTGGTGCCGCTACTGCTACGGCGTCAGCGATTCCGGCCGCGAGATTGCGCCGAACGATCCGGGCTGGGACCGGTTGCAGGTGGTCTCGCACGCCGCGAGGTCGGAGCCGTCGGCCTGGCTGTCGATGGATGACGTCTACGGCGCCGTCGGTGAGGCGCCCGCCTTTCGAGCGAGCTTCGCCGAATGGCTGCGCCATCTGTGGACCGACGGCACGGAGGCGACCTTGCGCCGCTATCTCGGATCGTAGAGAAGGCGGTGCCGCAATGAAACGGGCCGGGTCAAGGAGGCGGCAGCCCCGGTCGCGACGGATGGTTGCATGAGTATTCGCCCCGGTCTTGTCATCTTCGATTGCGACGGCGTGCTGGTCGACAGCGAGCCGCTCTCGATCGACGTGCTGACGAACTATTTCGTCGAGCTCGGCGCGCCGCTCGCCAAGGACCTCGCCTATACGCGCTTCCTCGGCCGCTCGATGGCGACCATCGTGTCGATCATGCATGACGATTTCGGGCTTCAGGTCACCGACGCGCATCTGGACGTGCTTCGCGGGCGGCTGAACGACCGCTTTCGCCGCGACCTGAAGCCGATCCCGCACATCGCCGATGCGCTGGCGCGCATTTCCGGGCCGCGCTGCGTGGCCTCTTCGTCGAAGCCCGAGAGAATACGACTCTCGCTGTCGCTGACGGGCCTACTGGAAAGCCTTGAGCCGCACATATACAGTTCCACCATGGTGAAGCACGGCAAGCCGGCGCCCGACCTCTTCCTGCATGCGGCGCGCGAGATGGGCACGCAGCCGCGGGACTGCGTCGTGGTCGAGGACAGTCCGGCCGGCATCCAGGCGGCCAAGAGCGCCGGAATGCGCGTGCTCGCCTTCACGGGAGGAACACATGCCGCGCCGAGCGGGCTCCGCGCGGCAGTCGAGGCGCTCGCACCGGATGCGATCTTCGACGACATGCGCCTTCTTCCCGACCTGATCCTTCCGGGCACGCCGGCGACCTGACCGTGGCGCGCCGGCTGATCTGTGCCGTCGATGTCGGAACCGGCAGCGCCCGCGCCGGCATCTTCGACGCCGCCGGCCGTCAGCTCGGCCGGGGCGAGCATCCGATCGCGATGAACCGTCCGTCGGCAAACCAGGCGGAGCACGATTCCGAGGACATCTGGCGCGCCGTCTGCCGCGCTGTGCAGTCCGCCAGGTCGAAGTCGGAGGCCCGGCCCGACGACATCGGCGCGATCGCCTTCGACGCGACGTGCTCGCTGGTGGTGCGCGGGAGGGACGGGCGCCAACTCTCCGTGTCGGCAGGTGGCGAGAGCCGCTGGGACACGATCGTCTGGCTCGACCACCGGGCGCTCGCCGAGGCGGACGAATGCACCGCCACCGGTCATCCGGTGCTCGCCCATATCGGCGGCGTGATGTCGCCGGAAATGCAGACGCCGAAGCTGATGTGGCTGAAGCGGAACGCACCGGCGACCTGGGCGGCGGCCGGGCATTTCTTCGACCTCGCCGATTTCCTCACCTGGAAGGCGACGGGAACGACGGCGCGCTCGCAATGCACGCTGACGACGAAATGGACTTATCTCGCGCATGAGGGCGGCTGGCGGCGCGATTTCTTCGACAGGGTCGGCCTCGGCGATATGCTCGTTCGGGGTGGCCTGCCGGACGAAGCCAGTGCTGTCGGGAGCGCCATCGGCACGGTGACGCCGGCCGCTGCCGGAGAACTTGGCCTGTCGCCGTCCTGCCTCGTCAGTCCCGGAATGATCGACGCCTTCGCCGGCTCGCTCGGCGTGATCGGCGCGCATGCCTCCGAGGCCGCCGACCGGCATCTGGCGCTGATCGCCGGCACGTCGAGCTGCGTGATGGCGTTTGCCGGAGATGCGCGCATGGTGCCCGGCATCTGGGGCCCCTATTTCGGCACCGCCCTGCCCGGGCTCTGGCAATCCGAAGGCGGCCAGTCCGCGACGGGCGCGCTGCTCGATCATATCATCCGGCTGCATGGCAAGGGCGGCGAACCCGATGCTCAGGCACATGCACGCATCATCGCCAGGATCGCCGAACTGCGCGCGCGCGAACCGCATCTGGCGCCGGACCTGCACGTGCTGCCGGACTTCCACGGCAACCGCTCCCCCTTCGCCGACCCGCATGCGACCGGCGCAATCAGCGGCCTGACGCTCGATGCATCCTTCGACGGGCTGTGCCGGCTCTACTGGCGCACGGCGGTAGCCATCGCGCTTGGCGTGCGGCAAATCCTCGAGCACATGAACGCGCACGGCTACAGCATCGAATCCCTGCACGTCACCGGCGGACACACGCGCAATCCGCTTCTGATGGAACTCTATGCCGACGCGACCGGCGTGGAGGTGGCGGAGACGGAAGCGGAAGACGCCGTGCTGCTCGGCACGGCGATGGCCGGAGCGGCGGCGGCAGGCATCCATCCCGACCTCGCAGCGGCATGTCAGGCCATGAGGCAGCCTGAGCGACGCCGGATGCCCAATCCGACCGTCCGCGCCGCTTTCGACCGCGACGACGCGATGCTGAAGGCGATGTACCGGCATCGGCAGGAATTGTCGCGGATGGCCGAGCAACATCGGGGCTAGACGCCAAGATCGCCGGAAAACTCCGTCCCTCGCGGCGATGCGGCGCTTGAAATGCTTTGCCGAGCGCCTAAAGTCCTGATTCAAACCGCTGGCAACAGACCGTCGGATATTCGGGAGGAACGGGTGGCAACAGGCGTCAGGTTCATGATCGCCGACGATCATCCGCTGTTTCGCGGCGCGCTGAAGCAGGCGCTGGCCGGGATCGGCGGCGATCCGGAAATACTTGAGGCGGGCGACTTCGAGACCGCGCGGGCGATCGTGGCGGCCAACGACGATCTCGACCTCATTCTGCTCGACCTCGCCATGCCCGGCGTCAGCGGCTTGTCCGGCCTTGTCGCGCTGCGCGGTATCCAGGCCGGCGTGCCGGTCGTCATCGTGTCGGCGCATGACGACCCGGAGACGATACGCCGCGCGCTCAGCCTCGGCGCGTCCGGCTTCATCTCGAAGTCGTCCAGCATGGAGCATATCCGCACGGCCATCTCGACCGTGCTCGCCGGCGGGATCTGGTCGCCGGAAGACATCGACCTCGGCGTCGAGGCGGATCCCGAGATTTCCGACCTGATCCAGCGGCTGCAGTCGCTGACGCCGCAGCAGTCGCGCGTCCTGTCGATGCTGGCGGAAGGTCTGCTCAACAAGCAGATCGCCTACGAGCTTGGCGTGTCCGAAGCGACGATCAAGGCGCATGTGTCCGCCGTGCTGCAGAAGCTCGGCGTCGACAGCCGCACCCAGGCCGTGATCCAGCTTTCCAAGATCGGCTCCGAGCCGCTGCCCACCGCCTGACCTATTCAGCGGCCGCGGCCGTGCGCTGATACCGGGCGAGCATCGAACGCAGGCCGGCCGGCTTCACCGGCTTGTTGAGGATAGGGATGTCGAGGTTGGCAGCCTTCTGGCGCACATCCGCCGACCGATCGGCCGTCACGAGAACCGCCGGCACCTCCTCACCGAAGCGCAGGCGCAGGGCGGCGATCAGGTCGAAACCCGTCTCGTCGTCGAGATGGTAGTCGGCGAACACGATGTCCGGCCGCGGCAGTTCCTTCGCATCCATGGCGTCGAGCGCGGCACTGCCCGAGATCGGCACGGCGCGGCATCCCCAGCCTTCGAGAAGCTGGCGCATCCCTTCCAGGATCCGTTCGTCGTTGTCGATGCAATAGACGGTCATGCCGTCGACCGAGAAGGCCCCCTGCCGCTCGACTCGGCCGCGCTCCAGGACCGGAAGTTCCTGCGCGGCCGAAATCGGCAGGAGCACGGAGAAGGTCGTGCCCTTCTCGGTCGAACCGAGCCTCAGTTCCAGGCGCAACACGCGAGCAATGCGGTCGACAATCGACAGGCCGAGGCCAAGCCCCTGCGCCTCCCTCGCCCCTTCGTCCAGCCGCAGGAACTCCTGGAAAACGCTGTTCAGCTTGTCCGCCGGAATGCCGATGCCGGTGTCGACCACCTGTATCTCGACCAGCGAGCCGCGGCGGCGCGCGCCGACCAGCACGCTGCCGGAGCGGGTATATTTGATCGCGTTGGAGACGAGATTCTGCAGCAGGCGCCGGAACAGGTTGCGGTCGGTCATCACCGCGATGCTGGACGGCACGATGCGCAGGCTGAGGTTCTTCTCCCGCGCGAGCGGCTGGAAGTCGGTTCCGATCTGGCGCAGCAGGCCGTCGAGGCGGAACACGGTCGCTTGCGGCTTCATCGCGCCCGCATCGAGCCTCGAAATGTCGAGCACTGCGCCCAGGATCGCCTCGACGGAATCGAGGGCGGAATCGATGTTGGCGGCCGCCTCCCGCTCCGAGCCCTTGCGCGTGCGCTCGATCAGCGAAGCGCAGTAGAGCCTCGCGGCGTTGAGCGGCTGGAGGATGTCGTGGCCGACGGCCGCGAGGAAGCGGGTCTTGCCGAGATTGGCCTCCTCGGCCAGCATCTGCGCCTCGGCCAGCTCCCTGTTGACGCGGGTGAGTTCCGCCGTACGGCTGGCGACGCGCTGTTCGAGCGACTCATTCGCGACCTTCAGCGCCTTGTCGGCATGCACCCGCGCGGTGATGTCGGCATAGGTCGCCACCATGCCGCCGTCAGGCATCGGGTTCGAGCGCAGCTCCACGATCCGGCCGCTGGTCCTGAGCTCCAGCTGCCAGGGCTGGTCATAGGTCGACAGGCGGTCGAGAATGGTCGTCTCCGCGCTGGGTTCCAGGTCGCCGCGCTGGACGAGCAGGTCGAGGATCTGGCTGAGCGAGACGCCTACCTGCCCCAGTTCCTCCGGCAGGTCGAACAGGACGCGATACTGGCGGTTCCAGCAGGTCAGCCGGAAATCGCGGTCGAACACGGTGATGCCCTGCGCCATCTGGTCGAGCGCGATCTGCAGCAGGTCGCGGTTCTGCTGGAGGGCTTCCGACGCGTCGTCCAGCAGGCGGAACGCGTCGCGCGAGGATTTGTCGTTGCGCTGGAACAGCAGCGACAGGATCAGCCGGGCCGACGACGAACCGACCGCGCTGGTGAGCAACTGTTCGGAATAGCGGATCAGCGCCGTGTTCGCGGGCTCCGACCCGACGATGCGGGCGCCCGACTGTTTCTCGAAGGTCTCGAACGAGCGCTCCGTCCGCTCGACGCCGAGATAGCGTGAAATCGTCTCGCGCAGGTCGTTGGCGGTGACCGCGGTGCGGAAGCGGCGCAGGCTCGGCATCGGGTTCTGGTCGCGCGGCACGAAGAGCGCGGCCTGGATGCGTTCCAGCGGCTTCGAGGCGCGCGACAGCGATCCCAGCACGAAGAAGAGCGTGTTGATGGCGAGGCTCCACAGCACACCGTGGTTCAGCGGCTCGGCGACCGTGCCGATCAGCGCCTGCGGCCGCAGCGCGGCGATCCCGAACAGGCCGTGCGCGACGAAGTCGGTGTCGGGTGGAAGCAAAGACGGGACGAGCAGCGTGTAGGTCCAGACGGCAAAACCCGCCGTCATACCGAGGATGGCGCCGCGCGCATTGGCGCCGCGCCACACCAGCCCGCCCACGAAGGCCGGCGCGAACTGGGCAATCGCAGCAAAGGACATCAGCCCGATCGAGGCCAGCCGCGTGTTTGTCGTCGCCTCGCGGTAGTAGAGGAAGGCCACGAACAGGACGATGAAGATCGCAGCGCGACGGATGTTGAGGATCACCGTCGAGAGGTCCTCGCGCCGGCGCTCGGTCGGGCGCAGCATGCCGCGGGCGAAGATCGGGATGACCAGATCGTTGGAGATCATGATGGCGAGCGCGACGCTCTCGACGATCACCATCGCGGTGGCCGCCGACAGGCCACCGATGAAGGCGGCGAGCGCAAGCAGGTCGTGGCCCGCGAGCAGCGGCACGGACAGAACATAGAGGTCCGCCGAGGTTTCGTGGCCCACGAGCGTCAGGCCGGCAAACGCGATCGGCAGGACGAACAGGTTGATCACCACCAGATAGAGCGGAAAGAGCCATGTCGCCGTGCGCAGCTCGCCCTCGCTGCGGTTTTCGACGATGGTGACGTAGAACTGGCGCGGCAGGAGCAGGATCGCGAAGCCGCTCAGCACCGTCATCACGATCCAGGTGGATGGCGATGTCTGGTAGTTCGCCGCCTGGGTCACCTCCGCATTCGCCGAGGTGGCCGCGATGAAACCGTCAAGACCGCCGAGGAAGAAGAAGGTGATTGCAAGGCCGATCACCAGGAAGGCGGCAAGCTTGACGATCGATTCCACCGCCACCGCGAGCACGAGCCCGTCCTGATGCTCGGTCGCGTCGGCGTGGCGCGTGCCGAACAGCACGGCGAACACGGCCAGCAGGAAGGCGACGGCGAGCGACACGTCGCCGATGAAGAAATCCAGGGCCGGAGCCGCGCCGTTGTAGTGCTCGACCATCAGGCTGACCGACCCCGAGATCGCCTTGAGCTGGAGGGCGATGTAGGGGATGGCGCCGACGGTGGCGATGATGGTGGCGATCGAGGCGACGGCGAAGCTCTTGCCGTAGCGGGCTGCGAGGAAGTCGGCGACGGAGGTGATCTTCTCGGTCTTGGCGAGACGGATCACCCGGCGCAGCAGCGGGAAGCCGAAGATGAAGACCAGCGCCGGGCCGATATAGATCGCCAGATATTCGAGACCGCGCTCGGAGGCGAGGCCGACAGAGCCGAAGAAGGTCCAGGAGGTGCAGTAGATCGCAAGGCTCGCAGCATAGATATACGGGCGCGAGTGGCCCGAGCCGAGCAGGGCCGCGCGGCGATCGCCGAGGCTCGCCACGCCGAACAGCAGCGTGACGTAGGCGATCGCGATGATGACGATGACCCAGCCCTGCACGCCCTATTTCCTCCTTGGCCGGCGTGGCAGAACCATTGCGCGTCTTGTGGCGGGCGATCAAGGGCGACGTAAGTCGCGGGAAAAGTTCCCTTCAGCGGCGGCTACGCCGCGAATTTTGCACTGTCTGCCGGAACGGAATCCGCTATGGTCACGCGATCGGGCTGCCAATGGATTGCGGCCGGCCTGTGCAACCCCGCATTTCGGAGGGACCAGATGCTGAAGGAATTCCAGGAGTTTATCTCGAAGGGCAACGTCATGGACCTTGCCGTTGGCGTCATCATCGGCGGTGCGTTCGGTCTGATCGTCTCGTCACTCGTGAGCGACATCATCATGCCGATCGTGGGCGCGATCTTCGGCGGCTTCGACTTCTCCAACTATTTCCTCCCTCTGTCGTCGTCGGTCACCGCCACCTCGCTGGAGGAGGCACGCAAGCAGGGCGCGGTGTTCGCCTATGGCAGCTTCCTGACCGTCGTGATCAACTTCCTGATCCTGGCGTGGATCATCTTCATCATGGTCAAGCTGCTGAACAACCTGCGCAGGCGCCTCGAGAAGGAGAAGCCGGTCGAAGTGGCCGCTGCCCCCGCAGACGTGCAGCTCCTCACGGAGATCCGCGACCTTCTCGCCAAGAAGGCCTGATCGTCAGGAGACGTCCGCAACACACTCCCCGGTCGCCCGCGGCCGGGGATTTCTGTTTTGTCGGGGCTGGAAACCGGCTAAGGCTTGGCTTCCAACCGGATAGCCTTCCTTGCCTGCCTCCATCACATCCTATCTCCGTCCCGAAGCGCGCCTCGCGCCTGAAAGCGGCATCGTCGCCGTCATGAACCACGGCCGTGGCAAAGAGGGGCTGATCCCGCTCTGGGCTGGCGAGGGAGACCTGCCGACACCTGATTTCATCACCATGGCCGCGATGGAGGCGCTCGGCGCCGGCGAGACCTTCTACACCTGGCAGCGCGGCATTCCCGAGTTGCGCGAGGCGCTCGCGCGCTATCACAGGCGTCATTTCGGCCGCGACTTCGCCGCCGAGGAGTTCATCGTCACCGGCTCCGGCATGCAGTCGATCCAGCTTGCCATCGACGCCATCGCCGGCGCGGGCGACGAGATCGTCTACCTGTCGCCGGCCTGGCCGAATCTCGCCGCCGCGGCGGGCGTGGCCGGTGCCAGGCCGGTGCCGGTCCATCTCGACTGGTCCGGCAATGGCTGGACCTGCGACGTCGACAAGGTAGAGGCCGCGATCACGCCGCGCACGCGGGCGCTGTTCGTCAACACGCCGTCGAACCCGACCGGCTGGACCGCCGACATCGAGACGCTGAAGGCGCTGCTTTCCATGGCGCGCGAAAAGGGTATCTGGATCGTCGCCGACGAGATCTATTCGCTGTTCTACTATGGCGGCCGGCGCGCGCCGTCGTTCATGGACGTGATGGAGCCGGACGACCGCATCCTCTTCGTCAACAGCTTCTCGAAGAACTGGGCCATGACCGGCTGGCGCGTCGGCTGGCTCAAGGTCCATCCCGACCTCCAGGCCGTGTTCGAGAACCTGATCCAGTATTCGACCTCCGGCGTCGCGCAGTTCATGCAGCGCGGCGCGGTCGCAGCGCTCGATCATGGCGACGCCTTCATCGCCTCGCAGGTCGAGCGCGCGCATCAGGCGCGCGACATCGTCTGCCGCATCCTCGGCGAGACCGGACGGGCTCGCTTCAGCGTGCCGGCGGGCGCGTTCTATCTCTACTTCTCGATCGACGGGGTGACCGACGTGCGCCAGGCCGCGTTCGACATCGTCGACCAGGCGAATGTCGGACTGGCGCCTGGAACGGCGTTCGAAGAGGACGGCGCCGGATTCTTCCGCATCTGCTTCCACCGCCGGCTGGATCAGGTGGAGGAATCGGCCAACCGGCTGGCAACCTGGATCAGGAACCTCTGAGGCCTTCAGACCGCCGGTCCGCCCGCAAGCCACCTTCTGCCGCGCGCATACAGGGCCTGCACCGCATCGCCGGTCAGCCCCGGCATATCGGGCTTGACCCGGTAGCCGATGCCCGTCTGAAGATAGGCGAGATGCCGATAGCCTTCGGGGAAGCTCTCCAGAAGTTTCCGATCCAGTTGCGGGACCTGCTTGGGATCGACGGGATCGATGCGATCCTTTTCGTAGATCGGCTGGCGCAGGACCAGCCCCCATCTGCCGTCACGCTTTTCGAGGAAATCGTAAAAGCGGCCGGTGCAGACGACGTCGCAGAGGACATCTTCAACGTCCGCACGCTGGCTGATGGTCATCTTGGTCTGCGCGATCGCGCGATCGCCGGCGACATCGATCGATGAGCCGCCCAAAAAATGCAGAATCCGTACGCCGCGCTCGAAGCCCGACTTGCTGACCGCGATGAACTCATCAGCCGTCCCCTGAAACCAGGTGGCCATCATGATACCGTCGTCGTGCCAAACGGTTCGGAACCGCTGCCACTCGCCGGCGTCGCGCCAGACGGCCCAGTTTTCGACGAGATCGCGGATCGCCAGCCGATCGTCGCGAGCATCCAACATCGCGCCCTCCGTGCGTCAGGAAACAGGACGCACGCTATGCGCTCACCAGCCTTTGAGTCAAAGGCGCGACGCTGGCTTCCGGTCAGCCGCCGGCGGACGGCACGACCAGCGGAATGATCCGGTCGCTCTTTTCGATGCCCGGCTTGCGCATGTCGCTGAACGGTATGCCGAGCGCGGTCCAGGTTTCGACCAACGCGTCCTTCAGCCCGTCGATCAATCCGTCGGTGTGGAACGGCGTCGGGGTGATGCGCAGGCGCTCGGTACCGCGCGGCACAGTCGGATAGTTGATCGGCTGGATGTAGATGCCGTGCACTGCGAGCAGCCGGTCGCTCGCCATCTTGCACAGTTCCGGATCGCCAACGAGCACCGGCACGATATGCGTCTGCGAGGGCATGACGGGCAGGCCCGCTCCCGAAAGAACCTCCTTCGTGTGCGTGGCCTGGCGCTGCTGCGCCTCCCGCTCGGCACCCGACACCTTGAGGTGGCGGATCGAGGCAGTCGCGGCCGCTGCAATGGAAGGCGGCAGCGCTGTTGTGAAGATGAATCCCGGCGCATAGGAGCGGACCGCGTCGATCACTTCCCTGGTGCCGGTGATGTAGCCGCCCAGCGTTCCGAATGCCTTGGCCAGCGTGCCCTCGATCACGTCGATGCGGTCGGCGAGCCCCTCGCGCTCGGTGATGCCGCCGCCGTGGTCGCCATACATGCCTACCGCATGGACCTCGTCGATATAGGTCATGGCATTGTAGCGCTTGGCGAGGTCGGCGATCTCGGCGATCGGCGCGATATCGCCATCCATCGAGTAGACGGATTCAAACACGATCAGCTTGGCGCGCTCACGCCCCGCCGCACGCAGCAGCTCTTCCAGATGGCGCACGTCGTTGTGACGGAAGACCTTCTTCTCCGCGCCCGAGCGGCGCACGCCCTCGATCATCGAGGAGTGGTTCAGTTCGTCCGAGAGGATGAGACAGTTGGGCAGCAGGCGTCCGATGGTCGAGATCGACGCCTCGTTGGAGACGAAACCGGAGGTGAAGACGAGGCCAGCCTCCTTGCCGTGCAGGTCGGCGAGTTCAGCCTCGAGCTCGACAAGCGGATGGTTGGTGCCGGAGATGTTGCGCGTTCCGCCAGCGCCGGAGCCCATGCACCCGGCCGCGTTCTGCATGGCTGCGATCACATCCGGATGCTGGCCCATGCCGAGATAATCGTTCGAGCACCAGACGGTGATTTCCTTTGTGTCGCCGCCGGAGCGCCAGATCGCGCGGGGGAAAGAACCCACGATCCGCTCGAGATCGGCGAAGACCCTATAGCGGCGCTCGGCGTGGAGCTGATCGATCGCTTCCTGGAAAAAACGTTGGTAGTTCATACCCTAGTCCTGCATTCGCGCCGGAACATAGTCCCGGACGCCGGGGGAATCCATTCGCCGCTGACGGTCAAATTGCCACGGCAAACGCTGCCGATGCAGCAGCTATTCCCAAATGAACGTTTCGGGCCGATGCCGCTTTGTCCTGGATCAAGACACGCCGGCAGCCCCAAGTTTTCAGCCTACGCTTCCTTAAGCCTTTCGCGCTAACCTTGGGGCACCGGAAATCCGGGCGGCCGGCGCGTCTTGCCGGCCTTGGTCGGCCAAAGGGTGCTTCGTATGGCTGTACTTGTGACGGGAGGCGCCGGCTATATCGGCAGCCACATGGTCTGGGAACTGCTCGACCACGGCGAGGACGTGGTGGTGCTCGACCGTCTGTCGACCGGCTTCAGCTGGGCCGTGCCGCCCGAGGCGCGCCTTGTCATCGGCGACATCGCCGATCAGGAGCTGATGAAGACCATCCTGCGCCGCAACGACATCGATTCGATCATCCATTTCGCCGGCTCGGCCGTGGTGCCGGAATCGCTCGCCGATCCGCTCGCCTATTACGAGAACAATACCTCCAAGTCGCGCACCCTGATCGAGTCGGCCGTGCGCGGCGGGGTAAAGAACTTCATCTTCTCTTCCACGGCCGCCGTCTACGGCATGACCCATTCCGATCCGGTGCCGGAGAGCTATAGGCTGGCGCCGGAGACGCCCTATGGCGTCTCGAAGATGATGACGGAGCTGATGCTGCGGGATGTCGCCCGCGCGCACGAGTTCCACTACGCCGCGCTGCGCTATTTCAACGTCGCCGGCTCCGATCCGCGCGGCCGCACCGGCCAATCGACCAAGGGCGCGACGCATCTGGTCAAGGTCGCAGTCGAGGCCGCGCTCGGCAAGCGCAGCCGCATCGAAGTGTTCGGCACCGACTATCCGACGCATGACGGCACCTGCATCCGCGACTTCATCCATGTGAGTGACCTCGTCGCCGCGCATCGCCTGGCGCTGCTGCATCTGCGCTCGGGCGGCGGCAACCTGGTCGCAAATTGCGGCTACGGCCACGGATATTCCGTGCTCGACCTGATCGAGGCGGTGCAGCGCGCAAGCGGGCGCAGCATCGAGGTGCATCTCGGACCGCGGCGCGAAGGCGACATGCCCTGCGTCATCGCCGATCCGACTCTGCTGAAGTCGACGCTCAACTGGGTGCCACGCTACGACAGCATCGACACGATCGCGGAGACCTCGATCGCGTGGGAGAAGGCGCTTTCGAAGCGCAATGCGATCTGGGACGCCGACTCACAGGATTCGAGTTGGGCGGGCCTTACCGGGCGGATCGGCGCCTGAGCGCGGCATCCGCGCAACACCTTTCGGAGAACTCACGGGCATGTGTACGCGGCAATTCCCGCGGGAGTTGACGCCGCGCCACAGCGGCGCGACAGGTGGCGCCGAGGGGCAATCGCCCGCCGCTCCGGCGGGACATGAGGGTTCTAGGCGGCCGGAATGAACATGCGACCGATCTTGCGGCTTGTCCTGGCAGGGGCGATGGCCTTTTCGCTTGCGGCCTGTTCCACGAGTTCGCCGACCAGGGCGCTGCAGATCCAGCCGATCCAGTCGGAGAAATATGCCGCGATCGTGGTCGACGCGAACACCGGCCGCACGCTCTATTCCGCCTCGGCCGACCAGATCCGCTATCCGGCCTCCCTCACCAAGATGATGACCATCTACATGCTGTTCGAGGCGCTGGATTCCGGCCGCATCAGCAAGTCGACCCAGATTCCGATCTCGGCCCACGCCGCCTCGCAGCCGCCAACCAAGATGGGGATCAAGCCGGGTGGATCGATCGATGTCGACAGCGCCATTCGCGCGCTGGTCGTGCGCTCGGCCAACGACGTGGCGGCCGCCGTCGGCGAGTATCTCGGCGGATCGGAGGCGCAGTTCGCCGCCAACATGACCGCCAGGGCGCGCGCGCTCGGGATGACGAAGACAACGTTCCGCAACGCTTCGGGCCTTCCCGACGCCGGGCAGCAGACCTGCGCCCGGGATATGGCCCTGCTCGGGATGGCGCTGCGCCAGCGCTTCCCGCACCACTATGCCTATTTCTCGACGCGCGAATTTGCCTATGCGGGCAAGATGGTGCGCGGCCACAACAAGCTGCTCGAGACCGGCGGGATCGACGGAATCAAGACCGGCTATATCCGTGCCTCGGGCTTCAACATCGTCACCTCGGTGAATCGCGACGGCAAGCGCCTGATCGTGACGGTGATGGGCGGCGAGAGCGCAAACGGCCGCAACGCCCATGTGCAGGAGCTGATCCAGCGCTACCTGCCGGCAGCGGCCAGCCGCGGCGGCACGCATACCTGACCGCGCGAAATTCCGGACATTCGCGGGAACGAAACACTGCCTGGCGGCTTCTCCGCAAAGTGATTTGCGATGCGGCCCATGACGCAGCAATGATCGTCCCAAAGTGCTCCGCCGGAGAGCGACATGAACCAGATCAGGCAGGTTGCCGTCGAGTGCGTCGGACGCGCGGTGATGTTCGGCTGGCTCGCGATCGGCTGCGTGATGGTCGGCTTTTCCTTTGCGCCGGTTTCGTCGTTCAGGTCGGGCGCGGTGCTGGCGCTCGTTATGTCCCTGATCCTTCTCTGGAGGGCAATGACGGCTGCCTCGCGCAATCCGCGGCACAGCGAAGTCTGGCTCTATCTGGACGAGGCGAACCGGCCGGCGGAGGCTCATGCCAAGCTCGTCTTCGCGACGATCATGCGCGAGGTCTACGGCCACTATGCCCAGGTAACGCTGTGGGTGGCGCTCGGGCTGTTCGCCGCTTCCGCCCTGCTTCAGCTTGCGGGCCTCACGCCTTATTCGCCGCCGACCGCCGGTTGAGTTGATCAGGTCTTCTGCGGCGATGGCGCCTCGGGCTTGGCGGTATCGGTTTCGGCTTCCAGATCCTTCACGATGTCGATGAAGCGGCGGAAGAAGCGCTCCATGAAGGTCAAGCTCTGCTCGAACTGTTCCTCGCTCGGCAGCGCCGTCTGCGGGGTGGGCGAGCCTTCGAGCGCGCCGAGACGCTTTTCGACCTCGTCGAGACGGCGCGTCAGCCGGTCGATCTCGCCCTGCCACGCGGAGCGTTCGTCGGCGGCAAGACGGCAAACGAGTTGTCCCGCGCGCTCCGTGCAGACCGACATCTCGCCGGTGCGGTTATCCATGCGGACATAGCCGTCCGGCGTCTTTTCGAGCGTATAGCGGGTTTCCGCCTCTTGCGCGACGGCGGCCGGAATGGTCGCGGCGAGGGCGAATGCTGCCAGTCGGGCGATGCGCATGGGGACCTCCTGCTCTCTCGCGATTCATCCCTGATCTTTGCGCCGGAAATGCGGTGGACATGTCCGCGGTTGGGTCCACCCCGCTTCCGGCGCGTCGGCTTGTCGTCTATAGCGCAGCCATGTCACGGATTATCTACAAGATCGCGCCGCGCGCGCTGTGGGACAAGGCGGCGGAGACGGGCCTGTTCGAGGGCGCGCCGATCGACCTTGCGGACGGCTTCATCCATTTCTCGACCGCCGAGCAGGTGCGGGAGACCGCGGCGAAACACTTCGCCGGCCAGGGCGACCTTCTGCTGATCGCGGTGGACGACGGCGCGTTCGGCGCGGCGATGCGCTACGAGGTGTCGCGCGGCGGCGCGCTCTTCCCACACCTCTATGCTCCCGTGCCCGTTTCCGCCGCGCTGTGGGTCAGAGAGATGCCGCTCGGCCCTGACGGCAACCATGTGTTTCCGGACCTCGGCGCCTGATGGTCTCGCCCTTCAAACTCGGGCTGCCACTGCTCTTCGCCTTCGACCCGGAAACGGCGCATGGCCTTTCGATCGCGGCGCTCAGGTCGGGCATGCCTCTCGCCTGCTCCCCGAAGCCTGATCCGCGCCTTACGGTCGAGATCGCCGGGCTGCGCTTCCCCAATCCGCTCGGCATGGCGGCGGGCTACGACAAGAACGGCGAGATTCCGGACGCGCTGCTGCGGCTGGGGTTCGGCTTCGCGGAGGTCGGGACGGTTACCCCCTTGCCCCAATCGGGCAATCCGAAGCCGCGCATCTTCCGCCTGATGAGCGACCGCGGCGTGATCAACCGTCTCGGCTTCAACAATCAGGGACATGCGGCACTGGCGCAGAGACTGGCAAAGCGGCGGGGCGGCGGCATTGTCGGCGTCAACATCGGCGCCAACAAGGATTCGGCCGACCGGATCGCGGACTACGAGGCCGGGGTGCGTACCTTTGCGAGGAGCGCGTCCTACCTGACCGTCAACATCTCCTCGCCGAACACACCAGGACTGCGGGCGCTGCAGAGCCGCGAGGCACTCGCCGAACTGCTGGGCAGGGTGATCGCGGCGCGCGCCGGGACGGGAGTTGCGACGCCGATCTTCCTGAAGATCGCGCCGGATCTCGTCGATGCCGATCTCGACGACATTGCCGCCGAGTTGCTCACGCAGAAGCTGGATGGACTGATCGTGTCGAACACCACGCTTTCCCGCGCCGGCGTTCAAGACACGGAGACGGCGAAGCAGGCGGGCGGGCTGTCGGGTCGTCCCCTTTTCCACCGCTCGACGGCGATGCTCGCGCGGATGCGCCTGAGGCTGGGGCCGGATTTTCCGCTGGTCGGCGTCGGCGGGATCGACACAACTGAGACGGCGATCGAGAAGATCCGCGCCGGGGCCGATCTCGTCCAGCTCTATACGGGGATGATCTTTGCGGGGCCCGGCCTGCCGGGCGAAATTGTATCCGGCCTGTCCCGCTTCGCCGCCAGGGAGGGCCTCGCCTCTATCCGCGACATCCGTGACAGCGCAACAGAGCGCTGGGCAGAAGCAACGCTGGATTAGGCGCTCCCAAACGGCGCCCTCGTCCTGGAAGCCGCGATCAGTTGCGGCGGTAGTTGACGAGCCGAAGGATCAGCCAGATCGGCACCACGACCGCCGCGCCCAGCAGGATGTAACCCAGGAACTGGTCGATGGCGGAAAAGCCCATGTTCCAGAGCCGGACCAGGAAATCGCGGGCGCCGATGAGGATATCCCACGGCGACAGGCCGAGCGAGGCCATGATCATGCCGACGATGAAGGACGCGACCACCAGCTTCAAGAGCAGGCGCAGCGGGCTGTCGCCAAGAATGCGATTCACGCCGTCGGGCATGGATTCATCTCCGATACAGCCGGCAGATACGCGCAGAGAGTGGCGATATCAAGCCGGCGATAGACGCGATATGCAGCAAGACGGCGAAGGACGGAGTACCCGCGGTGTCCGAACGCGCCCTGAATGAAGTGTAGCTGGCCGGCGGAGACGCTGCTCAACCAATGAAAAGGGCCCCCGGAATTACCCGGAGGCCCCATCTTTCAAGTCAGCAGCTGCTCAGCTCAGCAGTTGCCCGGGTTCGCGGTGCATGTGTCCTGCATGAGCTTGCCGATGTTGCCGGCGCCGTAAGCACCGTAGCTGGCCAGCGGGAACTCGGCGTTCTGGCCGAACCAGGACGCGCCCTGGACGTTGATGCCGACCGTGGTATAGCCCCAGCTCGTGACGCCCACGACGATGTTGCGTCCAACCGTACCGGCCTTGCCGAGCGACGCGCTGCCGGTGACGACCGGCGCCGTGCCGAAGTTCACCAGCCACGGCCCGCCCGACGAGCCGCCGGTCATGGCGGAGCCGAGCTGGGTGTTCCTCAGCGCCTTGCCGTTGGAACCGGTCATGGCGATGAACTTGCCGAACGAGTCACCGCGCAGCATCTGGTAGCCGTTGTCGATCGCGACCGGATAGCCGATCTGGGTGATCGCCGCGACCGTCGCATTGCCGAAGATCGGCGTCGCGAGGAAGCTGTATCCGTTCCAGCCATAGGCATACCAGCCGCCCATCGTGGTTCCCGGATAGGCGCCGTTCCGGGGCGCGAGGCGCACGGTGGCGATGTCGTTGTTGCAGACAACACCCGTGGCACCTGTCTGGCAGGTATCCGTGCCGTTCACATACGGCGTCGGAACGCGCCAGGACTGCCCTGTGTAGAAGCCGAACGGTCCGCCGGCTGCGGCGTAGTTCGAAGGATACCAGCGAACTTCATCGGCGAAGCCCGCCTGGCCCTGGCCATAGTTGTGCACGCAGTGCGCGGCGGTGATCAGCACGCCCTTCTTCACGAGCGAAGCGGTGCAGACGTACCAGCTTGAGCCAAAACGCATCCAGAGCTTGCCGGCATAGCGATAAGGACGGCTCGAGACAGGCACCGCTGCGCCGTTGGTCGTATTATATGGTGCGCCAGTCACCGCCACTCGGGCAATGGTGTAAGGCCACTTGTACGAGGTGTTCAGGCCGTAGGCATTGCTGCCCACCCCGCTTTCGCCGATTGCACCAGCGGCATTGCCGACGGGCGGCGTTCCGCCGGTGGACGCATAGGGCGTCACCGTGGGCGTCGTGGTAGGCAGGCGGCTCAGTCCCGGACCGACGGGGGCCGAAGCCGAAGACTGGCCCGACGGAAAGGCTTCGATAGTCTGCGCCCCGTTCCCAATCTGCGCGCTGCCCGTCCCAGCCAGCAGCAGCGTGGCTCCAACCGCCAGCGAGGCGATTTTGGCCACATGTGACAACCTCGTCATCCTATCCTCCAGGATTCAATTTTTGACCGAACGGAAAATACAGTCGGAATGAGATAAGGCAAGGAAAATCTGGCAATATACTGGATTTTATCGCAGTGGAACGAGCTATATTACATAGTATATGTCATATTGTGTGAAATTCGTCACACATATGTCTTATTATAATTTATACAAATAGATATGTTCTTGATACTTAATATACTCGACTGGAACTTCTGCAGCCGCCGCGATCGCGTATTTGCCTTTCATGTTCCCTGGCGAGAATGAGAATCACTTTTTCTATTCAGCCAAGTAAAGACGCTCCGTTAGGGAAGGTTTCCACGCCACCGGGTCAAAAGTCGCCGCATACCGGAGAAAGGATGGAGCGGGTGAAGGGAATCGAACCCTCGTATTCAGCTTGGGAAGCTGCTGCTCTACCATTGAGCTACACCCGCGGCGGCGACAGTCATCCGCGATCCGACCGGGCGCTGTCAAGGCGCTTGTTAGGCACGCGCCGGCGCTTGACGTATGGCATGCTTGCGCGCACCTGTCGGATGATCTGCATGAGGGGGGAGACAGTGCCGCGATTTCTGAAATGGGCTCTTGGGGTCCTGGTTGTCCTTATTCTCGTCAGCCTCGGCGTCTTCTTCTTCGTCGCGCCCGCCGAGGTGGAGCGCGGCATGAACGCGGTGATCGAACCGCCGCCCTATTCCGTCTCCGAGCGCGCGGGTGAACTTCACAGGACGCTGACGGTCGCGGATCTGCATGCCGATTCGCTGCTGTGGGGTCGCGATCTGCTCGAAAAAGGCACGCGGGGGCAGGTGGATGTGCCGCGGCTGATCGAAGGCAATGTGGCGGTGCAGGTCTTTTCGGTGGTGTCAAAGACACCGCGCGGCCTCAACATCGACCACAACACGGCCGACAGCGACAACATCACGCTCCTCGCCATCGCGCAGCGCTGGCCACCCAGGACATGGATCAGCCTGAAAGAGCGCGCGCTCTACCAGGCTGAGCGGCTGAAGGAGTTCGCGGCGAAGTCGGACGGGAAGCTGACGATGATCTACAGCCGTGGCGACCTGGAGCGGTTTCTCGCCCGCCGCAAGGTTGAGCCCGATATCGTCGCCGGCGTGCTCGCACTCGAAGGAGCCCAGGTGCTGGAAGGCGACCCGGCCAATGTCGACGTGCTCTTCGACGCCGGCTACCGGATGATGTCGCCAACGCATTTCTTCGACAATGAGATGGCCGGCTCGGCGCATGGCGCGGCGCGAACCGGACTGACGGAGGCCGGGCGCGAGATGATCCGCCGCATGGAGGCGAGAGGCATGATCGTCGACGTCGCGCATGGTTCGATGGCGCAGATCGACGACGTTCTGGCCATCGCGACCAAGCCGATCGTGGTCTCGCACACCGGCGTGCGGGGCACCTGCGACAACGGCCGCAACCTCACCGACGACCAGGTACGGGCGATCGCCGACAAGGGCGGCCTGATCGGCATCGGCTTCTGGGATGTCGCGGTCTGCGGCACGAGCGCGGACGACATCGCCAGGGCGCAGCTTTACGTAGCCAATCTGGTCGGCGCGGAAAATGTCGGCCTCGGCTCCGATTTCGACGGTGCGGTGACGACGCCGTTCGATGCGACGGGCATGGCGAAGATCACCGAGGCGCTCCTCAAGGCAGGCATGTCGCCCGCCGACATTGGCGAGGTGATGGGCGGCAGCCAGGTGCGGTTCCTGATGGAGACACTGCCGCAATAACTCTCCACCGTTTTCTGCCGCCGCTGTCTGAGGATCGCGCTTGACGGTTTGAGGCGCGCGCATCATCTGTCTGCGAGTTTCCAACATCCGCCGGAGCCGCCGTGACCGCCCTCAAGACGCTCATCGAATCGCGCCGCTTCGAGACCTTCATCACCGCCCTGATCTTCATCAACGCGATCACGCTTGGCCTCGAGACCTCGCCTTCCGCCGTAGCGGCGTTCGGCGGGGCGCTGGCCATCGCCGACAGCCTGATCCTCGCTGTCTTCGTGCTCGAACTGCTGGCGCGGTTCGCCGTCTACCGACTCGACTTCTTCAAGGATCCGTGGCGCATCTTCGACCTTCTGGTCGTCGGCGTGGCGCTCATTCCGGCCACCGGCGGGCTGTCGGTGCTGCGTGCACTGCGCATCCTGCGCGTGCTGAGGCTGATCTCGATCGTCCCGTCGCTCAGGCGTGTCGTCACCGGCTTCATCACGGCGCTGCCCGGCATGGGCTCGATCATCCTGCTGCTCGCGCTCGTCTTCTATGTCTTCGCGGTGATGGCGACGAAGCTCTACGGCCAGTCCTTCCCCGACCGGTTCGGCGACATCGGCGCCTCGCTCTACACGCTGTTCCAGGTGATGACGCTGGAAGGCTGGTCGGATGGCGTCGTGCGGCCGGTGATGGAAGTCTATCCGACCGCCTGGCTGTTCTTCATCCCCTTCATCGTCGCCACCTCTTTCACCGTGCTCAACCTGTTCATCGGCGTCATCGTCTCCGCGATGGAGGAAGAGCACGAGGCGGAGGCGAGCGCGGAGCGGGAAGCGCTGCAGGAGGACCAGGACGAGATCCTGCGCGAGATCAGGGCGCTGCGCGAGGAGGTGCGGGCGCTGAAATTCGGCACCACGCCCGTCTAAGTTCTCGTTCGGAGGATCAAGCGATGCGCTTGAACGTCATATGCATCGCCACGGCAATGGTCATGCCCTTGTCCAGTGTGGCAGCCGCGGAAGACTGCAGCGCCCTCTCTATCAGAACTGCAAAGTCGGAGATCAAGGCCGCACTGCGGGCCGCGAACTTTTCAGAATCCGAGATCAGCTTTGTGACGGCTGGCGCCGACGGCGCCTTAGCCCGGCTGAGATGGCAAGATCTCAATGCGCGAGGCCAAACCTGCGGCATCGACCCGGTTCGCGCGCAAATGCTTCGCTGCACAGCGCAGAGGCTCCCATGGCTTCTTCAGCAGACCGTCAAACCGCTCGACTCGGCAACTTCCGTCGCGGGCTGGGGCAAGGAGCGACTGTCCGTACGGGAAGCCGCCTTTTTCGGAAAATTCAACGGCTGCCTCGCTGCAGCGAAAGACGCACTCTTCCGCTGAACCTCAGCGAAAGTGCTTCGACAGCTTCAGGCCCTGCGCCTGGTAGTTCGACTTCAGGTCGACGCCGTAGAGCGCCTTGGGGCGTGACAGCATGTGCTCGTAGACGAGGCGGCCGACCACCTGGCCGTGCTCCAGGATGAACGGCACCTCGTGGCTGCGAACTTCCAGGACAGCGCGGCTGCCGGCGCCGCCGGCGGCGGAATGGCCGAACCCGGGATCGAAGAAACCGGCATAGTGGACGCGGAACTCGCCGACGAGAGGATCGAACGGCGTCATCTCGGCTGCGACATCGGGCGGGACATGCACCGCCTCGCGGCTGACCAGGATGTAGAACTCGTCCGGATCGAGGATCAGGTCGCGGCTGCCGCGATTGTAGATCGGCTCCCAGAAATCGAGGATGTCGTGCGCGGCGCGCTTGTCGACGTCGACCAGCGAGGAATGCCGCTTGCCGCGATAGCCGATCAGTCCGTTTTCGTCGCCTTCGAGATCGATCGAGAGTGCTATGCCGCCGCCGGAGATATTGGGCTCTTCCGATGCGACGAGCGTCTGCTCGACGTGGAGGGCCGCGAGTTCAGCCTCCGACAGGAGGGAATGCCCCTTGCGGAAACGGATCTGCGACAGGCGTGAGCCCGTGCGGGCGACGATCGGAAAGGTGCGCGGGCTGACTTCCATGTAGAGCTGGCCCGCATAGCCGGCCGGGATCTTGTCGAATTCCTGCGCGTGGTCGGCCATGACGCGCGTGAAGATGTCGAGGCGGCCGGTGGAGCTCTTGGGATTGGCGGAGGCGGAAACGTCGGCCGGCAGGGCGAGCTTCTCCAGCAGCGGCACGATGTAGACGCATCCCGTTTCCAGCACCGCGCTCTCGCGCAGGTCGATCTCGTGCAGCTTCAGCCGCGCCAGCTTGTCCTCCACCGTCGCGTGGCGCCCCGGCATGAAACTCGCGCGCACGCGCCAGGCCTTCTCGCCGAGCCTGAGATCGAGGCTGGCAGGCTGGATCTGGTCGGCGTCGAGCGCGCGGCCGCTCGTCAGCGCGCCGTCGGAAAACAGGGCGGCGATGTCGCGGTCGGGAAGGATGCCGGTCTGACGCAAGGACTCACTCTCTCGAATTCTCGCCGACGGGACCTGCGGCGGCGGCCGGGACCGCACGCCCGGGCTCGCCGCGAATCTCTACGGATCAGCCGGATTGACGCAAGTCGGCCAGGGGTCTATGAGGCGGTTATCCCGTGGTGATTTGGCCGGTCGGCTTGCAGCCACGTAAAACAAGTCGCTAAAGGACCGTGTGGCCGCAAGGCTCTGTGGACCGGTTGCGACTTCTCGCGGCCGGTTTTTTGTTTTGGGGTTTTGGGACATGACGAACAGCAACTGGCGGCCGCAGACGGCTCTCGTACACGGAGGCACGCTGCGCTCGCACCACGGCGAAACCTCCGAGGCGATCTATCTCACGCAGGGCTATGTCTACGAGACGGCCGAGAGCGCCGAGGCCCGCTTCAAGGGCGACGAGCCGGGCTTCATCTACTCGCGTTATGCCAACCCGACCGTCGACATGTTCGAAAAGCGCATGTGCGCGCTGGAAGGAGCCGAGGACGCGCGCGCGACCGCTTCGGGAATGGCGGCCGTCTCGGCGGCACTGCTCTGTTCGGTCAAGGCCGGCGACCATGTCGTGGCGGCGCGTGCCCTATTCGGCTCCTGTCGCTGGGTCATCGAGACTCTGATGCCGAAATACGGCATCGAGGCCACGCTGGTCGACGGCACGAAGCAGGACGAATGGGAGAAGGCGGTCCGGCCGAATACCAAGCTGTTCTTCCTCGAAAGCCCGACCAATCCGACGCTGGAGGTGGTCGACATCGCAGCCGTGGCCAGGCTCGCCAATTCGATCGGCGCCCGCGTCGTGGTCGACAACGTCTTCGCCACGCCGCTGCAGCAGAAGCCGCTCGAACTCGGCGCGCATGTGGTCGTCTATTCCGCGACCAAGCACATCGACGGCCAGGGACGCTGCCTTGGTGGCGTGATCCTCTCCGACAAGGAATGGATCGACAAGAATCTGCACGACTATTTTCGTCACACGGGGCCTTCGCTGTCGCCGTTCAACGCCTGGACTCTCCTGAAGGGTCTGGAGACGCTGCCGCTGCGTGTCAGGCAGCAGACGGAAAGTGCCGGGCGGATCGCGGACTGGCTGGCGGAGCACCCCGGCATTTCGCGCGTGATCTATCCCGGCCGCAAGGACCATCCGCAGGCCGACATCATCGCCCGGCAGATGAAGGGCGGCTCGACGCTGATCTGCTTCGATGTGAAGGGCGGCAAGAGCGCGGCTTTCGCTCTCTCCAACGCGCTGGAGATCGTCAAGATCTCCAACAATCTCGGCGACGCGAAGAGCCTGATTACCCACCCGGCAACGACAACGCACAAGAACCTCACCGACGAGGCGCGCGCCGAGCTCGGCATCGGGCCGGGCACGCTGCGGCTCTCGGTCGGCCTGGAAGACGCGGACGACCTGATCGAGGATTTCGACCGCGCGCTGAAGGCGGCGGGCTAGGAAACGATCGCGTCGGCTTCGAGCTCGACCAGCCAGTCCGGGTCGACGAAGCCGACGACCTGGACCACGGTGGTAGCGGGCCGGATCTCGGCGAAATATTCGCCGTGTGCCCGCGCCGCTTCGCGCCAGTGGGTCATGTCGGTGAGCATGATGCGGGTTCGGATCACGTCGCCACGCGTTCCGCCGGCATCCACAATCGCCTTCTCGATGATCTCGAGGCAGCGGATCGTCTGGCCGTAGACGTCGCCCTTCGCCGCCGTGCCACCCTCGGCAAGGATCGGCGCGGTTCCTGCGACGGCGATATGCTGACCGATCCTCACCGCGCGGGTGAAGCCGAGGATCGGTTCCAGATAGGAACCCGAACTGACGGACCTACGATCCATTGGTCTCTCCAAACAGTCGGTATGCAAGCATGAGGCGTGAGAGCGTCGTATAGGCCGTCACCGCCGCGAAGCCATAGGCCAGGAAGGGGAATACGGTCGGGAACACGCAGAAGGCGAGGAAGACGGCGAGCGTCTCCGTCGCCTCGGCAAGCCCGGTTGTGAAGAACAGCGATTTCGGCCCACGGGCGTCGCTGCTCATGCCGCGCTTCTCAGCCATCAGGGCGAAGGCGAGGAAACTGGCTCCATTGGCGTAGAAGGCCGCGAGCAGGACCGCGCCGGCAACGCCGTTGTTCGCCGGATCGAGGACCACGAAGGCGAGCGGGATCATGCCGTAAAAGGCGAAGTCCAGCACGATGTCGAGATAGCCGCCGAGATCGGTCCGCCCGGCCCGCTTGGCGACCGCGCCGTCGAGGCCGTCGCACAGGCGGCTGAGAAGGATGAGCACAAGGCCGGCCCAGAGATGGCCGATGGCGATGGCGACAGCTGCCCCAGCCCCGATCGCGAACGCCGACAACGTGACGGCGTTGGCCGATATGCCGGCCGCGTGCAGCGCGCCAGCGATCGCATCGAGCGCCGGATCGATGCGCCTGCGCGCCCAACCGTCGAGCATCGTACCTCCTCACCTCCATCGACTGTTGACCGGCGGCGGACGCTCGGCGACACTTCGAAGGCAACTGCAGGAAACCATCATGTACCGCGCCGTCACGCGCAACATCGAAGTCGAGGTGGAGCCCATCTACATGCCGGAGCGTTCCGATCCGGAGCAGAGCCGCTATGTCTGGGCCTACCGGGTGACGATCGCCAACAATTCAGAGGGCTTCGTGCAACTGCTGACCCGCTACTGGCGGATCATCGACGGCAACGGCAAGGTCGAGGAAGTGCGTGGGCCGGGCGTGGTCGGCGACCAGCCCGAACTCAATCCCGGCGACACCTACCAGTATACATCAGGCTGTCCGCTCACCACGCCGACCGGCTTCATGGCCGGCCACTACACGATGCGCAACGAGGACGGCGCGCTGTTCGATGTGACGATACCGGCCTTTTCGCTGGACCTTCCCGGCGTGATTCGCACCGTCAATTAGGCGTGACGAACTCGGCCGGGTCGAACTCGTATTGCTTCGAGCAGAACTCGCACGAGACCCTGATCTCGCCGTCCTCGATGGAATCGGCGATCTCCTCGGCCGTGAAGCCCTCCAGGATGCCGCGGATGCGCTCGCGCGAGCAGGAGCACTGGTCGAGCACCGGCGTTCCCTCGAACACGCGCACGCCATGCTCGTGGAAGAGACGGAAGAGCAGCCGCTCGGACTCGACTGTCGGGTCGAGCAGTTCCGACGCCTCGACGGTCGACAGCAGCGTCACGGCCTCGTGCCATGCGCCATCGGCAATCTCGGAGAAGTCCTGCCCCGGATCGCCGTCGCCGCCGGGCAGATCCGGCAGGCGCAGCCGCTCCGGGGCCTCGGGCAGGAACTGGATGATCAGGCCGCCGGCGCGCCAGCGTTCGTCGGGTCCGTATTCGCTTCGCACGACATGGCGCGCGACCGCGAGGCGCACGTCGGTCGGGATTTGCTCCGACTGGCGGAAATAGGTGCGCGCCACCTCGTCGAGCGACTGGCCGGCGAGTTCGACGATGCCCTGATAGCGCTGCATGTATTCGCCCTGGTCGATGGTCATGGCGAGCACGCCCTTGCCGAGCAGATCCTGCGGCGCGGTCGTGCCCGCGGCGACGAACTCCGCCAGCCGGTCCGCATCGAAGCGGGCATAGGCGCGCATCGCCGACGGCGTGGTGAAATCGACCACCAGCATGTCGACCGGACCGTCGGAGCGGGTCTGGAGGATGAACTTGCCGTCGAATTTCAGCGCCGTGCCGAGCAGCACAGTCAGCACCATCGCCTCGGCCAGCAACCGCGCCACCGGTTCGGGATAGTCGTGCCGCGCAAGGATATGGTCGAGCGCCGGTCCGAGCTGCACGATGCGGCCGCGCACGTCGAGCGGGGCGACTTCGAACGGCACGACATGGTCGTCGCCGGCGAAGCCGAACTCGCCAAGTTTCGGTTCCATCACGTCAGACTGCTCCGGAAAGGCACCATGCGAGCACGGCCTTCTGCGCATGCAGGCGGTTTTCCGCCTCGTCGAAGACCACCGAGTTCGGCCCGTCGATCACCTCGTCGGTGACCTCCTCGCCGCGGTGCGCCGGAAGGCAGTGCATGAACAGCGCATCGGACTTCGCCTTCGCCATCAGGTCGGCATTCACCTGGAACGGCAGGAAGACGTTGTGGCCGCGGGCTCGGTGCTCCTGGTTCATCGAGACCCAGCAATCGGTCACGACCGCGTCCGCGCCGGCCACCGCCTCTTCCGGCGAATGACCGACCGTCAGCCGGCCGCCGTTTTTCCGCGCCCAGTCGACATAGCGCTGTTCGGGCTCGCTCCCCTCGGGAACAGCCATGTTCAGCTTGAAGCCAAAGCGCGCGGAGCCTTCGATCAGCGAATGGAGCACGTTGTTGCCGTCGCCCGACCAGGCGATCGTGCGGTCCTTCACAGCGCCGCGATGCTCCTCGAAGGTCATCACATCGGCCATGATCTGACAGGGATGGGTGTCGTCGGTCAGCCCGTTGATGACGGGAACCGTCGCGTTCTCCGCCAGTTCGGTCATACGCTCGTGCGCGGTGGTGCGGATCATGATCGCGTCGACATAGCGCGACAGCACGCGCGCCGTGTCGCCGATCGATTCCGAGCGGCCGAGCTGCATCTCGGCGCCCGTCAGCATGATGGTCGAGCCGCCGAGCTGGCGCATGGCGACGTCGAAGGACACGCGGGTGCGGGTCGACGGCTTGTCGAAGATCATCGCCAGCACCTTGCCGGCGAACGGCTGCTCGGCGGTGCCAGCCTTCTGCGCGGCCTTGCGCACCTTGGCGTCGTCGAGGATGCGGCGCAGGTCCTCGGCGCTCACCAGCGAAAGATCGGTGAAATGTCTGGGCTGTGAACTCATGAAACTCTCCCGCCTCAGGCGGCGTTGTCGATCGCTGCGGCGAGGTTGGCCGCGGCCGCGCGGATGCGGTCGACCGCGATACGGATCTCGTCGTCGTCGGCAATCAGAGGCGGCAGGAGGCGAACGACATTGTCTCCGGCGGGTGCCGCGAGAAGATGCTGGCCACGCAGCGCCTTGTTCACGTCGATGTTCGGCATCCGGCATTTGAGGCCGGCCATGAGGCCGACGCCGCGAATGCCTTCCACCACCTGCGGGAAATCGTCGGCGACAGCGGCCAGGCCCTGCTTCAGAAGCAAGCCCTTGCGGCTCACCTCGTCGAGGAAGCCGTCGGACAGGACGACATCGAGCACGGCATTGCCGACAGCCATGGCGAGCGGATTGCCGCCGAAAGTGGTGCCGTGCGTGCCGGCCGTCATGCCGGCGGCGGCCGCGTCCGTCGCCAGACACGCGCCCATCGGGAAGCCGCCGCCGATGCCCTTGGCGATCGCGACGATGTCGGGCTCGACGTCCGTCCACTGATAGGCGAACAGCTTGCCGGTGCGGCCGACGCCGGTCTGCACCTCGTCGAGGACGAGCAGCAGGCCGTGCTCGTCGCACAGCTTGCGCAGCGCCGCCAGGCCACCCTGCGGCAATTCGCGGATGCCGCCCTCGCCCTGCAGCGGCTCGATCAGGATCGCCGCCGTCTCCGGCGTGATCGCAGCCTTCACCGCGTCCAGATCGAAGAACGGCACCTGGTCGAAGCCTTCGACCTTGGGACCGAAGCCCTCCATATATTTCTTCTGGCCCCCGGCGGCGATCGTCGCCAGCGTGCGGCCGTGGAAGGCACCTTCGAACGTGATGATGCGGAAACGCTCGGGATGCCCGTTCGTATAGTGGTAGCGCCGCGCGGTCTTGATCGCGCATTCCAACGCTTCGGCGCCGGAATTGGTGAAGAAGACGCGATCGGCGAAGCTGTTTTGGACCAGCCGCTCCGCAAGCCGCTCCTGGCCCGGTACATTATAGAGGTTCGAGACGTGCCAGAGCTTGCCCGCCTGCTCGGTCAGGGCGGCGACCAGATGCGGATGGCAGTGCCCAAGCGAGTTGACCGCGATGCCGCCGGCGAAATCGAGATATCGCTCGCCGCCCGCGGTGATGAGCCAGCAACCTTCGCCTCGCTCGAAGGCCAACGGCGCACGTGCAAAGGTCTCGAAGAGGGCTCCACTGTTCATCATCACCATCCGCGGCATTGTGGCCCGGCTTCCGGCACGGACCTTGTTTTCGCCGAATTCAAACCCCAAATCAAAAAAGCCGCCCGAGGGGCGGCCTGCTGGCGGAATATTGGTTTTTTCGCCCGCAATGTCAATGCGGGGATCGCAGTGGACGCGTGCCGCCCGATGCTTTGCCGGTCTGTCGACAGGCACCCTGCCCCAAGTTGGGGAAAACCAAAAAATCCGATTCGTGTTGCATCCGGGACTCTTGTCACGGAGTCCACCGACCGGTAGTTTAAGGACAACAAAATACCAGATTTCGTGCGGCGGACCAATCAATCCGAATAGATGTGGTGTTGCCCGGTTTACCGGGTTGCTTTTGGATTCCTGCTCCGCACGACTTCGCGAGGATCGTGATAGATGAACTGGAATGACGAGCGCGTCGAACTTCTCAAGAAGCTTTGGAGCGAGGGCCTGAGCGCCAGCCAGATCGCGGCGAGCCTCGGTGGCGTCAGCCGCAATGCGGTGATTGGCAAGGTCCATCGGCTCAAGCTGTCGAGCCGCGGGCGGGCGACCGCCGCGCCGGCACGGCAAAAGAAGGCGCCGAAGGCTGCCGTGAGCGCCGGCAGCGTGTCGAAGTCGGCTGGACGCATGTCGAGCCAGACCCGTTCCATGCCCGCTTCGATCGGAGCCACGGCGCTTCAGGTGCAGTTCGACACCGAGGCGGTCGCCCAGACCTATATCCGCCCGGTGCAGAACAACGTCGTCGTGCCGATCTCGCGCCGGCTGCGCCTGGTGGAGCTGACCGAGCGCACCTGCAAGTGGCCCAACGGCGATCCCCTCAGCGAGGACTTCTCCTTCTGCGGCAACGAGTCCGCCGAGACGGGCCCCTACTGCAAGTATCACGCAAAACTGGCCTTCCAGCCCGCCGCCGAGCGCCGTCGGAACCGATAGGCGGCGCTATTCCTGAGCTTTTCCGGATGCATAAGATCTGACCGCGGAGGTCAGGTCGAGCGGCGGACGGTGCGGACACTTCCCATCCGATGGCTTTCCGCCATATGGCTCGTGACCGCTCTGAACCAGTCGCTCGGAAGCGCGCCGACGCAGCTGTCCCGAGCGCCCGGGAGTAGCGACAGATGACTTGCCGGACGCAAGTCCGGTCCAGGCCAGGCGAATATGTTCAGCTCGTCCGTATAGATCCACGACGGCTTGCTATCGAGGCCGAGGTGCCGCTTGAGCTTCGCTGGGACCTCAAGTGCCCGTCTCCCGTCCGGCGGCATGTGGGAGATGCCCAGGACGAACGCGACTGGAGTCGGACCGATGTCGCGCCGTGCCATGACGATCGCCGCGGGGTAGACCTTCTCGCCGTCTTCCCGGCGGCCCGCTTTGGACAGCCAGAGATATTCATAGGCGATGACCGACCCGACGGGTGGCGTCGCCGGGATCTTCAACGATCGCTCCTAGCGATCAGAGGTCGATGGAGAGCGGCTCGTAGTGTCCTCATCCGGAATGTCGTCGAGATTATATGGTCGGTCGGTCTCGACCTCCGATCGGAGGATCAGGTCGATATCCCCGACGGACAGGGCGCTGGCCGAAATTGCCCTCCGGTAGGACGACCACATTGCCTCGAAAAGAGGCGCAGAGACGAGAAACGCAGTCGTCCTGCCATATCGGGTAATTTCCACCGGCCCTTCGTACGAACGGTCGTGCCATTCGCCAAAGTTCTTCTGAAGCTCGCTTGCCGGAACGGTTACCATCTGCCTGCTCCATAAATCATCCGTATGTTACGGAACATACGGATGATTGTCAAATGAGCTTGTTCTCAGTGCGCTCAATCGTCCACCAGGTCCTCGAGCATCACCTTGTGGCTCTTGTCCTCCTTCGGGCGTTCCGGCGGCATTTGCTGGCCGGTGACGACGTAGTAGACCGTCTCGGCGATGTTGGTGGCATGATCGCCGATGCGCTCGATGTTCTTGGCGCAGAACAGGAGATGGGTGCAGGCTGTGATGTTGCGCGGGTCTTCCATCATGTAGGTGAGGAGTTCGCGGAACAGCGAGGTGTACATCGCGTCGATCTGGTCGTCGCGGTCGCGCACGAACGAGATCCTGTCCATCGAGCGCGACGCGTAGGTGTCGAGCACCTCCTTGAGTTGGGTCAGCGCGAGTTCGGCGAGCGCCTCCAGGCCCCGGAACAGGCTGAGCGGCTGCTGGGTCTCGGTCACCGCGACGACGCGCTTGGCGATGTTCTTGCCGAGGTCGCCAACACGCTCGAGGTCGCCCGAGATGCGGATCGCCCCGATGATCTCGCGCAGGTCGTCGGCCATCGGCTGGCGCTTGGCAATCACGACGATCGCCTTCTCGTCCACCTCGCGCTGGCCCTCGTCCAGCACCGCATCGTCCTCGACCACCTTCTTCGCTAGCCCGAGGTCGGAGGTGACGAGCGCCTGCACGGCCTGCTCGACCATCCGCTCCGCATGGCCGCCCATCGCAGCGATCCGGCTCGCCAGATATTTCAGGTCGGAATCATAGGCCCGAACGATGTGCTGCGTTTGCATTGAGCGACTTCAAACCTCCGACAGGTTGAATCGACACGCTAAAGCATGGCGATGACGGAAAAAAGAAGCCGTCATATGTTTCATTCAGATGCCGGCGGGCGGGAAATGAACCGTGAAGGTCGCCCCCTCGCCCGGCCGCGACCCGATGGTAAGGCGCGCCCGGTGACGGGTCAGGATGTGCTTGACGATCGCGAGGCCGAGACCCGTTCCTTTCTGGCCGCGGCTCGTCTCGACGTCGACGCGGTAGAAGCGCTCGGTCAGGCGCGGAATGTGTTCTTCCGGGATGCCAGGACCATGGTCGCGCACGGAGACATCGATGCCGTTCTGCTGCCCGGCGCGGTTGACCGTCACCTCCACCAGCCCGCCGCTGCGACCGTATTTGCAGGCATTTTCGAGCAGGTTCTCGAACACCTGGATAAGTTCGTCGCGGTTGCCCGCCACGATCAGCGGATCGCCACCGAGGGCCGCGTCGATCCGCACCCCGGACTCCTCCGCCAGCGGATTGAGCGCGTCGATGACGCCCTCGATCAGCGGCTTGAGGTCCACCCTGTCAGACGGGCTGAGATAGGGCTTCATTTCCAGCCTGGACAGCGAGAGCAGGTCGTCGATCAGCCGCGCCATGCGCGCGGTTTGAGTCTGCATGATCTGGAGGAACTGCTCGCGCGCCGCCGGATCGTCCTTTGCCGGCCCGCGCAGCGTCTCGATGAAGCCCGCGATCGAAGCCAGGGGCGTGCGCAGTTCGTGGCTTGCATTGGCGATGAAATCGGCCCGCATGCGGTCGATGCGGCGGATCTCGCTCTGGTCCTTGAAGATCATCACGAGCCGGTCGCCGCCGTCGCCCACGGGCGACACGGCCACACGGAAGAAACGCTCCACCGGCACCTTCTCGGAATAGTCGATCGACAGCGGTCGGCCCTGCGCCAGCGCCCTGGCGAGCATCTCCTGCATCTCCGGCGCCCGGAAGCGCAGCGACAGCGACGTGCCCGTCGACAGGCCCGGAAAGGCCACCGCGCAGGCGCTGTTGACGTGGACGACAGAGCCGCTGCGGTCGAAGATGACCATCGGGTCGCTGACGGCGGCGGCCAATGCCTCGGCGGTCATCGAGGCCAGCGCCGGCCGATTGGCCTCCGCCTCCCTGTCCGCCCGGCGCTCGCGAAGACTGCGGCGCGGCGCAAACGCGGCCACGGCGACAACGATCGCGCAGACGGCGGCCGCAAGGCCGTAGCCCGCGGCGCCCTGCGAGGCGACGAGAAAGACGCCGGCAATGGAGGCGACGAGGATCCAGCGCGCCGACAGGAGGCGGTGCGTCACGTTTTCGCCCAGGCCGGAACCTTCCATCTGCCCCTCGGCAAACCCGCGGCCCACGCGGCCGGCACCTCGTCCATCCTGGACCGTCATGGTCCGGCGACAACGCGCTTTACGCGCGTCGCCCCTCCCAATAGCATGAGTTGAAACGAGAAAAAGGTGCCCGCAGCATGGCGAAGACCGACGACCAGCCGTCCGAGAAGGTGAAACTCAAGATCGGAGGCAAGGAGCGGACCTTCGACGTCGGCAATCCAAAGCTGCCGGACTGGGTGGAGAAGAACGCGCTGAAGTCGGGTGGCTATCCCTACGACGACAAGCTGGCGAACAAGGAATACGACAAGGCGGTCGAGACGCTCCAGATGGAGCTCGTGAAGCTGCAGCACTGGCTTCAGGAGACAGGCGAGCGGGTGATGATCGTGTTCGAGGGGCGCGACGCCGCCGGCAAGGGCGGAACGATCTTCGTTGTCCGACAATTCATGAACCCCCGCACCGCGCGCAACGTCGCGCTCACCAAGCCGACAGAGACCGAGCGCGGGCAGTGGTATTATCAACGCTATGTGAAACATTTTCCGACGGCCGGTGAATTCGTGACCTTCGACCGTTCCTGGTACAATCGCGGCGGCGTCGAGCCGGTCATGGGCTTCTGTACGCCCGAGCAGCACGAGAAATTCCTCGACGAGACGCCCCACTTCGAAGAGCGCATCACCAAGGAAGGAATCCGCTTCTTCAAGTTCTGGCTTGGCATCGGTCAGGAGATGCAGTTGAAGCGCTTCCACGACCGGCGGCATTCGCCGCTTAAGAACTGGAAGTTCTCGCCGATCGACATCGCCGGCATGAAGCTGTGGGACGACTACACCAAGGCCCGAGACACGATGCTCACGCGGACCCACAGCGCCCATGCGCCATGGACGATCGTGGCCGCGAACGACAAGCGCAGGGCCCGGGTCGCGGTGATGCGGCGCCTGCTCCGCTCGATCCCCTATGCCGGACGCGACATGGCCGTCATCGGTGCGGAAGATCCGAAGATCATCGGCGACGGCCCGGCGTTCCTCGGACTGTAGCCCGGCCAGCCCTCGCCTCCCCGCCGCGAAGCCGGCGCCGCGCATGCGGCGTCTTCTCCCAGTGATGCGGGCGGGTGAACAGCTGGAAGAGCGCGCGCCAGGCGGCGGCGGACATCATGATCCAGTAGAGCGGCGTGAACAGCACGACCTTCCAGAAACCTCGCCGCGACGACCGCCGGCTCGCGCGCCAGCCGAGCAGCAGGAACGCGCCGTACCCCAGGACGAGGTTGAAGGCGTCCATGGCGAAGAAGAAGAGCTGCATCGGCGTCAGTCCGCCAGTTGCGATCGCCCTTGCCGCAAGAAAAATCCCCGTCACGAGCAGCATGGGATGCAGCAGCGACGAGACGAGCAACCCCGCCAGCAGGATCTGGACCGCGGCGAAAGACCGTAATCCGATATCGGATGCGAGTTCCGCCGGGTCGCGCATGTGGACGAGCCATGTCTGCGCCCACCCTTTCAGCCAGCGCGTGCGCTGCTTCAGCCAGACGATCGGCTGTTCCGGCGCCTCCTCCCCGGTGGGAGAGAAGATCACGCCCGTCCGATAGCCGTGCCGCGCGAGACGGACGCCGAGGTCCGCATCCTCGGTGACGTTGTAGGGGTCCCACGCGCCAACCTCTTCGAGCGCGGAGCGGCGGAAATGATTGGACGTGCCGCCGAGGGGAAGAAACAGCCCCTTCCGCGCGAGATAGGGCAGGAAGCGGTGAAACAGGGCCGCGTATTCGAACGCGAACATGCGCGGAAGGATGCCCGCCGCGCCATTGTCGATCTCAAGCGGCGCCTGCAGGCAGGCAAGATCCTCGTCCTCCGCCTGGAAGCGGCTCCAGGCCTCGTAGAGCTGGAGCGGATGCGGCCGATCCTCCGCATCGTAGACGGCGATGAATTCGCCGCGGGTGAGCGGAAGCGCGTAGGTCAGCGCGTTGGGCTTGGTGCCGGGCATGCCGCGCGGCACCTCGATGATCTCCGCCCAGGGACGAAGGCCGTGCGCACGCAGCGCCTCGATCGTGCGGCGGTCGTCGTCCTCGCAGACGAACTTCACCTCCAGCCGCGCCCTCGGCCAGGAGATACGTCCGAGCGCGGACAGGAGGTCCGGCAACACGTCCGTCTCGTCGCGCAGCGCCACGAGGATCGAATAGACCGGCAGCGTCGCCGGATCGAGGCCGACCGCGCTCACCCGCGGCCGGGCGACCTTTCCGAACGCAGCGGCGAGCCGGATCCAGACGCAGCAGAAAAAGAAGAAGGTCGCGCAAAAGTGCAGGGCGAGCAGCGCCCTCACCGGGGCGAGGGCGAACGCCGTCGCAAGGCCGACGACGAGGCCGCCGAACAGCGTTCCCTGCCAGCCGTTGACCACCAGCCTGGCGGAAAAGCGCGGCTGGGCCGCGAACAGCCCGTCGCGCGTCGCCGCCGCGAGGCGCGGGGCGGCTATCTCGATCAGCGCGCGGCGAACGACCGACGGAGGCACGATGCAGATGCGCTCGGCAAGCGCTGGCGCATCCTGGATCAGGCGCCGCATGCGGGGACAATCGCCGGGCCTTGGCGCCGTGACATATGTGACGAAGCCGCCGGCGCCGATCACCTGGAGCAGCCGGGATCGGTTGCTTTTCAGCAGTTCGAGCGCGTCGCCGGCGTCGATCCGCAACTCACGAGACGCAAGCTGCGGACGAAACGCCAGGCCGAGCTTCATCGCGATCTGACGGTAGAGCGTATTTTCGTCCACGGCGCCCGAGGCAAGAAGCTCGTCAGGCAGGCTGGTGCCGCAGCGTTCGGCCGTGAGGGCGAGATCGGCCGCACGCCGCGGCGAGACCCCCAGCCGCCGCAGCAGCGCCGACCATTCGTCGAGCTCGGCGCGCGCCCCTGGCGTGAGCGCAGGCAGCCGTGCGCCGAACGCAGCCGTCGCCGTCCTTCCCCCCGCATCCGACACGTCCGCGACGGACAAGCGCGCCCCCGCAGCATAGCGCACGCGCGCACACATCCGGCGCCGCGCACTGCCCCGATCCAGAACTGCTCATGCATGTTGATCGGCCGCTGCCCCAAGCAACCGAATTCCCCAATGGGTTGCACTCTTGCAAAGACGCACCCTTCCGTCAATGCCGGCATTTCTCCGCGTGATGCGGTCCCGTGCCGACGTTTGCCGCAATCCCGCGCCATGCTATGTCGCATCGATAATTTCACGCCGGCCCGATCCGGTGGAGACAGCCGGAGAGCTTCTTGACACGACTGCTGGCGATCCTGGCCGTCCTGACCACGCTGTGCGGCGCGGCCCTGTCCGCGGAGCCGCAGATCCCCAATTTCTGGGATCCGAAGGAGCGGCTGCCGAAGCCGCAGCTCGAAGGGCTCCAGCGACTGCGCTTCCTGACCACAGTCGATTTCCCGCCCTTCAACTACATCGATTCCGAAGGCCGGCTTGCCGGCTTCCACGTCGATCTGGCGCGGCGCATCTGCGCCGAGCTCGGTGTCAGCGACAAGTGCCAGATCCAGGCTTTGCCGTGGGCCGAGCTAGAGGATGCGCTCGCAAAGGGCGACGGCGAGGCGATCCTGGCAGGCCTTGCGATCACGCCCGCGACCAGGGAAAGCTACGTCTTCACCCGGCCATACCTCCAGTTCCCTGCCCGCTTTGTCATGCAGAAGGCGAACGCGGTGGCCGAGCCTCTCCACGTCGCCCTGTCCGGCAAGCGCATCGGCGTCATGGCCGGCTCGGCGCATGAGCAGATCCTGCGCAGCTATTTCGGCGACGTGAAGCCGGTCACCTACAGCCGTACCGAATGGCTCTACGAAGACCTGCGTGCCGGCAAGATCGATGGCGCATTCGGCGACGGAATGCGGCTGTCGTTCTGGCTCGTCGGCTCGGACTCGCAGGCGTGCTGCCGGTTCGTCGGCGGCCCTTACCTCGCGCCGGAGCAGCTCGGCCTCGGTCTCGCGATCGCGGTCAGGCCATCGGATGCCGCTCTTGCCGACGCTTTCAACTTCGCGCTGCGAGAGCTGCAGGCCAACGGCACTTTCGCCGAGCTCTATCTGCGCTATTTCCCCGTCAGCTTCTACTGACCGTTGCGCCGGAAAGGCAGTCGCATCGACCACGAAAGGGACGCGGATTCGTTGTCCCGCCACTCGGCGAGCCCGATGTCCATCGCTTCGTGTCCCTTGGCCGGCTGGTCATTATAGGTGCCGAACAGCCTGTCCCAGAAAGGAAAGTTGAAGCCGTAGTTGGAATCCGTTTCCCGCCGGATGGTCGAGTGGTGAACCCGGTGCATGTCCGGCGTCACAACGAGCCGCCTGAGCGCACGGTCGAAGGCAAGCGGCAGGCGGACATTGGAATGGTTGAACATCGCCGTCCCGTTCAGCACGATCTCGAACACCAGCACCGCGACGACCGGAGGTCCAAGCAGGACGACGACCGCGGCCTTCCAGACCATGGACAGCAAAATCTCCAGCGGGTGGAAACGCAGCCCTGTCGTGACGTCGAAACCGTTGTCGGCGTGGTGCATGCGGTGGATGCGCCACAACAACGGGATCTTGTGGCTCGCCAGATGTTCGAGCCAGACGGCGAAGTCGAGAATGATGAACGCAAGGATTCCCGCGACGAGCGGATCGAGACCGATCGCGCGGAAGATGCCCCAGCCGTTCGCCTGCGCCCAGACCGCGGCGCCCACGGCGGCCGCTGGGAACACGATCCGCAGAAGGACGGAAGACAGCACGACCATCGACAGGTTCGTGAACCAGCGCCTTGTCTTCAGTGCGCCAACCATCTCGGGCCGTTCGAGCCGCGGCGAGAGGAGTTCGAAGACGGCCATGCCGCCGAAGATCGCGAGAAACGCCGCGAGGCGGACCGCACCTTCGGAGGGCAGCGCGTCCATCAGGTCAGCGTGCGATGGCGCGCCTTGGCGGAAATCTCGATGGCGCGCGCCGTGTCGGCATCTATCGCCAGCCAGGACCGCAGGCGCTCCAGCACCCGACGCTCCTCCAGCCGCATCTCCCGGTCGACGACCGCAACCTCGACGGCGGCGGCATAGGCCGTGTCGTGCAGGTGAAGCGGGACGCTCTCGAGCACCATACCGAACACCTTGTCGAGCCCGCCCTCCTCCTGCAGCAGCTTCTGGCAGTCGCGCGCAGCCTCGACCAGGTGGCTGGAATCATAGTCCATGAAGATCGGCCATGACTGCACGGAATCGCCGATATGGGCGAGCTCGGCATCGTTCATCTCCCGATCCGAGGCGGAGGTCACCACCATCAGGTAGATCAGGGCTTCATGGGCGGAGGGTTTTGGCACGATGCGGTTCCTATGCTATGGACGGGAAGGTAGGCGGCGTGTTTGTCCGTTACAAGCGCCGAACAGTTGCCAGGAAAGATGGCTGTGATGACCAGGATCGTCTCGACTAGCGAGTTTCAGAGGGATTTCGAGCGTTTTCAAGAAGAAGCCAAGGCTGAGCCGATCGCGATCTCTCGTGACGGGCACGCGGAATCCGTGCTGATGTCGGCAGAAATGTATGACCTCGTTGTAAGGGGCCGCATCGCTCGTTCGGTCGCCGACTTCGACGAAGCGACGCTTGAAGCGATCCGTAACAGCAAGGTCCCGCAAGAGTTCGATCATCTCGACGCTCTGCTTGGCGACTGGAAGCCTTGACCTTACCGGTTCCCATTCCCGGTTTAGTCATCAACTATTCGTATCTATGGTGGTCAGAAGACCGCGCCGGACTGGACGAGGGCGTCAAGGACCGGCCTTGCGTGATCGCTGCAATGCGCAGCCTGGAAACGCGCCTGCTCGTCGCAACGGTATTGCCCATCACACACGCGGTTCCAAAACAAAGCGACGAAGCAGTCGAAATGCCGCCACAACTCAAGGCGCATCTCGGTCTTGACGGCGAGCGATCTTACGTCGTGGTCACGGAGGCCAACGACTTTATCTGGCCCGGCCCGGATTTACGGCCTGTGTCGCGAGGCAAGTCGGGACTATTTCATTTTGGAGTGCTTCCACCGCGTTTCTTCGCTCACATCCGCGATCTGCTGCTCAAGATGCATTCCGAGGCTCGGTTGAAGCGTGTGTCACGTACCAGTTGATCCGGCTTTTCCTTGACACCGTCGGACAAATGCACCTAGCAAGCCGCGCCGAAGCCGGCCAACAAGGTAGATGTCATGACCGCCCCCGCTCCCCTCATCACGCCCGAGATCGTTGCCGCGGCGCATGAGAGCAAAGCCTGGCCCTTCGAGGAGGCGAAGAAGATCGTCGCCCGCTACAAGGGGCGCGACTGGCCGCAGACGATCCTGTTCGAGACCGGATACGGACCGTCGGGCCTGCCGCATATCGGCACGTTCGGCGAGGTGGCGCGCACCTCCATGGTGCGGCACGCCTTCCGCGTGCTGACCGAGGACAAGGTGCCGACGCGGCTCCTTTGCTTCTCCGACGACATGGACGGCATGCGCAAGATCCCGGACAACGTGCCGGACCGCGCCTTCCTCGAACCCTATCTGCACATGCCGCTCACCGTCGTGCCCAATCCGTTCGGCGGCGACTATGAGAGCTTCGGCCATCACAACAATGCGATGCTGCGCCGCTTCCTCGATACGTTCGGCTTCGACTACGAATTCGCCAGCGCCACCGACTATTACAAGTCCGGCCGGTTCGATGCGGTGTTGCTGAAGGCCGCCGAAAAGTACGACGACATCATGAAGGTGATGCTGCCCACCCTCGGCCCCGAGCGCCAGGCGACCTACAGCCCCTTCCTGCCGATCTCGCCGAAGACCGGCCGGGTGCTCTACGTGCCGATGAAGCATGTGGATGCGAAGGCCGGCACAGTCACCTTCGAAGACGAGGACGGCACCGAGACGACGCTGCCCGTGACGGGAGGCGCGGTGAAGCTGCAGTGGAAGCCCGACTTCGGCATGCGCTGGGCGGCACTCGGTGTCGACTTCGAGATGTTCGGCAAGGATCATCAGACCAATGCGGCAATCTACGACCGCATCTGCGTGATTCTGGGCGGGCATGCGCCGGAACACTTCGTCTACGAGCTCTTCCTGGACGAGGTCGGCCAGAAGATCTCCAAGTCGAAGGGCAACGGACTGACGATCGACGAGTGGCTGACCTACGCGCCGACCGAGAGCCTCGGCCTCTACATGTTCCAGCGGCCGCGGCAGGCGAAGAAGCTCTATTTCGACGTCATCCCGAAGGCGGTGGACGAGTATTACTCGTTCCTCTCCGCCTATCCGCGGCAGGACTGGAAGGAGCGGCTCGGCAATCCGGTCTGGCACATGCATGACGGCCAGCCGCCGGTGATCGATCTGCCGGTGACCTTCGCGCTGCTGCTCAACCTCGTCAGCGCCTCGAATGCGCATGACCGCAACGTGCTGTGGGGCTTCATCTCGCGCTATGCGCCCGGTGTCACCGCCGACACGCATCCTGAGCTCGACAGGCTCGCGGGCTACGCGATCCGCTACTACGATGACTTCGTGAAGCCGTCCAAGGTCTATCGCGCCCCGGACGACGTGGAGCGTGCAGCGTTGACGCAGCTTGCCGGCAAGCTGCGCGCCCTGCCCTCGGGCACCGACGGCGAGGCGATCCAGAACGCCGCGCTTGATGTGGCCCGAGAGATCGAGCGCTACCAGGATCACGAGAAGAAGAGCCCGACCGGCGGGCCCGGCGTCTCGGGCGCGTTCTTCCAGATGATCTACCAGGTGGTCATCGGCCAGGAGCGCGGACCGCGCTTCGGTTCCTTCGCGGCCCTCTATGGCGCCAAGGAAACCGCGGCCCTCATCGATCGCGCACTGGCGGGCGAGCTCAGCGGAGCGGCGAAGACGGCGGCGGCAGCGGGCTGAGACCGGGCGAGGCCTCGCCCGGCCCGGCAGCTTCCGGCTGGGCCTCAGGCTGCTCCTCCGATGCGCCCTCCCGGGGCGGCGTGACGATCTCGGACGGTAGGATCGATATGTCGCTGGCGCCCGCCGGCGCCTGCGCGGCCCCACTCGCCGGGACATCGACCGGAGGCGAAAGCTCGGGCGGCAGGGCGGCCGGACCCTTGCCGTAAATCCCGCGACCGGCATCCTGCGCGGCCCTGGCCTTGCCGGCATATTTGTCGCCGTTTGCGCGCGCCCATCCGTTCTCGACCAGCCATTCGCCGATGTCGCGCGGACCAATGCGGCAGGTCGTCGACAGCCGGTCGGGAACCTCGCCCTCGGGGAAGTCGCAGGTCACCGCGCGGCTGCGCAGGAAAGAGCGGAACGCGGTGCGCGCAGCGCGGCCGCACGGCCATTCGCCGCCTTCCGGGCGTATGCAGGTTTCTGCATCTCCCACGACATCGACATCCGAGATGGTGATCGTGCGCCCGCCCGCTGCGATCACGCCCGCGGCCTCGGCGACAGGCTGGAACAGGAGAGGTTTCGGCGGCGGCTTCTTCGGCGGCGCGGCCGGCGCGATCACGCTCAGCGGCGGACGCGGATCGACGCGCTCGAGCGTGCCCGGATCGACCGGCGGAACGGCGATGATCGACGGTGCGACCGTGCGCGGCAACGGAGCGGCCGGCGGAGGCGATTGCGGGGCCGGAACAGGCTCTGCCTGGGCTGTGACCGAAGGCGCCGGAGGCGGAGCTGGCGGCCGAGCGGCCTTCGCCGGTTCAGGTGGCACCGCAGGCATGGGCGCCGGCCGTTCCGGCACAGACTGGCGGATCTCGCTCGCCGGGTCCGGGCGCGGCTCCTGCCGGCCGAAACTGTAGGCCGTGACCGCGAGGGCTGCGACGGCGCCGGCCAGTCCGACGGCCGAAATGAGGAGGGGGAGGCTCCGCACCGGGCCTACTGGCTGGCCCAGACGATGCGCGCCACCCAGGCGATCTCGGTCGTCGGCACCGTGCGAACGGGATGCTCGGGGTTCAGCGACATCAGTTCGATCGCGCGGCTCGTCCGCCGTTCGAGCACCTTGGCCATCACCTCACCGCCATGGGTCTTCACCACCACGCGGTCGCCGCGGCGGATGTTTGCGTTGGGATCGACTATCAGCCGGTCTCCATGGCGATACAAAGGCAGCATGGAATCACCCTGCACCTGAAGTGCGTAGGCGCCGTCGCGGGCGCCAGCGGGAATCTCGACCAGATCCCACCCCTGCCCCGCCGGGAAGCCGGCGTCGTCGAAGAAGCCGCCCGCCCCCGCCTGCGCGAAGCCGACCAGCGGCACCGAGGCAGGCTGCGTCGGCAGTCTGTCCGAGGCCGCCGGCCCTCGCACGAGATTGATGAACTCCTCGAGCGAGGCTCCCGTCGCCTCCATCACCTTGGCGAGCGATTCGGTCGACGGCCAGCGCGGGCGACCGTCCACCGACTGCCGCTTGGATTTGTTGAACGCCGTCGAATCAAGCCCGGCGCGCTTGGCGAGGCCGGACGCGGACAGCGAATAGCGCTCCGCGAGCGCGTCGATGGCAGCCCAAACACGATCATGCGAGAGCATAGGCTCGTCCACGAACAGGAAAAAATACCTTTGCCTTTATGTAACTCCCCGCTCCGGGAGTGTCCAGTCGCGAGGCGCGTAACTCACAGCGGCTTGAACGGCGCCCGGCCGGACGAGAGGGCGCGATCGAGCAGATCGATCCGGTCCTGACCCCAGAAAGGCTCGCCAGCGAGCACGTAGGAGGGAACGCCGGTCGCATCCACGTCGACGGCGTCCTGTGTGTTTCGCGCCCGGATCGCAGCGGTCTCCGGATCGTTCGCACGAGTCAGGATCGCGTCAGCGTCGAAGCCCGCGGCCGTCAGCAGTCCGGCCACCGTCGCTTCGTCCGCAATGTTCTTTTCATCGGCCCAGACCGCGCTGAAGACGCTGTCCATATAGGGCAGCGGGTCCCCGCCGGACTGGAGGATCGCGATGATCGTGTGATCGGCCAGCGTCGGATTGACGGGGAAGAATTTCGGCTTCGGGTTGAGCCTGCGCCCGCGCATCTCGGCGAAGCGCTGGAGCTCGATGAAACGATAGCGCTGGCGCACCGCGGGCCGCTCGCCGAGCGCGACCTGGCCAGACACCTTGAACATCTCACCGAGATTGACCGGCTTCACGACCAGCGTCGCGCCATGGCGTTCGGCCACCTGCTGGATGGGACGGTGGCCGAGATAGGTCCAGGGGGATACGCAGGTCAGGTAGTAGTCGATGGTGGGCATGTGCGGCTTATCCTCGTCGGTTGCGAGCGGCGCAGCACACTAGATTGACCTATGGCCTGCCATCAACCCTTCGCCAATGCGCGCAGTCCCGCGTGCGAGTCCATGAAGATGCGCTCCTCCTCGGTCGGGGGGCGCGGCGTGAAATCGTGGCCGAGGATGGAAATGATCTCATCGATCGGCACGAAGCGCCTCTCCGAAGAATCATACACGCCGGCGGTGGTCATCACGAGCGCGGCCGTGCGGCCGTCGTCCAGCACGAAGCGGTGGCGGCCGATCACCTGGGTGTCTTCCCAGGTCTCCACCGTCGAGACGACCTCAAACCACTTCCAGAGCCGGATCTCGCGAACGTAGACCGCCTGCAGGCCGCCCATCATCGGCGCCCAGCGGCGCTCGCGCGCGAGCTTGATCAGGCCGGCGCGCTGGAAGATGTCGATGCGGCCGATATCGGCCAGCATCATGTAGCGTGCATTGTTCAGATGAAGGTTCGTGTCGATGTCCGTCGGCAGGCAGCGAAACGACAGGCGGCTTTCGCCTCCCATCCGGTAGGGCCCACGCGACCTGGCAGTGAGCATCGTCCGCGCCAGGCGGCCCCAGACGTACATGCAACGACTCCGCGTCTCCTTCTCCCCGTTCTACGGGGAGAAGGTCGTCCGAAGGACCGGATGAGGGGCTGCGCCGGCATTCGGGGACGTTTGCGCTGCCCCCAACCTACCTGTCGGCATCCTCCCCCGGGGGAGAGGAAAGCTACGCCGCCTTCTTCGCTTCGTCCTTGTAGGGATTGAAGCGCTGGTAGAACGTCTCGCCCTTCTCGGCCATGTCGACGAGAAGCTTCGGCGCCTTGAACTGCTTGCCGTACTGCTTCTGCAGGTCCTTGGCGAGCTTGACGAAGGCCTTGGCCCCCATGCCGTCGATGTAGGACAGAGCGCCGCCCGTGTAGGGCGCGAAGCCGAAGGCGAGGATCGAGCCGACATCCGCCTCGCGCGGATCGACCACGATGCCTTCCTCCATCACGCGGGCAGCCTCCAGAGCGATCGTCACGAGGAAGCGCTGCTTCAGCACCTCGACGTCGATCTTGTCCGGATCCTGCTGCTTGTAGAGGTCCTTGAGGCCGGGCCAGAGCTTCTTCTTCGCGGGCTTCGCCGGGTAGTCGTAGAAGCCCTTGCCGTTCTTGCGGCCGAAGCGGCCATGCGTGTCGACCATCGTGTTGATCAGCGCGAACTGCTCCTGGTCGACGGCCTTCTCGCCGAGGTCGCGGATGGTCTGCTTCATGATCTTCTGCGCGAGGTCGACCGCCGTCTCGTCGGTCAGTGCCAGCGGTCCGACCGGCATGCCGGCCATCTTCGCCGCGTTCTCGATCATCGCCGGCGGCACGCCTTCGATGAGCATCTGGTAGCTCTCCGACATGTAGCGCAGCACGCAGCGGTTGACGTAGAAGCCGCGCGTGTCGTTGACCACGATCGGCGTCTTCCTGATGGCGCGGACATAGTCGATCGCCATGGCGACGGCCTTGTCGCCCGTCTTCTTGCCGAGAATGATCTCGACCAGCATCATCTTGTCGACCGGCGAGAAGAAGTGGATGCCGACGAAGTTCTTCGGCCGCTTCGAGTTGGTCGCGAGCGAGGTGATCGGAATGGTCGAGGTGTTGGAGGCGAAGATCGCCGCCGGCTTGAGCACGGCTTCCGCCTTCTCGGTCACGCCCTTCTTGATCTCGGAATCCTCGAACACGGCCTCGACCACCATGTCGCAGCCGTCGAGCAGCGCGTAGTCGTCGGTCGCGGTGATGAGAGCGAGCAGCTTCTCCTTCTGCTCGGCCGTCGCGCGGCCCTTCTTGATCAGCCCGTCCATCAGGCCGGCGGAATGCGCCTTGCCTTTCTCGGCGGCCGGGATGTCCCGGTCGATGAGAACGACCGGAATACCCGCCTGCGCGGTGACATAGGCGATGCCGGCACCCATGAAGCCGGCGCCGAGCACGCCGATTTTCTTGAACTTCGTCTCCGGCACGCCCTCCGGACGGCGCGCGCCCTTGTTGAGCTCCTGCAGCGACACGAACAGCGAGCGGATCATCATCGCCGCCTCGGTCGTCTGCATGATCTCGGTGAAGTAGCGCTGCTCGATCCTGAGCGCGGTGTCGAACGGCACCAGAAGTCCCTCATAGACGCACTTCAGGATCGCCGACGCGGCGGGATAGTTGCCGTAGGTCTCGCGGCGCAGGATGGCGATCGCCGGCGGCCAGAGATTGGCGCCGGCAGCGGAATAGACCGGACCGCCGGGCAGCTTGAAGCCCTTCTCGTCCCAAGGCTGCACCGGCTTCAGGCCGCCCTTGATCAGGTCCTTGGCCGCCTCTACCAGCTTGTCCGCCGGAGCCACGGCGGTGATCAGGTTCATCGCCTTGGCCTTGGCCGGCGACAGGTTCTGGCCGGAGGTGAGCATCTGGAGCGCCGCCTGCGTATCAGCGAGCCGCGGCACGCGCTGGGTGCCGCCGGCACCGGGGAACAGGCCGACCTTGATCTCCGGCAGGGCCATCTTGACCTTGTCCGAGTCGGCGGCGACGCGGGCGTGGCAGGACAGCGACAGCTCGAACGCGCCGCCCATGCAGGTGCCGTTGATCGCCGAGACCCACGGCTTGCCGCTGGTCTCGAGCTTGCGGAACAGCTGGCTCATGTAGCCGGCATTGTCGAACAGGGCCTTGGTCGCCTTGTCGGCATCCTTCAGCTTTTCCTTGGCGAAGACGCCGAGCATGCGCTGGAGCATGGTCAGGTCCGCGCCGCCGGAGAAGCTGTCCTTGCCGGACGTGATGACGGCGCCCTTGATCGCGGCGTCGGCCTTGACCTCGTCGACGATCTTGTCGAGCTCGCGCATCACCTCCTCGGTGAAGACGTTCATCGAGCGTCCGGGCATGTCCCAGGTGACGAGCGCAATGCCGTCGGCGTCGGTTTCGACCTTGAAGTTGGTGTAGGTGCTCATGTGGAGATCTCCCTCCTGGAATTTCGGTTTCGTCAGCGGACGGGCGCGACGGTGAAGCTGCGTCCCTCTCCCCGTTCACGGGGAGAGGATGCCGGCAGGCAGGTGAGGAGCGGCGCGAACCTGCGACCGCTGTCTCCTGCCCCTCATCCGGCCCTTCGGGCCACCTTCTCCCCGCGGGCGGGGAGAAGAAAGAGACGTCAGACGCGCTCGATGATCGTCGCGGTGCCCATGCCGGCGCCAATGCACAGCGTGACGAGAGCGGTGTTGAGGTCGCGGCGCTCCAGCTCATCGAGCACGGTGCCGAAGATCATCGCGCCGGTAGCGCCCAGCGGATGGCCCATGGCGATCGCGCCGCCGTTGACGTTCATCTTCGAGTGGTCGATGTCGAAGGCCTGCATGTAGCGCAGCACGACCGAGGCGAAGGCCTCGTTGAGCTCGAACAGGTCGATGTCCGAGAGCTTCATCTTGGCCTGCTTCAGCAGCTTCTCGGTCACGTCGACCGGTCCGGTCAGCATGATCGCAGGCTCCGAGCCGATATTGGTGAAGGCCCTGATGCGGGCGCGCGGCTTGAGGCCCATCGCCTTGCCGCCCTTCTTGGAGCCGAGCAGCACCGCGGCCGCGCCATCGACGATGCCGGACGAGTTGCCGGCGTGGTGGACGTGGTTGACCTCCTCCAGCTCCGGATAGCGCTGGATGGCGACCGCGTCGAAGCCGCCCATCTCACCGGGGATGGTGAAGGACGGATTGAGCGAGGCGAGCGACTGCATGTCGGTCGACGGCCGCATATGCTCGTCATGGTCAAGGATGGTCAGGCCGTTCTGGTCCTTGATCGGCACGACCGAATTCTTGAAGTAGCCCTCCTCCCAGGCCTTCGCGGCGCGCTTCTGGCTCTCGACCGCATAGGCGTCGACGTCGTCGCGCGAGAAGCCGTATTTGGTGGCGATCACGTCGGCCGACACGCCCTGCGGCACGAAGTAGGACGGCAGGCCGACCGAGGGGTCCATGAACCAGGCGCCACCCGACATGCCCATGCCGACGCGCGACATCGATTCGACGCCGCCCGAGATCACGATGTCGTCCTGGCCGGCGGCGATCTTCGCAGCACCCAGGTTGATGGCGTCGAGGCCCGAGGCGCAGAAGCGTGACAGCTGGATGCCGGGCGCCTTGGTGTCGTAGCCGGCCTCGAAGGTCGCCGCGCGCGGGATCACCGAACCTGCCTCGCCGACCGGGTCGACGCAGCCGAAGACGATGTCGTCGACCGTGCCCGTGTCGAGCCCGTTGCGGTCGCGCACCGCTTCCAGAACCTTGGCCGCCAGGCGCACCGCCGGCACTTCGTGCAGGGAACCGTCCTTCTTGCCGCGTCCGCGCGGCGTGCGGACGGCGTCGTAGACATAAACCTCAGCCATTTCCTTGCTCCAGTTTCTCATTGCGCCGCGCGGGGCGGCGGCAGGCATTGCGTCGGCTGGCGGATCAGGCGGCCGGCTCGACGGTAATCTCGGTCTTCACCGAATTGGCGATGAAACAGGCCTCGTGCGCCTTGTGGTGGATCGCGTCGAGGTCGCCGGCCTCGCCGGATACTTCGACCTTCGGCCGCAGCGTCACTTTGGTGATCGACGTGCGGCCGGCAGCGTCCGTTTCCATGATGCCTTCGGCCTTGTCCTCGTAGGACAATACCTCGACCTTGGCGCGGCGGGCGAAATCCAGGAACCACAGCATGTGGCAGGACGCGATCGAGGCGACGAACATCTCCTCCGGGTCGACGCCGACCGGATTGGAGAACGGCTCGCGTACGATGTCGGGCGAGGGCGAGCCCATGATGGTCGTGCCGCCGTCGAAGGCGATCTCGTGCACCCGCGTATAGCGGCCGAGCGAGAAGTGGTCCCCTTCGTCCTGGCTCCAGCGGAGCGTGGCGGTGTGCTTCGACATGTCGACCTCAGAGGCTCCGGGCGATCAGCACCTTCATGATCTCGTTCGTGCCGCCATAGATACGCTGCACGCGCGCGTCGCGATACATACGGGCGATCGGAAACTCATTCATGAAACCGTATCCGCCAAAGAGCTGGAGGCATTGGTCCACGACCTTGCCCTGCAGGTCGGAGAGCCAGTATTTCGCCATCGAGGCTGTCACCGGGTCCAGCCCGCCATTGATGTGGCGCTCGACGCAATCGTTGTAGAAGACCCGGCCGACGGTCGCCTCGGTCTTCAACTCGGCGAGCTTGAACTGGGTGTTCTGGAATTCCAGGATCGATTTGCCAAACGCCTTGCGCTCCTTGACGTAGTCGATCGTCAGCGCCAGCGCCTTCTCGATCACCGAGATCGCCGTGGTGCCGATCTGCAGCCGCTCCTGCGGCAGCTGCTGCATCAACTGGACGAAGCCCTGCCCTTCCTCGTGGCCGAGCAGGTTCGACGTCGGCACGCGGACGTCGTTGAAGAACAGCTCCGACGTGTCGTTCGACTTCAGCCCGATCTTGTCGAGATTGCGGCCGCGCTCGAAGCCCTCGACCTCGTCGGTCTCGACCACGATCAGCGACGTGCCCTTGGCGCCCTTCGATGGATCGGTCTTGGTGACGACGATGATGAGGTTGGCGAGCTGGCCGTTGGTGATGAAGGTCTTGGAGCCGTTGATGCGATACTGGTTGCCGTCTTTGTCGGCCCGCGTCTTGACGCCCTGCAGGTCGGAGCCTGCGCCAGGCTCCGTCATCGCGATGGCGCCGATCAGCTCTCCGGTCGCCATCCTCGGCAGCCAGCGCTTCTTCTGCTCCTCGGAGCCGTAATGCAGGATGTAGGGCGCGACAATGGAATTGTGCAGCCCGATGCCGAAGCCATCGACGCCGACATGGCTGATCGCCTCGATGATCGCACTCTCATGCGCGAAAGTGCCGCCGGAGCCGCCATATTCCTCTGGCATCGAGGCGCAGAGCAGCCCCGCCGCGCCGGCCTTCTCCCAGCTCTCGCGGTCGAAGATCTCGTTCTTCTCGAATTCCTCGTAGCGCGGCGCGATTTCCTCTGAGAGAAAGCGCGTCGCCATGTCGTAGAGCATGGCGACGTCGTCGGTCACCCAGCGGGGCTTCGGCAGGTCAAGGACGGTTGCGGGATCTGCGGCCACTGGGTTCCTCCTGGCAGATGGCTTTATATAGTTCAAGCTTGAACAAAAGCAAGCACAAACGCCGCCTAGAAGGCCTCCGCCGGCAGCTTCATCATCGTCTCGGCGCCGGTCGACAGGCGGGCGAGATGCGCCGCCGTCTCGGGCATCACGCGCTCCATGAAGTAGCGGCCCGTGACCAGCTTCGTCTCGTAGAACGATGCGTCGCCGTTGGCGCCCCCGGCGAGCTTTTCGTGCGCGGTCTTCGCCATCTGCCCCCACATGTAGCCGAGCGCGACGAGGCCGAAGAGATGCATGTAGTCGGTCGAGGCCGCGCCCGCATTGTCGGGGTTCGCCATGCCGTTCTGCATCAGCCACATCGTGGCGGCCTGGAGGTCGTTCAGGCCCTTCTTGAGCGACTTGGTGTAGGGCGCCATCTTTTCGTCGGAGCGGTTCGCCTCGCAGAACTCTCCGACCTCCTTGAAGAAGGCCTGCACGGCGCGCCCGCCGTTCATGGCAAGCTTGCGGCCGACGAGATCCAGCGCCTGGATGCCGTTGGCGCCCTCGTAGATCATGGCGATGCGCGCATCGCGCACGAACTGGCTCATGCCGTGCTCTTCGATGTAGCCGTGGCCGCCGAAGACCTGCTGCGCCATCACCGCGTGGTCAAAGCCCTTGTCGGTCAGCACGCCTTTGATGATCGGGGTCATCAGGCCCATGTGGTCGTCGGCCGCCTGGCGCTCCTTGTCGTCGCCGGAGCGGTGCGCGACGTCGGACTTGATCGCGGTCCACAGGATCAGCGCGCGGCCGGCCTCATTGAACGACTTCATCGTCAGCAGGCTGCGGCGGATGTCCGGATGGACGATGATCGGGTCGGCCTTCTTGTCCTTGGCCTTGGCGCCGGTCAGCGAGCGGCCCTGGATGCGCTCCTTCGCGTAGGCGACGGCGTTCTGGTAGGCGATCTCGGACACCGAAAGCCCCTGCAGGCCGACGCCGAGGCGTGCCTCGTTCATCATCACGAACATGGCCTTGAGGCCGCCGTTCTCCTCGCCGAGGAGGAAGCCGCGCGCGCCGTCATAGTTCATGACGCAGGTGGCATTGCCGTGGATGCCCATCTTCTCCTCGATCGAGCCGCAGGAAACCGCGTTGCGGTCGCCGATCGAACCGTCCTCGCCGAGGTTGAACTTCGGCACGATAAACAGCGAAATGCCCTTCACGCCATCCGGCGCACCTTCGATGCGGGCGAGCACCAGGTGGACGATGTTCTCGGACATGTCGTGCTCGCCGGCCGAGATGAAGATCTTCTGGCCGGAGATTGCATAGGAGCCGTCGCCGTTCGGGACTGCCTTCGAGCGCAGCAGGCCGAGGTCGGTGCCGCAATGCGGCTCGGTCAGGTTCATCGTGCCCGTCCAGATGCCTTCGGCCATCTTCGGCACATAGGTGGACTTCTGCTCATCCGAGCCGTGGGCGAGGATCGCGGCGATCGCGCCCTGGGTCAGGCCCGGATACATCATCAGTGCCATGTTGGCGGACGACATGTATTCGCCGACGGCCGAGTGCACCGTATAGGGCAGGCCCTGCCCGCCATATTCGGCCGGTATGGAGAGACCAAGCCAGCCGCCCTCGCGATAAGCGTCGTAGCCGTCCTTGAAGCCCTTCGGCGTCGTCACCGTGCCATCGTCATGGCGTTCGCAGCCTTCGATGTCGCCGACGCGGTTCAGCGGATGCAGCACGTTCTCGGCCAGCTTCGCAGCCTCGCCCAGGATCGCCTCGAGGATGTCGGGCGTGGCGTCGGAGAAGCCCGGCAGGTTCGAATACCGCTCGTAGCCGAGCACCTCATTCAACACGAAAAGCGTATCCTGAACCGGCGCGCGGTAAGTCGGCATCTATTCCTCCAATGGCAGATCAGCATTCCGCCCGGCGGATGCGCCGGAAGGCGGATGTCTCGTTTAGGGTCCTCTAGCAAATATTGACGTTTGCGTAAACGTCAATATTTGCCGCAGGACATAAAAAACGAACGGCCGCCCCGCGGGACGGCCGTGGCAAAAATGCCGGAAGAGGAAGAGCGATCAGCCGTTCGCAGCGACTGGCTGACGGCTTGCCAGCGCCTTGCGCGCGGTGTCCATCGCCTTGGTCAGATCGTCGATCGCCTCGTCGAGAGCCTCGCGCTGCTTGAGCAGTCGGCCCATCTGCTTCTCCGACTTGTCGAGCACCACCTTCAGCTGCTTCGTGTTCGGCCCCTTTGGATCATAGAGGTCGATCATGTGCTTCACGTCGCGAAGCGTGAAGCCGACCTTGCGGCCGAGCAGGATCAGACGGAGGCGGGCACGGTCGCGGCGGGTATAGAGCCGGGTCGTGCCTTCGCGTTTCGGATTGAGGAGCCCCTTGTCCTCGTAGAAGCGCAGGGTGCGCAGCGTGACACCGAACATCTTGGCCATGTCGCCGATGCGGGCGAGATCCTCGCCATGCTCGGCAGATGCCCCGGTGGAACCATTTTCAAACGCATTCGCGGCGGTGTCAGCCGCCAGGACCAGTTTCATCATTGTTCTTGTGTCCGTTGCTAAAGGGTGCATCGGCGCCGGTGCGGCGACGCACGAAAGGTATGTCGCCGCGGCCGGCGAATCATCCTCGGTTTGACGATAAGAGTAAAGAGCGCGAGAAATGTGGCGTTCTTACGTTTACGTAAAGCATATACTGACGCTTCGCCGGCCAATCAAGTGACGCAATGACGCATCGGCCATGCGCCCGGCGCAGGGCTCGCACGCAATTTGGTAATGTTGGTTAACGCCTTGTTTACCATATCCGGCGGAATGTGCACTCGCCGGAACACAGTGGTTATCCTGTCTTGTGTGTTCACCGTCACCCGGACCGGCGGAAACGAGCGCGCCGAGGCCAGCTTCGCACAGGCCTGAGCCGCTAACGATTCCGCGAGGAGCCTACTTTTGGGGGCCGGCGGAAAACGTCGGCTAAGGTTGAGAACAGGCGCGACCATGAACAGCAAGCGGTCCTATCTCGAGCAGCTCAACGCCGGCCGTCCGAGGCGCACGAGCTCGACGATCGACGAGATCGGCCGCACGCTCGACGCGATCGGCGCCCGGCTCGACCGGTCCAGGGAGGAAGCCCGGCCGCAGCTCCGCTCCAGCGATCGCTACGCCGCGGAACGCACCTATTACCAGGACGACCCGCGCCCGCGCGACTTCGGGCAGCCCCAGCAGCACCGCGCGCAGTTCGGCTCGTCGATGCAGGATCTCGCCCGCTCCGTCGAGACCAACCGGCGCCAGGAAGAAGGCGTCGCCACGATCTCCAGGGTCGCGACCGAACTCAAGGGCATGCGCGAGGAACTGCGGCAGCAGATGTCCAGCGGGCTGAGCCGCGAATTCGAGGCGCTGCGCGCCGATATCCAGCGCGCCTACTCGGCCGCCAATGCCGGCCTGCAGGGCGTCGACCTGACCAACGAGCTGGAGCGTCTTTCGAATGCGATCGGCGCACTCGCCCAGCGCAGCGACGATCGCGGCATCGGCATGCTCAGGACCGAACTCGACGAAGTCCGGGCGACGATGGACCGGCTGGCGCGGGAAGAGAGCGTCCACGCTGTGGAGCGCCGCTGGGACGAGTTCGACCGCCGTTTCGACGCCTTCGAGGAACGCGTCACGGCCAACGACCGCTTCGGCGGCAGCGACCCGGCGATCGAGGCGCTGACCGCGCGGCTGGAAGAGATCAGCGACGCGGTCAACAACCTTCCCGAATCCCTGTCGCTGCGGACGATGGAAGAGAAGGTGCGCACGCTGGCCGGCGCCGTCGAGCAGTTCGCGCGCCACCAGAACACAGCCGCGCCGGATGCGCTGGCGCTGATCGGCGAGCGCCTCGACGAGATCTCGCGCGCCATCGTGGCGTCGTCGGTCAACGTGCAGTCGCCGGTGCCGCAGATCGAGCAGTTCGAGCGCATCGAGGCGCGCATCGCCTCGCTCGCCCGCCAGATCGAGGAGCTCAACGACGACCGTCCGAGCGGCGAGATCATCGACCGGATCAACATGCTGTCACTTCGGGTCGACGAGATGGCGCGCCGCGTGGCGATGCCCGACGCCTCGCTGGAGCATCTGGCGCGCCATGTCGCGGCGATCGCCGAGAAGCTCGATACAGGCTTTGCCCCGCAGGACGCCGATGCCGTGGTGCGCGGTCTCGAAAGCCGCTTCTCCACGATCTCCGACATGCTGGAGGCACAGGGCGAGACGGCCAGGCGCGGACAGTCCATCTTCCGCGAGCTCGAAGGCCGTATAGAGGAACTCGCGACCCGGCTCGACCAGCCGCAGGACGCCACGCTGATGAACGCCATCGACGCGCGGTTCGAAGAACTCTCGCGCCGTTTCGACCAGTCGGTCGGGTCGCAGGGACAGGCCTCGATCAGCGGCCTCGAGGCGCGCCTCGAAGACATTTCCGCCCGGCTCGAACAGTCCTCGCGCGAGGTGGCGGGCATCGACCCCGGCCTCATCAGGAGCCTGGAGAGCCAGGTCGCGAGCCTGTCGGAGCACATGCGCAAGCCCGTGCCTTCGCTCCCCGAATTCGAGGACATCGGCCCTCGCCTCGAACAGATCGAGCAGTCGATCGCCGGCAGCCGCGATGCGATCCTCGAATCCGCGCGCCAGGCGGCCGAGCAGACGATCCGCCAGATCGCCGACTCGCGCATGGACACGCCCGCCGTGGAGGCGCTCGCGAAGGACCTGCACGCGCTAGACTCCCTCACCCGCCGCTCCGACGAGCGAAACGCCCGCACCTTCGAGGCAATCCACGACACCTTGCTCAAGATCGTCGATCGTCTGGGCACGCTGGAATCGAGCAGCGCCACCCCGGCGCCCCGCGCGTTCAAATCGCTTGCGGAGACGCCGCCGCTCGAACCTGTCGATGCCTTCGATCCAATGGATCCCGTCGACGGCACACGCACCAAGCGCACGCCCGCCGAGGCGGCCGCCGCGGCCGCGTCCGCGGCCCTCGAAGACGAGATCGAAAGCCCGCCGAGCGCCGATACCCCCGCCAGGCGTTCGATGCTGAGCGGGCTGGCGCGCGCGTTCGCCGGGCGCAAGGACGCCGTGAAGGCCGCCCCCCTCGCCGGAGACGAACTTCCCACGCCGTCCCTCGCGCCCACCGTCGACATCGACGAGCCGATCGATCCCAAGATCGCCAACCGGCCGCTCGAGCCGGGCTCCGGCGCGCCCGACCTCAGCACGATCATGAAGCGGGTGCGCGACGAGCGCGCCAAGCCCTTGCAGCCGACCGAGGGGGAAGCGGCCAAGTCCGACTTCATCGCCGCTGCCCGCCGCGCCGCCCAGGCCGCCGCGGCCGAAGCGGAGGCGCAGAAGAAAGGCATCGACATCACCGGCGTGAGGAAGTCGTCCGGTCTCGGCCGTATCCTCAAGAACCACCGCAAGGCGGCATTGATGGCGGCCGGCGGCGTCGTGATCGCGCTTGCAGGCCTGCAGCTGGGTAAAGCCTTCCTCGCGGAAGGCGAGCCGGTCGCTGTGTCCGAGCCCGAGGCGCCGAAGGCTGTGGAGACGGCCCCTGTGGCCGAACAGCCGGCGGCGAAGGCGACCACCGAGACCGCCGACACGCCCCGCACGGTCGAGCCGGTCGAACCGGTGACCCCCGCCACCATGCCGAGCCCCGCGCCTGGCGCGACCGATGCCGGAACGACCGCCGCCGTGCCCCATGCCGCGGCCACCGAGCCGGCCATGACGGAAGCGGACGAGGCGACGGTGTCGGAAGAGATTTCCGCCGAGCCGATCGTCGTGCCGACCGAAGCCGGCCCGCAGCCTCTGCGGGAGGCGGCCGAGCAGGGCGACCCGAAGGCGCTGTTCGAAATCGGCAGCCGTTATGCCGAAGGGCGCGGGACGAAGGCGGACCTCGCCGAAGCGGCGAAGTGGTACGAGCAGGCAGCCGACGCCGGCTTCGCGCCTGCGCAGTATCGCATCGGCAATTTTTACGAAAAGGGAACCGGCGTCACCCGCGACATCGTCAAGGCCAAGACCTGGTACCAGATGGCGGCCGAGCAGGGCAACGCCAGTGCCATGCACAATCTCGCGGTGCTGTTTGCGATGGGCGCCGACGGGACGACTGACAACGAATCCGCCGGCCGCTGGTTCACCCGGGCGGCTGAGCTCGGCGTCAAGGACAGCCAGTTCAATCTCGGCATCCTCTCGGCCAAGGGCGTAGGCGTTCCGCAGAACCTGGAAGAATCCTACAAGTGGTTCGCGCTCGTGGCGAAGAACGGCGACAAGGACGCCGCGCAGAAGCGCGACGAGGTCGCCAATGCGCTGCGTCCCGAACAGCTGGAGCGCGCCCGCGCTGCGGCCGAGGAGTGGAAGCCGAAGGAACTCGACGTCGAGTCGAACGACACCGCCATTCCCGATGGCTGGACGGAGGCCCCTTCGAAGACCGCAAGCGTCGACATGAAGCAGGCCGTCCGCAACATCCAGCTCATCCTCAACAAGAACGGCTACGACGCAGGCGGCGCCGACGGCGTGATGGGTGCGAAGACGACGGCGGCGATCAGTCAGTTCCAGAAGGACAACGGGATGCAGCCCACGGGCCGGGTCACCGAAGAGCTCGTCCGCGCGCTCCTGGCGAAAAAGTAGCCGTCCCCGCCGGCGGCTTAACCTTCATTTCCGAAAGTCGGCGGAATATTCGCCGAGGGGCGCATTGCGGTTTGACTTCGCCGCAATGTGGGCGCAAGAGCCGTCTAGAGCCTCTCACGCTGGGACGGGAAATTCGCGTGCGAGTGCGGGCGTTTAGGGCAATTTTCGGTCAGGTCTGACGGGTGGGTATATATCTCCCCATCGCCGAGATGTCGGTCAATATTTTCGTCCTGCTGGCCATGGGCGCGGCGGTCGGCTTCCTGTCGGGCATGTTCGGCGTCGGCGGCGGTTTCCTCATCACCCCTCTGCTGATCTTCTACAACATCCCTCCGGCGATCGCGGTGGCGACCGGCGCCAATCAGGTCATCGCCTCCTCGTTCTCAGGCACGCTCGCACACCTCAAGCGCGGCACGGTGGACATAAAGCTCGGGCTCGTCCTGCTTGCAGGCGGCATAATCGGGTCGTCGGTCGGCGCCTATGTCTTCGCCATCCTGCGCTCGTTCGGCCAGCTCGATCTCGCAATCTCGCTGCTCTACGTGGTCTTCCTCGGCACCGTCGGCGGTCTGATGCTGATCGAGAGCCTGAACGCGATCCGCCAGGCGCGCGCCGGCGCCGCGCCGGCGCTCAAGAAGTCGGGCCAGCACAACTGGATCCTTCGTCTGCCGCTGAAGATGCGCTTCCGCGCTTCCAAGCTGTTCGTCAGCGTCATTCCCGTCCTCGCGCTCGGTGCGGCGATCGGCTTCCTCGCCGCGATCATGGGCGTCGGTGGCGGCTTCATCATGGTGCCGGCCCTGATCTACCTCTTGAAGGTTCCGACCAACGTCGTCATCGGCACCTCGCTGTTCCACATCATGTTTACCACCGCCTACACGACGCTGGTGCAGTCGACGCTGAACCAGACGGTCGACATCGTGCTTGCCTTCCTGCTGATGGTTGGGGGCGTGGCCGGGGCGCAGTATGGGGCGCGGATGGGCCAGCGGCTGCGCGGCGACCAGCTGCGCGCCCTTCTCGCGGCACTCGTGCTTGCGGTTGCGCTGCGTCTCGCCTTCGACATGTTCGTGGCGCCCGGCAGCGTCTACATGATCGCCTCGCCGGACGGGAGCTAGGCGATGCGCGCCGCGATCGTTCTCCTCGCCGTCATGCTGGGCCTGTGTGCCCCCCTCGCGGCACTCGCCCAGCAGGAGGCGCCGTCGCAGCTGCCCGAGAACATCCAGATCGGCCTTTCGACCAACCGCGTCACGATCACGTCCGACTTCTCTGGCGCCGACCTGACCATCTTCGGCGCGATCGACAACGCCGACCCGCAGATCAGCCGCCAGGGCGGCTACGACGTGATCGTGGTGCTGGAAGGTCCCGCGCAGCCGCTGGTGCTGTGGCGCCGGTCGCGCTTTCTCGGCGTCTGGGTCAACGCGCAGTCGCAGACATTCGTCAACGTGCCGCTGTCCTATTCGGTCGCCACGACGCGGGCGCCGCAGGACATCACCAATCCCGACAGCTACAAGCGTCTCTCGCTCGGCACCGCCTACATCTATCTCGAACCGCAGGAGCGCGGCGGCAACCCCGCCACGATCTCCGAGTTCACCGCGGCGCTGCGCGACCGCAAGCTCGCGGCAGGCCTTTACAGCGAGAACGTCGGCGGCGTGCAGTTCCTGTCGCAGACGCTCTTCCGCGCGACGCTCAGGCTTCCGCCCAACGTGCCCGTCGGCACGCACAAGGCGCGGGCCTTCCTGTTCCGCAACGGCGAGTTCATGAAGGAGACTTCCTCCAGCCTGGCCATCGTCAAGGCCGGCTTCGAGCAGACCGTATTCCGTGTCGCGCATGAGAACAGCTTCTTCTACGGCCTCTTCGCCGTCGCGCTCGCCATGCTCACAGGCTGGATGGGCCGGCTGATCTTCCGCAAGGATTGACGATGACAGCCGGCAGCGAGGGCGAAACAGGCAACGTCCCCGCAAGGCCCGGCCTGCGGCTCGTCCTGGCCGGCTGCGTCCCGTTCCTCATCCTCGTCCTCTGGCTGGCGTCGATCCCGCATGATCACGTCTGGCGCGACGGCACTGTCTCGCTGCTCAAGACCTATGCCGCGCTCGTCCTGTCCTTCCTCGGCGGCGCGCGCTTCGGCGTCGTGATCGCCCATGAGACGCCGGGCGAAAATCTTACCCTGGCTGCCACTGCCGTCCCGGTTCTCGCCGGCTGGCTCGCGCTCCTGATCGGCGAGCCGGGCTCGTTCGCACTGCTCGCCGTCGCCTTCGCAGCGCAGGGCGCATGGGACAGCCTCTCCGCCCACCGCGACGACCTGCCCCTCTGGTACGGCCGCTGGCGGGTGCGGCTGACCGTCTTTGCGGTGGTCATGATGGTGGCGGCGTTCCTGTCGACTGCCTAGCCAGGGAACAGCACCGACCGGTTGAGCGCATAGACGCGTTCGCTTCCCAGCACATGCGCCCTGAAGGCGCGCCAGTCGAACAGGCCGGCATAGGCGCGGTCGAGCACGTTGAGCGAGCCGGTGAGCGCGCCGAAGGCGGGCATGATCATGCGCAGCCCGTCGCTCGCGAAGCACGGGCGGCGGACGGAGCGCCCCTGCCGGACGATGCGGGCGCCCGGATGCAGATGGCCGGCGATCTCGCCGGCGCACTGGCCGGCGGTCGGCTCATGCCGGAAGATCAGCCCGCCGAGCGCGACCTCGGTAACGCTCGTGCCCGACAGGTTGTCCGGCGCGTCGGGATCGTGGTTGCCGGTGACCCACAGCCAGTCGCGGCAGCGCATCATCCGCTCCAGCCGGTCGCGGAAGATCGACGGCATGAGCGAGGAACCGACGCGGTCGTGAAAGCTGTCGCCGAGGCTGACGACAATGCGCGGATCGAAATCCGCGATCACCGCCTCGAGCTTCGTCAACGTCTCCGCGGTGTCGTAGGGCGGCAGCATCATGCCGCGGCGGGCATAGGCGGAGCCCTTCTCCAGATGGAGGTCCGACACGGCAAGCAGCCCGTGCGCCGGAAAGAACAGCGCCCCGCGCCGGTCGCATACCGCTTCCTCGCCGGCAATCACGGCGGCGGCGGAAAACGTCTCCGCCTCATGTCTCCTCGCCAGCATCACCCGCCCATCGCCTCTTCGATCAGATCGTCCTCGGTGTCCTGCAGCAGCGCGTCGGCTGCGCCACCGTTCACCCGCTCCTTGCCGATCTCCAGCATGATCGGCACGGCAAGCGGCGAGATGCGGTCGAGAGGCTTATGCACGATTCGACCCTTCACGCGCGACAGCATTTCGGCCAGCCGCTGGATGTCGAGCAGGCCGGTCGCGGCGTCCGCGCGCGTGGCCTTAAGCAGGATATGGTCCGGCTCGTGCGCGCGCAGCACGTCGTAGATCAGGTCGGCCGAGACCGTCACCTGACGGCCGGTCTTCTCCTGGCCGGGATGACGCTTCTCGATCAGGCCGGAAATGACGGCGCAGTTGCGGAAGGTGCGCTTGAGCAGCCAGCTTTCGGCGAGCCAGGCTTCCAGGTCGTCGCCCAGCATGTCCTCGTCGAAAAGCTCGGCGAGCGAGATGCGGCGCGATGCCACCATCTCGCCCACGTCGCGCATCGACCAGACCGCGATCGAATAATCGGTCGCCACGAAGCCGAGTGGCTGCACGCCCATGCGCTCCATGCGGCGGGTGAGCAGCATGCCGAGCGTCTGGTGCGCCAGCCTGCCCTCGAACGGATAGGCGACCATGTAGAAGCGGTTGCCGCGCGGAAAGGTCTCCACCAGGAGGTCGCCGCGCTTCGGCAGCACCGACTTGTCGCGCTGGATACGCAGCCAGTCCGACACCTGGTCCGGCAGGCTCTGCCATCGCTTCGGGTCTGCCAGCATGCCGCGCACCTCGTCGGCCAGGTAGGTCGACAGCGGGAACTTCCCGCCGGCATAGACCGGGATGCGCGCATCCTGCCCGGTCGCGTTGGAGACGAAGCACTCGTTCTCGCGGATGCCTTCGAACTTCAGCACCTTGCCAGCAAAGAGGAAAGTGTCGCCCGGTGCGATCGTCTCGAGGAAGCCCTCCTCGATCTTGCCCAGCACCGGCCCGCCGCGACCCGTCGCGCCGCGGCCCGACCGGACGTAGCGCACATTGAGATAGGCGGCCTCGACGATGGTGCCGACATTCAACCGATACTGCTGCGCGACACGCGGATGGCTGACGCGCCAGAGGCCGTCCTTCGTCAGCCGGATGCGTGCATAGCGCTCATAGGTGCGCAGCGCATAGCCACCGGTGGCGACGAAATCGACCGCCTGGTCGAAGGTCTGCCGGTCGAGCCCGGCATAGGGCGCAGCCGAGCGGATCTCATCAAAGAGATCGTCGGCGCGGAACGGCTCGGCACAGGCGCAGCCGAGGATGTGCTGGGCGAGCACGTCGAGCGATCCGTCGACCAGCGGCGGCGTATCCTGCGCGCCGAGATAATTGGCTTCCAGCGCTGCGCGGCATTCCATCACCTCGAACCGGTTGGCCGGCACGAGGATCGCGCGCGACGGTTCGTCCATGCGATGGTTGGAACGGCCGATGCGCTGTGCCAGCCGGCTCGCTCCCTTCGGCGCGCCGACATGGACGACGAGGTCGACATCGCCCCAGTCGATGCCGAGGTCGAGCGTCGACGTCGCGACGATGGCGCGCAGCGAGCCGGCCTCCATCGCCTTCTCGACCTTGCGGCGCTGCGCGACGTCGAGTGAGCCGTGATGCAGCGCGATCGGCAGCGAGTCCTCGTTCACCCGCCACAGTTCCTGGAACAGCATTTCCGCCTGGCTGCGCGTATTGACGAACAGCAGCGTCGTCCTGTGCTTGCGGATCTCGTCATAGACGGCCGGAATGGCATAGCGCGCCGAATGCCCGGCCCAGGGCAGGCGTTCGTCCGTCTCCAGGATCGTGATCACCGGCTTCGCACCGCCTTCGACGGTGATCAGGTCGCCCATGTCGCCCGGCGGGTTCTGCGGCACCAGCCACCGCCGCAACTCGTCCGGTTCGGCCACGGTCGCCGACAGGCCCACCGTCTGCAGCCGCGGCGCCAGCTTGCGCAGGCGCGCGAGGCCGAGCGACAGGAGATGGCCCCGCTTGGAGGTGACCAGCGAGTGCAGCTCGTCCAGCACCACATAGCGAAGGCCCGAAAAGAACCGCTCCGCATCCTTGCCCGAAATCAGCAGCGCCAGCTGCTCCGGCGTCGTCAAAAGGATGTCCGGCGGATCGAGCTTCTGACGCTGGCGCTTGTGGGTCGGCGTGTCGCCGGTGCGGGTCTCGATCGTCACCGGCAGCCGCATCTCCTCGACCGGCTTGCCGAGGTTGCGCTCGATGTCGACGGCCAGCGCCTTGAGCGGCGAGATGTAGAGCGTATGGATGCCACGAAACGCCTCGCCCGGCTTGCGCTTCGGCCGCTCGGCCAGGTCGACCAGCGATGGCAGGAACCCGGCCAGCGTCTTTCCCGCCCCGGTCGGGGCGATCAACAGGACCGACCTGCCGGCCTGCGACCTCGACAGCAGTTCGATCTGATGGGCGCGCGGCGACCACCCGCGCTGCGCGAACCAGTCAAGGAAGGGTTCGGGAAGATGCGCGGGCGAAGCGTGCGAGCGAATGGCCGTCTGTTGCGTCACCGCGACCAGAACTAATGCAGAACATGCGCAGAGCCAAGGGGCATCTTGCGTTCAACGGCGCTCAGCTCGCCAGCAGAGATCAGAGTGCATTGAGGGCACGCAGGACCGCGTCAGGCTCCTTGTCCATCACCTTGAGGAGTGTCCGCGCAGCACCACTCGGCACCCGCTGCCCCTGCTCCCACTTGCGATAGCCCGACGTGCTCGTGCCGAGCAGCATGGCCATGCGGTCCTGCGTCAGCTTGAGCTTGTGCCTTACCGCCTTGGCGTCGACCTTCTCGACGTCAACGTGATGGATGCGCACCCCAGGCACGTCCTCGCCCTTGGCGTGGGCGAGCGCCTCATTGAGGCCCTGAAGGATGTCCTTGGCGAACTTGCTCATCGTCTTGCACTCCGGTGATGATCCTTGATCGCAGCAGTGAGCTTGGCGAAATCGCGAATGTCGGCGGCGCTCAGATTCTCCCTCTCGTTCTTGGCGAAGCACGCGATCAGATAGATCGGAGCGTCAACGCTGTAGAAGAAGTAGATTACCCTCGCGCCTCCGCTTTTTCCCTTGTTGCCAATTGCAAATCTCAGCTTTCGCAACCCACCGGAACCGACGATTTCGACCCCAACCAGCGGATTCACCGAAATGTAGCTGATCAAGGATTCGCGTTCGGCCTCCGTAAAGATCCGCTCCGCTTCACGAACAAACTGCCACGTCTCAAGGACCGTCTGCATCAGGTCGATGATATAACCCATTGGGTTATATCACGCAAGCCACCACGATCATCCCCGTCACCGCCTGCTCCCGATCCTTGCGGATCGTCGCCTCCGACAGCGACAGCAGCCGGAAGCCGGCGTCCGAGAGGCATCTTTCGACATAGGCCCGCGAATGGGCATAGCGGCGCGTCTCTCGCAGCGCGAAGCCGTCGGCCTCGTCAAGTTTCTCAACCGAGAAGGCGAAGAGGCCGCCCGGCATAAGCATGGTCCGGGCATTGGCGTAAGCCGTCTCCAGCGCCCCGACATACATATAGACGTCCGCCGCGGCGGCCAGATCGGCGCGCGGCGCGTCGAAGGAGAGGACGGCAAGGTCTGCCTGTTCCAGCACGTCGTATATGCCCTTGGCGCGCGCGACCTTGAGCATGCCGGTCGACAGGTCGTAGCCTTCGAGCCGGTCGCAGAGCTGATGCAGGCGCTCGCCCATCAGCCCGGTGCCGCAGCCGAGATCGACCGCGCAGGCAAAGCGTCCGGGATGGGCCGCCTTGACCGCGTCGAACAGCAGTTCTGGCGCGCGGTAACCCAGCTTGACCACCAGCGAGGTCTCGAACTTGCCGGCATACTGGTCGAACAGCGTCTCGACGAACGCGGCGGGCATCGCCTCGGGGTCTTCCGCGGCACCGGCGAGGTGAAGCTTGAGAACGGCGCCCGCGTGGTCCTCCGGGTCGAGCTTCAGCGCCATGCGGAAGGCTTCCGCGGCCGGCGCGACGGCGCCCGCGGCCTCGTGCATCTCGCCGAGCCGGAACCAGCCATAGGCCCAGCCCGGCGCCTTCTCGAGCGCCTGCAGCATCAGTTCGGCAGCGGCCGCGGCGTCGCCCGACTGCAAGAGCATGTCGGCGAAGTCGGCGCGCCTGTCGGCGAGGGCATCGCCGGAAGACGGATCGAAGGGTTTCATGACGATATGACTGGCGCCGCCAGCCGGCGGCGCGCGCTTATGCTCCTGCCAATCGCTGCGCGCAAGAGGCTTCCCTGCGCGCGCCGATGGCCTATTTCTATGCCATGCGCGCCCGCGACCTCCTCCACACCCGTCCGGAAGGGCTTTACTGCCCGCCCGGCGATTTCTTCATCGATCCCGTAAGGCCGGTCGAGCGGGCGCTGGTGACACACGGCCATGCCGACCACGCCCGCCCGGGCAACGGCAAGGTGCTGGCGACGCGCGAGACGCTGGACATCATGGCCATCCGCTACGGCGACGGATTTGCCGGTTCGGCGCAGGCTGCCCGGCTGGGCGAACCGATGGAGATCGGCGGAGTGCGCGTCACCTTCCACCCCGCCGGTCACGTCCTTGGCTCGGCACAGATCGCGGTCGAGATGGACGGCATGCGCATCGTCGCCTCAGGCGACTACAAGCGCCGGGCCGACCCCACCTGCGCTGCTTTCGAGCCGGTCGCCTGCGACGTCTTCATCACCGAGGCGACGTTCGGCCTGCCCGTCTTCCGCCATCCTGAGTCCGGCGGGGAGATTGCGCGGCTGCTGGAGTCGGTCCGGCAGTTTCCTGAGCGCGCCCATCTCGTCGGCGCCTATGCGCTCGGCAAGGCGCAGCGCGTGATCCGCCTGCTGCGCGATGCCGGATACGGCGAGACGATCTATATCCACGGCGCCCTGGCAAGGCTTTGCGACTACTACGTCTCGCAGGGCGTCGACCTCGGGCCATTGGCCCCCGCCACCATCGAGTCAGGCGCGAAGGACCAGTTCGCCGGCGCAATCGTCATCGGCACGCCCTCGGCCTTCGCCGACCGCTGGGCGCGGCGCTTTCCCGATCCCGTCGCCTGCTTCGCCTCGGGCTGGATGCGCATCCGCCAGCGCGCCAAGCAGCGCGGCGTCGAACTGCCGCTGATCCTGTCGGACCATTCCGACTGGGACGAACTCACAGCGACCATCACCGAGACCGGTGCTTCGGAAGTCTGGGTCACGCACGGCCGCGAGGAGGCGCTTGTCCGTTGGTGCGCGCTGAACGGCATCGCCGCCCAGCCGCTGCACCTGATCGGCTACGAGGACGAGGGAGACTGATGTCAGTGCGTCTCGCCAACCTCGATCGTCGTGACATGCTCTGTCCCGAAGCGGATCTCGACCTGGGTGTACTGGCCTCTCGATGCCGGCTTGGTGAAACGGGCGTCCCGATAGGAGACATCGTCGGTTCCGACATCTCCCTCCTTTACGATCGACAGGTCGAGGATCAGGATTTTTGGGTTGACGCCCTGCGGCTTCGCCTCCGTCAGCCTGGGCACCTTGTTGCCCGCCGTCGTCTCGACCTGACCTGTCACGATCAGCTTGGACGGAGATCCCGGCATCAGGTCGATCCAGGCTTCCCAGTTTCTCGTCTTCGGAACAGTCATGCTCCCCTCCCGTTAGAACACACCCGACGTCGTGTTTACTTTAGATTGTATTCCATATTTCTGCAATCTCCGGTTTTTGGATCGTAGTGGGATGCGCCGCTTCGCCGAACTCCTCGACCGTCTCGTGCTCACGCCGTCGCGCAACGGCAAGCTGACGCTGCTCGTCGATTATTTCGCCGCCACGCCCGATCCGGATCGGGGGCTCGCGCTCGCCGTGCTGACCGGCGATCTCGATATCCCCTCCGTCAAGCCGGCGATGCTCAGGACGCTGGTGACCGAACGCATGGACCCCGTGCTCTTCGGTTATTCCTACGACTATGTCGGCGACCTCGCCGAGACGATCTCGCTCGTCTGGCCGGAGACGCCCCGGCAGGATGAAACGCACGATCCTCGCCTTTCCGAGATCGTCGCGACGCTGCAGCGCGCCGGGAGGGCCGACGGCCCGCGCATCTTCGCCGACCTGCTCGACCGGCTCGACATCCCCGCCCGCTTCGCCCTGATCAAGCTGGCGACCGGAGGACTGCGCATCGGCGTGTCCGCGCGGCTGGCCAAGCAGGCATTGGCGGAGCTCGGCAGCAAGGAAGCCAACGAGATCGAGGAACTCTGGCACGGGCTGAAGCCGCCTTATCTCTCGCTCTTCGCCTGGCTCGAGGGCCGCGCGGAAAAGCCGTCCGCGGCCGCGCTCGCGATGTTCCGGCCGGTGATGCTCGCCCATCCGGTGGAGGACCGCGACCTCGAGAAGGCCGATCCGGCCGACTATGCGGCGGAATGGAAATGGGACGGCATCCGCGTGCAGGCGATCGGCGAAGGCGGCGTGCGGCGGCTCTATTCGCGCACCGGCGACGACGTCGCGACAGCCTTCCCGGACCTGCTCGACGCGATGGACTTCGAGGCCGCCATCGACGGTGAGTTGCTGGTGGGGTCGCCCTCGGCGACGGGCAGCTTCTCCGACCTGCAGCAGCGACTCAACCGCAAGACGGTCTCGGCGAAGCTCGCCGCGAAATATCCCGCCTTCATGCGCTGCTACGATCTTCTCCAGCACGGCGCGGAGGATCTGCGCCCCCTGCCCTTCGTCGATCGGCGGGCGCGGCTGGAGGCGCTGATGCCCTCGCTCGATCCGCGGCGCTTCGATCTCTCGCCGCTTGTGCCGTTCGACACCTGGGACGAGCTGAATGCCCAGCGCATGTCGCCGCCGCATCCGGTGATCGAGGGCGTGATGCTGAAGCGGCACGATTCCGCCTACGTGCCCGGCCGGCCGAAGGGGCCGTGGTTCAAGTGGAAGCGCGATCCGTTCACGGTCGACGCGGTGCTGATGTATGCGCAGCGCGGCCACGGCAAGCGGTCGAGCTTCTATTCGGACTACACGTTCGGCGTCTGGGCGGGCGACGAGGCTGCTCCGGAACTCGTGCCGGTCGGCAAGGCCTATTTCGGCTTCACCGACGAGGAGCTGAAACAGATCGACAAATACGTTCGCGACAACACGATCGAGCGCTTCGGGCCGGTACGCTCTGTGCGGGCCGACATGACGAGCGGACTGGTGCTGGAGATCGCCTTCGAGGGCCTCAACCGCTCGACCCGCCACCGCTCCGGCGTGGCGATGCGCTTTCCGCGCATCTCGCGGCTGAGATGGGACAAGCCCACCGCCGAGGCGGACCGGCTGGAAACGCTTCAGGCGCTGCTGCCCGATTGATCAGGGCGCGCTGGCGCTGACCCTGATCTGCAGGATCTCGACCGCCTTGCCGCCATTTTCGACGTCCGACTGGATCTCGATCGCGCCTGCCCCGGCCGGCGTCCCGGCCGGCACGTCCACCTGCAGCAGGAACTCGGAGCGCTGCGACCCGACGATGTAGCGGTTGCGGCCGCAATCGCCGAGCGCGCCGAAATCGCACGAAATGGACATCTGCGTCTCCGGCCCGTCGCCGGTGCGGGCGACGATGTCGAACACCGCATGCTTGCCAGCGATCCTCTCCAGCGTGCCTTGCCCGATATCGAAGCGCACGACGGCTCCGGACTGGCCGGACGCAATGCGGATCGCCTTGTCGCCGCCCGCTTCCACGACCTCGGCTTTGGCTCCAGCCGCCGCCGCGACAGTGGTGGGATCGTCGGGCGAGAACACCACGATCCAGTCCTCCAGCGCCTGGTCCTCGCCCGGTCTGCGCGGCGCGCCCTCCGTTCCGGACCCGTTGTCGGACGCGGTCGGGCCGGATGCCTGCGGCTGCCCGCCGCCTGGCGGGCCAAACAGGCCAAACTCCGCCGCGATCCATACCGCAAGGACGACGATGATCAGGAAGGACAGCAGGCCGGCGATCGCCCCCCAGCGGCTCCGGCTGCGCTTCGGCTTGTCCTCGGACCGCGCCGCCGGCTTTGCCGGAGCCTGCCGAGGCTCTCCCGCCAGAGCCGGCCGCTCGGCGCGCTCCGGGGCCGGCGCAGCCGGCCAGTCGGGTGCGGGATCACGCGAGACCGGCGGCTCGGCGCGAGGGGAGTCCGGAAAGAAAGAAGGCTCGTCGCGGCGCGCGGCGACGGGCGCCGGGATATCCGGGGCCGCGGGTTCCCGCACCGGCACGGAAGGCGCCGCCATTGGCGGGGCGACCGTCGGCGAGACCGAAGGAGCTGCCGGCTCGACCGCGGGCACGAACTCCGACTCGATGCTGGTGACGACGGCGAGCAAGCTCTTGCGCCGCCGCGCGGCGGCTTCGGGCGTCACCGAGGCATTGGCCTGCAGCGCCTTCTCGAGCGCCGCGCTGGCCGAGCGATAAACTTTTTCCCTGAAAGCGCGGTCCTCGGGATCGCCCTTCGTGAATGCGTTTCTGATCGCCTGTTCGATCGGATCCAAGCGGCGTTTTCCCTTCGGGCAAGGCCCTTTCACGCAATCGTTAACCGCAGGTGAGGCGGCAATCAACCTGCCGGCCTCCGCGCACGGTACGGGATGGCGATTGTCCACCGGCAAGGCGGGCTTGCGCAGATTGCGCGCGACCATCATTCTGCTAGACAGACGTTACGTTTACGCAAACGTCAATCGACACGGAGGAGACGAGAATGGCGCTGCCGGAGATCCTGACCAAGAACCTGCGGATTCCGGTGGTGGGCTCGCCGCTGTTCATCATCTCGCACCCGCCGCTGGTGCTCGCGCAATGCAAGGCGGGCATCGTCGGCTCGTTCCCGGCGCTCAATGCGCGGCCCGAGGCGCAGCTCGACGAATGGCTGGCCGAGGTCACCGAAACGCTCGCCGCGCACGACCGCGCCAATCCGGGCCGCCCGGCAGCCCCCTTCGCGGTCAACCAGATCGTGCACAAGTCGAACGGCCGGCTGGAGCACGACCTTGCCATGTGTGTGAAATACAAGGTGCCGATCGTCATCACCTCGCTCGGCGCCGTCCCGGAAGTGAACCAGGCGGTGCATTCCTATGGCGGCATCGTGCTGCACGACATCATCCACGACCGCCACGCCCGCAAGGCGATCGAGAAGGGCGCCGACGGCCTGATCGCGGTGGCGGCGGGTGCCGGCGGACATGCCGGCACGCTGTCGCCCTTCGCCCTCATCCAGGAGATCCGGCAGTGGTTCAACGGGCCGCTGCTCTTGTCGGGCGCCATCGCCAATGGCGGCGCGATCCTCGCCGCGCAGGCGATGGGCGCCGACATGGCCTATATCGGCTCGCCTTTCATCGCGACGAAGGAGGCGCGCGCGGTCGACGCCTACAAGCAGATGATCGTCGACTCCAACGCCGCCGACATCGTCTACTCCAACCTCTTCACCGGCGTGCACGGCAATTACCTCAAGGGTTCCGTCCGCAATGCCGGCATGGACCCGGACCATCTGCCGGAATCCGATCCGTCCAAGATGGATTTCGGCTCGGCCAAGGCGTGGAAGGAAATCTGGGGCTGCGGCCAGGGCATCGGCGCAGTCAAGGACATCGTCTCGGCAGGCGAGCTGGTCGACCGCCTCGCGCGCGAATACGACGCCACGCGGGCGAGGCTCGGCCTCTCCGCGCAGGCCAAAGCCGCGTAGGGCGGGCAGTCGGTCGCTATCCGACCATCGCCGAGCGCGGCAGGTGGATGTTCGGGAAGCGCGCCCGCAACTGATCGTCCACTGATCGCGGAATGTGGTCGGGGAACATGGTCGACAGAATACGCTTCTTCTCGGCGATCGCGCGCTGCAGGATGTCCGGCCGGCCCTTCTCGTTCCATTCCTTCGGGCTGAAGCGGTCGGCGATCGCCGGATAGAAATATTCGGTCTGCATCAGCTTCAGCGTCTGGCCGTGGCCGAGATAGTGGCCCGGCCCGTTGATGCAGACATCCGTGATGACGTCGACCGACAGCGCCGCGTCGGAGACGTCGATACCGCGCACGCAGCGCAGGCACTGGCCCAGCATGTCGTTGTCGATGATCAGGCTTTCGAGACAGAAGCCGAGCAGCGAGGCGTGCATGCCGGCCGACTCGTAGATCAGATTGAGGCCGGAAAGACCCGCCAGCACGTTGGTGATGCCCTTCTCGTAGCCGGACTGGATGTCGGGCAGCTTCGAATCCGCCATGCCGGCCGCTGAGCCGCCCGGCAGGTCGTAGAAATGCGCCATCTGCGCGCAGGCCGCAGTCAAAAGCGCCTGCTCGGCCGAGCCGCCCGACATGGCGCCCGTCCGTAGGTCCGACACGAAGGGCCAGGTGCCGAAGATGCAGGGATGGCCGGGCTTCAGCGCATTGACGTAGACGAGGCCGGCGAGGACCTCTGCGACAGCCTGGACGACCGCGCCGGCGATCGCGGCCGGGGCCGTGGCGCCCGCCTGCCCGGCCGAGAGCAGCAGGATCGGGATGCCGCCCTTCACGCAGGCTTCCAGCACGCCGCAGGCATCCTCGGCGAACTTCATCGGCGGCACGACGAAGCAGTTCGAGTTGGAGACGAAGGGCCGGGCGCGGAACTTCTCCTCGCCGCCGGCGATCGCATAGAGCATCTCAAGCGCCGGGCCGACATTGTCCGCCACGGTAAAGGACGTGCCGACATGCTTGGTCGTCCCGGACACGCAGGCGTAGAGCGTGTTCAGGTCCATGTCGAAAGGGTCGACCACGTCGCGCGGCACCATCGGCCGCTGGAAGAAATGGATGTTGTCGAGGCCGTCGACGATGCGGGCAGCGTCGTAGATGTCCTGCAGCAGCGATTCCCGGTATTCGCGCTTCTCCACGTCCACGAGGTGCACCGCAGCACCTGCCGTGCCGAAATGCACCCGTTTGCCCTGCACGACCATGTCGTGCCGCGGATCCTGCCCGTGGAGCGTGAAATTGCGCGCGGCGATCTGGATCGTGTGCTCGACCAGCCCGCGCGGGAAGCGCAGCCGGCCGTCCTCGCCATAGGTCGCTCCGGCCTTGGTACATGCCTCGATGCAGGATGGGATCGCATTGGCGAAGCCGACCGTCTCGAGCAGCGTCAGGACGGCCTCGTGGACCCGCTCCAGGTCAGGCGCGGCGAGCGGCGTGTAGCGCCCGCCTTCCATGCCCGGCCGGATCGGCCGCACGTCCTCCGCCAGAGGCGCGGCACGCATCGCGCGGCGGGCCTCGCGTCCTCCCGCACGGCGCATGCGGCTGCCATCGCCCGAATCCTGCTCCTGCAAGACTGCGTTCATGACTGGTTCCCCGGTTCCTTGCGGCGCCGGCTTGTCTTCGCCGTGCTGCCGCCCGTTCACATGCGGGTCAGTCTTGCGCTGCCCGGCGAAAGCCGGGAAGTCCCGTTTTTAGGCCACAGGCTCTCGCCGGCTGGTCCAGATCAGGCCGCGGCGGGACGCCTGCCGGCGGCCGTAGCGAGCTCGCGGATTCCCGGTTCGATGTGCTGCAGCGAGATCGATGAGAAGCCCAGCCGCAGGAAGTTCGTCGGCCGCGAGGGGCCGTCGAAGAAGCGGTCGCCGGATTCGATCAGCACGCTGCGCGCCGCGGCCATCTCCGCCAGCGCGGACGCGTTCACGCCCGCCGGACCTTCGAGCCAGAGCGATGTGCCGCCGGTGGCGGGCGACGACTTCCATTCGGGCAGGAAGGCCGACACCGCCTGGATGAGCCGCTTGCGGCGTTCGCTGAAGGCGCCGGAGAGCTTGCGCACCAGGGCCTCGTGATGGCCGAGCGACAGGAACAGCGCCACGGCGCGCTGGTTGTTGGCCGGCGGATGGCGCAGCATGAAGCGGCGCAGTGCCCTCAGTTCCGCGATCAGGTCGGCGGAGGCGACGATGTAGCCGAGGCGCAGGCCGGGCGCGAGCGTCTTCGACATCGAGCCGACATAGACGACGCGGCCGGAGCGGTCGATGCTCTTCAGCGCCTGCTGCGGCGCCTCGTCGACCAGCTGGCTGTCGTAGCCGTCCTCGATGATGATCTGGTTGTTGCGCGTCGCATCCGCGAGCAACTGGGCGCGGCGCTCGGGGCTCAGCGACACCATGGTCGGGCAATGGTGGCTGGGCGTGGTGAAGACGAAGCCGCAGTCGGCCGGGATCTGGCCGACCTTCAGCCCGTCCTTGTCGACCGGCACCGGCACGGTTTCGGCGCCAGCGAGGCGGAAGACGCTGCGCGCGTCCGGGTAGCCCGGGTTCTCCATCGCGACGCGCGTACCCTTGGACATCAGCAGCGTGGCCAGCATGTAGAGCGCGTTCTGCGCGCCGAGCGTGATGATGATCTCGTCGGGATTGGCGAAGATGCCGCGCCGCGGCAAGAGCCGCGCCTGGATCTGCTCGATCAGCGCCGGATCGTCCTGGTCGACCATGTCGGCCGCCCAGTTGCGGATTTCCAGCACCGCCAGCGCCATGCGGTTGCACTCGCGCCACTCCGCCGTCGGGAACAGCGCGGGATCGAACTGGCCGTAGACGAAGGGGTAGGACGACTTGATCCAGTTGCTCTGCTTCGAGGGCTTCGGCAGGTCGCTGGGCATCACCTTGCGGCGCGCCTTCCAGTCCACGCCGTCCTGGTTGTCGGCATGCTTGTGCGGGCCGCGGGCGGGCATGGCGAGCACTTCCGGATTGACGAAGTGGCCGCGCCGCTCGCGCGCGATCAGGAATCCCTGGTCGACCAGTTGCTGGAAAGCGAGCACCACCGTGCCGCGGGCGACACCGAGCTTTTCCGCCAGAATGCGGCACGACGGCAGCGGCATGGATGCCGCGATCTGCCGGTCCAGGATGGCGGCTACGATCGCCTGGCGGATCTGGGCCTGGAGCGTCTGGCCGGATTCGGCCGATATGGTGAACAGGCCGGACCAGATGGCGGCATCGTTTCGCGACGACATGGCGGACTTCCTCTCTATAGGCAAGCCTAGCCTGGAACTAACATGTCAGCAAGACTGGCACAATCACTTAAGCCACATTTTCGTTTTGTATTGTGACAATTGGGCCAGCCTCCGAAGTGGAATAAGACCCTGTTGCGCGCTAGCTTGCCGCCGAGGACCACCAGACCGGGGGATGAATTGGCACGAGCGGACCTTTCCGAATCGATCGAGGCCTTGCGGCGGCATCGCGATGCCGATGCGCCGAAGGACATGCGGGCGGCCTTCCAGGCCGATCCCGGCCGCTTCGGCGCGTTTTCGCTCACGTTCGACGACCTGCTTCTCGACTGGTCGAAATGCGCGGTCGACGCCGCGACCATGACGCTGCTCGAAAAGACGGCGCGGGCGGCAGATCTCGAAGGCAAGCGCGCGGCGATGTTCGCGGGCGAGCCGATCAACCTGACCGAAGGCCGCGCCGTGCTGCATGTGGCGCTGCGCGGCGCCGCAGCGGGCGTGGCCGACGGACGCTCGAAGGAGGCCGCCGAGGTGTCGCGCGTGCTCGAAGCGCTCTCAGCCTTCGCCGACGCCATCCGCTCCGGCCGCACGAAGGGCGCGACCGGCAGGAAGATCACCGACGTCGTCAACATCGGCATCGGCGGTTCGGACCTCGGCCCGCAGATGGCCGTGCTGGCTCTGGCTCCGTTCCATGACGGGCCGCGTGCGCACTTCGTCTCCAATGTCGACGGCGCCCACATTTCCGACGTGCTGAAGCCGCTCGACCCGGAAACGACCTTCTTCATCATCGCCTCGAAGACCTTCACCACCATCGAGACGATGACCAATGCGACCACGGCGAAGGCCTGGGTGCAGTCCGCGGTCGGCGCGGACCTCGCTTCGCTGCACTTCGCCGCCGTCTCGACGGCGGTCGACAAGGCCGCAGCCTTCGGCATCCCCGCCGAGCGCGTCTTCGGCTTCTGGGACTGGGTCGGCGGACGCTACTCCCTGTGGTCGGCGATCGGCCTGCCGATCATGATCGCCGTCGGCCCGGAGAATTTCCGCCGCTTCCTCGCCGGCGCGCATGCGATGGACGAGCACTTCCGCACCGCGCCGATCCTGGAGAACCTGCCGGCAGTGCTCGGCCTGATCGGCTGGTGGCACCGCGTCATCTGCTTCTATCCGGCCCGCGCCGTCATCCCCTACGACCAGCGGCTGTCGCGCCTGCCGGCCTACCTGCAGCAGCTCGACATGGAATCGAACGGCAAGGGCGTCGCGATCGACGGCACGCCGGTCACGACGCCGACCGGGCCGCTCGTCTTCGGCGAGCCCGGCACCAACGGCCAGCACGCCTTCTTCCAGCTCCTGCATCAAGGGACCGACGTCATCCCGGTCGAGTTCATCATCGCTGCGGAAGGGTTCGAGCCGGAACTCGCACATCACCACGACCTGCTCGTCGCCAACTGCCTCGCCCAGTCCGAGGCGTTGATGCGCGGCCGCACGCTCGACGAGGCGCGCGCGCAGCTCCTCAAGGCGGGAATGGACGCCGCGAAGGCGGAGACCATCGCCCCGCACCGCGTCTTCTCGGGCAACCGCCCCTCCGTGACCATCGTCCACCAGAAGCTCGACCCGTTCGCGCTCGGCCGGCTCGTCGCGCTCTACGAGCATCGCGTCTTCGTCGAGGCCGCGCTGTTCGGCATCAACGCCTTCGACCAGTGGGGCGTCGAGCTGGGCAAGGAGCTGGCGACCGGGCTGCTGCCCGTCGTCGAAGGCAAGGCCTCGGCCGCCGGGCGGGACGCGTCGACCGCCGGCCTCGTCGCGCACATCCATGCATTGGCGGCGGAGGAATAGGCCGTGGCGCGTATCCGGGGTATTCTCTTCGACAAGGACGGGACGTTGGTCGACTTCGACCGCACCTGGTTCTCGATCGGCGACATGCTGGCGCTGGAGGCCGCCGGTGGCGATCGTCTGCGGGCGGACCGGCTGATGCAGCAGGCGGGCTACGACTTCAAGGCCAAGCACTTCATCGCCGATTCGGTCTTCGCCGCCGGCACGAATGCCGACGTCGTGGCGCTTTGGTATCCCGAGCTGGAGCCGACGCTGCGGCAGGAGCTCGTTCTTCGCTTCAACGGCATCACCGCCATCAACGGGGCGGCGAAGGCGGTCGCCGTGGCCGGGGTCAAGGAAGCGCTCGCCACCCTGCATCAGGGCGGCTACCGCATGGGTGTGGCGACCAACGATTCCACCGCCGGCGCGCAGCAGACCATCCTCATGCTCGGCATCGCCGGCATGTTCGAGGCGGCCTACGGCTACGACGCGGTCGCCCGGCCGAAGCCGGCGGCGGACACGGTGCTCGCCTTTTGCGACCTCACCGGCCTTTCGCCGTCCGAAGTGGCCATGATAGGCGACAACGGCCACGACATCGAGATGGCGCACAATGCCGGCTGCGGGCTCTCGATCGGCGTGCTCTCGGGCACCGGCACGGAAGACACGTTCAAGCGCGCGCGGGCCGATGCGATCATCGGCTCTGTCGCCGATCTGCCGATGCTGCTCGCCGAGAGGAACGCCCTCGCAGGCTAGGACCGGTTGTCACGGCGCGGCGCGTGTGACAGGAAATTCTTGCCCGCGCATCATGGCGCCGGCGGAACCCGGATCGGCCATGGAAAGCTACGCGCATCCCGAATTCCTCATCTCGCCGCAGGAACTCCATGCGAGGCGCGGCGAGCCGGGCCTCGTCGTGCTCGATGTCACGACGACGCTCGTCGCCGCCAAGGACCGCCCCTTCGCGCCCGTGTCGGGCGAGGCCGAGTTCCTGAAGAGCCACATACCCGGCGCGCGCTATGTCGATCTCGAGCGTGACCTGTCCGTTCCCGTCAAAGGCCTGCTCTTCACGTTGCCGCCGGTCGAGGATTTCGCACGTATGGCAGCGTCCCTCGGCATCGGGCAGGACAGTTTCGTTGTGGTCTATTCCACCGCGCAGCCCGGCTGGGCCGCGCGCGTCTGGCTCATGTTACGCGCATTCGGATTCACCAATGCCGCGGTGCTGAATGGCGGCTTTGCGGGCTGGAAGGCCGCTGGACTTCCCGTGAAGGCAGGAGCGGTTCCGCCCGCCACGCCTCCGCTGGAAGAATTCGCGTGGCGACCGGCCGACAAGCGCGTGTTCGTGGACACCAGGGCCGTCAATAAAGCTCTCGACGACGGCAGCTCGCAACTCGTCAACGCTCTTCCCCCTGACGTATTCAGGGGAGACTCTCTGATCGTCTACGGACGTCCCGGCCACATTCCTCAAAGCGTCAATGTGCCGACGGGCACGCTGGTCGACCCCGAGACCGGCCGCTACCTGGATCCTGGCTCTTTGGAGCGACGGTTCACCGACGCCGGAATCGATCCCGACACACCTGTCATCGCCTATTGCGGCGCCGGGGTCGCGGCCAGCAACGTCGCCTTCGCCCGGCTTCTGCTCGGCCACGAGAACGTCTCGGTCTATGACGGATCGATGCTAGACTGGTCCAGGGATCCGCTCCGACCCGTGGTGACGGGAGAGAGATAGGCCGGCGCGTCTACATCGGCCGGCTGCGGACGAAGCGTGCGACCTCCGCGAACAGCTCCTCGTCGTGTCCCACCCAGACATGCCCGCCCGTCGGATAGACGACGAGGCGCGTACCTGGAACCTCGCGCGCGATGTGGCGCGCCGCGTCGGCCGTGCCGAAGCGGTCGTCCTCCACCGAGATGGCAAGCGTCGGCGCGCGGATGCGCTCAAGCTCCGACCGCGCCGGGTCGGAAGCGAGGCGGGCGTCGTTCAAAAGCCCGCGGCTGCGGTGGCTGACCGGGAGGATGCCGGAGAGGATCTCGCCAATGCGAGCCTGTTCCTCAGCGGACGCCTTGGAGACAAGCGCCGGATCGGTCGCCAGCATCGTGCCGATCATCGTGTCGCGCGCCGTCCCCAGCGCGGCCCAGAACAGCAGATCGGACTCCAGCATCGCCCGCATCGTCTTCTCCTGCCACCAGCTCATCGGCTGGAAGCTCGGCCGCTCCGGTGCATATGTCGCCGGCACGATGGTGATCAGCGCGCTGCACCGGTCGGGATGGCGGATGGCGAACTCGATCGCCGACAGCGCGCCGGCCGACCCGCCCGCGACGGGCAGCTTCTCGATGCCGAGATGGTCGAGCAGGTCCACGAACGCATCCGCCTGCCGCGCCGAGCTCGGATCGTCGGGATAGCCGCTGCGCAGATAGCCGAAACGCGACGGCGCGATGACGCGGAAACCGTCGGCGCTGAGACGACGGCAGAAGGCCAGCCCCTGGTCGAAGCCGCCACCCGTCCCGTGGATCATGAGGATCGGCGGCCCGCTGCCCCCCTCGCCCCACTCCATCGTCCCGAAGCCGGTTTCGATCGTCGAGCTGCCCCGGGAGATGCGCGCCTCGGCCGCCGCCAGCGCCCGCCGGAAAGAAGCCGTCGCCACGCCACCGCCGGCCAGAACGCCAGCCGCGGCGGCTCCCAGAAGCACGGCGCGACGCGACGGCATGCTGGTCAGCCGCTCTTGCGAGATGCGCGAGGTCCAAGAAGGCCGCGCTTCTCCAGCTCTTTCAGGATGTTTGCCGGCGATTCGCGGCAGCCGCATTGCTCGCGGTGCTGCCGGTGCCATTCGAGACGCTCCTCGAACGTCGCATTGCGCGGCAGCGGATGCGCCTCGTGCCATTCCCTGTTCATGATGGTGTCCCGTCGGTCGTCATGGAAAACACCATGACGACCGATGGTCCGCAGCGCCTTGATTCAGCGCAAAACCGCGGCAGCGTGCTGCGGAAGAGGGATCAGCCCCTCAGCTCGCGCCGCAGGATCTTGCCGACATTGGTCTTCGGCAGATCGGTGCGGAACTCGATGTATTTCGGCATCTTGTAGCCGGTCAGGTTCTCGCGGAGATAGGCCTTCAGCGCATCGGCGGTCAGCGCCGGGTCCTTCTTGACCACGAACAGCTTCGGCGTCTCGCCCGACTTCTCGTCCGGCACGCCGATCGCGGCGCATTCGAGCACGCCGGGATGAGTGGCCGCCACGTCCTCGATCTCGTTCGGATAGACGTTGAAGCCCGAAACCAGGATCATGTCCTTCTTGCGGTCGACGATCTTGACGTAGCCGCGCGTGTCCATGAAGCCCATGTCGCCCGACTTGAAGAAACCGTCGGCGGTCATGACCTTCGCGGTCTCCTCCGGGCGGTTCCAGTAGCCGGCCATCACCTGCGGGCCCTTGATGCAGATTTCGCCGACATCGCCGAGCGGCAGGTCGTTGCCGTCGTCGTCGCGGATCGTGATCTCGGTCGAGGGGATCGGAATGCCGATCGTGCCGGTGAACTCCGAGGCGTCGAAGCGGTTGGCGGTCGCCACGGGCGAGGTCTCCGACAGGCCGTAGCCCTCCGAGATGATGCAGCCTGTGAGCTTCTGCCAGCGTTCCGACACGGCCTTCTGCGCCGCCATGCCGCCGGCGAAGGTCAGCGACAGCGGCTTGAAGTCGAGCTTCTGGAAGTCGGGATTGTTGAGCAGCGCGTTGAACAGCGTGTTGAGGCCGGGGAAGATGTTGAACGGATACTTTCCCAGCTCCTTGACGAAGGCCGGGATGTCGCGCGGGTTGGGGATCAGGATGTTCTGCGCCCCCTGCTGCATGCCCATCAGCGCATTCACCGTCAGCGCGTAGATGTGGTAGAGCGGCAGCGCGCAGACATAGACCAGCCGATCGGGCTTCGCCCGCTTGAGATAGGCGGTCTGCACCCAGACGTCGTTCTGCGCCACATTGGCGAGCACGTTGCGATGCAGCAGCGTCGCGCCCTTCGAGACGCCCGTCGTGCCGCCGGTATATTGCAGGAAGGCGACGTCGTCCGGCCCGACCTTCGCCGGCTTGAAGGTGGCGCGGCTGCCGGCCTTGAGCGCGTCGTTGAACTTGATGTGCCCCGGCAGCGACCAGGCGGGCACCAGCTTCTTCACCCGGCGCACGACCAGGTTGACGATGTGGCCCTTGAGGCCGAGCAGGTCCCCCATCGCGGCGACGACGATGTGCTTCACATTGGTCTTGGCGACGATGGACTGGAGCGTGTGGGCAAAGTTCTCCAGGATGATGATCGCCTCGGCGCCGGAATCCTTCAGCTGATGCTCGAGCTCGCGCGGCGTGTAGAGCGGATTGACGTTGACGACCGTGTAGCCCGCGCGCAGCACCGCCATCATCGCGATCGGATATTGCAGCACGTTGGGCATCATGATCGCCACCCGCGCGCCCTTCTGCAGCCCCTTGGACTGGAGGAAGGCGGCGAAGGACTGCGACGCCTCGCCGATCTGCGCATAGGTCAGCGTCTTGTCCATGCAGGTGAAAGCGGGCCGGGTCGAGAACTTCTTGACCGAATCCGCCAAAAGGTCGCCGATCGACTGATAGGGGATCGGGCCGATCTCGGCGGGGATCTCCTTCGGATAGCTGGCCAGCCAGGGCTTCGAGGCCGAGGTCGGCTTTTCCGAGGCCTTCGCCTTGGAGGCGGGCTTCGCGGCGGCCGGCTTGGCGGTCTCAGCCACCGGCGTCTCGGCAGGCACCGCGGCCGCCTTCATCGCCACCGGCTTCGTGGTCGCGGATTTCGTGGCCCTGGGCTTCGGCGCGGCCTTGGCGGCGGCCTTCGTAGGCGCCACCGCTGCGGCGGCAGCCGGCTTCGCGGCCTTCACGGTCTTGGCCGCCGGCTTGGGAGCGGCCGACTTGGACACGGCAGACTTGGGCGTAGCGGCGGGCTTGGCTTTCGCCTTGGCCGGAGCGGCGGCCGCGGCCGGCCTCGCCTTGCTTTCCGCTGCCCGCTTGGCGGCCGGCTTCTTCACGCTTTCAGCGGGCGCCTTCTTCATGTCGGACGGTTTGGTGCGTGCCGCGAGACCGCTCTTCGGCGCATCGGCCTTTGCCGACTTGCCAGCGGCGGCCCCTGCCCCCGCACCGGACTTTCCTGCCGACTTTGCCATTCCCTGCTCCCTCCTCGTCCCGGCGGAGTGCCGCCAGGACCTTTTGTATTTCGTGCCGGCCGCAAATAGCGGTCGATCCTTGGTAGGTCTATCTAGGGTGAGATGACCGAGGCGCGCAAGTGTCGCGATTCCGCTGCTCCCACCGCGCGTCCGACGGATTTCAAACATTCCCCTACGCCACGCCAGGGGGAGTTCCAATGCTCCGAATTCGATGCTTATATGAGGCTTCGCGAGCCTGTCAGATGGCTCGGGCGAAAAAGAATGGGAGCGTTATTTATGAAAAAACTGAGTTTTGCGGCGGCGTTGCTTGCCGCAACCGTCCTGAGCGGCGTGGCCAGCGCAAAGACACTGGTCTACTGCTCGGAGGGCTCACCGGAGGGTTTCGACCCCGCCCTCTATACCGCCGGCACCACGTTCGACGCGTCGTCTCGTCCCGTCTACAACCGCCTCGTCGAGTTCAAGCCCGGCACCACCGAGATCGAGCCCGGCCTCGCCGAGAGCTACGAGATTTCCGACGACGGGCTGCAGTACACGTTCAAGATCCGCCCGGGCGTCAAGTTCCAGACCACCGACTACTTCACCCCCACCCGCGAGCTCAACGCGGATGACGTGATCTTCTCCTTCGAGCGCCAGCTCAAGGCCGACAATCCCTACAACCAGTATGTCACCGGCGGCGCATGGGAATATTTCGCCGGCATGGGCATGCCCGACCTGATCGCCTCGATCGAGAAGGTCGACGACATGACCGTCAAGTTCGTGCTGAAGCAGAAGGAAGCTCCGTTCCTCACCAATCTCGGCATGGACTTCGGCTCGATCGTCTCCAAGGAATATGCCGACAAGCTGGCCGAGGCCGGCACGAAGGAACAGCTGAACCAGAAGCCGATCGGCACCGGTCCGTTCCAGTTCGTCGACTACCAGCTCGACGCGCGCATTCAGTACAAGGCCAACCCGGACTACTGGAAGGGTAAGGAGAAGATCGACGACCTCGTCTTCGCCATCACCAAGGAAGCCTCGGTCCGCTACCAGAAGCTCCAGGCCGGCGAGTGCCACGTGATGCCGTATCCGGCGGCCGCCGACGTCGCCGCCATGAAGGCCGACCCGAACCTGCAGGTGATGGAGGAGAATGGTCTCAACGTCGCCTATCTCGCCTTCAACACCATGCAGCCTCCGTTCGACAAGACCGAGGTCCGCAAGGCTATCGCCGGCGCAATCAACAAGCAGGCGATCGTCGACGCGGTGTTCCAGGGCGCGGCTTCCGTCGCCAAGAACCCGATGCCGCCGACCATGTGGGGCTACAACGACGCGATCGAGGACGACAAATACGACCCGGCCGCGGCCAAGGCAGCCCTCGAAGCCGCCGGCGTCAAAGACCTGTCGATGAAGGTCTGGGCGATGCCTGTCGCGCGTCCTTACATGCTCGACGCGCGCCGCGCCGCCGAGATCATCCAGGCCGACCTCGCCGAGATCGGCGTGAAGGCCGAGATCGTGACCTATGAATGGGCGGAATATCTGGACCGTTCGAAGGCCAAGGATCGCGACGGTGCCGTCATCCTCGGCTGGACCGGCGACAACGGCGATCCGGACAACTTCCTGCACACCCTGCTCGGCTGCGACGCGGTCGGCGGCAACAACCGCGCGCAGTGGTGCAACGAGGAGTTCGACAAGCTGGTGACGCAGGCCAAGACCTCGACCGACCAGGCCGAGCGCGCCAAGCTCTACGAAGAGGCCCAGGTCGTCTTCAAGCGCGAGGCGCCGTGGGTCACGCTCGACCACTCGGTCGTCGTGATGCCGATGTCGAAGAAGGTCTCCGGCTATGTGATGAGCCCGCTCGGCCATCACGCCTTCACGGGCGTCGACATTGCCGAGTAAGCTGACATAGCATCTTCGCGGGGGTGTCCGGCGACGGACGCCCCCTTTTGCTATGCGCGTACCGGCGCGGATAAACCGCGCGAAACCTGTCGTTCCGCGCGCCCGCACATCCGGCACAGACCTTTTGGTGGGCCATGCTGCGCTTTTTCCTGGGACGCCTCGCCGTCCTGATCCCGACCTTCATCGGCGTCTCGATCGTCGCCTTCGCCTTCATCCGGCTGCTGCCGGGCGATCCCGTCATGCTGATGTCGGGCGAACGGGTGATGTCGCCGGAACGCTACGAGAAGATCTCGCACGAGCTCGGCTATGACCGGCCTATCGTGATCCAGTATCTCGACTATCTCGGCAACGTGCTCACCGGAGATTTCGGCCGGTCGATCACTACCAAGGAACCGGTCCTGTCGATCTTCGCCAAGCTGTTCCCGGCGACGCTTGAGCTCTCCCTCTGCGCCATCATCTTCGCGGTGATCCTCGGCATCCCGGCCGGGATCATAGCGGCGATCCGACGAGGATCCTTCATAGATCAATCGGTCATGGGCACGGCTCTCATCGGCTATTCGATGCCGATCTTCTGGTGGGGCCTGCTGCTCATCATTTTCTTCTCCGGCTTCCTGCAATGGACGCCGGTGTCGGGCCGGATCTCCTTCTCCTACTTCTTCCAGCCGGTCACCGGCTTCATGCTGATCGACTCGCTGATCTCCGGCCAGAAGGGCGCGTTCAGTTCGGCGGTCTCGCACCTCATCCTGCCCACCATCGTGCTCGGCACGATCCCGCTCGCCGTCATCGCCCGCCAGACGCGCTCGGCGATGCTCGAGGTGCTGGGCGAGGACTATGTGCGCACCGCCCGCGCCAAGGGCCTGCCGCCGCTGCGCGTCATCGGCGTGCACGCGCTGCGCAATGCGATGATCCCGGTCGTCACCACGATCGGCCTGCAGGTCGGCGTGATGCTCGCCGGCGCGATCCTGACCGAGTCCATCTTCTCCTGGCCGGGCATCGGCAAGTGGATGGTCGATTCGGTGTTCAAGCGCGACTATCCCGTCATCCAGGGCGGCCTGCTGATCATCGCCTCGATCATCATGCTGGTGAACCTGATCGTGGATCTGCTCTACGGCCTCATCAACCCGCGCATCCGGCACTGAGGAGGGCATCATGGCAACCACCACACCCCAGGCCCTCCAGGAAGCCGACCGCCACGCGGTGACGCTCGGCCAGCGCCTGTCCGAGTTCTGGTACTACTTCTCGGAGAATCGCGGCGCCGTCATCGGCCTGTGGGTCTTCGTCATTCTCGTCGTGCTTGCGCTGCTCGCGCCGCTGATCGCGCCGCACCTGCCGCAGCAGCAGTATCGCGACGCGATCCTCGTGCCTCCCTATTGGCAGGAGGGCGGCCGGGCAGCCTATCTGCTCGGCACCGACGCCGTCGGCCGCGACATCCTCTCGCGCCTTCTCTACGGGGCGCGGTTCTCGCTCTTCATCGGCGTCATCGTGACGACACTGTCGCTCACCGTCGGCATCTTCTTCGGCGTCATCGCCGGCTATGTCGGCGGGCGCACCGACACGCTGATCATGCGCGTGATGGACGTGATCCTCGCCTTCCCGTCGCTGCTCCTGGCGCTGGTCCTGGTCGCCGTGCTCGGCCCCGGCCTGATCAATGCGATGATCGCCATCGCGCTCGTGCTGCAGCCGCATTTCGTGCGGCTCACCCGGGCGGCCGTGCTGTCGGAGAAGACCAAGGACTATGTGGTCGCAGCCAAGGTAGCGGGCGCCAAGCCGCTCAGGCTGATGTTCAGGACCATCTTGCCGAACTGCATGGCGCCGCTGATCGTGCAGGCGACGCTGTCGTTCTCCACCGCGATCCTCGACGCCGCCGCGCTCGGCTTCCTCGGCATGGGGGCGCAGCCGCCGACGCCGGAATGGGGCACGATGCTCGCCGAGGCCCGCGAGTTCATCCTGCGCGCCTGGTGGGTGGTGACGCTGCCGGGCCTCGCCATCCTCATCACGGTTCTGGCGATCAACCTGATGGGCGACGGCCTGCGCGACGCACTCGACCCGAAGCTGAAGAGGTCATGAGGAATGGAGGCTTGGGTCGGACCGGCAATCGTCGCAGCCGTCATTTCCGGCCTGATCAGCCTTGTCGTCGTCCAGCTCAACTTCCGGCAGGAACGCAAGGCCGACAGGTTGAGGCGGGAGGAGAAGATACGAGACTTCCAGATCGCGCTACGTGCCGAAATCAGAAGCGAGCTTGCCAATCTCGAAAGATTCGACCTCCCAAGTCTGCTCGCAGACGTGAAAGAAAGATATGCGACAGACAAAGGATATTCGGTCTCGGTGCCGCGAATTGCCAAGCATGTGATTTTCGATGCGATCGCAAAAGAAATTCACATCCTGCCGGAGAGCGTTATTGGACCGGTCGTCTTCTACGCGAGACAAAGACAGGCGGTCGAAAGTCTAGCCGACGACATGCGCGATCCGGCGTTCAAGGCCCTCGGCAGGGAGCGGCAGCTTGAAATGTACGGCGACTATCTCGGGATGTGGGATGTCTGGCGCGACTTGGCGGCAAAGGCCGAGAAGGCGCTGGAGACAGGAAAGATTCAGTAGCTCGGTCGCGGTCCAGTCGGGCCCGAGATCGGTGGAAGCGGCGGCAATGGACGTGGTTTGGAAGAACGCATCGGTGCACCTCTTGCGTGAATGTAATGCACATGCGCCGTATAACCAAGGGCACTAGACATGGCACTCCTTGAAATCGAAAACCTCGTTGTCGAGTTCGACACCGCGCAAGGCCCGTTCCGGGCGGTGGACGGCGTGTCGCTAAAGGTCGACGAGCGCGAGGTGCTGGCGATCGTCGGCGAGTCCGGTTCGGGCAAGTCGGTGTCGATGCTGGCCGTCATGGGCCTCCTGCCCTGGACGGCCAAGGTGCGCGCCGACAGGATGAGCTTCGCCGGCACGGATCTGCTCAAGCTCGACGCCGCCGAGCGGCGCAAGATCATCGGGAAGGACATGGCGATGATCTTCCAGGAGCCGATGGCGAGCCTCAACCCGTCCTTCACGGTCGGCTTCCAGATCGAGGAGGTGCTGAGGCTCCATATGCACATGGACCGCCACCAGCGCCGCGAACGGGCGATCGAACTGCTGCGGCTCGTCGGCATCCCCGATCCGGCGGAGCGGCTCAACTCCTATCCGCACCAGATGTCCGGCGGCCAGTGCCAGCGCGTCATGATCGCCATGGCGATTGCCTGCAATCCGAAGCTGCTCATCGCCGACGAGCCGACCACGGCGCTCGACGTCACGATCCAGAAGCAGATCCTCGACCTGCTGGTTTCGCTGCAGGAGAAATACGGCATGGCGCTGATCATGATCACCCACAACATGGGCGTCGTCGCCGAGACGGCCGACCGGGTGATCGTCCAGTACAAGGGCCGCAAGATGGAGGAGGCGGACGTCCTCACCCTGTTCGAGAACCCGAAGAGCAACTACACTCGTGCCCTGCTCTCCGCCCTTCCCGACAACGCCACCGGCGACCGGCTGCCGACCGTTTCCGACCTGATCTTCGAACAGGCAGCACCGGCCGTCGTCACACCGCCCATGGAGGGCCCGCTATGAGCACCATCGTCCTGGAAGGCCGCGACATCGTCCGCGACTATCACGTGCCCGGCGGCCTGTTCTCCAAGGCGCGCGTGGTGCATGCGGTCAAGGGCGTCTCGTTCACCGTGGAAAAGGGCAAGACGCTCGCCATCGTCGGCGAAAGCGGCTGCGGCAAGTCCACGCTGGCGCGCATCATCACCATGATCGACGCCGCGACCGCGGGCGACCTGCTGATCGAAGGACAGAAGGTCGACATCGCCAAGGGCGGGCTGACGCCGGAGTTGCGGCGCAAGGTGCAGATCGTGTTCCAGAACCCCTACGGCTCGCTCAACCCGCGCCAGAAGATCGGCGACGTGCTCGGCGAGCCGCTGCTGATCAACACCAACGTCCCGGCCGACGAGCGGCGCGAGCGCGCCATGCAGATGCTGGTCAAGGTCGGGCTCGGCCCGGAACACTTCAACCGCTACCCGCACATGTTCTCCGGGGGCCAGCGCCAGCGCATCGCCATTGCGCGCGCGCTGATGCTCAATCCGAGCCTGCTCGTGCTCGACGAACCGGTCTCGGCGCTCGACCTCTCCGTCCAGGCGCAGGTGCTGAACCTGCTCGCCGACCTGCAGGACGAGTTCCAGCTCACCTACGTCTTCATCAGCCACGACCTCTCGGTGGTGCGCTACATCGCCGACGACGTGATGGTGATGTATTTCGGCGAGGCGGTGGAATACGGTCCGCGCGACGAGGTGTTTTCAAACCCGAAGCACAGCTACACCAAGACCCTCTTCGCCGCCACCCCGCGCGCCGACGTCGAGAGCATCAAGGCCCGCCTGGCGCGCAAGGCGGCAAAGGCGGCCTGACGAGGCCCTTCCGTATTGGATGCGGCCGGGTCACAAGAGATGCGCGAGGGATGAGAAACCCTCGAACGCCTATCGCGTCGGCAACGGGCGATGGCTCCACAGAAGGAAGAGAGAATGATTGTAGAAGTCGCGTCAATCCGCGTGAAGGAAGGCCTGGAAGCCGAGTTCGAGGCAGCGGTCGGCAAAGCCGTCGACGTGTTCCGCCGCGCCGATGGCTGTCTCGGCCTGGTGCTGACACGCTGCGTCGAAGACCAGTCCCATTACGACGTGGTGATCCGCTGGAAGACGCTGGAGGACCATACGGTCGGCTTCCGCGGCTCCCCCCTCTTCGCGGAGTGGCGGGCTCTCGTCGGACCGTTCTTCGCCGAGCCCCCGTCGGTGAAACACTACGCCAACATCTTCCCTCCCGTCGAATTCTGACGGCGACAGCCTGCGAGAGCGGGGTGGTGCCGCTTGCGTGACTCGAACACGCGACCCCGCCTTTGGTGCCCAAGCGCTCGAAGAATCTAATCCTCCGATTGTCCTGAAGGATTCTTCACTTGCTGACGGCAGGGGCTGTAGCTGGGTTGTCGTGCCCGACCGTGCAGGCCGCCTCAAATTGGGTCAGCATTCCATTAGCGGGGTGCCATTCCCATCGCCCTATGGCCGTCATCGCCATGACGGCCACGGGGCTTCTCCAACCTCCCGCGACCCCGAACACGTAAAGCGGTCGACGCGTTTAGCCGCATGGCATCAGGACTGCTGACCGCCGTCGCTGATCGGCTGTACGGGCGCGCCGGGGAAGATCTTCTGCAGGTTGCCCGAGATGATCTGGTCGCCTTCGGCCACCCCCGACGTGAGGCTGACAAGAGGGCCGTTCTCAGGTCCGAGCGAGACGATCCGCTGCTCCACGACATTGTCCTTGCCAATCACATAGACGTACCTGCCGAACTGGCTCGAGCCGAGCGCCGTCTGGGGCACCATCAGGGCGTCGGGCAGTTCCCGCAGCCGAAGACGAATGCGGACGTATTGACCCGGCAGGAGGGAGAAGTCGGCGTTTTCGATCGTGGCGCGCGCCACGACCGTTCCGGTGTTGCGCTCGACGGCATTGTCGATGAACGTCAGGCGTCCCTTGCGCGGCTCCTGGTCGCTGCCCGGAACGAAGACCTCAGTGTCCACGGTGCCGTTCGCGAACGCCTTCTGGATCTCCGCAAGCTCGGTCTCGCTCGGATTGAAGGTGACGTAGATCGGCGAAAGCTGGACCAGAGTGTTGAGCGGCGTGCCGGCTGAGCTGGCGATCAGCGTTCCCTCCGGCGCCTGGTTGCGTCCGAGCCGCCCGGCGAAGGGCGCACGGATTTCCGTATTCTGCAAATTCAGCTCGGCGGTGTGCTCGGCCGCGCGCGACATTGCCAGTGATGCCTCGCCCTGGCGCATTGCGCTCTGGCGCAGGTCGAAGCCGTCTCTGGCGAGATATCCGCTGGACGCGAGTTCGCTGCCGCGCGTCAGGTTCGAGCGAAGGTAGTCGAGAGACGCCTCGTCGCGCTTGATCTGCGCCTTCACCTGATCGAGCGCGGCCTGATAGTCGCTCGGGTCGATCTTGTAGAGAAGGTCGCCTGCCTTCACATCCGTGCCGTCGGCCACCAGCTGTCGCTGCAGGTAGCCCGAGGCCTTCGCCTGAAGAGTGACGTTGCGGATCGCTTCCGTCCGCGCGGCGTATTCGAGATAGATCGGGATCGTCTTCTTGACGACGCTGACCACCGGGACCGGCATTGCCTGAGGAGCGGGTGCCGATGGCGCCGCGCCGGCAGCGGTGCTGCTGACGTTCCAGCCGTTCTGCGCCAGGAGATAGCCGCTGGCCACCGCCAGCGCGAGAACGGTTCCGTGGAGACCATATTTGAGACTGCGCATTTCAAACTCCGATTCTATTCCGCCGGCTCGGCCGCATCGCGGGCGGACGAGCGGGGCGACAGGCGCTCACGCCAGGATTCAAGAACGACATAAAAGATCGGCACGAAGACCAGGGTCAGGACGGTGGCGACCAGCATACCGCCGAAGACGGTGGTGCCGATCGACTGCCGGCTGGCCGCGCCGGCGCCAGTCGCGGTCATCAGCGGCACGACGCCGAGAATGAAGGCGAAGGCCGTCATCAGGATCGGCCGCAGGCGCAGGCGCGCGGCTTCGATCGCGGCAGCGACGATCTCCACGCCTTCCTCGCGCCGCCGCTTGGCGAACTCGACGATGAGGATCGCGTTCTTGGCGGCGAGGCCGATCAGCATCACGAAGCCGATCTGCGAGTAGACGTCGATCTGCATTCCGCGCAGCCACAGCGCGAGCAGTGCGCCGAGCAGGGCAAGCGGAACCGCGAGCAGCACCACGAAGGGCATCGACCAGCTTTCGTACTGCATGGCCAGCACGAGGAAGCAGAAGACGATGGCGATCCCGAAGACCAGATTGGCGATCGAGCCCGCCCTGATCTCCTGGTAGGTGATCCCGGTCCATTCGAAGGCGAAATCCCTCGGCAGGGCGGTCGCGGCGGCGCGTTCCATGGCGGCCACGGCCTGGCCGGAGCTGAACCCTTCCGCCGCCGCGCCGTTCACCAGCGCGGATGGGTAATTGTTGTAGTGGGTGATCGTCTCCGGGCCCGCCATCGACTTCAATTGGCCGAGCGTGCTCAGCGGCACCATGTCGCCGGAAGAGCTGCGCACATAGAGGCGGGAGATGTCGGTCGCCGAGGCGCGCGCATCCGGTTCCGCCTGCAGGGTGACGCGGAACGTGCGCCCGAACAGGTTGAAATCGTTGACGTAGAGCGAGCCGAGATAGATCTGCAACGTCGAGAAGACGTCCGGCAGGCTGAGGCCGAGCAGCTTCGCCTTGTTGCGGTCGAGGTCGTAGGAATATTGCGGCGTCGAGGTGCTGAAGGTCGTGAACAGCGCGAAGGGGTTGAGCTCCGGCTGCTTGCGAGCCTCCGCCAGCAGGGCCTGCGTCGTCTCGTCGAGGGCGACGGCGCCGCGTCCGGTCAAGTCCTCCACCTGGAACTCGAAGCCGCCGGTCGTGCCGAGACCCTGGATCGACGGCGGGTCGAAGGCCAGCACCAGCGCGTCGGGTATCTGGATGAGCTTGCCCTGCGCGATCGTGCGCAAGGCCGTCGCGCTCTCTCCGGGGCCTCGCTCGTCCCACGGCTTGAGAACGGCGAACTGGACGCCGGCGTTCGATTGGTTGGCGAAGCTCAGGAAGGAGAAGCCGACGACCGAGCCGACGGATTCAACCCCCGGCAGGCTGCGCAGAATCTCCTCGGACTTCTTCGCCACCGCGGCGGTGCGCTCCACCGACGCGCCGTCGGGAAGCTGCAGCACAACGAAGAAGTAGCCCTGATCCTCGACTGGCAGGAAGGTCGAGGGGATGCGCTGCGACAGGGTGTACGTGCCGGCCAGTCCGAGCGCGAACAGACCGAGCAGTGGCCAGCGCCAGCGGACGAACGTCCTGATGCTGCCGGCATAGATGTGCGACATCCAGTGGAAGCCGGCATTGAACCAGCGGAAGAGGATGAACTGGGACTCGCCGCGATAGCGCAGGAACACCGCGCTCAGTGCCGGGCTGAGCGTCAGCGAGTTGAACGCGGAGATCGCGAAGGAAATCGCGACCGTCAGGGCGAACTGGTTGTAGAGCTGGCCCGCAACGCCGGGAATGAAGGCGACCGGCACGAAGACGGCAAGCAGCACGCCGGTCGTGGCGATGATCGGCCCGGTGACCTCCTGCATCGCCTTCTTTGCCGCCGCGAGCGGCGGCAGTCCCGCCTCCAACTGTCGCTCAACGTTCTCGACGACCACGATCGCGTCGTCGACGACGAGCCCGATCGCCAGCACCATGCCGAGCAGCGACAGCATGTTGAGCGAGAAGCCGAGCAGGTACATGACCGTCAACGTCGCGACCAGCGATACCGGGATCGCGATGATTGGGATCAAGGTGGCGCGCCAACTCTGCAGGAAGATGAAGACGACCAGCACGACGAGAACGAGCGCCTCGACCAGCGTCTTGACGACGTCTTCCATCGCAGCGGAGACGAAGCGCGTCGTGTCGTAGAACATGTTGTAGGCCATGCCGGACGGGAAGCGCTTGGAGAGCTCCTCCATCTTGGCCTTGACGTTGTTCTGCAGGTCGAGCGCGTTCGAGCCCGGCGCCTGCAGGATGGCCAGGACCACGCTGTCCTGGCCGTTCAGGCTGAAGGACGAGGAGTAAAGCAGGGCGCCGAGTTCTATGCGCGCCACGTCGCGCAGGCGGGTCGCCGCACCCGTTTTCGGATCCACGCGCAGGACGATGTCGCCGAACTGCTGCGGGTCGCTCAGGCGGCCGACGGCGTTGACCTGCATCTCGAAGGCCGTGCCCGCCGGCGCGGGTGCCTGGCCGATCTTGCCGGCGGCGACCTGGATGTTCTGTTCCTGGATGACGTTCTGGACGTCGACAGCCGTCACGCCGAGGCTCGCCATCTTGTCGGGATCGAGCCAGACGCGCATGGAATAGCGGCGCTCGCCGAAGAACTGCACGTCGCCGACGCCCGGCAGGCGCTTGATCGGATCGAGAATCTGCAGATAGGCGTAGTTGCTGAGCGTGGTGAAGTCGACGGAGTTGTCCGGGGAGCCCAGGTTGACCAGGACGTTGAAGTTCGGGTTCTGCTTGATGACGGTCACGCCGGTCTGGTTGACCAGCGCGGGCAGCGATGGAGAAGCCTGCGAGACCCGGTTCTGCACATCCATCGCGGCGATGTCGATCGGATAGCCGACCTGGAACGAGATGGTGATGCGGGCCGAGCCGTCGTTCGAACTGGTCGACGACATGTAGAGCATGCCGGGCACGCCGTTGAGCTGCTGCTCGAGCGGCGTGGTCACCGTATCGGCGACCACTTGCGCGCTCGCGCCGGGATAATTCGCGGCGACCACGATCTGCGGCGGCGTGATGTCGGGGAATTGCGAAACCGGCAACAGGAAGTAAGAGATGCCGCCGGCCAGCACCATGATGATCGCGATTGCGGTCGCGAAGATCGGCCGCTGGATGAAGAACCCCACCATGCTGAATTCCTTCCCAAGCCGCTCGACGGCGTCTGCCATGCCGATTGACCCGAACGCCATCGCGACACACGCGTTTACGCGGTGTTCCCGAACGGCCTATATTGTTGACTTGCGACGCCGATGTTACTATCTGGTAACAGTAGATGTTACGCCTTGGTAACATTGTCAAGAGCGAGCCGACGAGAAGATCGGAAGCGAGGAAACGATCATGACGATTGCTGTCAAACATCCGCCGCGGGAGCGCATCATCGACGCAGCGCGCGACCTGTTCAGGAAGCACGGTATCAACGGCATCGGCGTCGACGCGATCGCCGAAGCGGCCGACAGCAACAAGATGACGCTTTACCGCCATTTCGGCTCGAAGGACGACCTGATCGTCGTGTGCCTCAAGGAAGCCGCGGCGGAGGCCGAAGCCTTCTGGGCGGATATCGAGGCGGCCAATCCCGGCGATCCGAAGGCGCAGCTAAACGACTGGGTGCACCGCGCGGGTGACTTCCTCACCATGGAGCATTGCAACTGCGAGATTCTCGACGCGGCCGCGGAGTTGGTGGACAGCGATCATCCGGCCCAGAAGTTCGTCAAGGACATCAGACAGCTCTATCGGACCCGCGTGATCCAGCTTTGCCGCGATGCCGGCGTGGCCGATGCCGAGCTGCTTGTCGACGCGCTCACGCTCCTGATCGAGGGCGCCCGGTGCAACTGGCGCATCGTCGGGCCCGAGGGAGCCGCGCCGCGCTTCGTGAAGATCGCAGAGATCGTGGTCGCCGATTTCATGCAGCGCCCTCGCGCCTAGGTCGAGCAGACCGTTCGTCACCGAAGGCGGCGAGCAAGTCAGCAACGTCCAGGCGCACCAACATATCAAGCACGTTCTCGAGCTGCGGGTTTCGTTGACACCGAGATAAGGTGTTTGACGGGACTGAAGAGCGGAAAGTGCAAGCCGACTGGCAATGTCGCCGGCCTTTCCCTGGGCCTTCTCTCTCCCAACTCCCTCTTTCTTTCCTGTTTTTCAGTCCGCGACGAACCTCACCGGCAGGCGTTCGTAGCCCCTGAGGACATTGTTCATCGCCAGGACCGGAACACCCACCTCAACCCGCTTCACCCGCTTCACCATCGAGGTAAGGATGCTGCGGATCTCGAGCCGGGCCAACTGCATCCCGGCGCATGAATGGATACCGTGCCCGAAGCCGACGTGATCGGTCAGCACCCGCTTCACGTCGAAGGTTTCGGGCTTTTCCCAGCGCCGCTCGTCCCGGTTGGCCGACGCATAGAGCATCAGCGCCCGCGAGCCTTTCGGGATCAAGGTGTCACCGACCACCTTGTCATCGGCCAGATAGCGAGTGAACCCGCGGATCGGCGACTCCACCCTGACCGCCTCGTTGATCGCATTGGGTATCAGGCTCGGGTCGTCGCGGATCATCTGCCACTGCTCGGGATTGGTTCCCAGAAGATACAGGAGGTGGCCGGTCGCGAAGATCGTCGTATCGAGACTGGGTCCGAGGTAGTCGCGCATCAGCATCTGCACCTGCTCGGGGCGTATAAGGCCCTTGTCGGCAGCCTCATAGAGCATGGACACCCAGCCATCCGGCCGCACCTTGTCGCGCGTCGCTTCGTTGACCGTATACGCCCGCATCTCCATGACGACAGGGAGCGCATCCTCACCGCGCTTGTTGGCGCCGCCGAGCATGTCGAACACCGCGCTCGCCCAGCGCAGCATGTTCTCACGCCCGTGTTCCGGCATTCCGACCAGCTCGGAGACGATGGAAACCGGAAGGTACTGCGCAAGGTCCATCATACCGTCAAAGGTGCCGCGCCGGACCAGCCGGTCGACAAGGTCCTCCGCCGTCGCCTCGATACGGCCTTTGACGTCGTTCAGCCCGCGCGGACTCAACGGCGCGGCGACGATGCGGCGCAGATGATCGTGAAGCGGCGGATCGGAAGCGAGCAGGTTCCCGGGTGCCATCCTGTTGGCAGCCTCGTTTCCCGAAACGCCGTTTCCGGATCGGAACGTCTCATGGTCTGCGAGGCACGCGCGCACGTCCGCGTGGCGACCGATCGCCCATAGCCCGTTTGCAGGCAACCAGACCGCGGCGCCGGCATCGCGGATACGCTGGTAGTGCGGATAGGGGTCGGCAATGACCTCGTCGGAGTAGATGTCGACATCATAGACGGGCGGGCTGTCCCACTGGCTCGTGGATTTCGTGGAAGCCGACATCGTTCCTCCTCCTTGAACAACTGCAACCCAAGGAACCTTCATTCGCGCGGTCCGCGCAACGTCTCGATCTGAGGTGTTCAACCTGCGGACAGGTTACAGCGGCTGCAACGGCGAATCCGCAAGCTCCCGGGCCACGTCTTGATCGATCGGCGTGTCGAAGGAATTCAGGATGAACGCCAGCGTGGTGTAGAAGCCAACGATGGCGATGAGATCCAGAACGCCTGCCTTTCCTGCGAGCCCGGTGACCGCCGCGAGGCTGTTTCCCGAGAGCTGGCGACCGGTCGAAAGCTCATCCACCGCGATCGCGACAACCCGGTAGCGTGGGTTCGAGACCGTGGCTCCCGCCACGATTTCGCGAATGGACCGATCATCCAGGTCGCAGGCCCTGGCCCGGACGATGTGATGCGCCTGCTCATAGGCGGACCGCATGTGGAAGGCGGCGCGCAGGATCGCGACCTCCGAAAGTTCGGCACCGAGGACATTGTCGACCACGACATGCTGCCGCAAGCCTGCCCAGGCCTTCAGCAAATCCGGATGATGGGCCATCACGCGGTAGACGTTCAGTCGCGACGCAAAACCGGACTTGAGTGGCACGAGTTGCTCCGGCCATTGCGACGGGTCGAGCGGGTCGAAATCGTCCTGTTCGTACATGGGTTTCCTGGATCCGAACCGTGCGACCAAATGGTCACGATAAGATTTCCGGCGACGTCGTCTTCGCCAGGTTGCGCAGATCGAATGCGGGATCCCCGATCGCGGCACGATCGACATGCATGTCGCTGTCGATCAGGCGGCGTCCGGCAAGAAAGGCCTGAGCGTCGTTGATGGCATCCACTGCAATGAGGTTGTCCTTCCTGAAATACCAGCAGGAACTGCGTGATCCGTCCGAGGTCCGGCGCAATACGGTCTCGTCATGGCCTGTCGACAGTCCCGCGATCTGCATCCTCACGCCGTGTTGCTCGGTCCAGAACCAGGGCCGGGGCCGATAGGCCCGCTCGCCGCCCAAGATGTTTGCGGCCACGGTTTCCGCCTGATCGATTGCATTCCCCACGCTTTCAAGCCGGATTGAACCCGCGGAGGTGCGGACCCGTGCGCAATCGCCGGCCGCCCATATGAAGGGGTCGGAGGTTCGGCAGAACTCGTCGGTGACAACGCCGTCGTCTACCTCGAGCCCGGCAGCGACGGCGAGCGCGGTCTCGGGGATCGCACCGATCCCGACGATGACCAGGTCACACGTGATCACCTCGCCGTTCTCCAGCTCCGCTCCTTCGACAATACCCTTGCCGAGAAGGCGGCGGATCCCCATCCCTTCGATGATCCGGGTACCGTGGGCCACATGCAAGGTTCGGAAGTATCGGGCAGTATCCTCTCCCGCCACCCGGTTGAGGAGGCGTTTCTGTGCCTCGACGACGGTGACCGCAAGGCCGAGCGATCTGGCGGCGGATGCAAGTTCGAGGCCCAGATACCCACCGCCAATGACCAGGATGGAGCGGGCGGATTGCAAAGCGAGAGACAGGCTGTCGGCGTCCGAGAAGGTGCGGAGGGTTCTGACGCCTTCCAGTGTTCCGCCGAGCGCAGCCGGCCAGCGTCGCGCCGCCGCTCCTGTGGCAAGGACCAGATGGTCGTAGGGGACAAGCTCGTCTCCCTGCAACTGGACCAGCCGGGCGCCGGGCTCGATCGCGATGGCGCGACATCCCAGGCGCAAGTCGATCTGCGCCTGGCTGTAGAATGCAGATGGCCGAAGATGAAGCTGGGCCATCGTCTGCTTTCCCAGAAGATAGGCCTTGGAGAGCGGAGGCCTTTGATAGGGCAGCGTATTTTCGTCGCCCAGAACTGTAATGGTGCCTTCGTGGCCATCGGCGCGCAGCTTTGCAACGAGCGTTGCCGAAACCTGCCCTGCGCCGATTATGACGACCTTGCGACCCATCGCCGACCTTTCAGTACTGCGAGGCCGGCACGGTGACTTCCAAGCCGTCAAGCGTGTCGCTCACCTTGATCTGGCAGCCGAGCCGGCTGTTCTCCATCCGCGGAGCCCCCGTCCCTTCGAGCAGTTCGTCTTCGAACTCCGACATTGGCGGAATCCGCTCGAGCCAGTCCGACGAGACATAGACGTGGCAGGTCGCGCACATGGCCGCGCCTCCGCACTCCGCGACGATGCCGGGCACTCCGTTGTTGCGCGCGATCTCCATGACGGAATCTCCGTCTGTCCCGACTGCGGATTTGACAGATCCGTCCTCGCTCCTGAAATGCACCTGGATCATCGTGGCTCCTCAGTGCCGGTCCTTGTCCCCGACAGACCTGGCCGGGACATCGTCAGCACGATCTTTCCGTGGTGGGTGTTGGCCTCGAGCAGACGGTGGGCTTCTGCCGCTTCTTCGAGGGGGAAGACCGCGTGCACGTGCGGCACAAGGCGGCCCGCGGCCAGATGAGGCACGACGTCTCGCGCCACGCGCTCCACGATCGCAGCCTTCCAGTCCGCAGAAAGCGGGCGGAGTGTCGAGCCGACCAGCATCAGCCGGCGGCGGAGCACCGGCTCAAGGTTGATCTCGGCGCGCGCGCCGCCTTGGAGCGAGATAAGAGCATAGCGCCCATCCTCCGCCATACAGGCGAAGTTGCGGTCGGCGTAGGCGCCCCCAACCATGTCGAGCACGACATCGACGCCGCGCCCGCCGGTGTGCCGCATCACCGCCTCGGTCCAATCCCCCTCGCCCGCGTCGATCGCCACCGATGCACCGATCTCGCGGCAGTATCGCGCCTTCTCCGCGCCGCGCGAGGTCGTGATGACGGAAGCACCGAGGCTTATCGCCCGCGCCACCGCATGCATGCCGATGCCGGAGGTGCCTCCGTGGATGAGAACGGTCTCGCCCGCGCGAAGGCCGGCCCGCATGACCATATTGAACTCGACTGTCATCGCGGCTTCCGGAAATGCGGCAGCTTCCTCCGCCGAAAGCGCGCTCGGTATCCGCATGACGTGACGGGCGTCGACACAGCAGTATTCGGCGTAGCCGCCTCCATGCACGAGCGCCGTCACCCTGTCGCCAATTCGGAATGGCGATTGTGCGTCGCCTGTACCGGCGACCACACCGGCCACCTCCAGCCCGAGGATCGGGTTGGCATCGGCCGGGACCGGATACCGTCCCAGCCGTTGCGAGATGTCTGGCCTGTTGACGCCCGCGGCCTGGACCTCGATGAGAAGCTCCCCCGGACCGGGCACGGGCGTGTCGACCGTCCCGACATAGAGGACATCCGGACCGCCGAGAGCATCGAACCGGATTGCCCGCATGGTCACGGGGTCAGCTTTCGTCGACTATGGGATTGGACAATGTGCCGATCCCGGAGATCTCGACCTCGATACGGTCGCCCGCCTTCATGAACAGCTTGGGCTCGCGGAAGAGGCCTACACCGCTCGGCGTTCCGGTGGCGATGACGTCGCCAGGCAACAGTTCGCACACGGTGGAGAGGTAGGCGATGAGCTTGGGGATGTCGAAGGCGAGGTCCGAGATCGGTGTCGACTGAACGACCTCGCCGTTGAGCCTCGTCACCATCGACTGCGCGGCGGGATCGCCCATTTCGTCCGCGGTAACCAGCCACGGTCCCATCGAGCCGCTGCGATCGAAGTTCTTGCCGGCCCAGAACTGGGTCGTGTGGCGCTGGTAGTCCCGCACCGATCCGTCGTTGAAGCAGGTATAGCCCGCAACGTGTTCCATCGCACGGGCTTCAGGAATCGCCCGCCCGGCGCGGCCGATGACAACGGCGAGTTCACCTTCGAAGTCAAACCACGTCGAGACCGAAGGGCGCACCATCGGTTCGGCATGTCCCACCAGCGAAGATGGATAGCGCGTGAATATGGAAGGATGGCTGGGCGCTTCGCGTCCAGTCTCCTTGATATGGGTCATATAGTTGAGCCCGATGCAAAGGATCTTGTCAGGATTGTCGATTGGTGGAAGCAGGACGACGGTGTCGAGCGGAACCTCGCGAGACGAGGCTGCGGCGTCCGTCAGGTCCGCAAGCGCTCCGGCCGCGAGCGCGGCACACAGGGTGGGAAATCTGTTCCTGAACGCCTCGCCGACATCCCTGACGGCGCTGCCTTCGACAAGGCCGTAGGACTTGACGCCGCCATCGGTGACGTACGAACTTATACGCATCTGAATGCTCCGGTTTTATAAGAAGGTTCGGGAGGCGGAGAACGTCATTCCTGCCTGACCATACTGTCGAACCAGGCGCAGCCGCTCGATGGATCAGGCGCCCGCTGGCCTCGCCGCGCAGCGTCCAGTCTCATGTCGCGCAGGCGTAGCCGGTCCGTGGAATCTTCTGGAAGGTAGAGGCGCTCGTGGCCCCAGTAGCTCGGCCCGTCGAAGGTCTCGTGAGGCTCCCAGGTCGCAGGGTCGATCACGCGGGCGCCCCAGCCGTATTCGACGAAGAATCCGGAGGGGCTGTTGGCGTAGAAGCTCATCATGTGGTCGTTCGAGTGACGCCCGAGCGTATAGGCGATCTGACCTTCAGCCTGGCTGGCAAGGTCGTACCCCTGACCTACATCGTCCAGGCTCAACAGCTCGACCATGAAATGATGCATGCCCTGACGACCGGTGCCGACCATCGCGAAGCTGTGGTGACGGCCGTTGAGGTGGAAGAAGTAGAGTTTGAACGGCTTGAGGCCGTAGTCGGTCACGCGGAAGCCGAGCAAGTCCCGATAGAATGGGAGCAACAGGTCAACATCGCGCGCGTGGAGCACGGCATGCCCCATGCCCAATGATTCCGTCTTGAACCCCGAAATCGCCCTGCCCGGCAGGAATGGGTCACTCGCTATGGCGGGTCCGCAAAAAACCTCAAGGCGATTGCCTTCGGGGTCGCAGAAAGAGATCAGCCGGGCCACATGACGCTGGTCCGCCAATGCCATGGGCTCAAGGGTAACGCGGACACCGGCGTTCTCGAGTCGCGAGGCCAGCAAATCCAACGCCGCCGCGGAGGCGACTTCCCAGCCCATGAAGCCGAGCCCGTCACCGGCGTCGTCAGTGACGACGAGCCGCTGCTTGCGGTCGTCCATCCGAAAGGCTCTTACACCTGCGCCGGCATCAACCTGCTGCATTCCAAGCAGGTTCGTGGCGAACGATTGCCATTCCTGCGTCCGCGTGGAACGGATTCCGATGTAACCGAGGGAGGCAAGGGTCATGATTGCAGCCCGATCCAAGAGAGGAGCACCGCGCTCGACAAGCGCGGTGCATGCCGATCACTGCGCACCGGTCTTGTGTGCGGCAATGGCCGCGGTGAACGCGTCGTAGAGAGCCTGGCCGCCGGGATTCTGGGCGATCCAGTCGGTCTGAGCGACGCTGACGGCCTTCTTCCACTGGGCGAGGAGCGCCTCGTCAGGGTCAAGGATCTTGACCTTGGAACTGGCCGCGATACGTGCGCGCGCTTCCACCATCGACTTGTCAAACAGTTCGCCGAACCGCTTGGAGAACGCGGCACCCGAGAACTTGTCGAGGGCAGCCTTGGCCTCCTCGGAAAGCGACTCGTACTTTGCCTTGTTCATGACCACCAGCATGGGCGTGGCCCCGAGCGGGACGGTGTTGTAGTTTGTGATGACCTCACCCATCCGGAATGTCTCGACAGCGCCCCATTGCGTCAGCGTGCCCACAATGAGGCCCTTGCTGATGCTGTCGGCGATCGATGGGCCGCTGATGCCACCGACTGGCACTGCGCCGATTGCCTTGATGGCGGCCAGCATCGTAGGCCCGGGAGCCCGGAAATTCGCGCCCTGCAGGTCGGACGGTGTCTCGACAGGCCGTGTCGCGGCGACGAAGTTGGGGAAGGACGCAAAGATCCCAAGCACCTTCAGTTTGTCATAGTCGCCCTTGAACAATCCCTTTTCGTACATTTCCCACATCGCAGCCGAACCGGCGCTCGCGTTGGGGACCACGAACGGCAATTCGGCGACGGTGCCCTCCTGGAACCGGCCCGGCGAATAGCCCGGAATGACCCAGGCGATATCGGCGACACCTTGTTCCACAAGCTGGAGCTGCTGTGCCGGATCTCGACCCAACGACCCTCCCGCGAAAATCTGAACGCTCAGAGCGCCATTCGACGCATCAGTAACGTCCTTCGCCCAGGGAGTGAGGATTTGCTTCGTCACCATGGCCATGGGGGGCTCGAAACTGGAGAAGCGCAGGGTTTGCGCCGAGACGACGTTGGTCGCGACGAAAATCGCTGCTGCCGCTGCGAGTAGGCGAGTCATGAAGTTCATCGAAGTCCTCCCTGGATGATGAATGAACCGATGCTAGCCGGCGCAGGGTGCCTGGGCACGACGGTTCCCGGTTTCGTCCATCTGACGGACATCGCTTTCACCGGATCATCTGCGGCAGCCAGAGAGTGATTTCCGGGAACAGGGTCAGCAAGGTAAGGCGCGCGAATTCGGCGCAGAGGAACGGAAGAATGCCGACATATATGGTCTTCAGCGGCACCGATTTGTACATGGAGTGGAGAACCATGACATTGATACCGATCGGCGGCGCCAGCATGCCGATGCCAATGACGACGATGTTGATGATGCCCCACCAGACGAGATCGTAGCCGAACGACAGAATAAGGGGCGCGACTATCGGCAGGGTGATTACCATGGCAGCCACTTCATCGAAGAAGGCTCCAAGGCAGATGTACAGAACCAGCAGGGCGGCGATGATCGCCAGCGGCGGTACGGGCAGTTGCGTGATTACGGACACCAGGAAAGCGGCGGCGCCTGTGACTGCCATGAAGTAGGAAAAAATCGTCGCCCCGAAGACCATGACGTAGATCATCGCGGTGCCGGCGCTGGCTTCGGCCAGCACCTTGAGGAAGCGCTGCCATCCGAGCCTGCGTCTGATCAGCGCGAACAGGAAAGCCACGACCACGCCGATGGCCGCGGCTTCGTTTACCGTGAATATCCCCGAGTAGATGCCGCCGATCACCACAGCAAAAAGGACGTAGACCCCCCATGCCTGCTTCACGGCCAGCCACCGTTTCGCAGAGGTCGCCAGAGCTCCCCGCGGACCTGCCTCCGGGCTGATCATCAGTTTTATCTGTATCGCGACGACATAGAAGACGATCGCCATGATGGCGGGCACCACGCCGGCGGCGAACAGGTCCAGGACCGACTGTTCCGTCAGCACGGCGTAGAGGATCATCATGCTGGAGGGGGGCACGATGATGCCGAGCGTGCCTCCCGCCGCAACAGAGCCCGCCGCAAGATCCGCCCTGTATCCACGCGAGAGCATTTCGGGCATTGCCACCCGGCCGAATGTCGCCGTCGTGGCCACGCCCGAGCCGCAGATCGCGCCGAAGCCGCCACTCGCAACGATCGTCGTGGTGGCCAGGCCGCCACGACGGTGCCCGATAAGGGCATAGGCAAGGTTGTAGACGTCGGATGCGAGACCGCCGGCTGCCGCCAGGCTGCCCATCAGCATGAACAGCGGGATGACCGCGAGGTCGAGGTTCGCCATCGCCGAAGCCGGCTCGCTGGCCATCAAGGTCAGGGCCGGAGCCCACCCGGCAATCTGGGCGAACCCAACCATGCCAACCAGGGCCATGGCGATGCCGATCGGTACGTGAAGGAGGATGAGACCCATCATTGCGATGAACCCGAGAAGAGCAAGCAGCAGCGGATCCATGACCACGTCCTCGCGATGAATGGGATCAGAGGTGGGCGTCGGTGGCGGCCGGATCATCCTCCGGGTCCGGCGAGCTGTTTCCGCCTCGCACCAGCGCTGCCACATCGGCCAGGAACACAGACAGCTGGACGACGGCCGCGAAGATCAGCATGACGCTCGCTGCCGTCCAACAGGGCCATACCGGCCATGCCAGCACCCATGTACGGTCGCCGTTCACTCGCAAGTTGGCGGTGTAAGGCACGATTTGCCAGGCAACGAGGATGATGAAAATCAGCGAAACGAGGCTCGCAAAGGCGACCAGTGCACTCTTCGCTCGACCGCCCGCGAGGGATCCGAACACCTCGACGGAGATGTTCTGCTTCATCGCGAGATTGGCAGGGATGGATGCCGAGATCACCACGGCCATGACGACCGCGCTGACATCGTTCACGCCCTGGATTGGCGTTTCGGCCAACCAGCGCAGGAGTACATCGAGCGATGTCATGACCGCGAGCCCCAGCAAGCCGGCGCAACCGATCAGGGCAAGTGTCTGGGATGCGGCACGGAGGCGCGCTTCGGTAGATTTCAACGATGTTCCTCCCGTTGCCCCGAAAGGAGCGATGTGAACTTGACGTGTGGAGGGTTGATTGCAATGTGGCTCCCCAGACTGTCCATCACGCGAACAGGGGTGGCTTGCCATTTCAAACTTCGGTTCAGTGCGTTCGCTGCAACGCGGTCTGGCAATCCTCCAGGCCGTGAACAGGCACAATGGAATGAAGGCCGCGGATATCGCCAAGCTGGCTGGGGTCCCACGCCCGACCGCCTACAGGCTGCTCGAGACCCTCGAGGGCCTGGGTTTCGTGATCCGCAGTCAGTCCGGGGATATGTGGCGCCCGACCTTGCAGACCAAATCCTTGAGTTCGGGCTTCAGGGACAAAGACTGGGTTGCGCAGATCGCCGTGCCGCAGATGATGAAACTCGGCCGGAAGCTGCTATGGCCTCTTGACCTGGTCACGTTCCGGAACTTCCGGATGGAGATACGGGAGTCCACGCACAACATCAGTCCCTTTTCGGTCGACCATGGCATGGTGGGCCGAGGTCTGCCCGTTCTCGACACAGCAGGCGGTCGCGCTTACCTGGCTTATCTGCCCGATGCGGAAAGAGAACAGGTCTTGGAGGCCCTACGGGCGGAACTCGGCGAGGAGAAGGTGGGATTCCACGAAGATGGCCCGCTGGAATTCATCCTCGATCGGACGCGCCAGATCGGTCTGGGCTATCGGATGCGGGGCTTCAACGAACGTACCATGAGCATCTCCGCGCCGGTGATGGCCGAACATCGCCCCGTCGCCTGCCTGACCATGATCTGGATCGGGTCCGCGTTGAGGTTTGAAGACGCGGTGCGCACTCACGGCGATGCGCTGAAAGCCACCGCACGTTCGATTGCCGACGAACTCGCCAGGTTGACCCTCGAGAACAACGACCTGTAGCGGCTCAGGCCGCTCACCAGTTCCGCAGGATCGAAGCTCGCGGCACAGTAGCGGTCCGGACGGACGAGCATCACCTGATCGCGGTGTGTGAGCAGCGGTCGGGCAGACGGATCGATCCGCATCCAGTTGGCGGTATCCGCGAACGGATCGCCGTTGTCGAGATGCACGTGCGCCATCGGGAGACCTAGCATCTCGTGACCGACGCCAATCGCGGCTGCCCTGGCCGCCGGCGACTGTGTGATGAGCGCAAATCCCGGCCCCAGCCTCTCGTCCAGGAGAACGGCTCCTCCACCGCTCGGGACCCGCGGCTGCGGAATCATCTCGCCCACAAGTGACGCCTCGAAACAGGGGATATCCAGATCGAGGAACAGGCCTTCGGCATATCGCGGCCGCGGCTTGAACTTCATCTGGATCAGATAGTCCCGCACGTTCGGATACGGTCCCAGCGCAGCGAGCAGCAGTTCTCTGAACCGCAGCTGTTCGGCATCGGCCGGCATCACGAAGTTGCCCATGGTGACCGCGACCAGGATCATATCCCATGCCGGCTTGCGCCGTTCCAACTCGTAGCTGTCCAGAATCGCCGCATCGGCGCCGCCCTTTACCGCGGCGGCTATCTTCCAGGCGACGTTATGGGCGTCGCGCAGGCCCGCATTCATCCCTTGTCCGGCGAAGGGAGGGGTGAGATGTGCCGAGTCTCCAAGGAGGAGGATCCGCCCGGACCTGAACCTGTCGGCCATCCGAGCGTGGAACGTATACACGGTCTTACGCAGGACCTTGGAGCTATCGTAGTCCCGAAAAGGTTTCAGCAGGTCGGCAAGGAAGCTGTCGGCGAGAACGTCTTCCCGCTTCTCGCCAGGAAGGAGCATGAACTCGTATCGACGCCCTCCATTCGGCGCAGGCACGCTGACCGTCGGCCGGATGGAGCTGCAATAGAACTTCGAGAATCTGGAAGGATCTGGATCTTCGATCATGTCGAGAACGATCCAGTCTTGCGTGTACGTGTTGCCGGACATGCCGATGCGAAGGCTCTCGCGGATCGGACTTCTTCCGCCATCGCAGGCGAGAACCCACTCGGTTTTGATCTGGTGCTGCCTGCCGCTTTCGTCGGTGACGTTCACGACCGGTTCGTCGCTCACCTCCGAAACGAGCGTGACGTCCGAGGCGAAGAACAGACAGCCCGGCGCCTGTTCTTCGAGCCGCTCACGTAGAGCCCGCTCAAGCTCGGGCTGGTAAATGTACTGCCTCTTGGCGAAACCATAGGTTTCAGGTCCTGCGCCCGTCTCGGCGATGCAGTTGCCTGCATCATCGAGATACTTGGAGCCGACCGCCTTCATCGTGTGCGCGACATAGCTCTTGTCGAGCCCGAACACTTGCAAGGTTCGCGCGCCTTCGTCATCCAGAACGATGGCACGCGGCAGGTTCATCGGTCCCGGCTCGCGGTCAAGCACGACGAAATTCACGCCATAGGCCGCCAGAAGATTGGCCACCGTCAATCCCGTTGGACCCGCGCCGACGATCACGACCTGGGTGCGGGAAGGGTAAGTTGGCATGCTGCCGCGCTCCTTGTTCCAACAACTGCTCCGATTGAAAATACCGGGAGGCCCATAAAGTCTACGCGCTCGGCTGGGCCGTCCGGTCCACGGACAACTGCGCCGCCGACCCGTTGCGAGTCGATGGCGCGGGCGCAATGCGTCGAACGTCCTCGGGATTGGGCGCTAAGCTGTCTTTTGCTAGCAAGTATCGCTGTGACCGCTTTCGCCCGTGTCGGCAACTGCTGCGTCCATTCCGGCTGGATGCCAACGCCGCATCACGCTTAGGTCAGCTTGTCCTGGCTGGCAAAATCATCGCGACCGTACTGCAGATCCACGCCGTCGCGATGGAGTGAGACCGCGAGATAGGTGCCATAGGCATCGATACCCGGTGTCGCCAGGACATGGGTGCGATCCACCGTCATGCCCCGCGCCTTGTGGATGGTCGCCGCGAAGATGACGTTCGGAAGGAATGACGTCGTCACGCCCGCGCCGCAGCAGCAGGCGTGATCACCTGGGTCATGATTGGCACTCTTCGTCCGATTGAAGACGAGCCAAAGCTGGTCGCCGCGATCACCACTATTTGACGAACTGCGTCAACCAGAGGCTGACGATGGGCAAGGCGGCAATTACTGCCAGTCTGAAGATGTCGGCGATCCAGAACGCCGTCACGCCACGGAAGATCGTAGTGGTCGAGACATCAGGCAGCAGCCCCCTCAGAACGAAGACGTTCAATCCGACAGGAGGGGTTATGAGGCTGATCTCAGTGACGACGACCACGACGATGCCAAACCAGATGGCGGCTTCGTCCGCAGTCAAGCCGAAGCCCGGCGCAAGCTCTATTATGACGGGGAAGAAGATCGGCACGGTGAGAAGAATCATCGACAGGCTCTCGAACACGCAGCCGAGCACGATGTAGATTGCCAGGATTGATACCAGCACCAGCCACGGGCTGCCCTCGAACGTTCTCGTGATTTCCAGCAGCACGTCGGGAAACGTCGTGTAGTTGACGAAGTTCGCGAAGAGCAAGGCACCAATCAGCACCGTAAAGAGCGACGCGACCGTCACTGCGCTTTCGAGCAGGGTTTCGTAGACCTCGCCCCAGGCGCGCGCCGAGTAGGTCAGCTTTCCGGCAAGAGCGCAAAAGAGCAGCGACAGCACGGCAAAGGGTCCATTCGAGCCAATGAACTGGACGGCACCTGTTGTTCCGCGCGAAATGCCGGCCAACACTGCCAAGAGCACCAGAATGGCGGCAAGCTGCACGGCGAGCATGGCCGAAGCGCCGGAAAGCCGCGCCAAGACATTCTCACCGGATCCCGCATGACGCCGTAGGAGCCCGAGGCTGACAAGCGCGAGCACCACGGTGAACACCGCGGCGGCAAGGGATGTCCCGACAGCGCCGCCGGTCAGCAACCGCAAGAGCAGCAGCGCCCCCATCAAGATCACGCCGGCGACGGACACGACCGCCAAATGATGAAGCAGTTCCGCCAACGTCTGCTTGCGTCCAAGGAAGAAGAGGAACGCACCCGCGGCGCCGATGCCGGCCGCCTCGGTCGGCGTGAAGACACCTCCATAGATTCCACCCATCACGATTCCAAAAAGAAGCAGCACGCCCCAGACGCCACGCAGCGCCGCCAGGCGCGAAGCCCAGTTCGACCGCTCCCCGGGCGGACCAAGCTGGGGCCAGAGCGCGATGACGGACTGTACGGCCAGCAGGTAGAAGCAGATGCCGACAATTCCGGGAGCGATGCCCGCGGCAAAGAGCTTGCCGATGCTTGTCTGGGTCATGATGCCGTAGAGAACGAGAAGGACGCTCGGCGGAATGAGGATACCCAGCGTTCCGCCGGCGGCCACCGATCCGGCGGCTAGGCCGTCGTCATAGCCGTATCGGCGCATTGAGGGCATCGCGACCTTCGACATCGTCGCTGCGGTCGCGAGCGAGGATCCGCAGACCGCACCGAAGCCGCCGCAGGCCACGACCGTCGCCATGGCGAGTCCGCCGCGTCGATGCCCCAGGAAGGCGTAGGAGGCCGCGTAGAGTTCATCCGACAGCCGTGCACGGGTGATGAAGTTGCCCATGAGCACGAAGAGCGGCATTACGGAGAGTTCGTAATTGACCGCCGCGTCGAACGCGGTCTGTCCGATGTTCGCGAACGCCGCCGATGCGCTGGCGACCCACAGCATGCCCAGTCCGCCGACCACCGCCATTGCGAAGGCGATCGGCACGCGCATGAACGACAGCAGCAGAAGCGCTGCAAAACCCACCAGTGCTTCGGTCACCCTACTCTCCGCCGTGATAAGATTGCGCGGGCGTGGACCTCGCACCCGTTGCATATTGGGCCGCCGCGCAGATTTGCGCCCAAGCCGCCACAACGCCAAGAAACGCCATGGCTGCGGTGAAGGGCCAAAAAGGCATCAGCAATTCATCGGACACTTCTTCGTAGCGGTAGTGCGTGATCGACATCTCGTAGAGCCGCCATGCAATCACCAGCAGCGCAACCGCGGAGAAGACATTTACGAACACGCCCTGGATGCGCTTGAGCCAGTCAGGAACGACGTCGTCGAGAATGTCGATCGTAACGTGCATTTCCCTGAAACAGACGTAGGGAAGAGCGCAGAATACGAGGCCTGCGATCATGAGGGCTATCAGCTCGGATGTTGCAGGCAGCGGGCTGTTGAAGAGGTAACGACCTGCGACGTCGAACAGCGTCAGAAGCATCATCGCGAAAAGTATCAGACCGGCGATCAGGGCCAGGGCACGGCTCGGCAGGTCGCCGAGCCAGTGCGTGATGCCCTTGCGCGCGGCGTCGTGCTCCGGCTTCGCGCTCATTTCGCCTTCAGCTCATCGACCTGGGAGCGGAAGTAGTCCAGGATGGCCTTCCCGTCCAAGTCGGTCGCGGCAACCTCCTTGTAGTATTCTGCTTCGAACTCCACGCTGACTTTCTTCATCGCATCGATGACGGCGTCGGGAGCGTCAGCGATCGTCGTGCCTGCGGCCACTGCCGCTGCCTTGCCTTCGTCGTTGATCTTGTCCCAGGCTTCGCCGGCCATCTTGGCGAAGACCTCGCCGGAGTATTTGTCGAATGCCGCCTTGCCGACCGGCGAAAGGGAGTCGTATTTCGCCTTGTTGACCATCAAATACATACTGCCGCTGTTGAGGCCTCCGGGGATGATCGTCGCGTAGGGAAGCACTTCGGCGAGCTTGAAGCCGACGAGCTGCTCCCAGTGTCCTGCGTGTCCGTCGACGACACCGGTCGACAGGAGCTCATAAGCCTTGGTGATCGGCTGGGCCACGGATACGCCTCCAAGCCCTTCGACCAACCGCCGCGTGATCTCGCCGCCGGTGCGGATCTTCTGCCCAACCATATCCTCGGGCGATTTGATCAGCTTTGTGCGGTGGAAGAGAAGGCCTGGGCCCAGCGTATTAATGCCGATCAGCTGGACGCCATCGTAGAGGTTCTTGTCGGCGAGGAATTTGTCATGCGTGCGTTGCAATGCCACCGATGTCACGACGGAACGGTCTCCCAGAAAGGGGAAATCGGTGAAGTGATACGCGGCAAAGAGTTGCGGCGAATAGGAGTGCGTACCGAAGCCGATGTCCGTCTGGCCGGTCCGGACCGCATCGAGATAGGCCCGCGGCGCTGCGACGCTTTTGGGGAGAAATCGGATCTTGATTTCCCCGTTCGACGCCTTCTCGACCGCCTCCGCCCACGGAATGTAGAGATGGACGTTCAGCCCGTGCGTCCAAGGTATCCAAGACGAGAAAGTGAACTCGGTTTCCGCCTTCGCCGCGTTCATGCCGAAGAAGCCGGCCACCACCAGACTCAGGACTGCTTTTTTCCAGAACATTCTTGGTTCTCCTCGATTTTCCCCATCCGCAGGTTCGGAAAAAGTTGGCGCGACGACGCACCGGAGCAGCCGCGCTTGCAGCACCCCGCCTAGCCGAAGATCGAAAACGCATATTGCCAGGGTGATACGCCGGCTCGGAATAGTACTCCGCGCCTGCGAAGCTCCGGGCAGCCTTTTCGACCGCGCCCTTGCCTTTTCCGCTCCCGGCCTTGTCTGTCTTGGACAGTTCCAACGACCGCGTTTGGACGCTAGCAAACATGACGATGGTATGAAAATTCCACGTAATGTTGAATTCAGTTAACCAAATGGTTATTCCTGAGCGCCGGTGAGAGACCTATGATCAGCACCAATTTCCTTCGTCAGCGCCTGAAGATCCGCCATCTGCGCCTCATCCGGGCGATCAATGAGATGAAGTCGATCAGCCTGGCCGCCGAGCAGATGGGCGTCACCCAAGCGGCCGTGTCGAAGACGAAAGCCGAGATCGAGGACATCATTGGCATGCCGCTTTTCAGGCATGACCTCGAACGCTGGCAGCCGACCGAGATCGGCGCGAGACTGATTGATGCCGCCTACCTGATTTTGAGCGAGATCGACTCCGTCAACGACGAACTGATGCATCTGCGCGAAGGCGTGCATGGCAGCGTCGTGGTCGGGATACGGACCTATGCGCTTCTGCCGAACCTCGCAACCGCCGTGGCCAGGTTCAAGGCGATCTTTCCGAAAATAGCGGTGAGCCTGATCGACGCACCTTATCACGAGCTGATGGAACAGGCGGAGCGCGGCCACGTCGATCTCATCATCAGCCCTCTCGCCGATGACGAACCGCGCTTCAAACACGTGAGCGTCCCGATCAAGGCCGCGCATCATATGATTTTCGCCAGCCGAGGGCATCCGCTGTTGGCCGAGTCGAACCCTGTATGGAGGGACGCAGTCCAGTATCCGTGGTGCGTGGCGCCGATCGGCACCCGCACCCGGCGCCATCTTGAAGTCTTGCTCAAGAAACTCGACCTGCCGTTTCCCGCTGATGTGATCGAAACTAATTCCCTGGTCCTGAGCCTCGCCTTGCTGCGCGAAGCCCAGCTGTTGACCGTCCTGCCCGTTGCGATCGGCCAAGGTCTCGACGTGTACGCGAATGCGGGCTCTCCGGCGAGCGACACCCACATGGGCCAGGGAGTGGGCGAACGCGTGAACCTTCCGATCTACGATATCGGCGACACCGTCCAGCTGACATGGCTCAGCGATCGGGTACTGTCGCCGGCCACGTGTAGATTGCGCGATTTCCTCATCCTGCGCTTCAACCCCAAGGAGAGTAGGTCGGTCCCAAACTTCCGCTGGACCGGCCCGCCGGTAGAGCCTGATTCCTTGTCCTTCTGATCGACCATCCAATCCCGCATTACCAAATGGTTATGTGTTTTGAACTCTTCCTAGAGTTTTCCTACCAGCGACCGCATGCAAGATCGCCCCATGAACGAGCGCACAGAGCGCTCAGATCATCGGAGCAGAATTCGCCGTGCTGGGAACGCCGAAATGGATCGAGATCAACGGAATTCGGACGCGCTACTTTGACAAGGGAGCCGGCGAACCCATCGCCCTCATCACCGGAGGGAATTTCGGATCCCCCAGTTCGGCTTCGGTAGTCGAGATCTGGCATGGGAACTTCGAGGTCCTATCGCGTCAGTATCGGGTGATCGCATTCGACAAGCTTGGCCAAGGACACACAGACAACCCTGCGAATGACGACTACCGCATGCAGGCGGTGGTCGCGCATGCCGCCTCGTTCCTGTCGGCGCTTGGCCTGCGCGGGATACATATCGTCGGGCAGTCCAGGGGCGCGATGCTTGCCGCGCGACTGACGCTCGAGTGCCCCGAGCTCATCCGCAGTTGCACACTGGTCAATACAGGCACTCTTTCGCCGGGCGTGGGATTGAATGAGGTCGAGCTGTCGGGATGCCCCTTCCCGCCCGTATCGCGCGAGTCCCAACGCTGGGTGTTCGAGCGTTGCGCCTATCGACCCGAGAGCATCGTCGAGCCCCTCGTAGAGGCCGGCTACGAAGTTCTCCGCCTGCCCAAATACCAGGAAGCGGTCATGAAGATGACCAGGGGTGGACTCGCCGAGACACTCTTCCTGCGCCAACTGGCGCCGCTCAAACGCGAGACACTGCAATGGATCAGCGATGCCGGACTTGGCCGGCCGACGCAGATCATCTGGGGCTACAACGATCACACGACCACACTCGAAGCTGCCGTGGATTTGTTTCAGCTCATCTCCTCGCGCGACGCCGGCGCGTCCTTTCACCTCATCAACGAGGCCGGCCACCACCCGTTTCACGAACACCCCGCCCAGTTCAACGCCATCATGCTGGAATTCCTGGCACGCCTCAGGCGCTGACAAGAACGAGGAACAGATCAGAATGCTTGAGGACAGATGGGTCGAGGCCGGAGGAGTGCGAACCCGCTACGTCGAGACCGGAAGCGGCCCCTCCACCATTGCGTTTCTTCACGCGAATGCCCTCGCCGATCAAGGCGTCTGCCACAATCTGCGGGTGTGGGAGGCCAATCTGGAAGAAATCGGAAGTCGGGCCCGAGTGGTCGCCTTTGATGCATTGGGACAAGGTCGAACGGGCATTCCGAGTGAGCAGAGCTACGGCTTCGATCGCGTGATCGAACATGCGAGGGCTTTCCTCGACATTACCGTCGGCGGACCGGTTCATCTTGTCGGCCATGATGAAGGCGGTTTGGCCGCCCTGAGGCTCGCCTTCGAGGCTCCGGAACTGATCCGCTCGGTCACCATCGTCGCCGGCAAGGCCGTCGCGCCCGCCGGCGATCCTTTGTCCAACCTCACGTTGTCGGCGCCGCTCGAACCCCGCTATGGCCGTACGGCGCAGGCCTGGGTCATGGAGCGCCAATCGTGGAACGGTCATCATATCGATGCTGGACGCTTCCTCGACGAAGCAGTCCTGGTCGGCCAGTCGCACCAGTTTAAGGCACTGCGCGAGAGGCTTCACGGCAAGAACGAATACGACACCTCCGTGCGGCCGACCCTGTCGCGAATGCGGGTCGACAACTGGACGCGGTTTCGCGAACAGGGTGTCCCTTGTCCTGTCATGCTGGTGTGGGGACAGAATGATCCGATGAGCCCCGTGCAAAACGCGATGGCTCTTTTCCGGCTGATCGCGCCGCGACAGGGAACCGCTCACCTGCGGATCATCGGCCGCGCCGGCTATATGCCATTCCGTGAACAGCCGAGCGTGTTCAACGGCATCGTCGCAGGATTCGTCGGCGCCCTCGACGAAGGTCGAGGCGCCGGCAGTGTTCACTGACACAGCGAGAGCAGACCCGATGGACAAGCGCACGAGGATGGCGTCGATGGACGCCGTCGACGGCACAGCGATGCTTGCCGATCTGACGACGATTGCGCGATGGACGAAATATCCAGGCACCCCCGACGAACTCGAAAGTCTGCGCTATCTTGAGGCTAGGGCCGCTGGCATGGGCCTGCGCACGGCGATCTTGTTCCACGACGCCTACATCAGCCTCCCCGGCTCGGCGACCGTCGAAATACCAGGCGACTCGATGGAGTGCATTACTCATTCCTTCTCTCTGTCGTCTCCGAAGGATGGCTTGCGCGGCGACCTCGTCTATGTCGGAAAGGGCATGCCCGCAGACCTCAGGGGTATCGATCTGGCTGGACGGATTGCCGTCGTGGATGGCCTCGCGACGCCGGCCGTGGCCAACAGGCTCAGACACGCCGGCGCCGCCGGGCATCTTCACGTCAGTCCTGACGAGCATCGGCACGAGATGACGCTGTCTCCCGTCTGGGGGAACCCCGGGCTCGAAACCAGGCAGCAGTTGCCCCGAACCGTTGCGTGCACGGTGTCGGGACCTGACGGCGCCCGATTGAAAGCGCGCCTTGCCGCAGGCGAGAAAATCGAGATCGTCATGCATGCCGACGTCGACACCGGCTGGCGGCAGATCCCGATGCTGATCGCCGACCTTGACCCGATAGCTCCGGCGGACGGCAGCTATGTACTGTTCTCCGGACACCACGATACCTGGCATTACGGTGTGATGGACAACGGCACCGCCAACGTCACCATGCTTGAAGTGGCGCGGATAGCCGCAGCGAACCGCCGCCACCTGCGCAGAGGCCTGCGGCTTGCCTTCTGGTCGGGCCATTCGCAAGGGCGCTATGCCGGGTCTGCCTGGTATGCTGATAACTTCTGGGACGATCTCGAACGGAACTGCGTCCTGCACGTGAACATCGACTCGACGGGCGGGCGCGGGAACCACGATTTTGTATCGCTGTCCGGCCCCGAACTCTGGAAGACCGCCGAAGTCGTCATGGAGGAAGTCTCCGGCGAACCCATCCACGTCAAACGCCTCGGCCGGTTTGGCGACCAGTCATTCTGGGGTATCGGCATTCCAGCCATCCTTGCCTTTGGAGAACAGCCGGTCTCGAGCGGTATGCATGAGCACTTTCCGCACCCGCTCGGCTGGTGGTGGCACACAGAGGGCGACACGCTCGACAAGATCGACGCGGATGTGCTCGTCCGTGACGCTCGCTTCTATGCCAACATCGTGCTGCGTGCACTCTGCGACGCCATCCTGCCATTTGATTTTTCTGGTGCGGCGCGCGAGCTGCACGACGCACTGGAGGACATCGCCAAGGATCTTGTCCGCTGGATGGATATTGCGGCGCTGACGAGCCGCGCGGCGTTGCTTGACCAACTAGTCGGGAAGGTCAGCGTAGCCGCCGGAAAGACGGATTCCGAGACGACTTTGAACACGATCAACGCCACGCTGGTCGCCATAGCGCGAGCGCTGGTGCCGATTCAGTTCACCACCGGTGACAGATTCGAGCCGGATCCAGCACTCCAGCAGCCTCCATTCCCGGCACTGGCCCCGCTACACCATCTGGCGGCCGTCGAAGAGGACGGCGACAGGCGCCGTTTCGCCACAGTGGATGCCCGCCGTGCACACAACCGCGTTTTGCATGCGCTGGATTGCGCGATCGCGGCAACGACGTCGTGCCTCGAGAAGATCGAGACTGAAAAGCAGGTCGGCTGAGAACAAGAGTTTCAACCTGCCGGCCCCTCACCTGACGGCCAAACGGCGTTCAGCTCGCCTCGCGCGAAGGCGCCAACGCCTTGAACCGACCGTCGTGATAGAGGAGCGGAGCAGCCGGTTCTGCCTTACCGGCGACGACGCGGCCGACAAAGATCGTGTGTGTGCCCACGTCCACTGTCTCCTGGGTGCGGCACTCCATGTGGGCTGCGCATCCCGTCAGAACAGGCAGACCTTCGGCGGTTGCAATGTGGCCCACACCGCTGAACTGATCCTCGATTTTGCCGGCAAACCGTTGGCCGATCCACTCCTGGTCCTCAGCCAGCACGTTGATCGCGAAGCGGCCGCTTCGCAGGAGGCGCGAATGGCTCCTGGTGGTGCGATTGACCACAATGAGTACGCTCGGCGGATCGGCGCTGACGCTTGAGAAGGCGGTGGCCGTCATGCCGTGAAGCTCGCCGTCCGCGCAGGTTGTGATTACGACCACGCTTGCCGCCGCAGACCGAAGGATCGTGCGGAAACAGTCTGGATCGATCTCGGATATCGTATTCGCGGATGATATGTCTTGCACCATTTGCAGGCTCGTGGCTCCCTCGGTTGCTCGCCAACGCCTTCGCTCTAGCCGAGCATGATGGACCCGCCATCGACGCTGATGGTCTGGCCGGTGACGAAGCTCGCATCCTCGCCGAGGAAGAAGAGCACCGGTCCGACGAGATCATCGGGTCGCCCCAACCGTCCGAGCGCTATGTTGCCGAGGTGCGCGCTCATGGTTTCGGATGGTATGGATTCGATCTCCTCCCGAGTTGCGGCGACCGCGACTAGCCCTGGCGCAACGCAGTTCACGCGAACACCGAAGGGGCCGAGTTCGCGGGCGAGCTGCCGCGTCAGGCCGATCACACCTGCCTTCGCTGCGGCGTAGGCCTGGACGCCGGTCCTCGTGTAAGTCCTGCCAGCGCCTGACGAGACGTTCACGATCGCTCCCCCTCCGGCAGCCTTCATGGAGCGCGCCGCCTGGCGACAGCAGTAGAAGAGCCCATCCAGGTTGAGCGTCACGACCTTGTGCCAGTCCACATCCTCGACCTGATCGACTGGAGCTCGAACCTTTCCCGGGCCGCCGGCCGCATTGACGAGGAGGGATGTCGGACCTGCCTGCTGCTCGATCTGCGAAAACGCAGCCCTCACTGCAGCCGAATCGGTGACATCGAGCGGCATGCTGGCGATCGTCCCGCTCCCAAGCGGCTGCGGCGCGAGCTGCTCCTGGAACCCGATGTCGACACCCCAGACATTCACGCCACGCCGCGCCAGATCTTCGGCGATGGAACGGCCTATATCGCCCTTGGCTCCCGTGACGATTGCATTGCGCCCTACAAACCCGCTCATGGCCGTTTCACCACGACCAGCCGCGTGAGGACGGCGGCTCCCACAGACCCGCCTTCTCCAGATACGGCAGGACATCGCCGAGCAGCGCAACCTCCGCCGGATCCCAGATGAGACTGAGCCACATAAAGCCGCGCAGGCCGGTCTGCCGGTTGATCTCGATGATCTGTTCGGCGACGTCGGCGGCCGTCCCGACCAGAACGCGGCTGCCGGCCGCAAGACCGATCTTGCGGGCGGCCTCATCGAACTCGCCGCCGAAATTGCTCTGATACGTCTGGCTCCCGGAGAGGAATCCCCGCGCCCACCCGCGCGCCGCATCCATATCGACCGAGTCGCGGATCCAGTCGTATTTCTCCTGCGCTTCGGCCGCAGTCGACCCGATGACATACCCGATCGAGCCGGCGAGGTTGACCTCCAGTCGGGAGCGGCCGCTCGCCTCTGTCTTGTCGCCCAGTTCTTCCACCGTCCTTGCCACCTGTGCGAGATCTTCCACGACCGCGAAGAAGGCGTAGTCGGCATTGCGTGCTATGAAGTCCTGGCCAGCAGGAGAAACGCCTGCGTTGAAGATTAGCGGGCTCTCCTGGACCGGATAGGGGCCGCGCGGCACACCTTCCAGATGATAGTATTTTCCGTTGAAATCGATCGGCTTGCCGCGCGCGTTCCAAAGGGCACGGACCGCAGCCAGCGTCTCTTCCACCACCGCATAGCGCTCGTCGTGTTCGATCTCGCTCGAAATGCCGAACAGCCTGGCCTCGGACCCCTTGGCGCCAGGCACGATGTTCCAACCCCAGCGCCCACCGCTCAGGACATCCAGATTGGCTCCCAGACGCGCGAGGACGACGGGCGACAGGTAGCGGGCGTGCATCGTCGTCACGACCCCGATGTGATCGGTCGCGGCCATGACGATCGGCGCCCAGATCGGTGCGGATATGCAGGGCTCGCCATGGCCAACGCGTGCATTGTGCTCGCCGTGATTGGTGTAGCCGTCAGCGAAAAAGACGAAATCCACGCCAATTTTCTCGGCAGTGCGGGCAAGCGCGATATGCGAATCCATGTCGAGCACGTCGGGGTTCCGCTCGGCAACGGCCAATGACGTTACGTTTGGAGATGGCGAGTTCGGCCACATGAGGCCGAATCGCATCTTGTCGTCCACCTTTCGCGGCTTCATCGATTGCTGACCACGTGAGATATCGCGCATTGAGCACTCCCTTGCATCGCCGGGAACGTTCCGCCCAAGAGGGGTCACAGGCCCCAGGGTGCAGCGGGCGCATTTGGGCCCGCATCTCAACTCGCCAGCGTGGGAGGATTTTATAGAGAACTGCGCCTAGACGAGTGATAGAGGTCTTGTGGCTGTTGCATTACTAAACGGTTATAAAATGCCTGCTTGTCGAACGCCCACCTGGTATTTCGGCGGAATTGCGAAGGCCGGGCGGTGACGGGCACAGGCCATGGTCTGAGTTCACCGGCGCACCTCTATCGAGAATGCGACCCGCGAGGTCCGATGCCGAAAGGCGGATTCGTGAGATTGATCTCAAGCAGGATCAGGATCGCCAGATGGAGGCTGCCCACCGACGGTCGCGCCAACTATGCGACTGCCGGATCCGCCTTGGCCAAGACGACGAGCCTCGGCCGCAAAAAAGTCGAGACGAGGCACCGGCATCAAAAGACGATGCGCAGCAAAACCCAAAGTGCCGGTTTTGTTGAGAGATTTGGTGCCGCTTGCGTGACTCGAACACGCGACCCCATCATTACGAATGATGTGCTCTACCAACTGAGCTAAAGCGGCAATCCGGCGCTGTCCGCGACGCGGCGCAGCGTGGAGCGCGTCTTATCGGCAATGGCCGCGGAATTCAAGCCGAGCAAAGCGAATTCTCCACGCCATCGTAAATGCCGCCGACGGAAGCCGGCGGCGGCGCACGGACCCGGCCTACTTGCCCCGGAAATTCGCCGGGCGCTTCTGCAGGAAGGCGGCGACACCCTCGCGATATTCGTCGGATTGTCCCGCCTTATGCTGGAAGTTGCGCTCCATAGCGAGCTGCTCGTCCAGCGAATTGGTGGAGGCCGCCTGGATCAGGTGCTTGGTCAGCGCATAGGCCGCCGTCGGGCCGTTGGCGAATTTTTCGGCGAACTTCCGCGCCTGCGCCATCAGCTCCGCGTCGTCGACGCATTTCCAGATCAGGCCCCACTCTGCCGCCGTCTCGGCCGGCAGAGGCTCGGCGGTGAGCGCCAGCGCCTTGGCGCGCGCCTCGCCCAGGCGCCGCGTCAGCCACCAGGTGCCGCCCGCATCAGGCACCAGGCCGATCTTCGAGAAGGCCTGGATGAAGCTCGCCGAGCGCGCGGCGATGACGATGTCGCCCGCCAGCGCGATGTTGGCGCCCGCACCCGCGGCGACGCCGTTCACCGCGCAGATGATCGGCTTGCCCAATGCCCGCATCTGGCGGATGAGCGGGTTGTAATAGGTCTCCAGCGTCAGGCCGAGGTCGGGGCGCGGGCCGCCGAGTGTCGGATCGCGATCGGACAAGTCCTGTCCGGCGCTGAAGCCGCGGCCAGCCCCCGTCAGGATGACGGCGCGGCAGTCGTCATCGGCGGCGCAGTCGTCCAGCGCGGCGCGCAACCTTAGATGCTGATCCTCGTTGAAGGCGTTCAGGCGATGCGGGCGGTTGAGCGTCACTGTGGCATAGCCGTCATGCTTCTCATGGAGAACAGCATCGCTGGTCATCGTGTTTTCCCTGGGTTAGGTTTCCTCGAGGGTCTTCTTTGCATGGCGACGGGACACATTCAATTTGCGGCGTCTTGCGCCGCTGATCTACACATTGGTGAAGCTGCATGAGGCGGGCCAAGATGCCGCGACCGGCAGCGCCGCGGGGCGGGCAGCTGCCTGCGGAGCTGTTCGACCTGCTGTTCGCCGGCCATGCGCCGGAACAGTGGGCCGACGGCGAGACGCTGTTCATGCAGGACGATCCCCCCGACCGCGTCTTCGGCATCGTCAAGGGCGCGGTGGAGATTTCCCTCTATTCCCCCGACGGCCGCAAGATCGTCGCCAACATGGAGACGCCGCACAGCCTCGTCGGCGAGATCGGCGCGCTCGACGGCGGCACGCGCACGGCCACCGCGACCTGCGTCGGAAAATGCGAGGTCTATTCGATCTCGCATGCGCAGTTCGTCGACCGGGTGACGCGGACGCCGGCGCTGTCGCGCGCGATCATCGGGCTGCTCTGCGCCCGGATCCGCTGGATCAGCGGCGAGTTCGGCGACCAGGTGATGCTGAAGGTCGACGCGCGGCTGGCCAAGCGGCTGCTGTTCATGGCGTCGGCCTTCGCCGCCGATGACGGCTGGATCGAGATCTCGCAGTCGGAGCTCGCCGATTTCCTCGGCGCCACGCGCGAATCGGTCAACAAGAACCTCAAGCAGTGGCGCGAGGCGCGCATCCTCGACATCCGCCGCAACGGCATCCGGATCCTCGACGAGGAACGGCTGCGCGCGCATGTCGCGCTGCAGCCCCCGGCGGGCGGCCCTCAGCGCTGAACGGCGAGCGCCAGCTGCTCCTCCGCCGCGCGGAAATTGCCGATCAGGAAGCGGTTGGAGGCCGGATCGACATAGGGAACCAGCTCAGCCCGGCGCATCCGGAAATGCGGGTGGCGCAGCCGGAAGGCATTGAGCTCGGCCGCCGCTTCCGCCTCCCTGCCGGCGCGGAACAACGATCCCACCCGGATGAGGCCGGAATACCAGTAGGCCGGAGACAGTTCCAGCGACGCCTTGGCGGCATCCGCCGAGGCGCCGAAATCGCCGGTGAACGCATAAGCGGCGGCGAGCTCGCCGAGATTGTGGAAGCGGTAGAGGTCGAACGGGCTGAGCTTCTCCGCCTGCAGGTGGGAGGGGATCGCCTTCGCGGCCTCGCCGAGCAGATTGTGCGCGCTGCCCTTGGCGGAATGCGCGAAGGAGAAGCTGGGATTGATGGCGAGCGCCATATCGAGATGCTTCAGCGCCGAGCCGGGCCTGCCGCGCATGATGTCGGCGATGCCGAGATGGCAGTGCGGGCGCGCGTCATGCGGGTCGATCGCCAGCGCCTTGCGGGCATAGGCCACCACCTGCACCAGATCGGCCTCGTAGTCGTGCGGCTGGCCGAAACGCAGCCAGGAACGCCAGAAATACCACCAGGCCAGTTCGTTGAGCGCACTGGTCGAGTTGGGCGACCGGTCGAGCGCGCGTTCGAAGAAGCCGAGCGCCATCTCGGTGTCGTCATGGGTACGGCGCCCCATGTGCCAGCGCCCGCGCCGGATGAGCTGCCAGGTGTCCATGCTTTCCACCGGCAGCCGGAAGGAGCGCTCCTGCTCGACCCGGTCGACCTCCTTGGCGAGCGCGATAACGATCTCGCCGCCGATCTCGTCGGGGATCGAGGGAATTCCCTCGACGTCGGCGTCGAAGGTGCCGGCCCAGATCGTGTTCGCCTCGACGGCGTCCTCCAGCATGGCCCTGACCCGGATGGTCGGACCGGTGAGCGACACCGTGCCCGAGACGACATAGCGCGCGCCGAGCGCGAGGCCGGCGGTGGCGTCCGACAGCGCGGCGTCGCGGAACTGGAAGCTGGAGCTGCGCGCGATGACCGGCAGCCAGCGCGCATTGGACAGGCCGATGATGATGTCCTCGGCCAGACCGTCGGCCATCGCCTCCGCCTCGGCTCCGGAGCCGGCCGCGCGGAACGGCAACACCGCGACCGCCGGCGGCCCGGCCGGCAAGGCTCCCAGCGGCATGGTCGGCACGCGCGGCTGGGCCGTGCTCTCCTCGCCGGCCGACGCGGAATCGGCCTCGGCGGACAGGACGAGATAGCTGCGCACCGGATAGAGGATGTTCTTGAACCGCTTCTCGCCCATGTCGCGGCAGCGGGCGATCGAAAGCCGCTGCACGTGGTTGAACGTCGTCTCGGAGATGACGATGCCGCTCTCGGGCGCGGATTCCTGCAGCCGCGCGGCAATGTTGACGTCGTCGCCGTAGCGGTTCAGGTCGCGCACGATCACATCGCCGGTGTTGATGCCGGCCCGGAACGCCATGCGGCCGCTCTCCGGCGTGGCGGCGTTGAGTTCGACGATGCGCTTCTGGAAGGCGAGCGCGGCCAGCAGCGCACGGGCCGGCAGGCCGAATTCGGCCATGAAGCTGTCTCCGGCCGCGCCGAAGATCTCGCCGCCGTGGCTGCGGCAGGTCTCCCGGATGATCGCCGCTCGCGTCTCGAAGGCCGCAACAGCCACATCGGCATTCTGGCCCATCAGGCGCGAAAAGCCGACCGCGTCCACAGAAACAATCGTCGCGAGCTGACGCGTGAACTGCACGTCAGCCATCTCGATGCCGCCTCACACCATGCCCCATCGGCCTCGGACGCTGCCTTGCGGACCTCCGGATCGGCGTGTCGCGGGTTATTCCCGTCCTTGCTCCACCGGCTGCTGGGTCGCGCCCTGTTTCATTACGAAACATCGACTAGCTGACATGTTATGTCAGGATTTAACCGGCAGCAACCAGACGAATGTAGGAGGGCGGCAAAAAGCGAGGAATTTCGAACAGTTACTCAAAGACGATCGCAGGGCCCTTCGCCGCACCAGACGAGGATTCGGCGCGCATGCGCTCCCGCACCCTCGCCGCCACGTCGCGATAGACCGCGGCGATCGGGCCGTTTGGATCGGCCACCACGACCGGCGTGCCCGCGTCCGAGTTCTCGCGGATCGACATCTCGATCGGCACTTCGCCGAGGAACGGCACGCCGAGGCGCTCGGCCTCCGCCTTCGCGCCGCCATGGCCGAAGATGTCGTAGCGCCTGCCGGTGTCGGGGGCGACGAAGTAGCTCATGTTCTCGACGATGCCGAGCAGCGGCACGTCGACCTTCCTGAACATGTTGAGGCCCTTGCGCGCGTCGATCAGCGCCAGGTCCTGCGGCGTCGAGACGATGACGGCGCCCGCGAGCGGCACCTGCTGGGCCATGGTCAGCTGCGCGTCGCCGGTGCCGGGCGGCATGTCGACCACCAGCACGTCGAGTGCCCCCCACTCGACCTCGCGCAGCATCTGCGTCAGCGCCGACATCACCATCGGCCCGCGCCAGATCATCGGCGACTCCTCCTCGACGAGGAAGCCCATCGACATGACCTTGAGGCCGTATTTCTCCATCGGCTTCAGGATCTTGCCGTCGACCGTGGTCGGCTTGCCCTTGATGCCCAGCAGCTTCGGCATCGACGGGCCGTAGATGTCGGCGTCGAGCACCCCGACCTTCAGCCCGAGCGCTGCGAGGCCGAGCGCGAGGTTGACGGCGGTGGTGGACTTGCCGACGCCGCCCTTGCCGGAGGCAACCGCGATGATCGCCTCGACGCCCGGTACGCCGCGCTTGCCGGACTGCGTCGACGGCGGGGCGAGCGGAGGTGCGGGCCGCGCGGCAGGCGCCGGGCGCGGCGGGACGGGACGCGGGGGTGCGGCTTCCATGCCGCCACCCTTCTTCTCCGCCGTCAGCGCCACGATGGCGCCGGCCACGCCCGGCAGCGCCTTCACCGCGCGCTCGGCGGCCGCGCGCAGCGGCTCCAGTTCCTTGGCGCGGGCGGCGGGCACGGTGATCGAGAAGAACACCTTGGAATCGGCGATGAAGATGTCCGACACCAGCCCCAGCGAGACGATGTCGCCCTCGAAGTCCGGCCCCTTGATGGTGGCCAGCTTCTCGAGGACTGTTTCCTTGGAAATGGACATGTCGGGACTCGCGATGTGATGTCTTGGCGCTGACATAATGCAGATGGAGGTGGGAACCAAGCAGAAGGCACTGCCGGCACGCCCAACTTTCGCGCAAAAGCGCCCGGCCGACATGCGCGCCCTTTCCATGACGCTCGAGCGATCCCCTCCCCGCACCCGCGCGCCTCCCCACACCCGCGCCCCCTCCACCACTACGTGGTCCCCCTCCCCCGCTTCGCAGGGGAGGATCAGGTGCCTCGCCGCCCTCCCGTGGCTACTCTCATCAAAAGGATAAGAAGCGACGGCCGAGCGCGCGGATCCTCCCCCGTAAAACGGGGGAGGGGGACCACGCGTAGCGTGGTGGAGGGGGCGCATGAGGCTGATGTCGTGCGAAGAATGGACCATCATTCTGATGAATCGATTTCCATCCGTTTTCTGCTAACCCCTTGTTCCTGTTGGCCCATCAAATTTTTCCATCCCCACCCCTCCGGGTTTGCCCGAAACTACGTCCGGTCAAACGGGAGCCGGTGATGGGCTGGAGGGCGAAGGCGGGGAGGCAACAGGCGTTAAAGGCGAGGATCGTCATGCGCCTGTTCTCGATCGCCGACATGGCCGAACAGGCCGCCGGCCGCTCGTTCTGGGTCCGCTGGTGCGTGCTGTGGGCCGCCTGGCAGGCCAATACGCTGCTGAGCGCCTATGTCGAAGGCACGCTCCGGAGCTTCGCCCGCAGACCCTGGACGCCCGTCCCGATGCCGGCCGCCTTCGGCAGCCATCCCTTAGATGCGGAGGAGCTTGCCGATTCGCTCAGGGCATTCGGGCTCTACATGCGGGCGGTAGCGGCGCATCTGTGCCGGCTGTCGTTCCTGCATCGTGGCCAGGCGTCGGACGAGGCCGGGAATGAGGGCGGCGCGATCCATGGCCTGGGCGCGCTCATCGAGAGACTTGCAATCGCCGCCGCCGTGCCGGTCGAGTTCTGCGACACGTCCTGAGGTGCGCCTGTCGTGCCCTTATCGCAGCGTCATCGCAGATAAGATCGGCCTTCCTCACACGGGGAGGACAATCGCGCGCGCCGTCATCAACTCTGCTGCATTTGAGCGTCCCTTAGCCTGGCATTGAGGGTCACGATGATCTTTCGCATGACAGCGGCGAGGGCGAGGATTGGCTTTTTTCCGGCGGCCAGCAGGCGTTTGTAGAAGTCCGCGAACTCGCCGCGTCCGCAGGCGGCCTGCATGGCGGGCATGTAGAGTATGGTTCGCACGGCCGGGCGGCCGCCGCGCATGCGTCGGTAGCCGACCTTCTTTCCGCTTTCGTTGGGATGCGGCGCCAGGCCTGCCAGCGCGGCGGCCTGCCTTCGGTCCATGGTGCCGAGTTCCGGCATCGCGGCGAGAAGGGCGGCGGCGGTGACTTGGCCGATGCCCGCCATGGCGGTGACGACGGCGCTCCTGTGCTTCAGCACCCCGCTGCGCATGAGCGTGCGGATTGCCTGCTCGACGCGCGCGATCTGTCGCTTCAGGACGGCCAGCACGGCTCGGAAGGTCGTGGCCAGTTCGGCTGCCCCGGGCGCCTTCGAGCGGTTCTGCTCGGCCACCTTCATAGCCACGAGGTCGTCGCGGCGGCGAACCAGCGCCTTGAGCCTTTCCTGGCGGGGGTCGGCGGCCTGCCACAGGGCGAGGCTCGCCCAGCGCTCCAGGCCATAGGCGGCCAGCTCGCGCGCATCGATGGCGTCGCTCTTGCCGAGCCGGCCACGCGAACGGATGAAGGCCTTGAGCTTGCGCGTGTCGGCGCGGTGTGCCGGCAGGTCGAGGCGCAGGCACTCGTCGAGCAGGACGGTCTCGTGGCCGCCGGTCGGCTCGCACACGGCGAAATCGGCGCGGCAGGCCCGCAGAAACCGGCGGATGGCGGGACGGCGGTTGTCGATGACCTCGACGGTGCGGCCATCGGAGACGGCGATCGTCTCCTTGGCGACGTCGAAGCCCAGGCAGCGGCGGGGAAGGTGGTGCAGAAGGGCCATGCTGATGCTATCCTCATCCAGGCTGGCTTGAGATTGTTTGCGGGCGTGGCGATCAGCGGCCCGATCAACTCTCCAAGCGATGGCGCGAGACGGCAGGAACCTTGATGACGACGGGTGCAAACCCGATTCCGGGACGGTTGCCTGCCGCCGGAACTGCGGGCTGTCGAAGAGCCCGCAGTTCCACCCGTATTCTAGCCCGATTCAGACAAACAATTCCGGGGCCGCGCAGCGGAACCCGGAACCCAGAGCGCCGGGCAAGCAGGCAGTTCACCGACTGTGGCGACCATGTCGGAGCGCAGATCGAGATAATACACCAGCGTTGGCGCGCTGGATTCCGGGTTCCGCTGCGCGGCCCCGGAATGACGGCGCTGACACCTCGGCGCTCGCGCGCATCGCTTCCGTCGTCCCATATCCTTGACATCGTCCGAGCGACCCTTGCCGCAGGCGGCGGGTCCCGCCCTATGTCCGGCAGGACAGTTAGTGGCAGCGCGAACTTTCGAGAGTTCGCGCCACGCCCCTCATCCGCCCTTCGGGCACCTGTGCCGGGGCGAGCCGCTTGTCTCGCCCGTCCTTCGGACCCCCGTGAACGGGGAGAAGGAGAACCCGTCACTCCGGAGTCCGGTGCCGCCGGTTCACGCTTTCGGGCCGTCCCGGCAGGTTCAGCGTCGTGTCGCGCCGCGGCCGTTCCGCCACCACCTTCCCGCGCGCCACGACCGCCAGCCGCTCCGCCCGCAGGCGCACGGCTTCGGTCTTGTTGCCGGCATCGAGCACGACGAGCGAGGCGCGCTTGCCCACCGCGAGGCCATAGTGGTCGAGATGCATGATGGCGGCACTTTCGCTGGTGACCATGTCGAAGCACTTCGCCATCTCGGCCGGATGCGACATCTGGGCGACATGCAGGCCCATGAAGGCGACATCGAGCATGTCTGCGGTGCCCAGCGAATACCACGGATCGAGGCAGCAATCCTGGCCGAAGCCGACGCGGATGCCCATCGCCAGCATTTCCTTGACGCGGGTCATGCCGCGGCGCTTGGGAAACGTGTCGTGGCGGCCCTGGAGCATGATGTTGATCAGCGGGTTGGGGATCGCCGAGACCTCCGCCTCCGCCATCAACGGCAGCAGTTTGGAGACATAATAATTGTCCATCGAGTGCATCGAGGTGAGGTGCGAGCCGTTGACGCGACCCCGCAGCCCGAGGCGCTGGGTCTCGTAGGCGAGCTGCTCGATGTGGCGCGACAGCGGGTCGTCGGTCTCGTCGCAATGCATGTCGACCAAAAGACCGCGCTCGGCCGCGATTTCGCAGAGATCGGTGACCGAGCGGGTGCCGTCGGCCATGGTGCGCTCGAAATGCGGGATGCCGCCAACGACGTCCACACCCATGTCGAGCGCCCGGATTGTGTTTTCGCGTGCCGTCGGGTCGCGATAGAGCCCGTCCTGCGGGAAGGCGACGAGTTGGAGGTCGATGTACGGCGCGATCTCCTTCTTCACCTCCAGCAGCGCCTCGACCGCCAGCAGCCGGTCGTCGCAGGTGTCGACATGGCTGCGGATGGCGAGCAGGCCCATCGACACCGCCCAGTCGCAATAGGCGAGCGCCCTCTCCTTTACCGCCTCGTGCGTGAGCAGCGGCTTCAACTCGCCCCACAGCGCGATGCCTTCCAGCAGCGTGCCCGACGCATTGACGCGCGGAATGCCGTAGCTGAGCGTCGCGTCCATATGGAAATGCGGGTCGACGAAGGGCGGCGCGACGAGGCAGTCGGTCGCGTCGACGATGCGGCCTGCTTCGGCCGGCAGGCTCGGCGCAATGGCCGCGATCGTCTCGCCATTGACGCCAACATCGGCGCGCGTGCCGTCGTGCAGGACGCCGCCACGGATGAGGAGGTCGAAGGTCATCTTTCCCCTTTCTGATACGGCACCATCAGCGCCTTCGGGTAGGTGGCGCGGCGGGCGACGAGGATGAGGGCCAGGATGGAGAGAAGATATGGCAGCATCAGGAAGAGCTGGTACGGCACCACCCCGCCGGTGACCTGCTGCAGACGCACCTGGTAGGCGTCGAAGGCGGCGAAGAGGACGGCGCCGAGCAGCGCCTTGCCTGGCCGCCACGAGCCGAAGACGACCAGCGCGATGCACACCCAGCCACGGCCGTTGACCATCTCGAAGAAGAACGAGTTGAAGGCCGACATGGTGAGGAAGGCGCCACCGACGGCTATCAGCGCCGAGCCCACCATGACCGCGCCCATGCGGATGGCGGTGACGGATATGCCCTGCGCCTCCACGGCCGACGGATTTTCCCCGGCGGCCCGGACAGCAAGCCCCAGCGGCGTGCGGTAGAGCGCCCAGGCGACGATCGCGACCGTAACGAAGGCCAGATAGGTGAGCGGGGTCTGCGCGAACAGCGCCGGGCCGACCAGCGGGATGTCGGAGAGGAACGGAATCGGCAGCGGCTGGAACGGCTCGATCTTCGGCGGCGAGGTGACCTCCGGCAGCGCCAGACGGTAGGTGAAATAGGTGAGCGAGGTGGCAAGCAGCGTGACGCCGATGCCGACCACGTGCTGCGAGAGGCCGAGCGGGACGGTCAGCGTCGAATGCAGCAGGCCGAAGGCCGCACCCGTCAGCGCAGCGACCACCACGCCGGCCCACAGGTCGCCGCCGGAATAGACGGTGAACCAGCCGGCAAACGCGCCGGCAACCATGATGCCCTCGATACCGAGGCTCAGCACCCCTGCCCGCTCGCAGATCAGCTCGCCCATCGTGGCGAAGATCAGCGGCGAGGCGATGCGGATCGCGGCGACCCAGAACGTGGCCTGGAAAAGGATGTCGAAGGCTTCGGTCATCGGGTGGCCTCGGCGATGGACGTTGTCGCCAAGCTGGAACACCCCTCATCCGTCGCCTTCGGCGACACCTTCTCCCACAAGGGGAGAAGGACGGGCGCTTGTCCTTCTCCCCTTGTGGGAGAAGGTGGCCGAGCGAAGCTCGGTCGGATGAGGGGTGTTCCAGAAAGCACCGCCATCCCGCTCACCTCCACCTCACCCGATATCTGGTCAGCATGATCGCCGTGACCATGGTCAACAGCGCCGTCGCGACCATGACGTTGGCAATGTAGGAGGGCACGCCCGCCGTGCGGCTCATGGCGTCGGCGCCGACGAAGATGCCGGCGACGAAGATGGCGGCGACAATGACGCCGAGCGGGTTGAGCATGGCGAGCATGGCCACCACGATGCCGGAGTAGCCGAAGCCCGGCGACAGATCGAGCGTCAGGTTGCCCTTCAGCCCCGCCACCTCGGAGAAGCCGCCAAGCGCCGCGAGCCCGCCCGAGATCAGCGCCGTCTTGATGAGGATGAGATTGACCGGCATGCCGGCGAAGCGGGCCGCCTCCGGATTATGGCCGACGGCGCGCATCTCGTAGCCGAGCGTGGTCTTCTTCATCACAAACCAGACGGAGACGGCGCAGACCAGCGCGAGGACGAAGCCGTAGTGGAGGCGCCGGCCGGTGATGATGCGCGGCAGGCGGGCGTCGGCGATCAGCTTCTGCGACTGCGGCCAGCCGAGGCCCATCGGGTCCTTCAATACGCCCTCGAGCAGCATCGACACGAACAGCAGCATCACGAAGTTGAGCAGCAGCGTGGTCACGACCTCGTCGACGCCGAAGCGGACCTTCAGCACGGCGGGGCCGAGGAGGAGCATGGCGCCGGCGAGCGCGGCGAAGATCGCGATCAGCGGCAGGAGGATGAAGGCCGGCAGCGGCAGGGCGCCGGTGCCGAGCACCACTGTGACGATCGCCCCGGCATAGAGCTGCGCCTCGGCACCGATGTTCCACAGCTTGGCGCGGAAGGCCACCGCGACGGCCAGCCCGGTGAAGACCAGCGGCGTCGCCCGCGTCAGCGTCTCCATCAGCGCGAACTGCGAACCAGCGGCGCCCTTCAGCACCAGGCCGAACACCGAGAGCGGGTTGGCGCCGGCCGCGAGCACGAGCAGCGAGGCGATGAGGACAGTGACCGCGATCGCGCCGACGGGGTAGAGGAGCGTGGTCGCGAGCGACGGGGCGGGCTTGGGTTCAAGGCGCATGGGGGTGCACCTCGACCAAGGAGCCATGTGGTGGCGGGACAGCGCCCCCCTCTGGCCTGCCGGCCATCTCCCCCTCACGGGGGGAGATTGGCGGTCTCACTGTTCGCGCCAAACCTGAAACGTCGGCGATAGGCGATGGACGCGGCGACAGCCGATCTCCCCCCTCGTGGGGGAGATGGCCGGCAGGCCAGAGGGGGGCGCGAAGGAACGCGGCGATTGCGGAGACAAACATCACGTCGCCGCCTCCCCGTGTCCCGCCATCAGCTCGCCCAGTTCCCGCACCGTCCTTTCCCCGCGCGCGGACGCACTCGACAGCCGTCCGCCGGACATCACCACGATCCGGTCCGACAGCGTCAGGATCTCGTCGAGATCCTCCGAGATCAGCAGCACCGCGGCTCCCCTCGCCCGTGCTTCGAGCAGCCGGCCGTGGACATAGGCAATGGCACCGACGTCGAGGCCGCGCGTTGGCTGGTTGGCGAGGATGATGGCGGGCTCAGGGTCCAACGCACGGCCAAGGATAAGCTTCTGCATGTTGCCGCCGGAGAGCAACCGGATGCGGGCGTCGGGGCCGGGGCATTTGACGTCGTAGTCGCGGATGAGTTCTTCCGCGAAGGCCCGCGCGGCCTTCCAGTCCATCAGGCCGCGTTTCGAGAAGCGGGCGGTCCGGTAGCGCTCGGAGATGACGTTCTCCATCACGCTCATGTCGGCGATGGCGCCCACCGCATGGCGGTCTTCCGGGATGCGGGCGACGCCGCTTGCCAGCGCGCGGGATGGCGACCAGTCGGCGACGACATCGCCGGCGATCGAATAGTCGCCGGAGATGGCGCGAACGGTGCCAGACAGCAGGCCCGCGAGTGCGGCCTGCCCGTTGCCGGAGACACCGGCGACGCCGGTGATCTCGCCGCCATAAAGGTCGAGGTCGACGGCGCGCAACGGGTTACGGCCGCCCTCGGTGGAAACGGCTCGCAGCGACAAGAGCACCGCGCCGCGCACGGGCGCCGGCACCGGCGGCTGGACGAGGTCCTGGCCGACCATCAGCGCCGCTAGTTCCTTGCGGTCCGTGTCGGCGGTGCGGCGCTCGCCGGCGACCTTGCCGGCGCGCAGCACAACGACGCGGTCGGAGATCGCCATCACCTCATGCAGCTTGTGCGAGATGAAGATGATCGACAGGCCCTCGGCGACAAGCTTCCTCAGCGTCGCGAAGAGCGCGTCGGTCTCCAGCGGGGTGAGCACGGCTGTCGGCTCGTCGAGGATGAGAATGCGGGCGTCGCGGTAAAGGGCCTTCAGGATCTCGACGCGCTGGCGCTCGCCGACGGTAAGGGCCGAGACCATGCGGTCGGGGTCGACCTCCAGGCCGAAATCCGCGGAGAGCTTCCTGATCTTCTCGCGCGCAGCCTGGCGGGAGAAGCGAGGGGAAAACAGCGGCTCGGTGCCGAGCGCGATATTTTCGAGCACCGTCATGTTGTCGGCAAGGGTAAAGTGCTGGTGAACCATGCCCACGCCGGCATCGAGTGCTGCGCGCGGATCGCCGGGCGGCAGCGGCTTGCCGAACGCCTCGACCGTGCCCTCGTCGGCGACGTAGTGGCCGAAGAGGATGTTCATCAGCGTCGTCTTGCCCGCGCCGTTCTCGCCCAGCAGCGCCACCACCTCGCCGCGCGCGAGGTCGAGCGAGATCGCGTCATTGGCGACGAGCGGCCCGAAGCGCTTGGTGATGGAAGAGAGGTGGAGGACGGTCATGGGAAATCCCTCTTCTCCCCTTTCACGGGGAGAAGATGCCGGCAGGCAGATGAGGGGCGGCGCAAACTGTTCATACCGTGGCACTGCCCCTCATCCGGCCCTTCGGGCCACCTTCTCCCCGTGAACGGGGAGAAGGACAGGAAGCCGATCAGCTCGACTTCGGCTCCTCGTCGTTGATCGCGACGGTGAAGGAGCCGTCCTTGATCGCCTTTTCCTTCTCGGCAACCTTGGCCATGACCTCTGCCGCCACCTTGCCCTCGAAGGTGCCGAGGGGCGCGATGGAGCAGCCGCCTTCCTTCATGAAGGAATACATGCCGTAGTCGGCCGCCTTGAACGTGCCGGCCTTGACCTCGGCGATCGCCTTGTCGAGCGTCGGCTCGAAGTGCCAGAGCGCGGAGGCGACCACGGTGTCGGGATAGTCCTTCTGTGTGTCGATGACGTTGCCGATCGCCAGCACGCCCTTTTCCTTGGCGGCGTCCGAGACGCCGAAGCGCTCGGCATACATCACGTCGGCGCCGGCATCGATCTGGGCGAAGGCGGTCTCCTTGGCCTTGGGCGGGTCGAACCACGAGCCGATGAAGGCGACCTGGAACTTGGCCTCCGGCGCCGTCTCCTTCACCCCGGCCATGAAGGCATGCATCAGGCGGTTGACCTCGGGGATCGGGAAGCCGCCGACCATGCCGATGTTCTTCGACTTGGTCATGGCCCCGGCGATGATGCCGGTGAGGTAGGAGGCGTCCTGGATGTAGTTGTCGAAGGGCGCGAAGTTCGGCACGGCGTCGTCGGGCTTGAAGGACGAGCCCATCAGGAAGGCGGTGTCGGGATAGTCGGCAGCGACCGTGCGCGCGGCCTCCTCGACGCCGAACACCTCGCCCAGGATCAGCTTGTTGCCGGCCTCGGCATATTCGCGCATCACGCGCTCGTAGTCGGTGTTGGAGACGTTCTCTGTCGCGACATAGTCGATGTCGCCGTGATCCTTGGCCTTCAACGCCGCCTGATGGATGCGCGACACCCACTGCTGCTCGAAGGGCACCGTGTAGACGGCCGCCACCTTGAGCTTCTCCTGCGCGAAGGCGCGGCCGGCAAGGCCGGGCATCGCGGCGAGCGCCGCGCCTGCACCGAGCGCCTGCATGAGGGCGCGACGGGTTACGATAAGACTGCTGGGTTTGTTCATGTCCACCACCTCTGGCTGCCCAAGGGACTAGATTGTCCCGCCTCACGATTTTTTATCGTTTGGACAAATCCTAAGCACGAGTCCGAACCTGCCGCAATCGAGTGCAGCGCCGCTTCACTACATTTGTCAGCGAACGGTGCAGGGCTGCAACGCAGCGATTGGCCGGCGTCAGATCTTCGGCCGGTCCGCGGGCGCTCCATACCATCCGCCCACCGCCTTTTCATAGGCCAACGCGGCACGGATCACGTCCTCGTCGCAATAGGTGCGGCCGACGATCTGGATGCCGGTCGGCACGCGGTTCTTCGCATGCCCCGTCGGCACGGAAATCACCGGGCAACGGGACAACATGTTGAACGGCGTCGTCATCACCCAGCCGAGCGACGGGTTCACCACCTTGCCGTTGATCTTCACCTCGTCCTTCGACTGGTCGTGGTCGGCCGGCACGGCGGCAAGCGCGTTGGTCGGACAGATGAAAACGTCGTAGTCCTCCAGCAGCGGCCCGAGCGTGCTGTACATCTGCGCGGCGGTGTCGAGGGTTGCGACGAACTCCGTCGCCTTCGATGCCTGGCCGTCCTCTGCGAACTTGCGGGTGTAGGTGCACAGCTCGTCCGCATGCTCCTCCAGCAATCTCGCGAGCGAGGCGCCGAAAAGGTGGTTGAGATAGGCCATGCCCATCTCGAGCGCGTTCTTCGGCCAGCCGAGATCGACCTCCTCGACGGTGGCACCGAGCGAGCGGAAGACATCCAGCGCTGCGCGGGTGTTCTTCTGAACTTCCCTGTCGACCTCGAACAGGCCGAGGTCCATCGAGAAAGCGATCTTCCAGTTCTTGATCGGCTTGTATTTCGTCGGCAGGGTGAGCTTCGGACGCAGGCTCGCAATGTCGCGCGGGTCCGGCCCGCACATCACGTTCTGCAGCAGGATCGTGTCCTCCACCGTCCGCGCCATCGGGCCTGTGTGGCAGTAGAAGTCGAGGTTGAAGGGCGGGTCGTCGGGGTTGCGGCCATAGGGCGGCTTGAAGCCGACGACGCCGCAGGCTGACGCAGGAATGCGGATCGAGCCGCCAATATCGGAGCCGGTCGCGATCGGCGTCAGGCCCGCGGCAAGCGCCGCGCCCGAGCCGCCGGACGAGCCGCCCGGCGTGAACTTCGTATTCCACGGATTGCGGGTAACGCCCCAGAGCCTGGACCAAGTGTAGCCGGCGCAGGAGAATTCCGGCGTCGCGGTGCGGGCATGCACGATGCCGCCCGCCGCCATGATGCGCTCGTTGTTCGGCGAGGTCTTCTCGGCGACGAAATCCTTGAGGATCAGCGAGGCGTTCGAGGTCGGCTTGCCGGCGATGTAACTCTCGTCCTTGACCGCCACCGGCAGGCCTTCGAGCGGGCCAGTCTTTTTGCCCTTGGCGTATTTCGCCTCGGCCTTTTTCGCCAGCGTCAGCGCCTCGTCGTAGTGGGTGTAGGTGAAGGCGTTGATCTTGTCCTTAGTCTTCTCGGCCCGGTCGATCACCGCCGTCATCAGTTCGACGGGCGACAGTTTCTTCTTCCTGAACAGCGCGAGCGCCTCGGTGGCGGGCAGGTAGCAGAGTTCGAGATCGGTCATGACAGGGCCTCGGCAATGGCGTGGACGGCGGAGAGCGTCGCCGCGGAAAGTTCCGGACTGGTGAAATCGGGCCAGCTCGACAGCTTCACCGTGACGAGACGGGCGTCGAAGTTGACATGGATGAGCTGGCCGAAGACGCCTCGGCACTGGAGGTTGCGTGTGCGCGGATCCTCGATCCAGAACTGGTTGCGGTAGGACGCCTCGGGCATGTGGGTGCTGAACTGCGGGCCGTGGATGCCGTTGCGCGACGTCTCGATCCACTGTGACGGCACGATGCCTGCGCCCTTGTCCAGCACCATCTGGCCGAAGCGGCCATAGTCGCGCAGCGTGGCGTTGAAGCCGCCGTCGGCGAGCGCATAGCCCGCCGGATCCACAGTGAAGCAGCCGCTCTCTTCGCAGCCGAGCTTCTGCCACAGCTCTTCCGAAACGAGTTCGGCCAGGCGCTTGCCGGTGACGCGCTCCATCGCAAAGGCGAGCACGTCGGTCTCGATGGAACGGTATTCGAAGGCCTCGCCATGCGGTCGGTCGAGCGCCTTCAGGCGCAGGATGAACTCCCACATGTGCGAAGGCCAATGAAAGTCCGCATCGGCGCCCGGCGGGATCGGCTTCCAACCGCTGGCAACATCGGTCTGGCCTATCTCCGAATAGGGATCGGTATATTCCTCGCTGAACCGGACGCCCGTCGTCATATCGAGCACCTGCTGCAGCGTGGCACCCTTCCATGCCGTGTCGGCGAGTTCCGGCAGATAGTCCGTGACCTGCCGCGACGGATCGAGCAGGCCGCGGCCGACGAGGACGCCGGCGACACAGGAGGTGACGGACTTCGCCGTCGACTGCGAGAGGTGCAGCGTGCGCGGCGTCATGCCGTTGAAGTACCGCTCATAGACGACCGCGCCGTCCTTCATTACCAGGAAGCCGTCGGTAAAGGTCTCGTCAAGGAGGTCGGCGAGCGTAGAGGACGCACCCGAGACCGTGCGCACCGCCAGCATGTCGAGGTCTCGCTCCGCCCGCGGCAGCCGCGAGGCGTGACCCGATCCCTTCCAGACCTCGACCGTCGGGAGAATCTCGCGGATGTACTGGAACGACCAACGGTTCCACGGCGGCCGGTCCCAGTCGATGCGCGGCGGCACCATAGAGGGCGGCGAGCCGTGCATGATCGGCGGTCGCGGATCGGAATTGCGGTAGGACGTCATTCAATATCCTGGCCTTCTCCCCGCGCACGGAGAGAAGGCGGTCCGAAGCACCGGATGAGTGACAGCGCGGACCTCGCAAAGCCCGCGCCCATCATCGCTCTCCATGGGTCCGGAGAGGAACGGCCAACCGGTGCTACTTCTGAACTTCGGTCCAGATCTTCGTATAAATCTCTTGCACGTCCGGCGCGCAACGGAGCATGAACTTGCCCTTGTCGGCAAACTCGGCCGGGGTGACGATTTCCGGCGCGGTCGCCATCTCCGGCGGCATGAACTTCTCCGAGCCTTTGATGCCATTGGCATATTTGGCGAAATTGGAGATCAGCGCTGCGTTCTCGGGCGCCATCACGTAGTTCAGGAACAGCTTGGCATTCTCGACGTTCTTGGCGTCCTTGAGGATGGCGGCGTTGTCCATCCACAGCGGATAGCCTTCATTCGGATAGCCGTAGTGGATCGAAGCCTTGGCGTCGCGCATCCGCAGCGAGGCGCCGTTCCAGTTCACCGTGGCGGCATAGTCGCCTTTGGCCATGGCTTCGATGTTGCCGTAGTTCATCGAGATCCACTTGGTCTTGGCCTCGACCAGCTTGTCGCGGACCTTCTTGAGGATCTCCTTGTCACCCGTGCACGGCTCCCCGCCCATGTATCTGATGGCGAGATGCATCACGTCTGCCATCTCCGGCACCACATTGATCTTGCCGGCGAGTTCGGCCGGCGGATCGAGGAAGATGGCGGACGTGTTGATGTCGCCCTTGTAGACCGACGTGTCGACGGACACGCCTGTGGAGCCCCACTGCCACGGAACCGTGTATTTGCGACCCGGATCGAACTCGACATCGACCCAGCGCGGATCGACGTTCTTGAAGTTCTCCATCTGGTTGGGGTTCGATTCGAGCAGCAGGCCTTCCTCGACCCAGATCTGCACATAGGAGGCCGATGGGACGACGATGTCGAACCCGTGGCCGCCCTGGCGGATCTTGCCGAGTGCGGTGTCATTGGAATCGTAGTCGGTGACGGTGACCTTGATCTTGTATTCGTCGGAGAACTTCTTGATCAGCTCGGGTGAGGTGTAGTTGCCCCAGTTGAAGATGTTGAGCTCGCCTTCGGCGCGGGCGAGGCCTGTCGAGGCAAGCAGCGCGGCTCCCAGCGCCGCGATCATGGTTGAACGTTTCATTTCGCTTCCTTTCCCTTCTGGATTGTCAGGTTCGTCGTCGGCTGATGAAGAAGAAGACGGTGACGATCAGGATCGAGATCGCCAGAAACACGGTCGAGATGGCGTTCATCTCCGGCGTCACCACGCGGCGCAACTGGCCGAGCATGTAGGTGGGCAGCGTGTCCTGGCCGCCCGATTTTACGAATTCGGTGATGACGACATCGTCGAGCGAGATGACGAAGGCGAGCATGAGGCCGGCGATGATGCCCGGCCAGAGCAGCGGCAGCGTCACGCGGGTAAAGACCTTCCACGGCGGGGCGTAGAGGTCGGCCGCGGCTGTCTCCAGCGTCAGGTCCATGCTTTCCAGACGCGCCCGGATCGGCAGGTAGGCAAAGGGGATACAGAAGGCGGTGTGCGCGGCGATGAGGTAGCCGAGGCCGGAATAACCGGTGGCGACCTTGATGCGGGCGAAGACGATGAGCAACGCGACGGCGGTGACGATCTCCGGGATCATCAGCGGCTGGTTGATGAAGGCGTATTTGAAGGTGAGGCCGCGATACGGGCGCGTCCGGGTGGTCGCGATTGCCGCCATCGTGGCGGCCACGGTCGCGATAACCGCGGCGACGGAGGCGATCTGAACGGAGCGGATCGAAGCGTCGACAACCTGTTGGTTGTTCCAGGCCTGTCGAAACCATCGCAGCGAGAAACCCTGCCAGATCGCAACCGAGTTGCCTTCGTTGAAGGCGTAGACGACGAGGGTGAAGATCGGAATGTACAGCAGCGCGAAGCAGATCATCGCGATGGTGGCGAAGCCGGGCAGCGCCCTGATGTCGAAGGTCGACCTAGCCATGCCGGCGGTCTCCCTGCGCGGCATAGCGGACGTAGAACAGCAGCGCGACGGTGACGATGACGGTCAAGGTCAGCGCAAGGGCGGCGCCCAGCGGCCAGTTGCGGCCGGCGCCGAACTGCAGCTCGATCAGGTTGCCGAGCATCATCTGCTTGCCGCCACCGAGAACGCGCGGCGTGACATAGGCGCCGAGCGAAGGGATGAAGACCAGGATCGAGCCGGCGATGATACCCGGCTTCACCAGCGGGATGATGATGCGCCGCAGCACCTGCAGCCGCGTCGCGTAGAGATCGTAACCGGCTTCGACGAGGCGGAAGTCCAGCTTCTCCATCGAGGCATAGAGCGGCAGGACCATCAGCGGCAGGTAGACATAGATCATGCCCAGCGCGATCGCCCAGTCGGTGTAGAGGATCTGCACGGGGGCCGAGACGATGCCGGACCAGACGAGAAGGCTGTTGAGCAGGCCCTCGTTGCGGATCACCTCCTGCACCGCGAAGGTGCGGATGAGCAGGTTGGTCCAGAAGGGAATCGTGATCAGGAACAGCCAGAGCGCCTGCGTCTTCTCGGACCGTGTGGCGATGAAATAGGCGGTCGGGAAGCCGAAGATCAGCGTCAGGATCGTGGTGAGGAAGGACAGCCATACCGAGCGCAGGAAGATCGACAGATGCGCGTCGGCTATGCCCAGCGTGTCGTCGAAGATGTCCCGCTGCAGGAAAACGCCGACCCATGCGTCGGTGGAAAACTGCCACCTGACGTCGCCATAGGGGCCGGGCGTCAGGAAGGAATAGATCAGCACCACGAAAAGCGGACCGATGCCGGCCAGGAAGATGATCACGAGCGCCGGGGCGGAGAGCAGCCAGCGCTTGCGGACATCGTCCTTTTCGGCCTTGGCTGCGATCTCCGCGGCTGTCGTCATCGCCTCAATCCTTCAGCACCTGGGCGGCGTCTTCGGCTATGTCGATCCCGACGCGCTCGCCCGTTTCGAACCCGCAGGCGGCGCTGCGCGAGTTCTGCTGCCGGGCGATGAAGACGCCCCCGCTCTCCAGCCTGACGTGGATGTTGGTGTCGGTGCCGAAATAGACGACAGTCTCGACCGTGCCCGGCAGATGTCCTCCCTCCTTGACGACGCGCGCGTGCTCCGGCCGCACGACGACGGTGACCTCGCCGGACGGGACAAGCCCCTCCGCATAGGTCGCCGGGATGGTCGTGCCGGAGGGCAGCGCCACGGTCGCCTTGCCGTCGGCGGCCGAAACGATCTTCGCGACGATGAAATTGGTCTCGCCGATGAAATCCGCGACGAAGCGCTCGGCCGGCTTGTCGTAGATGTCCCACGGCGTGCCGACCTGCAGAATCTTGCCCGACGACATGACCGCGATGCGATCGGACATCGTCAGCGCCTCCTCCTGGTCGTGGGTGACGAAGATGAAGGTGATGCCGGTCTCGTGCTGGAGGCGCTTCAGCTCGATCTGCATTTCCTTGCGCAGCTTGTAGTCCAGCGCGGAGAGCGGCTCGTCGAGCAGTAGCACCTTCGGCTGCGGCGCCAGCGCCCGAGCGAGAGCTACGCGCTGCTGCTGGCCGCCGGAGATCTGGCTAGTCTTGCGGTTCTTCAGCGCCTCCATGCGCACCAGCTTCAGCATCTGGTCGACGCGGGCGGCAACCTCGCCTTTCGGCTTGCCGAGCATTTCAAGCCCGAAGCCGATGTTCTGCGCCACCGTCATGTGCGGGAACAGCGCGTAGGACTGGAAGACGGTGTTGACGGGCCGCTTGTAAGGCGGCAGCGGCGCGATGTCGTCACCGTAGAGGAGGATCTGGCCCTCGGTCGGGAAATCGAAGCCGGCGATCAGCCTCAGAAGCGTGGTCTTGCCGCAGCCCGAAGGGCCGAGGAGGGTGAAGAACTCGTTCTCGCGGATGACGACTGAGACGTTGTCGAGCGCTGCCACCCGATCGGCGCCTGAGCCGAAGACTTTCGAAACCGCGCGAACGTCGATTGCGTTCCTATCCGGATTGGCCGGCACGATATCCCCTGTTTTTGCTTCCGCTCTTGGCGGCGGTTGCGGTTTCGATGTCAGCACAAGGCATGAGCCTTGGCAATGGCGACTTTGAATCTCCGTTCAATTAGCTCCAAGCAAGGTGTGTGCCGGGCGCATTAGCCGGGCTCGCCGCAGATCCTGGCGGCTGTCCTGACCAAAGGCAGGGCAGACTGCCCGAAACTCAGGCGTTTGCGCCAGGGCTGGAGCGGCGCCGGAACCATTCAGGCCTCGTAGGTCACGGTGCCGCCGCAGACCGTCAGTACCGGCCGGACCTCGTGCAGCGCCTCGGGAGCGACCGCCTCAATGTCGTGCGACAGGATGACGAAGTCGGCGAGATAGTCCGGCTTCAGCCTGCCCTTCGAGGCCTCCGCGAACTCCGTGTAGGCGCCCTCGACCGTGTAGCCGGCAATCGCCTCGTGCAGCGAATAGCTGTGGTCGGGCAGGCCCTCGGCCCAGGGCTTGCGGATCATCGCCGACTGGATGCCGAGAATCGGGTCGACGTTCGACACCGGCCAGTCGGAGGCGAAGACGACATGGGCGCCGGTGTCCTTCAGCGTGCGCCAGGCATAGGCGAGCCGCCAGCGGTCGCGGCCGATGCGCGAGACGGTCGGCTCCAGCGGCAGCCCTTGAGAACCCGGCGGATGCGGCGGCTGCATCGAGCAGATTACGCCGAGTTCGGCGAAGCGCGGCACGTCGGCATCGGTCGTCACCTCGATATGCTCGATGCGATGACGGCTGTCGCGCCTGCCATTGGCCTTTTGCGCCGCCTCGTAGCCGTCCAGCACGGAGCGCACCGCGCCGTCGCCGATCGCGTGCACGGCGATCTGCAGGCCGCGCCGGTCGATCTCGGTGGCGATGCGGGCGAACTCGTCGGCGGGAAACAAGGGCTCGCCGACCCAGTCCGGCCTGTCGGCATAGGGTTCGACCATGACGGCCGTCCACGAATCCAGCACACCGTCCATGAACAGTTTGACGAAGCCCGACGTCAGCCATTCGTCGTCGAAGCGGCGGCTCATCTCGGAGGCGCGCTCGAGCTCGGAGATCTGCATGAAGTTCTTGTAGTGGAACGGCACGCGGCCACGGCAGAGCAGCTTGCCCTCGTCGCGCAGTTCCGACAGCAGTTCGAGTGTGTAGGCATTGCCATCCATGTTGTGGAAAGAGGTTATGCCGTGCTTCGCCGCATGCTTCAGCCCCTCCAGCAGTACCGCGCGGTCGGCGGCGCGCTCGGCAGGCGTCGGCGGGGTTTCCGGCTCGCCGCCGGTCATGCCGAGGCGCAGCCGCGTCTCGCCGGTCAGCGCCATGATGGGCCCCATGGCCTCGCTCTCGCGCAGTTCGCCCTCGGCCAATCCGTCCGCGCCCATGACGATCTCGTTGCCCGGTCCGAGCTTCCTGCCGTGCAGGATGCCGGCCATCTCCAGCGCCCTGGTGTTCGCCCACATCGTGTGGTGGTCGGGCGAGGACATCACGAAGGCGCGGTCGGGCAGGATGCGGTCGAGATGGTGCCGCGTCACGGGTTCGGCCTCGGACAGGATCGTGTAGTCGGCGCCCTGCGCCTGCAGCACCGGCCTGTCGGGATTCGCGGCGGCGAAGTCCCGAACCTTTCGCGACAGCTCGTCGAAGCCCTTCACGCCGAAGAGTTGCAGATGGCCCAGTTCGGCAGCGCCGAGCAGGATATGCAGATGGCTCTCGATGAAGCCGGGCAGCACCGACTTGCCCGCGGCGTCGATCCGCTTCGCGCCGGGTCCGGCAAGCGCTTCCATCTCGGCGCGGCTACCGACTGCGAGGATGCGGCCGTTTGCGACTGCCATCGCCTCCGCCGCCGGATTGCCCTCGTCCATGGTGAGGATCCGCGCATTGGTGACGATCAGGTCTGCTTGCAAGATGAAGTTCCCTTTGTCGTTGCGGTCAGGCTAGCACCGGTTCCGGGGATCATGCCACCAGGCGATTTTTGGTCCAGATGGCAGATCGGATTGAGCCAGACAGCCGACTTGCAGACGGCGAAGCAAAGCCGCTAGCCTCCTGGTCGCCGTACAAGCGCCCCCTCACCCGGCCTCCGCTTCGCTTGGCCACCCTCTCCCCGCGGGGAGAGGAGGTTTGCCGCCGTCTTCGCCGACTGGAGTGAAGATTGGTCGCGAACGTCGGATCATCTCCTCTCCCCTCGGGGGAGAGGGTGGCCGAGCGAAGCGGAGGCCGGGTGAGGGGGATTCTGCAACCCACCAGGATTCAACGCATGAAGACAATCTACTCGCCTCGCCATCATGGCCATGCCGGCAATGTCGAACTGGTGGCAGGCGCGGTCGTGCCGGCCTTCGAGATGCCGTCGCGGGCGGAATACATCCGCTCACGCGTCGAGGCGGTGAAGCTCGGGCCGATCCTTGCGCCCAACGAGCACGACATCGCCATTGCCAAGCGCGTGCACCGCGCCGATTTCATCGACTTCCTTCCGACGGTATGGCCGCTCTGGGTCGAATCCGGCCGCGACGGCACGGCGATGCCTTACACCTGGCCGACACGCGGTCTGCGCGGTGACGTGCGGCCGCAGGGCATCGACGCGCAGCTTGGGTACTATTCGTTCGACGCCGGTGCGACCTTCGTCGCCGGGACATGGGACGCGATCAAGTCATCGCACGACGTGGCGATCACCGCCGCCGGTCTCGTGAAAGCGGGCGAGCGCGCCGCCTTCGCGCTCTGCCGCCCGCCTGGGCACCATGCGGGCGCGGCCTTCGCCGGCGGCTACTGCTTCATCAACAATGCCGCGAGTGCCGCGCAATGGTTCGTCGACCAGGGCGCAAAGCGCGTCGCCATCCTCGACGTCGACTACCATCACGGCAACGGCACGCAGGAGATCTTCTACCGCCGCGGCGACGTCCTGGTCGTGAACCTGCACGGCGACCCGATGGTCGAATATCCCTTCTTCCTCGGCCATGCCGACGAGCGCGGCGAAGGGCCGGGCGAGGGCTTCAACGTCAACTATCCGATGCCCTGGGGCACGACATGGGAGACATGGAGCGCAGCCCTCGAGGAGGGCTGCCGCAGGGTAGCAGACTATGCGCCCGACGTGCTGGTCGTCTCTCTCGGCGTCGACACGTTCGAGAAGGACCCGATCTCCAAGTTCAGGCTGAAGACGGAGGACTATCCGAAGATCGGCCGCCGCATCGCGCAGCTCGGTCTGCCGACGCTGATCGTGATGGAAGGCGGCTATGCCGTCGAGGAGATCGGGGTGAACGCGGTGGGCGTGCTGACGGGGTTTGAGGAGGGGTGATCAGCTGGTAGCCACCCCTGGGCGGGGCCCGCTGCCTCCGGCAGCTCCCGCCCGTTCGACGCCTTTCATCGTGCCACTGGCACGATGAATTCGCCTACGGCGAACCGGCGTCTCACCCCACGAACGCCCTCTCCAGGACAAATTCCGCCGGCGCCGAGTTGGAGCCTTCGGTGAAGCCGCGGGCTTCTAGCAGTGCCGCGACGTCCTTGATCATCGCCATCGAGCCGCAGAGCATCACCCGGTCGGTGGCCGGATCGAGCGGCCGGATGCCGAGGTCGGAGAACAGTTTGCCGTTTTCGATCAGCGTGGTGATGCGGCCCATGTTGGGCGTCTCCTCGCGCGTGGTCGTCGCATAGTAGACGAGCTTGCCGCCTGCCATCTCGCCGATCAGCGGGTCCTCGCTCGCCATCGCGGCGAGCTCGTTGCCGTATTGCAGGTCGGCGGCGTCGCGGCAGGTGTTGGTGAGGATCACCTGCTCGAACTTGTCATAGGTCTCCGGCTCGCGGATCAGGCTGGCGAAGGGCGCGATGCCGGTGCCGGTCGCGATCATGAACACGCGCTTGCCGGGGGTCAGCGCGTCGAGCACCAGCGTTCCGGTCGGCTTCGGCCGCAAAAGCACGATGTCGCCCGGCTGAATCTTCTGCAGATGCTGCGTCAGCGGGCCATCCTGCACCTTGATCGAATAGAATTCGAGCTCGTCATCCCAGGCGGGGCTTGCGACCGAATAGGCGCGGTAGACCGGCTTCTCGGCATTGGGCAGGCCGATCATTACGAACTCGCCCGAACGGAAGCGCAGGCTCTGCGGCCGCGTGATGCGGAAGGAGAAGAGCCGGTCGGTGTAATGCGTCACCGACACCACGCGCTCGGCATGAACGTTCGCGGGAATCGGGAAAGGAAGCGCGGAAGCGGTCGCGTCCTTCGTGACGGCAGCGTCTTGCATTCGGTCTTTCCTTGTCACAGGCTTGCGCCGGTAGGATGGAGCGGTCAGGCGCCGGGTAACTGGATCTGCCGGGGCGCGCGGGCGACGACCAAGGTCGCCTTGCCTGCTTTAGTTATTAGTATAGCTATGATTTTTGGGTCAAGCCGGGTCAATAGTCGCACGTTCCAAATTACACCCGCGGGTCAGTTCTTCATTCCGGATTCAGTCGATGGCAGAGAAACGGCCGGCAGGCGATGAGTATGTGGTGGCCGGAATCGATGTGGGAGGCACCTTTACCGACCTCATCCTGATCGATGGTAAGGGCGGCGGCAAGGTCCATGTCGCCAAGACGCCGACAACGCTCGACAACCAGGCCTTCGGCGTGGTTTCCGCGCTTGGCGCGACCGGTTTTCCGATCGAGCATATCGACCTGATCGTCCACGGCACCACGACCACGACGAACGCAGTGCTGGAGCGGCGGCTGGCGAAGACCGGCCTGATCACCACGCAGGGCTTCCGCGACGTTCTGGAGCTCGGGCGCCGCACCCGGCCCAATGCCTATGGAATGACCGGTACGTTCGTCCCGGTGATCCCGCGCAACCTGCGCCTCGAGGTTCCCGAGCGGGTGGAGGCGTCGGGCGCGGTCCGCACGCCGCTCGACGAAGAGGCGATGCGCGCGGCCGTCAGGCAATTGGCCGAGGCCGGCTGCGAGTCGCTGGTGATCCATTTCCTGCACGCCTACGCCAATCCGGCGCACGAGAAGCGGGCCGCCGAGATCGCAGCCGAGCTCTGGCCGAACGACCACATAACCACCGGCCATTCGCTCCTCTCGGAGGCCCGCGAGTTCGAGCGCGGGGTGACGGCGGCCGTCAATGCCTCGGTCCAGCCGATCCTGAAGCGCTACGTCGAGCGGCTGCGCGGCGAGCTGGCCGTGCGCGGCTACAGCCGCGACTTCCTGATGATGAACGGCAATGGCGGGATGATCTCCGCCCGCTACGTGACCAACGAGGCCGCCAAGACCGTGATGTCCGGCCCCGCCTCCGGTGTCATGGCTGCCGCCTATACCGGTCGCCGCGCCGGATTCCCGAACCTCGTCACCTACGACATGGGCGGAACCTCGACCGATGTGGCGCTGATCCGCGGCGCGCAGCCGGCAGTCTCGAACGAGATCGAGATCGAATATGCCATGCCGATCCACGTGCCGATGGTGGACGTGCACACCGTCGGCGCCGGCGGCGGCTCGATCGCACGCATCGACGATGCCGGTCTGATCCGCGTCGGGCCGGAAAGCGCGGGGGCGAGCCCGGGGCCGATCTGCTATGGCCGCGGCGGCACGGAGCCGACAATCTCGGACGCCAACCTGATCCTCGGCCGGCTCAACCCGAAGCGGCTGCTGGCGGTCGATTCGCCAGTGAGCGTGCCCGACATCGAGGCGATCTTCGCCGAGAAGCTCGGCAACCGCATCGGCGTCGGCGCGACCGAGGCGGCGGGCGCGGTGCTGCGCATCGCCAACCTCAAGATGGCCGGCGCGATCCGCATGGTGTCGATCTCCAAGGGACACGACCCGCGCGACTTCGCGCTGTTCGCCTTCGGCGGCGCCGGGCCGCTGCACGCGACGGCGCTGGCGCGCGAGCTCGGCATCCCCAAGGTGCTGGTACCGGCGCGGCCGGGCATCACCAACGCGCTCGGCTGCGTGGTGGCCGACATGCGGCACGACTTCGTCAACACGCTGAACCAGCCCGTCGCCGCGCTGGACGAGGCGAAGGCCAGGACCATCCTCGCCCGCCAGGTGGCCGAAGGGCGCGAGCTGATCGCCAAGGAGGCAGTGAAGCCGCAGACGATCCGCGTCGTCCATTCCGCCGACATGCAGTTCGTCGGCCAGACCCACCTGCTCAACGTTCCCCTGCCCTCGCCGGAGGTAACGCGGGCGCATCTGCAGGACCTGTTCGAGAAGGCCTACTACGCCCGCTTCCGGGTGAAGCTGCCGGAAATCCGCGCCGCGCTCGTCAACCTCAACACGTCGGTCATCGGCGTGCGCGGCGAGGTCGACCTGTCGACGCTGATCGACCCGGCCGGCCGCGCTGACAGCCTCGCCGGCGCATTGGTGGAGACGCGCAAGGTCTGGTTCGACGGGCGATGGATCGACACGCCGGTCTATGCCCGCGAGAAACTGCCGCCCGGCGCAGCCTTTGCGGGCCCGGCGGTCCTCGAACAGCTCGACGCGACGACGGTGGTGGAGCCGGGTGACCGGTGTTCGTCGGACGCGGAAGGCAACATCATCATCGAGGTGAAGCGCACATGACCACTCTCGACGCCATCACCCTCTCCGTCATCCAGGCCGGCCTGCAGCAGGTCTGCGACGAGATGGATCTGACCTTCTCGCGCGCCGCCTTCTCGCCGGTCATCGCCGAGGCGAACGACCGCTCCGACGGCATCTATTCGGCGCAGGACGGCTCGCTGATCGCGCAAGGGATCGGCGGGCTGCCGGTCTTCGTCGGCGTCATGCAATATTCGACCCGCACCCTGATCGAGATGATCCGCGACGGCAAGGCGGTGCCGCCGGAGCCGGGCGACATCTACATCGTCAACGACCCCTATCTCGGCGGCACGCACCTCATGGACGTGCGCTTCGCCAAGCCCGTGTGGCGCAATGGCCGGATTTTCTGCTGGCTGTCCAACACCGGCCACTGGCCCGACATCGGCGGCGCGGTGCCGGGCGGCTTCTCAGCCTCGGCCACCTCGGTCGAGCAGGAGGGGCTGAGGCTGCCGCCGGTGAAACTCTACAAGAAGGGGGTGATGGACCCGGAGATCCACGCCATCATCGCCTCCAACATCCGCGTAGCGGACCAGCGCATCGGCGACATCAAGGCGCAGGCGGCGGCGCTGATGGTGGGGCAGGACCGGCTCTACGAGCTGCTCGACCGCTACGGCGACAAGACCGTCACCGACGCGATCGCCGAGCTGCGCCGTCGAGCGGCCGAGCAGATGCGGGCGCGGATCGCGGAGATGCCGGACGGCGTCTACAGGTCGAAGGCCTTCGTCGATTCGGACGGCGTGGTCGACCAGCCGCTCACCATCGCGCTCGCCATCGAGAAGCACGGCGAGACGCTGACCTTCGATTTCGCCGGTTCCAGCCCGCCTTGCGCCGGGCCGATGAACAGCGTGCTGGCGACGACGCTGTCGTCGGTCTACCTGGCGATCCGGCACATCTTCCCGGACGTGCCGCTGTCGGCCGGCGCGTTCGAACCGCTGGTCGTCAACCGGCCGGAAGGCACCTTCCTCGACGCACACTATCCCCGCCCGGTCTCGGGCTGTGCGGCGGAAGTGTCGCAGCGCATCGCCGAAGCCGTCTTCGCCGCGATGGTGCAGGCGCTGCCCGACCAGGTGACGGCGGCGCCGGCGGGCTCCAGCGGCAATTTCGCGCTCGGCGGCCACGACCCGGCGCGCGGGCGCGACTTCGTGATGTACCAGATCTCCGGCGGCGGCTACGGCGGAAGTGCTACAGCCGACGGGCTGTCGAACGGATGCTCGACCATCGGCATCTCCAAGTCGCCGCCGGTGGAGGTGATGGAGCAGGCCTTTCCGGTGCTCTACCGTCACTATGCGCTGCATGAGGGCTCCGGCGGCGCGGGCAGGCATCGCGGCGGTTTCGGACTCGCCTACGAGATCGAGCTTTTGCGCGGCGCGGCGCGCGCATCCTTCGTCATGGACCACGGCCGCACGGGGCCGCTCGGCGCGCTGGGCGGCGAGAACGGTGGCGTCAACCAGGTGAGGGTGATTCGAAACGGCAAGGAGCACGTGCCGCCGCATCTGTCGAAGGAGCAGGACATCCCGCTCGTCGCCGGCGATCGGGTGCAGGTGAAGACGCCCGGCGGCGGTGGCTATGGCGATCCGCGCAAGCGCGAGCGCGCGCTCGTCGCCCACGACATCGCGATGGGCTACTATGACCTGGCAGAGGCCGAAGCGCGCTTCGGCCCCCTGTGATGGCATTTCCGAACGGGTGAGTCGTCCCGTTCAGGTGATCTTATTCAGAAGCCGCAGCAGGGTCTGCGATTCACGGCTGGTCAGCGGCTGCAGCGTGGCGAGACTGACGCTTTGCGCCGCCGGCACGAGGCGGGCGAAGGTCTCCCGGCCCGCCGGCGTCAGCGACACCACGATCCTGCGGCGGTCTTCCTTGTCCTCCGCCACCGCCACGAGGCCGCGCAGCTTCAGCCGGTCGATCACGCCCTTGATCGTCGCCGCGTCCATCGCGACCAGCTGGCCGAGATGGTTCTGCGAACACTCGCCAAGGTCGTGAAGCTTGGAGAGCGCGGCGAACTGCGGCGGCGTCAGATCGCCGATCTGGGACGAGAAGATCGCGACATGCCGCTGGTGCGCCTTGCGCAATATGAAGCCTACCTGCTCCTGGAGGTGATAGGTGTCCGCCGGACCATCGCTGTCGGACGAACCCAACATATCGTTGTCGCCCATCACCGCAAACCGTCCTCCCCTTTCGCCTGGGAGGCTTCTAGGCCACCCATGCGACTGTGAATCCGGGGACCGGACGACATGACTAGGCAGTATAAAATCTCGTCGGAACGCGGCCCATCGGGAATATTTACTGTCATAGCATCAAAATGACTTCTGACATAGGCCGCATTTGTATGCCCCAGCGGAACGTCAAGAGAACTGCCGAACCCTCCGACTTTCATCGCAGATGGAACTATTGCCTTGGACGCAGGCAAACGCTCACGCATCGCGTAGCCTCCGGGCACATGCCAGAGGGCGCCGTGCTCGATCTCGCCGGCCGAGCCGACGATCGCGCCCTTGCCATAGCCGTCGATCAGGGAGACGTCTCCGCCGAGAACGGCGATGAGCTTTTCCGTCAGCAGTGCGCCGAGAGGCTTGAGGTCTTCCATCGCCGGTTGCAGGTTGGGCTCGAAGCGGCCGGCGAAGGGGTTGCGGACCAGCGCGAGTGCCGCCGCGCGCCGTCGCGGAACGCTCGTCGGTGGACCCCCATCATGAAAGATTTCTTCACTTATGATCGCAATTTTGCGGATAGGAAAGTCTGTCATATCAAAAAACGTTCATTTGTTTGCAAATTATTGAAAGGGACTGCAAGAAACTTGCCTCAGGGATGATACAGGCTGACGCTGATATCAGGCAAGCCGTTTGCAGCCCTACTTTCGGTCGGAAAACGATCTCGGTCGCTGCCGCGCTGCCGACGCTAGGCGTCCGGGCCAGAGAGAAGCCGGGCGCCCACTGTGACCCGCGAGGCTCCCGCCAGGAACAGCGCCGCGCCCTCGATCAAGCCGGCTCCGGCGAGTTCCTCCGCTTCCGCGAGGCCGCGTGCAAGGGCCTCATGTATTTCCGCGGGAGAAAGCACGCCTACATCGGTCGTGACCAGTCTTTCGCCAAGATCACTGTCTGGCTGCAATGAAGCAGCCGCCACGCGGGAAATCGCCGGATGGCCGGGAAGATCGACGGCGTTGGCGATCACCGTCGCCGCCGCGTCGGCCGTCGCCCCGTCGCGGGCGAGCACGGTGACGGCGTCGGCGATGCCGAGCGAAAACGAGCGGCCGCGCCAGCCGCTGGTGGCGATGCCGCGCACGGCGGACGCATGCGGGATCTCCAGCCGGTCGCCGAAGCCGTTGCCCGTGCCTGCGATCGCCAGACGAATGCTCTCGCCGCGCGCGAGGTGAATCGCGATGTCGCCGCCGTTGTTGATGTAGGCCCTGGCGAACGAGCACCCGTCGACCATTGCGGCCAGCATCTCGTCGGCAACCGATCCGGCGACCGCGGCCATCGGCGTGATGAACCGGCCGGAGAAGCGGCAGACCGCGCGCTCCATGCGCCGCGCCGTCGGCCCGTCGAACGGGCGCGGCGCCGGACCTGCGGGGCGGCGCAGATCCGGCAGCTCGGCAACGAGTTCGGAGAGTATCGTCCCGAAGCGGTCGGCCGCCTGGCCGTAGGCGCGGGCCACCTCGCCGGGATCGCCCCACGCCTCGACGATCAGGTCGATCGGGCCGTGGTTCATGTGCAGACGCCGGCCATCGGGCAGCCAGGCGACCTGCGGACTGCCGGTCACTGCCTGAACCTGAGATGGGCGAGCGGCGGCCAGTCGTTGCCCTGCGGCGCGGCGGCGACGCGGCGCGCGTTCAGGAACTCGCCGCCTCGTGCCATGACGTCCTCGACGGTGCGGATCTCCGACACGTGCCCACCCAGCCGGGTATAGTGGTCGCGACGCATGGTGAACTCGATCGGCGCGACCAGCGCCGGCGTCGGAACATAGCCGAACGCGTTGTCCGGCAGGCGGGTGACGTCAACCATCAGCGTGATGCCGCCTCCCGGCCAGACATAGACCGGCGCGCCGCCGCAGGTGACATAGGTCTCCATCCGATGCACCGAGCGGGTCAGGTTCACCGGGTTCTCAGTCACGCCCGATCTCAGGCTGCCGCCGGCGCCGCCGACGAAGAGCACGGAGCAGAGCGCCGGCTCGCTGTTGTCGACGATGAGTTCGACCGACTTGCGCAAGCGATCCGGGAACGGCTTCTCCACCGGCTTGAGGTCGCCGTCGAGTTCGTAATAGCCGAAATGCTCCCCGGTCGTGGACACCATCAGGATCGACAGGCCGGGCCGCGCACCCTTCTTCGCGTTCCAGTCGCCGAGGATGTCGAGCGGGTTCTGCAATCGGGTGCCGCCCCAGCCGGTGCCCGGCTCCGACACCTTGAAATAGCGACCCGGCGTCGAGCGCCGGCCGATGATCTTGATGCCCGTGTCCTCCCAGCCGAGCACCTTGCCGGCCTGGTGCTCGGAGACGACGCCGGTGATGTGATCGTCCACGACCACCACCTCGTCGACGAGCCCGCGCCACTGGCTGGCGAACATGCCGATCGTGGCCGAGCCGCAGCCGACGCGCATGCGGTGCTCCGTGGCTCCGCTGATGACCGGCGGCTTTCCCGCCTGGACGAGCACGGTCTCGCCGTCGTCGATCGACAGCTCCACCGCCTTTTTATTGACGAGCGCGAGCAGCGTATCGCAGGTGACGCGGCCCTCCGACTTCGAGCCGCCGGTCAGATGCGCCACGCCGCCGAGCGACAGCATCTGCGAGCCGTATTCGGCGGTCGTGACATGGCCGACCGCCTCGCCCTCCACGCGCACCACGGCGCGCTCCGGCCCGATATGACGGTCGGTGTCGATCTTCACCTTGACGCCGCAATAGGAGAAGATGCCCTCGGTCACCACGGTGACGAGATCGACGCCCGCGACCTCCTGCGAGACGATGAACGGGGCCGGCTTGTAGTCCGGATATGTCGTGCCCGCGCCGATGGCGGTGACGAAGCGGCGATCGGTGTTGACCGGATTGCCGTCCCACGCCTTGCCCTTCTCGAACGGCACCAGCAGCCGGCCGGCCTCCACCGCATGTTCGAGGATCGTCACCGGGTCGCAGCGCACGATGCGGCCGCCGGAATTGCCGTAGCGGTCGCAGGCGCCGGTGCGGCCGTCGGCGATGTAGCACATGACCGGACACGCATCGCAGCGGATCTTGTCCGCTGCCTTCTTCTCGTCGGGCGTCCCAGCCTCGAAGCGCTCGGCGAGCTCGTTCATGGGGTCGGCTCCTTCGACCGGATCGCCGCCAGCACCCGCGACGGGGTCGCCGGCACTTTCGTCACCAGCACGCCAGTTGCGTCGCGTATCGCGTTCAGGATGGCCGGTGCGGTGGGGATGAGCACATGCTCGCCGAGCCCCTTGGCGCCGAAGGGGCCTTCCGGGTCCGGCACCTCGACGATGATCGTCTCGATCGGCGGCACGTCGCCGATGGTCGGGATCAGGTAGTCGTGCAGGTTCTCGGTACGGCCGGGGATATATTCCTCCATCAGCGCCAGCCCGACGCCCTGCGCGATGCCGCCCTCGACCTGGCCCTGCACCAGCAGCGGATTGACCGCGCGACCGACATCGTGCGCGGCGGTGATCTTGATCAGCCGCACGGTGCCAAGCGCCATGTCGACCTCCAGCTCCACGAGCTGCGCACCATAGCCGTACACCGCGTAGGGCACGCCCTGCCCCTTCGCGTCGAGCGGCAGCGTCGGCGGGTCGTAGCTCTCCTGCGCCGAGAAGACATAGCCCAACACATCCGGCGGCAGCGACGCGAGGTCGATCCGTCGCATCGCCTCGCCCTCGCTGACCGTCAGCACCGCGCCGTCGAGCTGCAGCCGCCCGGCCGCCGACACGTTGGCGAAGCGCAGGATCGCCTCGCGCAGCGCGGTGGCCGCTTTCTGGGCGGCCTTGCCGGAGACGAAGGTCTGGCGCGAGGCCGACGTCTTGCCAGCATCGGGCGTCAGCGCGGTATCGGCGCCGACCAGGCGCAGCTTCGCCAGCGGCAGGCCGAGCGCATCTGCCGCGATCTGGGCGATGACCGTGTTGGAGCCCTGGCCGATGTCGATCGCGCCCTGGTGCAGCACCACCGCGCCGTCGGCAGAAATGCCGATGCGCATGGTGGAGGGATTGGGCAGCGAGGTGTTGCCGCAGCCGTACCAACAGGAGGCGACACCGATGCCACGACGGCTCTGGCTGCCCTTCGCATTGGCGGCGCGCGCCTCCGCCTGCGCCCTGTCCCAGTGCGGCTTCAGCGCCTCCAGGCAGGCCTCGATGCCGACGCCGGAGGCAAGATGCTGGCCGGTGACCGTGCTGTCGCCGTCGCGCAGCGCGTTGCGCAGGCGGAATTCCAGCCGGTCGATGCCGAGCTTCGTGGCGAGCTCGTCATAGAGAGCTTCCTGCGTGATCGTCGCCTGCGGCACGCCGAAGCCGCGGAAGGCGCCCGAGATGGGCCCGTTGGTGTGCACCGCCCGGCCGAAGGCACGATAGTTGGGCGTGAGATACGGCCCCGAGGCATGCACCGGCACACGGTTGGCCACGGTCGGCCCCCAGCTCGCATAGGCCCCGGTGTTGAAGTCGCCCTCGAAGATCATGCCGGCGACCTTGCCGGAGGCGTCCGCTCCGATCGTCGCGCGCATCCGCGCCGGGTGGCGCTTGGTGGTCGACATCATCGATTCCCGCCGGCTGTAGACCATCCGCGCCGGCCTGCCCGTCTTCAGCGCGACAAGGCCGAGCAAAGGTTGCACCGACACGTCGAGCTTGGAGCCGAAGCCGCCGCCGGTCGCGGTGGGGATGATGCGGACGCGGTCGAGCGGCAGGCCGAGCACGGTCGCCGTGTCGTCGCGGTCGATGGCCGCACTCTGCGTGCACGCGCGCACCACCACCGTGTCGCCGTCCATCCAGGCCGAACCCGCCTCGGGCTCGATATAGGCATGTTCCACGAAGGAGGTCTCGATCTCCGCCGAGGCGACGACCGCAGCCCTTGCAAGAGCCGCCTCCGGATCGCCGCGCTCGACCGCGCCCTGCGCGAGGATGTTGCCGGGCCGCGCCGGATGGATCAGCTCCGCGCCCTCGCGCCGCGCCTCCGCCGGGTCGAGCATATGCGGCAACGGCGTCCACTCGATCGGGAAGGCGGCGAGGTCGAGGTCGTCGGTCGCAGCCTTCTCGCCGGCTACCAGGGCAACCGCCTCGCCCCGGAATCGCGCGACGCCATCGGCCAGCGCCGGCTGGTCAGCATAGGCGGCGATCACACCAAAACGGTTGCGGCCCGGAACGTCCTTCGCCGTGAACACCGCGACGATGCCCGGATGCGCCGCGACATAGGCGTCGAGGTCCCCGAGCGCGAAGGATGCATGCCAGTGCGGCGAGCGGATCGCGACGACCGCGAGCGCACCGTCCGGCGTCTCGTCCGCCCCGAAGCGCTCGCTGCCGTCCACCTTCGGAACGCCGTCCAGCCGGATCGGCGAGGCGCCAACGGCCTTGCCGGCTTCGGGCATGTTGTCCGGCAGGTTGTGATAGCGTGAGGCGGCCATTACCGCCTCGACGATCCTGCGATAGCCGGTGCAGCGACACAGCACGCCGCCCAGCGCGTCTGCCACCTCTGTCTCGCAAGGATGCGGATTGCTCTCCAGCAGGGCCGCGGCGGAGACGAGAAGGCCCGGCGTGCAGATGCCGCATTGCGCCGCGCCATGGGCGAGGAAGGATTTCTGCAGCGACGACAAGCGTCCGTTGGCAAGACCTTCCACCGTCGTGACCGAAGCGCCCTCGGCCTGCGCGGCGGGCATGAGGCAAGAGCAAACCGGCGCGCCGTCAACCAGCACCGTGCAGGCGCCGCAATCGCCGGCATCGCAGCCGACCTTGGTGCCGGTGAGGCCGAGCTCGTCGCGCAGGACCGTAGACAGCCGTGCGACGGGCGACACCTTCACCTCGGCCCGGTTGCCGTTGACCTGGAAGGAAATGTCCTGCGCAGGAAGGCTCATGCGGCGATATCCTCTGCGTCACCGGCAAGCCTCGCCAGTGCCCGCGCCACGATCTCGCGCGCAGCTTCCTTGCGATATGAGGCGTCAGCGCGGACGTCGCCGATCGGCGTCAGCCCCGCCACGTGGCGGTCCTGCACGACACGCGCCAGCGATGCATCGGCCGCCTGCCCCACCAGATCGGCCTCCAGCGTGGTGAGCCGCCGCGCGACCTCGGAACAGGCTCCGACCGCGACGGCGGCGTGTGCGACACGTCCGCCCTCGATCGCGATCCGCGCCGCGACCATGGCGATCGAGATCACCAGATAGCGGCGCGCGCCGAGCTTGAGGAAGGTCGATCGGCCTTCGTCCGCGGAGGCAGGCACCAGCACAGCGGTCACGAGTTCGCCTGGCTGCAACGCCGTGCGCCGGTTGCCGAGGATAAAGTCCGGCAGCGGCAATACGCGAGTGCCGCCCGCGGAACAAAGCTCGACACTGGCATCAAGCGTCAGCAGCGCCGGCACGCCGTCGGCGGCGGGCGAGGCGTTGCAGAGGTTACCGGCGACAGTGCCGGTGTTCTGGATCTGGACCGAGCCCACTTCGCGCGCGGCAAGCTTCAGCCCGTCGAACGCCGGCGGAAGATCGGCCCGGACGATGTCGCTCCAGGTCGTGCGCGCACCGATGCGGATACCTGCGTCCGTGCGTTCGAAGCCGCGCAGGGCGGCAATGCCGTTCAGGTCGAGGATGTCGTCACGGATCGGGCGGCTGCCCTGCGCCGGATAGAAATCCGTCCCGCCGGCGAGAAGCCGCCATGTCCCGTGCGAGAGAAGCGACACGGCTTCCTCGATCGTGTCCGGCCTGGCGTAAAGCTGCTGGGTCATGCCCGGACTAAGCGCCCCTCACGGGATTTTCATTCGCATACAAATGATACCTTCGATCCCGTCCTGTCAAAGCCCTTGCGCGTCACAGCATGATTGACGCAACGAAGCGCTTCGGGCGAGTGTCGACCCTGCAAATCTACACGTGGAGAAGGCGAATGGAAGCTCTGGTGGTGATCGATGTCCAGAACGATTTCTGCCCCGGCGGAGCGCTGGCGGTCGCAGGCGGCGACGAGATCGTGCCGATCGTCAACGGGCTGATCGAACGGTTCGACCACGTCGTGCTGACGCAGGACTGGCATCCGGCCGGCCATTCGAGCTTTGCGTCGAGCCATTCGGGCAAGCAGCCCTTCGAGACGATCGAGATGTCCTACGGCACGCAGACGCTGTGGCCGGACCATTGCGTGCAGGGCACGAAGGGCGCGCTGTTCCATCCCGACCTTGTCTGGACCAAGGGCGAGATCGTCATCCGCAAGGGATTCCGCAAGGCGATCGATTCCTACTCCGCCTTCTACGAGAACGATCACACGACGCCGACCGGCCTCGGCGGCTACCTCAAGGAACGCGGCATCGGCAAGGTGACACTGGTCGGGCTGGCGACGGATTTCTGCGTCGCCTTCTCCGCGCTCGATGCGAGAAAGCACGGGCTGGACGTGACGGTTCAGATGGATGCCTGCCGTGCGATTGATCTTGGCGGATCGTTGGCGGCGATGACAGCGCGGATGAAGGAAGCGGGGGTTATCCTCGCCTGATCGGCGCCATCCCCCTCACCCGGCCTCCGCTTCGCTCGGCCACCCTCTCCCCAAGGGGAGAGGAGATCTGCGACCTTCGCGGCTAATCTCCCTCCGGTCAGAGAAGACGTTGGTAACCCCCCTCTCCCCTCGGGGAGAGGGTGGCCGAGCGAAGCGGAGGCCGGGTGAGGGGGGTGCCGCGCGGAAACGCTCAGCCAACCCCCACGTACCGCATCACCATCTCCGGATCGGCCCGGAGCACCGCGACATCCACCGTCTCGCGATTACGTCCGTTCTCCAGGAACGCCACCCGATCGGCCACCGACAGCACGGCGTCGACGCGTTGCTCGACCAGGATGGTCGAGACGCCGCGGCGGCGCAGTTCCACCACGGTCTCGCGGATTTTCGCGATCATCGACGGCATCAGGCCTTCGGTCGGCTCGTCCAGAAGGAGCACGTCGGGTTCGAGGCAGAGCGCACGCGCCATGGCGAGCATCTGCTGCTCACCGCCCGACAGCGTGCCCGAGCGCTGCTTCAGCCGCTCGCGCAGCAGCGGGAAGAGGTCGAGCACGGCCTCGCGCGTCGCAGCCCCCCTGCCCCGCGTCATCAGGCCGATCTCGATGTTTTCGGCCACCGTCATCTCGGCGAACAGGCGGCGACCCTGCGGCACATAGGCGACGCCGTGCTTCGGCACCTGCCAGGCGGGCAGGCCCGTGAGTTCGGTCGCGCCCAGCCGGATCGAGCCCGCGCGTGCCGGCACCAGCCCCATGATCGCCTTGAGCAGCGTCGTCTTGCCGGCCCCGTTGCGGCCGAGCAGGCAGAGCACCTCGGCCTTGCGCAGCGCCAGTGAGACGCCGTGCAGCACCTGCACCTCGCCATAGGCGCAGTCGAGGCCAGCGATCGTAAGAACGTCATTCATCGTCCGGCGTCCCCAGATAGGCCGCCTGGACATGGGCGTTGGCGCGGATCTCCTCCGGCGTGCCCTCGGCCAGCACCTTGCCGAAGTTGAGCACGGTGATGCGGTCGGCGAGACTCATCACCACGTCCATGTTGTGCTCGATCAGCATGACGGTCGCGTCGCGGGCGATCTCGCGCACCAGCGCGACGAAGCCCTCGATCTCGCCGTCCGACAGGCCCTGCGTCGGCTCGTCGAGGATGAGCAGCCTCGGCTTCAGCGACAGGCCCATCGCCACTTCCAGCAGGCGCTGGTGGCCGTAGGCGAGTTCGCCGGCGGGCTGGTCGAGGCGGTCGGATAGGCCGACGCGCTCGAGCGCCTCGAGCACGCCGCGCCGCAGCCGCGCAACACCGACAGAATGATGCTGGCTGCGCTGCACCGGCAGCGCGACATTGTCGAAGACGGTCAGGTTCGGAAAGATCGAGGTGATCTGGAAGGTGTAGGCGATGCCCTGTCTCACGCGACGATGCGCAGGCAAGGCGGTGATGTCCCGACCGTCGAAGAGAATCGAGCCGGAATCGGGCTCGATGCGGCCGCAGACCAGGCCGACCAGCGTCGACTTGCCGGCCCCGTTCGGGCCGATGATCGCCCTCACCTCACCTGGCATCACCGTCAGGTCGATGCCGTCGACGGCCTTCAGCCCGCCGAAGGAACGGTGCAAATCCTTGACGACGAGCAGCGGGTTCACGGCAGCCATTTGAGCCACCGTTCGCGGATCGAGCCGAACAGGCCCTTGGGGAAGAACAGGACGAGCAGGATCAGCGCGAGGCCGACGATGCCGATCTGGTTGAGCCGCGCGTCGGGAAACCAGGCGTTCAGCGCATCGTTCGACATCTCGGCGAGATAGAACATCAGGAGCGTGCCGAAGAACGGCCCGAGCGTCGTCGCCGCCCCGCCGAGCAGCACCCACAGGAGCGGCAGGATCGAATACTGGATAGAGGCGAAGGTGGAACCCATGTAGCCGAACAGCAGCACATAGGCCGCGCCTGCCGTCGCCGAAAGCGCGCCCGAGATAGCTACGGCCGCGAGCTTGTTCGTGAACGTGTCGAAGCCCAGCATCCGCGTGCGCTCCTCGTTCTCGCGGATCGCCACCAGCACGCGGCCGAAGCGAGAGCGGGCGACGAGCAGCGTTATTCCGAGCCCTATGGAAAACAGCGCCCAGGCGACGACGTAGCGCGTGTCGCGGCTTGTCATGTCGAGGAACATCGGCCCGATCTCGATGATGCGCTCATTGCGCGACAGCGTCAGCCCCTCGTCGCCGCGCGTCCAATCGCCGAGCCAGAGCGACATCAGATAGCCGACCTGCGCGAACATCAGCGTCACGATCATGAAGGCGACGCCGGTGGTCCTCAAGGCGAGCGCGCCGACGACGAGCGCCAGCACCACGCCGCAGCCGATGCCGATGGCGAAAGCTGGCAACGGGTGGACGCCGTAGTGGTAGATCGGCAGGCCCGCGCCGTAGAGGCCGGCGGCGAAGAACATCGCATGGCCGAGCGAGAGCAGCCCGGTGTAGCCGAACAGCACGTTGTAGCCCATGGCGAAGAGGGCCAGCACCATGACACGGGCAAGCACGCCGCCGTGGTAGTCGGGCAGAACATATTGCGCGGCGAACAGAAGCGCGATCAGGGCAAGGTGAAGCCCCCAGACCCGGGCGTCGTCGCGGGCGGACAGGTATCCGCTCATCGCGCCGCCGTCCCGAACAGGCCCTGCGGCCGGAAGACCAGCACCATCGCCACCAGCATCGTCGCCAGCATCTTGGCCAGCGTCGGCGAGAAGAAGACTGAGATGATGCCGTCGGACACACCGATCAGCAGCGCCGCCACCACCGTGCCGCGCAGCGAGCCCAGCCCGCCGATGATGACGACAATGAAGGAGAGCAGCAGCGGATCGGTGCCCATCAGGTAATGCGCCTGCTGGATCGGCACGATGAGCACGGCCGCCACCGCCGCCAGCATCGCGCCGAGCGCGAAGACGCCGGCATAGACGCGGTCGACGGGGATGCCGAAGGCCTGCGCCGTCTCGCGATCATATTGCGTCGCCCGCATTATGAGGCCGACCCTGGTGCGGGTGAGCACGAGCCAGGTCAGCGCGATGAGCACGACCGACGCGGCGATCACCACCAGCTTGTAGCCGGAATAACCGAACCAGGGCAGAAGAACGCGGTAGTTGAACGGCGCCACGACCGGGTTGGCGTCGGGGCCGTAGAAGGTGAGCGCGGCCTGCTGGAGCACGTAGAGCAGGCCAATCGTGGCAACGATGGTCGCCTCCGGATTGTAATGGATGCGCCGCAGCACCAGCCGCTCGGCCGCGAACGCGATCGCGCCGACAACCAGCGGGGCGAGCACCAGCGCCAGGAGGAAGCCAAGCGCCGGATGCCCGCTCACCAGCGTCGAGAAATACCACGCGAGCACCGCGCCCAGCATGAAGAACTCGCCATGGGCGACGTTGACCACCCGCATGACGCCGAAGACAAGCGACAGGCCAAGCGCCATCAGCGCCAAGACCGCCGCCATGACCAGGCCTTCGAGCGAAGCGAGGAGAAGATGCGGTCCGAAGGCCATTCAGGAGGTCTCGTTGTCGTCGGCCGGTGGCCATTGGCGGGACGTGTGGAAGATGCGGAGGATGACCACCTTGTCGACTTCGACGGAATAAATCAGACGATAGCTCCTATGGGGCAGTAGCTCACGAGTGCCTTCTAGCTTCCCGACTTTCCCCGAGTAAGGAAAGTCGGCTAGCTTAGTGGCTGCAAGATCGAACAACGCGTCCATCTGCGCTGCCGCTCTCGGACTATAGAGCCAAATGTAGCCGATGATCGCGTCGCGATCGGCGTCCGCGATCTCGGACCAACTGACATTCAAGCAGCGCCCTCACGCTTGATGCGCTCCCACTCCCTGAAGCGCGCCTTCATCCGCTCCCTTACTTCCTCGTCGGTGAACACCTTCCCTTCCGCAACATCCTTGCGCGCTCTCTCGACACCGCGCCGCACAAATTCCCAATATTCCAGACTTGGTTCTTCGTGAGTTTCGACGAAGTCCTTCATCATCTCCCGGACGATCTGCGATGCCGGCCGATCCGCAGCCGCGGCGGCCTTCATGAAGGCATCCCGAAGCTCCGGTTCGAGTTTCATCGTGAAGACGGCTTCCTTGGCCATGGCGAGCACTCCTCTTCGGGTAATGACAAGGTATATACCTCGTCATTACCCTGCAAGGGTCAATGCCTCAGAGCGGCTGGGTCGTGTAGTCGCCTTCGGCTTCGTAGAGGCCGTCCTCGATCTTGGTCTTGTGCACGACCTTGAGCTTACCGCCCTCGACCTTCGAGATGTTCTGAATGCCGAAGCACTGGTGGATCTTGCCATTGAAGGTCTTGGCGCCCTGCGGGTGCTCGGGCCCTTCCGGGAACTCGGTCAGCGCCTCGGTCGCCTCGACCAGCTTGGCGCGGTCCTGCGGACCCTGATAGCTGGCCGCTTCCATCGCCTGCTTGATGACGTAGAGCGTCTCCCAGCAGCCGAACATGTGGGCGGCGGTCGAGACGTCCTTCGGGTCGCCGACGGCGGCACCGTTCTCGTCGATGCCGACGGCGGCGCGGTAGGCCTTCATTGCCTCTGTGTCGTCAGCCTGGGCGTAGCGCGGCGCGCCTTCCCAGAAGTGGCTGCCGTCGAGGAATTCGAGGCCGGGCGAGTTGATGTCGACGGCTTCAAGCGAATCGATGAAGCCGAACAGCTGCGGCCGGTTCGAGCCGTAGAACTCGCCGAGCTCCTTGACGAAGGTCAGAACGGCCGGGCCGATCATGACGTGGTAGATCGCATCGGTGTCGGCCGGGATCTGCGGGAAGTATTTGGTGAAGGAGGTTTCCGTCGGCGGGATCGCGATCTGCGCGACCACGTCGGCGCCCTGCGCCTTCAGCGCCGGCGGCAGGTAGTCGCGGTGGTCGTGGCCGAAGGCGAAGTCGGGGAAGATCTGCGTGATCTTCTTGCCGTAGTTCGCCGCGATCCACGGCGCAGTCGACTGGATCTGGCTCTTCACGTCGGTGATGCCCGGCTGGAACACGTAGCGGTTCATCTTGGTCGAGGCGACATGGTGGCCTTCCGACACGACGTAGTAGGGGATCTTCAGCTCGCCGGCGGCCGGTGATGAGGCGATGACGACATGGCTGAACAGGGTGCCGTAGACCACGTCGACCTTGTGCTGGTTGGCGAACTTCTCGACCACTTCCGGCCCGCGCTTGGCGTCGGTGCCGTCATCCTCGGTGATGATCTCGACCGGACGGCCGTTGATGCCGCCGGCGGCGTTGATCGCCTTGACGGCCGCCATGGTGGTCTTCTCGTACCAACGGCCGTAGGAGGCGCCGATGCCGGTGCGGTGCGCCTGGAAACCTATCTTGATCGGCGCGGAGGACTGCGCCTGCGCATAGCGTACGTAGCCTGGGCCCAACGCAAGTCCCGCACTTGCGCCGATGCCCTTCAGCGCCGTGCGGCGATTGATGCTCTTCCGAAGGAATCCGATCTTTCCCTGCTCTTCGCTCATGTCTTTTTCCCCTTGCTTGTCGCATTCGCCCGCAAATGCATCCCGATCGATCGGCGAAGGACGAAACTCAAATGACGCAAGCCGGATCGCTGGTCACGCCAGCCGGCAAGCGACCTATCCGTAAGTCATGCTCCGGTCGGAGTCGACAGCAACCACAGGCCGAACACCGTATATGCGATCATGAGGAGCGTCAGCGGAACCTGGCTCCTCACCGCAGCAGCCCTGTCCGCGTGCAGCCGCTCCGCCAGCATGTGCGCCAGCACGACGGCGAGCACGTGGCCGGCGACGATCGCACCGGCCTGGAGATTCCACAGAACCCATGCCGCGCCCGGCCCCATGACGAGGCCGGCGGAGATGTAGTTGTCCGCCGTGCCGAACAGGTTCCAGCCGCGCGAGAACGGGTCGGAGATCGCGGCCAGCGCGTACTGGCCGTTGACCAGCAGCGCGATCAGGTAGTGCGCGACATGGTAGGCGAGCGTGATCGGCGCGATGGACCAGATCAGCGTGCCGGCCGCGCGGGCGAGCGACACGGGTTGACCCGACAGCCTCTCGCCTGCCCACACCGCGGCGAAAAAGGCCGCCGCGAGCAGGGCCGGCACCACGACGAGCCCCGCCGTGTTCTCGACCATCACGGCCGAGCGGCCGGGAAACTCCAGCGGATTGACGCCGATGGCGCCGAGCCAGGCGAAGGTGCGCATCAGCCCGTCGAAGGAGACCGAGCCGAGCGCCAGGAGCAGGAACAGCACGCCGGAGACCGGCAACGGCCCGGCTTGAGCGAGCTTCCCCCCCGGCAGGCAGAGGGCAAGTGTGCCGGCGCGTCGCTCCAGGACGGCCAGCTTCGACACGATGCGAAAGAACACCGAGAACGGCTCGCAGCGCTGGGTCCAGGCGGCATAGCCGAGCGTAAGCACGCCGGCGAGGTTGACGAGATAGTAGATCGACACCGCCCAGGCGAGCCGGGCCGGATCGTCAGGCGCAGGATAGACCAGCTCGAACCAGGCGAAGGCGGCGAACTGGGCGATCGCGGGCGCATATCCGAGACGGTCGAGCCAGGCGGGCGCGGCATCCTTCTCCCTGCCCAGAAGCTGCGCTGCGCCACGCCAGGGATCGAGCCAGTCGAACAGGTTTCCGACCAGCCCCGTCAGCATCGTCAGTCCGATCCAGAACAGCGTCCATACGACGAGCGGCAGCGGGTTGGACAACGGGTCACGGCTGCCGAGCCAGCCCGCCGCCACAAGAAGCGCAAGTGCGGCGAGCGAGATCCAGCTCGTGATCGCACGCAGGTCCGGCAGGCGAGACGCAAGCACCAGTCTCGGCTCGGCCAGTCGCCCGAGCGCACCGGCCGGAACCAGCCACAGCACGGCGAAGCTCGCCGCGACAGCAAGCGCGCCCCCGGCGATATAGTGCCCGGTCGGCAACAGCAGCACATAGCCGCGGTCGGAAGCGTGGGCGAAGGCGGCGGTTGGAAAGAGGAGAAGCGAGAGGACGGCTAACGAGAGTATCCAAGCCGACTGCGCAGGAGGCTGTTCGATTTCCCGGTCTCTCGCCCTGTCACGCCCCCCTCTGGCCTGCCGGCCATCTCCCCCACGAGGGGGGAGATTGGCAGCTCCGGCGGCGCGCGTAATCTCCCCCCTCGTGGGAGAGATGGCCGGCAGGCCAGAGGCGGGCGTGAAGGAATGCGGCATCGCGCACTCTAGTGCAGCTATCCCGTCCATGTGCAAGCGCCGCACAACCGCTTCACCCGGCTGGATTTTCCGCGTTGCAGCGCCTAGGAAGTTCCGCGGAGAGAGGGAAGAGTTCAGCATGGCCACCAAGACCGACATCGCGCGCCGGGTCTACAACCACACCTGGAAGCTCGACCCGATCGTCCGATCCCTGCTCGACACGGACTTCTACAAGCTCCTGATGCTGCAGATGATCTGGGGCGTCTATCCCAAGGTCGACGCCACCTTCCAGCTCATCAATCGCGCGACGCGGTTCAGGCTCGCCGAAGAGATCGACATCGAGGAGCTGCGCGACCAGCTCGACCATGCCCGCACGCTGCGATTCAAGAAGAAGGAGATGATCTGGCTCGCCGGTAACTCCTTCTATGGCCGCAAGCAGATCTTCGCACCGGAATTCCTCGAGTGGCTGAAGGACTTCCAGCTTCCCGAATACGAGCTGACGAAGAAGGACGGCCAGTTCGAGCTCACCTTCCCCGGTCCGTGGATGTACACGTCGATGTGGGAGATCCCGGCGCTCGCCATCATCAACGAGCTGCGCTCGCGCGCCGCGATGCGCTCGCTCGGCCCCTTCTCGCTCGACGTTCTCTATGCACGCGCCAAGGCGAAGTTGTGGGACAAGGTGGAGCGGCTGAAGCAGCTGCCCGACCTGCGCATCTCCGACTTCGGCACCCGCCGCCGCCACTCCTTCCTGTGGCACCGCTGGTGCGTCGAGGCGCTGAAAGAAGGACTCGGCAACGCCTTCACCGGCTCGTCCAACGTGCTGCTCGCCATGGACAACGACCTGGAAGCCGTCGGCACCAACGCCCACGAGTTGCCGATGGTGCTGGCAGCACTTGCCGACAGCGAGAAGGAGCTGAGGTGGGCGCCCTACCAGGTGCTGAAGGACTGGGAGAAGTATTACGGCGGCAACCTGCTGATCGTATTGCCCGACGCCTTCGGCACGGCAGCGTTCCTGCGCGACGCGCCGGACTGGGTCGCCGACTGGACCGGCTTCCGCCCCGACAGCGCACCGGCGATCGAAGGCGGCGAGCGCATCATCAAGTGGTGGGAGGAAAAGGGCCGCGACCCGCGCGACAAGCTGCTGATCTTCTCCGACGGGCTCGACGTCGACACGATCGTCTCCGCCTATCATCATTTCCGCGGCCGTGTGCGCATGGCGTTCGGCTGGGGCACCAACCTGACGAACGACTTCGAAGGCTGCGCGCCGCGCGAGATCGACAACCTCAACGCCATCTCGCTGGTCTGCAAGGTGGTCGAGGCCGATGGTCGGCCTGCGGTAAAACTCTCCGACAACCCGCTCAAGGCGACCGGCGAGAGGTCCGAGATCGAGCGCTACCTGCGCATCTTCGGCACCGAGGGGCAGACGGAGATCGGGCTGAAGGTCTAAGCCTGATAATTATATCCGGGTAATATTGACATCTGCGAATTTTACCTGGATAGAAATACCACCTCGCAGGTGGTCCCCTCTTCTTGCGCCCGCGAGCGTGAGACGAGGTCGTGTCATGCCATCTGTTCAGTCCAACGGAATTACCCTTGCCTATGAGAGCTTCGGTTCGCCGCAGGACGAGGCGGTGCTGCTCGTTGCAGGCCTCGGCGCGCAGATGCTGCGGTGGACCGACGCGTTCTGCGCGGAGCTCGCAGCGAAGGGATTTCGCGTCATCCGGTTCGACAATCGCGATGCCGGCCGCTCGACGCATCTCTCAGGCGCGTCGGCGCCCGATTTCGCAGCACTTGCAGCGGCAGTCGCGGCGGGAACCGCACCGGACGTGCCCTACACGCTCGCCGACATGGCCGCCGACACGATCGGGCTCATGGATGCGCTGGAAATCGACAAGGCCCACATCGTTGGCCGCTCGATGGGCGGGATGATCGCGCAGCTCGTCGCAGCGACCTCTCCGGCGCGCGTGCTGTCACTCACCGCCATCATGTCCAGCAGCGGCGCGCCGGGCCTGCCGCAGGCCGAGCCGGAGGTCATGGCGATGATGATGCGGCCAGGGCCGTCCCCCACGACAGACCGCGAAGGATATGTCGCGCATGCGCTCGCCTTCGCGCGGCGGATCGCCGGCCCGGGCTATCCGTTCGACGCCGACGCCCAGCGCGAGATTGTCCTCGGCGAGCTGGCGCATGGACTCGACCCCGCGGGCACCGGCCGCCAGGTCGCAGCCATCGCGGCGACGGGCAGCCTGCGTCCCCTTTTCGGCGCGATCCTCGCGCCCACGCTGGTCATCCACGGGGCTGACGATCCGCTGGTGCCGATCGCGGCAGGAGAAGACATTGCCACCCATGTCGCGGGAGCGCGCTTCCTGAAGATCGACGGCATGGGCCACGACCTCCCCGCGCCGCTCAACGCGCAGGTGATCGAGGCGATCGTCGACAATGCGGGACGGGTGGCCGGCGCCGGGAGCTAAGGCGCGTCAGAGGCGTTCCACCGCCATCGCAGTCGCTTCGCCGCCGCCGATGCAGAGCGAGGCGACGCCGCGCTTGACGTCGCGGGCCTCCATCTCGGCCAAGAGCGTGGCGAGGATGCGCGCGCCGGAGGCGCCGATCGGGTGGCCGAGCGCGCAGGCGCCGCCGTTGACGTTGACCTTGTCGTGCGGCAGCCCGAGTTCGCGCATCGCCGCCAGCGCGACCACGGCAAAGGCCTCGTTGATCTCGTAGAGGTCGACGTCGCCGGTCGACCAGCCGGCCTTGTCGAGCACCTTGTTCATCGCGCCGATCGGCGCGGTGGAGAACCAGGCCGGTGCCTGGGCATGGCTCGCATGGCCGCGCACCACTGCCAGCGGCGCGATGCCGCGGCGGTCGGCCTCGGACATCCGCATCATGATGATCGCGGCGGCGCCGTCGGAGATCGAGGAGGAATTGGCGGCCGTCACCGTGCCGTCGGCGCGGAAGGCGGGCTTGAGCGTCGGGATCTTCTCGGGCTTGGCCTTGCCGGGCTGCTCGTCGTCGACGATGTCGCCGATCGGCGCCACTTCGGCACGGAAGCGGCCTTCGGCGATGGCGCGACGGGCGCGCTCCAGCGAGGCGAGCGCGAACTCGTCCTGCGCCTCGCGAGTGAACTGCAGCTCGCGCGCGGTGTCCTCGGCGAAGGTGCCCATCAGGCGGCCCTTGTCGTAGGCGTCCTCCAGCCCGTCGAGAAACATGTGGTCCATGACACGGCCATGGCCGAGCCGCATGCCGGCGCGGGCTTTCTCCAAGAGGTAGGGCGCATTGGTCATGCTCTCCATGCCGCCGGCGACGACGATGCCGGCGGAGCCCGCCGCGATCGAGTCGTAGCCGAGCATGGCGGCCTTCATGCCGGAGCCGCACATTTTGTTGACCGTCGTCGCGGGCACCGACTGCGGCAGGCCGGCGCCGAGCGCTGCCTGGCGGGCCGGCGCCTGGCCGAGGCCGGCCGGCAGCACGCAGCCCATGATCACCTCGTCGATCTCGTCCGGACCGAGCCCCGCCTGAGCGAGGGCTGCGGAAATGGCGACCTTGCCAAGTTCTGGCGACGTCTTGTCCTTCAGCGCCCCCTGGAAGCCGCCCATCGGCGTCCTGCGGGCTGCGACGATGACGATCGGGTCGTGATGCATGAGACAATTCCTCCGGGAGCGGACACAAAGCGCGCGCAAGGCTTCGCGTCAAGACACTTCACCCTTTCGGGCCGGCAAACCGGTCGCCGCCCGCAGCGTCCACCGACCGACCTATCCCGCGGCGCAGCGTCGAGACGCGGGACGAGTTCGTCCCTATTCGTGCCTGAGCGCCTCGATCGGATTGAGCCTGGCCGCCTGGCGCGCCGGGAAATAGCCGAACCCCATGCCGATCAGCGCCGAGAATACGAAGGCGAGCGCGATGATGCCCGGGCTGGTAACGAAGGGAATGCCGAGATAGACGCCGACGCCGAAGGCCAGGCCAAGCCCGAACAGGATGCCGACGATGCCGCCGAACAGGGCCAGCACCGTCGCCTCGACGAGGAACTGCGTCAGGACCTGGCTCTCGAGCGCGCCGATGGCGAGCCTGATGCCGATCTCGCGCGTGCGCTCGGTCACCGACACCAGCATGATGTTCATGATGCCGATGCCGCCGACGAGCAGGCTGACCGCGGCGACGGCGCCGAGCAGGCCGGTCAGGATGCTGGTGGTTCCGGCCATGGTGGCGGCGATCTGCGCCATGTCGTTGACCGAAAAGTCGTCCTCCTTGCCGGAGGCGATGCCGCGCCGCTCGCGCATCAGGCGCTCGATATCGCCCTGGACCTTGCTGGTGGCAACGCCGTTGCGCGCCGACACCAGGATCGTGTCGACATCGCTGTTGCCCGCGATGCGGCGCTGGAAGGTCCGCAGCGGCATCAGGACGACATCGTCCTGGTCCGTGCCCATGCTGGAGTCGCCCTTCTCGCCGAGCAGGCCGATGACCTCGCACGAGACCTTGCCGACCCGGATGCTCCGGCCGAGCGGCGACGAACTGCCGAACAGCTTGCCGCGCACGGTGTCGCCGATCATGCAGACGGCGGTGCCGCGCTCCTCCGCCGGCAGGAAGGAGCGCCCGGCCGAAATCGTCCAGTCGCCGACGACGAGATAATCGGCATTGGTGCCGGCGACCATGCTCTGCCGGCTCTCGCCGCCGAAGATGACGGTCGCCGACGTCTGCGCCATCGGCGCGACCGCGCGCAGGCCGGAAATCTGGTCGCGGATCGCGGCGACATCCTTCGCGGTGAAGGATTTAGCCTGGGTGCTGGCGCGCCCCGGCCCGAACTGGCCGGGCCGGAGGAATAGCATATTGCTGCCGAGTTTGCCGAGTTCCTCGGTCACCCGGGCGGTCGTGCCATTGCCGATCGTCACCATCGCGATGACCGCCGCGACGCCGATGACGATGCCGAGGATCGTCAGGAACGAACGCATCGGATTGCGCAGGATCGCCTGGGCGGCGAGTTTCAGCGTCTCATAAAACACCGGTCGGCTCCTGCACCCTGTCGGACTCGATCTTGCCGTCGACGAAGCGGATAACGCGGCGCGCATAGGCGGCGATATCGTCCTCGTGGGTGACCATGATCACGGTCAGCCCCTCCTCCGCGTTGAGGCGGGTAACGATGGCCATGATCTCGCGGCTGATCTTGGTGTCGAGATTGCCGGTCGGCTCGTCGGCGAGCAGGACCATCGGGCTGGTGACGATGGCGCGCGCGATCGCCACGCGCTGCTGCTGGCCGCCGGACATCTGGGCCGAGGTGTGGTTCGCCCGCTCGGCAAGGCCGACCTGGCCGAGAGCCTTCAGCGCGAGCTTGCGCCGGTCGACCTCGTTCATGCCGCGATAGATCAGCGGCAGCTCGACGTTCTCCACGGCGGTGGTGCGAGCGAGCAGGTTGAACCCCTGGAAGACGAAGCCAATCATGTGGCGGCGCAGCAAAGTCCGATCGTCACGATCTAGCCGGCTCGTCGCAACGCCCTGGAACAGGTATTCGCCCGATGTCGGCTCATCGAGAAAGCCCATGACGTTCATGGCCGTGGATTTGCCTGAGCCCGACGGACCCATGATAGCGACGAACTCGCCACGCGCCACGGAAAGGTCGACGCCGTCGAGCGCACGCACCTCGGCCTCTCCGCTACCATAGACCTTGGTCAAGGCGCGGAACTCGATCAGCGGTGGCGGGACCGGGGCGGCCATCTCAATTGGCCGCGGCAGCATCGAGGATGACGGCGTCGCCCTCGGCGAGGTCGCCGGACTTCACCTCCGTGCTCTGGCCGTCGGTGGCACCGGTCACGACGGTCACCTCGACCGGCGCCTTGTCGCGCATGACCCACAGCGTGCGCGCGCCGCCCCGCAGGTCCGCCGTCGTCACCGCGCCCATGTGGGGAGGCCGGAACATGCTGAAGAGCCCGCCGCCGGAGCTTTCCTCCACCGGCGGCGTGTAACGCAGCGCTGCGTTTGGCACCAGCAGGGCCGCGCGAACCGTGTTGACCACGATGTCCGCCGTGGCGGTCATGCCGGGCCGCAGGAGAAGCTCGGCATTGTCCACCGCGAGCAGGGCCTTGTAGGTCACCACATTGTTGATCGTCTCGGAGACGAAGCGAATCTCGGTGATTTCGGCCGGAAACGCCCGATCGGGATAGGCGTCCACCGTGAAGGTGCCGGACTGGCCGACGGCGACGTTGCCGATGTCGGCCTCGTCCACGTCGACCTGTACCTCCATGCGCTTCAGGTCGCCGGCGATGGAGAACAGCACCGGCGCGGAGAGCGAGGCGGCGATCGTCGAGCCTTCGTTGACGTCGCGCGTCAACACGACGCCGTCGATCGGCGAGGTGATGAGCGTCTTGGAGAGATTGGTCTCGGCCAGCTTCAGATCGGCATCGGTGACGAGCACCTCCGCCTCGGCGGCCTTGAGCGCGGCGGCGGCGGCATCCATCGTGAGACGCGTGTCCTCGAGCGTCTGCGCCGACATGACGCCGCGGTTGAACAGCGCCGACTGGCGCTCGTAGGTGGCAATCGACGCGTCGGCCGTCGCCTTGGCCTTGGCGACGTTGGCGTTGGCGACAACCAGGTGGGCGCGCGCACTGGCGACGCCGGCCTGGAGCGTGTCGGCATCGAGTTCGGCCAGCACGTCGCCGCGATAGACGACGCTGTTGTAGTCGACGTTCACCTTGCGGACGATGCCGGATATGGCGCTCGAGACATCGACCTGGGTGATCGGCTGCACGGTGCCCGTCGCCGTGACGATCACGGTGAGATCGCCCTTGGCGACCTTCTGCGTCGTATAGACGTAGCCGCTGCCCTGCGCGAAATAGGCCCAGGCGAGATAGCCGGCGGCGACGAGCGCTGCGCCGATCAGCAGCCAGCGCCATGTCCCTTTCCCCAGGCGCGACGGCTTGGGCGCCGCATCGCCTAGGATGTCGCGCAGCGAAGGCGTCGGCGCGCCGTCATTGGCCACCTGCAAGGTGGCCGATCCGTCGGAGGGGGTAACTTTGGCCACGCTTGCCTCGCTGCGAAGAGTATGGCGTCGAGTGACAGTCTTTCGGCGGCCGGTCTTTGACGTGCGTCAATCACGCGGCGGATCCTGGCGCCGCGCCTGCGACGGGTGCGACACCAGAGCGGTCTTTTATGATTGACGGATGTAATAACATAACATAATTAGGTCGCCTCTCGTGGCGCATGCCGCAAGCGGAGAGACGATGACCGTTCCCTGCCTTACGTTCCGCGACCTGACGCTTGGCTACGACAGCCATCCGGCCGTGCATCACCTGAGTGGCACGATCGCGCGCGGCACGCTGACGGCGGTCGTAGGCGCCAATGGTTCCGGCAAGTCGACGCTTCTCAAGGGGATCGTCGGCATGCTGAGCCCGATGTCCGGCGAGTGCCAGCGCGATCCGTCGCTGCGTGTCGCCTATCTGCCGCAGCAGTCGGAGATCGACCGCGGCTTCCCGGCCCGCGTCATCGACCTCGTCTCTCTCGGCCTGTGGCCGAAGCGCGGACTGCTGGGGCGCATCACTGGCGAGGACCGTGCGACGGTGGCCCGGGCGCTCTCGGCGGTTGGGCTCGAAGGCTTCGAGGCGCGGCAGATCGACACCTTGTCCGGCGGTCAGCTTCAACGCACCCTTTTCGCCCGCGTCCTGGTGCAGGACGCCGACCTCATCCTGCTCGACGAGCCGTTCAATGCGATCGACGCGCGCACCGTCGCCGACCTCGTCGCGCTGATCGGCCGCTGGCACGGCGAGAAGCGCACCATCATCGTGGTGAGCCACGACATGGACCTGGTGCGGGAGCATTTCCCGCAGACGCTGCTGCTTGCCCGCCAGCCGGTCGCCTGGGGCGCGACGGCGGAGGTGCTGAAGCCGGAGAACCTGCTCAAGGCGCGCCGCTTCACCAAAGCCTGGAGCGAGGATGCGCCCTGGTGCGAGCCGGAGCACGACCATGCTCACGACGGCCACGATCATTCGCATCATGGTCACGACCACCATCACGGCCCGAGGGCGGCATGAACGCGGCCTACGACTTCCTGGTTGGCCCCTTCGCCAGCTACGCCTTCATGCAGCGCGCGCTTCTTGGTTCGGTGCTTTTGTCTTTGTCGTCCTGCCCGGTCGGCGTGTTCCTGATGCTCAGGCGCATGAGCCTGACGGGCGACGCGATGGCGCATGCGATTTTGCCCGGCGCGGCCGTCGGTTTCCTGCTCTATGGACTTGAGATCGTGCCGATGACGATCGGCGGGCTGATCGCCGGCATGATCGTGGCGCTGGGCGCGGGCGCCGTGTCGCGGCTCACCGTCCAGCGCGAAGACGCCTCGATGGCGGCCTTCTACCTGATCTCGCTCGCTCTCGGCGTGCTTTTGGTCTCGATGCGCGGCTCCTCGGTCGATCTGATGCACGTGCTGTTCGGCACGGTTCTGGCGCTGACCGACGACGCGCTGTGGCTGATCGCCTCGGTGTGCCTCGTCACCGCCGTGACGGTGACGGTGTTCTGGCGCGCGCTGGTGGCGGAGTGCCTGGACCCCCTCTTCCTGCGCTCCGTCAGCCGGCTCGGCACGCCGACGCACTTCATCTTCCTGGCGCTGGTGGTGCTCAACCTCGTCGGCGGCTTCCAGGCTCTCGGCACACTGCTCGCGGTCGGCCTGATGATGCTGCCGGCAGCCGCCGCCCGCTTCTGGACCACACACATCGGCCCGATGGTGGCGGTGGCGATCCTGATCGGTGTCGCCTCGTCGGTCGCCGGGCTGCTCCTTTCCTACCACGCCGAGCTGCCGTCCGGCCCGGCCATCATCCTGTCGGCCGGCGTGATTTACGCCGCGTCGATCCTTGCCGCCCCGCGCGGCGCCTTCAGGGGGCGCGTGCGCGTTCATCGTCACCGCACTGCATAAGAGACCAAACCATGAGAAAATACCTCGCCCCGATCCTTCTGGCCGCGACCGCGCTCACCGCGCTGCCCGCCGCCGCGCTGGCGGAGCCGCTGAAGGTCGTCGCCACCTTCTCGATCATCGGCGATATGGCGAAGCAGGTCGGAGGCGACCGGATCGACCTGTCGGTCCTCGTCGGGCCGAACGGCGACGCGCATGTCTACGAGCCGAAGCCGCAGGACGCCGCACGCATCGGCGAAGCCGACGTCGTGCTCTCCAACGGCCTCAAGTTCGAGGGCTTCATCGACCGCCTGGTCGAGGCGAGCGGCACAAAGGCGCCCGTCGTCGAACTCACCAAGGGCGTGACGCCGATCCCGGCCGCCGAGGACGAGCACGGCCACGCGGAAGCGGGTCACGACGACCACAAGCATGCCGAAAACGAGGAAGGGCACGAGGGCGAGGAACACGCCGAGGCCGGGCACGAGGGCCACGACCACGGCGCCTTCGATCCGCACGCCTTCCAATCTATCCCCAACGCGATTATCTACGTCGCGAACATCGCCGACGCTTTCTGCGCGGCGGATGCAGCCGGCTGCGACAGCTACAAAGCGAACGCCGCCGCCTACACCGAGACGTTGAAGGCGCTCGACGCGGAAGTCAGGGCCGACGTGGCCGCGGTCCCGGCCGAGAAGCGCACGATCATCACCTCGCACGACGCCTTCGGCTACTTCGCCAAGGAATACGGCATCACCTTCCTCGCGCCGGAAGGCGTCTCGACGGAGGCGGAAGCCTCCGCCGCCGACGTCGCCAAGCTGATCGACCAGGTGAGGGAGGACAAGGCGGCTGCGGTGTTCGTGGAGAACGTCACCAATCCGCGCCTGATCGAGCAGATCGCCAAGGAGACCGGCCTGAAGGTGGGCGGCGCACTCTATTCCGACGCGCTCTCCCCCGCCGACGGGCCGGCCACGACCTATGTCGACCTGATGCGCCACAACATCCGCACCATTGCCGGCGCCGTCACGGGAAGCTGAGGATCTTAAAGGCATTGTGCGCGTGCCCCTCCCTTTTTTGGGAGGGGCAACGGATAACTACTCCTCGTGGAGCGCACCTACCCGATAGCGCTTATCCCCTTTTCGGATAGACCGCCCATTTGCGGGGCCGGAAGGCGATCCGACTCTTCGAGGCGGCAGGGTGGTCGAGCGGGATCTCGATCTCAACCCGCTCGGCGCGGCCGCCGATCTCCAGCTCGACGCGCCGCGTTCCCGCGACGCGACGGCTGGCGGCCAGCGTGCCGGCGATGCAGCCGCCGCAGCCGTCGAGCAGGTCTATGTCGTGCGGGCGGAAATAGAGCGTCGCCTCGCCGTCGGGCACATCCTTCGCCGTCAGTCCCACCGTGCGGTCATCCAGCCAGACCTCACCGGCCTCGATGCGCACCGGCAGAGCGCTGGAATCGCCGATGAAGCCGTAGACGAAGGGCGAGTTCGGCCGGTCGTAGACGTCGTCGGCCGAACCGACCTGCTCGATCCTGCCCTGGCTCATCACCACCACTCGGTCGGCGAGTTCCAGCGCCTCCTCCTGGTCGTGCGTGACGAAGACGGTGGTGTGGCCGGTCGCGTCGTGAATCTCGCGCAGCCAGCGGCGCAGCTCGCGGCGCACCTGCGCATCCAGCGCGCCGAACGGCTCGTCGAGCAGAAGCACCTTCGGCTCGATGGCCAGCGCGCGCGCCAGCGCCACGCGCTGCCTCTGCCCGCCCGAGAGCTGGCTCGGATAGCGTTTCTCGAGACCCGACAATTGCACGAGATCGAGCAGTTCGCTCGCGCGGCGGCGGATTTCCGACGTCGCCGGGCGTGCCGCACCCGGCCTGACTTTGAGGCCGAAGCCGATATTGTCGGCCACCGTCATGTGGCGGAACAGAGCATAATGCTGGAACACGAAGCCGACATTGCGCTCCTGCACCGACTTGAACGAGGCGTCCTCGTCACCGAAGAGGATGTTGCCCCCGGTCGGGAAGTCGAGCCCGGCGATCAGCCTGAGCAGCGTCGTCTTTCCCGAGCCGGACGGTCCGAGCAGCGCGATCAGCTCGCCCGAGCGGATGTCGAGGGACACGTCGTGCAGCGCCGGAAACCGGTCGAACTCCTTGCGGACGTTCCTGATTGAGAGTTCCATTGCCTCAATGCCCCCTTCCGGTTGCCGCGAGCTGGTCGCCATAGCGCCATTCGAGCCACGATTTGACGACCAGCGTCACCAGCGCGAGGCTCGCCAGAACGGCGGCCAGGCTGAAGGCTGACACCTGCGCCAGAGACCTGAATTCCTGATAGTAGAGTTCGATCTGCAGCGGCATGGTCACGGTCTCGCCCCTGAGCTTGCCGGAGATGACCGCGACGGCGCCGAACTCGCCCATGGCGCGCGCATTGCACAGCAGCACGCCATAGAGCAGCGCCCATTTCACATTGGGCAGTGTAACGCGCCAGAAGGTCTGCCAGCCGGAGGCGCCCAGAGACAGCGCCGCCTCCTCGTCGCCCGTCCCCTGGTCCTGCATCAGCGGGATCAGCTCGCGCGCGACGAATGGAAAGGTGACGAAGATGGTGGCAAGCACCACGCCGGGCACGGCGAAGATGATGCGCAGGTCGTAATTCTGCAGGAACCACGCGCCGATGGGCGTGAACGGTCCCAGCAGCAGGATGTACAGCAGACCCGCGACGACCGGCGAGACCGAAAACGGCAGGTCGATCAGCGAGATGAGCAGCGCCCGGCCGCGAAAGCGGTATTTCGCGATCGCCCAGGCGGCCGCGATACCGAACACGACGTTCATCGGCACCGCGACAGCGGCCACCAGCAGGGTTAACAGGATCGCATCGATCGCATCCTGGTCGCCGAAGGTCGCGAGCGCCGTGCCGAGGCCGAGGCTCAGCGCCTGGATGAAGACGGTGACGAGAGGCAGGACGAGGAAGAAGCCGAGCACCACGATCACCGTGGCGATCAGCAGGAGCCTGACCCACGGCGCCTCGGTCACGGGCGAGTGCCCGTGCCGGCCGGCCGGCATTGGGGCGCGCGACGTCGCGACTGTCAAATCAGCCATTGCCGAACCTCCGGTAGCTCCAGGCCTGAAGGAAGTTGATCAGCAGGAGGATCACGAACGAGACGCTTAGCATGACGGCTGCGATGGCGGCGGCGGCCGAGTATTCGCGCTCCTCCAGCCGGAAGACGATGAGCAGCGGCAGGATCTCGGTCTGCCGCGGAATGTTGCCCGCGATGAAGATCACCGAGCCGTATTCGCCGACGGCACGCGCGAACGCTAGCGCGAAGCCGGTCAGGATCGCCGGGATGAGCGGCGGCAGCACGACGCGCAGGATGGTGGTGCGCCTCGGCGCCCCCAGCGTCGCGGCGGCCTCCTCGACTTCGCGGCTCAGATCCTCCAGCACCGGCTGCACCGTGCGCACGACGAAAGGCAGGCCGATGAAGACCAGCGCGATCCAGATGCCCACCGGCGTGTAGGCGATCGAGATGTCGTAAGGGGCGAACAGGCGGCCGACCCAGCCCTGCGGCACGTAGAGCGCGGTGAGTGCGATGCCGGCCACCGCGGTCGGGAGCGCAAAGGGAAGATCGATGACGGCGTCGAGGATGCGACGGCCGAAGAACCGGTAACGCACCAGCACCCAGGCGACCATCACGCCGATGACGACGTTGAACAGGGCCGCAAGCAGCGAGGCGCCGAAGCTCAGCTTCATGGCCGCCAGGAAGCGCGGGCCGGTGACGATGCGCTGGAAGGCGGGCCAGTCGAGCTCGAATGCCTTGACGTAGAGTCCGACGATCGGAATGAGAACGATCAGCAGCAGGTAGAGAATGGTGAACGAAAAAGTCAGGCGAAAGCCTGGTATGATGCTCGGCTCCCGAAAACGTAGCTGCGCCATTGGCCCGCCTTGATCCGTTACAAGCTTCAAGGGTGTGAGGGACGATCCCTCACACCCTGCGATAGTGATGCGATGACTGAAGATCAGTCCTTGGAATAGATCTTGTCGAAAATTCCGCCGTCGCCGAAGTGCTCCGGCTGGGCCTTGGCCCACCCCCCGAATACATCGCCGATCTTCACCAGCTTCACTTCAGGAAAGGCCTTCAGGTCGGCAGGGTCGACATTTTCCGGATGGAGCGGACGATAGAAATTCCTGGCGAAGATCTTCTGCGACTCGGGGCTGTAGAGTTCGTCCAGGAAGGCCTTGGCGATCTCGCGGGTACCCTTGGCGTCGACATTCTTGTCGACGATCGCCACCTTCACCTCGGCGAGGATCGAGACCGACGGCACCACGATCTCGTATTCTCCCGCGCCGAACTCCTTGAGCGACAGCAGCGCCTCGTTCTCCCAGGCGATCAGCACGTCGCCGACCTTGTTCTGGACGAAGGTGTTGGTCGAGCCGCGGGCGCCGGTGTCGAGCACGGGCACGTTCTTGTAGATTCCCGCGACGAAGTCCTGCGCCTTCTGCTGATCGCCGCCCGAGCGCTCCAATTCGTAGGCCCAGGCCGCGAGATAGTTCCAGCGGGCGCCGCCGGAGGTCTTCGGGTTCGGCGTGATGACCTTGACCCCCGGCTTGACCAGGTCGTCCCAGTCCTTGATGCCCTTCGGGTTACCCGCGCGAACCAGGAAGACGATCGTCGAGGTGTAGGGCGACGACTCGGCGGGGAATTCGCTCTGCCAGCCCGGCTCGATGAGGCCGGCCTTCTCGATGCCAAGGATGTCGCCTTCGAGCGGGAAGGTCACGACATCGGCCGGCAGGCCTTCGACCACGGCCCGCACCTGCGCGCCGGAGCCGCCATGGCTGTTGGAGACCTCGACCGTCCGGCCGGTCTTCTCCTTCCAGACCTTGGCGAAATGCTCTGAATATTCCCGGTAGAGCTCGCGGGTCGGATCGTAGGAAACGTTGTTCAGCGTGTCCTGGGCGAAGGCGAAACCCATCCCCCCGAACTGGACCGAGCCTGCGAGAAGGGCCGAGAGAAGCACTGACCTTCGGGTAAACAGCATGTCGACCTCCATCAAAGTGACGTGGTATACCCTATCGAATTAGTAGAAATTAAAAATAGGAACTGGTCCTAAAAGTTAGGCATTATATAGAATGGTTTTTTGAATCTTTTGCGAAATCCGGATTCAGATATCACTTTCACGGTCAGCGTATCCGCCCTCGGGTGCCGTTCTGAGAGTCCAGTATCGACAGTCCGCAGCCTAGGAGCGTTCGACCGCGTCTGCGACATCGGCTCGCGCCACGTCGAGCAGCGCCCCGCTCGCCGCCAGCGCATCGGCGATGTCCGCCGGAGGAAGCAGATCGGTGACCAGTGCGGACACGGCGTCGAAGGTGCAGATGCGCACCAGGCCGCGCCGGCCGAACTTGGAATGATCCGTGACAGCGAGCCTGCGGCTGCCTCGAGCGAGAACCGTGCGGGCGAATTCGGATTCCTCGAGATCGTAGTCCATCAGCCCCTCGGCATCGACGGCGCCGACCGAGATCACCGCGTGGTCGACTGAGAAGCGGCTGATGAACTCGATCGCCGAGACCCCGAACGCCGCGCCGGAATCGCTCCTCAGCTCGCCGCCGGCCATGTAGACCTTGTTGCCGTTCACGGTCGCGAGCGTACGGGCGATGTCGGAGGAGTTGGTGACGACGGTGAGACGCCGGTGACCGAGCAGTTCGCGGGCGAGGAAACTGGTCGTGGTGCCGGTGTCGAGCATGATCGACTCGCCGTCGGCGATGGTGGCCGCGACGTGGCGCGCGATCGCGCGTTTGGCGGCGGCGTTCTCCCGCATGCGCCGTTCGAACGGCGCCTCGCCGCCCAGCCCCGCGAGCCCGACCGCGCCGTGCATGCGCACCACCGACCCGTCGTCGCTGAGAGGCTTCACGTCCCGCCGCACCGTCTCCAGCGAGACCCCGAGCCGCGTGGCGAGGTCGGAGATCGAGACCGTGCCCTCCTCGCGCAGCATGCGCAGGATCTCGGCGTGGCGTTTCGACAGGACCATTGTGGACATGACAGACCCATCTGCCCGTTTTGGCGGCATTTCTGACCGCTCTTGCCCGCTTTATAACAAATTGCGGTCACGAAGCCATAAAACACCACACGCATCGTTGACAAGCCGGCTGCCGCTGCGTGAGATTGCCAGACCGATACAAAGACCTCCTGCGGGGTTGTCCCGACCGGAGGCGGGGCGAACACTTGGACAGGAGTTTCGGACATGATTGCCACAGGTCACGGACTTAAATCGGCCTGCGCGGGATTGGCGCTCGCCGCCGCGCTCACCATTGCCGGCCCTGCCGCCGCGCAGGAATCGACCGATCCGATCAAGCTCACGCTGCACGACTGGACCGGCCAGCTCATCACCACCGAGCTGATGGGCGAGGTGCTGAAGAAGGCCGGCTACAGCGTCGAATACGTCCAGGCCGACTATCTCGCGCAATTCGCGGGGCTGGAGGCGGGCGACCTGCACGTGGCGATGGAGATGTGGGAGACCACCGGCCGCGACGCGATGGACGCCGCGACCGCCACCGGCAAAGTCGAGAACTTCGGCGCCACCGGCATGAAGGCCAAGGAGGAGTGGTGGTTCCCCGAATATATGAAGGAGAAGTGCCCCGGCCTGCCCAACTGGGAAGCGCTGAAGGACGAGAAATGCGCCGAGGCATTCTCGACCGCGGAAACCGCGCCGAAGGGCCGCTATCTAGGCGGGCCCGTCACCTGGGGCGGCTTCGACGACGAACGCGTCGCGGCTCTCGGCCTGCCCTTCGAGGTGATCCATGCCGGCACCGACGCAGCCCTCTTCGCCGAGCTGGAAAGCGCCTACCAGCGGCAGGCGCCGATCCTGCTCTGGATCTACGCGCCGCACTGGGCGCCGGCCAAATACAAGGGCGAGTGGATCGAATTCCCCGAATACACCAAGGAATGCTACACCGACCCGAAATGGGGCTCGAACCCCGACGCGCTCTACGATTGCGGCAAGCCCTTCGGCGAGATCTGGAAGGTCGGCTGGGCCGGCGTGAAGGACAAGTGGCCGGGCGCCTACAAGGCGATCAAGGCCTTCACCATCGACAATGACGAGATGGGCAAGATGATCACCGCCGTCGATCTCGACGGCAAGAAGGTCGCCGACGTCGCCGCCGAATGGATCGCCGCCAACGAGGCGCGCTGGTCGGAGTGGATCAAGAAGTAGCAGCCTGCTTAGTCCTGGATAAGCCGTGATACTTCGCGCCCCCCTCTGTCCTGCCGGACATCTTCCCCACACGGGGGGAGATTGGCTGTCACATGCGATTTCGCCAACCTCCGCCGTTGAAAGCCGAACGCCTGCAGCGGAGCTGCCAATCTCCCCCCTCGCGGGGGAGATGTCCGGCAGGACAGAGGGGGGCGTGACAGAACGCGATCGTTGGGCCTTGGCCGCAGCTTCCGTCGCATGACCGCCAAGCTCTCCTGCCGCCATGTCTGGAAGCTGTTCGGCGAGGGCGCGAGGTCGTTCCTCGCCGCCAATCCCTCGCCCGATGCCGACCTGCTCGCCGCCAGCGATCTCGTCGGCGCGGTGCGCGACGTCAATCTCGACGTGGCGGAGGGCGAGATCTTCGTCATCATGGGCCTGTCCGGCTCGGGCAAGTCGACGCTGGTGCGCTGCCTCTCGCGACTGATCGAGCCGAGCGCGGGCGAGATCCTGTTCAACGGCGAGAACCTGCTCGCCGCCGACGAGAAGCGGATGATCGAGATCCGCCGCCACCAGATGGGCATGGTGTTCCAGCACTTCGCGCTGCTGCCGCACCTGAGCGTGCTGGACAATGTCGCCTTCCCGCTGTCGATCCAGGGCATCGCGCGCGACAGGCGCGAGGCCCGCGCCCGCGAGATGATCGACCTCGTCGGCCTCACCGGCCGCGAGGCCTCCTTCCCGCGCCAGCTCTCGGGCGGCCAGCAGCAGCGCGTCGGCATTGCGCGTTCGCTCGCCGTGGAGCCGGAGCTGTGGTTCCTCGACGAGCCCTTCTCGGCGCTCGATCCGTTGATCCGCCGCGAGATGCAGGACGAGTTTCTGCGGCTGCAATCGAAGCTCAAGAAGACGATCGTCTTCATCACCCACGATTTCGACGAGGCGATCCGGCTCGCCGACCGCATCGCCATCATGAAGGACGGCGAGATCGTCCAGACCGGCACGCCTGAGGACATCGTGCTCAACCCCGCCACGGACTATGTGCGCGAATTCACCCGCGACGTGGCCAAAGCCAAGGTCGTCTCGGTGGGCTCGCTGATGAAGCCAGGCACCGCCGAAGGCCGCCCACGCGTCCCGGCCGTCACGCGCATCGCCGAAGCCGCGCGGCTGTTCTCCGATGGCGAGACGCTCGAAGTGGTCGACGCCGCCGGCGCCCCCCTCGGCCGGCTCGAGCGGCGCGACGTCGCCGACCTTATGCTGAGGGGATGAGGCGATGCACGTGCCTTGCTTGCACCAGCCCCCTCACGCCGAAAGAACTGACATATGGAGGCCCTCATGAGCCTCCCCGTCATCGAGGCGCAGCGCCCTATCGCCCCCCGCATGGCCGCGGGCAGCATCTCCCTGCCCTGGCTCACCGCGCTCGCGGTCTTTGCCGTCCTCTGGCTGGCGCCTGTGCCGGCATGGATCGACGTCTATCCCAAGGCCTGGGAGATTCCGGCTGCGCGGTGGATTTCGGCGGCGATGAAGTGGCTGGTCAACGATGCCAGCTTCGGCCTGTTCACCTTCACCGACCTCACCCGCTTCCTCGCCTCGCTGATCGAGGCGCCGTACCGGCTCGCACTCAGCCTGCTTGCCACCGGCTTCCTGTCCGGCCAGGGGTCGAGCGCGGTGCAGGTTGCGCCGCCGCTGTCGTGGATCGCTGTGATCGGCATCGTCGCATTGATGGGCCACGCGGCCGGCGGGCGGCCGCTCGCCGTGCTGGTCGCCGCCTGCTTCAGCTTCATCCTTGTCTTCGGCCAGTGGCAGAGCGCCATGGCGACGCTCGCCTCGGTGCTGGTCGCCGTACCGATCGGCGTCGCCGGCGGGCTGCTACTCGGCATCGCCGCCTACCGCCATCCGCGCTTCGAGCGGGCGCTGACCCCCGTGCTCGACATGATGCAGACCATCCCCGCCTTCGCCTATCTGGTGCCGATCCTGTTCCTGTTCGGGTTCGGACCCACCGCCGCGATCGTGGCGACCGTCATCTACGCCCTGCCGCCGATGGCGCGCATCACAGCGCTGTCGCTGCGCCAGGTCGCGCCCGAGGTCCGCGACCTTGGCCGCATGGTTGGCGCGACGCGTCGCCAGATGACCTGGCGCGTGCTTGTGCCCTCGGCGCGCGACAGCCTGATGGTCGGCGTCAACCAGGTGATCATGCTGTCGCTCAACATGGTCATCATTGCCTCGATGATCGGCGCCGGCGGCCTCGGCTTCGACGTGCTCGCCGCACTCCGCCGCCTCGACATCGGCGCGGGGCTCGTCGCCGGCCTCGCCATCGTGGCGCTCGCCGTCGCGCTCGACCGGCTGAGCCAGGCCTTCGCGCAACGCGACTTCGCCGCCCCGCGGCTGGATGCCTCGCTGCTCGCCCGCTATCCGCATGTAAGCGCCGCGCTCGCGCTGGTCGCCGCGACCTATGCGCTCGGCATGGTCCTGCCCTTCGTCCGCCAATGGCCGGAGGCCTGGGAGATCTCCACGGGCGCGCTCCTCTCCGAGGCCGTGAAGTGGATCAACATCAACTTCTTCGACACGTTCGAGGCGGTAAAGAACGCGGTGCTGCTCAACGTGCTCGTCCCCTTCAAGCGCTTCCTCTCCGATCTGCCCTGGCTTGGCGTGACGGGGCTTCTCGCCGTCGCCGGCTATCTGCTCGGCGGCGTTCGCCTGATGGCGACGGTGGCGGTCCTCGCCTTCCTGATCGCCGCGACAGGGCAGTGGGAGAAGGCCGCGATCACCGTCTATCTCTGCGGCGTCTCGGTGCTGTTCGCCGCGCTCATCGGCATCCCGGTCGGCATCTTATGCGCCGAGAACGAGCGCCTGTGGCGCGTCGTGTCGCTGGTCATCGACACGCTGCAGACATTGCCCTCCTTCGTCTACCTGATGCCGGTCGTGATGCTGTTTCGGGTCGGCGACTTTTCGGCCATGCTCGCCGTCGTCGCCTATGCGATCGTGCCGGCGATCCGCTACGCGGTGCTCGGCCTGAGGCGGGTCGATTCGCGCGTGGTCGAGGCGGGGCGCGCGATGGGTGCGACGCGTGGCCAGATCCTGACGCGGATCCGGCTGAAGCTGGCGCTGCCCGAGATCATGCTCGGCATCAACCAGACGATCATGTTCGCGCTGTCGATGCTGGTCATCACCGCGCTGGTCGGCACGCGCGATCTCGGCCAGGAGGTCTACATCGCGCTGACCAAGGCGGACACCGGCCGCGGCCTCGTCGCAGGCCTCGCGGTCGCGGCGATCGCGATCATCGCCGACCGGCTGATCTCGGCCGGCGCGGCCAGAACAAGAGCGAGGCTCGGCCTCGCCGGCATGGGAGGAAGTGCATCTTGATGGAAATGAACGCCCGCATCTGGGTGCTGCCGATCTGGTCCGGTCCCGTCGACCCGAAGCCGCTGAAGGGCGGGCTGTCGAACAAGAGCTACACTGTCGAGGATGCGGGCCGCAAATATGTCGTGCGCTTCGGCCAGGACTATCCGTTCCACCACGTCCACCGCACCCGCGAAATCATGACCGCGCGCGCCGCGCATGCCAGCGGTTTCGCGCCGGAAGTGGTCTATACTGGTCCCGGCGTCATGGTCTCGCGCTTCATCAACGGCAAGACCTACACGCCGGTCGACGTGACGGAGAACATCGGCCGCGTCGCGGACATCGTGCGGCGCTTCCACATCGAGATGCCGCGCCAGATCAGCGGCGCCGGCTTCGCCTTCCTCGTCTTCCACGTCATCCGAGACTACGCCCGGACGCTGCGCGAGGGCGGGAGCCGGATGAGCGACCGGCTGCCGGCCTTCCTCCAGCTCGCCGCCGACCTGGAGAAGACGCAGCCGCCGCTGCCGATCATCTTCGGCCACAACGACTTCCTGCCCGCCAACATTCTCGACGATGGCGAGCGGCTGTGGCTGATCGATTTCGAATATGCCGGCTTCACCACCGCCATGTTCGACCTCGCCGGCCTCGCCTCCAATGCCGGCTTCGACGAGGAACAGTCAGAGGAACTGCTGGCGCGCTATTTCGGCGAGAAAGCCTCGCCTGAGATCGTGCGCGCGCACGCCGCCATGCAGTGCGCCTCTCTGCTGCGCGAATCCATGTGGTCGATGGTGTCGGAGCTGCATCTCGACGCGCCGGGCGTCGACTATGAGGCCTACACCGCGGAAAACCTCGAGCGGCTCGACGCCGCGCTCGACCGTTACCAGTCCCGTTTCGGAACCCTCAAGCCATGACGCTGCCTTCGCACGCCCAGATCGTCGTCATCGGCGGCGGCATCATCGGCTGTTCCACCGCCTATCACCTTGCCCGCGACCACAAGGCCGACGTGGTGCTCTTGGAGATGGGGCAGATCACCTCCGGCTCGACCTGGCATGCGGCAGGCCTGGTCGGCCAGCTGCGCTCGTCGGCCTCGATCACGCGGGTACTGAAATATTCGGTCGAACTCTACAAGGGGCTGGAGGCCGAGACCGGGCTCGCCACCGGCTGGAAAATGACCGGCTGCCTGCGCCTTGCCACCAACCAGGACCGCTGGACAGAGTTCCGCCGCACCGCCACCACTGCCAAGAGCTTCGGCATGGACATGCACCTGCTCTCGCCCGAAGAGACCAGGGCGATGTTCCCGCTCATGGACGTCTCCGACCTCGTCGGCGCGTCCTGGCTGCCGACCGACGGGCAGGCGAGCCCGTCGGACATCACGCAGTCGCTCGCCAAGGGCGCACGCATGCACGGCGCGAAATTGTTCGAGAACGTGCGCGTCACCGGCTTCGAGATGCAGGGCCGGCGGATCGTCGCAGTGAAGACCGACCAGGGCGATATCGCCTGCGACAAGGTCGTCAACTGCGCCGGCCAGTGGGCACGGCAGGTCGGCGCGTTTGCCGGCATCGACGTGCCGCTGCAGCCGGTGAAGCACCAGTATGTCATCACCGAGAAGATACCGGGCCTTTCGACCGACGCGCCGACGATCCGCGACCCCGACCGGCGCACCTATTTCAAGGAGGAGGTCGGCGGGCTCGTCTTCGGCGGCTATGAGCCGAACCCGCAGCCGTGGACGACCGGAGACGTGCCCAACGACTGGCAGTTCCGCCTGTTCGACGACGACTACGACCATTTCGAGCAGCACATGACCCAGGCGATCGAGCGCATCCCGGCGCTGGCCGAGGTCGGCGTGAAGCAGATGATCAACGGGCCGGAGAGCTTTACGCCCGACGGCAACTTCATCCTCGGTGCTGCGCCCGAATGCGCCAACATGTTCGTCGGCGCCGGCTTCAATGCCTTCGGCATCGCCTCGGGCGGCGGCGCGGGCTGGGTGCTGGCGCAATGGACGGTCGACGGCGAGGCGCCGCTCGACCTGTGGGTGGTCGACATCCGCCGCTTCTCGAAGCTTCACCGCGACCGCGACTGGGTGCGCGACCGCACGCTCGAAGCCTACGGCAAGCACTACACCATCGCTTATCCGCACGAGGAATACCAGAGCGGGCGGCCTTACATCGTCTCGCCGCTCTACGAGCGCCTCAAGGCTTGTCGCGCCGTCTTCGGCTCCAAGCTCGGCTGGGAGCGGCCAAACTGGTTCGCTCCGTCGGTGGTCGCGGCCGAGGATGTATATTCGATGGGCCGGCAGAACTGGTTCGGCCCGGTCGGCGACGAACACCGGCTGGTGCGCGAGAAGGTCGGCATCTTCGACCAGTCCTCCTTCGCCAAATACGAGCTTGCCGGAGCGGACGCGCAGAAGGCGCTCGACTGGATCTGCGCCAACGACGTGTCGAAACCCGTCGGCCGGCTGACCTACACGCAGCTTCTCAACTCACGCGGCGGCATCGAAGCCGACCTCACGGTGGCGCGTCTCGGCGAGGACCGCTTCTACATCGTCACCGGCACCGGCTTCCGCACCCACGACCTCGCCTGGATCGAGGACCACATCGGCGCAGGCCTCGACGCGCGGCTGACCGACGTGACCGAACAGTTCGGCACGCTTTCCCTGATGGGCCCCCGCGCCCGCGACGTGCTGGCCGCCGTCACCGACGCCGATGTCTCCAGCGAGGCCTTTCCCTTCGGCCATGTCCGCGAGATCGACATCGCGGGCACGACCGTGCGCGCGCTGCGCGTCACCTATGTCGGCGAGCTGGGCTGGGAGCTGCACGTTCCGATCGAGGCGACGGGGGTGGTCTTCGACGCGCTCATGAAGGCGGGAGAGGGCCACGGCATCCGCCCCGTCGGCTACCGCGCGCTGGAATCGCTGCGACTGGAGAAGGGCTACCGCGCCTGGGGCTCGGACATCACGCCGAACGACACGCCGTTCGAGGCCGGGCTCGGCTGGGCGGTGAAGCTGCGCAAGAACACCGACTTCTCCGGCCGCCGCGCGCTGGAGGCCGTTGCCGGCCAGCCGCTGAAGAAACGCCTCGCTTGCTTCACGGTCGACGACCCCAAAATCGTCCTCCTCGGTCGCGAAACGATCCTGCGCGACGGCCAGCCGGTCGGCTACCTCACCTCCGGCGGCTACGGCTACACGGTGGAGAAAAACATCGGCTACGGCTACGTCCGCAACGCGGAGGGCGTGAGCGACGAGTTCCTCGCCGGGGGGACATATGAACTGGTGGTGGCGATGGAAACGGTGGCGGCAAAATTGCACATCGAGGCGCTCTACGATCCGAACGCGGAGCGGGTAAAGGGGTGACGGGAGCCCTTCGTTCTGATCTCGGTCCGTGGGGCCACTTGATCCGGACGCAAGGCAGCCAACCGCATTCGCGGGATTGACTGATGCGAGAAATCACCCGAAACCGAAATTAGCGTCCGTCTTTCGCGCTACTGTACTGCCTGCCCGTGGAGATGGCTCTTGGAGACGATATCCCTCGTACTCGTTCTCTTACTGGCCGTCGTCATCAGCGGCTTCATCGCGCGTGCCTTGCCCATCGCGGTGCCCTTGCCGCTGGTCCAGATCGGGCTCGGTGCGGCAGTGGCCTCGGTTACGAGCGATCCGGTCGAGCTCAGCCCGGACATCTTCTTCCTGCTCTTCCTGCCGCCGCTTCTCTTTCTCGACGGCTGGCGGATTCCGAAGGAAGGTCTGTTCCGCGACAAGGGCACGATCCTGGAGCTGGCGATCGGCCTTGTGGTGGTGACCGTGCTCGGCGTCGGCTTCCTCATCAACTGGCTGGTGCCGTCCATGCCGCTGGCGGTCGCCTTTGCGCTGGCCGCGATCGTCTCGCCGACCGACCCTGTCGCGGTGTCGGCGATTGCCGCGCGCGTGCCGATCCCCAAGCGCATCATGCACATCCTGGAGGGCGAGTCGCTGCTCAACGACGCGTCTGGCCTGGTCTGCATGCGTTTCGCCGTGGCGGCGGCGCTGACGGGTGCCTTCTCGCTGTTCGACGCCGTGGGCACCTTCATCTGGGTCGCCGTCGGCGGCATCGCGATCGGCGTCGTCGTGACCTTTGGCATCACCACCGCCAAGAACTGGATCTCGCGCCGGCTGGGTGAGGAAACAGGCTCCCAGATCCTGATCAGTCTGCTCATCCCCTTCGCCGCCTATCTGCTGGCCGAGCATCTTCACTGCTCCGGCATCCTGGCGGCCGTCGCGGCGGGCATGAGCATGAGCTATGCCGAGCAGACCGGCCAAGCGCTGGCGGTCACCCGCGTGCGGCGCAGCGCGGTCTGGGATACGGTGCAGTTCACGCTCAACGGCATCATCTTCGTGCTGCTCGGCGAGCAGTTGCCGAAGATCGTCGAAGGTGCTGCACAAGTGGTGCAGGAGACCGGCCATCGCGACCCGATCTGGCTGGCGGTCTATGTCGTCGCGATCAACCTTGCACTCGCAGCTCTCCGTTTCCTTTGGGTATGGGGATCGTTGCGCTACACGACCTTCCGCAAGGCGCCGGAAGGGCAGGTCGCGGTCATGCCGAGCTGGAGGCTCATAGCCGCGATGTCGGTGGCCGGCGCGCGCGGCGCGATCACGCTGGCGGGCATCCTTACCCTGCCGTTGATGCTCGACGACGGCACGCCGTTTCCCGCGCGAGATCTCGCGATCTTCCTCGCCGCCGGCGTCATCATCATGTCGCTCATCGCCGCGAGCATCGGCCTGCCCTATTTCCTGAAAGGGCTGGAACTGCCGCCCGAACCCTCGCATCAGGTCGAGGAGGATCGGGCGCGGATCGCCTCGGCGGAAGCCGCGATCAAGGCGATCGAGCAGGAGCTGCACGAACTGAGTCAGGGCCGCGACGACGTGGACATCTATGCCGAAACCGGCACGCGCCTGATGGAATTGTACCGCCAGCGCATCGATGCCGGCTTGAAGACGGGTGAGGAAGCCACGCTCGTGCGCAAGATTGACGGGATCGAACGCAAGCTCCGGCTGGCGGCCCTGCGTGCCGAACGCGACGAAGTCTATCGCAACGCGCGGGCGCGCAACGTGCCAGACGACGTCGCCCGCAAGCTGGTGCGCGAGATCGACCTGCTCGAGGCCCGCATCGCGGGATAGCCTATCGCTTCAGTGCCAGCCCGCGGCTCGGCACGGTGCCCGTCTCGCCGGGCATGGAGACATACGGCTCCGTCTCCTCGATGCACTTCACAAGCCCCTGTCGCTCGAGCTCGGCAATCCGGGCGGCAAAGCCGCCCTCCCACAACGTGTTCTTCACCGTCAGCACGATCGTTCCACCCGGCCGGCAGATGCGAATCAGCTCGTCCAGCCCCTCCGCGCCGACATGGCCGGTGGTGAAGACGCCCGCCGAGACGATGCCGGCGAAGTGGCCGTCGGCGAAAGGCAGCGGGCCGCCGAGCGCCAGATTGTGCAGCTGCGCATAGGCGCCCTTCGCCTTCGCCCGTTCGAGCATGCCCGTGGAGAGGTCGAGGCCTTCGACCTGCGGATAGCCGACGATGCCCAGCCATTCGCCGACCAGACCGGTGCCGCAGCCGGCATCGAGCACCGGCGTCGCCCCACGCGGCAGGTAGCGCGCGAGAAGCGCGAGCGCGATCGAGGGATGCCGATAACCGGCCGCCGCCATCTCCGCGTCATATGTATCGGCCCAGCGGTCGTAGAGGGCCGCCACCTCTTCCGGCGCCTTCGCGCCATAGACCTGACCGAGCGCGCCCTCGTGATGTCCGTCAGCCATTATGCGTTCCTCATATGCCAAGACCCAGCATACTCCATTCCTGGCCCAGCCGGGCAAGTGCGGCAGTTGGTTCGGTTCGGAAATGTCCTCGCGACCAGAGCCGCCTCGTCTCGCGAGGCTCAGCCGCGGCAAGATTTCGAAGACAACGGAATACTACGATCTCAAATGAAAAAAGCTTCCGTTACGAAAGAAAAGTCTCGACACGACACCGCTTCCAAGCAATTGTTGACGCAAGGGCACATGTCCTTCGTCACCGAAGTCCCAGGCAGTGTAAGACAGGGAGGCCATCAGATGTCCATCGGCTGCAAGCCGCTTCTTGCTGGCGTTGTTTTGGCAACCGCTATAGCCGCAACGGGCGAAGCTTCCGCTGCAAGGCTGTTCAAGGGCGTCGCGGTGGTCCTCGAACGCACGAACACTGCCGCCTGCGCGGCCGAATATGACATCTCCGAGAGTTTCATCGTCGAATACCTGGCGAATATCGGCGCCGAAACGACGCCGGAGCGGATTTCCATCATCGGGGCGAACGGGTCGCTCCTTCTGACGAATGTGGACTCGACCCCAAAATTGAACGGCGCCGGTAGCGTCAGCATCACCGGAAACATCTTGGCCAAGCCGATCAGCATACCGTCCGTCACCACGAATTTCACGGTTTCCGCCGTCGCAGCTACGTCGCTTGTCGCCACGATGTCCGCAGTTGTGACGCAGCTCGGAATTCCCGGCTGCAGCGTGAAGATCCGTGCCGCCCTCACCTACCTGCCGCCCGGCGGCTATTGAGACCCGACACACGAACGCAGCCAAAACCTACGAAGTACCAGACAGGGAGACCATCACATGTCCATCGGCCGCAAGTCCCTTCTTGCCAGCGTCGTCCTGGCAACCGCGCTCACCGGCGCCGGCGAGGCCTACGCGGCCAAGCTGTTCAAGGGCATCGTCGTCATTACCGCTCGCACGAATACTGGCCTCTGCATGGCGGAATACGATATCTCCGAATCGTTCGTCGTCGAATACCTCGCCAATGTCGGCGCGGAGACGACGCCCGAACGTCTCTCGATCATGAGCACCAACGGGTCGCTGCTGCTTTCCAACGCCGATGCCACGCCGACGCTGCGCGGCGCGGGCCGGGTCAGCGTCGCGGGAAACATCTTCGCGCGCCCTGTCGCCATTCCGTCGATCAACACGCAATTCTCGATCTCGGCGGTGGTCGCCAATACAGTGACGGTCACGATGTCGGGCACCGCCAACAGCCTCGGTATCCCGGGCTGCAACGTCACCATCCGCGGCGCACTCACCTATCTACCACCCGGCGGCTACTGATCGCGGACCTTTCTCCTGATGGAGATGAACCGCCGCCCCCTTGTCCAAAGGGGGCGGTGTTGGTCTATGGTTTGCGCATGATCAGCCGGGCCGCAGCATGACCGAAGACCTCGCCGACGTTCGCGCCGCCATCGCCTCCATTCCCGCCCTCGCCGGCTACACGGGCCCCCTCCAGCGCATGGGCGGTCTCACCAACCGGGTCTATCGGGCCGGCGAGTTCTGTCTGCGCATTCCGGGCAAGGGCACCGAGGAGTATATCAGCCGCGCCAACGAGGCAGTCGCGGCGCGGGAAGCCGCCCGGGCCGGGGTGTCACCACAGGTGCTGCATGTCGACGACGCCACCGGCGTGATGGTGACACGCTTCCTTGCGGACGGGGTGACAATGTCGCCGGAAGAGTTCCGCACCCGACCCGGCAGCCCCGCTCGCGCCGGCGAGGCCTTCCGCAAGCTTCACACTTCCGGCGCGGTGTTCCCGTTCCGCTTCGAACTGTTCGCGATGATCGACGACTACCTAAAGGTGCTGTCGACCAAGGACGTCAACCTGCCCGCCGGCTATCACGACGTGGTGCGCGAAGCGGACGGGACGGTGCGCGCCGCACTTGCGGCGCATCCGCTGCCGATCGTCGCCTGCCACTGCGATCCGCTCTGCGAGAACTTCCTCGACACCGGCGAACGGATGTGGATCGTCGACTGGGAATATTCGGGCATGAACGACCCGATGTGGGATCTCGGCGACCTTTCCGTCGAAGGCGGCTTCGACACGGCACAGGAAGACGAGATGCTGCGCGCCTATTTCGGCGGCGAACCGTCGGCCAACGACCGCGGACGCGTCGTTATCTACAAGGCGATGTGCGACCTTCTGTGGACGCTATGGGGCCTGATCCAGCTCGCCAACGGCAATCCTGCCGACGATTTCCGCGCCTATGCCGACAACCGCTTCGCCCGCTGCAAGGCGCTGATGGAGACGCCGGAGTTTTCCCGTCACGTCGCCGCCGTCAGGGGTTGACCGGCCGGACGGGTTGACCTTCGCGCGCCGAGGCTGTTGATGCGGCGGCAACGAGGTGAACGAAGGCCGCGATGACGCTCCGACTGATCTTCATGGGCACGCCGGATTTCTCCGTGCCGACGCTGCGCGCGCTGCATGCGGCGGGGCACGAGATCGCCGCCGTCTATTCGCAGCCGCCTCGCCCTGCCGGCCGGCGCGGGCTGGAACTGACCCCCTCGCCCGTCCACCGTGCGGCGGAAGGGCTCGGCATCGACGTGCGCACCCCCGTCTCGCTGAAGGGCGAGGCCGAGCAGCAGGCGTTCGCCGCACTCGACGCCGATGCCGCTGTCGTCGTCGCTTACGGCCTGCTCCTGCCGAAGCCGATCCTGGAGGGCACGCGCCTCGGCTGCTTCAACGGCCACGCCTCGCTCCTGCCGCGCTGGCGCGGGGCCGCGCCGATCCAGCGCGCGATCATGGCAGGCGACGCCGAAACAGGTATGATGGTCATGAAGATGGACGTCGGTCTCGATACCGGCCCTGTCGCCCTGACTGCCCGTGTCGCGATTGGTCCCGACATGACCGGCGGCGAGTTGCACGACCGCCTGAGCGAGGCAGGCGCGGCGCTGATGGTCGAGGCGATGGCGAAGCTCGAGCGGGGCGAGCTTGCACTCTCGCCCCAGCCGGCCGACGGCGTCACCTATGCGAAGAAGATCGACAAGGCGGAAGCCCGCATCGACTGGGCGCGTCCGGCGCGCGAAGTGCACGATGCGATCCGCGCGCTCTCGCCCGCTCCCGGCGCGTGGTGCGAGATTATGGTCAACAGCAAGGCGGAACGGCTGAAGGTGCTGCGCACGACGCTGTCGCACGGCGCGGGGCAGCCCGGCAAGGTGCTCGACGACGATCTCGCTATCGCCTGCGGCGATGGCGCTGTTCGTCTTGTCGAAGTGCAGCGTGCCGGCGGCAAGCCGATGACGGCACGAGACTTCCTGCGCGGCGTCCGCCTCGCCCGGGGAGACCGGCTGTCATGATCCGCGGCCTCGTCATCCGCCCGGCACTGGCGTCGGATCGCGCCGGCATCCGCGAGGTCGAGCTGCAGGCCTTCGGCCAGGCGGCGGAGGCGGATCTGGTCGACGCTCTCGTCGCCAACGGCGATGCCGTTCTCGAACTCGTCGCAACGCAGGAGGGCGAGATCGTCGGACACATCCTGTTCTCGCGCCTCTTCGTGGAAGCCGACGAGGGCCGCGTTCCGGCGGTCGCCCTGGCGCCGCTCGCCGTCAGACCGAAGCGACAGGACAGCGGCATCGGGACGGCGCTGGTCGAGCACGCGCACGCCTCGCTGACGCACGGCGGGGACAGCCTGTCCGTCGTGCTCGGCGATCCCGCCTATTACGGCCGCTTCGGCTATGCGCATGAGCGCGCCGCCGGCTTTGTCAGCGACTACCAGTGCGAGGCGCTGCAGGCGCTCGCCTGGGGCGAGGCTCCGACGACCGGCCGGCTCGTCTACGCCCCTGCCTTTTCGGATCTCTGAGATGCCGCGCTACCGGCTCGACATCGAATATGACGGTAGCGCCTTCGCCGGCTGGCAGCGGCAGGCCGGCCAGCGCTCGGTGCAGGAGGCGATCGAGGACGCGATCAAGGCGTTTTCGGGCGACGAGGTCTCGATCCGCGGCGCCGGGCGCACCGATGCCGGCGTTCACGCCTCCGGCCAGGTGGCGCATGTCGACCTTGCCAGGGACTGGCCGGCGGACCGGGTGCGCGACGCGCTCAACGCGCATCTCGGCCTCGCCAACGACGCGGTCGCGATCCTCGCCGCGCGCAAGGTCGCAGACGAGTTCGACGCCCGCTTCTCGGCGATGGCCCGCCACTATCTCTACCGCATCATCAACCGCCGGGCGCGGCTGGCTCTGGAGGCGAAGCGCGCCTGGTGGGTGCCGAAGCGGCTCGACGCGGCGGCCATGCACGAGGCCGCGCAGCACCTCGTCGGCCGGCACGACTTCACCACCTTCCGCTCGGCGCACTGCCAGGCGAACAGCCCGCTGCGCACGCTCGACCGGCTGGACGTCACGCGCGACGGCGACGTGATCGAAATCCGTGCCTCGGCACGGTCCTTCCTGCACAATCAGGTCCGCTCGATGACCGGCACGCTCAAGCGCGTCGGCGAAGGCGGCTGGACGCCGCCGGACGTGAAGGAGGCGCTGGAGGCGGCTGACCGTTCGCGCTGCGGGCCGGTCGCGCCCCCCGACGGGCTCTATCTCGTCAAGGTCGACTACCCGGCCGAGAACTGAGCCCCGTCGAGGCCGAACAGCCTCTGGAGGAAGAAGATCAGGAACAGTCCGGCGAAGACCACGCCGAAGAAGACCGCGCTCGCGACCGCGGCTCCCTTGGCCAGGACGGCATTCGTCAGCCGCCAGGTCAGCACCAGCGCAATGATGAAGACGATCAGCGAGACGGTGTCGTTGAACTCGCTGGCAGCCGGGCTGAAGAGGTTCAGCAGCGTCGCCGGCAGCATCAGCCAGGCCAGCAGCGCCGAGGCCCAGTTGCTCGCCACGACGAAATGCGGATAGCGGTCGAGGATGCCGACCGGCCGTGCGATCAGGCCGAGGCACAACAGCGGCAGCACCCAGGCGGTAACGTCGATGACGGCCAGCCGCAGCAGGATCGACAGGCGGCTTCCAAGCCCATAGTCCGCAAGGTCGAGCGCCAGCGCCGCCCAGCCCACCCCGAGAGCGGGAACCGCCACGACGATCGCATAGAACGAGTTCCAGAACCCGTCGGCCGACACGTCGAGCGCGCGCACGCCGTCCGGCTTGCCCATCATCAGCCGCCAGGCGCCGGCGAAATAGGTCTGTATCTCTTCGCCGCTCGGCATGTCAGGCAAACCAGTCCGCAAGGAAGCGCTCGTAGATGCGCGTCAGCATTTCGAGATCGTCGAGCGGCACGCGCTCGTCCACCATGTGCATCGTCTTGCCGACGAGGCCGAACTCCACCACCGGACAATAGTCCTTGATGAAGCGCGCGTCGGACGTGCCCCCCGAGGTGGAGAGCGCGGGATATCGCCCCGTCACCGCCTCGACCGAGCCGCTCAGGGTGCGGATGAGCTTGTCGTTGCTGGTCAGGAACACCGGGCTCGCCCGGCCGCGCCAGACCAGCTCGTAGTCCACCGGCTCCGTCTTGCCTGGTCGAAGCTTCGATTTGCGCGCGGCGCGGTCGAGGCGGTTGTGGACCTCGGCCTGGATGGTCTCGGCGGTCCAGCTGTCGTTGAAGCGGATGTTGAACGTCGCCGTCGCCTTGCCGGGGATGACGTTGGTCGCCGGATTGCCGACGTCGATCGTCGTCACTTCGAGATTGGTCGGCTGGAAATCGGCCGTTCCCTTGTCGAAGACGGGGTGGAGCAGCGCCTCGACCAGCGAGACGAGGCCGCGCACCGGATTGTCGGCGAGGTGCGGATAGGCGACATGACCCTGTACGCCGCGCACGACGATCGTGCCGGAGATCGAGCCGCGCCGGCCGATCTTGATCGCGTCGCCCAACCGCTCTGGGTTGGTCGGCTCGCCGACGATGGATGCATCCCAGGTTTCGCCCTTGGCCGCCGCCCATTCGAGCAGCTTCGACGTGCCATTGATCGACGGGCCTTCCTCGTCGCCGGTAATCAGCAGCGAGACAGATCCCTTCGGCGCGCCCCGCGCCGCGACATGGCGGGCGAGCGCCGCCACGAAACAGGCGATGCCGCCCTTCATGTCGACAGCACCGCGGCCATACATCTCGCCATTCGCTATCTCGGCGGCGAAAGGCGGATGCGTCCACGCCTGCTCGTCGCCCGGCGGCACCACGTCGGTATGGCCGGCGAACATCAGATGCGGCCCGTTGCCGGAAAGCCGGGCGTAGAGGTTCTCGACGTCGGGAGTGCCGTCCTCGATGAAAACCGGCCGCTCGACCGAAAAGCCCAGCGGCGCGAGCATCCCGGAAAGCGCGGTCAGAGCCCCGCCTTCGGCCGGTGTGACCGAGGGACAGCGGATCAAGGCGGCGAGGTTGGCGGCGGGATCGGTGGGCAAGCTCATTGCACGAGCGTTAGTCCAAAGGACGGCATCTGTCACGATGCCAGCGACAGGTTGCAATGGCTCAGCACCGCTGCCAAAGGAATACCTTTATCATGCCTTAACCGGGGCATGAGAGAGTCGAACCAAGTGGGAGTTGAACGGAAATGCGCTTCGATCGCCTGGACCTGTCCGCGCGCGGCAAGGCGCGGGTCTATCTCGGCACGATCGTCGGCACGCTGTTCTGCATCGCCGCTGCCTTCGCGATCGACTCCTATTCGTTCGAGACCGGGACGTGGCAGCTCGGCGAAAAGCCGCTCAACAACTTCCTCATCCCGTTTGTCCTGGCGCCGCCGATCTTCTACTTCCTGCTCAGCAAGCTGCGCGAGCTGTCGATCGCTCATCACGAGCTGATGAACGTCGCCGCGACCGACCCCCTCACCTCCTGCCTCAACCGCCGCGCCTTCACGGCGCTTGTGGACGGCTATCTCGAACGGGTCGAGAAGCAGCAGGATCTCGGCAGCGGCGCGTTCCTTGTCGTGGACGTCGACCACTTCAAGGCGGTCAACGACAATTACGGCCACGAGTTAGGCGACGAGGCGCTGAAGCTGATCGCGGTCACGATCAAGTCCTCCGTGCGGGAGATCGACCTCGTCGGCCGCCTCGGCGGCGAGGAGTTCGGCGTCTTCCTGCCCAGCCTCGATCCCGCCCGCACCGCGATCGTCGCGGACCGCATCCGCGCGGCCGTCAGTTCCGTCCCCTTTACCCCGCACGGCCGCCCGCACCGCCTGTCGATCAGCATCGGGGGCACCACCTTCGACAGCCGTGCGACATTTGCCGATCTGTACCGCCAGGCGGACGAACGACTCTACGCTGCCAAGAACGCCGGCCGCGACCGCGTCGACATCACTCCCTACGGTCCCGGCGTCGCCGCCTGAGGGCGCCCCGCATCGGATGCGTTGATAGCCGGGCGCATTCTGGATATCATGCATGACGTGAAGACGAAGACCGAGGCGGCGCGAAGGCCGCAGGTGTGCCATTGCTCTATGTCGGTTCCGGCTTCTACGCGTCCGATCTCGCCTGATCGGGACATTGATGGGACGTGAAAAATGCTGTGGGGCGCACGCCCTTGGCACAATTGTTGCTTTATTTCACGCGACTTCCCGGTGTTCCCGCAAGGACGTGGAGACGTAGGTGTGAAGACCTTCGATCTGGCGGAAATCAGGACGACGGAACGCTTCAGCTACTGGCGGGACGTTCTGTGCAATGTCTATGTCGCGCTCAACCCGGAACCGTCGTTCAAGACGGATTTCCTCGGGACCGTCACCGATCATACGTTTGACGGCATCGGCATTTCGAACATCTCTTCGCTGAAACAGACCATCGCACGCACACCGCAAGGCATTCGTCGCGACGCGGATGCCTACTGTTTCCTGAATCTGCAGGTGGCCGGCACCTGCCGCGTTACCCAGGCCGGCCGGACCGCCGTTACGACGCCCGGTGAGTTCACCATCGTCGACTCGTCAGAACCGTTCCTTCTCGACTATGTAAGCGACGAATGGGAGCAATACTCGTTCAAGATCCCGAAGCATATCTTCGATTCCCATATCGGCCACGATCTCGTGGTCCGCACGGTCACGGGCCGGACGCCGATCGGCCGGATCGTTGTCGATTTCCTCGCCTCGGTTGCCCGGACCCCGGAGAGCTTTCGCCACAGCTCGACCGACATGACGAAGTCGATCGTCGACCTTGCTGCCATGTCGCTGCGCGCCTCCGGGCCCGATCGCGATGACGGTCGGAACCGAACCTTCAGATCGGCCCTGAGCAATTCTATCCTCGGATATGTCCGGCTCAATTTTGCCGATCCGGAGATAGCGCCCGCCAAGGTTGCCGCTCATTTCGGCATATCCACGCGCTACCTGCACAAATTGCTGGAGGAACACGGCGAGACCTTCGGGCAGATCATCCTGGGAATGCGCCTCGAACGGTGCGCATCCGACCTGCGCGAGGGGAAATGCCTCACGATTTCGGAAGCGGCCTTCCGCTGGGGCTTCAACGACATGTCCTCTTTCAGCAGGGCTTTCCGACGGCGTTTCGGCGTTCCGCCAAGGGACTACAGGCACCAAAGCAGGGAACTTTGACGCGGGAGCAAGCCCTACCGGCATAAGCCCTCCTCGCGGGCGCCTTCCCGTTGGCGACGCGCATGCCGCTCGTTCTCTTCCTCTTTGGCGGCTTCGATGTCCTGCGAGGCTGCCGGAGATGTCGAACCTGATCGGTTCCCTTTCCAGCAGAATCGGTTCGATCGGGTACAACTCCCCCCGGCAACCTTGCAGGCGCGGCCTACGCGTTGAAGGTCGCGTAAGGTGCCGTCAGCGAGCTGTAGGATGGGCTCTTGATGATGCTGTGCAGGTTGCGTCGACGGGCACCCATGTTACCACCGTCATAGAGCGGGAAGCACATGGCGTCGTTCATCAGCTCGGCAAGCGGATGCATATCGGTGTAGCTGTCCACGCCGACCAGGCGCATCGTATCATAAACGACGTTCACGCAGGTTTCCGAGCAGAACACCTTCGTCATCACCGCAAGCTCGTGCTCGGCCCCCTTGGATTGGTCGTACTGATGACAGGCCTTCCAGGTCAGGTAGCGACAGGCTTCGATCTTCATCTTGATATCGGCAAGCATGTAGCCGACCGTCGGATATTCGATGATCGGATGAGGCCCTGAACGCGAGTCCTCGCGTGCGAACTGCAAGGCGTGATCGTAGGCGGCCCGCATCACGCCGACGCATGCAGCGCCGATCAGGGCCGCGGTCCAGGCGAAATTCGTGGAAACGATCTTGATCCCGTCGCCCGGCTTACCCAGGATGTTGTTTGCCGGCACTCGCACATTCTCGAAAGCCATCCGCGGAGAGATCGTCGCACGGTGGCCGGCCGTATCGAGTATCTCCGTGACCCGAACGCCGGGAGTGGCGCCCGGCACCATGATCACCGCGAGAGATTCCTCGGCGTTCTTGCTTGGGTCCGTTCTACACACGACCGCATAGAGATGGCAGTTGTTTCCGTCCCAGCCGGTGCCGTTGGTGGTGTAGTGCTTATGGCCGTTGATCACCCATTCGTCGTCTTCCAGTGTCGCGAAGGTGTTGACGCCGAACCGCGGATCGGGCGAATCGAAGTTCGCGCCGCCGGTCACCTCCGTGAAGGCCAGGGCTCCCAAGCGCGTTCCATCGTCGGCGAAATCGGTGAGGAAGCGTTTCTTCTGCTCCTCGGTTCCAAACATCGCCACCGGCTTGATACAAAGGCCGCTCCCTAACATGGCAGTCGGGACGTTGACGTCGACGGCGGCCAGTTCTTCCGTGGCGAGCGCGAAGTCGAGCGTCGCGATGTCGGAGCCGCCTACCTCCTTGGGGAGAAGCGCCTTCACGAAGCCCGCCTCGACGCCCTGGCCGAAAAACGGCTTGGTTGAATAAAAGCGCTCGTCGGGCTTGGAATATTGCGCGATCGTCTTGCGAACGTCCTTCAGCACCGAGTTTGCAAAGGCGCGCGCTCCGTCGCGGAGCGCTATCTGTTCAGCACTCAGGTTGAAATCTATGCTCATGACATTCCCCTTCGTTGTTATTGCGTTCTGGCGGACATGTGCCGAGCAAACGGTCGCGTGCGTTCGCAGCGGGGCATGTCCGCCGAAAGCCTAGCGGCCGCGGGGGTATGCGGTCTTGACCGGGAGAGCCCGAAGACTTGACCTTGAAGGAACAGGCCGGAATCCGGCTGAGGAACAGGGCCCACCTGGGCGTGACGGGCGATAGTCACCCTCAGGCGGCAGGCTCAGCCAGGGCGACGGAGCGTGCCGGACTGCTCGGCGATCATCACGATCTTCTGCCAGATCTTGCGGGACAGGTTGCTGCCGAGGCTCTCGACGTCGTTGACGGCGCGCACCACCACGTCGTCATTGACGGACTGGGCGTAGAGGGCGGCGAACTTGCCGGTGATCGACAGCATCTCCGAGCAGTAGTCGAGATAGCGCGAGAGTTCCGGCGCGCTCAGGGTTCGCTTGGGCGAATGCGTCGACGGCTGGAACGCCTCGGAAAGCGCCGCCGGATCCTTCGTCAGCTGATGCATGTCGATGACGTGGATCATCGAGCGCAGCGCGTGCAGGCCGGTAAACACCCTGCGACGCTTCACCCGTACCTCCATCTGGGTCAGCGTGATCATGCCGAGCCCGACCAGGAGCAGCGTGTTCAGCGTCGCCTCTATTCCCTGCACGAAATCGAAGGCGCCGGTGTCGATCCGGTCGAAGGATAGGATCGTCATCACGAAGCCGATGATAAGTACGCCGACCAGGATCGTCGCCACCGTCATGACGCGCAGCCACCTTATCGGCGCCTCCAGCTCCGTGGCCTCGCGGGCGATGTCCTTCCCGAGCGAGATCAGTTCGACCGCCACCCTACGCAGGCCGGATTCGGGGAAGCGGTCGGCGATGCGCGCCTCGAGCAGTTCGGCGGTCGCGATCACCCGGGCGGCGTCGATCGTCCTGTAGCGCGCCGAGGTGTCGAGACCGGACTGCATCGCGTCACCCCGGCGAGTTGGTTTCGGCGCCGTAGCGGTTCGGCGCAGGATCGCCAGGCATCACGCAAAGGACGATAAACACCACGTAGGAGATCACAGGGACGAAAAGCGCAAGCGCGTACGGCCCTGGCTTGCCGAGGTCATGCACCCGTTTCACGCTCAATGCGAAAATGCTCCAGACCGAGAGCAGGCCTATAAGAAAAAAGGCCACCGCCCAGGAATCAGCCGCCTGGCTCTCGACCGGTGCCAGAGTGAAACGGTAAAGCAGGAAACCGGGCACCAGATTTGCGAGGAGACCCGCCAGAAGATAGGCCGCGCGACTAATGCGGCCGTTCAACCGTAAGAAGAGCCAGAGAAGCTGCCGCGCCGACAGGCCGCCCATCGCTCAGTCTCGCAGGAGATCGTTGATCGACGTCTTCGAGCGGGTTCCTTCGTCGACCCGCTTGACGATGACCGCGCAGTAGAGGCTCGGTCCCGGCTGGCCGTTGGGCAGTGGCTTGCCCGGCATGGTTCCCGCCACCACGACGGAATAAGGCGGCACTTCGCCATACGTCACTTCGCCGGTGGCGCGGTCGACGATCTTGGTCGACTTGCCGATGAAGACGCCCATGCCCAGCACTGAGCCCTCGCGCACGATGCAGCCTTCCACCACTTCGGAGCGGGCGCCGATGAAACAGTTGTCCTCGATGATCGTCGGGCCGGCCTGCAGCGGCTCCAGCACGCCGCCGATACCGACGCCGCCGGACAGGTGCACGTGCTTGCCGATCTGGGCGCAGGAACCGACGGTCACCCAGGTGTCGACCATGGTGCCCTCGCCGACGTAGGCGCCGAGATTGACGAAGGATGGCATCAGGATCGCGCCGGGGGCGATGAATGCCGAGCGGCGCACGACGCAGTTGGGCACGGCACGAAAGCCGGCCTTTTCAAAGTCCATTGCGCCCCAGCCGTCGAACTTGGAGGCGACCTTGTCCCACCAGGCGCTGTCGCCAGGCCCGCCCTTGATGATCTCCATCGGGTTGAGCCGGAAGGAGAGCAGCACCGCCTTCTTCATCCACTGGTTCACGCGCCAGGCGCCGTCGGCGCCGCGTTCGGCGACGCGAATCTCGCCCTTGTCGAGCAGGTCCAGCGTCGTCTCGATTGCCTCGCGCGCCTCGCCGCGGGTCGAGGTGCTGATTCCGTCGCGCGCCTCGAACGCGGCCTCCACCGTCTTTTCGAGGGAGGTCAGATCGGGCTTCGACATGGAAAACACTCCGTTAACGGCTGGACGGCTAGGCTGAAATCGCGCGGAACCTATGTCATGGGCATAGTGGGGTCAATTGCGCTTCGACCGTCGCCGGACTGTGGTCCCACGGCAAATCCAAGACGGACAGAGACGGTCGGGGCAAGGAAACTGCTGATGAATCCGATGGACAAGAACGGCTGGACGCCGCTGCCTCACTCCGACGAGGATCTGGAGCGCGCCAAGGCGGTTCCCGACACGCCGCAGACGCGCGCGACGACCTACAGGCTCGCCTGGAACGACGAGGATTTCCTCACCCGCCGCGAGACGCGCGCCGTGCGCCTGCAGCTCGAGCTGATGAAGCCGGAGATGATCCTGACGGAGCGCGGCATCCGTTCGACGGTGATCCTGTTCGGCGGCGCGCGCATTCCCGAGCCGGGCGGCCCAGCCTGGGCGGCGAAGAACGAGACGCAGGAAAAGAACCTCAAGGCCAACAGCCACTACTACGAGGAGGCGCGCAAGTTCGCCCGGCTCTGCTCCGAGCACTCGGCCAGCTCCTATCACCGCGAGTTCGTCGTGGTGACGGGCGGCGGGCCGGGCGTCATGGAAGCGGGCAACCGGGGCGCGGCGGACGTCGGCGCACCGTCCATCGGCCTCAATATCGTGCTGCCGCACGAGCAGGCGCCCAACCTCTTCGTCACGCCGGAGCTCTGCTTCAACTTCCACTATTTCGCGATCCGCAAGATGCACTTCATCATGCGCGCCAAGGCGGTGGCGATTTTCCCCGGTGGCTTCGGCACCATGGACGAGTTCTTCGAAACGCTGACGCTGATCCAGACCGGCCGCATGGAGCGCGTGCCGGTCATCCTCTTCGGCCGCGATTTCTGGTCGCGCGCGATCGACCTCGACTTCCTCGCCGAGCAGGGCACGATCTCGCCCGGCGACCAGGATATCATCGACTATGCCGACACCGCCGACGAGGCGTGGGATGTAATCCGCGCATTCTACGGCATCGAACAGCAAGTTTGACGCGCTGGCGCGGCGGCGCGCGGCGATTTCCGTCAGGGCCGGTGATCTCACGCTCTCCGACGACTGACCCACCCCGCCGGCCAAGTCCGCGACCGCCGGCGACGGACACCAGCACTAGGCCCGGTCGGCGTTGCTGGTCTGCCAGTCCGGTCCGCGCGGCCGGTGGACGAGACTCACCAGCACGAACGAAATGATCATCAAGAGATACCAGGCGCCGAGCTTCGACAGGGAGACCGGCGTCCAGCCGTCGGCCTGTGAGGGGTAGATCCACGCCCGCGACCAGGTCGCGATGTTCTCGGCGAACCAGATGAACAGGGCGACCAGCAGGAAGCCGACCAGCAACCGCATCTGGTGGGTGTGCCGGAAGACGCGGTAGTGCACCCGCGTCTTGCGGAACAGCACGAAGGCGAAAGCGAACAGGCCCCATCGCGCGTCGAAGATGAAATGGTGCAGGAAGAAGTTCGCATAGATCGCGGCCGCCAGCACGGCCGTCGCAGCGATCGACGGATAGTCGGTGTAGCGCATGTCGAAGATGCGCGTGATCCGGGCGATGTAGGAGCCGACCGCCGCATACATGAAGCCCGAGAACAGCGGCACGCCGGCAATGCGGAAGAACGCCTCCTCCGGATAGATCCACGACCCGGCGCTCGTCTTGAACAGTTCCATCGCCGTCCCGACGAGGTGGAAGACAAGGATGACGACAGCCTCCCTCGGCGTCTCCAGCTTGAATGCCAGCAGGGCTGCCTGAATCGACAACGCCGCGAGGAAGAGGAAATCGTAGCGCTCGACCGGCGCATACTGCGGCCAGACGAGCGCGGTCGCGATCATGATGGCAAGCAGCGCGCCACCGAACAGGCACGCCCAGGCCTGCTTCAGCCCGAAGACGACGAATTCGACCAGCGCGCCGGACACGCCGCCCTGCGGCAGCCGGTCGAGCACGCGGTGCGCGGCGGCGTCGATCCGGGCCTCGACGGAGGTGAACCGCTTCAAGCCGACGCCTGTCCCAATATGGTACGCAAGAAACCGGTCAGATCGTCGGTGACGTAGTCGACCTCGTCGTCGAGCGCCGGGTCGCGCTCCCAGATTTCCGAGAAGGTCGGCTCGAAATTGTTGGGCACAATCAGCACCGTCGTCATGCCGAGCGCCTTGGGCACGACGAGGTTGCGCGCCAAGTCCTCGAACATCACTGCGCTCGGGCCGGCGATCTTGTGCAGATCGACGAATTTCTCGTACGTGCCGCGCGCCGGCTTCGGCATCAGCCCCGCCGCAACGATGTCGAAGATGTCGTCGAACTCGTCCAGCACGCCGAGCTGGCGGGCCGTGCGCTCCGCGTGGCCGCGGTCACCGTTGGTGAAGATGAACTTGCGGCCGGGCAGCGCCTTGATCGCCTCGCCCAGCAGGGGGTTGGGCTGGACCCAGGAATAGTCGATGTCGTGCACCTTCTGCAGGAAATCGTCCGGATCGATGCTGTGCAGTTCCATCAGGCCGTTCAGCGTCGTTCCGTATTCGAGATAGAGCTGCTTCTGCAGCTTGCGCGCATCTTCCCGCGACAGCTTCAGCAATTCCGCCACATAGGCCGTCATCTTGACGTCGATCTGCGAGAACAGGTTCGTGTGATGCGGGTAGAGCGTATTGTCGAGGTCGAACACCCAGTCGGTGACATGGGCAAACCTGGCGGGGGCGGGACTGTTGGTCATGCCGCTCCATACTTCATGGCAATGGCGGTGTAAAAGCGGCAATCTCGATCCGGGGGGGCGATATTGGGAAGCCGAAGCCAGTCGCTTCTCTTGATCTGCCCGCCCCTATGTCCCCTCGCCGGGAATCGTGAGAAGAAACGGCGGCAAGCGGGATTACTGCAGATGCCTCTGAGACTGGACAACCTCACCGCCCTGAGGTTCTTCGCCGCCTTTTCGGTTTTCCTGCACCATTTGCGGCCGTTCGATCTCAATCTCTCCAAGAGCCTGTGGGGGGTCAATCTCGGCTGGACGGTCAGCTTCTTCTTCGTGCTGAGCGGCTTCGTCCTCAGCTATTCCTACCACGGTCGCATCCGCACGCTCGGCGACAGCGGCCGCTTCATCGCCGTTCGCTTCTTCAGGTTGTGGCCGCTGCATGTCGCCTGCGGCCTGATCGCCCTGGCATTGATCGGGGCTTCGTCGGCACCCAACCTGACGAAGGTCTATCTCTTCCTGACGCTCCAGCATGCCTGGATACCGTCCTTAGAAACCGCGTTCTTCCTGAACGCGGTCTCATGGTCGATCTCCGTCGAGCTCTTCTTCTACATCGTGTTCGGGCTGATCTCAGTCCTCAGCATCCGGACGGGCATCCTGCTCATCGCCGCTTGGACGTTCGCGGTGGTCGTACTGATGCTATTCGTCTCATGGAACCCGGCGGCGATCCCCTTCGGCAGCGGGGCCCCGGGAAGTCTGCCATCGATGGTCACCGAACAGTCGTTCTTCCATCTGTCCCCCCCGGTTCGCATCGTCGAGTTCTTCGCCGGCATATTGACCTTCCACCTCTATGCGCGCATCCGCGTGCCCCGAAACCTTATCTTCCCGGCGCAACTGGCATGCGTCGTCCTGATCATCGCCTATATGCCGCTGCATCGACCGATCATCGAGCTCCTGCAGGCCGAGGGCCCGCGCGTTTTCGCGCAGGTCTATCCGCGTTCCGGCATGTTTCTTCTGTTCGCGCTGGTCGTCTACGTCTTCGCCCACCAGCACGGCGCCGTCTCCCGTATCCTGTCCTGCCGACCGCTGGTCTTCCTCGGCGAGATCAGCTTCGCTATCTACATGGTCCACCAGATCCTGATCGTCTTCCTACAGTCCCACGGGGCCGCCGTTGTCTTCGGCCCGTGGCCGGCAGCGTTCTGCGCTTTCGCCCTGACTGTTATTGCCTCGTGGACGCTCTACCGATTCGTGGAACGCCCCGGCCTCGCATGGGCCAAGACGACCTTCGCCGCACCGCGCCGGAGCACGATCAATCCATGATCGATAAAACTTTACGGATCGACTGAACGCGAATTTCAGGCCCATCTGCGATCACGCCGCCATGGAACGCAGTGTGGTCTCGATCTTCATCAAGGCAGGGCTGGCGACGGCGTTGTCGATCATCGCCTCGCTGGCGGTCGTCGCCGGGATGGGCATCGGAATCTCCGGCGCGTCGTTGTGGCTGCCGATCCTGTGCCCGCTGGTCATCGCCTTCCCCGCGAGCGCCTTCACCTACTGGCAGCAGCAGCGTCTGCAGGTGCTCAACGACCAGCTTCGCGCCGCCCATGCCGCGTTGGAGCAGGCGAACGCCATGCTGGCCGAGAAGGCGCGGCGCGATGCCATGACCGGTTTCCTCAACCGCGAGGCGTTCTTCGCCGCGGTGGAGGCTACACGGCGCAGGACGAACCGTGGCGCGCTGCTGCTCGTCGACGCCGACCACTTCAAGCGGATCAACGACAATTACGGCCATCTCGTCGGCGACGACGCCCTGATCGAGATCGCCGCCGCGATCAGCCGCGCGACGGGAGAGACCAGTATCGTCGGTCGCATCGGCGGCGAGGAGTTCGCAGTGTTCCTCTCCGGGACGGATCTCGGCGAGGCGGAACGCGCTGCCGAGCGCATCCGCGCCGAGGTCGAGGCGATCGGCTTCATGCCGAGCCAGGGAAGGACGCTGCGGCTCACCGTCAGCATCGGAGGCACGATGTGCTGGCCGGATGCCAGGATTTCCGAGCTGATGCGGCAGGCCGACCGCCAGCTCTACCGGGCCAAGAATGCCGGCCGCAACCGCGTCATGTTCGAGACCGAGAGGCGACTGGCGGCATGAGGCGGCGGCGCAGGCGCATTGCGCGACTCGCGCGATAAAGACTAAGACCCGCGGCGGACATTCGCCCCGGGGGCTCTCTTGGAACTGTGGATACCCATCACGATCGCGGCTGCGTTCCTGCAGAACCTGCGCTCGGTCGGCCAGAAGCACCTCAAGGGGGTGATGGGTACGACCGGCGCCACCTTCGTGCGCTTCGGCTTCGGCCTCCCCTTCGCCGTCCTCTACACCGTGCTCCTCAACCGTGCCGGCGGCTACGCTTTTCCGGCGATTTCGGCCGAATTCCTCGGCTGGGTGGTTGTCGGCGGGCTGATGCAGATTGCCGCGACCTTCCTGCTCGTGCACCTGTTCTCGTTCCGCAACTTCGCCGTCGGCACCGCCTATTCGCGCACCGAGCCGGCGCAGGCGGCCCTGTTCGGCCTGGTCTTCCTCGGCGAGACGGTGACGGCGGGCACGCTGATGGCGATCGCGGTGTCAGTGTTCGGCGTGATGCTGATCTCCGTCGCACATGCAGCACTCACCCTGCGCAATCTCGTCACAACCACCTTCTCGCGCACAGCGCTGATCGGGCTCGCTTCGGGCACCTCTTTCGGCGTTTCGGCGGTCGCCTACCGGGCGGCGTCGCTGTCGCTCGGCGGTCCCACCTTCGCCATGCAGGCCGCTGTCACGCTTCTCGTGGTGATCTCCTTCCAGACGCTCATCATGGCGCTGTGGATGCTGGCGCGCGACCGCGCGGAGCTGTCCCGCATCGCGGCCGCCTGGAAACCGTCTCTGTTCGTCGGCTTCGTCGGCGCCACCGCCTCGTTCGGCTGGTTCATGGCGATGACCCTGCAGCAGGCGGCGATCGTCAAGGCGCTGGCGCAGATCGAGATGATCTTCACCTTCGCTTCGTCGGTGTTCTTCTTCAAGGAGAAGATCAACCGCTTCGAGACCATCGGCTGCCTCCTGATCGTCTGCGGAATCCTGCTGCTTCTGGTCGTTGATTGACGGTTAGCCATTCCGTCGAAAGATTTTCCGGGCACATGGCTCCGGTAAGGATTTGAAAACCATGCCGGGCGTGAATGACCCGGAAGCCCGATGAGCGAGCCACAGTGGCACGCTTCTGGCTTGAGCAGATGCAGGCGTGCCGAATTGAACCGGCAGCACCGAATGTATCAACCCGGGACCGCAACGATGACACGATCCGAGTCACCCCTGCCGAAGACCAGCCGCCGCGGCATCCTCAAGGCGCTTCTCTTCGCCCTGCCGGCCATTGCCCTCTTCAAATATATCCGGCCGACCCAGCATGACGACATCGTCGAGGTCGACGGCTGGATCCTGAAGCGGAGCGACCTCGCATGATCTTCCAGGACATGGCCGCCTACAGGGCGGCGAGCCACGCTCCGCGTGTTGCGATCGTCGGCGGCGGCGTCGCCGGCATCACCATCGCCCGCAAGCTCGATGCGCGCGGCATCCCCTGCGTCCTGTTCGAGGCGGGCGGCGAGGAGATCACCGAGGAGTCGCAGGACTTCTACAAGGGCGTCACCGTCGGCGACCAGTATTTCGACCTGGACGTGACGCGGCTGCGCTATCTCGGCGGGTCGTCGAACCACTGGGCCGGCTGGTGCCGGGTGCTCGACGCCTACGACTTCGAGCCGAAGTCCTGGATTCCGAACTCGGGCTGGCCGATCCGCCACGCCGACATCGAGCCCTTCCTCGACGAGACGCGCTCGATCCTCGGCCTGCGCGAGTTCAAGCCGACGCATGCGCTTACCGACAATTTCGGCCGCATGGACCTGATCAAGAGCGACCCGGTCCGTTTCGGCATGCAGTTCCGCGACGAGCTGGAGGCGAGCCGCAACGTCGCCGTGGTGCTCAACACCACCGTTCTGGAACTTGCCGGCAACGGCAAGGCCGTCACGGGCGCGAAGCTCTACTCGGCCGGGGCCCCGGCGGGCGACTTCACCGCACCCTATTTCGTCGTCGCGACGGGCGGACTGGAGAATTCCCGCCTGCTGCTCTGGTCCAACGCGCAATCGAACGGCGCCGTGGTCCCGAACGCCAGGGCGCTCGGCCGCTACTGGATGGAACATCCGATGTACTGGGCCGGCAACGCCTTCATCACCAACAGGGATGCGCTCGAATTCGACGAGGACGGCGAGTGCTTCATGATCCCGACGCCGGAAGCGCTGGAGCGCCGCGGCTTGGCGAACTTCCACATCCAGCTTGAGACCATGCCCTATCACGGCACCAAGAAGATGATCGCCGAGATGGCCTGCTACGCGCCGCGCCTCACCGAATGGGTGGCGAGCGCGATCGGCGCCCACCTGCAGTGCAGCGCGCGCGTCCATATCGACTGGGAGCAGCCGCCGATCGAATCGAACCACATCGCCCTGTCCCAGACCGAGCGTGACGCAGCGGGCGTGCCGCGCATGGAGCTGCACTGGAAGAAGGGCGACCTCGACCGAAAGACGCTCGTCGAATCGATGCGCATGTTCGGCGAAGAGATCGCGCTCAAGGACATCGGCCGCCTGCACATCAGCGACTGGGTGCTGAACGGCGAGGACTGGCCCACCGACATGGAACTCGCCGGCAACCACCACATGGGCGGCACCCGCATGGGCACCGACCCGGCCACCAGCGTGGTCGACGCCGACAGCCGCGTGCACGGCATGGAGAACCTCTATGTCGCCGGCTCGTCCGTTTATTCGACCGCCGGCCAGTGCACGCCGACGACCACCCTCACCGCGCTGTCGCTGCGGCTCGGCGACCACCTGGCGCGGACGGTGGCTTCGTAACCCAACGGCTTCGTCATACCGGAGGCCGAAGGCCATCCGGTGTCCATTGCGATTCAACCTTGGCAGGGGCCAATCGCAGAGAAGAATGGGTACCGGGTCGGCTGCGACGTCCGGGACGACGTCCGAGCAGATCCGGCTCTGCGCCCTCGCCTTATGGCACGATGAGCGTTCCCGCGCCGTGCTCGGTGAACAGTTCGAGCAGCACCGCGTGCGGCGTCTTGCCGTTGAGGATGACGACACCCTCGACGCCGCGATCAATCGCCTCGATGCAGGTCTCGACCTTCGGGATCATGCCGCCGGAGATCGTGCCGTCGCGGATCAGCGCCTTCGCCTCGGCAACCGTCAGCTCCGGCAGCACCTTCTTGTCCTTGTCCATGACGCCGGGAACGTCGGTCAGGAACAGCAGGCGCGTCGCATTCAGCGCACCGGCGATGGCGCCGGCGAAGGTGTCGGCGTTGATGTTGTAGGTGTGGCCGTCGCGGCCGGGCGCCACCGGCGCGATCACTGGGATCATCTCCGAGCGCGCCAGGAGGTCGAGCAGCGTGCGGTCAACCTCGACCGGCTCGCCGACGAAGCCGAGGTCGAGCACCCTTTCGATGTTCGAATCCGGGTCGATCATCGTCTTCTTGGCCTTCTCCGCGAAGACCATGTTGCCGTCCTTGCCGCAGAGCCCGATCGCCCACTCGCCCTCGGCGTTGATGAGCGCCACGATCTCCTTGTTGATCGAGCCGGCGAGCACCATCTCGACGATCTCGACCGTCTTCTGGTCGGTGACGCGCAGGCCGCCCTCGAACTTGGATTCGATGCCCATCTTGTTGAGCATCGCGCCGATCTGCGGGCCGCCGCCGTGCACGACGATCGGGTTGACGCCCGACTGCTTGAGCAGCGCGATATCGCGCGCGAAGGCCTGGCCAAGCGCGGCGTCGCCCATGGCGTGGCCGCCATATTTCACCACGACCGTCTTGTTCTCGTAGCGCTGCATGTAGGGCAGCGCGTTGGAGAGCAGGCGCGCCTGCATCGCGGCGGTTTCAGCGGTATCGGCGGTCATGAAGAAGTCCCCGGGCATGAGAGGTCGGCGGCCTCTTAGCGCAAGAATGCGACAGGTTCAAAGCCGGTGGCTGAATTTCTACCGCAAGGCGCCAAGGCATCAAGCCGGCACATGAAACGGCGCGCGGCGCTTGTCCCAGCCCGAAATCCGCTCCAACTGCCCGGCGAGGCTGTAGAGCGTCTCCTCGTCGCCGGGGCGGCCGGCAGCCTGCACGCCGAGTGGCAGGCCGGTCTCGGTCAGGTGCACCGGAAAGGCAATGGACGGCTGGCCGGAGACGTTCTGGATCGCCGGCCAGTGGGTGAACCAGAGGCTCTTGTCCAGAAGCTGGCCGAAAAACTGCGGGAACTTGAGCAGCCAGGTGAGCCGCAGCTTGTCGAGCAGGTTCTCGATGAGCTCATCCGCGCCCTTGGGGTTCATCGCGCCAACGGCGAGCGGCGGATGGGCGATGATCGGCATCAGCACGGCGTCGTATTTCGCCGTCTCGCTGATCAACTGCCGCGACGCCGCATGCAGGCGCTCCAGCCCCGCATAGATCTCGCCCGCGGTCCGCAGTTCGCCATATCGGCCCAGCACCCGCGAGGCGCGCTCGACATCGCCTGCGATGTCGCGGCCGTTGCGGACGCGCTCCATGCGCAGCAGGCCGGCCACGGCGGAGGCGACGCTGCCGGCGAAATCGGCCATGAACTGGCGGCCGATATAGGGCAGGTCGATCTCCTCGACCGAATGGCCGCCCTCGCGCGCCAGCGCCACCGCGGTGTCCAGCGCGGCGAGCGTCTCCTTCGAGATTTCCAGCCCGAGCGGGGAGCCGCGGTAGACGGCGAGCGTCAGCCTGCCTGGATCGCGCGCCGCGGCTGCCGCGAAGGTTCCCTTCGGCGGGCGCGCGGCGTAGGGCGCCAGCGGATCGGGTCCGTGCGTCAGATCGAGCAGCGCGGCGCTGTCGCGCACGGTGCGGCTCACCACATGGTCGACGACGAAGCCGTACCAGCTCTCTGTGACCAGCGGCGACAGCGGCACGCGGCCGCGCGAGGTCTTCATGCCGACGAGGCCGGTGCAGGCGGACGGCACGCGGATCGAGCCGCCGCCATCAGAGGCATGCGCGGCCGCGACCACGCCGGCTGCGACGATCGAGGACGATCCTCCGGACGAGCCGCCCGTCGTGTGCCCCGTGTTCCAGGGATTGCGGGTGACGCCGAACGCCGCCGATTCCGTCATCAACCTCAAACCGTATTCCGGCGAGGTGGTCGTCGCGATCGGGATCAGCCCGGCGGCGCGGTAGCGCTCGGTGAGGACGGAATCGAAGTCCGGCACGAACACCGGCGCGCGGCTGCCGGAATGGGTGATGACGCCTTTCTGCGCGATGCCCAGATCCTTGATGGCGAAAGGCACGCCGGCGAGAGGCGCGTCGCGGTCGACAGCCTTGGCTGCGGCGCGGGCCTGTTCGTATGTCTTCTCCGCCACGCAGTTGATCTGCGGATTGACCTTCTCCAGCCGGTTGATCGCGGCCTCGACCAGGTCGAAGGGCGATATATCGCCCTTCCGCACCAGTTCAGCCTGACCCACCGCGTCGTATTCCCACAGAACCTGCTCGGCTGACATGGCGCTCCCCCCTGTTCCCGCCGGAGGCTATCCGACCGGGCGAGACTTTGGCAATGAAGCGGCGGACATCCGCGCCGGACCGGCGCCGTCGCCCGTTGCAAATGTTCCGCGAAGCCCTAACTTGGCCGCGATGACGCCTCAGGACATCACCAAGCTGATCGTGCGCACCTCGATGAAGGATCGCACCGCCTTCGATCTGCTCTACCGGCAGACGAGCGCGAAACTCTTCGGCGTCTGCTTGCGTGTCTTGAACGATCGGGCCGAAGCCGAGGAAGCGCTGCAGGAGGTCTACGTCAAAATCTGGACGAAGGCCGACCGTTTCGCCGTCTCCGACCTGAGCCCGATCTCGTGGCTGGTGGCGGTGGCGCGCAACCACGCGATCGACCGCGTGCGGCAGAAGCGCCGGCCGGCGGAGGATCTGGACGAGGCGCTCGACATCGCCGACCCGGCGCCCGGCCCCGAGGCGCTGGCGATGGCAGGCGCCGAGCGCGAGCGGATCTTCTCCTGTCTGGACGAACTGGACAAGGACAAGGCCGCCGCCGTGCGCGGCGCCTACATTGCGGGCGAGAGCTATGCGGATCTCGCCGAGAGGTACAAAGTTCCGCTCAACACGATGCGCACCTGGCTGCGGCGCAGCCTCTTGAAACTCAGGGAATGCCTGGAACGATGAACGGCACCGACGACAGCGAGAGGGAACTCGGAGGCGACGACGCCGTCGCTGCCGAATACGTCCTCGGCACGCTCGGCGCCGAGGATCGCGCGGCTGCCGCGCGCCGCAACGAAGAAGATGCGGCCTTCGCGCGCCTGGTCGACCGCTGGGAAGTGACGCTCGCGCCGATGGGAGACGCCTACGCGCCGATAGAGCCTCCGGTCGCTGTGAAACAGGGGCTCGACCGCCGTCTCTTCGCGAATGCAGCCACGCCCACCACCGCAAAGGCCGGCCTCTGGCAGAGTCTCGCCTTCTGGCGCGGGCTGACGGTGGCAGCACTTGCGGCGCTGGCCCTCTACATCGCCCTCCCCCTCGTGTCGCCGCCGCCTCCGGTCGCTCCTGCCGGTCGGCTGGTCGCCTCGCTCGCCCCGCAGCAGAGCGACGTGCACTATTTTGTCGTCTACGACGCCCGAGCGAAGGACATCGGCCTGTCGCACGTGACGGGCGAGCGGGCATCCGACCGAGATTTCGAGCTCTGGGTGATCGAGAACAACCAGCCGCCGCAGTCGATCGGCGTCATCCCTGCCGGATCGAATGTGCATCTCGCCGTCTCGCGGGACCTCCAGCAGAAGATCGCCTCCGGCGCCGTCTTCGCCATCAGCCTCGAGCCCAAGGGCGGCTCCCCCACCGGCGCGCCAACCGGGCCGGTGGTCGCGGCGGGGGATTTGAGGGATATCTGAGACGGGCGCTCGACCGACGAATGATTCCGATCACGCGACCGTGACCACACATCCGCGAAACTCTGTCTCCCCTGCTTCCGTAGCTCCCTGCATCCCCACCACGGGGAATAACCCAAGGAGAGTCACGCCATGCGCAAGTTCACGTCTTCCGTTCTCGCCTCCGCTGTCGCCCTCGCCGCCCTTGCCGGCGCCGCCCATGCCGCCAATCCGATGGTCGGCGGCGCGCCGATGTATGCCGATAAGAACATCGTCGAGAACGCGGTCAATTCGAAGGACCACACCACGCTCGTCGCCGCGGTGAAGGCCGCCGGCCTGGTCGAGACGCTGCAGGGACCCGGCCCGTTCACGGTCTTCGCGCCGACCAACGAGGCCTTCGCCGCGCTGCCGGCCGGCACCGTCGACAACCTGCTCAAGCCCGAGAACAAGGAGATGCTCACCAAGGTGCTGACCTGCCACGTCGTGGCGGCTGACGCCATGTCGGACGCGATCGGCAAGATGATCAAGGACGACGGCGGCACGCATCCGGTCAAGACCGTCGGCGGCTGCACGCTGCAGGCCAAGATGGACGGCGACAAGATCACGCTCACCGACGAGACCGGCGGCGTAGCCACCGTCACGATCGCCGACGTCGACCAGTCCAACGGCGTCATCCACGTCATCGACAAGGTGCTCCTGCCGAAGATGTGATCCCCGTCGGCCGCGCGGGGCCTATCGCACCCCCGAGCGCCCGCGCGATCGTCCGGCGCTCCCCCTTCCGCGTCTGTCGCAGAGGGCGGAGCGCCGTCTTTCTTGAAACAGGTCCGTAAACAGGCGCGGGCGGCTCAAGCCGAGTTGATTTCGCCGTGACGGCCGCGCCAATGTAGAACGGGTCTGGAGGAGCACACCATGAACAGACGCGCTTTCCTGTATCTGTCCGCCGGCACAGCCGCGGTTCTCGCCAGCGGCGCGATGCTGCGTGGCCGCGGCGGCGCGGCAATCGCCGCCGAGTTCGAGATCACCAAGACCGACGCCGAATGGAAGGCGCAACTGCCGCCGGACGTCTATCAGGTGCTGCGCCACGAGGACACGGAGCCAGCCGGCACCAGCCCGCTCAACCACGAGAAGCGCAAGGGCCTATTCCACTGCGCCGGCTGCAACCTGCCGCTCTACTCGTCGGAGACGAAATACGAGTCCGGCAGCGGCTGGCCGAGTTTCTGGGAATCCCTGCCGGACGCGATCGGCACCCGCGAGGATCGCTCGTTCTTCATGGTCCGCACCGAATGCCATTGCCGACGCTGCGGCGGCCATCTCGGCCATATCTTCGACGACGGGCCGAAGCCCACCGGCATGCGCCACTGCATCAACGGCCTGGCGCTGACCTTCCACCCGGCGCAGGGCGCCTGACCTATTTGCGCTCCATGACGAGCAGCGACGAGGTCGCGGTGGCGTAGAGCGTGCCGGCGGCGTCGACCAGCCGCCCTTCCGAAAAGGCGGCGCGGCGGCCCATCTGGATCACCTTTCCCTCCGCGCGCACCGGGCCGGTGTTCGCGGTCATCGCCTTGAGATAGCTCACCTTCAGCTCGAGCGTCGTGTAGGCCTGCGCCGCACTCAGCTTCGTATGCACCGCGCAGCCGCAGGCGGAATCGAGCAGCGTCGCGGCATAGCCGCCATGCACCATGCCGATCGGGTTGTAGACATGCAGCCCCGGCGTTCCCTCGAAGACGACGAAGCCGTCCTCGATCACAGTCAGGCGGAACTCCATCGTCGTACCGATGCCGGCGCTCCTGCCCGAGGCCATGATGGCGCGCAACTGCTCGATGCCCGACAGTCCCGCGCCCAGTTGCTCGGAGAGATTCATGCGTCGTCCTTCCCTCTCGCCGGGCGCCGCCCGGTCTTCGCATAGGCTGGCAACTCTGCCGCCAGATGGTCGAACAGCAGCCGCACGCGCCTCGAATAGCGCAGGTCCTCATGCATCGCGAGCCACATGTCGAGGCTGAAGTGGAACAGGTCGGGCAGGACAGGCACGAGGTTCGGGTCGTGCGGCCACGCCGCGCTGGCGACCTCGATCAGGCGGCGTCGCGAACCTGAACTTCGACGTGCAGCCCGGCCGCCGCCACCATGTTGACGAGACTGTCGAGGGCGAAGAGGTTGATCTTGCCGCGCAGGAGATCGGACACTCGGGGCTGCGTCACGCCGAGTCGGCGCGCGGCCTCCGCCTGAGTCCAGTCCTTTGCCCGGATATGCTGTTCCAGCGCCATCATCAGCGTCGAACGGAGCTTCATGTTCTCGGCTTCGGCGGGCGTCTCCTCAAGGGCGTCCCATACGCTGTCGAACGTGTCCTTGCTCACCGGTTCAACTCCTTCAACAGGTCGCCATAACGTTTCGCCGCGAGATCCAGGTCGGCTTTGCTGGTCCTCTGTGTCTTCTTCTGGAAGCAATGCAGGACATGAATCGCATCAGAAAACTTGGCGACATATATGACTCGAAATGCGCCGGTTTCGTCCCGAACCCGGATCTCCTGTACGCCTTTCCCGATAGTCGGCATCGGCTTCCAGTCTGTTGGTTCCAGTCCCTTCTGAACCTTGTCGAGTTGATAACCCACTTCCCGGCGCGCGACGGTCGAGAAGGTCCGCAAGTCATCGAGAGCACTGCCGCGAAACCTCAGTGGCTTCATGAAAGATCATATACAAAATTTTGTATATGCTGGCAAGCTCACCCGCCGCTGGCCGCCAGCAGGATCGCGTCGCGCAGCTCCTGCATGCCCTCGCCCTTTTCCGACGACGTGGCGATCACCGTCGGGAAGGCGGCCGGGCGCTTGCGGATCCTCTCCAGCGTCTCCGCTACCAGCTTCGGCACGGCCGGCGGCTTGATCTTGTCGGTCTTGGTCAGCACGATCTGATACGATACCGCCGCCTTGTCGAGCAGCGACAGCACCTCGTCGTCGATGGCCTTCACCCCGTGGCGCGAATCGATCAGCACGTAGACGCGCTTCAGCGTCACGCGGCCCTTCAGATAGTCGAAGACCAGCTTGGTCCAGGCGTCCACCTGCGCCTTCGGCGCCTGCGCGAAGCCGTAGCCCGGCATGTCGACCAGCGCGATCGGCGGCAGGTCGGCGCCCTCGCCCGAATGGCCGTCCGGCACGAAATAGTTGAGCTCCTGCGTGCGCCCCGGCGTGTTCGAGGTGCGCGCCAACCCTTTCTGGCCGACCAGCGCATTGATCAGCGACGACTTGCCGACATTGGAGCGGCCGGCAAAGGCGATCTCGGGCGGCCCTTCCGGCGGCAGGAACTTCATCGCCGGCACGCCGCGGATGAACACCCACGGCCGCGCGAACAGCCCGTCTCCTCCCGCCAGTTCCGCCCTGTCCTGTGCCGTCACGATCGATGCTCCGTTGCGCCCGGCATCGGGTCTGGGCCGCGTCTTGTCAACCTCGGTGATGAAATCCCGTCCTTGCCAGCATGTCCTGCCCACCCTAGAATGTGCGCATGATGTTCATGTCCAGCTTCTTCCCGATCATCTGACCCGCGCTTGAGCCGGGGCGCGGCGACGCGCCGAGATGAATCGCCGGAGCCGCAAGGCGGTCTCCGAAGGAGAAGCATGGAATGCCTGCAATCAATCAGCAAGGCCCGGGCGCGGCCCAGGTCGAACACTTCATCGAACGCGGCTATCTGAGGCTCGACGGCGCATTCGGCGCCGATCTCGCCGCCGAGTGCCGCGACATCCTCTGGAAGGCAATGGGCCTGTCGCCGGACAAACCGGAGGGGTGGACCAGGCCGGTCGTCCGGCTTCCGTTCATGGCAGCGCCGCCCTTCGTGGCGGCGGCGAACACGCCAGCCCTGCACGCGGCCTACGACACGCTTGTCGGCGTCGACCGCTGGATCGCGCCGGCGGGCCTCGGAACCTTTCCGGTCCGCTTTCCCTCGCCCGAAGATCCCGGAGATTCGGGGTGGCACGTCGATGTGAGCTTCGGCACCGACGCTCCGGATTTCATGCAATGGCGGGTCAACATCAAGAGCCGCGGTCGGGCGCTGCTCATGCTGTTTCTGTTCTCGGACGTGACGGAGGCTGACGGCCCGACGAAGATACGGGCCGGATCGCATCTCGACATCGCACGGCAACTGCTGCCGCACGGCGAGGACGGCATGACCCTGGGCGAGTTGGCCGCTGACGGCTTCGCCTCGACGGCGCACTGCGACGAGGCGCTGGCGACCGGCGACGCTGGCACGGTCTATCTCTGCCATCCCTTCCTGGTGCACTCGGCCCAGCCCAACCGGGCCGGCCGTCCCCGCTTCATGGCGCAGCCGCCGCTTCTGCCTCGTGGCGAATTCGACCCCGCGCTGCCGCCGTCGCCGGTCCAGCTGGCGATCAGGCGAGCCTGCAACCTGTGAGCCTTGGCCGCCCGGGGTCCTGTCCTCGGGCGGCTACAGCCCTTTCGGCAGGTATGTCCACGTCAGCCAGCCGCAAAAGGCGAGGAAGAGGCCGAGCGTGGCGAACACGCCGCCGAGCCCGGCAAAGGCGAGCACCACGGAATAGACCAGCGGCGGCAGGAGTTCCGACAGGTCGAGATAGGTGCGGTAGACCGCCGACATCTGCGGCCGCTCGTGCACCCTGACCGCGCGCATGAAGACGGTCGAGCCGAGCGCGTCCAGCGCGATGACGAAGAAGGCCGTGAGAAGCAGGCAGCCGCCGGCCGCGAGCGGTGCGACCTCGCCGAACGCGGCGGCTGCGAACAGCGTCAGCGACGCCGCGGCGAAGGCGAAGGCCATGGTCGGCCGCGCGCCGAAGCGCCTGCCGGCCTTGCCCCAGAGCAGCGCGGAGAACAGCAGCGCGTTGCCGGCCGAGACCAGCATGCCGCCCGCGAGGCTGCCCTGCCCCGTCGACACCATCAGGATCGGACCATAGACGAAGAAAGTGGTCCAGAAGCACGAGCGGCCGAAGGCGATCGCCCAGGCGAGCCGCAGCCGTGGCTGCGCCAGGAAGCGGCCGATATTGGCGAGCGGATTCGTCGGCTTGGCCACGCCCGGCCGGATCGCCTTGTCGTCGCTCAGCCGGAAATACCAGAACAGAGCGAGCAGGATGGCGCAGAACACCACCACCACGCCGTAGGCCGCCCACAGGCCGAAATGGCTGTAGAGAAACACGCCGATCGTCGGGCCGCCGGTCCAGGCGAGCGTCGACCACGCCATGCGCATCGACTCGGCCTCGATGAACCTGGTCTTGGCGATATGGTCCATGATGTAGAGGTTGAGCGTGATCGACAGTGCGCTCGCGCCCATGACGCGGAACAGCATGCCGAGAAGCTGGCCGGCCAGCGTATCGGTCAGGAACATCGCCGCGCCGATGGCGAGCGAGACCACGCCGGCGGTGTAGACCCAGCGCCTCGCGAAGCGGACGATCAGCATCGGCATGAACAGCGTCACCGACAGCCCCGTCAGCGCCACGAAGGTGTAGAGCAGCGAGACGGCCTGCTTGTCGTGCAACAGCTCGTAGGCCTGGATCGGGATGACGCTGGCGACGGATGCGCGCGCGAAGGATTCCACCGCATAGAGCAGCGCAAAGGTGCTTGCCCCCGGCGCCCTGACGGCGGGAAGCCAGATCGGATGGCGGACTTGCGTCGACATGGCAGGACTGACCCGGAATCGCACCGGATGCTGGCAAGCCCGCCGCTGCGACTGTGTCGCGAAACCGACCTGCACGACGCCAAATGCGAAGCCAGCCGGCCTGCACGGATGGGCCAGAGGGTGGGAGCCCCCGCATGCGACCACCCTGCCGCTTGCGCGCGGCCGGCCCCCGCAATACCTTTCGAGGAAACTACCATACAAGTTTGCGGCGTCAGCCGAGGGAGCTCAGCGTGGACAGCAGAACAGCCAGGACCCTGCGGCTCGGGGCCGACGACAACGTGCTGATCGCCGTCGGGCGCATCGAGGCCGGCGAGATGGCCGCCGAGGGCATCGTCGCGCGCGCAAGAATTCCCTTCGGCCACAAGATCGCCAGCCGCGCGATCGGCAGGGACGAGCCGGTGCGCAAGTTCGGCCAGATCATCGGCTTCGCCAGCCAGCCGATCGAAAAAGGCGACTGGGTGCACGAGCACAATGTCGCCCTGCACGACTTCGAGCGCGACTACCAGTTCTGCGCCGACGCGCGGCCGGAAAACGTGCTGCCGGTCGAGGAGCAGGCGACCTTCCAGGGCTTCCGCCGCGAGAACGGCCGTGCCGGCACGCGCAACTATCTCGGCATCCTCACCAGCGTGAACTGCTCCGCCTCGGTCGCCCGCTTCATGGCCGAGGCGGCGGAACGGTCCGGCCTGCTCGACGCCTTTCCGAACGTCGACGGCGTCGTCTCGTTCACCCACGGCACCGGCTGCGGCATGGCCGGCTCCGGCGAAGGCTTCGATATCCTGCAGCGCACCCAATGGGGCTATGCCGGCAATCCCAATCTCGGCGCGGTGCTGCTGGTCGGGCTCGGCTGCGAGGTGTTCCAGATCGGTCGGATGAAATCGACCTACGGCATTTCGGAAGGCGACACCTTCCGCACCATGACCATCCAGGACACGGGCGGCACGAGGAAGACCATCGAGCAGGGCCTGGCGCGCATCCGGGAAATGCTGCCGGCGGTCAACGCCGCGCAGCGCGAGTCGCTGCCCGCCTCGCAGCTGACGCTGGCGCTGCAATGCGGCGGCTCGGACGGCTATTCCGGCATCACGGCCAATCCGGCGCTCGGCGTCGCGGCCGACATCCTGGTCAAGAACGGCGGCACCGCCATCCTGTCGGAGACGCCCGAGATCTATGGCGCCGAACACCTCCTCACCCGCCGCGCCCGCACCCGCGAGGTCGGCGAAAAGCTGGTCGAGCGCATCCACTGGTGGGAAGAATATACGGCCCGCCTTGGCGGCGAGATGAACAACAACCCCTCCCCCGGCAACAAGGCCGGCGGGCTGACCACCATCCTCGAAAAATCGCTGGGTGCGGCCGCCAAGGGCGGCTCGACCACGCTCAACGCCGTCTACGAATATGCCGAACCCGTCACCGAAAAAGGCTTCGTCTTCATGGACACGCCCGGCTACGACCCGGTCTCGGCGACCGGCCAGGTCGCCGGCGGCGCCAACATCATCTGCTTCACCACCGGCCGCGGCTCCGCCTATGGCTGCAAGCCCGCCCCTTCGATCAAGCTCGCCACCAACACGCCGATGTACGAGCGCATGGTGGACGACATGGACATCAACTGCGGCGACATTCTTGAAGGCGTCAGCGTGGCCGACAAGGGGCGGCAGATCTTCGAGGAAATCCTGGCGGTCGCATCCGGCAAGAAGTCGAAATCGGAAGAACTCGGCTACGGCGACAACGAGTTCGTGCCCTGGCAGATCGGGGCGGTGATGTAGGGGAGTGTGAAGACTGTAATCCCCCGTCGAGCAAATCTTCTCCCATTTACTCTAAAGGAAACGATGAGAAGGTGTGCTAATATATCTAATTCTGCAAATGATACCGGTGAGTCAATCCGCCGCACTTCATTAAGGCTTCATTAACCAACTTATCGCGTCATGCTCTCTGTTCAGACGGGGAGCGAATCATGGACGCAACGTATCATCTGAACGGCGGGTTCAAGCCTACAATGAAGCGCTTCGCCGACTTGGCGGGCCCAGACTACTTCCCCACTCCAGCTTGGGCCACATACGCTCTAATGGACAACGAGCGGTTCGAAGGCGAGATTTGGGAGTGTGCATGTGGTGATGGCGCAATGTCGCGTATCCTCAAAACAAAAGGCAACGTAGTTCGTAGCTCCGACCTTTTCGACCGCGGCTTCGGCACGATTGGGATAGATTTCACAACCGCTCAAACGCCCGCAGATAATATTGTTACTAATCCGCCTTATAATAGTGCCGAGGCTTTTGTGCGATCCGGTGTGACGCTCGCACGTTGCAAGTTCGCATTACTTCTGCGCCTTGCCTTCTTAGAAGGAGCAAACCGTTCGCGAACAATTTTTGCAGAGTGCCCACCTTCGCGAGTGTGGGTTTTTAGCGAGAGGATAACTTTCTATCCTGCGGGAGCGGCACAGGCCGGCTCTGGTACAACAGCTTACGCTTGGTTCGTCTGGGACAAGACCGCACCCGCTGGAACCGAGTTGAAATGGCTCAAACCCGGCTACAAGACTGAATACGCTAAATCATCTTGAAGCCGCCCTTAATCGGGATCAAGTGACCATCATATATTAGATTGCCGGGCTGATCCTTGTGAGACTTTATGTTCCGAACGATTTGAGAGAAACGGTCATCGTTCCGGCCTTCTAGTTGTTCTTCGTCCTCACCGCTAAGTGGAACGACCTTTCGTAGCTCGGCTATTAGCTTAGTCGTGCTAATTTCTCGGTTTGGCTCGTTCTTGATAATGTCGAGCACCACATTTCTTATATCGTGCTCGCCTATCCTTCCAAATTTCCTTCCCACATCACCCTCCCAGGTTAAATCAATTTTAAGATGACTCCAACCTGAGGAATAGGCAACCACGCACTTAAAGATTGATTATCCTTCTTATCTGCTACTCGCTGGATAAATCTTCCGACGCTCAAACATGATATATCAGCAAGCTAGCAATTTACCGCCAAATCCCCCGCATCTTCGCCTTCAGGTCCACCCGCACGTCCGGCTGCGGCCCCCGCCCCTGTGCGGCGGACGGCGGCGGCCAGGCTGAACGTGTGAACTGCCCGAGGATATGATCCGGAATGAACCGCGTGCGCGCGGCGTAGACGTGGCGGTCGCCGCGCGCGGCCTGGCCGTGTACGAAGAAGCGCTGCGGAGCGACCAGCGACAGCGAATCCTTGGCCCGCGTCATCGCGACATAGAGCAGCCGCCGCTCCTCCTCGATCTCCTCCTTCTCGCCCACCGCGAGGTCGATCGGGATGCAGCCGTCGACCGCATTGAGCACGAACACCTTGGTCCATTCCTGCCCCTTGGCCGAATGGATGGTCGACAGGATGAGATAATCGTCGTCGAGATGCGGCGGCCCCGCCTCGTCGCTCACGGCATCCGGCGGGTCGAGGGTAAGGTCGGTGAGGAAACGTTCGCGCGAGGGATAGCCGGCCGCGATCTGCTCCAGCTGCAACAGGTCGGCGCGGCGCACCGCCGCGTCCTCGTGGGTACGCTCCAGATGCGGCTCGTACCAGAGGCGGGCGCGCTCCAGGTCGGCCGGCCAGGCCGGCTTCTGGCGCAGCCCTGAAAACAGCGCCGCGAAGTCCGGCCAGTCGGTCTCGGCGCGGGCGGGCGGGCGGAAGAACTGCAGCCCCAGCGCCGGGTCGAGCGCGCGCTCCATCGCCTCCATCGCATTCGCCGCCGCCGACGGGCCGATGCCCGGCATCAGCTGCAGCACGCGGAAGCCGGCGACGCGGTCGCGCGGATTCTCGGCGAAGCGCAGCACCGCCAGCATGTCCTTCACATGCGCGGAATCGAGGAACTTCAGCCCGCCGAACTTCACGAACGGGATGTTGCGCCGCGTCAGCTCCACCTCGAGCGGGCCGGAATGGTGCGCGGCGCGGAACAGCACCGCCTGGCTCTTGAGGGCGATGCCTTCCTCCCGCGCTTCCAAAATCTTGTCGCAGACGAAAGTCGCCTGCCCCGCCTCGTCGCGCACGGTGACGATCGCCGGCTTCTCGGCCGAGCGGCGGTCCGTCCACAGCGTCTTGGCGAACCGCTCCGGCGCCTCGCCGATCACCGCATTGGCGGCCGACAGGATCGCGTCGGTGGAGCGGTAGTTGCGGTCGAGCGTGACGACGCCCGCCGGCTCGGGAAACAGGTTCGGGAAGTCGAGGATGTTGCGTACCTCCGCCGCGCGGAAGGAATAGATCGACTGCGCGTCGTCGCCCACCACCGTCAGCCCGCGCCCGTCCGGCTTCATCGCGGTCAGGATCGCCGCCTGCAGCCGGTTGGTGTCCTGGTATTCGTCCACCAGCACGTGGTCGAAGCGGGAGCCCAGATGCTCGGCGATCGCCGGCTCGGCGCACATCTGCGCCCACCAGAGCAACAGGTCGTCATAGTCGAGCACGTTCTGCGCCTGCTTGGCGTCGACATAGGCCGCAAACAGCTGCTTCAGCTCCACCGCCCAGCCGGCGCACCACGGGAAGTATTTCCCCAGCACCGGCTCCAACTCGGCCTGGCCGTTGACCGTGCGGGAATAGATCGACAGGCATGTGCCCTTGGCCGGAAACCGGCTCTCGGTCTTCGACAGGCCGAGATCATGCCGCACCAGGTTCATCAGGTCGGCCGAATCCTCGCGGTCGTGGATGGTAAAGGCCGCGTCGAGCCCGATCTCCAGCGCATAGTCGCGCAACAGCCGCGCGCCGACGGAATGGAACGTGCCGGCCCAGGTCAGCCCCTCGGTCAGCGCCTTCGCCCGGTCGCCCATCACCTCCGCGGCGATCCGCTCCACACGCTTGCTCATCTCGCCTGCCGCCCGGCGCGAGAAGGTCATCAGCAGGATGCGGCGCGGGTCGGCGCCCTTGACGATCAGGTGCGCAACGCGGTGCGCCAGCGTGTTGGTCTTGCCCGATCCGGCGCCCGCGATGATCAGCAGGGGCGACGCCACGCCGCCGTCGCCATGTTCCACCGCCAGGCGCTGCCCGTCGTTGAGGCGGGACAGATAGTCCTTCGCCGGAGCGGCGGCGGTCGAATCACGGACGGCAAGGTTCATGCCGCCATGAAGCATCGTTCATGGCTTGTTCGCAACGCGTCCAGCTAAACCGCCAGCGAATGCCGCGCCGTGCCGCGCGCGAGATAGGCGTCGAAGCGCGCGGCGATCGTGCGCACATAGGGCCGCGCACCGGCGGGGACGACGTAGCTGCCGCCCTTCTCGCGCAGCGCGTCGCGGTCGGTCTGCGCTATGACCGCCGCTTCCGACAGCACCGGCGCGCAGGCCCGGCCGAAGCGCGCCAGCGCCTCTTCCGGCGAGAAGCCGAAATCGCACATCAGCCGCTCGATCACCCAGGAGCGCACCCTGTCGTCCTCCGACAGCTCGACGCCGCGGGCGATCGCCATGTGGCCGGTGTCGACCCGGCGCTGGTAGTCCATGGTGGAGGCGATGTTCTGCGCATAGCCCTGGCGGTAGCGGCTGATCGAGGAGGGTCCGAGCCCGATCAGCGTCTCGCAGGGATCGTCCGTATAGCCCTGGAAGTTGCGGTGCAGCCGGCCGGCGTCCGCCGCCCGCGTCAGGCTGTCGGACGGCAGCGCGAAATGGTCGATGCCGATCGCCGCGTAGCCGGCCTCCATCACCAGCCGCGCGGCGGCCAGCGACTGCTCCAGCCGCGCCGCGCCATCCGGAAGCACTGTTTCGTCGATCATCGTCTGGTGCTTCTTGAACCAGGGCACGTGCGCATAGCCGAACAGCGCGATCCGGTCGGGCCTGAGCGTCAGCGCCTGGCCGACCGTGGCCATGACGCTGTCGACCGTCTGGTGCGGCAGGCCGTAGATGAGGTCGAGATTGAGCGAGCCGACGCCGCGGTTGCGCAACCCTTCCACGACCGCGCGCGTCAGCTCGAACGACTGTTCGCGGTTGATCGCGCGCTGCACCCTGGGATCGAAGTCCTGCACGCCGAGGCTGGCGCGGGTCAGTCCGGCGCCGGCCATCACGTCCAGCTTCTCGTCCGTCATGTCGTTGGGGTCGATCTCGACCGACAGCTCGGCCGTGTCGGCGCCGTTGAAGCCGGCCCTGATGCGGGCCATCAGCTCGCGGAAGTCGGCGGGCGCCAGCATGGTCGGCGAGCCGCCGCCGAAATGGATCGCGGCGATGCGGGTGCGCGTGCCGATGCCCGCCGCGACGGTCTCGATCTCGGCATGCAGCGAGCGCAGGAAGCGGGACACCGGCTCGTAGCGCAGCGTCTGCTTGGTGTGGCAGGCACAGAACCAGCAGAGCCGGTCGCAAAACGGGATGTGGAGATAGAGCGACACCGCGTCGCCGTCGGGGATCGCGTCGATCCAGCGCGTCACCGCCTCCTCGTCGATGCCGGGGTGGAAATGCGGCGCTGTCGGATAGCTGGTGTAACGCGGCGCGGTCTCGGCAAGGCGACTGGTCTGGGCGAAAGTCACGTCCTGATCCTCTGTTCGCCTGCAAGATGCACCATTTGCCCGCTCTGCACGTTGACGTGGATCAAGGTTCGGAAGGGTCTGACAGTCTGCCGCAGCGCGAAAGACGCACCGAGGTGTTAACTCAAGGGGCGAGGCGATGATGGGCACGCAGAACCTGAGAAAAGACGTACACACCGACGGAACGCCCGTGCTCTGTCTGTCCTGCGAGGCGCGGCACCGCGGCATCTGCGGCGCGCTGACGCCCGAGCAGCTCACCGCGCTGTCGAAGACCTCGTGGAAGCACAAGGCCGCCGAGGGCCAGGAGCTCGTCGCCGACGCCGAGCGGATCGAGAGCTATTCGAACATCCTGTCCGGCGTGGTGAAGCTCACCAAGACGCTCGCCGACGGACGGCAGCAGATCGTCGGCCTGCAGTTCGCGCCCGACTTCCTCGGCCGTCCCTTCAAGGCGGAGAGCCGCATCACCGCCGAGGCGGCGACGCCGGTGCAGCTGTGCTCCTTCCCCAGGTCCACGATCGACAGGATGATCCGGGAATCGCCAGGCCTTGAGCACAAGCTGCTCGAACAGACGCTGAAGGAGCTCGACGAGGCGCGCGACTGGATGGTCACGCTCGGCCGCAAGACCGCCGCCGAGAAGGTCGCGAGCTACCTCCTGATGATCGCGCGCCACATCGACCCGTCCGCCGAGCCGGACGAGGCGTCGGCGACCTTCGACCTGCCGATGACGCGCGCCGACATCGCCGACTTCCTCGGGCTCACCATCGAGACGGTCAGCCGGCAGATCACCAAGCTCCGCACCGATGGCGTGATCGTCATCGAGAACAACCGCCATGTCGTCGTGCCGGACCTCGAACGGCTCGAGATCCGCGCCGGAAGCTGAGCGGCGGGCCACTCCGCGCGGGATACCAAGCCAAGCCGAACGCCCTCTTGGCATCTCCCTATACGACCTATATACGCTTCATATACGAACCATATATGGAGCGCCCCGATGGGCATCGTGAACATAGACGACGATCTGCACGATCAGCTTCGACGCGCGAGCAAGGTGTCGTGCCGCTCGATCAATGCGCAGGCGGTCTACTGGATCAGGATCGGCATGCTGTGCGAGACCAATCCGACGCTCAGCTTCGGCGAGATCATCGCCCGCGAGCTCAGTTCCGCCGGCGTGTCGGCACAGTCGCTGGCGGTCGGCGAAGCATGACCAAGCAGCCGCGAGAACTGGCGCTGCTGGCCGAATCCGGCCGGTTGCTCGCCTCCGTCTTCGAACTGCTGGACCGGACCCCGCTCGCCGGCCTGTCGACACTCGACGTCAACGACATGGTCGAGCATTTCATCGTCCACGACCTTCAGGCCCGCCCCGCGAGCAAGGGCCAGTACGGCTACGGCTTCGTGCTGAATTCCTCGCTGAACGAGGTGGTCTGCCACGGCGTGCCGTCGAAGACGGACGTGCTGCGCGACGGCGACATCGTCAATTTCGACATCACGCTGGAAAAGAACGGCTACATTGCCGATTCCAGCAAGACCTATCTCGTCGGCGAGGTGAACCCGGCGGCAAGGAAGCTGGTCCAGACCACCTACGAGGCGATGTGGCTGGGCATCCGCGCGGTCCGCCCCGGCGCGCGGCTCGGCGACATCGGCTGGGCGATCGAACGGCACGCCAAGAAGAACGGCTATTCCGTGGTGCACGAATATTGCGGCCACGGCATCGGTCGCCAGATGCACGAGGAGCCGCAAGTCGTGCACTTCGGCAGGCCGGGAACCGGGCTGACGCTGCGCGAAGGCATGGTCTTCACCATCGAGCCGATGCTCAACCGCGGCCGCCGCAGCGTCAGGACCGAGGCCGACGGCTGGACCGTCGTGACGCGGGACGGGACCCTGTCCGCCCAGTTCGAGCACACCGTCGCCGTCACCGCCTCCGGCGTATCTGTGCTGACGCTGCGCGCCGGCGAACCGGGAGCAGCGATGCGTTCGGCGGCTTAGCCGACCGCCGCCACCCGCTGCACGAAATCCCGGATGTCGGGCGGCCACGCTCCGGTCAGCTCCCGAAACCGCTCTGCCTCCCCCGCATAGAGCGCCCGCACCGCCTCCTCGTAGCCCGGCCGGTCGCCGGCGAGCGTGGTCATGGCGCGGTAGGCGGCCTCGCGCGCGATATGCGCGGCCTGGGCGTCCGACCGGCGCGCCTCCTCGACCAAGCGCCTGAGCGTCACCGAAGCGCCGCCCGGCTGGGCGGCCAGCCAGTCCCAGTGGCGGGGCAGCAGCGTCACCTCCCGCGCCGAGACGCCGAGCTTCGGCCGGCCTCGCCCGCGCGGCGGCTGCGCGGCCTCTTCGCGCAGGTCGATGTCCACCACGCGGCCGTCGGCCTCGTCCAGGGCAAGGAAGATCCTGCCGGGATCGGACCGCAGCGCGGCGCGGACCCAGCGGCCCGCCTCGTCGGCCGGGCCGGAGAAAGCGACCCCGTCGCCCTCGAAAACCGTCAGTCTCTGGCTGTCGTCCATGTTCGTCTCCTGCCGCCTTCTAACGGCCGGGATTTGGCGTGTCAAATTTTATCCGGGTAATATTGACAGTTTCCTCGGCTCCCCCTATCTGCCGCCGCAGGAAAAGGAGTTCTGTCATGGAACGCGAAGCCAGGCGCGCCGCGGTCGCGGCCTACAAGAAGCGGGAAAGCGTCGCCGCCATCTATGTCGTGCGCTCGGCCGGCTCGGGCGAGGCATGGGTCGGGCACACGCCCGACATCGACACGATCCGCAACCGCATCTGGTTCACGCTGCGCGCCGGCGGCCATATGAACAAGGCGCTGCAGGCCGCGTGGACCCGCGACGGCGAGGATGCCTTCTCGCTCGAACCGCTGGAACTGGTGGACGACGACACGCTCGGCTTCACCGCCGACAAGGTGTTGCGCGCCAAGGCGGCCGAATGGCGGGACAAGCTCTCAGCCGGCGCGGTCTAAGCTTGGGCTTTCGAGCCGGCCGATCGCGGGCATGATGTGCTCGCGCTCGAAGGCGACATGGCGGCGCATCGCCTCGAACAGCGCCCGCAGCATGAAGCCGAGCGCTTCCGGGTTGCCGATCTCGCCGCCATGGCCGACCCGCAGCAGTTCCTCGGACACGTCGGCCGCCGCGCATTCGTCGGCCAGGTGCTCGGCCTTCAGCCGCGCCACCGAGCCCGCCCGGCCCGGCACGGCGGACGCCGTCTCGAAGACGGGGAAGATCCTGCTTTCCTCGAAGGCATGGCTGCGGCGGATCGCCGGCGCCAGGATCGCGCCGACGCGCAGGCATTCGAAGCGGTCGACCTGTCCGGGCAGTGAATCGGCGATCGCCTCCAGCGCGTCGCACAGCGCCAGCTTCTCGTCATGGATATGCGAGACGTCCTCGCACGGCATGGCCTGATCGGGCACGCAGGCGGCCGACAGAGGGCAGGCGGGCGACACGCCGCATGCCTCGGCAGGCTTCGACCTCGTGATGTTCATCGCGGACTCCGGCTGATGCAGGCGATGGCCGGACTGTGCAGCGCGTCCGGTGGCGCAACCTTGACATGGATCAAGGCATCGTCCGCCGCTCCGCGCGATGAGGCTCCCGAAGCATGGGCTCGTCCCATGCGTTAAGCCGGGGACCTTCCATGAGATACGGACCACACATCATCGGCGTCGGGCTCTTCGCCTTCGTCGCGCTGCTCGGCGCGGCTTTCGCCACCGACAATCTTTTCGCGCAACACATGTGGGTGCTGTTCTTCGTGCTCGGCGCGAGCACGATCGTGCTGATGCGCACGACCGCGCTTTCGCCGGCCGCGCCCGCCGATCCTTCAGCCTATCTGGACGGGCCGATCCGCTACGGCGCGATCGCCACCATGTTCTGGGGCGTGGTGGGCTTTCTGGTCGGCGTCGTCGTGGCGCTGCAGCTCGCCTATCCGGATCTCAACATCGAGCCCTGGTTCAACTTCGGCCGGATGCGGCCGCTGCACACGTCGGCGGTCATCTTCGCCTTCGGCGGCAACGCGCTCATCGCCACCTCCTTCTACGTCGTGCAGCGCACCAGCCGCGCGCGCCTGTTCGGCGGCGACCTCGCCTGGTTCGTGTTCTGGGGCTACCAGCTCTTCATCGTCATGGCGGCCACCGGCTACCTGCTCGGCATCACGCAGAGCCGCGAATATGCCGAGCCCGAATGGTATGTCGACCTCTGGCTGACGATCGTCTGGGTCGCCTATCTCGTCGTGTTCCTCGGCACGATCCTGAAGCGCAAGGAACCGCATATCTACGTCGCCAACTGGTTCTACCTGTCCTTCATCGTGACGATCGCGATGCTGCATGTGGTGAACAACCTGGCGGTGCCGGTCTCGATCACGGGCATCAAGAGCTACTCGGCCTTCTCGGGCGTGCAGGATGCGCTGACCCAGTGGTGGTACGGCCACAACGCGGTCGGCTTCTTCCTCACCGCCGGCTTCCTCGGCATGATGTACTACTTCGTGCCGAAGCAGGCCAACCGCCCGGTCTATTCCTACCGGCTGTCGATCATCCACTTCTGGGCGCTGATCTTCCTCTACATCTGGGCCGGCCCGCATCACCTGCACTACACGGCTCTGCCCGACTGGGCGCAGACGCTCGGCATGGTGTTCTCGATCATGCTGTGGATGCCCTCGTGGGGCGGCATGATCAACGGCCTGATGACGCTCTCGGGCGCCTGGGACAAGATCCGCACCGATCCGATCATCCGCATGATGGTGATGGCGATCGCCTTCTACGGCATGTCGACCTTCGAGGGTCCGGTGATGTCGATCAAGGCGGTCAACTCGCTGAGCCACTACACCGACTGGACCATCGGCCACGTGCATTCCGGTGCGCTCGGCTGGGTCGGCCTGATCTCCTTCGCCGCCATCTACTACATGGTGCCGAAGCTGTGGAACCGCGAGCGGCTCTACTCGGTCCGCATGGTGACGTGGCACTTCTGGCTCGCCACCCTCGGCATCGTGGTCTACGCGGCCGTGATGTGGGTGTCGGGCATCATGCAGGGCCTGATGTGGCGCGAATACGACGATCAGGGCTTCCTGGTCTACTCCTTCGCCGAGACGGTCGCGGCCATGCATCCATACTACGTCATGCGTGCGCTCGGCGGCGTCCTCTACCTCACCGGCGCGCTGATCATGGCTTTCAACATCACGATGACCATCCTCGGTCGTCAGCGCGAGGAAGAGCCGATCGGCGGCAGCGCCGCCTCCCCCGCGCCTGCCCTCCAGCCTGCCGAATAGGAGCCGACCATGGCACTGATTGACAAGCACGCCATCCTTGAGAAGAACGCGACCCTCCTCCTCGTGGGTTCTCTCCTGGTGGTCACCGTCGGCGGCATCGTCGAGATCGCCCCGCTCTTCTACCTCGAGAACACGATCGAGAAGGTGGAGGGGATGCGGCCCTACTCGCCGCTGGAGCTTACCGGGCGCAACATCTACATCCGCGAGGGCTGCTACGTCTGCCACTCGCAGATGATCCGCCCCTTCCGCGACGAGGTCGAGCGCTACGGCCATTACAGCCTGGCCGCGGAATCGATGTACGACCATCCGTTCCAGTGGGGCTCCAAGCGCTCCGGCCCGGACCTTGCCCGTGTCGGCGACCGCTACTCGAACGAGTGGCACGTCCAGCACCTGACCGAACCGCGCTCGGTCGTGCCGGAATCGATCATGCCGAGCTATTCGTTCCTGTCCTCGGTGACGATCGAACCGTCGCAGATCTCGACGCATCTGGTGGCCAACACCCGCGTCGGCGTGCCGTACACCGAAGCCATGATCGAAAACGCCCAGGCGGACCTCCTCGCCCAGTCCGATCCCAACGCGGACACGTCCGCGCTGCTGGAGCGGTATCCGAAGGCGAAGGTGGGCGATTTCGACGGCAATCCCGGCGCGGTGACCGAGATGGACGCGCTGGTCGCCTATCTCCAGATGCTCGGCACGCTGGTCGACTTCTCGACCTACGACGACACCGCCGGCGCGCGATAGGAGGCGATCATGGAAACCTACACCGTGATGCGCGAATTCGCCGACAGCTGGGCGCTCGCCGCGATGACCGTCTTCTTCATCGGCGTGATCCTCTTCGCGTTCCGCCCCGGCAGCCGCAAGGCCTCCGAGGAAGCGGCGCAAATTCCTCTCAAGGACGACTGACATGAGCGAGAAGCACATCGACGAACTTTCCGGGGTCGACACGACCGGACACGAGTGGGATGGCATCCGGGAGCTGAACAACCCGCTGCCCAGGTGGTGGGTCTGGACCTTCTACGCCACGATCCTGTGGGCGCTCGCCTACACCATCGCCTATCCGGCCTGGCCGATGCTCAGCTCCGCCACCAAGGGCGTGCTCGGCTATTCGAGCCGCGTCGAGATCAAGAACGAGCTCGCGGCGGCGCAGGCCGCCAAGGGCGAGTATGCGGCTGCGATCGCGTCGAAGCCGATCGACGAGATCCTGGCCGACGAGAAGCTCAGGCTGTTCGCCACCTCGGCCGGTGCCGCCGCCTTCAAGGTCAACTGCGTCCAGTGCCACGGCTCGGGCGCCTCCGGCTCGGCCGGCTATCCGAACCTCAACGACGACGACTGGCTGTGGGGCGGCAAGCCGGAGGACATCCTGACCACGATCAGCCACGGCATCCGCTTCACCGCCGACGACGCGACACGCTTCTCGGAAATGCCTGCCTTCGCCGACGCCCTCGACAAGGAGCAGATAGCGGCCGCCGCAGCCTTCGTGGTCAGCCTCAGCGGCACGCCGTCGAACCCCGCGCTCGTCGAGCCCGGCAAGACGGTCTTCGCCGACAACTGCGCCTCCTGCCACGGCGAGGACGCCAAGGGCATGCGTGACCTCGGCGCGCCGAACCTGACGGACGCGATCTGGTTGCGCGGCAAGGACGAGGCGGCGATCGCCGCGCAGATCGCCACGCCCAGGCACGGCATCATGCCGGCCTGGGCGGGACGTCTCGGCGAGACCACGGTCAAGGAACTGACGGTCTACGTCCATTCGCTGGGCGGCGGCGAATAGCCGACGGAGGGCATTTGTGAGGGCGATTGCCCTCCGGCTTCCGGCCCAGCGCAGAGGCCCGGCATCGCTGCCGGGCCTTTTGCTTTGGCGTCAGGACTTCTGCGACCAGATGTCGGCCTCGATCTGCCCCTTCAGCTCCGGATACATCGCCGCGTCGAAGGTCGGCTGCCGGCCTTGCTTCTTCTGGTCGAAGTAGTCCTTCGTCAGCTTCGCCACCGTCCCCGACAGGAGCACGATCGCGATCAGGTTGATCGTCGCCATCAGCCCCATCGACGCATCCGCCGCGTCGAACACGGTCGCGACGGTCTGCAGCGATCCCCACAGGACCATCGCCAGCACCGCGGCACGCAGGATCATCACCGGTGTTCCGGTGCCCACGCCGAGGAACGTCATCGCATTCTCCGAATAGGAGTAATTGCCGATGATCGAGGTGAAGGCGAAGAAGAAGATCGCCACCGCGATGAAGGCGACGCCGGCCGAGCCGATATGCGCCTGCATGGCCGCCTGGGTCAGCTGCGTGCCGGTGACGCCCGAATCCGGCACCAGCGCGCCCGACAGCAGGATCATGATCGCGGTCGCCGTGCAGATCAGGATCGTGTCGATGAACACGCCCAGCGCCTGCACGAAGCCCTGCGAGGAAGGATGATGCGGATCGGGCGTCGCGACGGCGGCGATGTTCGGCGCCGAGCCCATGCCCGCCTCGTTGGAGAACAGGCCGCGCTTGACGCCGTTGAGCATCGCGGCCGCGAGCCCGCCGGTGAAGCCGGCCGCGGCCTCGCCGATGCCGAAGGCATTGCTGACGATCATGCCGATGACGCCGGGGACATCGGCGAAATGGACGATCAGCACATAGATCGCCATCAGCAGGTAGACGATTGCCATGAACGGCACGACGATCTCGGCCACCCGGGCGATCTGCCTTATGCCGCCGAAGATGACCACGCCGGTGATCGCCGCCACCACGATGCCCGTCGCGAGCTTCGGCAGGCCGAACGCGCCTTCCATCGCGTCGGCGATCGAGTTCGCCTGCACGGCGTTGAACACGAGCCCGAAGGCGAGGATCAGGCAGATCGAGAAGATCGCGCCTGCCCACGGCATGCCGAGACCCCTTGCGATGTAGAAGGCCGGCCCGCCGCGATACTGCCCCTCCTCGTTGCGCACCTTGTAGAGCTGCGCCAGCGTACTCTCGGAATAGGCGGTCGCCATGCCGACGAGCGCGACCATCCACATCCAGAAGATCGCGCCCGGCCCGCCGAGATAGAGCGCCACCGCGACGCCGGCGATATTGCCGGTGCCGACGCGCGAGGCGAGGCTGGTGCACAGCGCCTGGAACGGCGTGATGCCGGACTTGTCGGCCGCATTGGAGCCGCGCACCGCGCGGAACATTTCACCGAAATGGACGAACTGAATGAATTTGAGCCTGATGGTGAAGAAGACACCCACGGCCAGAAGGCCGTAGATCAGCACATACCCCCAGAAAATCGTGTTCAGGAAACCGATAACAGCAGTCATTTGATACCCCTCGGTCTGCTCGGGAATGAAGCCCCCTCCATACTTTGTTTGAGTATGTCCGCTCTGTCCACGCCTGTTCCGCATCCTGCATGTTGATCCTGATCAAGGTTCGACGCCGCCGCCCGTGCGATTGGGCACACAGACCAGCCCTCGCCTGTGTGATGCCATGACCGTGATATCCAAGCTCGACCGGGAAACGGAGATCGAGCGCCTCGAAGCCTCGCCGGTGAACTCGGCCAAGGTGCGCCAGCCGCTCTATGCGCCGCGCAAGAAGATCTTCCCCAAGCGCGCGACCGGCGCCTTCAGGCGCTTCAAGTGGATCGTGATGCTGATCACGCTCGGCATCTACTATCTCACGCCCTGGCTGCGCTGGGACCGCGGGCCCTTCGCGCCCGACCAGGCGGTGCTGATCGACATGGCGAACCGGCGCTTCTACTTCTTCTTCATCGAGATCTGGCCGCAGGAATTCTTCATCGTCGCCGGCCTGCTGGTCATGGCGGGCGTCGGCCTGTTCCTGATCACGTCCGCCGTCGGCCGCGCCTGGTGCGGCTACACCTGCCCGCAGACGGTGTGGGTCGACCTCTTCCTCGTCGTCGAGCGCGCCATCGAGGGCGACCGCAACGCCCGCATGAAGCTCGACGCCGGGCCGTGGACCGTCGACAAGGTCATCAAGCGCGTCGCCAAGCACTCCGTCTGGCTCGCCATCGCGGTTGCGACCGGCGGCGCCTGGATCTTCTACTTCGCCGATGCGCCGACCCTGTTCGTCGACGTCTTCACCGGCCAGGCCGCGCCCATCGCCTACATCACCGTCGCGGTCCTCACCGCCACCACCTACACGTTCGGCGGCCTGATGCGCGAGCAGGTGTGCACCTATATGTGCCCCTGGCCGCGCATCCAGGCGGCGATGCTCGACGAGAACTCGCTCACCGTCACCTACAACGACTGGCGCGGCGAGCCGCGCTCGCGCCATGCCAAGAAGGCTGCCGCCGCCGGCCAGAGCGTCGGCGACTGCGTCGACTGCAACGCCTGCGTCGCCGTCTGCCCGATGGGCATCGACATCCGCGACGGCCAGCAGCTCGAATGCATCACCTGCGCGCTCTGCATCGACGCCTGCGACGGCGTGATGGACAAGCTCGGCCGCGAGCGCGGCCTGATCTCCTATGCGACGCTCGCCGACTACAACGCCAACATGGCGGTCGCCACCGCCGGCGGCACGAGCGCCATCGACCCGACGCGGGTGCGCGATGCCGGCGGCAAGCTCTCCGACAGGCTTGCGCACTTCCACATCCGCAAGATCTTCCGCCCGCGCACGCTGGTCTATTTCGCGGCCTGGTCGCTGGTCGGCGTCGGGCTTCTCTATGCGCTGCTGACGCGCGACCGGCTGGAAGTGAACGTGCTGCACGACCGCAACCCGCTCTTCGTCACCCTGTCGGACGGCGGCATCCGCAACGGCTACACGGTGAAGCTCCTGAACAAGATCCCCGAGCCGCGGACCATCATCGTGACGCTGCAGGGGCTCAAGGGCGCGGAGATGAGCGTCGTCGGCATCGACCAGCCCGCCGACCGCTCCTTCGCGGTGAAGGTCGAGCCGGACAAGCTGACCACCCTCAAGGTCTATGTCCGCCAGCCGGCGGAGCATATCGAGGGCAAGGTGCAGTCGTTCCGCTTCGTGATCGAGGACAAGTCCAGCTACGAGACCGACAGCTACGATGCCCAGTTCGAGGGACCGGAGACCAGACGATGACACGTTCGCGCCCCAACGAGTTCACCGGCCGGCACCTGCTCGCCATCATGGTCGCCTTCTTCGGCGTCATCATCGCGGTCAACGTCACCATGGCCGTCTACGCCCGCAAGAGCTGGACCGGCCTCGTCGTGCAGAACAGCTATGTGGCGAGCCAGGAGTTCAACGAAAAGGCCATCGAGGAGAAGGCGCAGGCCGCGCTTGGCTACACGGCCGCGCTCGCCATCGACCGCGAGGCGATCAGCTATGCGATCCTCGACAGGCAAGGCCGCAAGGTGCCGATCGCCAGCGCATCCGCCACCTTCCACCGGCCGGTCACCACCCGCGAGGACACGCATGTCGTCTTCGCGATCGATCCGACCGGTGCGGCCACCGGCACCGAGGACCTGACCGATGGCGTGTGGATCATGCAGCTCACCGCCGACATCGGCGCCGAGCACCCCTGGCGCGACATGCGCCGCATCGTCGTCCGCGAGGGGAGGTTCGAATGAGCTGCTGCGCCCCGGGCGCCGAGTTCGACGCCACCCAGGCCGCGATCCCGTCCGACGAGGAGCTGCTGCTCGCCTCGCGCAGCCTCGGCAATGGCGACCGGCAGATCGAACTGTCCGTGCCCGCCGTCCACTGCGCCGCCTGCATCCAGACCATCGAAGGCGCGCTCGGCCGCCTGCCCGGCGTCGAGGCCGCGCGCGTCAACCTGTCGACCAAGCGCGTCTCGGTGAAGTGGCATGACGGCGCGCTGCCCCCGATCACCTCGACGCTCACCCGGCTCGGCTACGCGCCGAACCTGTTCGACGAGGCGATGGCCGGCAAGGACGGCACGCTCTCCGAGCTCATCCGCGCCGTCGCCGTCTCCGGCTTCGCCGCCGGCAACATCATGCTGCTCTCCGTCTCCGTCTGGTCGGGCGCGGAAGGTGCGACGCGCGACCTGTTCCACTGGGTCTCGGCGCTGATCGCCCTGCCGGCGCTGTTCTTCGCCGGCCGCATCTACTACCGCTCCGCCTGGAGCGCCTTGCGGCATGGCCGGATGAACATGGACGTGCCGATCGCCATCGGCGTCACCCTCGCTTATGCGATGAGCCTCTACGAGACGATCAACCATGGCCACTACGCCTATTTCGACGCCTCGGTGACGCTGCTGTTCTTCCTTTTGATCGGCCGCACGCTCGACCACGTGATGCGCGACCGCGCCCGCGAGGCGGTGATCGGCCTCGCCCGGCTCGCGCCCCGCGGCGCGCTGGTGATCTCGGAAGACGGCGTCCGCGATTATCGCCCGGTCGAGGAGATCCGCCCCGGCCAGCGCCTGCTGGTGGCGGCCGGCGAGCGCATCCCGGTCGACGCCCGCGTCATCGACGGCCGCTCCGACCTCGACCGCTCGCTGGTGACGGGTGAGAGCGCGCCGGTCCAGGCCGCTCCCGGCGCAGTTGTCCAGGCCGGCACGCTCAACCTCACCGGCCCGCTGACGCTGGAGGCGACCGCGGCCGCCTCCGGCTCGTTCCTGGCCGAGATGATCCGCATGCTGGAGGCCGCCGAGGGCGGCCGCGCCCGCTACCGGCGTATCGCCGAGCGCGTCTCCGCGCTCTACGCGCCGGTGGTCCACCTCACCGCCTTCGCTACCTTCCTCGGCTGGATGGTTTATGGCGGCGACTGGCACCAGGCGCTCACCATCGCCATTGCCGTCCTCATCATCACCTGCCCCTGCGCGCTCGGTCTCGCCGTGCCGATCGTCCAGGTGGTCGCGGCGCGGCGGCTGTTCGAGGCCGGCGTCATGGTCAAGGACGGCTCCGGCATGGAACGCCTCGCGGAAGCCGACGCCGTTGTCTTCGACAAGACCGGCACGCTGACGCTCGGCCGCCCGAGGCTCGTCGGCACAGAGGACATCGCCCCTGCGCTCCTCTCCACAGCCGCTGCACTCGCCGCCTATTCGCGCCACCCGCTCTCGCAGGCGATCGCCGCGACGGGAACCGACGCCGGCGCACCGTCCTTCTCGGACGTCGCCGAACTGCCCGGCCTTGGTGTCGAGGGCAGCGCCGGCGGTCATGTCTGGCGGCTCGGCCGCGCCGCCTGGGCGGCCGATGCCTCGGGCGACGGCACGGTCCTTTCGCGCGACGGCAAGGCGGTCGCCGAATTCACCTTCGAGGACCGGCTCAGGCCCGGTGCTCTGGACGCGGTCGCAGCCGTCGCGACGGAGATCGGCCCGGTCGAGATGCTCTCCGGCGACGGCGAGGCTGCCTGCGCGCGCGTCGCCTCGGCCCTCGGCATCGAGAGCTTCCGGTCCGGCATGCTGCCCGCCGACAAGGTCGCGCGGCTCACCGCCCTCGCCCAGCGAGGCCACAAGGTGCTGATGGTCGGCGACGGGCTGAACGACGCGCCGGCGCTGGGCGCGGCGCACGTCTCGATGGCGCCGGCGAGTGCCGCCGACGTTGGTCGCAACGCCGCCGACTTCGTCTTCCTGCGCGACGGGCTGGAGGCGGTGCCGGTGGCGCGCGACGTGGCGGTCAGGGCCGGACGGCTCATCCGCCAGAACATCGCGATCGCCATCGTCTACAACGCCTTCGCCGTGCCGATCGCGATCCTCGGCTACGTCACGCCGCTGATCGCCGCCATCGCCATGTCCGCCTCGTCGATCATCGTCATCGCCAACGCGCTGCGCCTCGCGCCCCTCCCAGGCCGCAAGGCACGGCAGGAGGACGCCCGTCCGGACCTGGTCATCCGGGCAACGAGACCCGCATGAGCACGCTCCTCTACCTGATCCCCGTCGCCCTTTTCCTCGGCGGCCTGGCCCTGGTCGCCTTCCTCTGGGCGCTGCGCAGCGGCCAGTACGAAGACCTCGACGGCGCCGGCGAGCGGATCCTCATCGACGAGGACGAGCCGGCGCGCCACTGAGGGCGAGGCGCAGGCGCGATAAACCGAGCACCGCCCTCGGGGTCCCTTCGTTAGCTCGCGCCCCCTCCACCACGCTACGCGTGGTCCCCCTCCCCCGCTTCGCAGGGGAGGATCAGGTGCCTCGCCGCCCTCCCGTGGCTACTCTCATCAAAAGGATAAGAAGCGACGGCCGAGCGCGCGGATCCTCCCCCGTAAAACGGGGGAGGGGGACCACGCGTAGCGTGGTGGAGGGGGCGCATGAGGCTGATGTCGTGCGAAGAATGGACCATCATTCTGATGAATCGATTTCCATCCGTTTTCTGCTAACCCCTTGTTCCTGTTGGCCCATCAAATTTTTCCATCCCCACCCCTCCGGGTTTGCCCGAAACTACGTCCGGTCAAACGGGAGCCGGTGATGGGCTGGAGGGCGAAGGCGGGGAGGCAACAGGCGTTAAAGGCGAGGATCGTCATGCGCCTGTTCTCGATCGCCGACATGGCCGAACAGGCCGCTGGCCGCTCGTTCTGGGTCCGCTGGTGCGTGCTGTGGGCCGCCTGGCAGGCGAATACGCTGCTGAGCGCCTATGTCGCTGGCACGCTCCGCAGCTTCGCCCGCAGACCCTGGACGCCCGTCCCGATGCCGGCCGGCTTCGGCAGCCATCCTTTCGATGCCGAGGACATCGCCGATTCGCTCAGGGCATTCGGGCTCTACATGCAGGCGGTGGCAGCGCAGCTGTGCCGCCTGTCGTTCCTGCACCGGGGGCAGGCGTCCGACGAGGCCGGCAATGAGGGCCGCGCGCTCGACAGGCTCGGCGCGTTCATCGAAAGACTTGCAATCGCCGCCGCCGCGCCGGTCGAGTATCACGACACGTCCTGAGACGCGCCTGTCGTGCCCTTATCGCAGTGTCATCGCAGATGAGATCGGCCTTCCCTCAAAAGGGGAGGACAACCGCGCGCGCCCGTCATTCCGGGTCAGAACTCGAAAGCATCGACGGCGATCCGCCGGCCGAGCGTCAGCGCGTCGGCGACATGCACCATCGGCGCGAGGTCGACGTCGGAGCGGCCCTGCCGCACAAGTTCGGCCATCCGCGCATAGAGCGCCGGATACTCGCCCATGATGGTGTTCTCGCCCGCCGTCGCCTTGCCGTCGATCTCCAGCACATTGCCGCCCATGCGCAGCGCGAGGCGTCCGCCGTCCGTCTCGACCTCGATGTCCCAGGTCTGCGGACCTTCCTGGCGCCAGTCGAAATCGGCAGTGACGTTGCCGGAGAAGCTGAGCCTTGCCGCAATCGGCGTGTCGCGGTTGGCGGGGAACTCCAGCTCCGCCCCCGTCAGGTGAACCGGCTTCGGCAGGATCTCGGTCAGGATCGACAGCGCATTGATGCCGGGATCGAACACGCCCATGCCGCCCGGCTCGAACACCCAGTCCTGGCCGGGATGCCACTTGCGCACGTCCTCGCGCCAGGTGATGTGCGCCCGGGAAACCGCCCTGCCCGCCAGCCACGCCTTCGCCGGCGCCACCGCATGCGCCATGCGCGAGTGCCAGGTGGCGAAGAGCGTCAGCCCCTTCGCTTCGGCCATCGCCTGCAGCGCATGCACTTCGGCCAGCGTCGCGCCCGGCGGCTTCTCCAGCATCACGTGCCGACCGGCCTCCAGCGCCATCGCCGCATAGTCGAAGCGCGGCACCGGCGGCAGGCACAAGGAGACGACCTTGATATCAGGTCTCGCATCGAGCAGCGCGGCGAAATCGGTGAAGGCCTGCACATGCTCGACCGAGCCGTTGCGCGAGCAGGTCGCAGCGAGTCTCCAGTCCGCGGATGCGGCGATCGCCGGCACGTGCTGATCGAGCGCGATCTTGCCGATGCCGACAAGGGCGACCTTCATGCGCTGGTCCATCAGTGCGAATCCTTGCCGACTTCGCGACCGCGGCACCCCTTCAGGAAATCGAGATCCGCGCCGGTGTCGGCACCTTCCACATGCGCCTGATGCAGCCAGGCGTAGCCCGAGGCCGGCGTCTCGTGCGAGGGCGTCCAGGCGGCCAGCCGCGCGGCGAGTTCTTCGTCGGAAATCTCCAACGTCAGCGAGCGGTTCGGCACGTCGAGCGAAATCATGTCGCCGTCGCGCACCACCGCCAGCGGCCCGCCGGCCGCCGCCTCCGGCGAGGTATGCAGCACCACCGTCCCGTAGGCGGTGCCCGACATGCGGGCGTCGGAGATGCGCACCATGTCGGTGATGCCCTTGCGCAGCACTTTCGGCGGCAGGCCCATATTGCCCACCTCCGCCATGCCGGGATAGCCCTTCGGCCCGCAGTTCTTCAGCACCATCACGCAGGTCTCGTCGATGTCGAGCGCCTCGTCCTCGATCTTCGCCTTGTAGTCGTCGATGTCCTCGAACACGACCGCGCGGCCGCGGTGGACCATCAGCTCCGGCGTCGCCGCCGACGGTTTCAGCACAGCCCCCTTCGGCGCGAGGTTGCCCTTCACCACCACGATCCCGCCCGACTGCGTCAGCGCCTGCTCCGCCGGCAGGATGACGTCGTCGTTCCAGTTGACGACGTCCTTCACCTCGTCCCACATCGTCTCGCCGGAGACGGTCAGCGCGTCCCTGTGCAGCAGCCCCGCCTCGCCGAGCCGCTTGAGCACGACCGGCAGGCCGCCTGCGTAGAAGAACTCCTCCATCAGATATTTGCCCGACGGCATCAGGTTGACGATGGTCGGCACGTCGCGGCCGCAGCGGTCCCAGTCCTCCAGCGTCAGGTCCACGCCGACGCGGCCGGCGATCGCCAGAAGGTGGATCACCGCATTGGTCGAGCCGCCGATCGCCGCATTGGTGCGGATGGCGTTCTCGAACGCCTCCTTGGTCAGGATGTCGGAGGGCTTCAGATCGTCCTTCACCATCTGGACGATGCGGCGGCCGGTCATCTGCGCCATCACCCGGCGGCGCGAGTCGACGGCGGGAATGGCCGCGTTGCCCGACAGCGCCATGCCCAGCGCCTCCGCCATCGAGGCCATGGTCGAGGCGGTGCCCATCGTGTTGCAGGTGCCCGTCGAGCGGCTCATCGAGGCTTCCGCCTCGAGGAACTCGGCCTGCGTCATCTCGCCGGCCTTCACGGCTTCCGAGAACTTCCACAGATGCGTGCCGGAGCCGACGCGCTCGCCGCGGAAGTAGCCGTTGAGCATCGGCCCGCCGGTGACGACGATGGAGGGGATGTCGGTCGAGGCTGCCCCCATCAGCAGCGACGGCGTGGTCTTGTCGCAACCCACCATCAGCACCGCGCCGTCGATCGGCTGGCCGCGCATCTGCTCCTCGACCGCGAGCGAGGCGAGGTTGCGGAACATCATCGCCGTCGGCCGGAACGTGTTCTCCGATGCCGAGAAGACAGGCACCTCGACCGGGAAACCGCCCGCCTCCCACACGCCGGCCTTCACCTTCTCGGCGAGTTCGCGCAGATGGCCGTTGCAGGGGGTCAGATCCGACCAGGTGTTGAGGATGCCGATCACCGGCCTGCCGTCGAACAGGTCGTGCGGGTAGCCCTGGTTCTTCAGCCAGCCGCGGTGATAGATCGTGTCGCGCGAGGTGCCGCCGTACCAGTGCTGCGACCTCAGCTTGCGCGGCCATTCGGCCTTGCGGAACGTCATCTTCGTCAGCCTTTCAGAGCGCGCGCACGTCCACCCTCGCGAGCGGCGGGGTGGGTTCGAGGGCAAGTCGGTTGCGCAGCGGCAGGCCGAAGCCCGGCGCCTCGATTTCGAACTCGTCGCCTACTTCCGTCCTCACCCCGTCGGCGAAGGACAGCGTCGCGGTACCGAACATGTGGACATGGATATCCCCGGGTACCCGGAACAGCGCATACTTGAAGTGATGATGCTCGAGGTTGGCAAACGAATGCGACATGTTCTCCTCCCCCGACAGGAACGGCTTCTCGAAGATCACCTCGCCGGCGCGGCGGATGCGCGAGACGCCGCGGATGTCGGCGGGCGGTTCGCCGATGCGGATCTCCGGACCGAAGGAGGCCGGCCGCAGCTTCGAATGCGCCAGATAGAGATAGTTGCGGCGCTCCATCAGGTGGTCGGAGAACTCGTTCGACAGCGCGAAGCCGACGCGGAAGGGCGTGCCGTCGTCGCCGATGACGTAGATGCCGGCGATCTCGGGCTCCTCGCCGCCGTCCTCGGCGAAGAAGGGCGAGGTGAGCGCGCCGCCAGGTGCCGCGAGGTTGGCGCCGTTGCCCTTGTAGAACCATTCCGGCTGCACGCCCGGTGCTCCGTTCGCCGGCTTGCCGCCTTCCAGGCCCATGCGGAACATCTTCATGGAGTCGGTAAGCGTCTCCTCGGCCGCACCCGCCTTCTGGTGCATGGCGTCGCGGGTGGCGGCCGAGCCGAGATGGGTCAGCCCCGTGCCGGTCAGGTGCAGGTGCGATGGGTCTGGATGCGTCAGCGGCGGCAAAAGCCGGCCTTCCGCCAGTGCGGCGTCGAGGTCAACCGCCGGCCCGAAACCGAGCGCCGCGACATGCGCGGCGAGATCGGCGCGACCGGAGCGGATGCAGTCCTGCACCAGCTCGTAGGCGCTGCGCACGCACCTCACGGCACGCGCGTCCCCACCCTCGCGGGCAACGACCGTGATCGACCCGTCGGGGTTCCCGACCTGCGAGATCAGCATGCGGCACTTCCTCCTGAATCGGGCTCGTCGGCCTTCCCAAAGAGGCATAGGCGAATTCCACGGTTTACAAAAGTATTATTGTATGATTTTTCTCTGCGCGGGCTGAACGCCCTCGTTTGGGAGGAAATCCATGTTTGCCAAGACACTTCTTGGCGCGAGCCTGCTCGCGTCCATGACCATTCTGTCGTCCGCCGCGCTGGCGCAGACGATCGGCTTCTCGCAGATCGGCTCCGAGTCCGGCTGGCGCGCCGCCGAAACCACGCTGACCAAGCAGGAAGCCGAGAAACGCGGCATCGACCTGAAGTTCTCCGATGCGCAGCAGAAGCAGGAGAACCAGATCAAGGCGCTGCGCAGCTTCATCGCGCAGGGCGTCGACGCCATCCTCGTTGCACCGGTCGTCGCCACGGGCTGGGACGCCGTCCTCAAGGAGGCCAAGGAGGCCGAGATCCCGGTCATCCTGCTCGACCGCATGGTCGATTCCGACAAGGACCTCTACCTGACCGCCGTCGGTTCGGACCTCGTCCATGAAGGCTCGGTCGCCGGCAAGTGGCTGGTGGACACCGTCGCGGGCAAGGACTGCAACGTGGTCGAGTTGCAGGGCACGACCGGCTCGTCGCCGGCCATCGACCGCAAGAAGGGCTTCGAACAGGGCATCGCGGATGCCGCCAACATCAAGATCATCCGCAGCCAGACCGGCGACTTTACCCGCGCCAAGGGCAAGGAGGTGATGGAAAGCTTCCTCAAGGCGGAGAACGGCGGCAAGAACATCTGCGCGCTCTACGCCCACAACGACGACATGGCCGTCGGCGCGATCCAGGCGATCAAGGAAGCCGGCCTCAAGCCCGGCACCGACATCCTCGTCGTGTCGATCGACGCCGTGCCGGACATCTTCCAGGCAATGGCCGCCGGCGAGGCGAACGCCACCGTCGAGCTGACGCCCAACATGGCCGGCCCTGCCTTCGACGCGCTCAAGGCCTACAAGGACAACGGCACGATGCCGCCGAAGTTCATCCAGACCGAGTCCAAGCTCTACACCCAGAAGGACGACCCGGCGAAGGAATACGAGGCCAGGAAGGGCCTGGGCTACTGATCTCCACGATGGCCGGCGGCTTGCCCGCCGGCCATCACGCTGGCACGATCCAGTCGGCCGCCCGCCAGGGCCGCCCGAAGGAAGCCTCTCGCTCGGAAGAATGACCGTGGTCCCAAGCCAGAGCCGGCCGCTGCTCGCCGCAGTCGGCCTCAGCAAGACATTTCCCGGCACGCGGGCGCTGGACGGGGTCGACTTCGACCTCAGGGCGGGCGAGGTGCATGCGCTGCTCGGCGAGAACGGCGCCGGCAAGTCCACACTCATCAAGTGCCTGACGGGCGCCTATCGCCGCGACGGCGGCGACATCCTGCTCGACGGAGCGTCGATCGATCCGCGCGATACGCAGGAAGCGCAGCGGCTCGGCATCGGCACGGTCTACCAGGAGGTCAATCTCCTGCCCAACCTCACCGTCGCGGACAATCTTTTGCTGGGCCGCCAGCCGCTAGGGTTCGGCTTTGTCTCGCGCCGCGAGACCAACCGGGCGGCGCGCGAGATGCTGGCCCGCTACGGGCTCACGATCGACGTCTCGCGCTCTCTCGACAGCTATTCGGTGGCCGTGCAGCAGATCATCGCCATTGCGCGCGCCGTGTCGCTCTCGGGCAAGGTGCTGATCCTCGACGAGCCGACGGCCAGCCTCGACCGCGACGAGGTGCGGATGCTCTTCGACGGCGTGCGCTCCCTGCGCGCCGAGGGACTCGGCATCGTGTTCATCTCGCATTTCCTCGACCAGGTGTTCGACATCTCCGACCGCATCACCGTGCTGCGCAACGGCAAGCTGGTTGGCGTGCGCGACGCGGCGACGCTGGACCGGACGCAGCTGATCAACATGATGCTCGGGCGCGAGCTCTCGGAGGAAACCCGCGACCGCGGCCGAAGCGGCCTCGACTATGCCGCACCGCCGCGCATCTCCTTCAAGGGCACCGGCCGCGCCGGCGTGATCGCGCCCTTCGACCTTTCCGTCCATCGCGGCGAGGTGGTGGGCGTCGCCGGCCTGCTCGGATCCGGCCGCACCGAAACGGCCGAGCTCATGTTCGCCGCTGCCCCTCGCGACGGCGGTACCGTAACCAAGGATGGCAAGCCGCTGAAGCTCGCCTCCCCGCGCGATGCGATCGCGGCTGGCTTCGGCTTCTCGCCGGAAGACCGCAAGACCAGCGGCATCATCGGCGACATGAGCGTGCGCGAGAACATCGTGCTGGCATTGCAGGCTCGCCAGGGCTGGATGCGGCCCGTCCCGCTGCGCCGCCAGCGCGAGATGGCCGACGACTACATCCGCAAGCTCGACATCCGCACGCCCGACGCCGAAAAGCCGATCGGGCAATTGTCCGGCGGCAACCAGCAGAAGGCGCTGCTCGCCCGCTGGCTCGCCACCAATCCCGACTTCCTGATCCTGGACGAGCCGACGCGCGGCATCGACGTCGGCGCGCATGCCGAGATCATTCGCATGATCGAGGACCTGTGCGCCGGCGGCATGTCGCTGCTCGTCATCTCCTCCGAGCTCGACGAGCTCGTCACCTACAGCCACCGCGTGATCGTGGTGCGCGATCGCGTGCACGTCGCCGAACTCGTCGGCGAGGAGATTACCACTGACAGCATCGTCGCGGCCATCGCCAAGCCGTCGCCCAGCCCGGAGGCAGGCGCATGAACGGGACGCTCGCGCGTTTCGGACGGCGGGTCGCGCCGCAGCTCGTGACGTTGGCCGTCGTGGTGGCGATGATCGGCATCGTCTTCCCCGGCTTCTTCGACATCTCCTTCGCCAACGGCCGTCTCTACGGCAGCCCGATCGACATTCTCAACCGCGGCGCGCCGGTGGCGCTGCTCGCCATCGGCATGACGCTGGTCATCGCCACCGGCGGCATCGACCTCTCCGTCGGCGCGGTGATGGCGATCTGCGGCGCGATTGCAGCGAGCTGCATCACACAGGGCTACGGCCTGCCCGCGACGCTGCTGATCGCGCTGGGTGCGGGCCTACTGTGCGGCCTGTGGAACGGGCTGCTGGTGGCGGTGCTCGGCATCCAGCCGATCGTGGCGACGCTGATCCTGATGGTGGCCGGGCGCGGCATCGCGCAGCTGATCACCGAGGGCATGATTCTCACCTTCAACCATGCCGGCCTCGCCTCGCTCGGTTCGGGCAGCTTGCTCTGGCTGCCGACGCCGGTGGTGATCTGGATCTGCGCCGGCATCCTCGCGACGCTGATCGTGCGGCGCACCGCACTCGGCATGCTGATCGAGGCCGTCGGCATCAACCGGCGCGCCTCGATGCTCGCCGGCGTGAATGCGAGACTGCTGATCGTCACCGCCTACATGGTCTCGGGCCTGTGCGCGGCGATGGCCGGCATCATCGTCGCCGCCGACATCCGCGGCGCCGACGCCAACAATGCGGGCCTCTTCCTTGAGCTCGATGCGATCCTCGCGGTCGTGGTCGGCGGCACGTCGCTGCTCGGCGGCCACTTCTCGCTGATCGCCTCGCTGATCGGGGCGATGATCATCCAGGCGGTCAACACCGGCATCCTGGTCGCGGGCTTCCCGCCCGAGTTCAACCTCGTCATCAAGGCATGCATCGTGCTCGCGATCCTCGTGCTCCAGTCGCCGGCACTGCAGGGCGCCGCACTTCTGTTCGCCCACAGGGGAGACAGGAGATGAACCCGCGCTTCCTGCCGCTCGCCGCGACGGTGCTGATCTTCGCGCTCGCTTATGCCATCTGCTACATCCAGTTCCCGGCGATGCTCTCGACGCGGGTCGCCGGCAATCTCCTGACCGACAACGCCTTTCTCGGCATTGCGGCCGTCGGCATGACCTTCGTCATCCTGTCGGGCGGCATCGACCTCTCGGTTGGCTCGGTGATCGCCTTTGCCGGCGTGTTCATCGCGGTGATGCTGCGCGACACGAGCCTGCATCCGCTGGCGGTGTTCGCCGTTCTGCTCGCGCTCACCACCTTGTTCGGCGCGGCGATGGGCCTGATCATCCACGTGCTGCAGATGCCGCCCTTCATCGTCACGCTCGCCGGCATGTTCCTGGCCCGCGGCCTCGCCTACGTGCTCTCGGTCGATTCGGTACCGATCTCGCACCCGTTCTACGACTGGCTGCAGACGCTCTACTGGCTCATGCCGGGCAAGGGCCGACTGACGCTGATCGGCGGCCTGATGCTCGTCGTCTTCGCCGCCGGCATCCTTCTTGCCCATCGCACCCGCTTCGGCGCCAACGTTTTCGCGCTCGGCGGCGGGGTACAGACGGCGCGGCTGATGGGCGTGCCGGTGGCGCGCACGACCGTCGCCATCTACGCACTGTCAGGGTTTCTCGCGGGGCTGTCGGGAATCGTTTTTTCCCTCTACACCTCGGCCGGCTATTCGCTGGCGGCGGTGGGCGTCGAGCTCGACGCAATCGCGGCCGTCGTCATCGGGGGGACGCTGCTGACGGGCGGCAGCGGCTTCGTCGCTGGCACTCTCATAGGCGTGTTGATCATGGGGCTGATCCAGACCTACATCATCTTCGACGGCACCTTGTCCAGCTGGTGGACGAAGATCGTCATCGGAGCGCTGCTGCTCGTCTTCATCGTGCTGCAAAAGGCCCTGCTCGGTCTTGCCGACCGGCGCCGCGCCGTCAGTCCCGGCGGAAAGGCCTGAGCGATGCTCAAGGCGGCGATCTCGGGCGAGCGCATCCGCAACAGCCACGCGCTGGTGGTGGACGCGCTCGGGCGGGCGATCGTCGGCGGCGACTATCCGCGCGGCTCCACCCTGCCGGGGGACTTCGAACTCGCCGCCCGTTTCGGCGTGTCGCGCACCGTGCTGCGCGAGGCGATGAAGACGCTGGCCGCCAAGGGCATGATCGTCGCCAAGGCGCGTATCGGCACCCGCGTGACGGACAAGTCGACCTGGAACTATTTCGACGCCGACATCCTGCGCTGGCATCTCGACAACGGCGCCGACAGCCGGTTCATGACGCATCTCGCCGAGATGCGGCTGGCCTTCGAGCCCTACGCCGCGCGCCTCGCCTGCCGCCACGCGACGCCGAAGGACGTCGAGCAGATGCTCGCACATGCCGACGCGATGGAGAACGCCACCTCGCTGGAGGGCTTCGCGCTCGCCGACCTCGCCTTCCATATGGCGCTGGCCGAGGCGTCGAAGAACCCATTCATGTATTCGGTCGGTGCGCTGGTAGAGGCCGCGCTTGTCACGAGCTTCCGCCTCAGCTCCCCGTTCGGCGAGGCCGCGCGCCAGTCCAGCTCGGCAGCCAAGCACCGCCGGATCGCGCAGGCCATCGCGCGCAGGGACGAAACGGAGGCCGCAGCCGCCGTCGAGGTGGTTATCACAGAAGGCCGCGACCGGGTCGGGCTGAAGCTCGCGGAAATCTAGACCGCGTGGGCCCGCCCGAAGGGTCGCGTCCTACATATTCGATGCGATGTCGCCGTTGCGCGGGGGCGGCGGCACATAGCAGGCGGTTTGCGACCGCCGCAACGGCGTCTGCTGCCGCTCCTTCACTCCGCTCTGCTGATCGTTGCCGATCGATCCTGTCTGGAACGGCTTACGCTTGGTTGTTCTCAGCCAGCTGGCCGAAATTTCGGCCAGGAAGCTCCGCAACACCGGTTGCATGACGTCCTCCCATGGTCCGGTCGAATAGGAGAAAACGCGGGGGCTAGGGAATTGTTCCGCCGGCTCAGCCGACATTCGCCAGCGGCAGCGTGATCGTCTGGATGAGGCCGCGCGGTTCGCGGTTGGCAATCGCGATCGTGCCGCCGAAACGCTCGATGATCTCCTTCGCGATCACCAAGCCGAGGCCCGCGCCGGGCAATGTCTTGCGCCTGGCCATGTCGACGCGGAAGAAGGGTTCGAACACTTGACCGATCAGGTCCTGCGGAATTCCGGGACCTTCGTCGAGGATGGTGACCACCGCCAGCCCGTCCCGGGCCTGCAGCTCGATCCTGGCGCCGCCGCCATGGGTCGCCGCGTTGATGATCAGGTTGCGGATCGCCCGCTTGAGCGCGATCGGCCGCGCCGCGACCGGCAGTGATGCCAGGGGCGGATCGGAGACATTGTAGCCGAGGTCGCGCAGTTCCTCCGCCAGGCCGCGGACCAGATAACCGAGCTTCAGCGGTTCCGACCCGTGCTCTCCAACCTCCTCGCGCACGAGGCTGATGGCGCTGTCGGCGATGGCGTCGAGCTCCTCCAGATCGGCGAGCCACTTTTCGCGCTCCTCCTCGTCGGCGATGAATTCGGCCCGCAGTCGCATGCGGGTCATCGGCGTGCGCAGGTCGTGGCCGGCGGCGGCGACCAGCCGCATGCGGCTCTCCATCGCCGATTTCAGCCTGCCGGAGAGCTGGTTGAGCGCCCTGGCGGTGGCGCGGATCTCGCCAGCGCCCTCCTCGGGGATATGCGCCAGCAAGCCGTCGGAATCGACGCGGCTGGCTGCGCCTTCGAGCAGTTCGAGCGGCCGGGTGATCTTCGAGGCGGCGAACAGAGAGACCGCAGTGCTTCCCGCCACGATCAGCGCGATCCAGCCGGCCATGATTTTCCAGCCGCCTGGCGGCGGACGCATGTCGGGCACGTCGGAGACCAGCCACTCGCCGTTGCCGAGATCGACGGAGGCGGTGAGGACCGGGGTGTCCGGCGAACGCGTGATGACGGCCTTACGCGCCGTCCCGGTCCTTTCGAGTGCCCGGTTGAGGAAACGCGTCATGCCCATCTCCTCCCGCCCCGTGGCCGGCGCGGCCTGGAGGACGAGGCCGGCGGCGAGCGCAGCCTGGCGATCCGCCTGCGCCAGCCTGGCGAGCACGTGAAGCTGTCGCGCGAGCGGCTCCATCGTGGCTTGCGGCAAAGGCGGCCGGAGAGCCCGGCTCGCCGCGAAGGTCGCAAGCCCGACCACGCTGACGATCGCCAGGATGAGAAGAATGGCGATCCTTGTACGCAGAGACGTCATTGCGCGTCCGTCATCGTCTTGACGGGCACGACGAGCTGATAGCCGCCGTTGCGCACGGTCTTGAAGAGCGACCCGCGATCTCCGTCGCCGAGCTTGCGCCGCAGGCGGCTCATCAGCACGTCGATCGAGCGGTCCAGCGGGTCGCGGTGGCGGCCCTGCGTCATGTCGAGCAGTTGGTCGCGCGACAGAAGCCGGCCGGGCCGCTCGAGGAACACGCGCAGGAGGTCGAACTCCGCGCCGGTCAGGTCGACTTCGGCGCCCGTTCGATCGATAACGCTGCGCAGCTCCGGATTGGCCTCGAAGTCGGCGAAGGCATAGATCCTCGTTTCGGGAGCGGGCGGTTCGTCGCGGCCGGCCCTGCGCAGCACCGCCTTGATCCGGGCAACGAGTTCGCGCGGGTTGAACGGCTTGCCGAGATAGTCGTCGGCGCCGAGTTCGAGCCCGATGATACGGTCCACATCCTCCTTGAGGGCGGTCAGGAGAATGACCGGAATACGCGGCCGCCGCTGCTGCAGGTCGCGGCAGATGTCGAGGCCGGAGCCGTCCGGCAGCATCACGTCGAGGACGATCAGCTCGGGACTGCCATCGGCGATGCGGCTTTCGCATTCGCGCCGGTCGGCGGCGACCGAAATGCGAAACCCCTGCCCGCCGAGGTAGCGCGCGAGAAGGGAGCGGATCTCGGAGTCGTCGTCCACGATCAGGATATGGGTGTTGTCGCTCATGCCGGCCGGTACCTGTTTCCTGTCTGAGAATATAAACTGTGCGGCGAGGCTTTCCGGAGATTTTTGCAACGGACTGTTGCCCGCGGCAGCCCAGCAACATTTGGTTACAAAAATGCGGTTGCGGGAAACGCACCGTAACCTTGCGGACCAAGGGCGGACATTTCCGCCTCCTAGATTTGCTTCATCCAACGCGAACGAAAGGATGCAGCGATGAAACGCTCTCTCACCACAATCGGCCTTCTGTCGGCCACCCTGCTGGCCGCTGCGCCCGGCATGGCGAATGCGTTCCAGACCGAGCGCATGCCGGTGCAGTTCGGTCAGGCCGAGCCTGGTGGCGAGCCCGAACGCGGCCCCGAGTCGATGGGCCAGCTTGGCCTCGACATCGCTGCGAAGCTGTCGGCGGCAGAGACCTATGTCGGCATCACGACCGCCCAGGAGGATGCGTGGCGCGCCTACACCTCCGCGCTGATCGCCTTCTTCGAGCATCCAGCTCCGATCGGCGGCGAACATGGCCCCGGCCGCGATGGCCCGCCGCCAGCGCTAGGCACGGAACAGGCGAAACCCGCCGCGCCGTCCCCCGCGCCTCTCTTCGCAGAACGCGTGGCCGACAGCGCCATCGAGCAGGGCGAGAAGGCGCGCACGCTTAAGGCGGCGGCCGGCTCGCTGCGCGCGACGCTGAGCGGCGACCAGCTCGTGCGGCTCATCGAGGCCGAGATCGCCTTCGCTCCTCCGCATGGCGACCCCGAAGGCAGGCCCGGCGACTGGCGCGACCACGGCCGCCCCTACATGCCGTTCGACATGTCGCCCCCGCCGCCGACCGACGAGTGAGACTCTCCCGATCGTCCGGCCACCACCCCCATGGCGAGCGGACGTGCAGCCGCAAATGGCTGCCTTCCGGAGGCGCACCTTCGCTCCGTGCGCCTCCGGTCGACCCTATTAGAATTGCGAGGACAGGACATGAACAGGCTCGTTGCCGTTTCGATCGCGGCGCTCATGGCGTTGGCGCCGATGGCCGGCGCCGCACAGGCGCAAAGCCATCCGGCGAAAGACCAGAAGAAGATCGAACAGGCTTCGCCAAAACCCAAGGCTGGGAAGCAGCATTGGAAGAAGGGCGGGAAATACAGCGGCAAGGGATCCCGTGTCTCCAACTATCGCCAGCACGATCTCAAGGCGCCTCCCAAAGGGCACCGCTGGGTGCGCGACGGCAATGATTTCCTGCTTGTCGCCGTCGGCACAGGCGTCATCGCGTCAATCGTGAACGGCCGGTGAGCCGTCGCGGATCTTTTCCGGAGCGCAAAGGGGCGGGGTTGTCCTTGAAAGGCTCGACATGTTCGACATCCAGTTCCTGCTGACGGCAGGCGCGACGGTGATAGGCTTAGTCAACGCCATGCCGCCCAGGGATATTCTCCGCCACCTGAAGGACCTCTGCTCAAAGGTGGGCAGGCCCGGAACGCCGGCTGCAGGCCATGCCGACGACGGCCGGGCCGGCGGCAAGGGACGGCGGCTGTGAAGGCGCGCCTCGTGCTGCTGACACTGCTAGGAAATCCCGGATCCCGGCGTGCCGCGTCGCGCGGAGAGACGGACCTGTTCCGTTTCAAGACGCAGCTCCTGCTTCGGGCGGCCGCGGTCGTCTTCGCCGTGGCTCTCGCAGCCCATGGCAACAGCGTCAGGCCAATAGATGGTGTAGGATCATCGGAAGCCATCTATCAGGGAAACGAAACGGGCGCTGAAAAATGAGAAGCTCTCTTGCCGTATTCATCCTCGTCATGTTTGCCGTCGCGGGCTGCAGCGGCGAGCAAGGCGGACCGCAGATGCCGCCCGGAGCGTCAGGGCCCGTCGAAGTCGGTGTCGTCGCGCTTGCGAGCCGCTCCGTCCCGCGCAGCATCGAGCTTCCCGGCCGGGTCGTCGCCTATGCCACTGCGGAGGTCCGCCCGCAGGTCGACGGCATTGTCCGCAAGATCGTCTTCGCCGAGGCCGGCAAGGTCGAGGCTGGGGCCGCGCTCTACGAACTCGACGACCGGAAGTTCCAGGCGGCCGTCGCAGCGGCCGCGGCCGCGCTGAAGAAGTCCGAGGCCGCGACGGCCGCAGCGCAGGTGACCTTCGACAGGAACGAGAAGCTCGCCGCGACGAACGCCATCAGCGCGCAGACGCTGGACGATGCCCGCTCCACTCTGCTGCAGGCCCAGGCCGACGAAGAGGTCGCCAAGGCGGAACTGGATACTGCCCGCATCAACCTCGACGACGCGACCATCCGCGCCCCGATCGACGGCGTGATCGGCGTTTCGACCGTCAGCGTCGGCTCGCTGGTGACGGCCAACCAGACTGATGCGCTGGCGACCATCCGCCAGGTCGATCCGATCCATGTCGACCTGGTCGACTCCAGCACCAACATGCTGCGCATCCGCGACGAGGTATCGACGGGCCGGCTCGGCCGCGAGCAGGGCGTCGTCCCCGCCGTCACCCTCACGCTCGAGAACGGCCGGGAATATGCGGCCAAGGGGGAGCTCAAGCTCGCCGAGATGGTGGTCAGCCAGACCAGCGGCACCTTCTCGCTGCGCGCTACCTTCCCGAACGCCGAGCGGGTGCTGATGCCCGGCATGTTCGTGCGCGCCTCGGTCGACCTCGGCTCGATGCCGAACGCCTTCCTAGTGCCGCAGCGCGCCGTGCAGCGCAACGATTCAGGCGAGGCAACGCTGTTCGTCGCCTCCCAGGACGGCAAGGCGGAACTGAAGACGGTCACGACCAGCGGCTCGATCGGCAATGACTGGGTCGTGGTCGACGGCGTCAGCAGCGGCGACAGGCTGATCGTCGACGGCTTCCAGAAGATATCGGACGGAACGTCGATAACGCCGGTCGAGGTGACGATCGACGAAAACGGCGTCGTCAAGCAGACCATCTCGTCCGCCGCCGGCAATGACGGGGAGCCGAAGCCATGAGCCCTGCTTCGCCCCGCAACGCGATCGCGAACTTCTTCATCGCCCGTCCCGTCTTCGCGGTCGTCCTGGCAATCGCAACGCTGCTCGCCGGCGTGATGGGCATCTATTCGCTGTCGATCTCGCAATATCCGGACATTGCACCGGTCACTGTGCGCGTCAACGCGACCTACAACGGCGCCACCGCCGAGGCGGTCGAGAACTCAGTCACCAAGAAGATCGAGAGCGCGATGACCGGCCTGGACGGCCTGCTCTACATGGAATCGACGTCGAGCACCGGCTCGGCCTCGATCTCGCTGACCTTCGAGAACGGCACCGACCCCGAGCTGGCGCAGGTCGAGGTGCAGAACAAGCTCTCCCGCGTCGAATCGCAGCTTCCGGAAGCGGTGCAGGACCAGGGCGTGCGCGTCAGCCGCTCGCCGTCCGGCATCCTGATGATCGGCAACATCATCTCCCGCGACGGCCGCTACACCTCCGACGAGCTGTCCGACATCATGTCGAGCCAGATCGAGGAACGCATCGAGCGGCTCGACGGCGTGGGGTCCGTGCAGTCCTTCGGCTCCGGCTACGCCATGCGTATCTGGCTCGATCCGTCGCTGATGCAGAAGTACCAGCTGGTGCCGGGTGACGTGACGTCGGCGATCGGCACGCAGAACGTGCAGGTCGCGGCCGGTTCCGTGGGCGCAACGCCGGTCGTGCAGGGCCAGCAGCTCAAGGCGAACATCATCGCGCAGACGCAGATGTCGTCCGCCGACGAGTTCAAGCGGATCATCCTCAAGACGGCGACCGACGGTTCCGTGGTTCGGCTGGCCGATGTGGCCCGCGTCGAGATCGGCCTTGAAAGCTACGGGCAGAAGTCCAGCTTCAACGGCATGCCGGCCGCCGGCTTCGGCGTGCAGCTCGCGTCGGGCGCGAATGCCATCACGACCGCCGAGCTGGTGCATGCCGAGCTCGACAGCCTTGCCGGATCACTGCCCACTGGTGTCGAGGTCGCCTATTCCTACGAGACGACACCGTTCGTCGAACTGTCGATCGAGAAGGTGGTGGAGACGCTGATCGAGGCGATCATCCTCGTCTTCGTCGTGCTTCTGCTCTTCCTGCAGAACCTGCGCGCCACGCTCATCCCGATGATCGCGGTGCCGGTCGTGCTGCTGGGTACGTTCGGCGTGCTGGCCGCGCTCGGCTACTCGATCAACATGCTCACCATGTTCGCCATGGTGCTCGCCATCGGCCTCCTGGTCGACGATGCGATCGTCGTGGTCGAGAACGTCGAGCGCATCATGCGCGACGAGAAGCTTTCCGCGCGCGAGGCGACGGAGAAGTCGATGGGCGAGATCACCGGCGCGCTTCTCGGCATCGCGCTCGTGCTGACGGCCGTGTTCATTCCGATGGCGTTCTTCTCCGGCTCGGTCGGCGTCATCTACCGGCAGTTCTCGGTCACCATCGCCAGCGCCATGCTCTTGTCAGTGCTGGTCGCCGTCATCCTGACGCCGGCGCTCTGCGCGCTGATGCTCAAGCCGTCGCACGAGGGGTTCATCGCCCGCTGGCTCGGATGGTTCGAACGCGGGCTCGACAGGACGACCGGAGGATATGCCCGCTCCGTCCGCGCGCTTGTCGGGCGGCCCCTGCGCATGTTCATCGTCTTCGCCGCACTGATTGCAGCCGCTTACGGCCTCTTCACGCGGCTGCCGACCTCCTTCCTTCCGGAAGAGGACCAGGGCGTGCTGATGACGCAGATCACCCTTCCCGCCGGCGCCAATGCCGCCCGCACGCAGGCGGTGATCGACATCGTGGAGAACTACTTCCTCACGCGGGAGACCGACGCAGTGCAGAGCGTGTTCATGACGCTGGGGTTCGGCTTCAGCGGCAGTGGCGAGAACACGGCGATGGCCTTCGTGCGGCTGAAGGATTTCGACCTGCGCACCGAGGACCGGCTGTCGGCCTCGTCGGTGGCGCAACGCGCCTCGGGCTATTTCCGGCAGATCCGCGATGCGGAGGTTTTCGTGCTGGCGCCGCCGGCGATCCAGGGGCTCGGCCAGTCGAGCGGCTTCTCCATGTATCTGGAGGACACCGGCAATCAGGGCCGCGATGCGCTGACGGCGGCCAGCAACGCGCTGGCGGACGCCGCGAACGGCAATGCTGTGATCCAGAACCTGCGCGGCAACACGCGGACGCTGGAGGCGCAGCTCAAGATCGACATCGACCAGGAGAAGGCCGGCGCGCTGGGCATCGACCTCTCGGCCATCAACAGCCTGATCACCACCGCCTTCTCAGGCACCAACGTCAACGACTTCATCTATCGCGGCGAGATCAAGCCGGTCTACGTGCAGGCCGACGCGCCGTTCCGCATGCAGCCAGACGACATCAATCGCTGGTATGCAAAGAACGACAGCGGCGAGATGGTGCCCTTCTCGGCCTTCGCCACGACGCAATGGGTGCAGGGCTCGCCGTCGCTGGCGCGCTTCAACGGCACGGCGGCCGTGTCGATCAACGGATCGGCCGCGCCCGGCGCCAGCTCCGGCGACGCGATGGACGAAGCCGAACGTCTCGTCGCGGAGCTGCCCGGAGGATACGGCGCGTCCTGGTCAGGACTCTCCTACCAGGAGCGGCTGGCCGGCTCGCAGGCGGCGATGCTTTATGCCGTGTCGCTCCTCGTCGTGTTCTTGTGTCTCGCCGCGCTCTACGAGAGCTGGTCCGTCCCCTTCTCCGTCATCTTCGCTGTGCCGGTCGGCGTGTTCGGCGCGCTCCTGGCGGCATGGCTCTTCGACCAGTCGAACGACGTCTACTTCAAGGTGGGGCTGCTGACGACGATCGGCCTGACGGCCAAGAACGCGATCCTCATCGTCGAGTTCGCCCGCGACCTTGCAGCGCAGGGCCGCAGCGCGGTGGACGCAGTGGTCGAGGCGGCGCGGCTGCGCCTGCGCCCGATCCTGATGACCTCGCTTGCCTTCATCCTTGGCGTCCTGCCGCTGGCGCGCGCCAGCGGCGCGGGCTCCGCCGCGCAGAACGCGATCGGCATCGGCGTGATGGGCGGCATGATCGCGGCCACCGTGCTCGGCGTGTTCTTCGTGCCGCTGCTCTTCGTCAGCGTGACCAGACTGACCGAGAAATGGCGCGGGCGTGGCGGCAAGCTGCAGCAAGCCGAACAACACAAGGGATAGCCAGCGTGAGTCCGACGGGTAGAGTGAAGTGGCGGAGAACGGTATCCGCAATCCTGCTGCTGACGCCGCTGATCAGCGGCTGCGTGGTCGGCCCCGACTACCAGAAGCCGCTTCTCGCCCTGCCTTCGGCATGGAGCGGTTCGAAGAAGGCCGCGCCGGCCCGGCCGCCCGAGCTGGCCCTGTGGTGGCAGCGGCTCAACGATCCGCTCCTGAACGGGCTCGTCGAAGAAGCTGTGGCGGGCAATCTCGATGTCGCCTCGTCGAAAGCGAAGATCCGCGAGGCACGCGCCAGCTACCGGCAGAACGTCGGCACCCTGTTCCCGTCGGCGAGCGGGTCCGGCAGCGCCACCCGCAACAAGAGCGCATCCTCGTCGTCGGGCTCGAGCGAGAGCTACAGCCAGTTCCAGGCAGGCTTCGACGCAAGCTGGGAGATCGATCTCTTCGGCGCGAACCGCCGCGCGGTCGAGGCGGCCCGCTACGGCATGGACGCAGCAGAAGAAGAGCTTCGCGCCACCTTGCTCACCCTGGTCGGCGACGTCGCCTCGAACTATGTCGAGTTGCGCGGCTACCAGGCGCGTCTTGCGCTCGCCCGGCGCACCGCCGCCTCGCAGAACGAGACCGCCGCCCTCACCCGCACGAAGCTCGAGGCGGGCGCGGTTTCGGCCGTCGACGTCGCCAATGCATCGGGCCAGGCCGCCAGCACCGAGGCGACCATCCCCGAACTCGAGGCCGCCTATGCGACGACGATCCATCGGCTCTCCGTGCTGACGGGCCGCCCGCCGGCGGCGTTGACCGAACGGCTCGACAAGTATGCATCCATCCCGCGGCCCAAGCTGCCCATCCCGACCGGCGTTCCCGCGGACGTGCTGCTGGCGCGGCCCGATGTCCGGCTCGCCGAACGCCAGTACGCACAGGCGACGGCCAACATCGGCCAGGCGGAGGCCGCGCGCTATCCGAGCGTCAGCCTGACCGGCAGCATCGCGACATCGGGCCTCAAGATCGGCGATCTCGGCAAGAGCTCATCCGTCAGTTGGTCGTTCGGGCCGACCCTGACGGTCCCCATCTTCAACGCCGGACAGCTCGCGGCCGCAGTGGACATGGCTCGGGCGCAGCGCGACCAGTATTTCATCGCCTATCGCGCCTCGGTGCTGACGGCACTGGAAGACGTGGAGAACGCAATCGTCGCGCTGGCGCAGGAGCGCATCCGCAACGGCAAGCTCGCCTCATCGGCCGAGCGCTACCGCGAGGCGGCGACGCTAACACGCAGCCTCTACAAGGCCGGCTCGGCGAGCTTCCTCGACCTGCTCACCGTCGAGCGCTCGCTCTACTCGGCCGAGGACTCGTTCATCCAGAGCAAGGTGTCGATCGCCGCCGACTACATCGCGCTCAACAAGGCACTGGGCGGAGGCTGGGACGGCACTATCGACATCTCAAAGCCGGAGGTGGTGGACAGCAGGACCGGACCGCATCTCGCAGCCTCAGCGGACTGACGAGCCGACAGCCGGGCACAGGCGTCGCCTTGGGGCGAACCTCCGCTACCGCAACCCGCCGATCATTGGCGCCGTGGGTCGACCTGTGCCGCTACAATCCGCCCGTGACGCAGCCCGAGCCCAATGCGCGCGGGTTTTGGCCGGTCGTCAGCTCCAACGATTGGTGCGGCCACTTCTCTGAAACCAGGGCTGCCTGATCCGATCGGCTGCCCGCAAACGTGCAGGCTCGATTTCAAAGGCGTTGCTCAGTCGTCGTGCTGCATTACTCTGGGCGTCGATGCGGCGGTGCCGGAACGCGCCCTGATCCATCGCAGGACAGGCGAAACCAGCAGGCTGACCGCCACAATGGCGACCGCTCCGATCGCGATGCCCACGAGGCCGGCACCGGCGGCCTGGACCAGCCAGGACGAGAAAGCGCCGATGGCGGGCACGGCGTGTGCGGCCATGTCGCCGGCATCGTGCAGGAGATGGCTCAGCCAGCCGTAGCCGTATTGCTCGAACCCGTGGAGGATGATGCCGCCGCCCACCCAGATCATCGCGGCGGTGCCGACCATTCCGAGCAGCTTCAGGAAATAGGGCATGCCCTGCACCAGCCCGCGACCGATGGCGCGCGACAGCACGGCGAGGGGCGAGCGCGACGAGCCGCGTGCCAGCATCAGTCCGAAGTCGTCGGCCTTCACGATCAGCGCCACGACGCCGTAGACGCCGATGGTGATCAGGATGCCGACGACGGCCAGCACCGCCGCCTGCGTTGGCAGCCCGGCATCCGGCACCGAGCCCAGCGTGATGGTCATGATCTCGGCCGAGAGGATGAAGTCCGTCCTGATCGCTCCCGCCACCTTCTCGTCTTCGAAGGTCTTGGCGTCGAGCGAGGTTCCCTCGATCTCGGCCTCATGCGCGTGGGCGGCATGCGGGAAGAGAAGTTCGTAGATCTTCTCGGTACCCTCGTAGCAGAGATAGAGGCCGCCGAGCATGAGCAGGGGCGTGATGGCCTGCGGCACGAACAGGCTCAGTGCCAATGCGGCCGGCAGCAGGAAGAGCAGCTTGTTCCTTAGCGAGCCGAGCGCGATCTTCCAGATGATGGGCAGTTCGCGCGCGGGGGAGAAGCCGGTGACGTATCGCGGCGTCACGGCTGCGTCGTCGATAACGACGCCAGCGGCCTTCGTGCTTGCCTGTGCCGCCTGCCCAGCGACGTCGTCGAGCGAGGCCGCAGCCGCCTTGGCGAGCGCTGCGACGTCGTCGAGAAGGGCGATCAGACCGACACTCATGAAATCTCTCCGGGTTCGGCGCCATTGGCGGTCAGGGAACCCGGCTCCGATCTGGCTGTCGCAATATGGTGTCGCCGCCGGGCGGCGGCAACACCATCCTTTCGGTCGATCACTCGGCCGGAACAGGAGACAGCGTGCCCTCGTCCATCGGCCGCTCGCGGTTCTCCTTGCGGGCGGCGGCACGGGCCACCACGGTCTGCCGGTTCACCGACTTGCGCTCGGCGTCGATGCGGCGGATCAGAAGCTCCGCACGCTCGATGGAGCCGAGCAGCGCCAGGATCGTGCCCCGCTCTCCGGCGCCGGCGTTCGGACCCATGGCCAGCGTCCGGGCACGCAATTCATCCACCTCGGGGAAGCTGACATGGCCGGCCGGCATCCGCGGATCGGGAATGCCGTGATCGGGCATGATGTCGCGCAGCGACATGTCGAGCTTGTCGAGCGCCGTGTTGACGATCGCCTGTGCCGGCGACGAGAACTTCTCGCGCTTCACACGGCGAGCGACCTGATGCATCGATTCGGTGAGGGCGGCGGTGAAATCGGCTTCCTCGATGAGGCTGGCGATGAGATCTAGCTGCTCATAGGGCAGGTCTTCCTTCATCAGGTTTGCCGTGTAGTTGCGGATGTCGCGGCTGAGGATGTCGGTCGCCAGATAATGTTCGCCCGGATCGGACGGAGCCTTCTTGTCGCCTCGGGCAATGTTGAGGAACATGGCGCCTGCTTGCAGGTGACGCGCGGTCTCCTGCTGGACGGCGGGCACGGCCTTGGCGAAGTCGTCTGACAGCTTGCTGTCGAGGTATTTCGGGGTCGAGTAATCCTCGACATCCTCCTCGTCGGTCCGTCCGACGCGGGACAGGACACGCTCGAAGACACCGACAAAGGGAAAGAGCAGCGCCGTGTTGAAGATGTTGAAGACGGTCGAGTAGAGGCCGACGGCCACCGGCACCAGCGGGAAAGTCTCCTTGCCGTCGACGACCACTGCAACGCCGGGATCGCCCATGCCGAAGGCGCCCATCGCCCAGTGCAGCACCTGGATCGAGACGAAGAAGAGCGGGACGGTGATGCACACGCCGATGATGTTGAACGATATGTGGGCGTAGGCCGCCCGCTTGGCGTTCTTCGACAGATTGAGCGAAGCCATCCACGAAGTGATCGTGGTGCCGAGGTCGGCGCCGAGCGAGAAGGCGACGGCCGTCGTCCAGTCAAGCACGCCAGCTGCACCGAGGCCCATGACGATGCCGATCGTCGCCGAGGATGAGTGGATCATCGCCGTGATGGCGGCTGCGATCAGGACGCACTTGATCAGGTTGAAATACGAGTCCGCTTTGAGCGTCTGCAGAAGTTCCATCACCTCGGGCATGTTGCGCAACGGGCGCAGGCCGCCGGTCATCAGGTTGAGGCCGTAGAAGATCAGCGCAAAGCCCATGCAGGCGAGCGCGATGTTGCGGACCTTCTCGGTCTTCGCGAAGCAGTAGATCAGCGCGAAGATGCCGCCGCAGATCAGCCCGAGCGGGCCGAGCGGCAGAGCGATCAGCCCGTTGCCGAGCGTGGTGCCGATATTGGCGCCCATGATGACGCTGATGGCGGGTCTGAGCGCAACCACGCCGGCGTTGACGAGCCCGACGACCATGACCGTCATTGCGGTCGAGGACTGGATGACGCCCGTGATCAGCGTTCCGGCCAGCACGCCCTTGATCGGCGTTCCCGCCGCCCTGGCGAGGAAATTGCGCATACTGTTGACGGACAGCGCCTGAATGCCGTTGGCCATGAATTCGAGACCGAGCATGAAGATGCCCAGCCCGCCGATGACCGGCACGAGAATATCCTTGAAGATATCGATTTCCATGAGAGTGCTCGATTCTGAGAGGGCGGCCCGTAAGAGCCTGTTGGTCTGTCGAACCTAGTTGTTCAGCGCGCCGAAGCTTTCGGCCCAGTAGGCTTCGATCCGGCCGGCGAGTTCCGGCGAGACGGGGATGTAGCCGAGCGCGGATGCTTCATCCGCGCCCTGGCTGAAGGCGACCCGGAATAGGTCCAGGACACGGTTGATGCGTGTCTGGCCGCGATCCTTCGGCACGATCGCATAGGTCACGACCGCCATCGGATACGCCGCGGCTCCCGCGAGATTGGTGGTGTCGGCGTGGAAGCCGCGCGCGGCATCCCACGTCACGGTTGCAAGGCCGGCCTGGAAGGCGGCCGGCTCGGGCCGCACGAAGGCCCCGCTGGCGTTCTGCAGCGACACGAAGGGAAGGCCGGCGCGGACCACCTGGCCGTATTCGAGATAGGCGATGCCGCTCTTCGTCGCCGCGGTCAGGGCGGCCAGTCCGCCGGTGCCCTTTTCTCCGCGACCGACGGGCCATGCAATCAGAGTGTCGGCACCATGCTTCTCCCGCCATTCCTGGCTCACCTTCGACAGGAAGCTGGTGAAGGTGAAGGTCGAACCGGAACCGTCGGCGCGGTGCAGGACGGCTATCGGAGCGTCGGGCAAGGCAAGATCGGGATTAAGGCTTTTGATGGCCGGATCGGACCAGCTGGTGATCTTGCCGAGATAGATATCGGCAAGCGCCGGGCCCGAAAGGCGCAGTTGACCGGCACCGATACCGTCGATGTTGGCGACCACGACGATGCCGCCCATGACGATCGGAAACTGCGCCAGGTTGCGCTTCGCAAGGTCTTCCGGTGGCAGCGGTGCATCGGTGGCGGCGAAGTCCGTCTCCGGCTGGGCGAGGCGCATGATGCCGGCCAGCGAGCCGACGGGCTCGTAGTCGACACGCCAATCGGGAGAGGTGTAGTCGCCACCATCGGCGCGGATCGCCTCATAGTCGCGCGACCACTGGTTGATAATCGGGGCGGCGAAGGTAGAGCCGGCACCCTGGATCGGGTCGGCCTGGGCGGACGACGGCAGGGCAAGAACGGCGAGTGCCGCGACGGTGGCAAGAACACCCTGAACTCCGGACAGCCCTCGGGCCTGGGAGAGGAAAACACCGATCATGGCACGCCTTTCTTGGCTGCGCGCCAGCCTGAAAGCTTGAAACGCACAGTCACGTCAGATCCGAAAAAGTAAATCCGGCACGGTCCCCAACACCGGAGCGCGATCGCGCTTCAGGACCTAGCGAAGACGTGGATTCGGTAGCGCCAATAGTTGACGTTTGAATGACAGTATTTTCTCGCCGAGCGTCACGCGGCAGGTCAGGACGTAATTTGCTGTCTCGCGGCGAGTTCCCGCAACCGGCCGGCCAGCTGTCATCTTCATGAAATGTCGGTGTGTCCCAAAGTAGCGGGACGGCAGCATCCGAAGCTGCCAGCGTGACGTGGGATGACAGGAGCATAAAGTGATCGAACGCGACGGAAATTCCAAACTGCACGGCAGGGTCGCGATCGTGACCGGCTCCACGAGCGGAATTGGCCTCGGCATCGTCCGCGCGTTTGCGGCACAGGGCGCCGACATCGTCATCAATGGCCTCGGCGACGCCGCCGCGATCGAGGCGGAGCGCGCAGGCATCGAGTCCGAGTTCGGCGTGCGCTGCCTCTATTCCCCGGCCAACATGCTCTCCGGGCAGGAGATCGCCGGCATGGTCAGGCTCGCCGCGGACAGCCTCGGCGGCTGCGACATTCTCGTCAACAACGCCGGCATCCAGCATGTCGCGCCGATCGATGAATTTCCCGATGAGAAGTGGGAGGCGATCGTCCAGATCAACCTTGTCGCGGCCTTCCATTCGATCAAGGCCGCCTTGCCGATGATGAAGGCGCGCGGCTGGGGCCGTATTATCAACATCGCCTCGGCCCACGCGCTGGTCGCCTCGCCCTACAAGTCGGCCTATGTCGCCGCCAAGCACGGGATCGCCGGACTGACCAAGACGGTGGCGCTGGAGGCGGCGACCGCCGGCATCACCGTCAATGCGATCTGCCCCGGCTATGTGTGGACGCCGCTGGTCGAGAAGCAGATCCCGGACACGATGGCCGCGCGCGGGCTGACCAAAGAGCAGGTCATCAACGACGTGCTGCTTGAGGCCCAGCCGACGAAGGAATTCGTCACCGTTGAGCAGGTCGCCGGGCTCGCGCTCTTCCTGTGCAGCGACAGTGCCGCCTCGATGACCGGCGCAATCCTTCCGATCGACGGCGGCTGGACGGCGCACTAGCGCCGCCCCTCCCACTCCAGGATCACGACAGATGAAAGCCGAAGACGTTCGCCGCGCCTATGCGATGCCCCTGACTAACCCGGCCTATCCGTCGGGGCCGTACCGCTTCATTGACCGCGAATATGTCATCATCAGCTACCGCACCAATCGGGATGCGCTGAGGGCCGTCGTTCCCGAGCCGCTGGAGGTCGTCGAGCCGATCGTCAAATACGAGTTCATCAGGATGCCGGACTCGACCGGCTTCGGGGACTATACCGAGTCCGGCCAGGTCGTTCCCGTCCGCTTCGAGGGCAAGGACGGCGTCTATGTGCATTCCATGTATCTCGACGACGACGCGCCGATCGCCGGAGGGCGGGAGATCTGGGGCTTCCCGAAGAAGCTCGCCTATCCGAAGCTCGCCCATGAAGGCGAGGTGATCGTCGGAACGCTGCATTACGGCACGGTGCTCTGCGCGACGGCGACGATGGGCTACAAGCATCGCGCGCTCGATCTCGCGGAAGTCGGCCGCTCGCTCGCCGCGCCTAACTACCTCGTCAAGATCATCCCGCATGTGGATGCCACGCCGCGCATCTGCGAGTTGGTGCGGTACCATCTCGAGGAGATCACCGTGAAGGAGGCCTGGACGGCGCCGGCCGACCTGCAGCTCTTCCGCCACGTCATCGCAGATGTCGCCCGGCTGCCGGTGCTCGAAATCGTCTCCGCCGTCCACTTCGTTGCCGACTTGACGCTCGGCCTGGGCGAGGTCGTGCACGACTACATGCAGGAAAGCTGAGCGAGGACAGACATGCTGGACAAGACCCAAAAGCGCCGCAGCGAGACGCCCGACATCGAGGGCATGTTGTCCGAATATCAGTCGGTCGCACTGGTGCTCCAGGGCGGCGGCGCGCTCGGCGCCTACCAAGCCGGCGTCTTCCAGGCACTGGTCGAGGCCGGCATCGAGGCAAACTGGCTCTCCGGCGTGTCGATCGGCGCCATCAATGCCTCCATCATCGCCGGCAACAGGCCCGGCGACCAGCTCGACCGCCTGCGCGATTTCTGGGAGACGGTGTCGAGCCGCAAGGTCTGGCACTTCACGCCCGAGGGCGACTACTTCCGTAGGCTGCGCAACCAGACGAGCGCCATGATGACGATGATGTCGGGTCTGCCCGGCTTCTTCAAGCCGCGCGACCTCAATCCGTGGATGCAGTTGCCCGGCGCATCCGGCTCGACCAGCTTCTACGACACGGGCGAACTGGAGCGCACGCTCAACCGCCTGATCGACTGGGAGGTGCTGAACGAGCGCCGACGCCGGCTGAGCGTCGGCGCGGTCAATGTCCGGACCGGCAACTTCCGCTACTTCGACAGCGAGATCGAGGTGATTGGCCCGCAACACATCATGGCGTCGGGCGCACTGCCGCCGGCGTTTCCGCCGATCCACATCGAGAACGAATATTACTGGGACGGCGGCATCGTCTCCAACACGCCGCTGCAATATCTGCTCGAGCAAGAGGACGTGCACGACACGCTCGTCTTCCAGGTAGACCTGTTCAGCGCCCGCGGCATCCTTCCGCGCGACATGGGCGATGTGCTCGCGCGCCACAAGGACATCATGTATTCGAGCCGCACCCGCAACAACACCGACACGTTCCGACGCCTGCACAATCTGCGCCTCAAGCTGCACCAGGCGCTGCTGCGCGTGCCAGCGGACGCGCTGACGGACGACGATCGCGAATTCCTCGCCTCTATGGAAGACGTGCCGCAGGTCAACATCGTCCACCTCATCTACCAGCAGAAGGTTTATGAGAGCGACGCCAAGGACTACGAGTTCTCCGGCACGTCGATGCGGGAACACTGGGATGCGGGCTACCAGGACACTCGCAAGACGCTGAAGCACCGCAAGTGGCTGGTGAAGCCGCCTGAATCGATCGGCATGACCGTCCACGACGTGCATCGCGACGATCCGAGCTGACCCATTTTGGCGGGCGGGCAGCTTTTCCGAAAAGAATTTCGTACAGTCATCCCGACGTCACAGCAGCTTTACAGCACTTCGTTTTTCTATGCAGGCCAGATGGCCTCAATGGAGAAAAGACATGACGACCGATCGCGACATTGAAAAGAATTACTCCCTTCAGGACTTCATCGTCGAGCTTCGCCGGCTTGCCGATACTCTGGAAGCCGGCGAAGATTATGAGATCGAAATAGAAGACGAGACCGTCCTCATCCCCGGCCATGCTGTTTTCTCGATCGAGCACGAACGCGAGGACGGGCAGCAGGAAATCGAGTTCCAGATCTCCTGGAAGGATGAGGCTGACGAAGACGAAGAAGACGAAGAGCAGGACGAGCAGGAAGACGACGAGGAAGAAGAGGATGAGGAGGAAGAGGTTCAGGCCTGAGCCGATCGGCTTAGCGGACGCGACCGGGCGGTTCTCAAGTGTTGGCCCGCCCGGGGCGCACCGGTCTCAGAACTCGTCGATGCGATAGCGCCAGGGGATGTTGTCTCCTGGCGGTTTCACGTCGGGAACTCGTGCATGTGAACGACGAGGCCATCGCCATCGGCCAGCACCAGCGCATAGGCGGGGGCCTCGAAGCTGACGGCATGCGGACCGTCCAGCTCAAGTGCGGATTGATGGTTCGTGCCCCGCACAGTGGTGAAAGGAATACCTCGCCAGACGCCGCCGGCGAAACGATGCACATGCCCGGCGAAGATATGGCGGACGTTGCCATGGCGCCGCAGGACGTCGAGCAGCGGATCCGCGTCGAGCAGACGCGAGCCGTCCAGCGAAGGCACGCCGATGGGGAATGGCGGATGATGCAGGAAGAGGAGCGTGTCGCGCCCTCCTTCCAGCGCGTCGTCCAGCCATGTCAGCCGCGTCTCGCAGAGTCGGCCCTCGACCTGGCCGGGCTGCAACGTGTCGAGCAGCACGGCCCTGAACTGCGGCAGGTCGACGTAGCACTGAGCGAAGCCATCCTGCATCGCAGCTTGCGGAAAGGCGTTCGCAAAGGCGGCCCGGTCGTCGTGGTTGCCCAGCATGAGGCGATAGGGCGCGGCGAGATCCGCCAGCCGTTCGGCGAGCGCGGCGTAGGCGGACGCCTCGCCATCGTTCGTCAGGTCGCCGGAAAAGACGACCAGATCGGCGTCCGTGTGGTGACGGTTGAGGTCGGCGATGCAATCCTCGAGGTGCTTGAGCGGATCGAGGCCGAACAGGCTTTCGCCGGGCGCGACGAGATGCAGGTCCGATACGAGGACGATCTTCATGCGGCGCGCTCCGCGGACGTGGCGGCGATGAGGTCGAGAAGGTCTTCGCTCAGCTGCGGCGGACAGCCGAGCACCGGCCCGCCGCGCATCAGGTCGCCATCGGCGGCGAAATCGGCCGTCCAGCCACCCGCTTCGCGGATCAGGCAGAGCCCGGCGAGGCAGTCCCAGGCATGGATATGCGGCTCGTAATAGCCTGCGAGCCGGCCGCAGGCGACATGGGCAAGGCTGAGCGCGCCGGAGCCGCTGCGCACGAACATCCCGCCCCGATCGAGCAGGCGCTCGATGAAGCCCGAGACGGCGCGCGGGGGAACGCGGAAACTGGCCCCGACCCCGATCAGGCCGTGCTGCATGTCGGTCCTCGAGTCGACCGCGATCGGCCGACCGTTCAGGAACGCTCCGCCTCCGGATACGGCCGTGAAGAGTTCGTCGGCGCTCGGATCGAGGATCAGCCCGGCGACCGTTTCCCCGCCCTTCAGCAGCGCGATGGAAATGCACCAGCTGCGGCTGCCATGGACGAAGCAGCTCGTGCCGTCGATGGGGTCGAGGACCCAGGTGTAACCGGAAGATCTGGCGGAGAGCCCGTATTCCTCGCCGAGAAAGCCGTCGTCGGGAAATGTCTCGGCGATTCGGTCGCGCACCAGCATCTCGACCTCGCGGTCCGCGGCGCTGACGATGTCCTGCCCGTTCTGCTTGATCTCGACCGGCAGGCTCGCCAGGGCGCCGAAGTGCGACAGCGCGAGCTTGCCCGCCTCGTATAGGACGGCCTGCGCGCGCAGGAGGCGGGTATCGATGCCGGAGGCTTGAGCGGTCAAGACGACTGTTCCAATTGCGGCGACGGGCGAGATGCCCGGCCTGTAAGGGTGGTGCCCCGGACGATCAGCGGCGCGCCCAGGAACGCGGTCGACGGCGGCGCGTCCGGATAGGCGAGCCGCCGGTCGAGATGCGCGACGGCGCTGGCCGCGATTTCGTCGGGATCCTGTCGAAAGGTCGTGAGATCGTAGGCGCCCCACGACGCCTCGGGAATGTCGTCGAAGCCGATCACTGCCACGTCGTCCGGCACGCGAAGGCCGAACCGGCCGCGCACCGTGTCGAGCAGGCCGAGCGCGATCAGGTCGTTGACGCAGAAGACCGCCTGCGGCCTGTCCGGACGATCGAAAAGGATGCGCGCCGCCTCACCGCCGCCGGCATAGTCGGAATCCCCGCCACGGGCGACGACGACCCTGGCGCCCAGCCTTCGCGCCTCGTCGACGAAGACCCGCTCGCGTTCGGCGATGGTGGGCGTGCCGGACGCGGAGCCCGCAAGTCCGAGCCGGCGCAGGCCCTGGCCGACGAAAAGCGCCGCCGCCTGACGCGCCGTGCCCGCATTGTCGATCGCGACGTGATCGCAGTCCGGCTCGGAACGGCCGATCACGACGAGCGGCTGTCCGTTCTGGCGCGCAAGCTCGACGAATGAAGACGGCGGCGAGCCGGAGAGGATGATGGTCGCCTCGGCGCGATAACCGAACAGGGCGGTCTGGGCCGCCTGCACTTCCTGCTCGGAACTGCCGGTGTTGATCAGGAACGGTATGTTGCCACGCCGGATCAGGATACGCGTGAGGGCTGCGACCAGATGGGCCCGGAAGCCGACTTCAGGCTTGGTTACGACAAGCCCCACCAGCCGGCTGCGGTTGGCAAGCAATCCTCGGGCGAGGTCGTTGACCTGGTAGCCGAGCTCGCCGGCCGCGCGCATCACCTTCTCGCGCGTCTCCTCGGCGATGCTGGCGCCCGGCGTGAAGGCGCGCGACACGGCGGAACGCGACACGCCCGCCCTTTCGGCCACCTGCTGCGCGCTGACGAAACCACGTGCCGGCGCGGAGGATATTTCTGCGGATGACGACATCAGTGGCCGACCTTCGAAAGCACGTCGGATTTCAGGAAGCGCTCGACGACGAGCATGAAGCCGATCGACGGGATGAGGAGCAGGAGCGCGGTGATCGACGCCACCTGATAGTTGCCTCCCGCACCCGCCGTATAGAGCAGGAGGGGCAGCATGTTCACGTCGGGCGCGCCGACGAAATAGCTGCCTGTGAACTCGTCGAGCGATTCCAGGAAGACGAAGATGGCGCTGGCAAGCAGGCCGGGAGCGGCGAGCGGCAGCGTGATGTCGCGAAAGGCGCGCATCGCGCCGGCGCCGACGGACCGCGCGGCCTGTTCGAGCTCCGTGTCTACCGCCGAGAAGGCGGCGGTCGCGATCCAGACCGCATAGACGAGCCCGTGCGTGACATGGACCAGGACCACGCCTGCGATCGTGCCGTTGAGACCGATCTGGTAGAACAGCCGCGCGATGTTGACGTAGACGGGCAGGTTCGGGAATGCCTGCGGGATCAGAAAGGCCAGCAGGATCAGCCCTCGAACCGGCAGTTTCAGCCGGGCCAGCGCATAGCCCGAGGGAACGGCGAGCGCCAACGACACGATAACGGTCATGGACGCGACGAAGACGCTGTTGCCGAGCGATTCCATCGCATTGCCGCGTGACGAGAACACCCTGCCCCAGTAGTCCAGACCGTATTCCAGCGGCAGCGCATGCGGGAAATACCACTTCTCGGCGACCGTCCACAGGACGAGGTTCGTCAGCGGGCCGAAGATGACGAAGGCGAGCAGCCCCAGCGCGATCGCCCGCGGCACCCACCACAGGTCGAAGGACGATTGCCGCATGCCGGCAGAGGTTTCAGCCGCCGCGCTCATGAACGCTCCCTCATGCTCTGGCGCAGATAGAACCAGGCGACGCAGGCCGTCACGAACAGCGAGATGAGCCCCAGCGCATTGGCGACGCCATAGTCGCCATAGGCGTTGATGCGGAAGGCGATGTCGGCCGTGATCATCGTCGGCGACTGCGCGTTGATCATCAGCGGGACGGACAGCACCGACATCATGGTGACGAAGGACAGGACCAGCCCGACCATCACGGTCGTTGCCACCTGCGGCACCAGGATCTCGATCAGAATGCGCAGCCGCGAAGCGCCGAGGTTGCGCGCCGCCTCGATCGTGCCGCGGTCGACGGAAGCCATCGCGCCGGCCACCAGCAGCGTGACGAAGGGCGTCTGCTTCCAGACAAAGGCGATGACGATGCCGCGCCAGTCGAGCAGGCTCACGGCCTGCAGCGGCGTGATGATGCCGACGCCAATCAGCACGTTGTTCATCAGGCCGTTCTTGGCGAGGAAGGTACGCAGCACCTGGCCGACCACGACGAAGGGAATGAACATCGGCCAGCGGTAGAGCCAGCGCAGGATCGCCACCGCCCGCGGGTTCTCGCCGAGCGTCAGGTAGCCGCCGATGGCGACGGAGAAGAGGCCGATCAGGACCGTCGACAGGCTGACGATCAGCACGGTGAAGACGACGTCGGAGGTGTAGAGTTCGAAGGCCTTGGTGAAATTGCCAAGCCCGTAGCCGGCCTCCAGCTCGAACGCGCCGATCACCGAGGCAGCCAGCGGCACCACGAAGAGAAGCACGATCACGGCGAGGGCTGGCAGGACGAGCAGGAGTCCGAGCAGGCGCGGCGGCATGGGCGTTCCATGGGATACGCCGCCCGGTCCAACCGGGCGGCGCCATTGCGGATGCAGGCTCAGTTGGTGGCCTGGCGTTCGTAGGCTTCCAGGATCGCGCTGTTGTAGGGCGCGATCGGGAACGGCTTCCCGTGAGCGGCGAGGTCCTCCGGCTTGACGTCGGTGAACAGCTTGTTCCAGGTCGCCTCGTCCAGCTCGGGCTGGACGTATTGCGCGTCGATGCCCGGATACCAGTTGAAGCGCTTGACGATGCCTTCGGCCTGTACCTTCGGGCTGGTCGCCAGCTCGACGAACTTCTCGGCCAGTTCCTTGTTCGGCGCCTTGGCCGGGATAACGTAGTGCATGGGCTGGCCGGGCATGCCGGGAGCCGGCAGAACCAGCTTGAACTCCGGCGGCAGCTGGCCGTTGGCCTGCCACGAGTAGAACATGTCGACCTACACCGGTCCCATCGCGATCTCGCCGCGCGACAGGAGGTCGAGCGTGCCGGCGTTGCCGGGCGTCAGCGTGGCGTTGGTGGTGAAGTCCTTCAGGCTGGCGAAGGCCGCGTCCCACTTCTTCGTCTCGGCTTCCTCGAACGGGCCGTTCATCAGCTTCGAGGCATCGCCGTCGCCGAAGGCGTAGATCCAGCCCATGACGAAGCTGACGCCCGATGCGCCACCCTTGATGCCGTTGTAGCCGAACTGCTTTGGATTGGCCTTCGCCCATTCGGCGATCTCGGCGTAGCTCTTCGGCGGGTTCGGGACGAGCGCCGGATTGTAGGCGATCGCGGTCTGGCTGTTGAACATGGGCATCACATAGCCCTTCACGGGCGCGCCGAGGGCCATGTCGGCGTTGGCACGGGTCACCAGCTTGCCGGTGGAGATGCGGTCGCGATAAGCCTCGAGATACTCGCCCTTGATCATCGGGCCGATGAACTTCTCGTGGGCGATGGCGACATCGACGTCCCAGGTCTGGGCGCCGGCCTGCTTCTGCGCCTCGAAGCGTTCGACGATCTTCTGCGAGCCGGCGTCGCCGGGGCCGGTGCCGACGACGCGCACCGTGTTGCCAGGGTTCTGCTGTTCGAAGAGCGGGCCGAGATATTCGTTGATGTAGTCGACCATGTTCTGGTCGCCGGCGGTGATGACGGTGAGCTCGGCTGCCGAGGCCGGGGAGGCCGCGATACCGAGAACCAGCGTTGCCTGAAGGAATGTCTTCATGGGGAGAAGTCTCCGTTTGATCATGTCTCTGCTGCTTCCAGCACCCGGTCTTTCCGGCCGTGGTGCAGGGAACTGGTGTGCGAGGCGCCCGCGACGCCCTTCGCGTTGAAGAGGAAGAGCTTGTCGGCCGGGATGCGCACCCGCACCGCGCTGCCACGCTCGAACGGCGTTCGGGAATCGACGAGCAGATCGTCCTGTCCGACCCGGACCGAGTGGCGCCAGGTGCCGCCCGGATAGCTCACCGCCTCGACATGGCCGAAGAGATGCAGACAGCCTTCGCTGTTCCGGGAGACGGGGCTGTCGGGCAGGAGCTCGGCCGCCTCCGCGCGGAAGCGGGCCTCGAACGTGCCGCCGCTCAGCGCTGGGCCGTGCACCTGCAGAGCGGCGGGATCGTTGTCCGGCCCGGCATCGATCGAGGCGACCCCGCCGGCGACGCGGCCGGAGAGATTAAGCATGTTCTCCGCGCCCATGAAGGCGGCGACGAAGGACGAGGCAGGCCTGTTGTAGATGTCCTCCGGCCGTCCCTGCTGGGCGATCCGGCCCGCATCCATGATGACGATCCGGTCGGCCATCACCATCGCCTCCTCGCGGTCGTGCGTCACGTGGACGGCGGTGATGCCCAGCCGCTTCTGCAGCGCGCTGATGTCGTGCCGCACCTTGAACCGGATGCGCGCATCGAGATTGGACAGCGGCTCGTCGAGCAGCAGGATCTGCGGATCGATGGCGAGCGCCCTGCCCAGCGCCACGCGCTGGCGCTGGCCGCCGGACAGGGCCGCCGGCTTGCGCTGGCCGAGCCCCGACAGGCCGAGCAGGCCTTCGAGCTCGCCGACCCTGCGGGCGATCGCCTCTCGCGGCATTCCCTTCAGTTTCAAGCCGTAGCCGATGTTCTGCGCGACCGTCATGTGCGGCCATAGCGCGTAGGACTGGAAGACGAGCGCCATGCCGCGTCTGTCGGGCGGCAGGCGGGTGACGTCGCGGCCCGCGACGGAGACGGCGCCTGAGGACGGCTGGACGAAGCCCGCGATGGCACGCAGCAATGTCGTCTTGCCGCAGCCGGACGAGCCGAGAAGGGCGACGAACTCGCCCTTGCGGATGGAGAGACTCACGTTCTCCAGCACCCGCGTCGTGCCGTATCCGGCCGACAGATCGGCAATCCGCAGATAAGATTCGTCCTTCATCCCAATCCTTTGCACAGCTGTGCAACAACGGTGCCACTAATGTCCGCGGGATCAGGGATAAGGGGCTTTCATAACGGGCAGATGACGATCGTCGGCTTTGCGAAAACATGTGAAGAAGGCCGGCCCTGCGGCTGTCACGCAATCGTCAATCGCAGTGTCTAGGGATGCGTTTTCTGAAGTCGCGGCCGGTTCGCCCGGCATCACCAACGAGGTTCATCATGCGCATCCTGCTTTCCGCCCTGCTCTTTGCCGCAGGCGTCGCCCAGGTTTCCGCCGCCGAGGGCAAGCTGGTCCTCTATACGAGCCAGCCGAACACCGATGCCCAGCAGACGGCTGACGCCTTCATGGCGAAGAATCCGGGCGTGACCGTAGAGTGGGTGCGCGACGGAACCCCGAAGATCCTTTCCAAGCTGCAGGCCGAGATCGAGGCCGGACAGCCGCAGCCCGACGTGCTGCTGATCGCCGACGTGGTGACGATGGAAGGGCTCAAGGCCCAGGGCCGTCTCATGGCCTATCCCGAGGCGGATGTCGCCGCATTCGACGCCGGGCTGGTGGACAAGGACAAGACCTACTTCTCCACCAAGCTGATCACCACCGGCATCGTCTACAACACCAAGGCCCCGTTCGTGCCGGCGAGTTGGGAAGACCTCGCCAAGCCCGAGGCGAAGAACCTGATCGCGATGCCGAGCCCCCTGACCTCGGGTGCGGCGATGATCCACACCGTCACGCTTACCGGCAACCTCGCCGGAGGCTGGGACTTCTACAAGCAGCTCGCCGAGAACGGCGCGGTGGCCGCGGGCGGCAATGGCGACGTGCTCAAGGCCGTGTCCGGCGGCGACAAGCTCTTCGGCATGATCGTCGACTACATGCCGATCCGCGAAAAGGCGAAGGGCGCGCCGGTCGAGTTCGTCTTCCCGAAGGAAGGCGTGTCGGCGGTGACCGAGCCTGTCGCGATCCTGTCCACGGCGAAGAACGTCGAGGCGGCGAAGGCCTTCATCGACTTCATCCTCTCCGAGAAAGGCCAAAAGCTCGCCGCGTCGCAGGGCTATATCCCGGCGCTCGCCAGCGCCGGCCTGCCCGCCGGCTATCCCGAGCGCTCGGCGATCAAGGTTCTCGGCTACGACGCGGCCGCGGCCCTTGCCAACGACGCGGCCAATAAGGAAAAGTTCTCTGAAGTGATGGGCCAGTAAGGGCCTGTCCGGAGATTTGCGAACGCGGTCCGGCCGGGAATTCAGCGCCCGCCGGGCTCGGCGCTCCCAGACGGCTTCTCAGAGGACATCTCCCCGTTTGGCATCGATCCACACAGCCGACATTGCCGGACCTCATAGCGCCGGCGCGATACGGGCGACCCGGCTGAAGCCGGGCCGCCTCGCCGCTATCTGCTGGGTCGTCGCCGTCGTCGGCCTGCTCAGCCTGCTGCCGATCGGCCGGCTCCTCCTCGCCGCGATCGCGCCGGGCTGGGAGCTCGACCTCGCCGCCTTCGCCGGCCGGATCACCACCACGGCGGCGCTCAAGGCAACGTGGCACACGCTCGACACGGCCTTCTTCGGCGCCCTACTGGCGATCGCCATCGGAGCACCCTTCGCGCTCGCCGTCGCGCTGACGGACATGCCGGGAAGACGGCCGCTCGGCTTTCTCCTGCTCCTGCCGCTGATGATCGCACCGCAGGTGACGGCGCTGTCCTGGCTACACCTCTTCGGCCCTTCGAGCGCCCTGCTCAATGCGCTCGGCATCGCGCCCCCGCCCGGCACGCCCAATCCCGTTATCGGCCGCGAGGGCATCATCCTGCTCTACGGCGTCCAGCACGCGCCGATCGTCTTCGTGACGCTGCGGGTCGGGCTGGCGCGCATCCCGCGCGACTTCGTCGAGGCCGCACGCGCGGCCGGTGCCTCGACGCCGCACCTGCTCCTGACGATCGTCCTGCCGCTGATGCGGCCCTATCTGCTCGCGGCGTCCGCACTGGCCTTCGTCTCGGGCGTCGGCAATTTCGGCATTCCCGCCTTGCTCGGCCTGCCGGTGAACTATCTGACGCTGCCGACGCTTATCTACCGGCAGATGTCGAGCTTCGGGCCGGGCGTGCTGCCGCAGATGGCGAGCCTCTCGGTGGTGATCGCCGCGCTGGCGCTGGCCGGCGTCGCCATGCAGGCATTGGCTGCGCGAGATGCGGGACGCTACTCCGGCGGACTGCCGGCGCGCCTGTCGCTCGGCCGCTGGCGCTGGCCGCTCACCGCACTGGCTTGGGCGGCCATCCTGCTGATGGTGGTCCTGCCTGCGCTGGCACTGGGCTCAACAGCTCTTGTTCCTTCCTTCGGCCTGAAGCTGACTTTCGAGACGGCGACGCTGGCGAACTTCGCGGAAGTCCTGACGCGGCAAGCCGCGACGATGCGCGCGTTCCGCAATTCGACGCTGCTCTCGGCTGCGGCGGCCATCATCCTCGCCTTCGGAGCGATCCCGTTCGCGGTTGCGCTCGACCGCTTTAGCGCGCGATGGCGGCGCGGCGCGCAGGCCGCCCTCGAACTGCCCTATGCCGTGCCGGGCATCACGCTCGCCATCGCCTGCATCCTGCTGTTCCTGCGTCCGCTGCCTCTGATCGGCAGCCTCTACGCCACCGCCTGGATCATCCTTGTCGCCTATCTGATGCGTTTCGCCACCTTTGCCGCGCGCCCCGTCGCTACGGCCATACGGCAGATCCCGCGCGACCTGGACGAGGCCGCGGCGGCAGCCGGTGCAGGCGCCCTGCGGCGCATGTGGACGATCACAGCGCCGCTCGTCGCCCCGGCCGCCGTGGCTGGCGCACTGCTCGTCTTCATGGGCGCGTTCAACGAGCTGACCGTATCGGCGCTGCTCTGGTCCGGCGGCAACGAGACGCTGGGGGTCATTCTCTTCAGTCTCGAAGAGGCCGGGCTCGCCGCGCATGCCGCAGCAATCGCGGTGTCAACGATTGTCGCTGTCGTCCTGATCCTCGGTCTGCTCGACCGCCTCTCCGGGCGTCTGCCCGCCGGCGTGCTGCCTTGGCGGTGATCAGACTCCGGGGATGATCCATGCATCCGAGACGGAGACGTGGATTCGCTCTCCGACCGCAGGAGGATGCGACGCGTCGAGCGCGATCTCCTCACCGGTCCCGAGCGCCAGCCGGACCTCGTGGACAGGCCCTCGATAGATCGTCGACGTGACAACGGCCGGCAGGCCCGTTTCGGCCGGCCTCAGCCCCTCCGGACGCAGCAGGACCCGGACAGGGCCATTTGCAGGACGGTCGCCGCGCGCCGGAAACCGGACGCGACCAACGTCCACTGTCACCATGCCCTCACCCGGCTCGACCACCTCAGCGCGGACGATAGCGCCCCGTCCCACAAAGCCGGCGACGGTCGCGTCCGCCGGCGACCGGTAGACCTGAGACGGATGCGCGACCTGCAGCAGCCTGCCCCGATCGAGCACCGCGACGCGATCGGCCAGCGCGAGCGCCTCCGCCTGGTCGTGGGTGACGTAGACGATCGTCGCGCGCGTGCGTCGATGGATCTCGCGGAAGACGTCGACCATTGTGGCGCGCAGATGCATGTCGAGATTGGCTAGCGGCTCGTCGAACAGAATGATGCCGGTATCGGCGACGAGGCAACGAGCGAGCGCGACGCGCTGCCTCTGGCCGCCAGACAGTTCGTCGACCTTGCGGGCGCCGTAGCCCTCGAGCCCGACGATGGCGAGCACCTCCGCCACCCGCGTCTCGACGGCCTGCCGCTCCACGCCGCGGGTCTTCAGCGGATAGGCGACGTTGCCCGCGACATCCATATGCGGCCACAGCGCGTAGGACTGGAAGACGATCCCCACCCCGCGCTTCTCGGGCGGCACCTGCCGCCCGGCCTCGGCGACGATCTGGTCGCCGAAGCGGATGGTGCCGGCGTCGGGCGCCTCGAAGCCTGCGATCAGCCTGAGCAGGGTGGACTTGCCACAGCCGGAAGGGCCGAGCAGCGCGGTGAACGAACCGCCCGGAAAATCGAGCGACACGCCGTCCACGGCCTGGACTGCGCCGAAGCGGCGCGACACTTGTTGCAGGGCGATATGGGTCATCCGATCTCCACGAGCCGCCCCGCCATTATCCAAAGTCCGGCCCGATGGCCACTGCCGAGAATTCAGAAGCGTTTGATCGACAACACCTCGAAGGTCTTCGCGATCGTGTCCACCGCTCTTTCGTAATCGGCAAGGGACAGACAGGCGATGAGCGCGTCGACGATGGCGAGCTGGGCGATGCGGCTGGTCATCTCGCACCACCGGGTGGCGGTGATGTATATGGGCGAGATCGTCGAGATCGGCCCAACGCGTGAAGTGCTGCACGCACCACGCCATGCCTATACGAAGCAACTGCTGGCGGCCGTGCCTGTCCCCGATCCGTCGCGCCGCCTGAAGCGCGTCACGCTCGACGCGCGGGAGCTCCCAAGTCCGCTGCGCGCGCTCGGCGACCTTCCTGTCACGCGGCCGCTGGTGCCGGTCGCGCCGGGCCATTTGGTGCAGGCGGTGTGACCCCGGAAATCGATCAGAAGGCCCCGGGCGGGGCCTTGCCGATGCCGTACTTAAGGCCGGCTCACTGGGCCTGATAGAGTGTGACGACGCAGGCGCCGCCAATCCCCAAATTGTGCTGAAGCCCGATCCGCGCGCCGTCGACCTGGGTCGAGCCGGCGGTACCGCGGAGCTGTTTGGTCAGTTCGTAGCACTGGGCGAGCCCGGTGGCGCCGAGCGGGTGCCCCTTGGACAGGAGACCGCCGGACGGGTTGGTGACGACCTGGCCGCCATAGGTGTTGTCGCCGTCGTCGATAAATTTCTGCGCGCCGCCCTCCGGGCACAGGCCGAGGGCTTCATAGGTGATGAGCTCATTCTGGGCGAAGCAGTCGTGCAGCTCGACCACGCCCACGTCCTTCGGGCCGATCCCCGACTTCTCGTAGACCGCCTTCGCCGTCGCCGCCGCCATGTCGTATCCGACGACGCGCATCATATCGTCGCCGTCGAAGGTCGAGGGCCCATCGGTGCGCATCTCCTGCGCGACAATCCGGACCTGGTCGTTGAGGCCATGCCGACGGGCAAAGCTTTCGGAACACAGGATCGCCGCGGCCGCGCCGCAGGTCGGCGGACAGGCCATCAGCTTGTGCAGCGCGCCGGGCCAGACAACCGGACTGTGCATCACGTCGTCGACGCTGACCTCCTGACGTAATAGCGCCAGGGGATTGCGCGCCGCGTGGCGGCTCGCCTTGGCGCGCACCTTGGCGAAGTCCTCCAGCGTGGTGCCGTATTTCGCCATGTAGGATAGGCCCGCGCCGCCGAAATAGCGCAGCGCCAGCGGTACTTCGCCATGTCCGACGATCCGGTCGGTCGCTTCGTCGAAGCGTTGGAACGGGCTGGTGCGGTCGTTGAAATGGGCGGCGAGCGCGCCCGGCCGCATCTCCTCGAAGCCCAGTGCCAGCACGCAGTCGGCAGCACCGGCCTCTACGGCCTGACGGGCGAGCCAGAGCGCCGTCGAGCCGGACGAACAGTTGTTGTTCACGTTGACCACCGGCACGCCGGTCATGCCCACATCGTAGACCGAGCGCTGTCCGCAGGTGCTGTCGCCGTAGACATACCCGGCATAGACCTGCTGGACGGCCTCGTAATCGAGGCCGGCATCGGCGAGCGCATTGCGAACCGCTTCAGCTGCCATCTCATTGTAGCTTCTGGACGCACCGGGCTTGGCAAACTTGACCATTCCCACCCCGGCGACGATCGGCTTCGACATCCGTTTTCCTCTCAGCGGCGCTTCTGTCGGAGACACCCTTGCCAGTGTTGCACGATACTGCAAATTCCGAATACTCTCCTGATATTCCCAAATGGAATATCTTCATGAACCTGAACCATCTCCGCCATGTCGTCACGGTCTATCGAATGGGGTCGTTTACCGCGGCAGCCGCGGAACTGAACGTCAGCCAGTCGAGCGTCACGAAGGCGGTCGCCTGGGTCGAACAGGATCTCGGTTACGCGCTCTTCGACCGGCGCGCCCGCGGTGTCTCGGTCACCGAGGCAGGGCGCGACTTCATCGATCGTGCAGCGCGCATCGTGTCGGACATGGACCGGCTGGTGGCCGACACCGCCACACAGCGCGGCGAGCGCGACGCGATCCTGCGCATCGGGGTCGCGCCGCCATCGCTGGAAGGCCTGCTGAACCGAGCGATCCGCACGGTGCTGCGCGAGCCCGACCAGTTCAGGATCCACATGCAGGCGAGCTCGACCCAGCGGGCCATGGCAATGCTCAGCCAGGGAGACCTCGACCTGCTCGTCGGACCGACGGAGGAACTGAGCCGCGAGCAGGGCTTTGCGCTGGAGAACCTGCCTGATTTCGTCGGTCTGGTCTTCTGCCGCAAGGGACATCCGCTCCTCAAGGAACAGACGAGCGGCGAGCCCCGGTTGCGCGACTATCCGATCGTCGTCCCCGACCTCTCCGCGCCGCTGGTCGAGCAGCTCGTGCGCACGGTCTGCGGTGTCGGCAGCGCCGACATCCACGTCCATATCATCGACAATTTCCCGATGGTGGCGGGCATCATCGAGAGCACCAATGCGCTGGGCATCGCCTCCTCCAGCTTCGCGCGGACGCGGACATTCCTGGACAAGTTCCAGCTCATTCCGGATACGCCGGGCCACATACTGCCGCTGTCCGCAGCCCGCCGCGCGCGCTGGCTTCCTTCGCCGCCCATGTCACGCTTCCTGAGCGCGGTGCGGCGGCATCCGCCGAACTGACCACGGGAAGCTTAATAGAGGGCCGCACAGGCCGCGCAAACCTGGCGGTCGTTCAGCGTATGAGCGTCTTTCGCCTCGCTCCTCTTGATGCCGAGGAAGCTCGCCAGCAGTTCCGGCGCGAACCATTCCGCCACCACCTGGCTTGCCTCCAGCGAGTCCAGGGCCGCATCGAGCGTGACGGGCAGCCTTGCCAACCCCAGACGAGCACGCTCCCCGTCGCTCAGCAATTCGGGATCGCCCGAGAAGATTGGTGCTGGCTCGAGCTGCTGCCGGATTCCGTCCAGCCCGGCGCGAAGGAGCGCGGCAAGGGCGAGATAGGGATTCGCCGTGCCGTCGGCCGCGCGATACTCGACATTGAACTGGCGCGCCGGATCCTTGCCGGCGATCTCCACGGTCGGGCAGATCCGCAGGCTCGCTTCCCTGTCCCGCTCGCCGAGCCAGGTCCATGCGGACGACCAGTTGTGCGGCTTCAGCCGGAGATACGAGGATGGGCTCGACGCCGTCAAAGCGAGCATCGCCGGCATGTGGTTGAGAATGCCGGCGCAGAAGGAAGCCGCGACGTCGGAAAGACGGCCCGGCTTCGACGCATCAAATCCGGCGGGATTTCCCTGCGCGTCGATCAGGCTGAAATGGATATGCACGCCGTTGCCCACCGCGTCCGGCTGCGTCTTGGGCGCGAATGTCGCGCGCCAGCCTTCGTTGCGCGCCATCTCGCGCGTGATCTCGCGGATGACGACGGCGCGGTCGGCGGCCGCGAGCGCGTCGGTCGGCCCGCTGGTGATCTCGTACTGGTCCTTGCCGTATTCGGCGATGATGACCTCCGGATCGACGCCGGCATCGGCGAGAGCGGCGAAGTAGCGGCCTGCGAATGGCTCGGCCCGGCGCAGGGCCTGGAAGGAGAAGACGTGCGCGTCTGGCAGATCGCTGCCGACCAGCTGGAATTCCTGCTCGAAGGACGACAGCACGGACAGGCCGGTTTCCTCCTTCAGCGCGGCGATCGCTGCTCGGAGCGCCGAGCGGCTGCAGGCCGACCACGGCGCGCCGTCGAGCGTGACGATGTCGCCCGGCGTCATGTCGAAGGGCGTCGGCGATCCGGTCATGGCTGTCACGGCACGCGCGGAAAGGTCCGGCAGGATGCGCAGGTCGCCCGCAGATCCCCAAATGTTGTCGGCGACGATTTCACCCGTCGGCTTCAGGGAGGCATTTGCGGGAACCCAGCCCACGCCGCTGTTTACAGCGTGCCCGATGCGGTCGGCAGGCAGGAATCTGCCGCGCGTGATGGCGGTCAGGTCGGTGGTGACGATCGCGGCGAGATGGGTGGCGGTCATGCGGATTTTCCAAGAAGGGTGAAGCGCTCGGCCACGACATCCGTCCGCGTGCGCGAGCAATAGCCGCCGAAGGCATCCAGCGCATGCTCGTGCCGGTTGCGGGTGGCCGCAAAACAGGCATCCTCCGGCACGGTCACCATGAAGCCGCGGTCGGCGGCGTCGCTGACGGCCATGTCGACGCACTGATCGGTCATGATCCCGCAGACGACCAGCTGGCGAACACCGAGATTGCGCAGCAGATAGTCGATATTGGTGGAGTTGAAGACGCCGGAGGAGGTCTTCGGCAGAACGATCTCGTCGCCGGCCGGCATCAGGCCCGTCACCAGAAGCGCCCGCTCGTCGGACCGCGCCAGATGGATCGGCGTCATCTTGTGGTCGAGCGAGCGGTCGCGACCATCTTCGGTCAGGCTCCGGATGATCGTATGCAGCACCTCGACGCCGTTGGCGCGGGCGGCCGCCAAAAGCCGCACGCAATTGGGCACGGTCACCGCGGCGGTCGTCTCATAGAACTCGGCCTGCGGCCCGCCGCCGGCGCCGTGATCCTCGAAAGCGCGGTCGAGCCAGATGCGCTGCATGTCGACGAGCAGGAGCGCGGTCTCTCCTCGCTTGAAGGGCGCGTCGCGCGAGGGAATGGCTTCAGGCATGCCGCGCACCTCCGATTGCCGCTGACGCGGGCATGGCCGGAATGAGCGACAGAAGCCGCTGGACGTAGGGATGCTGCGGTTTCGTAAACAGCTGCTCCGTCAAGGCGACCTCGCGCAGTTCGCCGCCCTGCAGAACGGCGACGCGGTCGCACATCTGGCGCACCACTGGCAGGTCGTGGCTGATGAACAGGATGGTCAGGCCGAGCTTTTCCTGCAGATCCTTCATCAGGTTGAGGATCTGCGCCTGGATCGACACGTCGAGCGCCGAGGTCGGCTCGTCGCAGATGAGGAAGCTTGGCCGGCTGGCGAGCGCCCTCGCAATCGAGATGCGCTGGCGCTGCCCGCCGGAGAAGGCATGCGGATAGCGCTGGGCCGCATCGGCCGGCAGTCCGACCGCGTCCAGCAGTTCGCTCACCACCGGGCGCGCGGCTGCATTGCCTGCAACGAAACGGTGATGCAGCAGCGGTTCGGCCAGGATGTCGCCCACCTTCATGCGCGGATTGAGCGAGGAATACGGATCCTGGAACACCATCTGAGTCTGGCGACGGATCTCCATCCGTTCCGACCGGCTTGCCGTGAAGACATTCCTGCCGGCAAACAACATCTCACCATGACTGGGAGGGGTAAGGCCGGCGAGGATGCGCGCCATGGTGGACTTGCCGGATCCGCTCTCGCCGGCGAGCCCCAGCACCTCGCCCCGCCCGATCTTCAGATCGATGCCCGTGAGCGCGGTGAAGCCGGCCTTGCGGGAGAACAGGCCTTGCCGCGCGCCATAGGTCATCGCGACATCGCGCAGCTCGACCAGCGGGCCATCCGGCGCGCTTATGGCGCGCGTTCCGGCCGACAGCCATTCCAGCGCCGCGTCGACGCCCTTGCCGAGGCCGGCCACGGGAAAGCGGTCGCGCTTGACGTCCATGCGCGGTACCACCGAGATGAGGGCCCGGCTGTAGGGATGTTCCGGTTGTTCCAGGACCTTTCGGGTGAGACCGAGCTCGACAAGACGTCCACCCTGCATGACGGCGACGCGATCGGTGACCTGCGCGATCACGCCCATGTCGTGGGTGATCAGCATCACGCCGATGCCGCGCTCCTGCGCCAGGGTCTTGATGAGCTGGAGGATTTGCGCCTGGACGGACACGTCGAGCGCCGTCGTCGGCTCGTCGGCGATCACGAGTTCCGGGTTCGAGCAGAGCGCGAGCGCGATGACTGCCCGCTGACGCATGCCGCCGGAAAACTCGTGGGGCCAGTTCTTCACCCGGCGGGCAGGGTCGGGAATGCCCACGGCATCGAGCTGACGGACTGCCTCGGCTCGAGCCTCGGCCAGCGACATCGACCGATGCGTCCGGATCGTATCCACCAGCTGGCGCTCGACGGTGAACAGCGGATTGAGGCTGGTCAGCGGGTCCTGGAAGATCGTCGAGACCCGCCGCCCGCGCAGCGCGCGCATGGCACGGGCGTCCGTCGCATCGATCTCGGCCCCCTTGACGCGGATGCGGCCGGCCGCAATCTGGCCTGGCGGCTGCAGCAATCCGGTAATCGCCGCGCCGACGGTCGATTTGCCGGCGCCGCTTTCGCCGACGACACCGACGATCTCGCCCGCTCCGATCGAAAGCGTCACGTCGTCGACGGCCACCAGCGTTTCGTCGCGCAGAGGGAACTCGACGCGCAGGCCTTCGATCTCGAGAACCGGCTCCATGTCAGCGCCTCCTCGGATCGAGCGTCTCGCGCAGCCAGTCGCCCAGAATGTTGATCGACAGCGCAAGCACGAGCAGCACCAAGGACGGGAAGGCGAGGATCCACCATTCGCCGGAGAGCAGGAACTGCTGTCCGATGCGGATCAGGGTTCCGAGCGACGGCTGGTTAGGCGGAAGCCCCGCGCCAAGGAAGGACAGCGTCGATTCCGCGATCACCGCCAGCGCAAAATTGATGGTCGAAATGACCAGGATGGGCCGGGCCACGTTCGGCAGCAGGTGACGGCGCAGGATCGCGCTCGACGGACGACCCATCATCGTCGCGGCCTGGATGTATTCGCGCCGCATCTCCACCATCGCCGCGCCGCGCACCGTGCGCGCATAGGACACCCAGTCGGACAGGCCGATCGCAAGGATCACCACATAAATCGCCATGGCGTCGCGCATCCCCGTGGGCAGCAGCGAGCGGGTCAGGCCGAAGATCAGCAGCGCCACCAGCATAGAGGGGATCGCGAGTTGCACATCAGCCACGCGCATGATGAGCGCGTCGACGCGGCCGCCCGCATAGCCTGCGATCAGGCCGAGCGTCACGCCGATAAACGCGGACAGCGCGACCGCTGCGATGCCGACGACGAGCGAGGTGCGCGCGCCGAACAGCATGGCCGAGAGCATGTCGCGGCCCTGGTCGTCAGTGCCGAGCAGAAAGAACGCGTCCGAGAACTCGTTGCGGCTGAACGGCGGCGTGAAGCCGTTCATCAGGTCGAAGGAGCCCGCTGCGCGCAGATCCTGCGGCGCGATCCAAGGCGCCAGCGCAGCCGCGAGCGCGACCAGGACCACCAGCGCGAAAGCGATCATCGCGCTTGGGGAAGCCAGGAAGGCGCGGCCGATCTCCGACCGCCGGAAGCGTCGCCACGGACCGCTGGTTGAAAGCTGCTGTTCGCTCATCTCATTGCCCCGCGACACCGGCGCGAAGGCGTGGATCGAACAGATAGTAGAGGCAGTCGACGATCAGATTGATGACGACGAAGACGAGGGAGACCAGCAGAAGGTAGGCGGCCATGATCGGCACATCGGAGAAACTGACCGAATTGATGAAGAGCAGGCCGACGCCCGGCCACTGGAATACCGTCTCCGTCACCACCGCGAAGGCGATGATCGTGCCGAGCTGGAGACCGGAGACCGTGATCACCGGGACCATGGTATTCTTCAGCGCATAGCTGAAATTGATCAGGCGATCCGGCAGGCCGCGCGCCCTGGCGAAGCGGATATGGTCGGAGGTCAGGACCTCGCTCATTTCCGCGCGAACAAGCCGCAGAATGAGGGTCACCTGGAAGAGCGCCAGCGACAGAACCGGAAGGATGACCGCCTTCCAGCCGGAAACGGTCAGCAGGCCCGTGGTCCACCAGCCGAGCTTTACGGTTTCGCCGCGGCCGAACGCCGGCAGCCAGCCGAGCTGCACCGAGAAGACGTAGATCAGGCCGATGCTGATGAGAAAATTGGGCAGCGACACGCCGACGAGCGAACCTGTCATGATGATGTGCGACATGCGCGAGTCCGGCTTCAGTGCCGTCGTCACGCCGAGGAAGATGCCGACGGCGAGCGCCAGCGCGAATGACAGGATCGCAAGCTCCAGCGTGGCGGGCAGCCGCTCCAGGATAAGCTGGAGAACCGGCTGTCCGATACGGGTGGAGATACCGAAGTCGCCCTGCAACACCGACCAGATGAACCGAGCGAACTGCACCGGAAAAGGCTGGTCGAGACCGAGCGCGGCTTCGAGCTGCGCTCTGTCGGCGGCCGTCGCATCCTGTCCGAGCATGTTCTGGACAGGATCGCCGATGAAGCGGAACGCGGCGAAGGACAGGAAGGCGGTGACCAGCATCACCGGCACCGCCTGCCCCAGCCTGCGAAGCAGGAAAAAGATCATTCAGCCACGGTCACGTTCTTGACGAAGATCTGGTTGCCGAGATTCGGCGTGATGCCGATCTTTTCGGCGCTGGCGCGAGCCAGCATCTGGTTGTGGATCGGCAGATAGAAGGTCTCTTCCTGCACTACCTTCCAGATGTCGGCAATCGTCGCGTTGCGCTTCTCGATGTTCGGCTCCGCCGCGAGGGATTCGATCTTCGCGTCGAGATCAGCGTTCGTGTAGTTGATCGACGACCACGCGCCGCGTCCGTTCGAACGCGAATGAACGAGGTTGTCGAACAGGTACTGGCTGTCGAAGGTCGAGACGCCCCATCCCATGATGTAGAAATCGGTCTTGCCGTTGGCAATGGCGGGGAACTGCACGCCGCCCGGCTGGACGTCGAGCTTCACGTCGATGCCGATCTTGCCCAGCATGCCGCTCGCCGCCTGGCAGATCGCCTCCTCGTTGACGAAGGCGTCATTCGTGCAGTGCAACGTGACGCTGAAGCCGTCGCCGTAGCCGGCCTCCGCCATCAGCGCCTTGGCCTTGTCGAGATCGACCGGCGGAACCTTGCCCATCTCCTCGGTGTAGCCGTTGACGAAGGGCGGCGCGATGGTGCCAAGCGGAATGGACTCGCCGCGCATGACGACGCGCTTGATGGCCTCGCGGTCGATCGTCATGTTCATGGCGTGGCGCACACGCTTGTCCGCGAACGGATTGCCCTTGGCCTGGCCGAACTCCAGCTTGTCGGCGCCGACATTGAGGCCGAAGAAGATGGTGCGGTTTTCCGGCCCGCGAACCACCTTGATGCCCGGCGACTGTTCGAGCCGCGCGATGTCCTGCGCGGGAACGTCCTGGAGGAAGTTCACCTCGCCCGACAGCAGCGCCGCGACCCGCGTGGCCGGCGACTGGATCGGCGTATAGACGATGCGGTCGATGTCGAGCGGGAACTCGCCCTTGCCCCAGTAGGCGTCGTAGGCGGCAAGCTCGGTCTTGCTGTCGGGAACCCGGCTGACCAGCTTGTAGGCGCCCGTGCCGTTCTCGTTGCTCGCGGCGAAGCTTTCCTGTCCCGCCTTGAAGTCCTGCGGCTTGGCGGCGTTGTTGGCCTCGGACCATTCGCGGTTCATGATGAAGATGTTGATCAGGTTGTTGACCAGCAGCGGGTTCACGCCCTTGGTATGGACACGCACCGTCAGCGGATCGACCACCTCGACGCGGTCGACCGAGGACAGCAGGGAGCGGACGTTGGACGTGTCACTCATCGCGCGCCCGAAGGAGAAGGCGACGTCGTCCGCCTCAAGCGCCGTGCCGTCGTGGAACGTCACGCCGTCGCGCAGCTTGAACTCCCAGATCGACGGATCGCTCTCAAGGTTTTCCCATGACACGGCGAGAACCGGCGTCAGCTTGCCGTCGTCGGAACGGGCGGCGAGCGGCTCGTAGATCTGGTGATTGAAGGTGTGGGTGATGCCTTCGTTGTAGGCGTGCGGGTCGAGCGTCTGCACGTCGGACGCACGCGCCCAATTCAGCGTTTCGGCCATCGCGGGAAACGCGGTGCCCGCCATCATGAGCGCCATGAACCCGGCGCGAATGGAAACTGTCATATCTCAAGTCCTCTCTGTCGGTTGGCTGGCGGGGCATCTGCGCACCCTCGCCCGCCCGGTGGTGGTTATTCGCTTCTGACGCCGCACCAGTCGATGACTGCAGCGGCCAGGATTTTTGTCGTCTCGCGGATGGAGGCCACGTCGGCCCACTCGTCCGCGCCATGCTGGTTCGCGCCCGCCGGGCCGTATCGCAGCGCCTGCATGCCCGCGGCCGCGTAGTGCGCGCCGTCGGTGACGCCGATCGATCCGCGCAGGATCGTCTGCGCATGGCCGAGACGTTCGCGCGCGGCGCGGATCGAGCCGACGATCGGATGATCCGGGGAGGTGTTCATCGGCGGGAAATGCAGTCCGTACAGGTCCCATTCGACGGTGATCGGATTGTCGCGCAGCCACGGATCCGACGCGCAGAAGCCTGCGACGAAAGCCTCGAAATCGGCGCGGACCTCAGCGGTCTTTTCATGCGGAAGGAACTTCATGTCGATGTCGATGACGGCGACATCCGGCACGATACCGGGATTGCTGAGGATCTGCGGCAATCCGTCGGCGCCCATGCCCGCGCCGATCTGCACGACGCCGACGCCAAAATGATTGACGCCCGCCGGCATCAGCGGATGCGACTTCGAGCGGGCGACGCCCGCTTCATAGTCGCGCAACGCCATCAGGAAACGGGTCGCGATATCGGCGGCGCTGACAGGTTCATTTCCGGTGCGCGCGGCGTGCGGCTGCGGCCAATAGCCGGTGTAGCGATAGGCCGAATGGCCCTGGCGACCGCGGATCGTGACGCGCAGCCACTCCAGCCCGCCCTGACAGAGGAAGATCTCGCCCTGCCCCGGCTCCGCCACGATGACGGCCGCGGCGTGCTCGCCCTCGGCGACCGCCGACCGCGCACCGAAGCCGCCGGCCTCCTCGTCGACCACCGAATGCAAGGCAAGCTCGCCATCGAGTTCGATGCCGGCCTTGCGGATTGAGCGGATCGCTCCCACGCAGCAGGCAAGCCCTGCCTTCATGTCCTGCGAGCCGCGGCCCAGCAACCGGCCATCACGCACCTCGCCGCTGAAAGGCGGCCACGACCAGGCGGACGCATCCCCCACCGGGACGACGTCGACATGACCGCACAGAATGAGCGACTTGTCCGGATCGCCCGCCGGCGTCTTCGCCACGAGGTTCGGGCGGCCCGGCAGAGCGTCCCACTGGCGGGTCGTCAGGCCGAGCGCGCGTAATTCTCCATCCAGAAGCGCCTGAACCTCAGCCTCCCGGCCCGAAATGTCGACGTCGCCGTTGCCGGTCGGGAACTTCGGGTTGACGGAAGGGATACGCACCAGACGGGAGGCGAGATCGACCGTCCAGTCGGGCTCGGCATCCAGAACGGCCCATACGCGGGCAATGGCGTCCTGCGGATCTTTGGACACGGAAGGCTCCTTGAGGCGACGGCCGCAACCGCCGATCCGCACTATGATTGGTTGCCCAAGAGTGTCAATATCATTTCATAAAATAAGAATTGCTGGACAAATATCTGATCTCTTACAATCTTGCCGCCGCATCCCTCGACCGACGCACGGACATTCCCGCCAGGATCATACATGTCGCAAATACCTGTAATCGCTTATAAAACGGCACCATCAGCCGTGACGGACTGGCCCCCTGCGGCCACCGCCGAGAACATGGCGGGGCAGTCGGAATGGGTTCTCGTCTGCGAGCACGCCTCATGCCACATGCCGGCCGAGTATGACCGGCTCGGCCTCGCGGCAGGTGCCGAAAGGGACCACATCGGCTGGGACATAGGCGCTGCGGCCCTGACGCGCGCAATGGCGCGCAGGCTCGATTCGGCCGCGATCCTGGCGAACTATTCTCGCCTGCTCATCGACCTCAACCGCCCCCTGGCAGCTGAAAGCAGCATTCCGACACGCTCCGAGGAAACGGACATTCCGGGCAACGCCTCGCTGGACGAGGCGGAGCGCGCGCGCCGCGTGGAACTCATGTTCACGCCTTTTCACCGCACCGTGGCCGATCTTCTCGACCGCCGACGCGCCGAGGGTCGCGAGAGCCGGCTCCTGACGGTCCACAGTTTCACGCCGGTATACCGGGGCCAAGCGCGCCCCTGGCATCTCGGGATTCTCGCCGGCGCCTCGCGCGGGCTCGCGGCAACCTTCCTCAACGAGGTCGCGGCGGAAGCACCCGCCCTCAGCCTTGCGCTTGACGAGCCCTATCGCATTGCCGAGGATGACGACTACGCCATACCCGTACATGGAGACGCCCGGGGTCTCGACGCACTGCTGATCGAAGTGCGCAACGACCAGCTCCGGAGCGCCGCTGCCGTCGAGGAATGGGCAGGCAGACTGTGCGCGGCGCTGGGCAGGATCTGAGCGCGGACAACAGACGGGGCGCAATGCAGATACGCGAGTTCCTGAGCAGCGGCCGGGTTTCTTTCACCCCGTCCGAGGAACGCATCGTCCAGGTGCTCCTGAGCGACTATCCCGGAGCAGGCCTCACCACCGCGGCAAGCCTTGCAAAGCGCGCCGGCGTGTCGGACCCCACCGTCAATCGGCTCGTGGTCAAGCTCGGCTTCGAGGGCTTCCCCGCCTTCCAGGCCAGCCTGCTGGGCGAGGTGGAGGAACGGCTGCGCTCGCCGCTGCAGATGATGGACAGCCGCAGGCCCTCGCCAAGCGACAGCGCGATGCAGGGCTACGTCGACTCGGTAGCCATGGCGTTGCAGGAGGCGCGAACGTCAACGCCGCAGAGCAGCTTCGACCGTGCCGTCCGGATGATCATCGAGGCGAAGAGCATCGTCCTCGTCGGTGGCCGCTTCAGCGGGTTCATCGCCGGCATCCTTTCGGGCCATCTCGAACAGTTTCGCGCGGGCGTGCTCAACCTCGGCTCTCCCACGCGCGCCGATTTCGACCGGCTCGTGGATCTGGGATCCCGCGACGTGGTGATCGGTTTCGACTATCGCCGCTACCAGAGGGATGTCGTCGATTTCATCGTCCAGGCCGAGGAGATGGGCGCAGGGATCATCCTGTTCACCGACCGCTGGCAATCTCCGGCCGCCGCGCGCGCCAGCGTGTCGCTGATAAGCCCGGTCGAGGTGCAGTCGCCCTACGACACGATGGTGCCCGCGCTCGCCCACATCGAGGCGCTGGTGGCGCAGGTGGTGGCAATGTATGGCCCGCGCCTTCGGGCGCGCATATCGCGGATCGAGCAGGTCAGGCGGGCCAACGACGTGACCGAAGGCGCCTGAACCCCGAAAGCGTTAGCCGCTGCTTACGCGCCGCGGGAAGGTACAGCTCTGCGCGCACATTCGACCGGCGGCGCGAGCCATGAACAAACCCGCGCCGCCTGCCGGATGTCAGGCGGCGTGCCGGGCGGAGGTCTGATGACTCGCGTAATGGCGGCCGAAGCGGTTCTCGAGGAAGTCGGCAAAGACGATGTCTTCCTGCCGGATAAAACCGGACCGGGGAAGCGCGCCGGAGGCGAGCATGTCGAGGACGGCGCAGATGCCGGCCGCCGTCGTGATCTGGATGGCGCTGTACTGGCGGCCGCCGATGATGCCGCTGTAGATCTTCTGCGCATGCGTCTCCTGGACGAGACGGCCATCCCTGTAGCCGCTCACGGTGACGAAGATCACCACCACGTCCTGGCTCGTGGACGGCAGCGACTTCTCCAGGATGTCTTTCAGCGTGTCGCGGCGGTTGCGCAGGTTCAGGTCGTTGAGCAGCGCCTTCATGATCGCCGCATGGCCGGGATAGCGGATCGTCTTGTAGTTGAGCGTGCGCACGCGGCCGGCATAGGTCTCGCACAGCGTGCCGAGGCCGCCGGAGGTGTTGAACGCCTCATAGGTTATGCCGTCGAGCGAGAACTCCTCGCGCTCCTCCATGGCCGGTACCTTGGTCAGTTGCCCCTCGACCACCGCCTCGCACGGCTCGATATATTCGTTGATGACGCCGTCGGTGCTCCAGGTGAGGTTGTAGTTCAGGGCATTGGACGGATATTGTGGCAGGGCGCCGACGCGGAGCCGCACCGTCTCCAGCGTGTCGAAGCGGCGGGCGAGGTCGTTGGCCAGGATCGAGATGTAGCCCGGCGCCAGGCCGCATTGTGGAATGAAGGCCGACTTCGCGTCCTTCGCCAGCTCCTTGACGCGCTTGGTGGAGGCGACGTCCTCGGTCAGGTCGAGATAGTGTGTGCCGGCGGCGAATGCGGCCTCGGCGATGCGCGTGGTCAGGTGGAACGGCGCGGCGCTGAGGACGGCGAAGCGGCCCTTGAGCAGCGCTTCGAGCGCGTTCGCATCGCCGATATCGATCGCCTGGGTGGCGACGTTCGGATGCCCTGCGATACCCTCGAGGCGAGACGAATCGCGGTCGCAGACAAGAACCTCGAAATCGCCCGTCTCGGCGAGCATATTCGCGATGGTCCCGCCGATGTTGCCGGCGCCTACGACGACGATCTTTTTCATGAGAATCCCTTTCCGGTATGAAGTCGTTCCATCACGCCATGCCGGCATTAGCGTTTCAAACCGTGGATATGTTAAAGTTGACGATGAAGTTCGAGCATTATGACGAACCCGTTAGGCAAAACGACAAGATGGACAAGGACGAGCTGCTGCTTTCGCTTCTGGCCGAGAATGCGCGCATGCCGGTCGCCGAACTGGCGCGGCGGCTGAGCCTCTCGCGCACCACCGTGCAGGCGCGGATCGAGCGGCTGGAGCGCAGCAAAGTGATCTCGGGATACACGCTGAGACGAAGTGCCGCCGCCGAACGCGCCCAGATCAAGGGCCATGTCCTGATCACCGTGAAACCGAAGTCCGCCAGCAAGACCATCGGAGAGCTCACCGCGATGCGGGAGGTCAGGACACTTCATTCCGTCAGTGGCGAAGTCGACCTCATCGCCATCGTCGCGACCTCGTCCGTGTCGGCACTCGACCGCGTGATCGATCGGATCGGCGATCTCGACGGAGTCGAGAGAACGCAGACCTCCGTGATCCTCGACACGAAGGTGGAGCGATAGGGTTTTGGAGGAGCGGCGAACGCGCCGGCAGCCCGCCGGTCGCAGCTAATCTTATAGCCGAGACCGAGTATTTCTCGTTTGATTCCGCCAAGGGCCTCACGCACCTTCGAACAGGCCTGCCGCACGACGCGCATCGCGCCCCCCCGAGCGGGGTGAGATGTCGTGCGGGATGCGGCTCCGGCAATCAATTCGAGGTACCGATGTTCACCATCCATGAAATGCCCCCTCAGCTCGATCCGAAGCTCATCGAGCTGCTTGAGCGCGCCGAGACCGGTACGGTGGGACATTTCTTCCATTCGGGCTTCGTCGACCGTGGCATCGCCGCCATCCTGCCCGAGGCGCGAGTGGCGGGGACAGCTGTGACCGTGCGCACGCCGCACGCCGACTCGACCATCATCCACTACGTCACCAAGCTGATCCGGCCGGGAGATTTTCTTGTCGTCGAGCGGTGCGGCGACCTGCGCCACGCCTGCTTCGGTGGCGCGGTCGGACATGCGATGAAGATCGCCGGCCTGAAGGGCGCGGCGATCGACGGCCCTTCGACCGACATCAACGAGTTGAAGCTTATCGGCCTGCCGGTCTGGTGCCGGGGCCCCTCCTCCATCACTACCAAGCTTATGGGTCTGGACGGCGCGGTGAACGTGCCGGTGACGGTCGGCGGCCAGGTGATCCGTCCTGGCGACGCGATCCTTGCCGACGAGAGCGGCGTTATCGTGCTCGACCCGCAGCAGGCGGAGGCCATCGCGCGTGAGGCCATTGCCGACCAGGAGGACGAGCAGCTCCTCCTGCAGCGCCTGCGTAACGGCGAGTATCTTCCGGACATCACGGGCGCGACCGCGCTGGTCGAGAAGAACCTGCGCAAGGGCGCCTGACGGAATCGGTTTGAAGGTTGGGCCAGGGGTGCGGACCGCGCCCCTGGCTACCGCTTTTTCAGGACCCGCAACGGGGCGGGGCGAATACGAGGGTGCGGACGGGTGAACACGGGCTGGAATTTCCACGAGCTCTATCTGTGGCACGACACGGGGAACGCCGCGGCCTGGTTTCCGCCGGGTCTCAGCATCGAACCCGGCGAACACGCTGAGAACGCTGCCACAAAGCGCCGTTTCAAGAACCTGATGGACGTCTCCGGCCTGACGGACAGGCTGGCGCGCATCGATGCCATACCTGTCGTCGAGGACGATCTGGCGCTTTTCCACGCGCCCGACTACATCGCCAGGATCAAGGCGCAGAGTGCGGCCGGGGGCGGAGACGCAAGCTTCCTGTCGCCATTCGGCCGCGGCAGCTTCGAGATTGCCTGCCTATCGGCCGGCGGCACGTTCGCGGTGATGGACGCGGTCCTGTCTGGCGGCGTGCGTAACGCCTATGCGCTGGTTCGGCCGCCCGGCCATCACGCGGAGCGAGACCGGGGGCTGGGGTACTGCCGGTTCGGCAATATCCCGGTCGCCATCCTCAAGGCGCGCCGCAAGCACGGCTTCTCCCGCATCGCGGTGGTCGACTGGGACGTGCACCATGGCAACGGCACGCAGTCCGCCTTCTACGAGGACGCCGGCGTCCTGACGATCTCCATTCACCAGGACCGCCTTTTCCCGAACAACAGCGGCCTGCGCGAGGAGCGCGGCAGAGATGCCGGCGAAGGCTTCAACCTCAACATTCCGCTCCCGCCCGGCAGCGGCCACGAAGCCTATCTCGCGGTGTTCGAACGGGTCGTCCTGCCGGCCCTGCGGCGCTACCAGCCGGAGGCGATCGTCGTGGCGTCCGGATTCGACGCCTCGGCCATCGATCCGTTCGGCCGCATGATGCTCCACAGTGAGAGCTATCGCCTCTTCACGCGACTGCTGATGCAGGCCGCCGACGCGCTCTGCGGCGGCCGTCTCGTCATGTCGCACGAAGGCGGCTACTCGGCGTCCTACGTGCCCTATTGCGGACTCTCGGTGATGGAAGAGCTGAGCGGCATCCGCACGGACATCGCCGACCCTTTCTTGCCCACGCTCAGCAACTATATCGGCAAGGAGCTCCTGCCGCATCAGGCGGCCGAAATCGATAAGGCTGCCGAGCTGGTCGCTCTCATCCCGCGCTGACCATATGCCCGGCACGTCGTCTAAGGCGCCCACGATATGCGGGCGCCTTTTTCGTTTCCGGCACGCAAGAAAAAAGCCCGGGACCGAGGTCCCGGGCGAAGTTGGGAGGAACTGTCCCTTCGCTTACTGCACCTTGGAAACACCCCAGGCGCGTGGGCGGTCCAGCGGCCACGATTCGTAGCCGGCCACCTTGGGAGATACGGCCTCGATGACCGGGAAGTAGTACATGCCGAGGATCGGCACCTGCTCGGCCATCAGGGTCTGCAATTCCTTCAGCACCGCCTTGCGCGCCTCGAAGTCGGTCGTGTCGATCGCCTTCAGGTAGAGCTCCAGCGCCTTGGGATCGCCGAACTGATAGTTCGGGGTCTTTGCCTTGTCGCCGATGAACATGCCGTAGATCACCAGCGGATCTGGACGGCCCGAATAACCGAAGGACTGCATCTGGAACTTGCCGGAGAAGAAGTTGTCGAGCTGGGCCGCCCAGTCCAGCACTTCGAGCTCGACATTGATGCCCGAGGCCGCGAGCAGGCCCTGCACCACCACCGCATTGTCATACATGCCGATATAGCGCTTGTTGGTCTGCAGCTTGATCGGCTCGCCCTTGTAGCCCGCCTCCTCGAGCAGCTTCTTCGCCGCTTCTGGGTCGTAGGCCGGCCAGCTGTCGACGAAGAAGGGGTCGAAATAGGCGCTCGACTGCGGCACGCCCGAGGGGTTGAATTCCGCCATCCCGCGCGTCTGGGCTGCGGCGAACTGCTTTCCGTCCAGCGCATGCGCGATCGCCTGCCGCATCTTGACGTTCGACAGCAGCGGATCCTGGGTCTGGATCAGCATCGCCGTCAGCGACAGGCCGGGAGACGACAGCACCGTCACGCCCTTGGACTTCAGGTCCTCCACACGTGACGGCGAGATGGTCGACACGACGTCCACCTCTCCGGCAAACAGCGCCGTCTCGGCCGCCGTCTTGTCGGGGATGATCAGGAAGCGGGCTTCATCGACATAAGCGGTGCGGTCACCCGATTGGCCGCTGCGCTCGCCCTTGCCGGGCACATAGCCGTCGAAGCGCGCCAGCGAGACGTACTGCTCGTTCTTCCACTCCTTGAGCGAGAACGGCCCGCTCCCGATCGCCGAGCCGGCGATCCACTTGCCGTCGGCACCGACGTTCTTGGGGCTTGCGACCCAGATGTTGCAGACCGGATCGGCCAGCCGCACGAGGAACAGGGTGTTCGGCGCATTCAGCGTGAAGACGAGCGTGTTGTCGTCCGGCGCGTCGACTTTCTCGACCTTCAGCCCGCGCGACCCATCGAAGGTAGGGATGCACAGCCACGGTGAGTCCGAGCCCTCCTTGGAAGCCATGCGGCGCTCCCACAGCCATTTGAAATCGCCGGCCGTCACCTTGTCGCCATTGTGGTAGGTCGCCTGCTTCAGCTTGAACGTGTAGGTCTTTCCGTCTGCCGAAACTTCCCAGCTGTCCGCGAGGGCCGGGCCGACAGTCAGGTCGTTCTTGAAGGCGACCAGCGGATCGTAGAGGTGGTAGAGTAGCGAATCCGTGTTGTTGTCCGTCTTGGATGCGTCGAGGCTGCGAATGTCGGCGCCAAGCACGATGTTCAGCGTGCCGCCCTTCTGCTGAGCACTCGCCAGACCTGCCCCACCGAGCAGCATCACCGCTGCCAGCGCTGTCGAAAATAGTCCTGATCTCATTTTTGTTCTCCGTGTTCCCACCGCATTGTCTGTTCAACCGAGCGTGCGGATACCGCTCAAATTCGCTTCGTCTCCGATTGGCGTTACCCCATCGGCTGAAGCACGTGATGGCTGGCAACGGGCACCTTCGCGCGCACGCTTCCGACCAGATCGAAATCGAGGGTGGCGCTGGCGGTGCCGACGCCGTCGGAGCACTGGGCGACGACGTGTCCCCACGGATCGACGATCATCGAATGACCCCAGCACCAGAACTTGCCGTCGTCGTGCGACAGCGTCTGTCCGACCGCGACGAAATAGGTCTGGGTCTCGATCGCCCGGGCGCGTGCCAGCACTTCCCAGTGGTCTTTGCCCGTCATCAGCGTGAACGCCGCCGGCAGCACGATCACGTCGGCGCCGCGGTCGCGCAGCGCGCGGAAGAGTTCGGGGAAGCGGATGTCGTAGCAGATCGCGCAACCCACGGTAATATCGCCCACCTTGAAGGTGACGATGTCCGCGCCCCGGCTGATCGTGTCGGACTCCCTGTACGACGTGCCGCCGGGCGCATCGATGTCGAACAGGTGCATCTTGCGATAGCGCGCGATCTCGCCGCCGTCCGGCCCGAACACGAGGCTGGTGTTGAAGAACCGGTTGCCGCTTCTCTCGACCAACGAACCGCAATGGATGGTGACGCCGAACTGCCGCGACAGCCGCGAGATCAGTTGATAGGCCTCGCCCTCAGGAAAGGTCTCGCCATTGGCATGGATGAAATCCCGGTCGCCGCCGATCGAGGCGAAGTATTCCGGCAGCACGATGAGGTCGGGCCTGTCGCTCAACGCCAGGGAGCGGATCAGCCGCTCCGCCTCGGCAAGATTCCCGGCCTTATCCGGCTGCGAATTCATCTGCACCATTCCGACTTTCACGCTCGCGCCTCCATGCCGTTCAGCGCAGTCTGCCGATGGGGTGGTAGGGGTTCAAACGAGAAATCTCCGCGTCCAGTTACAAGAAAATTCTATTGTCGCGCCGCGTCTGCCGGCATGACGAACATGCCTTCGCGCGCGGCCTCCTCGGCCGTCTCGAAAGCTATTGCTGCGACCGCCTTCACAAGCGGGCTTTCGTTGAGTTCGAGATAGGAAACGTGATGCGGGAAAGCCGGGAAGACCGGCGTCACGTCCAGCACTTCCAGCGTCCCCGCTGTCAGGTGTTCGCTGACCACCGCATGCGGCAGCGCCGCGGAGCCGAAGCCGTCGGCGGCGAGGCCCACCATGGTGATCAGCGAATTGATGTTCGAAATCGGTTTGGCGTCCAGCCCCGCCTCCCCGAGCTGCCGCGACAACCAGCGATGCGGCTGGCTGTCGCGCGAGAAGGTCATCAGCGACCGCGTGGCGATGTCGCGCAGCGTCAGTGGCTTGCCTCCGAAGCCGAGCGCAGGGCTCGCCACCCAGACTGACGCGAAGGAACCGAAGTCGAGATTGACGACGCGACTGTCGCCGATCGGCCCCATGGACAGGGCGAAGTCGACACGTCGTTCCATCAGCCCGCGCGCGATCGCCGCACTCGTCTCGATCTGGAGATCGATGACGATGCCCGGAAAGCGCTGCCTGACGCGGGTGATGATGCGAGACAGGAGGGAGTGCGCCACCACATCGTTGGTGCCGAGGCTGACGGTTCCCTCCAACCGCTCGGGATCGGCGATCGCGATACGGAATGCGCCGACGGCGCGCATGATCTCCTCGGCCCTGGGCACCGCCTGCCGCCCGGCCGGCGTCAGCGTCACGCTGCGCGAATCCCGATCGAAGAGCGACACGCCAAGCTCCTCCTCCAACGTGGCGATGCGGTGTGAGACGGAGGCCTGGGTCGCAGCGAGCTTCTCGGCGGCGGCGCTGAAGCTTCCCAGCCGCGCCACCCAGAGAAAAGTCTCGATGAACCTCAGATTCATGTCCGCCGCCCTGCGCCGATGGACGAGATCGCCGCCAGACTCAACGTGCCGAAATCTCCTTCATCATCGCTATGACACGCTGGTCCAGCTTGTCGTCGACGGGAATGGTCTCGGAAGACTGGCGGACCACGACCGTTTCGCTCTTGCGGTCGACCCACACGCACTGGCCAAAGATGCCCATGCCGGCCAGCGCGCCGGTGCCGGTCTCGTACCAGTAGGCAAGATAGCTGCCGCCCGGATAGAGTAGCCCCTGGTCGCCCTGCGACCACACTTCACGGTCGCCGCCGGCCCAGAGCCTTTCGATGAACGCGGCCGGCACGATGCCCTTGCCTCCCAGCCGGACGAGGTCGCCGAGCCGCGCGAGATCGCGCGCCGTCACCGAGATCCCGCCCGACGAGCGTGGATTTCCGGCGCGGTCGACGGTGATGAAGCCGTCCGTGTGCGCACCCATCGGCCGCCACAGGGCGCTGCTCAGGAACTCGGCGTAACGTTGTCCCGAAGCGGCCTCCACCACCAGTCCCGCCATGTCCGCATTCGGCGAGCGGTAGGCATGCCGGGTGCCGTGCGGATGGGCCGCGCGCGGCAGCCGGCACATCAGTTCCCTCAGCGTCGGCGTCGGATCGTCCGCCCGCTCCGGGTTCCACAGCATGGCGCGGCGGTACCGGTCGAAATCGCCGTTCCTGTCGAGATAGAGTTCCTGGAAATCGATGCTGACCGTCATGTTGAACAGGTCGCGCACGGTGAGTTCGTCATAGGCCGAGCCCGTCACCTCGGGAACATATTTCGACACGAGATCGTCGAAGGAGAGCTTGCCCTCGCCCTCCAGGATGCCGGCGAGCAGTCCGGTGAACGATTTCGAGATCGAGAAGATCAGGTGCGGACGCGATGGATCGGTGTGGGGAGCATACCATTCGGCGATCACCTCGCCCTTGCGCATGATCACCAGTGCGTCGCTGTTGCTCTGCGTGAGGAAGTCGGCAAGGGCCAATTCCTCTCCAGCAACGTTCGCGATCCGAAGTCCCGCAAAATTCCCCAACGGCTTTACCGGAGCCTCTTCCAGCCTGGCGCTGCGGATCTGCGCCGACGGCACGAACTCGAACACGTTCTGGAAGGTCCAGGAGGAGTAGGGCCTGTCCCGCCAGTTGGTCAGGTTGATATCGGAACGGCTGAAACTGGTGGCGCTCATTGTCGAGGTCGATCTCTCATTTTCGATGTCGCAGCGGAAAGCTATATTGCGATCGCAGATCGCGCAATCAAAAACCGAACATCACCGCGATGTCGGACGGAATCTTTGTAAGATAACCATAATTTCTGCGATCAGGCCAAAACATGCCTTTTAAAACTGCCTTTCATCGTGTCAGATGAAGAGCAGTTGAGCAGCGATCACGCAGGAACGATACCCATGTCAGACCAACCTCTCAAGCCGCGCGACCCTTCCCGCCCCGGCGACCCGATCATTCCCCGTGACCGGTGGGACATCGCGCCGTACCATCGCTGGACCTTCCAGCATATCCGCGAGATGACGGCGACGGCGCAGATCTGGCGAGGTGCCGGGCCTGCGCGCCCGCTTCCGGAGGCGAAGCAGGATCTCGCCGGCGTCACGTTCCAGCTTGGCGACGGGAAGCGCACCGTCGCGCAGTTTCTCGACGAATCCTTCACCGACGGGTTCCTTGTGCTGCATCGCGGCAAGATCGTCTTCGAGGACTATCGCAACGGCATGAGGCCGCACTGCCAGCATCTCGCAATGTCCGTCACCAAGTCGGTGACCGGCATCCTGACCGGCATCCTCGCGCACCGCGGCGTGCTGGACGTCGAGGCCCCGATCACCGAGTACCTGCCGGAGCTGTCGGCCACCGCCTACAAGGGCGCCAAGGTGCAGCACATCCTCGACATGACGAGCGGCGTCGTCTTCGACGAATCCTACACGACGCCCGGCTCCCACATGCAGAAGATCGACCAGGCCTGCGGCTGGAAGGTCTATACCCGCACCGACTGGCCGCGCACGATGTGGCAGCTCATCCTGACGCTCGACGAGGCTGAGCGCGAACATGGCGAACTGTTCAAATATCGCTCGATCGAGACGGACGTGCTCGGCTTCGTGCTGGAGCGCGCCACCGCCACGCCTCTCGCGGAACTGATCAGCCAGGAGATCTGGGCGCCGATGGGCGCCGGCGAAGACGCCTATATCACCGTCGACGACGGGGGGGCAGCGCTTGCCGACGGCGGCCTGTGCGGAACGCTGCGCGACTATGGCCGCTTCGCCCAGTTGTTGCTGGACAACGGCGCGCGCGACGGCAGGCAGATCGTCCCGTCGCAATGGATCGAGGCGACTCGCAATGGCAGGCCGGATCTGTTCCAGGGCATCTACCGCACCGTCCTGCCCGAAGGTGCCTATTCGAACAAGTTCTGGATCGAGGACGGCAAGCGCCGCGCTATGTGGGCGCGCGGCGTGTTCGGCCAGTCCATCTACATCGACCCGGAGTCCGATTTCGCCGTCGTGAAGCTCTCCACTTGGCCCGAGCACTCGAGTGCCGAGCGCTCGCTGGAACTGCTGGCCGCGATGCGCGCCATCCGCAGCGCCCTTGGCGCCGATTGAATCGACCGAGCTTCACTGCCGCGCCAAGACAAAGGGCGCCGGAGATCTTCCGGCGCCCATCTTTATTTCCCGCCCGTCATCAGCCGGCGCGACGCAACCCGGCCTCCGCGTCGTCGAGCGCCTTGGCGAGACGATCGCACGCCAGGTCGACATGTTCGCGGGTCCAGATCAGCGGTGGCGACATGATGATGGTGTCGTCCACCGAGCGAACCATCAATCCGTTGGCGATCGCCAGGTCGCGCACCTTGTCGCCGGCGTTGCCGGCTTCGAAGCGCAGGCGGGTGCCGCTCTCCTTGACGATCTCGACGGCTCCCATCAGGCCAATCGCGCGCGTCTCGCCGATCAACGAATGGCTGCCGATCCGCTCTGCCAGAGCGCTGGCGAAATACGGACCGGTGTCGTTCTTGACGCGCTCGACGAGCCCCTCGCGCTCGATGATCTCGAGGTTCTTCAACGCGACCGCACAGGCCACCGGGTGCCCCGAATAGGTGTAGCCGTGGTAGAACTCGCCGCCCTTGTCGATCAACGTCGCTGCGATCCGGTCGCCGACCAGCAATGCCGACAGTGGCTGGTAGCCCGACGTCAGCGCCTTCGCCGTGGTGATCGTGTCCGCCTTGATGCCGTAGGTCTCGCTGGCAAACCAGGCACCCGTGCGGCCGTAGCCGGTGATGACCTCGTCGATCATCAAGAGCACATCATATTTGTCGCAGATGCGCTGGATCTCCGGCCAGTAGCTTGCCGGCGGGATCTTGACACCGCCCGCTCCCAGCACCGGCTCACCGATGAAGGCCGCGACATTGTCCGCGCCGGCTTCCAGGATCGCCTCCTCGACCGCGCGCGCTGCGCGCAGGCCGAAGTCATGGTCGCTTTCGCCGGGCATCGCCAACTCGAATGAATAGGGCGGCATCACGTGCACAATGTCCGGCACCGCCCCGTACAGCTGACCGTGCATACCCTTCATCCCGCCGAGCGACGCACCCGCGATCGACGAGCCGTGATAGGCCGTCCTGCGCGAGATCACGATCCGCTTGGTCGGCTTGCCTTCCAGCGCCCAGTAGTGGCGCACGAGGCGCAGCGCCGTGTCGTTGGCCTCGGAGCCCGAGGAGCCATAGAAAACCTGGTTGACGTTCTGTGGCGCCAATTCCGCCAGCTTGGCCGAAAGAAGCACCGGCGTCGGTGTCGTGCAGCGGAAGAAGGAATTGTAAAAGGGCAGTTCCTTCATCTGGTCATAGGCGGCCCTGGCGAGTTCCTCGCGGCCATAGCCGACATTGACGCACCACAGGCCGGCCATGCCGTCCAGAATCTGGTTGCCTTCGCTGTCATAGATGTAAGGGCCTTCCGCGCGCACCACCATCCGTGCGCCTGCGCGGCGCAGTTCCTTGTGGTCCGTGAAAGGGTGAAGATGATGCGCGGAGTCGATCGCCTGAAGCTGCGCGCCGGAGAAATTGTCGTAGGTGATTGTCATTTGTCCTGTCCCTGAATCGATTGCGAAATCTCAGCGGAAAAGGACCTCCGGCGGCGAGTATCCGATGCGCGCGCAAAGCCTCAGGAGCTCGGCGCGCCGGGTACGGGGAGACGGGGTGAACGCACCGCCGCCCGTCTTGAGGATGGCAACCGGATCAAGCATGGACTTTCCCGTGCCGCCAGTAGCCCATCATCGTCAGACGCCTGCGATCGATGCGCTTCTCCTTGATGAAAAGTGTGCGGATGCGGCTGACGGCTGCCGTCTCGCCGGCGATCCAGCCGTAGAAGCTGCTGGCCGCCTGCTCCGCCCGGTCCCACAGGATGTCGCGGTCGACATCTACGGCGTCCAGTTCAGCCGGGTCTGCCGCCAGGACCGATGCCGGTATCTTCGCCGCCTCTGCCGCAGCCACCATATGGGCGCCATAGGCATGATCGGCGTTCTCGCGCGGCAGCCATTTGATATCCAGACCGTCCCATACCGGCAAGTCCAGCACATCGGCCTCGCCCGGCACCTCGATGAAGGCCTGCGTCACGGGCCTGGTTGTCCAGGCGGCAATCTGCTCGACTATTCCGGCGACCGCGGGCAGCGCCGTTTCGTCGGCGATCAGAAGAAGCTGCGAGAGTCCGGCCGGCGGCTCCCAGTCGAAGCCGCCGATCGGGCCGTCGAAGTGCCGGTTCGGAGCCGAGATTTGCAAACGGTCGCCGGGAACCGCGCGCATCGCCCAGCGCGAGGCCGGGCCGTTGTCGCCATGCATCACGAAGTCGATCACCAGTTCGCGCGCGTCGGCATCGAGGGCGCGGATCGTGTAGGTCCGCATCGGCGCCCGCTCCGCAGGCGGTATGGCCTTGTAGAGCTCGTACCAGTCGGCTCGATTGGGGATCGCCGATGGCGTCCCGTCATCCCTGGGAAAGAACAGCTTGATGCGCTGGTCAGGGGCGCGCGTCGCCATGTCGGCAACCTGCTCACCGCCGAAGGTCAGCCGCGCCATATGCGGCGTCAGCATCTGCTTCGCAGTCAGGTAAGCATCGAATATCCGGTAGGGTCGCTCCATCATGCGCCGGGCTCCGCGCGGCCAAGCGCAACGGCCCGCCGGTGAATTTCCGCGACGCGCGCCTCGTTGGACGCCGCGACCCTGCCGTCCGCATTCCAAAGACTGTTCTCGAAGCCGACACGCACCTTGCCTCCAGCCCTGAGAGCAGCCTCCAGACATACGGTCTCACCGCGACCAAAGGCGCAGACCATCCAGTCGGGCCGGACGGGCAGCCGTTCGGCGGCGGCCAGGAATGGCGTCAGGTCATCGGGGCCGCTCTCCTGGTTCACGGCGTAGCGGCCGAGAACGTAAATCACCGAGGAGAGCGAAACCGGCACGATGCCGCGTTCCATCAACCTCGTGAGACGTTCCACGTCGCCCGCATCGTAGAGGATATGCTGGACATCGATCGCCTCCGCGGCTGCCCAGGCATAGAATTCCCCGGCGACGGCTTCGTCCGCATCCGTCGGCACCAATTCGCGGATCGCGGCCGAAATCGCTCTCGGCCGCAGCGTCCGCACGAGAGCCATCTGCTCCGGCGCGGAGTAAATGCCTACTGCCTCGGTCGAGATCTGCACCGCCATGCCCGGCGCTGTCTCGGCCAGTCTTTCCAGCAGCGCCGCATAAAGTCCCACATCGAGGCTGTGCGTGCCGTCCGGGTCGCGCACATGGGCATGAATGGCCCCTGCTCCGGCGCGATGGCAGGCCAGCGCCGTCCGCGCGATCTCCTCGACTGTCATCGGCAGGGCCGGGTGATCGGCCTTGGTGCGGCGCGCGCCATTGGGTGCGACCATGATGAGCGGCAGGGCCATCTATCGATCCCCGCTTTCGTCGGCCGCCAGAGCCTTCAGCACCGCGATCATCAACCGGTCGCGCCGCGCCTTCAATTCGCCGATCGAGCGGCCGTCGGCTTCTTCGGCGACACCGGCGATCAGCTTGCCGCAGGTGTCGGCATCGAGCGTCGGCGCGCCCAGCGTGGCCCAGCGGGCCTCCTGCGCGGGGCCGAGATGCCTGAGATAGGCGTCGATCCCGCCCTCTCCTCCGCCGAGGTGATAGAGCATATGCGGTCCGTCGATCGCCCAGCGCAGGCCGGGGCCGAAACGGATGGCGCGATCGACGTCCTCGACCGAGGCGATGCCCTCGGCGACAATATGCACCGCCTCGCGCCAGAGTGCTGCGCTCATCCTGTTGGCGAGATGGCCGACCGCCTCCTTCGCCACGCGGACCGGCGCCTTGCCGATCCGCTCGAAGAACCGGTAGGCGGCGTCCTGGGCCTGCGGATCGGTCAGCCCGCCGCGCACGATCTCGACAAGCGGCACCAGGTGTGGCGGATTGAAAGGATGCGCCACCACCACGCGCTGCGGTTGGGCGCATTTCGCCTGCAGATCGCTGGCCGGAAAGGACGACGTGCTCGACCCGATGACCACATCGGCAGGCGCGAGGGCGTCGATTGCCTGCAACAGATCCTGCTTCAGCGCGATCTTTTCCGGCGCATTCTCCTGCACATAGTCCGCGCCGGCCACCGCGCCCGCCATGTCCACGAAATAGGAAAGCTCTCCCTGCCCAAATTGAGCGCCGCCAACCGTCTCCAGGTCGGCCAGCGCATCCTTCACGACCGCCGCGAGCCTCGCCTCGCCATCCGGCAGCGGGTCGTAGGCCCGCACGTCCAGTCCGCGACTGAGGAAATAAGCTGCCCACGCGCCACCGATCAGGCCGCAGCCGATGACGGCGACGGTGCGAACCTCCTCGCTGCGATAGGTAAGCGGCGCTGCACGCATTCGATCAGATGAGTCCTTCCGAGCGGAGCTCCTTGGTCACATCGTCGATCGCCGCGCGCAAGCCCCCGGCGAGCAGTCCGATCTCCTCCTGCGTCACGATAAAGGGCGGCGACAGCGCGACGATGTCCGAGTTCGGCAGGCCGCGCACGAGCACCCCGTGCCGCCGCGCCGCCATCGCCACGCGCCCCGCGACCTTGGCCGAAGCCGGCAGCCGCGCCTTCGTCTCGCGGTCGGCGACCAGTTCGACGCCCATCATCAGGCCGGCGCTGCGGATTTCGCCGACGATGTCGCAGTCGCCGATCGCGTCGTCGAAACTGGCACGGAAGCCTTCCGAGATAGCGGCGACACGCTCGACCAGGCCTTCGCGCTCGATGATGTCGAGATTAGCCAATGCCGCTGCCGCGCAGGTCGGATGTCCGGAATAAGTAAAGCCGTGCGCGAACACACGCCCGTCCTTCGACGCATCTTCGATGACGGACCAGATCTCGTCACCGACGAAGACGGCCGAGAGCGGCAGGTAGCCGCTGGTTACGCCCTTTGCGGTGAGGATCAGGTCCGGCCTCATGCCGCAGGCTTCCGAGGCAAACCACGTCCCGGTACGGCCGTAGCCGGTGATGACCTCGTCCGAAACCAGGCGCACGTCGTGGCGGTCGAGAACCTGCTGGATTTCCTGGAAATAGCCGCGCGGCGGCGGCAGCACGCCGCCCGTGCCCATCACAGGCTCCGCGACGAAGCCGGCGACGGTGTCGGCGCCTTCGGCCCGGATCATCCGGTCGAGTTCGTCGGCCAGATAGGCCGAATAGGCCTCCTCGGTGTAGCACTGGCGCGACGGCGCATCGCGGTAGAGGTCCGGTCGCGAGACATGGCGCGCAAAATCAAGCGGCAGGCCGAAATTCTGGTGCACCATGGGGATGCCCGAGAGACTGCCCGAGGCCACCGAAACGCCGTGATAGGCATAGTCGCGCGAAATGATCTTCCGTTTTTCCCGCTTGCCCCGGCAGATGTTGTAATACCAGAGCAGCTTCACGGCGGTGTCGTTGGCGTCGGAGCCGGACGAGCCGTAGAAGACGCGCCGCATTGATTTCGGCGCGAGCGACAGCAGCTTTTCCGAAAGACGGATACCCGGCTCGTTGCTGACGCCGTTGAAGGTGTGAAAGTAGGGCAGCTTGCGCGACTGCGCAGCGATCGCGTCGCTGATCTCGCTGCGGCCATAGCCGACATTCACGCACCAAAGCCCCGCCGCGCCGTCGATGAACTCGTTGCCCGAGGCGTCGACGATGCGCGAGCCGTTGGCCTGCGACATCACCAGCGCGCCGTTCGCCTGCTGGTCCGCAACAGCGGTGAAAGGATGAAAGAACGTGCTCCGGTCGGCCTCGACCAGCGCCGTGTCATCCAATGCCTGCGAGACAGTTCCGTCCATGCGCCCCGCGCCTCCAACCATTCAAAACGAAGCCGCAGCAGCCACAAGCCGACGGTAAATCCGTCTATATACTGCGATCGCAGATCGCACAATTGCCTGTCCGTAACTTTCTTGCTATACGACCAAACACGCCGCCTATGTGGCTATAAATAGCTGATTTAACATCATTGATTCGTCGATGCCCGATAGGCATGCCGCAGGATCGGAAACATGAAAACTCAAATTGTTCATGTTCTTTTCGATGCGTCGACGCCCGACTCGGATCGTGGATAAGGAGGGTTTGAAGAAATGGGCTGGCGCGTCGGGGTCGACTCAGGCGGCACCTTTACGGACATCTGTCTGTTCGAGGAGGAGAGCGGGCGCATCGAGATATGGAAAGTGCCTTCCACCCCGCACGATCCCTCGATCGCGATCGGCGACGGATCGTCAGAGGCGTTGCAGCGCGTCGGGGCCACCCTCGCCGGAGTGAGCTACTTCGGACACGGCACCACCGTCGCCACCAACGCCCTTATCCAGCACCGGGGCGTGCGCACCGGACTGATCACCACCGACGGGTTCCGCGACCTCATCGAGATCGGCCGCCAGAAACGACCGGATCTCTATGACATCCAGGCCGACAAGCCGCAGCCGCTGGCGACGCGCGACCTGCGCATCGGCGTGGTCGAACGCATCGCCCATGACGGATCGGTCGAGACACCGCTCGACGAAACCGCGGTGCGGCAGGCCGCGCGCGATCTCAAGGCCGCCGGCGCCGAAGCGGTCGCAATCGCCTTTCTCTACAGCTTCGTCCACGCGGACCATGAAGAGAGGGCGCGGCAGATCCTGGCCGAAGAGTTTCCCGAGGCCTTCGTCTCGATCTCCCATCGCGTCGCACCCGAATTCCGCGAGTATGAACGCATATCCACGACGGTTGTGAACGCCTATCTCGGCCCGGTCATGCAAGGCTATGTTCGGCGCCTGCAGAAACGCCTGAACGAAGGCGGCCTTGGCGCGACGCCCCACCTCACCCAGTCGAATGGCGGCGTCATCAGTTTCGAGACCGCGGTCGAAATGCCGGTGCGCACGGTCCTTTCCGGTCCCAGCACCGGTGTCGTGGCCGCGCAGGCGCTGGGAGCGATGACCGGCATCGCCGATCTCATCACCTTCGACATGGGTGGAACGAGCACCGATGTCGCGCTCCTGTCCGGCGGCATGTGCCGGGTCGTCGGCGACGCCGTCGTGCACGGATATCCGATCAAGGCGCCGATGCTGGACATCCATACGGTCGGCGCGGGTGGAGGCTCGATCGTCCACATCGACAGCGGCGGGCTGGTGAAGGTAGGGCCGCGCAGCGCCGGTGCGTTTCCCGGTCCGGCCTGCTACGGTCACGGCAGCCTCGAGCCCACAGTCACCGACGCCAACGTCTTCCTGCAAGCGCTGAACCCCGAACATCTGCTGCGTGGGCGCATGAAGGTTCACCGGGCCCTGGCGCGGGACGCGCTTGCAACCGTGGCCGACCAGGTCGGGATGAGCGTCGAGCAGGCGGCGGACGGAATTCTCGACATCGTCACAGCCAGCATGGCGAAGGCCATCCGCGTCATCAGTGTCCAGCGCGGCCACGACCCGCGCGACTATGCCCTCGTCGCCTTCGGCGGCGCGGGGCCGCTCCACGCCGCGCGCCTTGCCCACGAACTCGACATGAGCCGCGTGCTGGTTCCGCTCACCCCGGGTATATTGTGCGCAATGGGGCTGCTCATGACCGACCTGCGCACGGACTATGCGGTGACGCGGCTGGCGCTGCTGGACGCCCTCGCGCCATCCGCTCTCGACAGCATCTATGCTGATCTGGAGATGCGCGCCGCGACGTGGTTCACGGCCGAGGGCATCCATCCCGACGCCCAGCGCATGCATCGTGCCGTCGAGGCGCGCTACAAAGGGCAGAACTACGAGATTTCGATCGAAATCCCGGCCGGCGTTACCGGCGAGGCTGCGATCGACGCGATCCGCCAGGGCTTCACCCAGGCGCATCAGCGGCTCTATGGTTTCGCTGTGGAAGATGGCGAGATCCAACTCGTCACATTCCGTCTGCAGGCGGTGGGGGTTGTCGACAAGGCTCGATTCCGCCCACGCCCGCTCGAGGGCGCCGATGCCTCGGCAGCAGTGATGGCCGAGCGAGAGGTCTGGTGCGCGGCCTCGAAGAGCTTTCGCCGCAACATCGTCTACGACCGGCACAAGCTCGCACCGGGCAACGTCGTTCATGGGCCGGCGATCATCGACCAGATGGATACGACGACGGTGGTGCCGGCGGGCTGCGTCGCCCGCGTCGATCCCTATCTCAACATCATCATGGAGATTGGCCGGTGAAACAGGCTCAAAATGGTTTCGAGGTTGCGCCGAACGCAATCACCGTCGAAGTACTCGGCAGCGCTTTCAATTCGATCGTGGAGGAGATGGGCGAGGCGCTCGTCCGCGCCAGCCACTCCACCAACATCAAGGAACGCCGCGACTGCTCGACGGCCCTCTTCGACGTCAACGGCGAAACGCTCTGTCAGGCCGAGCATGTCCCAATGCATCTCGGCAGCTTCATCGACTTCATCCCCTGGATTCTGGAACGCGTTGACCTCGACGGCCTTCGTCCGGGCGACGTCTTCATTGGCAACGATGCCTATGAGGGCGGCGGCACACACCTCCCCGACATCGTCATGGCGGAGCCGGTCTTTCACCAGGACAGGCTCGTGGCGTGGTCGATCAACACGGCGCATCACGCGGATTTCGTCGATCGCGGCCATGAGAACATCTACCAGGAAGGCATCCGTATCCCGCCCGTGCGCCTCTATCGCGCCGGGCAGCTGCAAGAGGACGTCCAGTCCCTGTTTCTCCTCAACTGCCAGGTTCCAGCGGAGCGCATTTCGGACCTGCGCGCCCAGATGGCGGCGAACCGCCTTGGCGTCAGCCGCATGCAGGCGCTGTGCGAAAAATACGGTGCCGACACTGTCGCGGCGGCCGGGCGCGAATTGCAGGATTATGCAGAGCGTCGGATGCGCGCCGGGCTGCGCAGCCTGCCCGACGGCGTCTACAGTTTCTCGGACTGGTTCGACTGCGAAGCCTTCGACCGGCAATGGGAATTCTCCGCAACGGTCGAGATAAGCGGAGACTCGATCAGCGTCGAAGTGTTCAGCCCGCCACAGGTTCGCGGTGCACTGAATGTCTGCCACACTGCCCTGCTCGCAACCGTATACTACGCCGTCAAATCGATCGTTGACCCGACGATCCCGCCGAATGCCGGTCTCTATCGAGCCATCGAGGTCAAGGCCGCGAAAGGCTCGATCCTGAACTGCGCCCATCCGGCAGCGGTCGACAACCGCATCGCCGCCTGTCAGCGCGTCGTCGATCTTGTCCATGGAGCCCTGGCGCAAGCGGCGCCCGAGCGCGTCACCGCCGCCAGCAATGGCTGCTGCTTCGACATCACCTTCTCGGGTTTGCGACCCGACGAGTCCTATTGGGTCTATCTCGAGACCATTGGCGGCGGCAACGGCGCGCGTGTCGGCAAGGACGGGCTCGACGGCGTCCACGTTCACATGACCAACACGTCGAACCTTCCCGTGGAGGCGCTTGAAGTCGAATACCCCCTGACGCTTCTGCGCTACGAACTCATCGACGGTTCCGGCGGCGACGGGCGATACCGCGGTGGCATGGGCATCCGCCGCGTCTATCGCGCCAACGCCCCTTGCCGCGTCCATTACGGCGGCTCGCGCATGCAGTCGCGGCCCTGGGGCTTGGATGGCGGCGGGCCGGGCTCCGGCGGCGCATTTCGATTCTCGGAAGGAATCGCCCCCTTTGTCCAGGGGGTCGGCGAAGTGCAGGCGGGCGATGTGATTGAGGTGCTGACGCCCGGAGCGGGTGGATATGGCGATCCAGCCCTGCGCGATCCCGAAGCCATGGCCCGGGATCGGCGCGAAAGACGGGTTTGCTAAAGGGCGATCTCGACCTTGCCGACCGGATTGGTCGAGCAGGCCAGGACGTAACCCTGCTGCTTCTCCTCGTCCGAAAGTACGGACCGCTCGCGATCAGCGGCATTCGGCGCGATCCGCCTTTCGCCGCTGGTCACCCTGCAACGGCATGTGCCGCAGATGCCGGCCTCGCAGTCCGCCGCAAGGGCGATACCTTCCCGTCTCGCGAGTTCGAGAAGCGTCACCGCGCCGGTTCCGGTCGCGACCTTGCCCGACCTCGAGAACACGACCGTATAGTCGCCGATCGGCGCCGGTTCCGCCTCATCGGGATCAGCGCCGAAACTCTCCTCTAGGAACGGCCCCGTTGGGGCAGGCTGCCAGGCCCGATGCAATGCGCGCGCTGCGTTGCGGAATCCCGTGGGCCCGCAGCAGAACACGGTCCGCTCGCCGAAGTCCGGACAGACGTCGCCGATCATCGTGGCGGCCAAACGGCCGTGATGCACAACCCCGTCGCCCAGCGTCTCGTCCGGTGCGCCCGTGAAGTTCCAGGAGACACGCAGCCGCGGCCCGAGTTGCTTCGAGAACCAGCGCAGTTCGTCCACGAACGGCATGTCGCGCGGAGCGCGTGCGCTATGATGGAAGACGATGTCGCGATCCAGACCGGCATCAACGACGAAACGCAGCATCGACATCATTGGCGTGACGCCGCTGCCCGCCGACAGGAAAAGCAGCTTCCGCGCGCTCCCGGCGGCACGCAGATGAAAACGACCATTCGGTCCCAGCGCGCGGATGCCGTCGCCCACCTTTAGGCGGCCGTGCAGCCAGTGCGAAATATAGCCGTCCTCGGCGCGCTTGACGGTGATCGACACGTCGAGAGGCCGCGATGGCGAGGATGAGAGCGTGTAGTTGCGCCGGACAGGTTTGCCATCGATCTCGGGCAGGATGGTGATGAACTGCCCCGGCAGGTAGCTGAACGGCTCGTCGGAGGTGAAGCGGAAGGTTCGGAGGTCGTGCGCCTCGTCCGTGATGCCAACGCAGGTGAGCAGCTTTTCCCGCTTGCCGCCCGAGATGATCGGAATACCGGCCGAAAGCAGCCTTTCGACTGGTTTGACGGTGGCAGGTCGAATGACGATCGGCGCCTTGCGCGACAGCACGTCGACCTCGTCGCCGACATACAACCTGCCCGTATTCTGCGGGATGAGGAACTGCCCGAAATAGACCTGCCCGTCCTCGCCGCGCCGCTGCTTGCCCAGCAACGCCAGTGGCTCGTGGTCTGGACGCCCGGTTCCCGTCGCCGGATCGAGCGTCACCATCACACAGCGGTCGCAGGCGCCGGCCACCTCGAACACGATCTCGCCGATCCGCAGGCGGCCCCATGCATCCTCGTCGAAGGCGGCGGGACCCGAGACAACGAGGTTGGGCCTGAACCGGTCCATCTCCGCCGGCTGATCGAGATAACGATTGAGGTCCGCCAGCGAGCCCGTATTGGCAAGCAGCAAAGGCGCGGTATCGGCCAGACTGACGATCCCGCCCGAGCCGAGTGTCAGCGGGCGGACGGCGCGGTCGTCCTGCACCGCCAGCCGGCACGGACGCTGCAGATGCCCGGAGAGCCATTCGGCAACCGCGTCCCCGGCGTCCTGCGCTGTGACAGTGCTGCTCCACACCGATACGGGCTCGGCGAAGGGCCGCAAGCGCGAAAGGTCGAACGCGATCGGAGGCCGATCTGGTGAAAACAGGATCACCTCGCTGCCGTCGCGCTCGACGCGTATCTGCATCAGGCGGGGTGCGACGCGGGCCGTGATCCCGTTGCCGGCCGGGTCGACGGCCATCATGCGGCGATCGTCCGCCAGGCCCTGGCGCTCGACACGGGCCGACAGAACGGAACGCCCGCGCGCCGACTTCAGCGGGAAGACGTGCAAGCTCTCGACACGGTATCCGGCGTTCATGTCACCGCAATCAGCCCGTATAGGCGGTCTTGACGGTCGTGTAGAATTCCTTCGCGTATGCGCCCTGCTCCCTCGGCCCGTAGTTGGACCCTTTGGTTCCGCCGAACGGCACGTGGAAATCGACGCCCGCGGTCGGCACGTTGACCATCACCATACCGCTGCGCGAGTGCCGCTTGAAATGCTCGGCATGCTTCAGTGACGTCGTGGCGATGCCGGAAGACAGGCCGAACTCGGTGTCGCGCGCCACCTCCAGTGCCTCATCGTAATCCCTGACGCGGATGACCGAGGCGACTGGCCCGAAGATCTCCTCCCGGTTGATCCGCATCGCGTTGGTGGTCTCCGAAAACAGCGCCGGCTGGAGGAAATAGCCTTCGGTCGGGCGCTTCACAAGCTCGCCGCCGGCCTCCAGCTTTCCGCCCTCCTCCTTGCCGATCCGGATGTAGCGCAGGTCCTGTTCGAGCTGGCGCTCGTCGACCACGGGGCCGATCTGGCTTTCCGGGTCCAGCGCGTCGCCGACCTTCAGCGCCAGTACCCGCTCGCGCACCGCCGCGACCAGCCGGTCGTGAATGCCTTCGGTCGCGACGATGCGGCTCGAGGCGGTGCAGCGCTGGCCGGTCGAGTAAAACGAGCCATTGACGACCGCCTCGACGGCTACCTGCAAGTCAGCGTCGTCCAGCACCACGAACGGGTTCTTTCCCCCCATCTCCGCCTGCACCTTCGCGCCGCGCCCCGCCGCCGTGGCGATCGCGGCCCGGCCGGTCGGCACCGAGCCGGTGAAGGAGATCGCGTCGACGTCGCGATGCTCGATGATCGCCTGTCCCACTGTGCGGCCGGGGCCCATCACGAGGTTGAGCACCCCGTCCGGAAGGCCAGCCCGCTTCAGGATGTCGACCAGCGCCCAGGCGCTGCCCGGCACCAGGTCGGCCGGCTTGAAGACGATGGTGTTGCCATAAGCCAACGCCGGCCCAATCTTCCACGCCGGGATCGCGATCGGGAAGTTCCATGGCGTGACGATGCCGACCACACCGACCGGCTCGCGCGTCACCTCGACCTTGAGGCCCGGACGCAGCGAAGGCAGCACGTCGCCTGGATTGCGCAGCGCCTCGCCGGCCATGTATTTCAGCACCATGCCGGCGCGCATCGCCTCGCCCTTGCCTTCGGCAAGCACCTTGCCTTCCTCCCGGCTCAGCAGTTCGCCGAGTTCATCCTGACGTGCGAGAATCTCGCTGGCGGCGCGGTCGAGAATGTCGAAGCGCTGCTGCGGCGTAGAGACCGACCATGCCGGAAACGCGGCCCGCGCCGCGGCGACCGCGGCATCCACCGCCGAGCCATCCGATGCAGAATAGTGGCCGATCACGTCGGAGATGTCGGACGGATTGCGGTTTTCGCGCATATCGCGGGCCGAAACCCATTCGCCACCGATCAGATTCGGCTTCGACATAACGGCCACTTGTGGCTCCCTTTCGCGCGGCAGATGCGAAGCCGGGCCATCCGAACCTCGCCGAAAGAATTTTCGCACATCTATATTGCGATCGCAGATCGCACAAGATATTTCAGAATGACGGTCACGGCACCGTAAGGAAAATTGATTTTCAACGATAAATTCTTCTGATGCCGTTCCAATCGGATGAGATAACTGAAATAGTTTAGCGCAGAATGGAGAGCGTGATGTCCGACCGAGACTACTGGCACGGTATCGCTGACACACTGGCCTTCCCGACCCATGCGATTATCGACGGGCAGAAGGTTGCCGCCCGCTCCGGCAACACCTTCGCCTCGATCAATCCCGCCACCGGCAAGGTGCTCGCGGAGGTGGCGGCATGCGGTGCGGAGGACGTCGATCTGGCGGTCTCTGCGGCGCGGCGCGCCTTCGACGTCGGCACCTGGCGGGACATGCCGCCGGTTGCGCGCAAAAAGATCCTGCTGCGCCTCGCCGAGCTGCTGCGCGCGGAGCTGCCCCAGCTGGCCGCGCTGGAATCGCTCGACATGGGCAAGCTCGTGCGCGACGCCTACCGAAATGACCTCGCCAATGCCATCGACATCCTGCAATGGCATGCGGAGGAGGCGGACAAGGTCTACGACGAGGTGGCGCCGCTGCCGCCGGGCAATCTCGGCCTGATCCGTCGCGTCCCGCTCGGTGTGGTCGGCGCTGTCGTTCCTTGGAACTTTCCGTTCAACATGGCGATCTGGAAATGCGCGCCTGCACTCGCAGCGGGCAACAGCGTGGTGCTGAAGCCCGCCGAGCAATCGCCCTTCACCGCACTGAGGCTGGGCGAACTCGCGCTGGAAGCCGGCATTCCGGCTGGCGTGCTCAACGTGGTGCCGGGCTTTGGCGAGACTGCCGGACAGGCGCTCGGTCGCCACATGGATGTCGACTGTCTCGCCTTCACCGGATCGACGGCGGTGGGCAAGCTGTTCCTGAAATATTCGGGCGAATCCAACATGAAGCAGGTCTGGCTGGAATGCGGCGGCAAGTCGCCCGTCCTCGTCTTCCCCGACTGCAAAGATCTCGGCGCCGCCGCCGACCAGGTCGCTTCTGGTATCTTCTACAACCAGGGCCAGGTATGCTCGGCCGCCTCGCGACTCTACGTCCATACCTCGATACGCGACCGCTTCATCGATCTCCTGGTCGAGCGCGCCGGGCACTACCGCCCCGGCGACCCGCTCGATCCCGCTTCCGGGCTGGGCGCGATGGTCGACGCCAACCATGCCTCCAACGTTATGCGTTTCGTCGAACAAGGCCGCAAATCGGCCGATCTCGTTACCGGCGGGAATGCTGTGACAGTGGCCGGCGCCGGCAGCTTCATTGAGCCCACCATCTTCGCCGGCGTGCGCCCGGACGCCGTGATCGCGCGCAACGAGATCTTCGGGCCGGTCCTGTCCGTCATGACATTCGACGACGAGGCAGAAGGCGTCCGGCTTGCCAACGACAGCATCTACGGCCTCGCCGCCTCGATCTTCACCGACGATCTCGCCCGCGCGCATCGCGTCTCGGAGCAGATCGCTGCCGGCGTGGTCGCCGTCAATGTCGTCGATCCGGTCAATCCGGCGATCCCTTTCGGTGGCTTCAAGCAGTCCGGCACCGGCCGCGACCTGTCGCGCCATGCGATCGAGAAATACACCTCGCTGCGCAGCACCTGGATACGCTACCGCCACTAAACCCCGGAGAGCCCAATTGGCATCGACCCAGACCAGCGACGCGGCCATTGCCTGGCTCGCCGCCCATCCCGAGATCGAAAGCCTGCGCGTCGCGGTCTGCGACCTGAACGGCGTGCTGCGCGGCAAGCGCATCGGCGCGGACCAGGCCCGCAAAGCGCTGGAGGGCGGCATGCGCATGCCCTACTCGCTCGTCGGCCTCGACATCTGGGGCGAGGACATCGAGGGCAACGCGCTGGTCTTCAGCACGGGCGACGCCGACGCCATCTGCCACTGGACGGGTCGCGGCATCCTGCCCGTCGGCTGGACCTCGCATCCGACGGCGCTCGTGCAGCTGTCGCTCGCGCATGACGATGGAAGGCCGTTCCTGGGCGACCCCCGCCAGGCGCTCGCGGCGATCCTCAAGCGCTACGCCGAGCGGGGGCTGACGCCGGTCGTCGCGACGGAGCTCGAATTCTATCTGTTCGATCCGACCTCCAGGAAGCCGGTCGGGCCGGTCTCACCCGTGACCGGCAAGCGGCTCGATTCCGACGCGGCGCTGTCGATCGACGAGATCGACGCCTTCGAATCCTTCATCCATGACGTCTATGCCGCCTGCCGCGCGCAAGGAATCCCGGTCGACACGGCGATCGCCGAGAACGGTGTCGGCCAGTTCGAGATCAACCTCAACCATCTGCCCGACGCCCTGCGCGCGGCGGACGACGCGGTCCTTTTCAAGCGCACGGTCAGGGGCATCGCTCGCAAGCACGGCTTCGCCGCCAGCTTCATGGCCAAACCCTATGGTGATCGCGCCGGCAACGGCCTGCACGTCCATTTCAGCCTGCTGGATCGCGACGGCAACAACATCTTCAACGACGGCACAGACAAAGGTTCCGATGCCATGCGCCATGCCGTCGGCGGGCTTCTGGCCGGTATGGCCGAGAGCACGCTGATCTTCGCGCCGCATTTCAATTCCTACCGGCGGCTGCGTCCGAACTCCTATGCGCCGACCGTCGTGGCATGGGGCTATGAGAACCGGATGGTGGCAATCCGCATTCCTGGCGGCCCGAACAAGGCGCGGCGCATCGAGCATCGCGTCGCGGGGGCGGATGCCAATCCCTATCTCGTTCTGGCCGCGATGCTCGGCGCCGCGCTGATCGGCATCGAGCGGGGGCTCGAGCCCGGCGAGCCCATCGTGAGCGATGTCGGCTCGCACGGGTTGCCGAAGCTGCCGGCCGATTGGGTGTCGGCCATCGACGCGTTCGAAGCAGGTTCCCTGATGGCCGAACTGTTTTCCCCCGATCTTCGCGATGCGTTCGTGGCCTGCAAGCGGCAGGAGCTGAACACCTTCGCGCGGGAGGTGAGCGACTTCGAGATCGACACATATCTGGAAAGCGTCTGACCATGCGCAAGCCGCTTGTGGCCGTCGCCACCGATACGACGCTGATCGATGGCGTCCACTGGCATTCGACGCAGGCGCAATATGTCGACGCGGCTGCGAAAGCGGCGGGCCTGACGCCGTTGCTGGTACCGAATCTCGCGGCAGATCTCGATGTCGATGCAATCCTCGATGCGGTCGACGGCGTCCTGCTCACCGGCTCCCGGTCAAATGTCTACCCCGCGCTCTATGGCGACGCCCCAATCGACGCCAACGGCCCGTATGATCGCGAGCGCGACGCCACCGCGATGCCGCTGCTGCGGCGGGCGCTGGAGCGGGGCATACCCCTCTTCGCCATCTGCCGGGGCATGCAGGAGCTGAACGTCGCAACTGGCGGCACGCTGCTGACCGAGATCCAGGAGCGGCCGGAAGCGCTCGACCACCGCGCTCCCGACCTGCCGGACAGGGCGGAGCGGTTCGGGCTGCGCCAGATGGTCAAGCTCAGGGCCGGCTCGCAGATCGCGGAGATTCTTGACGACGAACGCGCGGTCGTAAACTCCCTGCACCGGCAGGCCATCGGCGTGCAGGGCAAACGGATCGTGGCGGATGCCGTGGCTGAAGACGGCATCATCGAAGCCGTGTCCGTCGCGGATGCGACCGACTTCGCCCTCGGCGTCCAGTGGCATCCGGAGTTCTGGGCCGGCAGCGATCCCGCATCCTCCCGCCTGTTCGCGGCCTTTGGCGATGCGGTGCGCTCACACGCGGCGCGCCGTGGCATCTGATCGGAGACCACATGCCCCTCGATCCGCAGATCCGGTCCATGCTCGATGCACTGCAGGCAGCCCGAACCGATCCACCCGCGCCGGTCACTCTTGAGGAATCGCGCGCCATCTACCGCAAGCAATATCTCGACATGAGCCGGGGACCGGACGGCGGTGTCGTGCAGGAGACGATCGCGCTGCCCGGCGCGGCCGCGGGCGTGACCATCACGCTCTACAGGCCGGCGACATCGGGCCAAGCCCTGCCGCTCATCCTCTATCTTCATGGCGGCGGCTTCGTGCTTGGCGATGCGCAGGCCTATTCGAAACAGTCGGCGCGCATTGCCGAGAGCTGCGGCGCGATCGTTGGCTTCCTCGACTACCGGCTGGCGCCGGAACATCCCTTCCCGGCGGCGCTCGATGACACGCTGGCCGCGACGCGCTGGCTGGCGGACAATGCTCCACGTCTCGGCGCGGACACGGACCGCTTCGGGCTGATGGGCGACAGCGCCGGAGGGAACCTCGCCATCCGGGCAATGATCGAGGTCCGGCCGCAAACGTTGTTCCGGGCCGTCACGCTGCTTTATCCCGTGACGGACTTCCGGCCGTATTGCAGCCTGGCACCTCACAGTGCTTCGGACGAGGACTACCGGACCGGCTACTACCTCGAGCGGCCCGCCATGGAATATTTTGGTCGAGCCTATCTCGCCGGGAACCTCGAACGTTCGGCGGATCCGCGTGTCTCTCCGCTGGCGGAAAGCGACCTCGGCGGCCTTCCTCCCGTGGCGATCTATGGCGGCGAATACGACTTGCTGTGGGACCAGGGCCGAGCCTTCGCGAAACGGCTGAAAGCGGCCGGAGCGAATGTCGCCTATCGCTGCTTCGACGGCCTGATCCACAATTTCATGCAACAGGCGGGTCTGTCGGAAGCATCGGACCGGGCATTCAGGATCGTCTGCGCCGAGATGAGGGCGGCGCTTGGTCAGGCCGCCGGCGTGTCGTGAAAATGCGCGTACTTCAGGAGATAGGCAGCGCCTTCCCGGATGTCGCGGATGATCGCGTCGCGCGCCCTCGCGGCGTCTTTGGCCTCCAGCGCGGCAAGCGCTTCCTCATGATAGTCGATCTCCAGGATGCCTGACAGGTCTCCCGCGAACGTGCTGGCATAGCTCCTGAGAAACGGGCCGACCTGCATCCACAGCGTCTCGATTAGGAAGATCATGCAGTCGTTGCCGCAATGGCGGTAGATGGAGAATTTGAACTCGTAGTTCAGCCGCAGGTAGAGTTCAATGTCCCCCGCCCGCGCCGCTTCGGTCAGCGCATTGCAGTTGCGTCGGACGGTGCGCAGATTGTTGCCGTTGATCAGGCCGGTCGCCGCCTCCGTGGCCGCACCTTCAAGGACGGCGCGCGTTTCCATGAGCTGGCGGAAGGCGTCCGCTGTCATCGGCGGCACCTCCATGCTGCCATTCGGCAGAGCGCTGAGCGCACGCAGCGACTGCAGCCTGGACAGCGCGCTTCGCACCGGCATGTCGCTGGTGCCGAGTTCCGCCGCCAGCTTGCGCGAGGTCAGCTTCTGCCCCGGAGCGAACTGCCCCGACATCAGCGCCTTGACGATCTCCTGGTAAACCTTCTCGTGCAGCGGCACCGCATCGACGGCATTGAGTCCGAACCTGGGTTTGCTGGTCATTTGCTGGCTTCCCTCGGCGATCGCGCGCGCCTGAGCCGGTAGGGGGCGGCGCGAAACGCGTCAATGTCTTTCATGCCGCAGGCTGGGCGGCCGAACCATCGAACTTTCGGTCGAGCAGCATCGCCGCGTCGAGCAAGCGGCGCGTGTAGGGATGCTGCGGACGGTCGAAGATGTCGTCGCGGCTCCCTACCTCGACGATCCTGCCGTTTTCCATCACCGCGACGCGGTCCGCGACCTGCTCCACGGCGCCCAGATCGTGCGACACGAACAGGCAGGCAAAGCCGTAGCGCTCCTGGAGCGAGCGGATCAGCTGCAGGATCTGCTTCTGCACCGTCATGTCGAGCGCCGAGACCGGCTCGTCGGCGACGACGAAGGCCGGCCGGCGCACGATGGCGCGGGCGATCGCGACACGCTGGCGCTGGCCGCCGGAAAGTTGGTGCGGCAGCCGCCTCAGGAATTCCGGCCCGAGACCGACCTCCGTGCAAACTTCGCGGACCCGCCTGTCGCGGTCAGCCCGGCTGATGGTCGGATCGAGCTTCAGCGGCTCGCCCACAATGGCGTCGACCCGCTGGCGCGGATCGAGCGACGAGTAGGGGTCCTGGAAGATGATCTGGATGTCGGCGCGCTGCTCCTTGATGTCTTCGCCGCGGTCGAAGCGGAGCGGTCTGCCGCGGAAGGTGATCGAGCCCGATGTCGTGCCCACCAATCCGACGATCGCCCGCCCAAGTGTGGTCTTGCCCGAGCCCGACGCGCCGACCAACGCCACTGTCTCGCCGCGTCCGACCTCCAGATCGACTGTATCGACGGCTCGCTTGGCCTCGCTGGTACGGAACAGGTGCCGGCGGCCGGGATAGTCGATGACGATGTCGCGCATCTCGAGCAACGGTTCGGCCCGCGCCGAACTCCGCGCCCCGCCCGCGTGCCGCTTCGGCAACGCGTCGACCAGCCGCCGCGTGTAGTCGTGGCGAGGGTCTCTCAGCACGTCCCTGCTGTGCCCCTGCTCGACCGCCTTGCCCTTGTGCATCACCACGACGTCGCGGGCATAGTGCGCCACCATGCCGAGGTCGTGGCTGATCAAAAGCACGGCCGTGCCGTTCTCGCGCGTCAGCTCCATCATCAGGTCGAGCACGTCGCGCTGCACCAACGTGTCCAGCGCGGTCGTCGGCTCGTCGGCGATCAGCAGTTCGGGCTTCAGGAGCATGACCGAGGCGAGCATGATGCGCTGGCGCATGCCGCCGGAGAACTCGTGCGGATAGGCCGACAGGCAGCGTACCGGATCCTTGATCTGGATCCGCTCCAGCATTGCAAGGGACCGGTCGCGTATTTCGCCGTTGCCGAGCTTGTGATGGAGCCGGAGCCCTTCCGCCATCTGCTCGCCGATGCTCATCGACGGGTTGAGCGAGACCATGGGTTCCTGGAAGACGATGCCGATGCGGGCGCCGCGTATAGTTTGCAGCGAGCGCGGCTGCATGCCGACCAGTTCAGTGCCATGGAAACGGATGCTGCTGCCGGGTGCGATTGTCAGCGGCGGCGGCAGCAGGCCAAGGATCGAGCGCGCCGCCACAGTTTTGCCGGAGCCGGATTCACCGACCAGCGCCAGCATGCCGCCGGGGCCGATCGAGTAGTCGAGCCCGTCGACGATCCGGGAACCGCCGGGCCCGATGGTGACGGAAAGGCCGCTGACCGCGACCACCGCCCGTTCGCTTTCGGATATGCTCGCCATGGCTCAGCCCTGCATCTTTGGATCGAGGCGGTCGCGGATCGCGTCGCCCAGCATGTTGACGCCGAGAAGGGTTATCGAGATGCACAATCCCGGCAGGATGATCAGGTGCGGCGCCTGGGTGATGAAGGGCCGGCCCGTGGCGAGCATGTTGCCCCAGGTCGGCGCCGGAGGCGGCACGCCGAGCCCGAGGAAGGACAGCGCGCTCTCTGACAGGATCACCCAGCCGAACATGGTCGTGGCGAGCACCGTCATCGGCGCGACGCAGTTGGGCAGCACGTGCCGCAGCATCGTCGTCAGTTCGCTGTTGCCCATCACCCGCGACGCCTCGATATATTCGCGCTCGCGGATCGACATCACGCTCGCCTTGGCGACCCGCACGACCGCCGGCATGTAGGCAAGTCCAAGCGCGATGATGATGGCGTTACGGCTTGCACCCGCGATCGCCATGATACCGAGCGCCAGCAGCAGGCCCGGGAAGGCGAGGAAAGCATCGTTGAACATCATCAGAATCCGATCCGTCCAGCCACGCAGGAAGCCGGCGAGCACGCCGAAGATCAGCCCGAAAAACACTGCGAAGGCGACCGTCGCGAAGGAAATCCACACGCTCGTCCGCGCGCCGTAGATCAGGCGGCTCAGAATGTCGCGCCCGAATTCGTCGGTGCCCAGCCAGTATTTCGCGGAGGGCTCGCTCATGCGCGATAGCAAATCGAGGCCGAGGGGATTGTGCGGCGCGATCTGCGGCCCAAGCACCGCCAGCAGGATCAGCAGCCCGACGATGCCGCCGCCGAGCACGGCATTGGCGTTTCGCCGCGCGGCGCGGATTGGAACGGCGCTCATTGCGTGATCCTGGGGTCGAAGAGCGGATAGAGAAGGTCCACGACCAGATTGACCAGGACGTAGATCACCGCGACGAAAAGGATGCAGCCCTGCACGATCGGGTAGTCGCGGGCGTAGATGCCGTCGACCAGCAGCCGGCCAAGGCCGGGGATGGTGAAGACGGTTTCGATCACCGCGATGCCGCCGAGCAAGCTGCCCAGGATCAAGCCGATCAGCGTCCAGGTCGGGGCGAAGGCGTTCTTAAACGCGTGCCGCCACATCACCGCCGATTCAGACAGCCCCTTGGCACGGGCATGCGTGATGTATTCGAGCCGTGCCACCTCGATCGTGCTGGCGCGCGCCATACGCACGATGGAGCCGATCTCGATCAACACCAACGTCAGCACAGGCATGGCGATGAAGGACAGCGCCTTCATGAAGTCCACGTCAAAGGAGACGAATCCCACGATCGGGAACCAATTGAGCTGCAGTCCGAAGAACAGCAGGATCATCAGGCCGAGCCAGAAGCTCGGGATCGACAGAAGCAGCGTCGAAGTCGCGACCACCGCGAGGTCGGCAAGACTGTTCTGCTTCCACGCGGCGAACATCCCCGCCGGAACCGCGATCAGCCCCGCAAGCCCCACCGCCACGACGACGATCGTCGCCGATACCGAGAAGCGCTCCAGCATCAGCGGCAGCACCTCCTGGTTCGAGGTGATCGAATGGCCGAAATTGCCGGTCGCGATGTTCGAGAGCCAGATGAAATACTGGGTGACCAGCGGCAGGTCGAGCCCCATCTGGTGGCGCAGCGCCTCCAGCTGCTGGGGGCTCGCCAGATCGCCCAGCATGATCTTCGCCGGGTCGCCGGGGATGAGCCTCACCATCACGAAGACGGCGATGGTGACGATCAACAGGGTTGGGATTGCGGACGCCAGCCGGCCGAGCAGGAACCGTTTCACGTCACAGACCTCCGACCAGCTGCGACATCGGCAACGCACTCGACATGCGGGGCCGTCGGTGTCGGGATGTGTCTTCGTCCTGAGAGCATGCAGGGGGCACCGGATCAGACTGAACTGACACAGTCATATATCGCGATCAACGATCGCGCAATTCGGATCATCGAAAACTGTCGAACGATCTCTTATCCTTTGAATTCAAAATTCTTTTTTGAATCGTGTCGTGCGAACAGGCCCCTTGATCCGTTTTTCTTCTCCCCAGTTTTCTGAACCACGCAGCGTCAGAATATGCCGAAACCGGCGGCTGGGCGAGTCAATCTGCCGGGCACGGCGGCCGGACCATCAGCCGTCGTGGCAGGCTGATGGATTCGTCCCATTCAACGCGCAGTGTGCTGACTGCCCTGGAGGCAATCCTGAAATCATACTTGGCGCGCGACGTCACCCGCGTCCTGCAACCGCCACACATTCCGGAACGGGTGTCTTCGCCGCGCCGACGCGAAACCACTGGTCGAGATTGTCCGCCACGAGGTTGCCCATGGCGCGGCGGGTATGGACCGAGGCCGCGCCGAGATGCGGCAGCACGCAGACGTTGGGCAAGTCGAGCAGCGCCTGCGGCACATCGGGCTCGCTCGCGAACACGTCCAGCCCGGCGGCTGCGATGGTGCCGTCCACGAGTGCTGCGATCAGCGCCTCCTCGTCGACGGTGCTGCCACGGCCGATATTGATGAACACGCCATCGGAACCCAGCGCCGCCAGCACCTCCCGATTGACGGCCTTGTCGGTCGCCGGCGTCCCCGGCGCGACGGAGATCAGCGTATCGACCGCCTCGGCCAATTCGAGCAGCGAGGCATGATAGGCATAGGAAACGCCTTCGACGCGGCTTCGGTTGTGATAGCTCACCGGAAGACCAAAGGCCTCGACGCGCCGCGCCACCGCGAGGCCGATGCGTCCCAGGCCGAAGATGCCCACCTTGCGCTCGCGCAGTGTCAGGCGGCTCGGGGGATATTCGTCGTCTCCCACCCATTTGCCGGCGCGCACGAAGGCCTCCGCCTTCGGCAGTTCCCGAACGGTGTTGATCAAAAGGCCCAGTGCCGTATCGGCAACCTCCTCGGTCAGGACGTCCGGCGTATTGGTGACGACCACGCCCCTGGCCGCGGCGTGGCGTGAATCGACCGCGTCATATCCGACGCCGTAATGCGCAATGATCTCTAGGGCTGGCAGCGCGTCGATGAAGCGGCTGTCGATCCGCCCCGCAGACGCGATGCCCCTTATCTTGGCGACCTCTCTCGCCGGCAGCAGCGCCGCATCCGCGCTGTCGATCCGCAAGACGCGGTAGGTCTTGTCCAGCCTCTCGGCCGTATGGTCGTTCATCCACCCGGGAATGAGGATCGTCGTGTGTTGGGCTTCAGTCATGGGGACTCCGTGCGCGTCAGGAGATGCGGTCCGCCGCGACGGCATCCGTCGCAACGGCCTCGATGTCGATGCCGAGGCGCGCGCCCGTGTTGAGCACGTGGATACGCGCCGCCTTGCGTGCAGCCGAGGCGTCGCGGACGAGGATCGCGTCGAAGATCGCCCGGTGCTCGCGCGCCGCATCCGTGCTTCCGCCCGCCCTGCCGGCGGAATTCCGCCGCGACAACGAGATGTTCTTGCGGAAGAACTGGCTGAGGAAGACGAACAGGTCGGCGAAGTGGCCATTGCCGGTCGCGGCACAGATCGCCCGATGGAAGTTGATGTCCGCCTCGATACCGGCGTCAATGTCTCCGGCCCGATCGAGCCGCACCATTGCCTCCAGTGCCTCACGCAGGACGGCGATATCCGTATCCGACCGGCGCAGCGCCGCAAACCCCGCAGCCTCGATCTCGACGCCGAGGCGTAATTCGAGGATGCGCTTGAGATCGTCCAACTCGGGACCGGAGGCGATCGAGAACGTCTCGGACGGTAGCGCATCGCAGACAAAGACGCCAAGCCCCTGCCGCGAGGTGACGAGCCCCTCGGCCGACAGCCGCGCCAGCGCCTCGCGCGTCACCGTGCGGCTCACGCCCCACATGTCCGAGAGCGCCTGAACGGAAGGAAGCATGGCGCCCGGCATAAGCGAACCGGAGCGGATCTGCCCGCCGATGCCGTCTGTCACCTGCTCGACCAGGCTCGGATGGCGGCGCGCTACCGGCGGCGTCGCCGCAACTGAAGACAACAAAGGATTCGACATGGTTTGATGCTTATCATATCACCTGACATCGTCAAGCGGCCGGCGGTCGACCGCTTCGCCAGACGAGAGTTTGAGATGAGCGACGAACCCAAAGGCATGCGGCGCGGCCTTGCGCACTACGGAGACGCCGGCTTTTCGCTGTTCCTTCGCAAGGCCTTCATCAAGGCGATGGGCTATTCCGACAGCGCGCTCGACCGGCCGATCATCGGCATCACCAACACCTTTTCAGGCTACAATGCCTGTCACCGCTCCGTGCCGGACATGATCGAGGCAATCAAACGTGGCGTCATGCTGGCCGGCGGCCTGCCCATCGAGTTCCCGCTGGTGTCAATCCACGAAGCCTTCTCGCACCCCACCAGCATGTTCCTGCGCAACCTGATGGCGATGGATGCCGAGGAGATGATCCGCGCCCAGCCGATGGATGCGGTGGTGCTGATCGGCGGCTGCGACAAGACGGTCCCTGCCCTCTTGATGGGCGCTGCGAGCGCCGACATTCCCGCGATCCTGACCGTGACGGGCCCGATGATCACCGGCAGCCACAAGGGCGAGCGCCTTGGCGCCTGCACCGACTGCCGGCGCTTCTGGGGCCAGCATCGCGCCGGTGCGGTCGATGCCGTCGAGATCGAGGAGATCGGCGACAAGCTCGCGCCCGGCCCCGGCACCTGCATGGTCATGGGAACAGCGAGCACGATGGCGCTTCTCGGCGAGGCCATGGGCATGATGTTGCCAGGCGGCGCGGCGATCCCGGCCGTCCATGCCGACCGCCTGCGTCATTGCGAGGCGACCGGCGAGCGCGCCGTAGCGCTCGCGGCCGAGAAGCTGCGGCCGTCGCAGATCATGACGCGCGCTGCGATGACCAACGCGCTACGCGTACTGCAGGCAGTCGGCGGCTCCACCAACGGCGTGGTGCACCTTGCCGCCATCGCCGGGCGTCTCGGCTTTGACCTCGACCTGGAGGAACTCGACCGGTTGGGCGCGGAGACGCCGGTGCTGGTCGATCTGAAACCCTCTGGTCAGCATTACATGGAAGACCTGTTCAAGGCCGGCGGCTTGACCGCGGTACTGCGCGAAATCGGCCATCTGATCGACCAAAGCTGCCTGACCGTGACCGGCAGGAGCGTCGGCGAGAACCTGGCGGCGCAGCCCGCCGGCTGGCACAACGACGTGGTTCGGCCACTTTCCGACCCAATCCACCGGGGCGGCGGCATCCGCCTGCTGGGCGGCAACCTCGCGCCCAACGGCGCCATCATCAAGCAGGCTGCGGCCAGCCCGGCCCTGCTCCGGCATACAGGCCGGGCGGTCGTCTTCACGTCGCTTGAGGACATGGCAAACCGGCTCGATGCACCGGATCTCGACGTCAGGGCCAACGACGTTCTGGTGCTGCAGAATGCCGGACCGAAGGGAGCGCCGGGCATGCCGGAAGCCGGCTACATACCGATCCCGCGCAAGCTCGCCGCTGCAGGGGTCAAGGACATGGTGCGCATTTCCGACGCCCGCATGAGCGGCACCGCCTTCGGCGCCATCGTGCTGCATGTCTCGCCGGAGGCGGCCGTCGGCGGTCCCCTCGCCCTTGTCCGCGACGGCGACCTGATCGAGCTCGACGTCGAGAATGGCAGTATCGCCCTGCTCGTCGAGGACGCCGAGCTGGAAGCACGCCGCGCCATCTGGTCGCCCCCCGCCCACATCCGCGCCACGCGCGGCTATGCCAAGCTCTATTTCGACGAGGTCCTGCAGGCCGAGGACGGCTGCGACTTCAATTTCCTGCGGGCCAATCCCCGCTGAATTCGCCCCTTGATCCACCTCTCCATTGAACGGGTCCACCTTGAAGTATGGTTTTGACCATGACGGAGGGGCACAATCGCAAACACACAAGCCCGACGAGATCGTCACGAAGCTTCGCGTTCATCGCCTCTGCCTTGCAGGACTGATCACAGCAACGCCCGGAAGCCCATGGAGAACAGCTAATAGAAAGCCTCAATGCTCGCCTCCGCGATGAGCTTCTCAACGGTGAGATTTCTGCACGCTCAAGGAGGCCAGTATCATCCTCGAAGCTGGCGCCAGCATTACAACACCGTGCGCCCGCAAGGATCGCTCGGCTACAAGCCGCCAGCGCCCGAGGTCTTCGTCCCGGAACTCACGCGGAGCGGCGTCTCCAACCAATTAGCGATACGCTGCAAGAACCGGTCACATTCGGCAAGTTGTTCGACGGCTATCCACTCGTCCGGCTGGTGCGCCTGTGCGATCGTCCCCGGACCGCAGACAACAGTTGCAATCCCCGCTTCATCGAAGAATCCACCTTCCGTACCAAATGGAAGGTCACGGGCCGGAAGCTGCCCGCCCAACTCGGCCGCAAAGGCCATGGCGTCGGCATTTTGCATAAGAGGCGGTACACGAGCGAGAAGCGTTTTCGTCGGCGGTTCGGTTTGCGTCTGCAAATATGTCTCCACCGCCGCCAGCACCTCCTGCGTTGTGGAGTCGTCCTTCGGTCGAAATTCCCAGACAACATCACATCTGCTTGGCACAATGTTTATTGCAGAGCCGCCTTCGATCCGACCCACGTTGAAAGTGGCGTCTTGGCTCCTGTTTTTTTCGGCACCGAGCATTTGGATGAACGTTGCAAACGCCGCGGCGGGATAAATTGCACTGGTTCCCTCGGAAGGATCGCTTGAGTGGGCCGCCTTGCCTCGAAATTGAGTTTCGTAGCCAAAAAAGCCTCGGTGTCCATTTCCGATACGCATTTCGGTCGGTTCGCCGACGATCGCAAACGCCGGCTTGCATTCTGCGGCCAGCAAATCCTGAACCAATCGGGATACACCCAGACACCCGACTTCCTCATCATAGGAGAAGGCGAAATGGACTGGCCGATGTAGCTTCCTGGTGGCGATTTGCGCAGCCACCGCCATGCAACAGGCCAGGAAGCCCTTCATATCCGCGGTGCCTCGACCGTAGAGGCGGCCATTGTCTTCACGAAGAATGAACGGATCTGACGACCATTGCTGATCATCGACGGGAACAACATCCGTGTGCCCCGACAGGACAACGCCTGGAACCTCTGCCGGGCCAAGGCTCGCGAGGATGTTGGCCTTGGTTCTCCGGTCATCGAATGTCAGGCGAACGCGCGCGCCGAGACGCTGGAACCGGTCAACAGCCCAGTCCACGAGCGCGAGATTAGAATTGCGCGACGTGGTGTCGAAGGAAATTAGTTGCTCCAGGATCGCGCGCGTGTCGCCCATGCCGAAGTTGGTCTCGCTGACAGCTGAAACGGTCTTTTCAAAGTCTGTGTGTGGCCGCCGAAGACAGGCGTTCCCGAGCAAGGAGCATTGCTGCGGCGTTCGTCTGAATGCCTTCGCTTTCGGAGCGCTGGAATATCGCAAGCAGGCTGTCGCCTATTCCTTTCACATTCCGATCGACGAGCGCCTCGTCGAAACCTTCCCGCTCCGATGCGACCCTTATCATTCCACCCGCGTTGATAACGAAATCCGGCGCATAGAGAATTCCCCTCGCCCTTAGCGCCTCGCCATGGTGATCCAGGGCGAGCTGATTGTTGGCAGCACCTCCGACAATCTCGACCCTGAACAAAGGCAGCGTCTCGTCGTTCAGGATAGCTCCCATGGCGCAGGGCGCGAAGATATCCGCCCTCGCCCCGTAGATTTCTTCCGGTGGGACGCTGGTCGCGCCAAACGCGGCGACGGCCCTGGACACCCGCTTGTCATCGACATCAGTGACGACGAGCTTCGCCCCGGCCGCATGGAGCAATTCGCACAGGTGCCAGCCGACATTGCCGAGCCCCTGCACCGCCACGGTCTTGCCGGCCAGCTGATCCTCGCCCCAACGATGACGCGCGGCAGCCAACAGCCCGTAGTAGACCCCTCGAGCAGTTGTGGGTGACGGATCGCCGGTACCGCCCAGTTCAACGGGGAGGCCGACGACATGCTTTGTCTTTTTGTGAAGTTCCCCGAAATCCTCGACCGTGGTGCCGACGTCTTCGGCGGTGATGTATCGTCCTCCCAGGCGTTCCACCGCGATGCCCATCGCCTGAAGCAGCGCGGGTGTCTTCTGGGTCCTTGGATCGCCGATGATCACGGCTTTGCCACCTCCCAGATCCAGATTCGCTGCCGCTGCCTTGAAGGTCATGCCACGCGACAGGCGAAGGACGTCTCGCAGCGCTTCGGCCTCGGAGGCATAGGGATACATGCGACAGCCGCCGAGGGCCGGCCCGAGGGTCGTATCGTGGATCGCGATGATGGCCCGAAGTCCGGATGGCTCGTCGGCGACGAATACGACCTGCTCGTGATCGGCAAAGTCACCCGCTGAAAACACGGTCATGAGAGAACTCCTGCATGCGCTATTAGGGTGTGGAAGGGGCTGGCCAACGTCGCGTTGCAACAACGAAGCCGCAAAGGATCAACACCGCGCCAATTATGTGAAATCCGGCCACGGGTTCACCGAGAACGAGGAAAGCGAGGATCGCCGTGAACAAAGCCACGAGGTGAAACGATGCCCCCGTCACGCTCGGTCCCAAAGTTGCGACGCAGCGGTTCCAGAGGATGAATGCAAAGAGGGAGGCGAAAACGCCGATGTAGACGACCGCACAGACCGACGCGGCATCAAAGGGGATTCTGGCTCCGGCTGCCAGCTCCCAGGCCCAGAAAGGCAGAAGCACGCCGAGGCCCGCCACCATCGTACTGGCCAGGAAGACGAGTGCCTCAAGTTCGCCCGGCTTGCGCCTGACGAGGACGGAATAGACCGCGTAGTTGGCAACGGCGACGAGGACAAGCGGCTCTCCGGCAGCAAAGCCGATATGGGCCAGATCCGCCGGGTTGCCGCGCGCCACGATCCATGCGACGCCGACGAACGATATCAGGATACCCAGGATGGTCATCTTCCGAACCCGTTCCACGCCAAGGGCAAACGCGGCAAGCGGCACCATCAGGGGAAGGGACGAGTTCAGAAAGGCGACGCTCGCCGCCGGTACGGTCTGCAGGGCGACGTAGCCGAGGGCGTTGTAGCCGGCGATCCCGAAAGCCCCACATAGCAGGATCAGAAGCCAATTCTGGCGCAGCAGGCTGCGCTGGCGCCATACTGCCCCGGACACGAAAGGGGCGAGAACGGCAATGGCGACAACCCACCTGCCAACGGCGAGCGAGACAGGCGGATAGTCGTTGGCGAGAGCCCGCCCGAGCACGAGGTTGCCGGCCCAGAACAGCGGGGGAAGCGGCAGGAGAAGAAGGGGCCGCGACCACAGATATGTCAGCGTGTTCATCGGGCGGCGTCTGAGACCAGTTCGGCAAGTCCGATCCGGAGGCGGCGGTTGTGACGACCCTTGTTCTCTATCTTGAGAATGCGAACCGGAGGCGACTCGCCGGTGGAGGAGAGATGCGTGCCGCCGCAGGCCTGGCGGTCCAGTCCAACGATTTCCACTATGCGTACGAGGCCGTCCGGCGACGGCGGCGGCGCCACCGATCGCGAGCGAATGAGCCCCGGTTCGTTGAATGCCGCATCCTGCGGAACATGCGACTGGCGAACCGCAAGATCCTTGCGGATCACGTCGTTTATTTCTGGTTCTATGGCCCGCAGCCGGTCGTTGTCCGCCTCCACGAGGTCGAAGTCGATACGAGCAGTACCGTCACCCGACATTTGCACTCCAGTCACAAGCGCTCCATCGAAGTCCCGGTAGACCAGGGCGTTCACGATATGCAGATCGGTGTGCAGCTGGCGCATGAGACGCCTGAAACCATGGTCGACTTGCGCCGTGACTTCGGCGCCGGGAAGTTCAACGGGCTCATCGAGCAGATGCCAGATGCGTCCATCCTGGATTTCAAATCCCGATACGGCTACCTCGCCGTGCGACCATTCGATGATGCCGCGATCGGGGAGCTGGCCGCCACCGCCCGGATAGAACGGTGTTTCCGCCAGCAGTACGCTGCCCGGCTTTGCGTCAAGCACCTGGGTCCGGTGAGAATAGGTTTCAGGATGATCGAGACAAAAATAGTTAGCCATGTCGTTCTTCCGAAGCGGAGTTCGCCCGAGACGGGCCGCGTCGGAAGTCAGACTAGAAGCCGGAACGCTTCGTTTATTGGCTTAAATTGCGCGTACGTTTGGATCGATCATGGCCGCCCTGATCCATTGAAGGGGTGTTATCCCGAAGCAACGTTTGAAATGCCTGGTGAGGGCACTCTGGTCATAGAAGCCTGCACTCAGCGCGGCCTCCGCGATCGGAACACCGGCTTCGAGAGCGTTTACCGCGATGTTGAGACGGAGCTGCGTGAGAAAGGCATGCGGCGTCAGTCCCGTGGTTCTCTTGAAAAGAGCGATCAACTGGAACGGCGTCAGCCCAACTTCCTGGCTCAGATCGGCGAGTGTGAGCTCCTGATCGTGCCGATCATGCATCAGTTCCTTGAGGGTGCGCACCTTGGTCCGGTCAGCGAACCGAACCGACAGATGCGCCTTTCCGGACCCGTGGCGCCGGAACAGTTCGCCGAGGCTGCCAACCAGCAGCTCATGCTGCTCGAGCTGGTCCCCTTGCAAATCCAAGGCGCGGTGAAGCCGCATGAAATCGCCGATCAGATCGGCGTCGGTGAAGACGTTCTCCATGAAATACGGGGTCCGCTCGAGTCCGAGCTCCTGCTTGAGAATGTCGAGCGCCGGCGCCGAGAGATAGAGGCTGCGATAGCGCCAGCGGTCGCTTCGGCCCATTCTCCCGGAGTGTGGTTCGTCGGGATTGAACGCGAGCAGCACCGACGTCTTCGCTTCCTCAGTACGCCCGCGGCTTCTGAACTCCGAGCCACCCGTCTCGGTGACCGCGATGACCAGAGCATCGTGGCTGTGCGGGGCATATTCGTGCGTCGTAAAATCGGCAGCCAGACAACTCAGGCCGTGGATCCGAGGATCGCGCCAGTAGCGCGCGCTGTTGCGTGTGTCTATTCGAGGCACGCCCGCAAGCCCTCCATAGGCTTCAGACAACGCGTTCCTCCAGACGCGCGGCCCGCTAAAGTCGTCCAGGTTCCTTGTATCATCCGTGCCGCGTTCCGTTCAAACGAATTGCTGCCCGGCGTTCAATGCAGAATTTGCGAGAGAAAGGCCCGCGTTCGCTCGTTGCTCTGATCGGTGAAGAAGGTCGCAGGGGACGCAACCTCGACGATTTGCCCTCTGTCCATGAATGCAATGCGATCTGCAACCTGACGCGCAAACCCCATTTCGTGGGTGACGCAGATCATGGTCAGGCCCGATTCGGCGAGACGAACCATCACGTCGAGGACTTCGGCGATCATCTCAGGGTCGAGGGCGGATGTCGGTTCGTCGAAGAGCATGACCTTGCTCTCCATGCAAAGGGCGCGCGCTATCGCGACGCGCTGCTGTTGCCCGCCGGAGAGCTGATGCGGATATTTCCCCGCCTGATCGGCGATCCTTACGCGATCGAGATGTCGCATGGCGATCTCCTGCGCCTCCTTCGTCGGGAGGCGACGAACCAGGACCGGAGCGATCGTGCAGTTTTCGAGCGCCGTCAGATGCGGGTAGAGGTTGAACTGCTGGAATACCATTCCAACCATTTGACGCACCCGCCTGATATCCGATGGGCCTCCATCGACCCTCTGGCCGTGAACAAGGATTTCCCCGGCGTGGTGCGTCTCGAGCTGGTTGATGCATCGGATCAGCGTCGACTTTCCAGATCCTGACGGACCACATATGACGACCCGCTCGCCGGCCCCGACGGAGAGGTCGATGTTCTTGAGAACTTCGTACGAGCCATATCGCTTTGATACCCGTCGAAATTCCACAGCCGGCACGTGGCTCATCGTGTTTTCCACCTTCTGGAATGGTCTGGCCAGACCGGGGGACGGCGCTGGATGCGACGTCCCCCCGCCTTCGGTCAAAGGGAGGGCAACGTTGCCGGCAGCGGCTCGCCAAACCACTTTTCGGAAAGCTCGTCGAGACCGCCCGCCAGTCGCTGGTGGAGGATGAAGACGTTCAGCCAACGAAGCAGATCCTCGTTGCCGCGCGTGACACCCAGGAAAGCGGGCGAGTTCTTGATGACGATCTTGCTTTCGATATCGAGTCCGGGATTGTTTGCAGCGATGACCGCAGCTGCGGTGTTTCCGCTCACCAGCACTTCGACCTGACCCGTGAGCCATGCCGACGTTGTCGTGGCATTGTCCTCGAAACGCATGATGTTCGCATCGGGGGGAGCAAGCCGCGAAATCTCGAGGTCCTCGAGATTGCCTCGCGTCACGCCCACCGTCTTGCCGGCGAGATCGGCGTAACTTTTTATGTCGACCTTACCGGAGGCAAATACGCCGGAATAGAAGGGAGCGTAGGCGCTTGAGAACCAGATCGATTTGGCCCGTTCCGGATTTGCGCCGAGTGCCGCAACGACGATGTCGGCCTTGTCGGTTTGAAGATAGGGAATGCGATTTGCCCCTGTCGTGACGACCAGTTCGAGCTTCACGCCCAGGTTCTCGGCGATGCGTTTGGCGACGTCGATGTCATAGCCTTCCGGTTCCAGTTTGGCATTGAGAGCTCCGAACGGCGCAAAGTCCTGCATGACCGCGATACGGACGGTCCCTCGCTGGAGAATTTCGTCGAGTGTCCCGGAAAACGCGCTGCTCTGCATCACAAGCAAGGCCGCGGTGACCGAAACAAAGAAAGAAGAAAGTCGCTTCAGCATTTTTGTTCCCCATTGTTGTTGATGGTATTATTTGCAAGTTGCTATTGTCTTCCTGGTCATTTCGGCGTGAAACGCCGCTCCAGCTTTCTGGCCGCCACGGAAAGCGGCAGGTTGATGGCCATGTAGATCAGGCCGACGACAAAGAAGATGAAGAACGGCTTGAAGGTGACGTTGTTCAGCACGTAACCGGCACGCGTCACTTCGACGAAGCCGACGATCGATGTCAGTGCAGTGGCTTTGACAATCTGAACGCCAAAGCCGACCGTCGGCGGTATCGCGATCTGGACAGATTGCGGAAGCACGATGTGCCATAGCGCCTGCAGCCGCGAGAGACCGGACGCCTCAGATGCCTCCCATTGACCGACCGGCACTGCGCGCACTGCCGATCGCCAGATCTCGGTCAGGAAAGCCCCGGAAAAGGCGATCAGCGCAAGGGAGGACGCGAACCAGGGCGAGACGTCGATGCCGAGAAGCGGCAGTCCAAAGAAGCACAGGAAGATCACCATAAGCAGCGGAGTGCTCTGGATAATCACCGTGACAAACGACACGACGCCCCAGACATACCTTCCGCCAAGAACGGAGACCACGGTGAACAGGGACGCGACGGTCGCTCCGCCGACGAACGCGATCAACGAGAGCGCCAATGTCCAGGGGACTTTTCCGATAAGTGTCTGAACAATCGCCAGATTGCTGAACGAACCGCTCATTTGCGCATATCCCTCTCCCAGGGAAAGAGGAATGGGCGGATCAGTGCGTAGACCGTGGCGAAAGCGATACCGGCCGCCGCGTACATGACCGTGATGACCAGATAGCTCTCGAACGCGCGGAAAGTCCGCGTCTGGATGAACTGGCCGGCATAGGTCAGATCTTCGACGGCTATTTGCGAAATCACAGCCGATCCAAGGAAGACGAGCACGAATTGGCCAACCAGCAGGCGGTCGACTTTGGCAAGGGCGGGAGGCAGCAAGATGCGCCAGTAGACCTGAAGGGGCGTCATGCCCTGTGCTCGGGCAGCCTCCGAAATTCCCTTTCTCGAGTTCTCGAGCCCGCCGCGGACGATCTCCGTGAAATAGGCTCCAATATTGAGCGACAAGGCGGCGATCGCGGCTGCGCTGGGATTAAGCCTGAGGCCCAGTGCCGCAATCCCGAAGTAGATGAAGAACAATTGCACGATGAACGGCGTATTCCGGATGGCTTCGACGTACCAGACAACGGGCGCGCGGATCATGAGACGGCTTGAAGACCTGGCTTCGGCGCACAGAAGCGCGAGGGCAAAACCGATTCCGGCCGAGACGATGCACACCCATATGCTGACGATCAGCCCCGAGATCAGCATGTGGCTATAGGAGAAGACCTCGGAGAACCGCATCGACCAGACCACTTCGCCCATGAGCAGCTTTCATGCCCGCACCGCGTCATTTCGCGATCGGACCTGATGTGTGCTGAGCGTAAGTACCTGGCTCAGTGCTTTATTGGTGATTCTTGAGAGATTCCCATGCGGCGGCAGACCATTCGCCGGGTTGCGAAGGCATGACCGCTTGCGGGGTAGGATGCATCCACCACAAGCCGTCGGCGCATGCCCGACGTAGCAGCCAGGAAACAACTCGTTGCGGGGTCAGGTCTCGAGCTGGAGGGCGAATGGCGCGATTGACGCGACCTGCTCCTGCCTCGCGGGCAAGATCTTCATCCTTGGCATGGCGGTTTCGCAAGCCCGTCAACTGTGGGCCGCACCTGTCGAGTTCCCTGAGGAACCGGACCAGTTGTCCCAATTTCCGGGAACCATCCTGCGGCCGGCATTGTCGATTGCCACGGCTCTGTCCTGCACACTTCGGGATTACACCTCTTTGGCAGGATTCGGCCCGGCAGATGTGTGGCCCCGAGTGGAGACTACATCGAGAGCGATGAACAACGCGATCACGCACAGGCCGGCGGCGGTCAACGGCGACCAGACGTAGAGGGGTGAAAAACCCTCCAGCGCGAAGGTGAAGATCGGCATGGCGGCCATCATCACCAGGACGGTGTGCGGATCGGTCCGTTCGATGCCCATCTGCAGGAACACCATCGGAATGACCGTTCCCAAAAGGCCGACCGCGGCAAGGATCAGCATGAGCCGCGGCGTCCAGTCGATGAGCCAGGCCTTCTCGTCGAGCACGGTCAGCACGACGGCGATCGGGACGATGAGGTAGCAGCGATGCGCGAGGATCGCGCCCGACGGCCAGCCGCGGTCGTTGAGCGCCTTGGAGGCGAAGGTGATGAGGACCGATCCTGTCGCCGACAGGAGGATCGCGACAAGCCCCGTCCAGCCGCCGGACGTTCCGACCGCGAAGCCGGAGCCCTGCACGGCCGACGCCGCCAGGATCGAGCAGCCGGCGAGGAGGCCGAGGCAGACGGCGACGCGGGCGCGGCCCGGAACGATGCCGGACACGAGGAACAGGATCAGCATCGACAGGCCCGGTCCGACACCAAACTGGACCGCGCCGGCGACGGCCGGCTCGATCAGCTTCAGCGCGTAGAAGAAGAACAGGAAGCACAGGGCCGTGCTGAGATTGAGCATGAGGATGGGACGCCAGGACATGGTCCCGACACGCCGGCCGTAGCGCGGCCAGAAGAGGAGCGGCATGACGCCGAAGCAGAACAGGACATAGATCTGCGACGGCACGGCGGTCAGCAAGGTGCCGTAGGCCACCTTGCCCGCGGCCATCATGAACACGGCCACCATCACCAGCGCGCGGCCGGTCGTGGCGCGATTGTTCGAGCCCATCCTGTCTTCCGATCTCGGTTTCGCGCTAAGAAAGGGGAGCCGCCTGAACGGCGGCTCCCCGCTGCGCCCGTGGTCAGGCGCGGACCTGTCTCGGGTCGAGGCCGATATGGATCAGCGTCTCGCCGGACGCCATGATCGGACCCGAATGGATCGCCAGCACGACGCCCGGCTTCGGCGCGATCGCCTTGCCGCGCTCGTTGCCGTGCATGTCGAAGTAGCGGCCGATCTCGGTCCCCTCTTCCACCGTGTCGCCGCACTTGACGAAGCGCTCGAACAGGCCGCCCTGCCTGGCGGTGACCCATTCGAAGCTTGAGAAGTAGTTCATCGCGCCGTAGTCGACGACGTCGCCTTCCAGCATCTCCAACGCCCTGAGCACGTTGGTCAGCCGCTCGACGGCATCCGTGACGGACTCGTCGGTGAAGGAGCGCGCCTTGCCGCCGCACTCGACGATGTAGCTCGCGATGCCGTCCTTCGCAGCGGTCATCATAGCCGAGCCGGCGAGCAGTTCGTCGGGAACCGGCAGCGTGTCGCGATAGCCGAACGCTTTGGCGACCTTCTCCGACGTCAAGGCCGCCTTGCCGTTCTTCGGGAAGAGCGCCCAGCGCACGTCCGGCGTGAGCGCGGTGTGGAAGTCGATCAGCACGTCGGCGTAGGTCTTCAGTGGCTCGTACAGTGCGTAGGCCATTTGCTGCGTCAGCGTGCCGCCGGGGTTACCGGGGAACTGCCGGTTAAGGTCGCCGCCGTTGAAGCCTTCGAAAGGGCTCATGCGCTGCCGCTTCTCGAAGGCCGTCACGTTCAGCACGGGAATGGCGACGACCGTTCCTTTGAGCGTCTTCGGGTCCAGCGAATTGAGGAATTCGTGGATGATGAAGGTGCCGCAATATTCGTTACCGTGGACGCAGCCATGCATCCACAGGACCGGACCTTCCTTCTCGCCGCGCACGATAACGACGGGCGCCTCGATCGCACGGCCGGCCGGCGTCTCGCCGATCTTCAGATTGCCTTTGGCGACGCCAGGCCCTGTCGAGCGGGCCGTTCCGACAATGATTTCCTTGGTCATGTTCAGTCTCACGCTGTCTGGGGATTGAGGCCGATATGGATCAGCACGTCGCCCTGGGGGATGATCGGGCCGGGATGGTAGGCAAGCACCACGCCGGAGGCCGGTGCGGTGACCTCGCCGCTGGCGTCGCCATGCAGGTTGTAATAGGTGCCGACCACGTCGCCCTCCTTCACCATATCGCCGCCCTTGACGGATGGCCTGAACAGGCCGCCGCGCGGCGCGTTTGCCCAGTGGAAATTGGAGAAGGTGGTGAGCGGGCCGTAGTCGGTCACGGCACCTTCGAGGATGCCGATGGCGCGGGCGAGGTTGCGGAGGCGCTCGGTCACGTCGGCGACAATCTCCATGTCGAAGGAGGAGCCAAGCCCGCCCGCCTCGATGATGTAGGCGGGAATGCCGTCGCCGCCCGCCGACATCATGGAGGAGCCAACGAGCGTGCCGACCGGAGTGGGGAGCGTGTGGGGATATCCGAAAGCTTCCGCCATCAACCGGCCGACACGGCTGACCTCGCCGCCGTGATCGGCGTAGAGCGCCCAGCGCGTGTCGCGCGTATAGGCGGTATGGAAGTCGACCAGGTGCGTCGCATGCTTTTTCAGGTTCTGGTAGACGACATAGGCCGTCTGCTCGGTGAAGCCGCCATTGGGATTGCCCGGGAAGCAGCGGTTCATGTCACCGTTGTTGAAGCCTTCGAGTGGGCTCATGCGATGCTGGGCCCGGAACGCGGTGATGTTCAGGATCGGAAGGGCCACCACCGCGCCGCTCATTTCGGCGGGCACGAGCGAGCGCACGAAGGACTGCACGTTGAACGTGCCGCAATATTCGTCGCCGTGCACGCAGGCATGCATCCAGAGCACCGGACCGTCCTTCGCGCCGCGCACGATCGTCACCGGGATCTCGACCGGCGTGCCGTCCGGGTTCTCCGCGACCTTGAGCGCGCCGTCGAAACGGCCGGGGCCGTCCGCGCGCGCGGTGCCAACCTCGATTGTCTGCATGGGTAGGTTCCTTTCCTTGAAAAAACACGCCGGCCGACGCGGCCGTCAGATGCGCATGACCGACCGCAGCCCGACGAGCCGCTCGATGAAGAGGCCGAACAGGATGATCATCACGATCTGCACGGTCGTGATCGCCGCGACGATGGGGGAGCTTTCCCACTGGACGTAGGAGAAGATCTCGACCGGCAGGGTCGTCGCGCCGGGGCCAGAGATGAACAATGCGATATAGACGTCGCCGAAGGAGATGATCAGCGCGAAGATCGCCGACGACAGCACGCCCGGCGCGACCAGCGGCACAGTCACCTCCCACAACACGCGAAGCCTGCCGGCGCCGAGCGTGTAGGCCGCGGCCTCCACGTCCGGATCGACGCCTTCTAGGCTCGCGGTGATGCCCGCGATGGTGAACGGCAGGCAGATCAACACGTGGCCGATCACCAGCACCGCCATTTCAGGGATCGGCAGCTGCGTCAGAAGCAAAAGCAGAGACAGGCTGATGAGAATGTGCGGGATCATCATCGGCAGCATCGCGATCGACTGCCCGATGGTCCGTGTCTTGCCCAGGAACCGAACCAATGCATACGAGGTCAGAAGCCCGATGACCGTGGAGAAGATCGACGCCAGCACGGCCAGAACTAGGCTGAACTTGAACGAGCTCGTGAAGCTCGAACTGTTCAGGAACTCGCGGTACCAATGCAGCGAAGCCTGCGAGAGGCTGTAGGTGTTGCGCATGTCCGGGCTGAACGAGGTGAACACCACGATCAGTATCGGCGCAAGCAGGAAGACGTAGATCGCCGTCACCAGCAGGCCGAACAGGAACCGATTGAGGGCAGTCAGGTCGACGGCAGGTGCCGTGATCGGCTGCCCGAGGCGCGCCGCTACGACGTTCGTGTTGCTCTCAGTATCCACGGCGCGTCTTCCGGAAATAATAGGAGATCAGGGCGAACTGGCAGAGCACAAGCAGCGCTGCGACCGCGGCCGCCAGCGGCCAGTTGAAGGTCGACATGATGAGCTGGTAGATCACCTGCCCCATGATCGTCAGGTCGCGGCCTGCGAGCAGATCGACGGTCACGATCGAGCCCGACGTCATTGTGAAGACAATGACCGAGGCCATCACAATTCCGGGCCGGCTGAGCGGCAGGGTGATTTCGAGAAAGGTCCGCAACGGCCGCGCACCAAGTGTTCCCGCGGCCGGCACGAGATGCGGATCCTGTGCTACCAGTGACGAGAAGATCGGGAAGACCATATAGGGCAGCATGATGTGCACCAGCGCCACGATGGCCGTACGCTCGTTGTTCAACATCTGAAGCGGACGCTCGACGATGCCGCTTCCGACGAGCAGCATGTTCACCAGCCCGTCGGTGCCAAGGAGGACGATCCAGCCGTAGGTGCGCACGATGACGCCGGTCATCAGCGGAGCAATGATCAGGAACATCATGATCCCGCGCCAGGCGCTCTTCATTCTCGAAAGAAAGAGCGCGAGCACATAGCCGAGCACCAGCGTGATCAGCGTGACGATCAGCGACACTCTGATCGTGTCAAATATGATGCCACGATAATAGCCGTCGAGGACCAGGCGGCCGTAGTTCTCGAGCGTCGGCCGCGCGACATACATCTCTTCGGCCGAGTAGGTGAGGAAGCTGAGCGACAGGAAGAAGCCGATCGGGATGATCAGGAAGAACAGGTAAAGGATGCCGATCGGCGTCATCAGCGCCGTGCCAAACACATTCCCGCCCTTGCCTTGTTCGCGGGTCATGTCAGGCTCCCGGAATCACGCGGCATTCGCGCAAGATGGCGCCGACCTTTTCGCCGAGCTGCATCGCCCGATAGTTTTCGAGGCTCGGCACCGAGCACTGGATCGCGTGCCCGGCTGGTGTCTCCAGCTCGAAGAGAATCCGCTCGCCCTGGAAAACACGCTTCGAGATCTTTGCGGGCACTGCCTCCGGAGTGTCGGGAGCTGCGAGCGACACGCGTTCCGGGCGTGTCATCAGCAAGGCTTCCGAGCCCGCCACCGGCGCGCCGCGCACGGACTTCGCAGTTACCTTATACCCCTTCTCGAGCTCGACCAGCAGATCCTCGCCTGTCGCCTCGGCGATCCGACACGGGATCAGACTCGCCTCGCCGATGAAGGTCGCGGCAAAACGCGTCTGTGGCCTGTCGTAGAGCGTCTCCGGCGAGCCGACCTGCTCGACATGCCCGCTGTTCATCAGCACCACGCGGTCGGACATTTCGAAGGCTTCGTCCTGGTCGTGAGTGACGAAGACGGTGGTGATGCCGAGGCGCTGCTGGATATCGCGCAGCTCCAGCCGCATCCTCTTGCGCAGCAGCGCGTCCAGATTGGATAGCGGCTCGTCGAGAAGCAGGATCGAGGGCTCGATCACGAGCGCGCGGGCAAGTGCCACACGCTGCCGCTGCCCTCCCGAGAGCTGCGACGGATAGCGTTCCTCCACATTCGGCAGGCCGACGACCTCGAGCATGCGCCGGACCCTGTCGGTGATCTCCGGCTTGGGCACCTTCCGCATCCTCAGGCCGAAGGCGACGTTCTGGGCGATCGTTCGGTGTGGAAAGAGAGCGTAGTTCTGGAAGACCAGGCCAATGTCCCGGTAAGGAGGCGCGAGGTTGGTGATGTCGCGACCGCCGAGGACCAGACGTCCCTCGGTCGGGGCCGTCAGGCCAGCGATGATGTGAAGGGTCGTCGTCTTGCCGCAGCCGGACGGTCCCAAAAGGGTCAGCAGTTCGCCCTTCTGCACGTCGATATCGACAGGGCCGAGAGCAGTCGCCGTCGCATAGCGCTTGACGATCTTCTCCAGTTTGAGGGCGTGATCCAAGGCAAAGTCCTTCACGTGGAGTCCGCCACGCAGGGGCGTGGGCGGACAGCCGGTCATGTCTGATCGGGGTGGAACGGGCGCCGCTCCTCATCGGCACGACGCCGTCAGCGACGTCAGGCGCCGATGACTTCCTTGTTCCAGCGCTCGGCGTACTGGTCGCGATAGGCGAAGACGACCATCGGATCGACCTTGCTCTGCAGCTTGCCGAGGAGCTCGACCTGCGCGTCCGAAAGCTCGATCTTCTTCAGTTCCGGCGGCAGGTTCTTCATTGCTTCCATGTTGGTCGGCGGATAGCCGGTCAACTTGGCGAAGGCGATCTGCTTCTCCGCGTCATAGGTCTCGTTGATGAGCACCTCAGCGTTCTTGGTGAACTGTTCCGGACGGTTGGCGATGATCGCCATGTTCCAGACCCAGGAAAGTCCACCCTCTTCCGGAATGACGAACTCGACCGGGGTGCCGGCCGCGGCAGCCTGAGCGATACGACCGCCGAAGAACGGGACGAGCCAGATTTCTTCGGAATCGATCAGCTGGCGGGTGTGCTCGACATTGTTTGCGACGACCGCGCCATTCTCGGTGAAGAGCGTCTTCAGCTTTTCAATACCGGGACCGATGTCTTCGGACGTGCCGCCGAACGCCTGGTTCAGCGAATAGAACACTTCGTCGCCGATCCAGCCCCAGGCCGGGAAGGCGACACGGCCCTTGAACTCGGGATCCCACAGATCGTTCCAGGACGTGATCGGACGCGCGATGCGCTTGGTATTGACGCACAGGCCGTAGGGCGTGTGGCACTTGCCGGCGAGATATTCATAGCGGAACGAGGGATGGATCTGCTTGAGGTTCGGCAGGCTCTCCTCGCTCAGCGGCTTGTAGAGTCCCATGGCGCCGAGCTGTCCGGCGCGCATCTGGCCGGTATGGATGAGATCCCATTGCGGGCGCGCCTTCTGCGCCATCACCAGCGGCTCCTGGCCCAGTCCGAGCTTCCATGCCACGTCGACGTCATTCGCCTGCGCGAAGGGCGCGACGAAGGTCTGATCGACCCATTCCTTCCACGAGCCCCCGGCCATCAGGATGTTTAGGCCGCCGGCCGCGGCGGCGCCGGACGTGCCGAGGCCGCCAAGCGCAGCCGCGCCGGCGAAAGCGCCGCCTGCCCTGAGCAGCGAGCGACGGGACATCGAGAAGCGTTCATTTGTGGTCATCGTTGGTTCCCCTTTTTTGTGTTCAGGATTTCAGCCGAAACTCACTCGACGAGCTCTTCGGCCTCGAAGTCTGGAATTGGTCCGTCCGCCACGGAGCGCGCCTCCCAGATCGGGTCGCGTGCCCTGCGCCCGATCGCGGCCGCCTCCTCGCGCAGACGTTCGAACATGCGCATGCGCAAGGCCGGGTCGACGGCGGCCGTGGGATAGGAGATGGAAAGGCCGATGCCATCGCCGCGGCGCAGGTCCCACACCGCCGCCGCCAGCGCGGCGATCCCCGGAATGATCGCACTCTGCCCCCAGGCGACGCCGTATTTCCGCACCATCTCGACGCGGGCGAGGATTTCCTGGTCCGAATAGCGGTCACCCATATGGACGCGGGCGCGACGGATGATCTCGCCGTCCTCCAGGTAGGACATCAGCGCCCTGCCGACCGACGTCGTGAAGGCGGGCATCGGCTGGCCGATCTCGCGCACCAGCCGCAGCGGATAGGAGCCGTGGCGGACCGACAGGATGATGATGTCGGCCCCATTGATGACCGATACGTAGCCGGCGAAGCCGAACTCCTCGGTAAGCCGCTCCAGCGCGACCTCGACCTGGTCCTTCAGCGAATGTTGCGCCGAGTAGAGATCGGCAAGTAGCAGCGAGCGCGGCCCCGCGACGTAACCGACCCCCTCTCCCGCTTCGCGCTCGAGAATGCCGTAGTCGCCCAGCGTCTTCATCAGCCGCGACACAGAGCTCTTCGGGATGCCGATCTCACGGCAGACCTCGCCGACGCGCAGCACCGGCCGGGTGCGATCCAGCAGCGACATGATCTTGAGAGCATTTTCGAGCGAGCTCATTTTGTCCCATATACAGCAACACTATTGCTATATATAATACAGCCTCGCGAAGCGGCGTCTGTCAAGACGGTTTCCGCTAGGTTGTGCTTGGTTTGAGGCAGGCGGCCGGGGTGCCTGTTGCGGCGGCAGCCGGATCTCGATGTTGCAAGGGGGCTTCGAATGACCTGCGGAAGCCACCGCACGTGTCGCCTTTGCCCCGTTGGCGACACCAAGACCGTATTCGCGTCGCAGCTTTCTCGTTGGTCCGTTCGACTCGTTGCGGAAAATCGACGAGAAGGTGCGCCAATCAATTTGCATCGGCAGACGCGCGGTCGGAGCGCGTTGGTCAGCAGAACATCTTCGGTGAGATCGGCATCACCGAAGATGTTCCGTTTTTCCTGATTTCATGCGCAACGGCATACAATGCCGCTGCACTATTTTGCAGGAGTTCCCTTAGAACTCCGTCTTGATACCGAACCCGATGTGCCTGCCGCGCAGTGGTGCTACATCCTTAATGAACGAGGTATGGTTCAGCGCCACCTCGTTCAGAAGGTTCGTGCCACGCAGATAGACTTGGTTCTTGAACGGCCCGACGATCGCCTGCACCATCTGACGTATGTCATGCCGCGCGTTCCAACTTGGAAACGGATCCGCGAGGTCTCTCCAACGGCCAGGTGAGAAATCCAGATCTGTCACCAGGCATGCGTCCAGTTCAGCGCGGATCAGGCGCTCGTCCATGGGATCGCAGCCGATGAACACGATCTCCTGCCGACGATCGCCCCATATCGGATCGAGATAGGGCTTCATTGAAGCTCTCCATTCCGGATGATCCGGCCATTGGTGCAGCGGCACAGAAGCCCACCAAAGTCCCCGCTTGCCGGTCCTTATGAGCGCACCGGCCTGGCTGAGCTCACCGACATAGTGAGGACGGGTGGCCAGCCAGAAGAAACCCTTGGTACGGACAACGCCGGGCCAAGGCCTGTTGATGAACGCCTGCAACTTGCTGGGCTCGAATGGTCTGCGGGCCCGGTAGACGAAAGAGCGGATGCCGTATTCTTCCGTTTCCGGAACGTGATCCTTGAAGCCATTCAGTTCCTTGAACCACAAGGGATGCTCCTGTGCCCTGTCGAAGTCGAAGCGTTTGGTGTCGAGAATTTTTTCGAGCGGCGCCTTGCCAAAATCGGTCTCGATGAGATCGGCATCCGGGTTCAGCGCGCGGATAATCTTGCGGGCGAGGTCGAGGTCATGAGGCGGCGTATCTGACACCTTGTTCAACACGATGACGTCCGCGAATTCGATCTGCTCGACAAGCAGATCGACAAGGGCGCGGTCGTCGCCGTCACCAGCCGTCTCACCCCGGTCGCGGAGAAAATCGTGCGAGGAATAGTCTTTCAGCAGGTTCACTGCATCGACAACCGTGACCATCGTATCCAGCCTGGCAACGTCCGACAGGCTGTCGCCACTCTCGTCACGAAAGTCGAATGTGGTAGCGACAGGCAATGGTTCGGCGATGCCTGTCCCCTCTATAAGCAGATAATCGAAGCAGCCTTCTCTGGAGAGTTTGCGAACCTCCTTGAGAAGGTCGTCACGCAGAGTTCGGCGCGGACATCCTCCGTATGAAGGGCGTTGTCTCCTTCAAAGACGATGACGACAGGTTTGTCGTCCAGGCTGTCCACATGCTGCTCGAAGGTGAGCATCAACGCGCATGGCGCTCGACCGAGGGCCGCGTCACGCGCATTGTGTTCATCAGACGCGACCTACCTCGCGATACTCTCCGTAACGGTTTCATGAAGTGCCGTGCCGAGCAGGCGCTGGTTGCGGCTGGTTCCGAGTAATTGCGAGCCACTCATGTCAGCGTCTATCCGCTTAAATAACCCCCTTGCACCCCGCCGTGCGCTTCCCGAAAAGACGCGTCTGATCAAGGACTGGGTTCGAGAGCAGTATGGGCTCGCCGAGGACGTTGTGATTGCGGTAACGGAATTGGTCTGCCGCGAAGACGGCTGCCCGGACATTGAGACGGTCATCGGGATCATGCGCCTGGGGGAGAAGATAAAGCCGCTGCGCGTACACAAGCCTCTGAGTGATATCCAGCGGAGCGACCTGCCATCCAGCGAAATCGCTGGAGACGATATCTGAATGCGTAGCGTCTCAACGCGATGGTCGCAAAATGCCGCATAGTTCGGGCTTTCGCACTCAACACCCTATGTGCTACGCGAAGGGTGGAGGCTAGATGCTGAATCTCAAGGCACACAGGAAGGATAGGTCCGTGGCGATCGCCGCGGCCATCATTCTGTTGCTGCAGGCCTTCTTTACGGCATGGACAACGGGCGCGGCTGCGTCCGGAACCGTGCCGGTGGATACGTTCGGCAATCCGCTCTGTATCACGTCGTCAGATGGGAGTTCGACACCGCATGACGGGTCGGTCAAAATCCCAAACTGCTGCGCCATGGGGTGCAGCATGTCGGTCACAACGCTCGCCGACCCGGACGACAATGTACAGCTTGTGCGGGAATTCGCCGGCGGAACTGTCGTCCGGTTCCCCGCACGCGAAACCGCTATCCACCATCGTGACGACCACGATCCAGGATCGCCCCGCGCACCTCCCGTGGGACTCTGATCCGCCGGGCGCATTCGCGCGCCCCGAATTCAGATCGAGCCCAAGAACGCCTCGCGTCGGGCAACGGAGCTATCCCATGTCAACGTCAATTCGCGGCGCTGCGCGCACGCTTTCTAACACCTATCTGCTGTCCCGCTTCCGGTCGATCGAGGAGCGCATGGGGATGGCGATGTTTATCCTTCTCGCATTGTTTGCGATGACCAATTCGCTCTTTGCGCATGAGTTCAAATCCGGCGACATTGTCGTTGATCATCCCTGGTCGCGCGCGACGCCTGCAGGTGCCAAGGTCGCTGCCGGCTATCTCATCATCACGAACAACGGCTCCACGCCAGACCGGCTGATCGCCGTCAGCGGCGAGATCGCCGGCAAGACCGAGGTCCACGAGATGGCCGTCGACGACAAAGGCGTGATGACCATGCGCCCTGTCGAGGGAATAGAGATACCGCCTGGCAGCTCGGTCGAACTGAAGCCGGGCGGCTATCACATCATGTTCCTCCAGCTCTCGAAGCCGGCAACGGAAGGCCAGCCGTTCAAAGGCTCTCTGACCCTGGAAAAGGCCGGAACGATCGACGTCGAATTCGCCGTCGAGAAGATGGGCGCCCCTGCCAGCCACGGTGCGCACGGGGGCTGACATGGCAAGCGAGGGGACAATCAAAGCGCTGGCTGCGTCGCCGGCGATGACGACGGCTACGTTTGCATCGACTGCGGCTCACTCGCAAGCGGGTTCGACTCCTGACGACGCAACCGAGCTGAACGGCTATCGCGCGCCGTCTGCGAGCTCAGCGACCAGGACGGATATACGGCCCATCCGACGTGGGCTGCTGATCGCTGGCTTCGCAGCTATAATCCTCGTCGCCGCGGCAATTGCCTTCGTGGCATTCCAATCCCTGGCGGACCGAAACACGACCTCTACCGCTTCGATCGGCGGACCGTTCGAGTTGGTCGCCCAGGACGGCTCGACGCTCTCGAGCGCGGATCTCAGCGGTGTGCCGTTCGCGGTCTTCTTCGGCTTCACCCACTGTCCGGAAGTCTGTCCGACGACGTTGTGGGAGATGTCCGAGGCACTCAAGGCGCTTGGGCCGGATGCGGAGAAGCTTAGGGTCCTGTTCATCTCGATCGACCCGACGCGTGATACGCCAGAATTCCTGGCGCAGTACCTGCAATCGTTCGATCCGCGCATCGTCGGCCTGACTGGCACGGAGGCGCAGATCGCGGCGGTCGGCAAATCCTACCGCGCCTACTGGCGCAAAATCCCGACGGACGACGGCGATTATACGATGGATCATACGGCGTCGGTCTATCTGATGGATACAGCCGGCCAGTTCGTCGGGACCATCGCTTACGGCGAGCAATCCGAGACTCGCATCGGGAAGCTCAGGAAGCTCATGGCTGGGGGCACTTCGTGATCGCCCAGTCGATCTCAGCACAACCGGGGCGTTTCGACGCCCCTCACCGACCGATCGCGCCGGTGAGCCCTTCATATCCCTGCCGGCAGAGGATGCCGGTAAAGCAAGGAGAGAGACAATGTTCCGGAAACTCATGTTTGCAGCCGCAGCGGTGGCTATCACTTCGCCTGCATTCGCCCACGCCACGCTTGAAAAGGGCGAGGCCGCTCTGGGCTCGACCTACAAGGCCGTGTTCCGCGTGCCGCACGGTTGCGAAGGCAAGCCGACCATCACAGTCCGCGTGCAGATCCCGGAAGGCGTGATCGCGGTCAAGCCGATGCCGAAGGCAGGCTGGAAGCTGGAGAAGGTGCGCGGCGCCTACGCCAAGTCCTATGACTATCACGGCACGCCGATGACCGAGGGCGTCAAGGAAGTCATCTGGAGCGGCGGCAGCCTGCCTGACGACGAATATGACGAATTCATCCTGCGTGGTTCGCTGGCCGGAGACTTCAAGGTTGGCGAGATGCTCTACTTCCCGATCATTCAGGAATGCCCGGACGGAGCGGCCGAGCGCTGGATCGAAACTCCGACCGCCGGCCAGTCGAGCGACGATCTGGAATCACCTGCTCCCGGCATAAAGATCCTGGAGAAGACCGGCGGGCACTGATCAGCCGATCTGGCGGCGGCCAAGCCGCCGCCAGATACATTGGAGTAGTAACGTGCCGCGGACACCTTCCCGGAGAGTTATCTGCCTGATCGGAGCGCGCCTGATCGCAGTGCTCATGATTCTGGCCGCGCTCGCTGGAACCGCAGCGGCTCATGCATCGCTGAATTCCACGTCGCCCGCCGATGGAGCTGTGATCGAATCCGCGCCCGCGATCTACAGGCTGACATTCTCGGAACCTGTCGCACCGCTCTCGCTCCGTATCGTGCGGCCCGATGGATCCAACCTCCCGCTCGACAAGTTCGCCTTGCGCGGCAATGTCGTCGAAATCAGCCCACCTTCCGAACTCGATCGCGGCACACATGTGCTGAGCTGGCGCGTCGTCTCGGCCGATGGCCATCCGATCGGTGGATCGGTCGTCTTCTCGATCGGCGAACCGAGCACTGTCGCACCGGTCGTGCAGGAAACGGTGGACTGGACGGTTCGAGGCCTGCTTTGGCTGTCAAAGGTCGCGCTCTACGTCGGGCTGTTCATTGGTGTCGGCGGCGTCTTCGCCATCCGCGTGCTGATGCCCGGGCTTTTCCGAGGCCGCCCTTTGTTCGTCGCGGCAATCGCCATCGGCATCCTGGGCGCCATTGTATCGGTCGGCCTCCAGGGCCTCGATGCGCTCGAAGCCCCCCTCCCCCGCTTCTTCGACGCGATCGTCTGGAGCACTGGACTAGGCACCAGCTATGGCAACACGGTCGCCAGCGCCCTCGTCGCATTCGCCTTCGGCGTGCTTGGCCTAGGGATAAGCGGGCTGTCCGGTGGTATCGTAGCCGTGGCTGGGCTTTTGGCTACTGGAACATCCCTCGCCATCAGCGGCCATGCGAGCGCCGCCTCGCCCCAGTGGCTGATGCGGCCAACGGTATTCGCGCATGTCGCTGCGGTTGCCGCCTGGATCGGCGCACTTATGCCGCTCGGTCTCGCACTTCATGCGAAGGACACAGTCGCTGTTCCAGCCTTGAAAAGGTTCTCACGTGCGATACCAGCCTTTGTGGCATTGCTCGTTCTCGCCGGCGCCATCTTGACCGTGGTGCAGGTCGGCAACCCCAAAGCGGTGTTCGACACAGCATACGGGCAGGTCTTTCTGGTCAAACTGACGCTTCTTGCGGGATTGTTCGCGCTTGTTGCTGCAAACCGCTGGGTACTCACCAAACCGACCGAGAGCGGCGATCCGTCCGCCACACGCAGGCTCGTACGGTCAATTGTGGTCGAAACGCTGATCGCACTCGCCATCTTCGGTGCAGTTGCGGCCTGGCGCTTCACTCCGCCGCCGCGTGCACTCGCAGCTGCGGCGGCAGCCCCCGCGACGACTCATATCCACACCGAAAAGGCGATGGCGGATCTCACTGTAATCCCCGGCCGCACCGGAAAGGTTAGCGTGACAGCGATGCTGATGACCGGCGACTTCGGTGCGCTCGATGCGAAGGATGTCACCTTCGTGTTCTCGAATGCCAAGGCCGGGATAGAACCATTCAAGCGGAAGGCGGCAAAGCCCGGCGACGGAACATGGCTGGCCGAGGATGTCGTTCTGCCGTTGCCAGGAGAATGGACCGTGCGCGTTGATATCCTGATCACCGACTTCGAGATGGCGCGCATCGAAGGCAAGATCCAGATTCGACCGTGAGCGTGACGCCGCAAGAACGAGGAATTGTAACGATGAGCTATCTGAGGCCCCTGCTGATCGCAGGCGCGGTTGCATCCACACTCGCCACGGCGATCCCATCATCTGCCGGCGAGCCGGACGACATTCGTCAGTTGATGATGGCCACGTTCGACAAACCCCAGTCGCGCCTGACAGTCGATCCGGTGACGGTCTACAATGATATCGCCGTGGCCGGATGGTCCCAAGGCGATATGGGTGGGCGTACCTTGCTTCGGAAGAAGCACGGCAAATGGGTCTTAACGCTCTGCAGCGGCGACGCACTCAAGGAGGCAAAGTCGCTTCAGCATTTTGGGCTGAGCGCCGGTGAAGCAGCCTCAATGGCTGCCGCTGTTGTCGCGGCTGAGGCTAAGATCGACGCCTCGGTCATCGCCAAGTTCTCCACCTTCGATGGTGTCATGATGATGGATGGTGACGGAAATCATCCGACGATTGAAGGACACACAAAGTAGCACAGAACCTGTGGCTTTTCCGTTCGCCCTGGTTGGTTCGATCCTCGGCGGGCCTTATCTGATCTACCTCACAGGCAAGGGAGTGCCGCGCCATGGCTGGGCGCCTACTGACCGCCAATGCCGAAGTGCAGCTTGCCGCGCCTTCGATGATGCTGAAGCGGCTCTACGCGCCTTTCCTCGAGTTCGGCGACGTTCGCATCGCCGACCAGGGCACGCATTCGCAGCTGATCACGAAACGCGGAATTTACGGCCGTCTGTACGCCGGACTGTCAACATCCGGAACGAGGCATTGACAAGCGGCATCGCTTCGCGCCATCGACCTGCCGTAATAGTTGAGTATAATAGTCAGATTAACAGGTGCCGGCTTTGACCACGATCTTTCTTCGTCCGCTGCTGACATTCGCATTCGCCGCCGTCCTCTCGATGGCGACGCCCGCCATGACCCAGGAGACGCAACCTACCGCGCAGGTCCCGGCCGTCGCGCCCGCGCAACCCGCTCCTGAAGCGCCGGCGGTCACCCCCCCGGCCGCGACAGATGTGGCGCCTACCGCGTCGGCGTCCGGTGCGGCTGCGACCGATGCCGGCAACGGCATGACCATCGGCGAGAATGCAGGCATCGCGCCGATCCTGCCGCACGACCTGTCGCCGTGGGGGATGTTCATGCAGGCCGACATCGTCGTCAAGTCGGTGATGACCGGGCTGGCATTCGCCTCGCTGGTCACCTGGACGGTCTGGCTTGCCAAGTCCCTCGAGCTGCTCGGCGCAAGCGCCCGCGCCCAGCGCGCCGGCGAGGTCGTCATCCGCGCCCGCAGCCTGCGGGAAGCGCTATCGGCGCTAGCGGGGAAGGAGGGGCCGGTCCCGCTTTTCGTTCAGGCGGCGCATCAGGAGGTTGAGCTCTCCGAAGCAGCCCTTGACCATGTGGACGGCAGCGGCCTCAAGGAGCGCGTCGGGTCACGGCTGTCCCGCATCGAGGCGCAGGCGAGCCGACGCATGACGCGGGGCACAGGCCTGCTCGCGACCATCGGTTCGACCGCGCCCTTCGTCGGCCTGTTCGGAACGGTCTGGGGCATCATGAATGCCTTCATCGGCATTTCCGAATCGCAGACCACCAATCTCGCCGTCGTCGCGCCGGGCATCGCCGAGGCGCTGCTGGCAACCGCGATCGGTCTTGTCGCGGCCATCCCCGCGGTCGTCATCTACAACATGTTCGCGCGCTCGATCGCAGGCTATCGCCAAGTGCTCGCCGATGCCTCCGCCGGCGTCGAACGGCTGGTCAGCCGCGACCTCGACTATCGGGGCGCGCCGCTGCGCAAGCTGGCGGCCGAGTAGGAGCGGGGCGATGGCCGGAAGAATCCGCGAGAACATCGGCGACGATCTCGAGGAGTCGCATGAGATCAACGTGACGCCGTTCATCGACGTCATGCTGGTGCTGCTGATCATCTTCATGGTCGCGGCACCGCTGGCGACGGTCGACATCAATGTCGATCTGCCGGCGTCGACCGCGAGTGTCGCGCCGCGACCGGACAAGCCGGTCTATCTCACGGTCAAGAAGGACCTGACCATCTCGCTTGGCAACGAGGCGCTGCCGCGCGAGGGTTTTGGTAACGCGCTCAGCGCGCTGACCGACAACAACCGCGAGACGCGCATCTTCCTGCGCGCCGACAAGGCGGTGCCGTACGGCGAGTTGATGGAGGTTATGAACCTCCTGCGCACGGCCGGCTATCTCAAGGTCGCTCTCGTCGGCATCGAGGCCGTGCCGGCTGCCGAGGCCGTCTCGCCATGAACGCACCGGCGGAGCTCGTCCTTGGTCAGAAGATTTCCCGGCGCGAAGCGGGGCTCTGGACGTTCGCCGCCGTGTCCGTTGTTCTCGCCCATGCCGCGGCTTCCTTTGCCTTCCAGGCCCTTCAGCCCCCGCCCGAAGAAGTCAGCGTCGAAGAGACTATGCTGGTCGAACTGGAGCCGGTCGCCTTCGCCATGGCTGCCTCGGTGTCGCCCAGCGAGGTGATCTCAGAAGAGGACGTCGAGGAGACGTCGCCGGAAAAAGTTCACGAGATCATGGAGGAAGAGCCGCCTCAGATAGTGGACGAGGAAACGCCGAAGCCGGTTGAGACCGAGGAAACACCGGTTGAGCAGGCAGAGGCGGAGAAGACGCCGCTGGAACAGGCCGAGCCTGAAGAGACGCCAGTCACCCAGGAGACGGAGATCGCCCGGCAGGAGACCGCCGAGCCTGTCGAGCAGAAAACGGCCGAGCCGCTGGAGGAGGAAGCAATCGAGCAGGAGATCGCCGAGGCCGTAGAGCCCGAGGTGGTGATCCCCCTGCCGCGACCGGAGCATGTCGTCGAGGAGACGCCACCGGAAGAACCGGTCAAGACGGCCGAGGCGAAACCTGAGCCCAAGGTCGTGAAGAAGGCCGAGCGCAAGAAGACCGAGACGCCGAAGCCGAAGAAGAGGGCGGAGATGCCCAAGCCTGCAAAGAAGGCGGACGTCCGCAAGGAAGCGAAGTCGCGTTCGGAATCCTCTGTCCAGCAGCAAGCGGCGAGCACGCCGACGGTTAATCCGAACAAGTGGAACAGCGCCGTTCAGCGCGCCATTGCCCGCGCCGCACGGCGGGCGCGTGGAACGCGTGGCAGCGTCAGCATAGCCTTCGTGGTGAACGCCTCAGGTTCGATAGTGTCGGCCCGCGTCGCCCGCTCCTCGGGCAACAGCAAGTTGGACGGCACCGCGCTCGGCATCGTCCGCGCGGCCCGAATTCCTCCGCCGCCCGCGGGTCTCACCGGCTCGCATTCCTTCATGTTGCCGATGACATTCCAGTGACACTGGAACGGCCTGTTCCGGGCGACTGGCTAAGAAAATCTCCTCCAGTCGCCAAGACTCAAGATGCCAACACGATCTGGATTCGCGTCGAGGCATCACATGCGGTGGCAGTACACCTCACAAATCAAATCCAAATTCTGACTTCAGATATGCTCGGAGAGACGGAAGGTCTGGCGTGGCCTCCTTGACCTGCATCGACCTCGGCGGCTCCTTCAGGCCAGTCGAGCAGTTGATCACGACCACCGGGCCGTCATGAGAGAGTCCTTCGAGGTCGTCGAGGGCGGCGAAGGCGGCGCTCGACGAATATTCCTGCCAGATGCCCTGACGCGCGAGCTTTGCGTGCGCCGCGAGCGCCGCCTCGTCGCTTGCCAGCAAGGGGATGCCGTTGCTGTCGCGCACCGCGACGACCGCCCGATAGCCGTTGACCGTCGTGCCTGTTCCGCCCTGGATCGTCGGCTTTCCCGGCACCGTCGTCGCCTGTTTGCCCGACTTGAGCGCGTGATAGAGCGGTCCGCGTGCGGCCGGTTCTACGGAGACGAGCTGCGGGATGCGCTGTGTCAGGCCCAGATCGCGCGCCTCTCGGAACCCCTTGAAGATGCCGTAAAGCATCTCGCCATATCCCGTCGGCACGACGACTGCGGCGGGCGGCTCGCCGCCCGGCGAAGCCAGGATCTCGTAGGCGATCGTCTTGTAGCCTTCCGGCCCCCAGGGGTGGCCAGTGTGGATCGCGGTTAGGTTGCTCACCGGATAGGTACCCGGCACCTCGCGCAACGCGCGCATCGCCGGCCACCGAGCGTCCACCTGTAGGAAGATCGGGAAGGCGCCGTAGCCGAGGATCATGTCGCGGAAGGCCGGGCTGACATCCGGCATGGTGATGACGATGCAGTTCAGGCCGGCGCGAGCCGCCATTGCGGCAGCCGAGACGCCGTGGTTGCCGGACGAGGCGACGATGATGGTCGAAGCTTCCTCGAAACGCGCCGCGCTGATCGTGTATTTGTTCAGCCGATCCTTGTGGCTCCAGGTCGGGTTGCGGCTCTCGTCCTTGATGAAGACGCCACGGTCGCGAAGTCGTTCGGGGGCGATCGCCGAGACGTCGATCAGCGGCGTCAGGCCGACCGGCATCGACGAGGCCGGATGCAGCGGCGGCATCAGCTGCTGCCAGCTCTGCCGTGAGGCTTCCGTGAAGCCGACGTCCTTCGCCTCGCCGTAGTCGAAGGCGAGTTCGAGCGGATACTGCATCTCCGCCGTCGACGTGACGGGACAGCCCGACAGATGCGTCGGAAACAGCGGGAACTCGGGATTGCCCGGCCCAAACGACCGTTGTCCGGTCGCGAGCGAGGCCGTCTTGTTGCCTGCCGACATGTCTTCCTCCAGTCGCCGGATTGACGCCCGGCAAATGCTCATCTCTGGTTCGGATGGATGGAACGCCCTGCTCAGGGGATGGCGAACAGTTCCCGCGAGATCGTCGTGATCGGCTCGTAGCCGTTCGCGGTCACTCGGATCGTGTCCTCGACCATCATGCCGTCAAGGTTGAACTCGTAGTACGGCGTCTCGACGCAGAGGCACATGCCTTCGACCAGCTTCGTCGTGTCGACAGAGTTGACGAGCGGCGAGTCGTACGTGCGCAGACCGATGCCGTGGCCGCAGTGCTGTCGCTTGTAATGCGGGATGCCGTTCGCCTTGACGGCGTTCATCGCCACTGCGAACAGCTCGTTCGCCGCGATGCCGGCCGTGACCGCCGCCAGTTCCTCCTCAAGGCCGATATGCAGCGCGCGGTAGGTTCGACTCTGCCGCGCGTCCGGCTCGCCGAAGACAAAGGTGCGTGCCATGTCGGACCAGTAGCCATCCACCGTGCAGCCGGCATCGATGCGGATCAGCTCGCCCTTGGCGATCTTGCGATCGGTCGCATAGGCGTCTGCCAGCGCCGACCGCGGGCCGGTGGTGACGGAGATGAAGCGCGGGATGCCGCCGCCGGCGACCATCCGCTCGGCGATCATCGCCGCGAGGTCGGTCTCTGACATTCCCGTATGCGCGGTGTCGATGATCTTGCGAAAGCCGTCCTCGACCAGCACGGTCGCACGGCGCAGGCGCTCGACCTCGTTCGCGGTCTTGGTCGTCCGGGCCCGGCGGAGGTTGTCGGTGACATCGATCACCTTGGCCTCGCCCAGAATGTCGCGGCCGAGAGTCCAGAGCAGGTCGCCATCCGCCCGGTCGATGCCGACGCGTCCGCCGGCGGGCTTCAAGGCGCGAAGCGCGTCGGCCGCCGCCTCGTCGAACGATGCCTTCGGCTTGACGTTGTAACCCTTCGGCTCGCCGTCGCCGGCGGTCTCGAAGTAGAACTCGCCGTAGCGGTGGATGAGACCCGGGTCACGCAGCAGGTCGAAGGCCGGCCCGGCATCGGCGGCGCTGACGACGAGGGAGGCCCTTTCGCGCGTCGCCAGGGCCGCCGAGCGGTAATTCGGGGCGACGTCGTGCGACATGCTGACATAGCCGGACAGATAGGCCTTGTTGGCGCTCTCCGACGAGACGATCAGCTCGACGTCGTCCGGTACCTCGCGGAAGGCCTTGCCGCGCAGCTCGGCGGCGAGCTCCGTCATGGCGGGGAGATCAGTCATGCTTCCTCACTTCTGGGTCTGTTGTCAGTGGGCTGCGGCGATGGGTTGGCCGCCGAGATAGGCGCTGCGGATTCGGTCGTCGGCCAGGATCTCGCCCGCCGGCCCCTCGAAGGCGATCTCACCGTGGACCAGAACCGCCGCGCGGTCTGAGACGGCGAGCGCCACGCGCACGTTCTGCTCTACCGCGACGACCGTCATGCCCGCGCTGCGCAGGTCGGCCAGCTTCTCGAACACCGAGACCTGCATCCGCGGCGACAGGCCGAGTGACGGCTCGTCGACCAGCAGGCACTTCGGCCGCGTCTGCAGAACCATCGCCATTTCGAGCAACTGCTGCTCGCCACCGCTCAGGTTCCCGGCCATGGACGACATCAGCGGCTTCAGCGTCGGGAACAGGCCGAGCACGTAGTCGAGTGCTTCCGCGCGTTTAGCGACCGGCACCGAATGCGCCGCGACGGCGAGGTTCTCGGCAACGCTCATCCGATCGAAATTGCACCGGCCTTGCGGCACGAAGGCAACTCCCGAGGCATAGCGCTCCAGCGGCGAGGTCTTCTCGATCGTCCGACTTTCGAACAGGATGCGGCCCGAATAGGTCTTCGTCAGCCCGTAGAAGGCGCGCAGCAGCGTCGACTTGCCGGCGCCGTTGGGGCCGACCAGCGTCATCATCTCGTTTGCCGGAATCGCGAGATCGACATTGCGGACGATTGCCGGTCCGCCATAGCCGGCGACGAGGCCCTCGCATTTGAGCAGCGGTTCAGTCGCCGACATTGGCAGCGCCTCCGAGATAGGCTTCGAGCACGGCCGGATCGTTGCGGATCGCGTCGGGCGTGTCCTGGACGAGGCGCTTGCCGCGATCCATCACAACGACGCTGTCGCAAAGGCGCATGACGAACGGAATGTTGTGCTCGATGATCAGGAACGTCGTGCCGCGTGCGTTGACCGTCTTGATGATGTCGGCGATCTCCATTGCCCGTGTCGGGTTCACGCCCGCGACGGGCTCGTCGAGGATCACCAGCCGCGGGCCGGACATCAGGATGCCGGCGAGCGACAGCAGCTTCTTCTGCCCGTAGGAGAGTTCCCCCGCTGCGTCATTCGACTTGGCGCTCAGCCCGACCAGGGCGAGAAGCTCGTGAGCCTTCGCCTCGGTCTCTTCTTCGGTACGGCGGAGTTTCGGCGTGCGCGCCAGCGCCTGCAACGTCGAGACGCCGTCGAAGCTCTGCATGGCGAGCTTGACGTTCTCCAGCACCGTGAAGGTGTCGAACACCCGGATCGCCTGGAATGTCCGCATCAGGCCGCCCCGCGCGATGGCGTCGGGCGCGAGGCCCGCCAGCGGCTTGCCTTCCATGTCAACCTGACCCGTGAAGCCGCGGTCGAAGCCGGTGATGCAGTTGACCGAGGTGGTCTTGCCGCAACCGTTCGGCCCGATCAGGCCGGTGACCGACCCTTGCGCGACGTCGAGGTCGAGCCCGTCGACGGCATGAACGCCGGCAAAGCTGCGCCTCAAGCCCCGCACCTCGATCAGGTTGGCGGCCGTCTGCGAGGAACTCATGGCGACACCTCTGCGGCCGCCCGGGTTGGCACCGTCCGCTGGGCGCGCGCCCTGGCGACAAGACCGGCAATGCCGGTAGGCATGACGAGCACGGCAAGCATCAGGATCACGCCATAGCTGATCATCCGGAGCTCGTTCGGTGTCCGCAGGATTTCGGGCAGGACGGTGATCAGCAGGCCACCGATGACGACCGGCCAGAAGCTGCCGAGGCCGCCTATGATGACGATGACCAGGATGACCTGGGTGTAGTAGACGTCGAAGATCAGCGGATCGACAATGGTGACGTAGAAGACATAGAGCGCGCCGGAAAGGGCTGCGAACACGGAGGCCAGCGCGATCGCGACCAGCTTCCACACCGTCACCCGGACGCCGAGCGAACGCGCCAGCGTCTCGTCGTGCTTGATCATCCGGAAGGTTCGGCCGATGCGGGACGTAACGACGATCCAGATCGCCGCCAGCGACAGTGCGGCGAAGGCCAGCGTCAGGTAGAAGAAGCGCGTCGGCGTGCCGAAGGTGAAGGCTGCCTCACCGAAGCCGATGCTGGGCGACGGCAAGCCTGGAATGCCCATCGGCCCATTGGTCAGGTCGATCCACTCCTGTGCCAGCATCTGCATCAGCAGCGTGAAGCAAAGCGAGACGATGACGAAGGCATGGTTGGAGAGCCGCAGCGCCGCGGCGCCGATCATCACGCCGCCCACCGCACTAACGACGGCGGCCGCGATCATGCCTTCCCAGATCGAGCCGTCGAGCCGGGTCACGACAAGGGCAGCGACGTAGCTGCCGACACCCCAGAAACCGACCTGTGCCAGCGACAGCAGTCCCGCATAGCCGTAGACGATGTTGAGGCTCATCGCGAAGACCGTGAAGATCATCGCGGAGATGCCGATCGTGAGGAAGTAGGACGAATGGGTCAGAAAAGGTACGGCGATGCCGGCGACGAGCAAAGCCGCCGCCATGCCCAGGTTCCATGTCACGGATATCTTGCCCGGCATGTGTCAGCCCTTTCGCATGGCGAGAGCGAACAAGCCCTGCGGACGGACAAGGAGGACCGCGATCATGCCGATGAAGGCGATCGCGTTCTGCCACACGATGCTGGCGAAGCCACCGACCACGCTCTCCAGAATGCCCAGGCCGAGCGCCACAACCGCAGCCCCGAGCACGTTGCCCATGCCGCCGATGATAACAATGGCGAAGGCCTTGAGCAGGAGTGCCTGTCCGACGATCGGCTGGAAGACGTAGAGCGGTATCAGCACCGCGCCGCCGACCGCGCAGAGCACGATGCCGAGCGTGATGGCCTGCCGCGCGACGCGCTCGGGATCCAGTCCGATCATCAACGCCGCGTCGCGGTTCTGTGCCACGGCGCGCAGTGCCCTACCGCTGTTCGTGCGGGTCAGGAAGAGGTAGAGCCCGACGAAGACGACGATGGCGACTGCTCCCGCCATGGCATGGCCATAGCTCAGTCGGACAGGACCGAGCATGAAGGCGCCGACCGGGATGTCGGTCGTCACCATCATCGGCGTGGCGGTGAAGACATACTGCACGCCGTTGAGGAGGATGATCGAGAGACCGAGCGTGAGGAGCAGGCTCTTCTCGAACACCGCCATGTCGCTCCGCTTCGAGGAGAGCGCGGCCAGAAGACCGCCGGAGACCAGCCAGCCGAGCAGCGCCGCCGCCAGCACGATTATCGCGAAGCTCGCGACATAGCTGCCGCCGAGGAACGGCACAACGATGGCGATCGCATACATCGCCAGCATAACCATCTCGCCATGCGCAAAGTTGACGATGTGGAGGATGCCGAACAGCAGCGCCAGGCCGGTCGCGATCAGCCCGTAGATCAGGCCGATTACGATGCCGTTGGCGATGAGCTGCAGAAGGAATTCGTAGCTCATCGCTCTGGCTTACTTGGTCGGGAAGACGTCGCGGACGCCGAGTACGCGGTCCTTGACCGTGATGATCACGGCATTGTTGTGCGCCTGGTTGTGATCGTCGAAGTCCACCGTCGCGCCGATCATCGACTTGTAGCTGGTCTTGACCAGCGCATCGCGGATGGCCTTCGGCTCGGCGCTGCCCGCGCGTTCGATCGCCTGGGCGAGGATGTGCAGCGACTCATAGCCGGCGAAGGTCTCGTAGGTTGCGCTCTCGCCGTATTTCGCCAGGACGCGGGCGGCAAAATCCTTGTTCTCCGGCGTGTCGACAGCCGGCGAATACGGGAATGCGGTGACGGCGTCGTCATAGGCGCCCTGCTTGATCAGTTCCGCAAACGTGTCGCCGTCGAGGCTGAGCTTTCCGGTCATGACGGTCTTCAGACCCATCGAATGCGCCTGGCGAGCGAAGTTCGCATTGTCGGCATGTGCCTGGTAGACGGCCACGGCCTGTGCGCCGTTGTTCTGCAGTCGGGCGATGATCGTTGTGAAGTCGGGTGCACCGAGCGGGTGGAAATCGGTCGACACGACCTCCAGGCCCTTGTCCTTCGCAGCTTCCGCGAAGGCATCCGCGCCGCCGCGGCCATAGTCGGTGCTCTCGGCCACGATGGCGATCTTCTGGATGCCGCCGAGACTGGCGAGATAGTTGACGTTCGCGACCGCCAGCTCGCGGTCGGACGGGTTGAGGCGGAACACCCAGGGATTGCCGCCCACGCCGGCGAGCTGCGAAATCTTCGGATTGGTGGCGATCGACGAAACGAGCGGCACTTCCGCCTTCTGGAACAGGGGCATGGTGGCAAGCACCGCCGAGCTGCACTGCTGGCCGAGCACGGCCGGAACGCCGGCCTCAAGCAGCTTGTTAGTCACCGTCACAGCGAGCGAGGGGTTGCACTGGTTGTCCTCGTAGAGCAACTCGATCTGCTTGCCGAGCACGCCCCCTTTGGCGTTGATTTCCTCCAGCGCGATCTCAAGGCCACGCTTCTCCTGCAGCGCGCCGTGTGCGACGGGGCCGGTGATCGGCATGGCTGCGCCGATCTGGATCTTCTCCTGCGCGTGGGCCGTCAGGCCGACGGCGGAAATGACAAGGCCTGCGAGCGTCAGTGTTCGTAGCATTTGAGTTCCCGTTATTGCTTGTGGTCGGTCACGCCTGCCGTGTATCGGGCAGGGCGGGTTCGGACGCCGGATCGCTTCTCCAGCGGTCGATGAGGCTCGCGGGGCAGCCGAGCCCGCGCGAGATCCTGTGCGCGGCTTCGATGGTGAGCTCGATGACGCGGTCGTGGGAAATACTGATCGTGCCGGTGGCGTAGGCGACGCTGAGTCCAGCGACGATCTCTCCGGCATCGTTGGCGATGGGGGCCGCGACGGAAATCACGCCGGGAAGATTCTCCTCGCGCACCTGCGAATAGCCGGCCGCGCGGATGCCCGGCAACTGCGTCAGAACGATCTGCGCGTCGGTGATCGTATGCTCCGTCTTCCTCGGCAGAGGATCGTCGCCCAGAAGGGCGCGCGCCTGTGCGTTGGGAAGGGCAGCGAGCAGGATCTTGCCCAATGCCGTGCAATGCATGGAAAGCGCTTCGCCGGCGTCGACGCGCAGGATGATCCAGCGGCTCGGCACCGACAGAAGATAGATGCCCCTGCCACCCGACACTGCCCCGAGATAACCGTTGAGGTTCTCCTCCTCGGCAAGCTTGCGCAGGATGTCGTGCGCGCTGCGCATCATCCCGTCGGCATTCCTGTTCGACGCCCCCAGCGCCATTGAGCGATGGCCTATCCGGTAGCGCCTTGTAGACGGGTCCTGCTCGACAAAGCCGTAAGACAGCAGCGTGTTCAGGAGCCGCTGCACAATCGCTGAGCTGAGGTCGAGATGCCGACCGATCTCGCGAACCCCCATCGGGACCGGCGAGGCGTCGATCACGGTCAGGATGTCCAGGCCACGTGCCAGAGATTGGCTTGCTGTTTTCATTTGTTCCTATTATCGGATCAATGTTCCTATATGTGAATAGCTAATACGGCATTTGCCTCCGTGTCAATTGAGGTTTGGACATTTTGCGCCTAACGAAGGAGCGGTCCTCGGCAAATCCATCGCCGCCTTTTAGGCGGGCGTTGTTCGGGCAGGCCTCGAATCTCCGCGTTCAGGACGCGAGCCGGACGCCCTCGCCAAGCGGATTGAACAACTTCACCACCGGCACATGGTCGACGTCGCGCTGGCGGCCATTGGCGAGAAGTTGCTGCGCAACTCGTCGTTCAGGAGGATCACCGCCCTCCTGTCGATCATGGTTTCGCCCTAGGCTGTAAACTCATAAAATTTCTTGGCATCTGAGTAGGCTGGTGATTCAAGGGCTTCCCAAAAGGGGAGGACTCTTATGTCCCGTCGCCGTTACGAACTGACCGATCGTGAGTGGTCGATCATCGCTCCGCTGTTGCCGAACAAGCCGCGCGGTATTCCGTGCGTTGACGATCGGCGGGTCTTGAACGGCATCCTGTGGCGGTTTCGCACGGGATCGCCATGGGCGGAGGTTCCCGAACGCTACGACCCGCCGACAACCTGCTACAATCGCTTCGTGCGCTGGCGAAAGGCAGGGGTCTGGGATCGGCTTCTCGCAGCTGTTTCAGAAGCCTACGACGGCGACATCGTCATGATCGATTCCTCCTGTGTCCGTGTCCACCAGCATGCGGCCACGGGAAAAAGGGGGATGGAGACGATGGCTGCATGGGACGTTCCCGCGGCGGCCTGACCAGCAAGATCCATGCTCTCGTCGATGCCGAAGGCCGTCCCGTCACCCTGCGCCTGACGGCCGGCCAGATTGCCGACTGCACGCAAGGCGAAGCGCTGATCGAAGGCCTCGGCGAGGGTGACATCCTGCTGGCAGACAAGGGCTACGACAGCGATGCGATCCGCGCCAGGGCGAAGCAGAGAAAGGCCTGGGCCAACATTCCGCCCAAGGCAAACCGCAAAGGTACCTTCGCCTTCTCCGCGTGGCTCTATCGCCAGCGCAACCTCGTCGAGCGCTTCTTCAACCGCATCAAACACTTCCGGGGCATCGCAACCCGATACGACAAGGACCCCGCCGACTACCTCGCCGCCGTCAAACTCGTCGCAGCCCGCATCTGGTGACAAACGTAATGAGTCTACGGCCTAGTTGGAGGGAGAGAATCCAGATGGCCGCCTTGCTGACCTGGGAGGCTGCGCGGAAGACGACGCGGGAAGCCTCGCGCATCGTGTCGATCCACGCGCCGATGTAATCGCTGTGCCGCACCCTAGGCGTGATGCCAACGGTCGCCGCTCGCGATAGAGGACCGAGCCATGTGTTGCCAGTGTCTCCGCGCCCAGGCGCGAAAACCCAGACTAAACGGAATCTTATGCTGGGTGCATTTGGGAGATCGTCGAATATATACGTGACCTTAGTGGGTTAAATGGCGCCCGAATAGATTCGAACTCCTGACCCCCAGATTCGTAGTATGATTTTCGCAATTTTTGAGCTTTCGAGCGCCCTCGCCAAGCCACGATTGGTATCGACTTTATATGCTGATAATACTGTGATTTTTAGCGTTTCATCGTGAAATTTTGTAGCGAAGCCCAAGGGTGGTATGAAGAAAGCTTTCGACATTCCTCTATCTCGGCGATGATCCGCTGCATCCTGCGACCTATCCGTGCTGGCCGCATCCTGTGTCCAGTCTAGGCTGAGTTCTGGCTGTTCACGGCTGGCAGTGACAGCGGACACCTGATCGAGCACAAGGAGGAGCGGGTTGTGCTCTCGAAATCGGGCAACGATCTTCGCCAAAGCTGGCGCAGGCGGCAGCGGTTTTGGAATTGGACATCCATCTTCTGATGAACCATTCCTTGCCCGAAATCGCATGGATGTCTCGGCGGTCGAACCGAGTTATGCGCGATGTCAGCCTGTCGAACTACAGTATGCAACACTTTAGCGTCGTCTTGCCGAGCCGGAGTAGCCCACCATTTGAGACTGCCACTCACCTTCACTGTCAGGCAGTGTCAAAGATGCGGCCGCGGTTGAGGATTGCGTTCGGGTCGAGGGCGGCTTTCAACCGACGCATCGTGTTGATCTCGGCCGCACTGCGCGATAGGTGCAGCCAGGGCTTCTTGTCGATACCGATACCGTGTTCGGCGGCAATCGACCCGCCGCTCTCCGCCACCAGGGCATAGACAGCAACCATTGCCTCGCGCGCTTTCGGGGTGCGGATCACATAATGCAGATTGCCGTCGCCCAGATGGCCGAAGACGATAAATTCGGTATCGGGGTCAATGCGCCGGACGGCCGCCTGGCTCGCCGCCAGGACGGCTTCGACGTGGTGAATCGGCACGCTGAGGTCACCGCCCATGATGTGGTCGCGGGTGCGCACGTAGTCGGCGCAGGAGTCCCGCATCGTCCACAACGCCTGGAATTCGCGCGACGACTGCGACACGACCGCATCCTGTGCCTTGCCCTCGTCCAGCGCTTCCATCAGGCTCTGCGAGAAGCGCTCGATCGTCTGGTCGTCGCGGAAGGCCTGCACCTCGGCGAGCACGTAAAAAGGTGCCCGCGCCGCAAGCGGAAGCGGCATGCCGAGGAAGCCGGTCACGCCCTCATAGGCTTGTGGCAGCATGATCTCGAAGGCCGACAGGCCGGAGCCGACGTCGGCGCGCAACCGCTCGAGCAGCGCCAGCGCGGCCCCGACCGAACTCAGCGCGACGAAGGCGTTGGCCTCGTCCAGCGGTTTTGGATGGAGCCGCAGCAAAGCCCGTGTCACCACGCCCAGCGTTCCTTCGCTGCCGATGAAGAGCTGGTTGAGATCGTAACCGGCATTGTCCTTGTCGAGACCGCGCAGCGCCGAAAGCACCGTACCATCCGCGAGCACCGTTTCGAGCCCCGCCACCTGGGCGCGGAACATGCCGTAGCGGAGCACGCGTATGCCGCCGGCATTGGTGGCAACATTGCCGCCTACCGTCGCGGTACCGCGCGCACCAATGTCGACGCCGAACTGATAGCCAGCGGCGGCGGCCGCCTCCTGCACCGCCTGCAGCGGCGTTCCCGCCGATGCCAGCACCGTGCGCGTCAGCGGCTGTACGTCGCCGAGCAAGGTCAGACGCTCGGTCGATAGAACCGCCTCCCCGTCGGCGATGCGGTGGCCGCCAGACAACCCTGTGCGGCCACCATGCACGACCAGTGTCTGGCCGAAAGCGTTGCAGGCGGCGAGACAGGCGGCGACTTCCGCCGTCGTGCCAGGCCGCGCGATGAAGCGTGGCCGCGCCGAGTACCGCCCGCGCCGGTCCTCCTGGTAGCGCGGATCGATTGCGTCGCCGACCAAAAGCGCGTTGCGCGGCAGCGCCGACGCCAGCCGCTCGAGCAGCGCTGGATCAGCGGCATCGCCGGCGTCAGGGGCATTCGATCCGGGACCGAGCATGATGGAGTCTCGCGAAAAATGTATGTCGGGAGGCTATCCGCAATTCCCTATTTGTCAAACCTATATTAGATTGCAATCCTGATATCGAGCGTCCCTGAGAAACCCAGCCACGGAGCCGAACGCTGTGGAGCTGAACTACGACACCATCGTGCGGTCCGGACTGGCTAGGCAGGTCGCCGAGACGATCCGTGCCGCCATCATGGACGGCCGTCTGCGCATCGACGAGCGCCTTCCCAACGAGGAGGAGATGGCGCGCCGCTTCAAGGTCTCGCGGCCGACGGTACGGGAGGCGCTGAAGCGGCTCGCGGCGCAGAATCTAATCAGTTCGCGGCGCGGCCCCGCGGGCGGCAATTTCGTCACCCGCCCCGACATCGACGCCGTCAGCCGGACCCTCACCGGCGCCACGACGCTGCTGGTCGGCCTCGGCGCCTTCGGCGGGGACGAAATGGTCTCTGCCCGTATCGAGACCGAGATCGTCTGTTGCCGGATGGCCGCCGCGAACCGGTCGGAGGCCGACATCGATGCAATGGCCGCGGAGATCGCGCTGCAGCGGCAAGAGGATCTGTCCGACGAGGAGTTCTGCGCCTCGGACGTGCGTTTCCACCGCGCTCTGGTGACCGCCACAGCAAACGGCCCGATGCAATTGATGATGCATACGGTGATCGAGAGCTTCATTCCGGTCACGAACCTGCTGACCTACCGCACCCGCGAGCGCAAGCGCACGTCGGACGCGCACGAACGCATCCTGCGCGCCGTCGAGCAGCGTGACGGCGACGCGGCCGCTGCGCTGATGCGCCGCCATCTAGAAGGCATGCACAGCGAGGTCACCGCAGCGCTCGAGCGGCGCGCCGCCCGCGCCAACCGACCGGCGACGGCCTGAAACCTGAAGAGAGGAAACACCGTGAGCGACACATTCCGCGCCCTGATGATCGTCGACGAGGAGGGCAAGCCGAAAGCCGCCTTCCGCCAGCTTGCGCTTTCGGAACTGCCCGATCACGACGTGCTGGTCGAGGTCTCCTATTCGACGCTGAACTACAAGGACGGCCTGGCCGTGTCGGGCAAGGGTCGCATCGCTCGCCGACTGCCCATGGTCGCGGGCATCGATCTCGCCGGCACAGTCGTCGAGAGCCGCTCGCCCGAGTGGCAGGCGGGCGACAAAGTCGTCGTGAACGGCTGGGGCCTCTCCGAGACCGAATGGGGCGGCTACACCCGCTTCCAACGCCTCAAGCCGCAATGGCTGACGCGGCTTCCCGACGCCTTCAGCCTCGAACAGGCAATGGCGATCGGCACCGCCGGCTACACGGCCGCGCTGTGCGTCGATGCCCTGGAGGACTGGGGCTCGATCGAAGCAGGCGGCCGCGAGGTGCTGGTCACCGGGGCGGCCGGCGGCGTCGGTTCAACCGCCATCAGCCTGCTCGCCCGCAAAGGCTACACGGTTACCGCGTCCACCGGACGTCCCGAATCCCATGCCTACCTGACCGAACTCGGTGCGACCGGCTTCGTCGACCGCGCGACCTTGGCCGAAAGGGGTGGCGCCCTGCAGAAGGAGCGCTGGGGCGGTGCCATCGATTCGGTCGGCTCCACCACCCTCGCCAACGTTCTTGCACAGACCTTCTATGGCGGCGCCGTGGCCGCCTGCGGACTGGCCGGTGGAATGGACCTGCCCGGCTCGGTCGCGCCACACATCCTGCGCGGCGTGACCCTCATCGGCATCGACAGCGTCATGGCGCCGGCGAAGAAACGCGAGCGCGCCTGGCGCACCCTGGCCGCTCATCTCGACGCCGCCCACCTCGCCCGCATCGCCCGCGTCGAGCCGCTGTCCGACCTGCCTCGACTGGCCGAGGAGATCGTGGCCGGGAAGATCCAGGGACGTGTCGTCATCGACGTCTCGGCCTGAGGCGCTTGCCAGGCCCTAACCCGCCGCCAGCCCGTCGCGCGAGCGGCTGGTCAGCGGCTTCTAGGCCGCCATCTCGGTCACGTATTTGGTCACCAGATAGGCCTCGATCGCCTCGGATCCGCCCTCAGTGCCGTAGCCCGAATCGCGCACGCCGCCGAACGGCACTTCCGGCAAGGCGAGGCCGTTGTGGTTGATCGTGGTCATGCCTGCGTCGATGCGCAGGCCGAGCGCCCTGATCGTCTCCGCCGACCGCGTGAAGGCGTAGGAGGCGAGGCCGAAGGGTAGCCGGTTCGCCTCGTCGACCACTTCGTCAAGGCTGGAGAAGCGGTTGACGATCGCGACCGGGCCGAACGGTTCCTCGTTCATGATGCGCGAATCCGTCGGAGCGTTGGCGACCACGGTCGGCTCGAAGAAGTTCCCGACATTGCCGATGCGCCGCCCGCCCGCGGTGACTTCGGCGCCGCGCGACACGGCGTCGGCGAGCAGCCCTTCGATCGCCGGAATACGGCGCTCGTTCGCCAGCGGCCCCATCTGGCTCTCCGGATCGAGGCCACTGCCGACCTTGATCGCCCTGGCGGCGCTGGTGATACCGTCGAGGAACTGGTCGTAGACTCCGTCCTGGATCAGGAAGCGCGTCGGCGAGATGCAGACCTGACCGGCATTGCGGTACTTGCTGGCCGACAGGACCTTGATCGCCTTGGCGACGTCGGCGTCGTCGAAGACGATTGCCGGCGCGTGGCCGCCCAGTTCCATCGTGGCGCGTTTCATGTGCAGGCCGGCGAGGCTGGCCAGGTGCTTTCCGACCGGTGTGGAGCCTGTGAAGGAGATCTTGCGGATCACCGGATGCGGGATGAGGTATTCGGAGATTTCGGACGGCACACCGTAGACGAGGTTGACGACGCCTGCCGGGATGCCGGCATCAATGAAGCAGCGGATAAGTTCGGCCGGCGAGGCCGGCGTTTCCTCCGGCGCCTTGACGATGATCGAGCAGCCGGCGGCAATCGCCGCAGAGAGCTTGCGCACGATCTGGTTGATCGGGAAATTCCAGGGCGTAAAGGCCGCGACTGGCCCGACCGGCAGCTTGATGGCGAACTGCGACACGCCGCCCATGCGCGCCGGGATGATTTGTCCGTACGCGCGCCGCGCCTCCTCGGCGAACCAGTCGATCGTGTCGGCGCCGCCCATGGTTTCCGAACGCGCTTCGGCCAGTGGCTTGCCTTGCTCGAGCGTCATGATTCCGGCGATCGTGTCGGCGCGCGAGCGCAGCAGCTCGGCCGCCTTGCGCATCAGCTTGTAGCGGTCGAACGCTCCCGTCGCCGCCCAGATGCGCGACCCCTTGTCGGCGGCCGCGAGCGCGTCGTCCAGGTCGCCACGGCTCGCATGGGCCACGTTGCCGATCGTCATCCCTGTTGCCGGATCGCCGACCTCGATCGTGCGGCCGTCGCTGGCATCGCGCCATTGGCCGTCGATGAAGAGCTTCGTGTTCGGATAGGGAATCGACATAGGGCGTCCTTCGATGAACGAGATGGGATGGCGGGTTTCGCGGCTCAGCCGCGGGCCGTGTAGCCGAGGGCGGTAGAGATGCTGCGTGCCGCCTCGATGACATCGACGGAGAACTGCTTGATGTGCTTGCGCTTGATGCGCGTATCCGGGCCCGACATGCCGATCGCGCCGACCAGCTCGCCGTCGCGGCCCAGGATGGCGCAGGCACAGGCCGCGATACCCTCGCGCCATTCGCCGTGAAGCACAGAGGCATAGCCCTGCGAACGCGCCAGTTCCACGTCCTCGCGCAGCTCCTCCATCGTGGTGCGCGTGGTATCGGTGTAGCGCTTCAGCAATGGGCGAAAACGTTCGAGATAGCTGTCGGGGAGCTGCGCCAGCATAGCTTTGCCGGTCGCCACCGTGTAGGCGGGCGCCCGGGCGCCAACGCTGGTGTTGGCGCGAATATGGTGGTCGCTCTCGATCTTGTCGACGTAGAGCACCTCGGTGTCCTGCAGCACCGACAGATGGATTGTCTCGCCCGTCGCGGCGGCGAGCTTGGTCATCGCAGGGCGTGCCAGCTTGACGAGATCCATGCGGCGGATGACGAGATTGCCAAGCTCCCAGATCCGCGTGGTGAGTTCATAGGTGCTGTGCGGCTGGATCTGGCGGACATAGCCCTGGAGTTGCAGCGTCGTCAGCAGGCGGTGCACATTGCTCTTGGTGAACTTGAGTTCCGCCGCAAGATCGGTCACGCCTCTGGGCTGTTCACTGAGCGCAAGCGTTTCGAGAAGTCTCAGTCCTTTGGTGAAGGCTTTGTCCATGTATGACCGCTTCGATGTCCAACCCGGGGGCTGTAGCACGCCGGGCCGCGCCGCCAAAGCCCACTGACAAGGGCGACTACGATACAGTATCGCAGCCGCCCGGGGGTCGTGTTGGGAGACGTTACTGTGCGAGGAGCCCGTTCAGCTTCTCCTGGCCGTACTCTTCGTTGGTGGAGTTACCGGCCGGCGAAGGTGCGCCCCAGTAGTCCGGGCTCCACTCGATCGCCCGCGAGACGTTCTTCGGGTTGTTGGCCCAATAGATGCTGATCGCGGGATCGGCCGCTTCGAACACCACCGGGGACGGCAGCGCCACCGGGAAGTTGGACGTCAGTTCGGCTGCGCGCTGCGGATCGAGTCGCCACGACAGGAGCTTGTGCGCGTTCTCGCGGTTGGGCGCGCCCTTGGGGATCGAGAAGAAGTCGTAATAGACGAAGCCCTGGTTCCACTCGAGTTCGACCGGCGCGCCTTCGAGCGCAAGCTTGCTCATCGAGCCGGTATAGGCCATGCACATGTCGGCCTCGCCATCCAACAACAGCTGCGGCGGCTGCGCCGAAGTCGTCCACCATTTGGCGATGTGCGGCTTGATCTCGGCGACCTTCTTCAGCGCGCGCTCCATGTCGAGCGGGTAGAGCTTGTCCTTCTCGACGCCGTCGGCCATTAGCGCAGCTTCGAATACGAAGCGCGGCCAGCCCGGCAGGCAGCGGCGACCCGGGAACTTCTCGACGTCCCAGAAATCGGCCCAGCTCTTTGGCACGTTGTCGCCGCTGAACTTGTCCGTGTTGTAGACGATCGACAACCCGATCACCTGCAGCGCCACGCCCTTCTTGCGCTTCAGGTTCTCCGGCATCGCGGCCAGCGTCTTCTGGGCCGGCTCCGACAGCATCGAATAGTCGATATCCTCAAGGCAGCAATCGCCAAGCAGCTTGGTCTCCTGGTCGAAGATGAAGGTCAGGTCCCATTCCGCCTTGCCGGCTTCGGCCTGGGCCTTGATGCGGGGACCGCTACGCGCCTCTTGCACGGTAATGACCTTGATCCCGGTCTCCTTCTCGAACGGGTCGTACATCACCTTGCGAAGCGCTTCGCCGTAGCCGCCGCCCGGATCCTGCATAATGACTTCCTTGCTCTGGGCCATGGCCGCGCCCGCGCCGACCGTCATCATGACGGTCGCCGCAAGCAAAGCCGGCGACAGAGTGCGTAATGTCCTTGCAATCATAGTCTCGTCTCCTCCGTTGGATTTTTGCAGTGTCAAGCGACTCCCCGCGACCGAGTGAGAACCGGGCGCGCAAGAGCTATTCCTCCCACGACAAGCAGGACCTCGAGTGTCGACACGACAGCGAGGACCGGATTGAGTTGGTAGTTGATGTCGGCCCACAGCATCAGCGGCAGGGTCCGCAGATGCGCACTCGACAGGAACAGAGAGAGCACCAGTTCGTCGAACGAGTGCAGGAAGGCGAAGAAGGTCGCAGCGGCAAGGCCGGGAGCGATCGCCGGCAGCGTCACGGTGCGGAACACCGTCAGCGGCGAGGCGCCATGGACAGCCGCGGCCTGCTCTAGCCGCGGATCGACCGCCTGCAGCGCCGCCGACAGGATAACGACGACGAGAGGAAGGCCGCCGATGGCATGCGCGGCGGCCAGTCCCCACATCGAGCCGACCAGGTCGAAGCGCAGGAACAGCGAGTAGAGCGACAGGCCGAGCACCACCGGCGGCACGATCACCGGGCTGACCAGCAACAGCATGATCGCCGATTTGCCCTTGATTCGGCTGCGCACGATGCCCATCGCCGCCGACGCGCCCAGCGTCACCGCGATGCAGGCCGACATGGAGGCGATTACCAGGGAATTCCAGAACGCCGACATCCAGTTGGAATCGGAGAAGAACTTCTCGTACCAGCGCAGCGAGAACGACGGCGGCGGGAAGGTCAGGTAGGTGGCGCTGCTGAACGAGATGATCATCACCACCACAATGGGCAGGATCAGCCCCGCCACCACGAGGCCGCCCATCAGGCGTACGGTCCAGGTGCCGAAACTCGCCGGGAGGTGCCCGGCCAGGCGCAGCAATGGCCAGCCGATCACGTCGGCGATGGCGCTGGCGAGCGACCGTCGGCCGTCGGTCGCGCTTTGCGCCGCGACGGCGGTGGGCTTTTCCACCGAATCCGACAGCTTGCCGCCGCCCCAGATAAACTCGAAGCCGAGGAAGCGGCCGGCGATGCCCACCACCGCGAGCGTGATGACGAGCAGCACGACCGCGAGCGACTGCAGAAAGCCCTCCGACGTAGCGAAGTCGGCCTGCTGGGTGATGTGCATGGCGAACATCTGGTCGCCTGGCCCGCCGAGCAGGGTGGGCGTGATGAAGAAGCCGAGCGCGGTCACGAAGACCAGCAGGAAGCCGGCGCCGACGCCGGGCAGCGTCAGGGGGAACAGCACCCGCCAGAAAACAGCGATGGGTCCCGCTCCCGCCGCCAGCGCCGCGCGCGCAAGACTCTGGTCCAGCCGCGCTACGCTCGCATAGATGCTCAGTACCATGAGCGGCAGCAGCACCGCGGTCATGCCGAGCAGCACGCTGCCGCGATTGAACAGCAGCTGCGCCGGTTCGGCGAAGACGCCCAGCGCCGCCATCAGCTTGTTGATTGGCCCGTTGCGGCCGAGCAGCACCATCCACGCATAGGTGCGGATCAGGATCGCGATGAAGTAAGGCAGCACGATCGCGGTCGCGATCAGTACCTGGACGATCCCGCGGCTGCGATGGATCAGCAGTGCGGTCGGATAGCCAAGTACGAGGCACAGGCAGGCGACCGTCAACGATATCTGCATCGTGCGCAGCAGTGATTCCCAGTAGAGCGGGACCGAGAAGACGCGCTCGAAGTAGACTGACCAAGTGGGTCCGCTGACGCTGATGCGGCCGAGGTCGATCAGCGGCAGCAGGTAGATGAAGGCGAGGAAACCGGCTGCCGGCAGGAGCAGAACGGCGGGATTCTTGATCCACTCAGAGAGCTGGATCGCTGGCCTGCGCGGCGGCCGCGCATCGAAGGCGGCCGTGGTCATGACAGGACCCAGCAGTCTTCGGCACCCCAGCTGACATGCAGCAAGTCGCCGACGGACGGTAAGGGCCGGCCAGTCCTGTCGGTGCAGCGGATGAGCAATGTCTCGCCGCCCTCCATACGCACCTCGACGCGCAGGATCTCGCCGAGGAACAGTGCGGAGGTCACCACCGCCGGAATGGAGTTCGCCGTCGGCACATCCGAAATCGCGATCCTCTCCGGGCGGACGAGCACCGAGGCACGTCCGACGTCGATCGCGTCGCGGCTTTCCGCGCTGAAGACGTAGCCGGCGCGGTTCTTGAGCGTCATCGTCGTGCCGCGCTTCTGCACGACCTCGGCCTCGATCAGATTGCTCTCGCCGACGAAGGATGCAACGAAGCGATCCTTGGGGTGGCGGTAGATTTCGGTCGGCGTGCCAACCTGGACGATCTTGCCGGCATCCATGACGGCGATGCGGTCGCTCATGGTAAGCGCTTCGCCCTGGTCGTGGGTAACGAAGAGGATCGTGCTGCCGAGGGTGCGGTGAAGCTGTCGGATCTCGATCTGGATCGATTCGCGCAGCCGCCGATCCAGAGCGCTCAGCGGTTCGTCCATCAGCACGACCTTTGGCCGCAGGACAATGGCGCGCGCGATCGCCACGCGCTGCTGTTGCCCGCCCGACATCTGCGACGGGCTCTTTGCGGCATGTTCCGACAACCGCATCATGTCGAGCGTCTCGGCGACTCGCCGCTCGGCGGTCGCGCGGTCGACGCCGGCCATTCGCAACGGAAAGGCGACGTTCTGCGTCACCGTCATGTTGGGGAACAGCGCGTAGCTCTGGAACACCATGCCGAAGCCGCGCTTGTGGGTCGGCACGTCCTGAATGGCCTTTCCGTCCACCAGGATTTCACCATCGTCTGGCTTCTGGAAGCCGGCGATAAGGTTGAGCAGCGTCGTCTTGCCGCTGCCCGACGGGCCGAGCAACGTGATGAACTCGCCGGGCTCGATCTCGAGGCTGACTTGATCCGCGGCGCGGAAGGCCCCGTACGACTTCACTATCTCCCGGACGGCGATCCCCGACCCGATGACGCTGCGCTCGAAAGCTTCGCTCGTGGCGGCGGACGTATTGTCCCCGGCGTTCCTGCGCTCGACGCGCCCGGCCACCTTTTCGGCCATCCTATCTCTCCTCCCGCTGTTCCATATTGTAGAACAGCTTTCTGTTTTTATCATTTGCTGCCGCTACCTGCTTGTCAAGCCTTTCGTGAAAGCAGCCGGCGCGGTGTAAACATGCCCCCTGTGGGAGCGTGGCACCGACAGTGAAGCACCCAAAACCGGATTGACAGGAACACGCTACCAGGACTAGGCTCATTTTCAGAAAAGCGTTCTATATTATAGAACACCTGTTGGAAGTCCAAAAGCTAACCGTCTCGACCGCCTCAGGGCGCCGAGGCGGATTTGGGAGGATGGAAGTGCCTACTTCACTTCGCGACATGGCGAAGCATGTCGAGCAAGGCATGCGCATCGCTTTGCCCGTCGACTATGCGGGCGTGTCGATGGCTATGACCAGGCCGATCATCGAGCACGGCGCGGGCGACCTCCACATCGTCTGCGTGCCGACCGGCGGCCTCCAGGTCGACCAGCTCGTCGGCGCAGGCCTCGTGCGCACGGTGGAGACCAGCGCGGTATCCCTCGGCGAGGCCGGTGGAGCGCCGCGATTCAACGAGGCGGTTCGCGAGGGCGCGATCCGGATCATGGACGCAACCTGCCCCGCCATCCATGCAGGCCTGATGGCGGCGCAGAAGGGCAGCCCCTTCCTGCCGATGCGCGGCCTCATCGGCACCGACGTCCTGCGCCACCGTGACGACTGGCGCGTCATCGACAATCCCTTCGCCGAACGGGGCGACCCGATCGTCCTCATCCCTGCCATCAAGCCCGACCTCGCCATTTTCCATGCGCCGATGGCGGACCGCTTCGGCAATGTCTGGATCGGGCGTCGCCGCGAACTGGCCGCTATGGCCTACGCGTCCGCTAGCACGCTTGTCACGGTCGAACGCATTGTCGACGAGAACCTTCTCTTGTCGGAGACCACCGCCGCGGGCACTTTGCCGGCGCTCTACGTCAGCGCGATCGCCCATGCGCCGAAGGGTGCCTGGCCCTATGGTTTATGGGGCGAGTACCCGACGGATACCGCGGAAATCCTCCGCTATGCTCGCGCCGCCAGAACTGCGGTCGGGTTTGCCGGCTACATGGAATCGGCCCGGTTGGAGCCCGCGCAATGAGCGATATCCTTCCCCGCGAAGTGCTGATCTGCACAATCGCACGATTGCTCGACGGCGTCCGCCACGTCGCGGTTGGGGCCTCCTCGCCGATACCCGCGGCCGGCGCCATGCTGCTGCGCGCCATGAAGGCCAGGGCCGGAGCGCCCGAGCCGCGGATCTCGATCCTCGGCTCGGTCGAGCACAACTTCTTCACCAACGGCTCGGCCGAACTGTTCGACTGCGCCGGCCAGGGCCGCATCGACGCCTTCTTTCTTGGCGGTGGCCAGATCGACGGCCGCGGCAACGTCAACCTCGTCGGCGCCGGAGATTATCCCCGCTCCAGCGTGCGCTGGCCGGGCTCCTTCGGCTCCAGCTACCTCTATTTCGTCGTGCCCCGCGTCATCCTCTTCCGCGAGGAGCACAGCCCGCGCGTCTTCGTCGACAAGGTCGATTTCATCAGCGCGCCGGGCGTCAGCGACGATGGCGTCTATCGCACCGGCGGCCCCTATGGCCTGCTGACCGGCAAGGCGTTGTTTTCCTTCGACAAGGCGCGGCCCGGCTTCCGGCTGGACAGCGTGCATCCGGGCCACGACCTGGCCGAGATCCGCCAGTCGACCGGCTTCGATTTCGCCCATGACGAGGCGCCGAAGCAGACGGCGCTTCCGGACGAAGCGACACTCGCCCTGCTGCGCGGACGCGTCCTCGACGAGCTGGCCGAGACCTACCCCGAATTCGCCGAGCAGTTGCGCCGGGATCTTCGCGATCCGGCTCCTTGCATGCTCGCTTCATAATTGAACTGGACAGAATGATGATGCTGAATACGGGCTCTCTGGCCAACATCAAGGTGATCGACGCCAGCCGCGTGCTGGGCGGTCCCTATGCCGGCCAGGTGCTGGCCGACCACGGCGCCTCTGTCATCAAGATCGAGCCGCCGGCAGGCGACGAGACGCGCGGCTGGGGCCCTCCCTTCCTAAACGGCACCGCGAGCTACTTCCTCGGCCTCAACCGCAACAAGCGCGGCATGGCGCTCGACATGGCGCAGCCGGCCGGCCAGGAACTGCTGCTGGCTCTGTTGGAGACGGCCGACGTCTTCATCGAAAATTTCAAGACCGGCACGCTCGAACGATGGGGCCTGACGCGCGAGGAACTGGAGCGCCGCTTTCCGCGCCTCGTCCACTGCCGCGTCTCAGGCTTCGGCGCCGACGGCCCACTCGGCGGCCTGCCGGGATATGATGCCGCGATCCAGGCATCCACCGGCATCATGAGCGTCAACGGCGAGCTCGGCGGCGATCCCCTGCGCGTCGGCCTGCCGGTCGTCGACATGGTGACCGGCCTCAACGCGGTGATCGGCATCCTGCTCGCGCTCAACGAGCGGACGCTGAGCGGCAAGGGCCAGTTCGTCGAGACGACGCTCTACGACTGCGGGATCTCGCTGCTGCATCCTCACCTGCCGAACTACTACCTGTCCGGCAAGGTCCCCGGCCCGTCCGGCAACGCGCATCCGAACATCTGTCCCTACGACACCTTTGCCACCGGCACTGAGCCGATCTTCCTCGCCGTCGGCAACAACCGGCAGTTCGAGACGTTGTGCCGCATCATCGGCCGCCCCGACCTGCCCGGCGACGCGCGTTTCGCCAGCAATGGCGAACGCAACGTCAACCGTGACGCGCTGAAGGTCGAGCTCGAACGGGCGCTTGCGGGCTTCGAGTGCGACCCGCTCGCCGACACGCTGATCAAGGCCGGCGTTCCGTGCGGCGCGGTGCGCACCATCGACCAGGTGGTCGCCGATCCCCACACAAGCCACCGCGAGATGGTCGTCGACATCGGCGCCTATCGCGGCACCGGCAGTCCGATCAAGATGGCGCGCACACCGGCGAGCTATCGCCTCGCGCCGCCGCAATTCGCCGAGCATACGGCCGAGATTCTGGGCGAGATCGCGCTAGACGGCGAACGCTACCGGGACGTCCTGCCGGGGTATGAAGTAGACGGTCCCGCGCCGGCCAAGGCGAAGACCGCATAGGAGCGCCGGAGGTCATGAACATGATGAACCAGACGCGCTCGCTGTCGATCGGGATCATCGGTGACGGTTTCATGCAGCCGGCCTTCTTCGAGGGTGCGCTGACGAAGCGGCTCGCTGGGCGCGCCGCGACCTATCGCCAGATGCAGCTCGACTGGCCGCTCAAGGTGCAGTCGACGAAGTTCGATCCCGATCTTCCCGTCGCCGAGTTCGTCGGCCGGCCGGAGCATTATTTCGACTTTATCGCCGACCTCGATGTCCTGGTGACGCACCTGGCGCCGATCACCGCCAGGAGCCTGGAGCACGCGCCGAAGCTGAAGATCATCGCCGTGTCGCGCGGCGGTCCGGTCAACATCGAGATGGCGGCCGCCCGTGCCCGCGGCATCACCGTCGTCAACACGCCCGGCCGCAACGCCTCCGCGGTCGCCGAATTTACGGTTGCGTCTCTGCTCGCCGAAACGCGCAACCTGATCCGCGGCCACCTGTCGGTGGCAAGCGGCGAATTCCGCCGCGAATTCTACCACTTTGATCATACGGGACCGGAACTCTGCGAACTCACCGTCGGCATCGTCGGATTCGGCGACATCGGCTCGCGCGTGGCGCGGCTGCTGCGGCCATTCGGGTGCCGCATCGCCATCTACGATCCGTTCCGGCAGTTGACGCAGGAAGAGGCCGACGCCGGAATCCGCAAGATGGAGCTGGACGAGCTCCTGGCGCATTGCGACGTCGTCACGCTGCATCCGCGCGTCACGCCGCAAACCAAAAACATGATCGGCCGCGCCCAGATCGCCGCGATGAAGCCCGGCTCATATATCGTCAACACGACGCGCGGCCAGGTCCTCGACTACTCCGCGCTTTACGATGGGCTGGTCTCGGGACATCTGCGCGGCGCGGCCCTCGACACCTTCGATCCCGAGCCGCCGCCAGCCGACTGGCCGCTTCTGAAACTTCCCAACGTGACGCTGTCGCCGCACATTGCCGGCGCGTCCCGCTATTCGATCACCAAGGCCGCCGACATGATCGCCGAGGACATCGGCCGTATCCTGGAAGGCGAGCAGCCCCTCTACCCGACGAAGTGAACCTTGCCATGACAGACGAAGAACGCGCACTGAGGACCGAACTGATCGAGGCGTGCCGCAGCATGAACGCCCTCGGCATCAACAAGGGCACGGCAGGCAACATAAGCGTCCGCCACGGCGACGGTTTCCTCATCTCCCCGACCGGCATTCCCTACAAGGACCTGCTGCCCGAGCACGTCGTGGCCATGAACTGGGACGCCACCTATGCCGGCGACGTGCTGCCGTCGAGCGAATGGCGCTTCCACCGCGACATCCTGCGCGCCCGGCCGGATCTGAACGCGGTGGTGCACACCCATTCCACCCATGCAACTGCCGTTTCGATCCTCGGCAAGGACATTCCGGCGATCCACTATTCGATCGCTGCGACGGGCGGCGGCACGATCCCCTGCGCGCCCTACGAGATCTTCGGATCGCAGGCGCTGGCCGACGTCGTGGTCAAGGCGCTTGAAGGCCGTCGCGCCTGCCTCATGGCCCATCATGGCGTCATTGCCGCGCATGTCTCCATCGCCCGCGCCCTGGCGCTGGCGGTGACGGTCGAGACCCTGGCGCAGCAATATCTGCTGTGCCTGCCCTTCGGCGAGCCGCCGGTGCTGTCGGAGAGCCAGATCGCGGAGGTGCTGGTGAAGTTCAAGACCTACGGCCAGCAGGGAACCGCCGCGCTCCAGGGGCTGCGGCAGGCTTCCTGAACCAGAACATGGGCCCTTTCCTGCTCTGCCTCGATTCCGGAACGACGGCCGTCAAGGCCGCTGCGTTCGACAGGCATGGCCGGATCGTGGCGACGGCGGAACGGCAGAATCAGGCGCTGCGACGCGACGGCGCGCGCGTCGAGCAGGACATGGCGGTGACGCGGGACGACGCCTTCGCGGTGCTGCGCGACTGCGCCGCCGGGCTCGGCGGTCCGGTCGAGGGCATCCTCGTCACCGGCCAAGGCGACGGCCTGTGGCCGCTCGACGCGGCCACGCAGCCGGCCGGCCACGCCATGACCTGGCTTGACGGCCGGGTAAGGCAGATTTCGGCAGAACTGCAGGCCTCGGGCGCCCAGGACGAAATCCATGCGGTGACAGGGTCCCGCCCGACGGCGGCGTCGCAGAGCCTGCAACTGCTCTGGCTGCAGCGCAACGATCCGCAGCGCCTGTCGCGCATCGCCCATGTGCTTCGCCTCAAGGAATGGCTTTTCTTCACGCTGACGGGAGCCTTGTGCGGCGAGCCGACAGCCGCCCTACCCGTCTGGGGCGACTGGCGAACCGGCGCCATGTCGGATCTCGTCCAGCGCGCGTTGGGCCTTGAGCGCGGGTTGGAGCTCCTCCCGGACTTCGCCCCGGTAGGCGAATGCCGTGCCACGCTTTCGTCGGCCGCGGCCGCGGCCATCGGCGTCGCGGCCGGAACGCCGGTCCTGCTCGGACCCGGCGATGTGCAGTCGACGCTAGTCGGCCTCGGCCTCGGCATCCGACCCTCGGTGACGCGCGCATCGATCTTCGGTACTAGCGCAATCCATGCTTGCCACATCCTCGACCCGACGCAGATGCGCCAGACGCCGCCCGGCGCCATGCTCCAGCGTTTCGTCCTCGGCGAAGGCTTTCTGTCGTTCCACCCGAGCTTCAACGGCGCAACGCTGTTCCAGCACGTCGGACGCATCGCCGTCGGCCTGCCGATCCACGTCGGCCCGGCTTATTCCGGGCTGATCCTGCACCCTTTCTTCGAGCCAGGCGGCGAGCGAGCGCCCTATACGACGCCCGATGCCAGCGGCGCGCTGCTGGGGCTGACGGCGCACACCCGGCCCGAGCAGATCGCCTGGGCCGCCCGCGAAGGCCTGGCCTTCGTCGCGCGGATCAGCCACGACATGATGAACGCGCCCGCCGGCGTGCTCTCGCTCGGCGGCGGCCTGGCGTCCGACCCGTACTTCGCAGGATTCCTGGCGACGCTGCTGGGTATTCCCGTCGAGCGCGCCAGTGGCGCCCAGGCCGGTCTGCGCGGCCTCGCGACGATCGGAGCCAGGCACCTGCTGGACGCGGGCGACGCCGAACTCGCCCGCGCATGGGTGAACACGCCCGATGCTGTCGCCATGCCGCAGACGGGCAAAGTGGCAGACTATGCTCGTGAAAAACATGCGCTGTTTGTAAGCCTGCTCGATTCGATTGCGCCTCTTTGGCAGAAGATGTCCGTGATCCGCGATCTTGCCGACCACGTCATGGAGACCTCGCCCGAATGAACGGCGCCGACCTGCTCTGCGAGACATTGCTCGCCAACGACATCGACGTGTGCTTCGCCAATCCGGGCACGTCGGAGATGCATTTCGTCGCCGCCCTCGACCGCCAGCCGCGCATGCGCTGCGTGCTGGGCCTGTTCGAAGGCGTCGTCACCGGCGCGGCCGACGGCTATGCGCGCATGGCAGACAAACCCGCCGCCACCCTGCTCCACCTCGGCCCCGGGCTGGCCAACGGCCTGGCCAATCTGCACAATGCGCGGCGCGCGCGATCGCCGATCGTCAATGTGGTCGGCGACCATGCAACCTATCACCTCGCTTACGACGCGCCGCTTACCTCCGATATCGAGTCGCTCGCGCGCCCCATGTCGCACTGGGTCGGACGCGCCGCAACCGCCGACACTGTGGGCGAGCGGACCGAGGAAGCGATCGGCGCCGCCCGCGGCACGCCCGGCCGGATCGCGACCATGATCCTGCATGCCGACGCCGCGTGGAACGAGACATCGCACGACATGCCCGCGCCCCTTCCCCAGGCCGTTTCTGGGCAGCCCGACCAGGCACGTATCGATGCCGCCGCCACGGCCCTGCAGGCCGGCCGACGCACGACAATCCTCGTCACCGGCATCGCGTTGCGCGCACCGCAGCTCGAACGGCTCGACCGCATCGTCCAGCGCACCGGCGCGCGTCTGATGGCCCAGCAGGCCAACAGCCGTATGCAGCGTGGCGCCGGGCGCGTGGCCCTCGACCGCGTGCCCTATGTCATCGACCAGGCAGTCGCGACGTTTGCCGACACCGAGCAGTTGATCCTGCTCGGCGCGAAGGCGCCGGTCGGCTTCTTCGCCTATCCGGGCAAGCCGGGCAGCATGCTGCCCGAGGGTTGCCTGGTGCTCGACCTATATGCCGAGGGCGAGGATCCCGTCGCGGCGATCGAAGCGCTGGCCGACGCCGTCGGCGTGACCCAGGCGCCGCCCCCCCGACTCTCGCCGCGCCATTCCCCCGATATGCCGACTGGGAAGCTGACGCCAGAAGCCATCGCCGTCGCCCTCGCCCGGCTGATGCCGGCGGACAGCATCATCTGCGACGAATCAGTGACCTCCGGGCGCGACTTCTTCCGCAGCACCTATGGCGCCGAGCCGCACGATTTCCTCCAGCTTACCGGCGGCGCGATCGGCATCGGCCTGCCGCTCGCCACCGGCGCGGCCATCGCTTGCCCCGATCGCAAGGTGATCGTGCTGCAGGCCGACGGCAGCGGCATGTATACCGTCCAGGCGCTGTGGACCCACGCACGCGAGAGGCTCGACGTCGTCACCATCGTCTTCTCCAACCGCCGCTACCAAATCCTGCTGGGCGAACTGAAGAATGTCGGGGCCGGCGCACCGGGCGAGAACGCCAGCCGCATGCTCAATCTGGACGATCCCGCGCTTGACTGGGTCAAGCTCGCAGGTGCTATGGGCGTGGAGGCCGCACGCGCCGATACGGCCGGGCGCTTCGCCGACTTGCTTGCGTCCGCTTGCCGGCGCAAGGGACCGTTCCTTATCGAAGCGATGATCTGAGGGAGTGCCGCCATGGGAGCGATCCGACGCTATCCGCACTGTAGCCACTGGGGCGCTTACACGATTCTGGTCGAAGACGGCCGCATCGTCGGCGTCGAGCCGTTTGCGCATGATCCGGCGCCGTCACCGATCATCGACTCCATCCGCGAATGGGCCAGGCCCGACCGGCGCGTGCTGCAGCCCATGGTGCGCTCCGGCTGGCTGGAGAAGCGCGAGCGCAGCGACAGGAGCGGCCGCGGCAGCGAGAAATTCGTGCCCGTCAGCTGGGACGACGCCACCACGCTGGTGGCGGACGAGATCCGCCGCGTCTCCGGCGAACATGGCAACGCCTCGATCTTCGCCGGCTCGTATGGCTGGACCAGTTGCGGGCGCTTTCACCATGCCTCGTCGCTGCTCAAGCGGACAATGAACCTGGCCGGCGGCTTCACCGGCCATGTCGACACCTATTCGATCGCGGCCGGGCCGGTGATCCTGCGCCATACGCTGGGCAGCGATGTCGCCTGTGGCGGCCAGGCCAACACGCTGGACACCATCGCGGAGCATACGGAGACGCTCGTCGTGTTCGGCGCGCTGTCGCCCCGGACCGCCCAGAGCGAGGCCGGCGGCATCGGCAGCCACGCGCTGGAGAAGCATTTGCGCCGCATCGCCGAGCGCGGCGTGAAGGTCGTGCTGGTCTCGCCCCTCCGCGACGACCTGCCCGACTGGCTGCCGGCGGAATGGTGGCCGATCCGCCCCAATACCGACGCCGCGCTGATGCTGGGCATGGCCGGCGAGATCGCGAAGGCCGGCCGCCACGACCGCGACTTCCTCTCCCGCTGCACCAGCGGCGCGGATCGGCTGCTCGCCTATCTCGACGGCAGCGAGGATGGCGTGCGCAAGGACGCCGACTGGGCGGCGGAGATCTGCGGGCTTCCAGCCGATGCGATCGCGCAACTGGCGCGCCGCCTCGTCGACACGCGCAGCATGCTCACCGTGAGCTGGAGTCTTCAGCGGGCCCATCATGGCGAGCAGCCCTTCTGGGCCGCCCTCGGCCTCGCCTCCATGGTCGGCCAGATCGGCCTACCGGGCGGCGGCGTCGGCTACGGCTACGCCTCCCTAGGCGGCGTCGGTGCGCACTACAATCTCGGCAAGTCGCCAGGCATGTCGCAGCTCGCCAAGCCGATCGACAGCTTCATTCCAGTCGCCCGCATCAGCGACATGCTGCTCAATCCCGGCGCGTCCTACACCTATGAAGGGCAGACACGGACCTATCCCCACATCCGCCTCGTCTACTGGGCCGGCGGCAATCCCTACCACCACCACCAGGACCTCAACCGCCTCGGCCGGGCCTGGACTCGGCCGGAGACGATCATTGTCCAGGACCCGATGTTTACCGCCACGGCCCAGCGCGCCGACATCGTCCTGCCGGCGAACACCTCAATCGAACGCAACGACATCGCCGGCAACAAACGTTCGGACTTCATCCTGGCCATGCACAAGGCGATCGACCCCGTCGGCAATTCGCGCTCGGATTTCGCCATCTTCGACGAAATTGCCGGCAAGCTCGGCGTCGGCGAGCGCTTCAACGAAGGCCGCGACGAAATGGGCTGGCTGCGCCACCTCTACAACATAAGCCGCGACGACGCAGCCGGCCGCCTCGGCTTCGACATGCCCGACTTCGACACGTTCTGGGAACAGGGCTGGGCGCGCTGCCCGATGAAGACAGACCACGTCTATCTGGCCGAATTCCGCGACAATCCGCAGGATAACGCACTCGCCACCGAGAGCGGTCGCATCGTGCTCGGCAGCGAGACGCTGGCGAGGCTCGACTATGCCGACTGCCGCGAGCACCCTGCCTGGATCGAACCTGCCGAATGGCTGGGCGCCGCCGGCAATGCAGGCCAGTTCCACCTGCTCTCTCAGCAACCGGTCGGCCGCCTTCACAGCCAACTGGAGACCGGCGAGGCAAGCCGCGCGATGAAGCGGGGCGGGCGCGAGCAAGTGCTCATCAACGCGACCGACGCCGCAACCCTCGGCATTGCCGACGGAGACACGGTGCGGCTTTCCAACGAGCGCGGCGCATGCCTCGCCACCGCCGATCTGAGCGACGGCATTCGTCAGGGCGTCGTCATCCTACCGACCGGCGCCTGGTTCACGCCCACCGGCAATAGTGGCCTCGAGGTCGCCGGCAATCCCAACGTGCTGACGCTCGACGTCGGCACCTCGCAGTTCGGCCAGGGCTGCTCGGCCCAGACCTGCATGGTCAGCATCGAGCGCTACACCGGCGCGTCGGGCGACGCCTTCGAGCAGTATCATGAGAAGCTGGTCGCCCTGGCGGCCGCATAAGGGAGAGACAATCATGACCGCACCCGCCATAAGCCGCTTCCCCGTTCCCGAGATTGCCGGCCTGCCCGACGATATCCGCGAACGCATCCTTACCGTGCAGGAGAAATCCGGCTTCGTGCCCAACGTCTTCCTCGTGCTGGCGCACCGGCCCGACGAGTTCCGCGCCTTCTTCGCCTATCACGACGCACTGATGGACAAGCCCGGCCCGATCACCAAGGCGGAGCGCGAGATGATCGTGGTGGCGACCAGCAACGCCAACCAGTGCCAGTACTGCGTGGTTGCCCACGGCGCGATCCTGCGCATCCGCGCCAAGAACCCGCAGATCGCCGACCAGGTGGCGATCAACTACCGCAAGGCCGACATCACACCGCGCCAGATGGCGATGATCGACTTCGCCATGAAGGTGTCGGCGCGCGCCTACGAGGTCGGCGACGCCGACGTCGCCGAGTTGAGGACCCATGGCTTCACCGAGGAGGACGCCTGGGACATCGCCGCCATTTCGGCCTTCTTCGGCATGTCGAACCGGCTGGCCAACGTCACCAGCATGCGCCCCAATGACGAATTCTACGCGATGGGCCGCTGACCATGGCGAAGGGTTACAAGGACCTCTTGGCCGAGGCTGAGGCCGTCGTCCGCTCCGTCGAGGTGGCCGATATGGCCGCCACGCCGGACGAGGTGGTGATGGTCGACATCCGCGACCCGCGCGAATTGGAGCGCGAGGGCATGATCCCCGGCGCCTTCCACGCCCCGCGTGGCATGCTGGAGTTCTGGATCGATCCGGAGAGCCCCTACCACAAGCCGGTGTTCGCGCAGCAGAAGACCTTCGTCTTCTACTGCGCCTCCGGCTGGCGGTCGCTGCTCGCAGCAAGAATCGCTCAGGAGATGGGCCTCGATGCCCGCAGCCTCCGCGGCGGCTTCTCCGAATGGAAGAAGAGCGGCAATCCCGTGGCCGAGCGGCACACCAGGGCCGGCTAGAGCATTTCCTGAGGAAGTTGCGGGGCCGTCAGCGGAATAGCAGCTTCCGATACAAGACAAGGACGATCGAAGGGATCACCCATATCCGATATACCGCTCGTTGGCGGCGCGCATTTCCGCGTCGTCGAGCAGCCGGACAGCGCCCGCCTGCCGCGCCAGGATGTATTGGCGCGACAGCACTTCCAGCCGCAATGCGGCGTTGAAGGCAGCGCCGATGGTCTTGCCGTGGCAGATCATGCCGTGATTGCCAAGAAGGCAGGCGCTGCGGCCGCGCAGCGCCGCCACCGCGCTGTCCGCCAGCGCCCGGGTCGCCCAGTGGACGTAGGGCGCGCAGCGGACGTCGTCGCCGCCGAAGGCAGCGACCATGTAGTGGAAGGGCGGCAGATTCTCGCCCGTGGCGGCGAGCGCCACGCAATGGTCGGAATGGGTGTGCACGACGGAATGCGCCTGCGGATAGGCCTCGTAGATGGCCGCGTGCATCGCCCACTCGCTCGACGGCCGCCCCGCCTGGGCGCTGCCGTCGAATGCCGTCTCCACGAAGGAGGCGGGCGTGATCGCGGCGGCCGAGGCGCCGGCCGGCGAGATCAGCATGCCGCCGCCGAAACGTACGCTCAGATTGCCTGCCGCCAGGAAGATCAGCCCGGCGGCATCCATGGCGCGATAGGTCCTGCACAATTCGTCCCGAAGCCCCTCGGCGTCGACCATGCTCGTTTCCTCCCGTTCGAAAGATTGCGTCATCGCTACGGTTTCGCCGGCGCGGCCGGTTCCCCGGCCGGCTCGGCGGCGAAGCCGTGCAGCCCGCCGGCACGGCCGCAATGCGGGCAGCCCAGGCTGGAAAAGACCCCGACGCTCCACCGGTCGTAGTCCCCGACATGCGGGTGCAGCCGCTCCAGGGACGGCCGCGCGCCTTCACGCAGCGCCGCCGCGTGGCCCGCCGCCTCGTCGATAATTTCGGCCTCGTCGAACACCCGGATCGTCCGGTCGCGCATCAGCCAGCGGCCACCGACCATGAGGTCGCGCACGGCGCTTGCATCGCCATGGCTTACGATGCTGGCGGCCGAAATCTCTGCCGCCGCGAGCGATGCCGTACGAAAATCAAGCACCATCAGATCGGCCGGCGCACCGGCAATCAGCCGTGCCGGCCCCTTGCCAAGCGAAGCCCAGCCATCCTCGACCGCAGCCCTCAGAACCTCCTCGGGCCGGATCCATGCGTCGTGGCGACTGCCTGCATCGCGTCCCGCCACCAGCATCTGCCGCATCGCTTCGAACAGGTCGTGCCGGCCTGATGTGTTAGAGCAGTCCGTGCCGAGCCCCAGGCGTACGCCATCGTCCAGCATCGATCGCACCGGCATCCGCCCAGATCCCAGCATCTGGTTGCTCAGTGGATTGTGGATCGCCGTCGCCCCGCGTTCGGCGAGCAGGCAGCGGGCCGGCGCGTCGAGCCAGATGGCATGGGCAAGCGACGTTCGGCCATGGAGCAGCCCGAGCCGATCGAGTTCGCCCACCACGCCGCCGGCCCAGCGCGCCGCTGCCGCGCGCGACTGGGGATAGGTCTCGAGCAGGTGGGTGTGGCTGCCCAGGTCGTGCTCCACCGCCAGCCTCGCCCACAGGGAGATGAGTTCGGCCGAACAGCGCTGCGGGGCGTTGGGTCCAAGGAGCGGAGTGATGCGGTCGTCCGCCATGGCGGCGAGCGCAGTCGTCCGCCGACGCAGTTCGTCCGGGTCGCTTGGAACGACCGGCGCCACCGCCGCGATCACCGACCGGTCGAGCGGTATATCCAGCAGGTCTTCGTCGACAAGGTCGGCGAAGAACGGGGCGAAGCCGATGCGCAGGCCGCTTTCGCGATGGACCTCAAGGCCCTGCGCCATGAAGCGCGCCGGCGGGAAATGGTCGACATAGCCGCCGATGCCCGCCCGGATCATCTCGATCGCTGTCAGCCGCATCGATGCCCTGATCGAAGCAGCGGTGGCACCGCGCCCGTAGCCAATCGCCCAGAACGACCAGAGTTCGAGCGGATAGCTGTTCTCGGTGCCGCGAAGCAGGGTCGAGGAGGAGTGCACATGGCCGTCGAAGAAGGGGGGCAGGATAGCGCAACCCCGCGCGTCGACGATCTCGACATCGCCCTCGTAGGCGCGTGCGGGCGGCAGGATCGCCGCGATCCGGCCATCGGCGATCGCTACATCGGCGCGGTCGAAGCCGGTACCGTTCCACAGCGCGCCGCCGTGGAGGATGGTCGTCTCTGCCCCGTGTAGCTCCACGTCAGCCGAACCTTCCCGCGAGGTCGCCGGCTCGAAAAACCCCTTCCTCTGTCGCATAGGCGGAGACGAAGTCGGGGGGCGTGATGTCGAACGCCGGATACCAGCCGGTCGCGAGCGGCGTTGCGGTGCGATGGCCGAGGCAGTGAAGGGATTCCTCGCCATCCCGCATCTCGAGCTCTACCGCCTCCGGCCCCGGCGCTAGCCGGTCCGGCCGCAGCACCATAGCCACGTAGGGCACGTTCAGCGCCCTTGCCGCGGTTGCGATCTGGAACGTGCCGACCTTGTTGAAGACATGGCCGGAGAGCGTGACGCGGTCGGCAGCCGTCATGTAGCGCGACACCATGCCTGTCGCCATTGCGTGGGCCGCCATGCCGTCGGTAATCACCGTCACCGGCAGCCCCATCTCGGCGACCGAATGCGCGGTGAGCCGAGCGCCTTGCAGGTAGGGCCGCGTCTCCGTGCAGACGACCGTGATCTTCTTGCCGGTCTCCGTCGCCACCGTCAAAGTGTCGATCAGGCTCGTCTCGGCCCAGCAATGAGTGAGGATGGCGTCGCCGTCCTCGATCAGTCCGGCCGCGGCGGTGCCGAGCCGGCGGCTGTTGCGGTGCCGCTTGTCCCATTCCTGTCGCACGATCCGTTCGACGGCGGTAACGAACTCGTCGCTCGCCGCCAGTGCGTCGAGCGTGGCCAGCACGGCGCCGACGATATCGCGGATGTTGTTATTAGTCGGCCGCGTTTTCAGCAACCGGACGCCGGCTTCCTTCATCGCTGCCTTGCGCGCCTCGGCGGCACTGCCGGCGCAGGCTTCTGCCGCCAGCACCATGGCAGCGCCGGCCAACTTGCCGGGACCCGCGCTCTGGGTGACCATTTCCTCGATGGCGCGCGCGCAGGCCTCGACGTCGGGGCAGTCCACGAACGCAATGCGCAGCGGGAAGATCCGCCGGTCGAGCACGCGGACGCGGCCAGGCTCCAGGATGACGCTGTCCCGGATGAGCGTGGGAGTGGGAACCGTTTTCATGCCGATGCTTTCGATGAGGCCCGTCAGGCGGGCGTGATGTCGGAGGCCACCAGCGGGCGTTCGCCGCCGCGTGCGCCGTCCCATGTGGCCAGGCGCCACAGCGCCTCGGCCCCGGTGAGGCAGGCCTTCTCGATGCCACCATTGTCGCCCCACACGCCGGTCCGGCGGTTGGCGATCACCGAGCAGACCGAGCCGGCACGAAGGCGGAAGATGCGGGCAAAGGTGAGCAGTGAGGCCGTCTCCATCTCGAAGTTGAGCACTCCGAGATTGGCCATCTCCTCCACGATCGTCTGGCTGTGCGGCGAGAGGAAGTCGTTGTAGCCGGGCCGGCCCTGGCCCGTGAGGAAGGAGCCTGCGGTGCAGCCGGTACCGACGCGGTAGGCGTGGCCGAGCGCGTTCGCCGCATCCGAAAGGGCGAGCGTCGCCTCGAACGAGGCTACCGCCGGAAACTCCGCCCGGGCATAGAAATTCGTCGTGCCGTCGAGGCGCACCGCCGCGTCGTTGACGATCAGCGAGCCCGGCTCGATGTCGGCCCACAACGTGCCGCAGGTGCCGACCCGGATGAAACTGTGGACGCCGAGGCGCGCGAGATCGGTGAAGATGGACTCCAGCGACGGGGCGCCGATCGACGTGGAGATGGCGCCGATGCGGACGCCGCGATAGGTGCCGGAGGCCGCCTTGTAACCGCGCGGCAGCGCGACGACGGTGGCGTCCTCCCACTGCGACGCCATCACGTCGACGCGATCCGGATCGCCCGGCATCAGCACATAGGGGGGAAGCGCGATCTCGCTGAGCAGGTTGAGGCGGCGCTGGTCGCCGATCGTCGCGTTCGGGCCGGTGGAGCTGGAGGTCATCTGTCTGCGCTTTCAGGTGTTGGGGGAAAGGGAGGCGGGGTCAGTTGGTGCGCCACTTCACGATCAGGCTTTCGGCGATGACGACGATCGCGAACATCGCCAGCGCCAGCAGCGACGAGGCGCAGATGGCGGCGTAGAGCAGCTCGGTGCGGTAGTCGAAGGTGGTCTGGATGATCAGCACGCCGAGGCCCATCTCCGCGCCGATCCACTCCGCCACGATCGCGCCGATGACGCTCGCGGTGGCCGAGATGCGCAAGGCCGCGAAGAGGAACGGAACCGAGCGCGGCAATCGCAGCCGGAAGAACACCTCGCTCCGCGACGCCGACATCACCCGCATCAGTTCGAGCTCCGACGGCGAGACGGATTCGAAGCCGCGGATCATGTTGATGAGCGTCGGGAAGAAGCAGACGATGGCCGCGACGACGATCTTCGAGGCGACGCCCAGGCCAAAGATGAGGATCACCACCGGCGCGAGCGCGATGATAGGGATGGTGTTGAAAAAAATCGCGACTGGCATGTAGGATTCGCGTACGCGCTGCCCGTGCACGAACAGGGTCGCCAGCAGTACCGCCGCGATGTTGCCGATAACGAAACCGCCGATCGCTGCCTGCGCCGTTGGCAGCAGATTGGCCAACAGCAGTCCGAGATTGGCGACGAAGGCGCGCGCAACAGCGAATGGCCCCGGCGAAATGTAGGTGGGCACAGCGAAAAGCCACGTCACGAGCGCCCACGCCGCGATGAGCGACACGAAACCTAGGATCGGTCTGGCAAGCTTCATCACCAGATCAGGCCGCGGCCCTTTCGGCCTCTTCGAGGTGGGTCCGGAGAGCCGACGTGATTTCGAAAAACTCCGCAGAGCTTCTGTCGATGTCATGGGTGGAGGTGTCCTTGTCGAGGCTGACGACCTTGGTCAGCCGGCCGGGCCGCGCGCCCATGACGACGATCGTCTGCCCCAGGAATGCCGCCTCCGAGAGGCTGTGGGTCACGAAGACTACGGTGGTGCGGGTTTCCTGCCAGATGCGTAGCAATTCCTCGTTCAGCCGCTCGCGGGTGATCTCGTCGAGGGCTCCGAAAGGCTCGTCCATCAGCAGGATGTCGGGCCGTGTCACCAGCGCGCGGGCGATCGCCACGCGCTGGCGCTGTCCGCCGGAGAGCTGATGCGGCAAGGCCGATTCGCGTCCGGCCAGCCCGACCAGCGCGATCATCTCGGCCGGATCGCGATGTGCCCGTCCGAGCTTCGACCAGCCGCCGACCTGCAGCGGCAGCCGCACGTTGTCGAGGACGCTGCGCCACGGCAGCAAGGTCGCATCCTGGAAGACGAAGGAGATGCGGCGCTCCCGCCGTGCCGCGGCCGGATCGCGGCCGAACACCGAGACGCTGCCGTTGCTCGGTTGCTGCAGGTCCGCCATTACCCGCAGGAGCGTCGACTTCCCGCAGCCCGACGGTCCGATCAGCACGCAGAACCGGCCATCCGGCACCTCGAGGGCGACCTTGTCGAGCGCCCGGAAGGGGCCGGCCGGGGTGGCGAACGAAACGTCCACACCGGAGAGGCTGATGGCCGGCATCATCCGAGCTTCGGCCGGTCGGCCGCCGTCGCCTGAAGAATCGCCTGCGAGGCGACGTCGGCGAGCAAGGGGGTCCGCGTCTCGAAGGCCTTGCCGCTGGCGAACAGGTCGATCTGCTTCTGCAGCTTCGCCGGCTCGAACCAGCCCCAGCCATTGGCCTTGGTGTCGGGGCCGAAGGCGATCTTCATCACCGTGTCGACGGTCGCGTGCTCGACGGTCCGATCGAGGTTCGGATAGGCGTCGCACATGATGTCCACCGCCTCCTTCCGGTTCTCGAAGGTCCAACCCCATCCTTTGCCGCAGGCGCGAATGAACTTGGCGTAAATCTCTTGGTTCTCCGCAAAGGCGTCCTGCGTGCAGATGTAAGCGTTGGCGTAACCGACGACGCCGGCGTCCTCCGAGGTCATGGTGATGATGTCGGGGCCGAGCGCCGCGAGCGCGGAGGTGTTGGTGAGGAACCCGGTCACGGCGTCCGCCTGCCCGACCAGCAGCGCGGTCATGTCCGCGCCCTGCGTGATCACCTTCATGCTGGCGGGATCGATCCCATGCAGGTTCTGGATAAGCTGCAAGGTGAAACGGCCGTTCGGATTGACCGCGATGGTCTTGCCGACCATGTCTTGCGGCGTCCGGATCGGCGAGCGCGGCAGCGAGACGTAGGCATAGGGCGAGTACTGGTAGCCGCAGGCAAAGAGCATGACTGGACGCCCTGCGCCATGGGCGACGAGCGTCTGCGAGCTCGTCATCTGGCCCATCAGCGCCTGCCCGGTGAGAAGCGGCGGCAACGTCTGCGCGTTCGGACCGCCGCCGCCGAGCGTCACTTCGAGGCCCTCCTCGGCGAACCAGCCTTTCTTGAGGGCGACAATGTCGCCGATCTGGCCATTTCCGATCAACCAGTCGTACTGGATCTGGACCGGCGTGGCGCCGGCCGCGTTGGCGCGCCCGATGGTGACGAAAGCCCCGGTGCCGAGCGATGCCGCAGCGATCGCACCGGTCGAAAGGCGGAGGAAATCACGTCTGTTCGTCCTGCCGGCAATGCCGGCTTGGTTGGCAGTATCGGTCATTTGTCGTTCCCCAATGTTGGTCGCGTCTGATGCGCGCTTATGTGTGCAATGCCATCACCGCAGTGCAGCAACGACAACGCTCCAGTTTCCGAGATTCAACGGTCCCAGTTTGTTTCGCGGGTTTCCGCCGCGGTCGTGCCGGGCGCCGACGCGTGGTCGTGGAAAGCGGCGGCGAGCAGCCGCACGCCTTCGGGAATGCGGGCGGCGGGGATGCTCGAGACCGAAAGACGCAGATAGTCGCCGTCGGGCGCCCCGGCATAGAAATACCGCGTGCCGGTTTCGACGAGAATGCCGCACGCGGCGGCGTGGCGGCAGAAATCCTCGCTGCCCAGCCCTTCGGGCAACCTGATCCAGAACGTCGACGCGCCGGGACAGTGGCGCCATTGCGAACCGGGGAAGTGTCGGTGGAGCGCTTCTTCCATGACCAGCTCACGTTCCTCCATCACCGCCTTGGCGCGACGCAGGAACGCCCGGTAGTACCCGCGCTCGATGAAGATCGCCAGCGCCCGCTGGTTGTTGCCCGGCGGATGACGGTGGATCAGCCGCCGCAATGCGCGCATCTGCGCGATGACCGGCGGTTCGGCAACGACATAACCGAGCCGCAGCCCCGGCGCGATCAACTTTGACAGGCTACCGACATGGATCACACGCTCGGACTCAGGCATCGCCTTGAGGGCAGGCAAGTTTTCTGGTGCGATGAAGAGTTCCGTCTCGAACGTGTCCTCCACGATGATGAAATCGTCCTGACCGGCCTGTTCGAGCAGCCCGCGGCGGCGCTCGAGCGGCATCACCGCAGTCGTCGGGCACTGGTGGCCACAGGTGACGAAGACAGTGTCACAACCGCGTAGCTGGTCGCCGAGGATGACGCCGTCGCGATCCAGCCGCAGCGGCCGGCGTCGAGTGGGCGACAAGGCAAGTATCTTGGCGATGTCCGGCATGCCAGGATGTTCGATGCCGGTTATGGTGCCGGCGACGCCGAACAGTTGGCTGACGAGATAACGCCCCTGCTGACCGCCGAGCGTAATCAGGATGTTCTCAGCACGCGCGAGGATGCCGTGCCGCGGCAGCACCTGCTCGCGCAACTGCTCGACGAGCAGTGGGTCGTCCTCATCAACCACGTCCTTTCCCCAGCTCTGGATTTCCGCCACGCTGAGCGCCGCCCGTTCGCATTCCCTCCAGCGTCCAGCCGGAAACACCGATGCGTCGAATTGCCCGTAGAGAAAGCTCACCGTGGCTGCGCGTGCGGCTGGTACTTCGATCGCCGGATTGAGCGCCAGGGTGAAGCGTCCTTCCCAGTCAACGGTGCCCGCCGCCCGGACCTCCTTGTCCGGAATGTCACAGGCGGGAGAGGCGGCGGCGACATAGGTTCCCGAGCGGTCGCGCACCCGGAGCACGCCCTGTTCGACCAGCCCTTCGATCGCCAGCTTGGCGGTGTTGCGACTGATGCCCAGAACCTCGGCGATCACCCGGCTCGACGGCATACGCGCGCCTTCAGGGACTTGGCTGCGACGCATGCCGTCGAGCAGGATGTGCATGGTCTGGACGTGCAGCTGTCCCAGCGCGCGGTCGACAGCGCCAGCATCGAACAGCCACTTGCCACCTCCCCACGAACGATCGAATTTGCGGGTCTCTACCATAGTGCCACCGTCTACGTCCGGGCACCGCCGTCAAGGGCATCGTGCGGCAATACAAAGGTGGCGACCTCTAGCGTCTGCCTTCGGATGGCGACACGGCTCTGGCCTGCTGCCGGTTTCGTGGACACGCAGCTAAGCTAGCATAGCTTTCTCTTCGAGCTCGACGGAGCTGAGATAGGCTAACGTCAAGTGTCTCCGCAGGCGATCGTAAAGGCGCTCGATGTAGTCGAACAAGTGAGCTCTGACGTAACCCACCCAGCCGCAGCGTCATCCTTTGCGTATTCCCGCGCGTGCGCCCCTTCCAGCATAGCATCGATGATCGATGCGTGCCGTATGTAGACGATAGCGGGAGAGCGTATGCCCTTTATTAGTCCGAATAACCCTGCCGCCAAACAGGCCGACCGCGCTCAAAAAAGTAGGTTAGGCACTAACAGCGCGATTATCGGAAAGACCGCGATCAAGAGGATGCGAATTACGTTCGCAACCACGAATGGCCCGATACCACGGACGATTTCCATCAAGGGGACGGTGGGCGCGATTGAACGGACGACGAAGAGGTTTACGCCGATGGGCGGCGCGATCATTCCAAGCTCGCACAGGACGACCACAAGGGCGCCGAACCAAACCGGATCGTATCCCAGACCGATTACGACCGGAAAAAACAATGGCACGGTGAGAAGCAGCATGGACAGCTCCTCCATAAGGGCGCCCAGAATGATATAGATCATGCATATCATCAGGATAACGCCGAGCGGCGGAAGTCCGGCATCGTTCAGCAATGCGAGCAACCCCTCGTGAGCGCCCGTGTAGTTCAGGAATTCGGTGAAGACCGAGGCTCCGATGAGCATGGCGAACAGCATCGCCGACGTGCTCGCGGAATCGATTAGGATCTCGTGCAGTCGAGCCCATGTCAGGCGGCGCTGGGCCAGTGCCAGCGCCAACGCGCCGGCCGCCCCTATACCGGATGCTTCCGCGGCGGTGAACATTCCGCTGTAGATGCCGCCGACGACGAAGACGAAGAGAACACAGATCTGCCAGACGCCGAGCAGCGACTTCCACTTCTCCTCGCGGCTCGCGCGCTCGGCTTTAGGCGCGCTGTCGGGGTTCCTCCAGACGGTCCATTTCACCGCCAGCACGTAGAAGATCATTCCTAGGATGCCGGGTACAAGGCCAGCGGCGTAGAGCTTGCCGATATGCGTCTCGGTGATGATCCCGTACATGACCAGCATGATCGATGGCGGAATGATAATCCCTAGCGTCGCACCAGCGGCGACGGACGCCGTCGAGAGGCGGTCGGAATAGTTGTAGTGCTTCATCGACGGAAGCGCGACCTTGCCGATGGTGACGACCGTCGCGACGCTTGATCCGCAAACGGCCGCGAATCCACCGCAAGAGACGACAGTGGCAGAAGCCAGGCCGCCGCGCCGATGTCCCAGCCAAGCTTGCGCGGCCTTGTAGAGGTCGCCCGATATGCCGGCACCGGCAACAAGATTGCCCATGAGGATGAACAGCGGGATGACGACGAGGCCATAGCTCATCGTGCTCTCCTTGGTCACCAGCGCAAGCATCACGCCGGCCTGATTCCAGCCGATGATGTAGCCGAAGCCCGCGAAACCCACGAGCGCCAGGGATATGGCGATCGGCACGCGCAGAAAGATCAGGACGAAGGACGCAAGAAATCCGACGCTGGCGACGAGCATGGACGCGGCTCCCAAATGGCTGTCAGAGAATGCTCTGCTGATGCGTGGGCTCGGCCTCCGCGGGACGCCGGATGAACTTCAGAAGCGGTGGCAGGAAGGCGAGAGCGGAAAGCGCTGCCAAGACCGCCGTGAAATAAAGGATCGGCCCGATCTGGAACCCGAAGCTGCTGGTCACGTCTCCGTAAGCCGTGGAGCGCCCGGCAAGGATCCACAGGCGCCAGGTGATCAGGGCGAAGAGCAGCGCGCCAAGCACCGCCGTCAGGAGGATCTGCAGAACGTCGAGAATACGGCTACCGAACGAATCGGCGACATCGGCGACGATGTGCTGGGATCTCAAAGCGAGAAATGGAAACAGCAAGAACGTCAGGACGACAAGTGCGATCTCGGTCAATTCCGTCGCCCCGCGGAGCGGATGGCCGAAGACGTTCCGCCCGATGACGTCCAAGACGGTCAGCACCATGAGGCTGAGCATCAGGGCGGACGCCGCGTAGGAAATCAGATTTCCGAGTTTGCGCATTGGGTTTCTCGCTCCCCCGTGAGGACCCAGCCGATCGCGACGCTGAGGTCGTAACCATCCAAGCTGTAGCACCGAGCCGATAACGTAAGCAAGCTAACTTTATGCTGGAATACAATTTTGGGGAGCCATAAACTCTGGACGTCTTCAGCATGAAGTGTATCGTAAGTCACCATACCATTTAGTGCGTCGGGCATGTGCGTGCATTCCCGCGCTGGCCGAATCGGAGATTGTCTATGTCCTATCCCCAGCCCAGGACCCAGCTTCGTACCCACGTCGTCGAAAACCAGCCGCCGCCACTCGAGTTCGTGAACGCCTATGAGCAGGACACGGTGCTTAGAGAGGCGGTCGAGCGGGAAGGAGGTGCCTGGGCGAACGACAATCTCATGGCGCTTGGCGGCAAGGTTTTCGATCCCGAGTGGATCGAGAAGGCAAACCTTGCGAACCGGATCGTGCCCGAGCTACGCCGCTTCAACCGTTTCGGCCAGCGTGTCGATACGGTGGAATTCCATCCGTCATGGCATGACATCATGGGCCTGGCGTTCGAGCACGAGGTGCATGCGCTGCCGTGGCGCGCCAACCGAAGCGGATCGCATGTTGCGCGCGGCGCGGCCGAAATCCTGTTCTCGCAGCTCGAATGTGGGGTTCTGTGCCCGGTGGACATCACCTACGGCATCGTTCCGATGATCCGCAAGCAGCCCGAACTGGCCAAGGTCTGGGAACCCTTGATGATCTCGAAGGAATACGACTCCCGTCAGATCCCGCATTGGGAGAAGAAGGGCATCAGTATGGCCTTCACCTCGACGGAAAAGCAGGGCGGCTCCGACATCCGCCGCAATTCGACCTTCGCGACGCCGACGGGTCAGCCGGGACCGGGCAACGAATATCTCCTCACCGGCCACAAATGGTTCTGCTCGGCAGCCGGCGCGGACATTATCTTCGTGGTGGCGCAGACCGAGAAAGGTCCGGGCTGCTTCCTCGTTCCGCGCTGGCTTCCGGACGGAACACGCAATCCGATCTCTCTGGAGCGCCTCAAGGACAAGCTCGGCAACAAGTCGAACGCATCTACGGAACTGGAGTTCGAGGGCACCCATGGCTGGCTGATCGGCGAGGAGGGCCGCGGCATTCCAACGGTCATGGAATTCATGCTCCACACCCGGTTCGGCTGCGCCCTCATCCCGACCGGCATGATGCGGTTGTCGCTGACGCAGGCGATCCATCACACGCGCAACCGCACGGCCTTCCAGCGTCGCCTCGTCGACCAGCCGCTGATGCGCAACGTGCTTGCGGATCTCGCGATCGAGTCCGAGGCTGCGACCACGATGATGATGCGCATCGCACGCGCCTTCGACGCCTCGGTGTCTGACGAACGCGAACGCGCGTTCGGGCGCATCTCTGTCGCCGTCGCAAAATATTGGGTCAACAAGCGCATTGTGCCGTTCGTCCACGAATGTCTCGAGACCCATGGAGGGCCGGGTTACATCGAGGAATCCGTGATGCCCCGCGTCTACCGTGAATCGCCTATCCACGGCATCTGGGAGGGCCCGGGCAACGTGATCAGCCTCGACATCCTGCGTGCCTTCCGCAAGGAGCCTCTGTCGGGCGAAGTCTTCTTTGAGGAGTTGGAGCTCGTTCGCGGACAGGATGCCCGGCTCGATGCGACGATCGACGAATGCAGGGCGCTGGTCTACGACGATCACATGCCCGAACTGCGCGCCCGCTATCTCGCCGAACGCATGGCGATCGCGATCCAGGCGGCGACGCTGATCCGCACGGCGCCGAACTACGTGGCGGACGCGTTCTGCATGACCCGCCTCGGCGACGAAGGCGGCAAGGCCTACGGCACGCTGCCGATGTCGGTCGATTTCGACGCGATCATCCAGCGCGCCTATCCGGGTTGATCACCGATGGGTTCCTCAGGATCGGATCAAGTTGCGTCCGGCAGAAGTGTTCACCCGCTGATTGCGACGGTGCGGGACTTCGTCGACCGGTACGTTTTGCCGACGGCCAACGGGCCAACGGCGGAGACGGAGTTCCCGCATGCTCTCGTCCAGCAGATGCGGGAGCTTGGCCTGTTCGGCACAATCGTGCCACAGGCCTATGGGGGCCTTGGCCTCGACACGCTCACCCACGCGGCCATCATGGAAGAGATTGCGCGCGGCTGGTTCTCCCTCTCCGGAGTACTGAACACGCACACGCTGTGCTCCGCTCTGGTTCTCAGCGGCGGCACGGACGGGCAGCGCTCCGATCTGCTGCCGCGCCTCGCCAGCGGAGCACTGCGGGGAGCGTTTTCACTGACCGAACCGCATGCCGGCTCCGACGTGCAGGCGATCGAGGCACGCGGGGTCCGAGAGCAGGACGGATCGTGGTCGCTCCACGGTCGAAAGCGCTGGATCACCAACGGCCTCGGCGCTGGTGTGGTGTTCGTCCTCGTCAAGACGGACCCGACCGCCGAGCCTGCCTATGCAGGCATGACCTGCTTCATCGTAGAGAAGGAACCGTTTGCGGCGACAAATACCGGGCGCTTCGCCGGCGTGACCATATCGGAAGTCATCGAGAAGATGGGCGATCGCGGCGTCGACACAACAGACCTCGTGCTTGAGGGATATCGGTGCTGCCCCGATCGGATCCTCGGCGAAGAGGCAGGTCTTGGCCTTGGCTTCACCCAGATGCTATCGGCGATGGAAGTCGGCCGGGTCGGCGCAGCGTCTCTGTGCGTCGGTCTCGCACAGCGCAGCTTCGAGGTGGCGCTCGATTATGCCCGCACGCGCGAGACGTTCGGCAAGCCGATCGCCGAGCATCAGGCGATCCAGTTCAAGCTCGCCGACATGGCGACCAAGATCGAGGCCGCGCGTCTTCTGACCCGCAATGCTGCCGCTGCGAAAGATGCCGGCCGCCGCTCGGACCTAGAGGCCGGCATGGCCAAGCTCTTCGCTTCCGAGGCTGCCAAGGAGGTCGCCGAGGATTCGTTCCGCATCCACGGCTCGAACGGCTATTCGAAGCAGTTCGAGATCGAGCGTCTGTATCGCGACACGTTGTGTCTGCTCAGCGCGGAAGGCCCGTCCGAAATCCAGCGGATGGTGATCGGCCGCCAGATAGTCGCCGGACGCTAGTGTGCGAGGCTGCGCTTCACGGGCGCTGCCTCGGCCGCACCTCAAACAAGGCGGATATCGGAGGCAAACTCGAAGGTCATGAACGCCTCGTCGAGCTGCCGCCGCAGCGCATCCGGCTCTGCCTGATACGTCGGCGACACCTGCATACGGACGGTGAGGCGCTTGCCCGAGATGTCGGTTTCGAGCGATCTCACCGAACCCTTGCCTGCAATCCCTTCCACGACGTCGCGCGCGACCGCCTCGGTCGCCTGAGCGCGCAATGTCGGCTTTGCGATCTTGCCGACTGCCGTGAGCGGGATTGCCGGAATGATGGATATGTCAACCGGCACGGCGGCCCGTTCGGCGATGTTCTCCTTGGCGAAGGAAAGCAGTTCCTCCGTTCTCGCCGAAGCGCCGGGCTTTAGCTGGACATAAGCGATCGGCATCTCGCCCCGCTTGGCGTCGGGCCGCCCTATGGCCGCGGATAGCTGGACGGCCGGATGGCGCTGCAGCGCCTCCTCGATCTGCTTGGGGTCGATGTTGTGGCCGCCGCGCACGATAAGGTCCTTCTGGCGGCCGTGCACCCAGATATGGCCGTCCGCGTCCATTGAGCCGATGTCGCCGGTGCTGGCCCAAACCTTGCCGTCCGGCATGCGCTCGACGAAGAACTCGCCGTTCTTAGAGGGGTCGAGATAACCCGCGCCGACGCAGATACTGCTGACGACGAGGATGCCCTTTTCGCCCGTCGCGGCCTCACGGACGAAGTTCTCGTACTCGTCCAGTTCTACAACCTTCACGTCATGAAAGGCGAACCTGCGCCCCACTGAGCCGATCGCCGGTTCGCGGCCGTCATTGGGATGACCGGTCGAGACGCCGTGGAACTCGGTCATCCCCCAGACTTCGCGCAGGTAGATCCCGAACTTGCGGTGGAACGCCCGTAAAAGTTCGACTGGGATGGTGCTTCCGCCGCAGCTGAACGTCTGGACCGAATGCCCGACATGATCGCCCTCGCCGGCCGAAGCCAGAATGGCGGCCGCCGTCGTTGGTGTGGCGATGATGTTGGTGATGCCGGTCCGCTTCATCAGCGGCCAGAAATCCTTGACGATGCGCGGATTGCGGAAGCCGTCGACGGTGAGGAGGATAAGCGACTGGCCGAAGATGATGGCTCGAAGTGCCGCCGCCACGAGGCCGCCAACATGGAACAGCGGCATTCCCAGGCCGACAACCTGGTCCTCGTCGGCGCCCATCAGTGCACCCATCAGCCAGGCATTGATTAACTGCCTGTCCTGCGTGTGCAGGACGATCTTCGGCGTGCTGGTGGTGCCGCCGGTAGGCATGTAGGTCGCGGTGTCCGCGCCCTTGCGCCTCTGTACCTTCGAGAATGCCGCGCCCGGCTGGGCCGCGACAGCCGCAGCGAAGCTGTCTGCGCTCGATTCGTCGCCGATGATGAGGACCCGCTTTAGGGTGGGAACGGAGGAGCGAAGTTGGTCGAGCTTGTCCCACACCCCCGGGCCGAAAGCCGATGTGCCAATCACCAGCACGTTCGACTTCGCCGCGTTCATCAGGGTGATCGTCGCGACGGCGTCGAGGAACGGGTTGATCGGATTGACGACGCCGACCGTTTCTGCCGCCCACGATGCGACGAGCACATCCGGGTGAAGCGGTGCGATCACGGTGACGATCGGCATGTCCGCGCCGGCAATTTTCGCGAAGAGGCTGCTCGCCTTGCCGATCCGGTCGATCAACTGTTCATAGGTGAGGGATTCAGAGATGTTGCTCGCGTCGGCCGAATCGAGAAGCGTGATCGCCGTCTTGCCCGGATGGCGTACGGCAGCGGCCGCGATGCAGTCGTAGATGTTGTCCGCAGGCAGGAGCGACAAAGGGGGATGCCGCTCGATCTCGGCACGGTCCTGATCGTTCAAGAGTCGAATTCTGGCGATGCCCTGCCCAGGCTCCGACCCCGCTATCCACTTTGACGATGCGAGATTTGCCGACGTCATTCTTTTCCTCCCGTTCGTTGTCAGGGCCATGGCCTGGGGCCCTTGCCCGATTGTGAGACTGGCCGCCGACGGAGCCGGCGGCCAGCTTCCGTATCTTACTTCTCCGCCTTCGGAGCAGCTGCGTATTCCGTCTCGAAAAAGGTCAGCATCGCCTCAGGATCGGGCAGCCCCTTCTCCTTGGCCATCTTGATCCAGTCGGTGCGGATCGGCGTCAGCACGGACTTGATGGATGACAGGAACTCGTCGCTGACGGTCTCGATCTTCATGCCGAGGCCTTCAACCTTGGCGTAGGCGTCCTTCAGCGAGGCCGAATAGGCCTTGCCGGCGTTGGTCGCCAGCGTCAGTCCCGACACGCTCTTGATCGCGTCCTGATCTTTGGCGGGAATCTTCTCCCATGCCGCCGGGCTCATGCCGATGATCACGACCGTGCTCGCGAGGCCGCCGGGCGCCTCGATGTATTTGTTAAGTACGCCCGGCAGGTTGAACGCGAGTGTCGTGTCGAGCGGGATCACGCCGCCGTCGATCGTGCCGTTCGATGCCAGCTCGTAGACCTCGGACATCGGCTTGGTGATTGGAACCGCCCCCATGAGCTCGAGGGCAGTGGAGACCGCGAGTTGCGGGCTACGGAGCTTGAGACCCTTCACGTCATTGAGCGAATTCAGCGTCTTGTCCTTAACGACGAAGTGCGCGGAGGTTCCGCGGAACATGCTCAGGACGACGATATCCTTGAACTCGCCGGTCGGCGCGACGAATTTGTCGTAGGTCTTCTGGGTAACAGGCGATCCGGCGGTCGGGTCGTCGCCCAGAAACGGCAGTTCCATGCCTTCAACATAGGGGAAACGGCCAGGTGTGTAGCCCGGCACGATCAGCGCTATGTCGGCAAGCCCGTCCACGACCACATCGTACTGGCCGGCGACTGTTCCGACGACCTTCGGCGTCTTGTTGACCTTGACGCGTCCCTCTGTGACGCGCTCGACCTCGGCAATCCACGGGTCGATGATGTCCTTCTGAAGGGCATAGTTCGCCGGAAGCCACTGCGAATATCTCAGTGTCACATCCTGCGCCCATGCGTTGGTGGCGGTGACGCCAGCGGCTGCGGCTGCGGCAAAAAAGGCGAAGGCGGCAATGCGATTCCATTTCATCGATATTTCCTCCCCGATGAAGCTGACGACGACGTCTGACAGGCGACAGACGCTTGACAGAACACCGCCGCACGACTTTAGTGCGTTTGCATACGATAATAAACATAACGATATGCTTGCGTGCCTGCAAGGCCACGGACTGACTTGGGCGGAGGAGTTGTGGGGACGGGATCGATCGCGATTATAACGGGCGCGGCAAGCGGCATCGGACGGGCCACCGCGATTCGCCTCGCGGCCTCGGGCGTCAGCGTCGTTCTTTCCGACGTCGATGCCGGTCGTGGGAAGGAAGCGCTCGATCACGTGCTGCGCGCAGGCGGGCGGGGCATCTTCGCGGCGGCCGACGTGTCCAACCCGTCGGACGTCGAAGCCGTCTTCGCGACAGCCCTTTCAACGTACGGCCCGGTCGACCTGCTCTGCAACGTCGCCGGCGTCGACGGAAAGATCGCCCGGTTTCATGAACTCCAACAAGCCGACCTGGAACGCGTGATGGCCGTCAACGTCACCGGCACGTTCCTGTGCATGCAGGCCGCGCTTGCCCAGATGCTGCCGGGGAAGTCGGGCGCTATCGTCAACGTGTCGTCCGTGGCCGGGCTCGTCGGCATGCCGAAGCTGTCGGCCTATTCCGCCGCCAAGCATGCCGTAATCGGGCTGACGAAATCCGCCGCGCTCGAATATGCCTCGCGCGGCATCCGCATCAACGCGGTGTGCCCGGGCGGAATCGACACGCCGATGCTGGCGAAGCTCGCGGCGGTAGCCAATCCGGATGCCGCCTCATCGGAAGAGGCACTCGCAGGCGCCCACCCGGCCGCCCGTCTCGGCCAGCCGGAGGAGGTCGCCTCCCTCATCACCTATCTCTGCAGTCCCGAGGCCAGCTTCGTCACCGGGGCCTGCATTCCCGTCGACGGCGGCTACACCGCACGGTAGCTGCCGAACGCGCTTTTCAGGAGGAAAGCATGCGCATCACTTCGGTTCTTCGTCGCTGCCTGCAGACGAATGCGGATTCGCCCGCGACGGTCTATCGGGGGCGGACGAGCAGTTGGCGGGAGACCATCGACGGAATTCGGAAGGGCGGCGGGGCCTTCCAGGGGCTTGGGGTTGCTCCCGGCGATCGTGTCGCGGCGCTGGCGCTGAACAGCGACACCTTCTTCCGCATCATGTTCGCCGTGCCGTGGATCGGCGGCATCATCGTGCCGCTAAACACGCGCTGGTCCGTGGTGGAGCTGCAGCATGCGCTGTCCAACTGCGGCGCAGAGGTGCTGTTGGTCGACGAGAATTTCGTCAAGGAGGCGCAGTTTCTCGCTGCGGGCAACGGCAGCCTGAAGATCGCCTACATCGGTGAAGGCGCATGTCCTGAAGGGATGTTCGACTACCGTCAGCTGGTGGCCGACACCACGCCCGCCGAGGAGCATGAGGGCGACCCTGACGATCTGTTCTGCATCCTCTATACGGGCGGCACCACCGGACATCCCAAGGGTGTGATGCTCTCTCACACCAATCTCTTCATCACTGGGCTGTTCTGGCTCGGCACCTGCCATTTCGACAGCGGAACGCGCTATCTCCACATCGCCGGCTTCTTTCACATAGTCTCCACTGTTCCGGCGATCGCTGTGTCGATGGCTGGTGGGACGCATGTCATCGAGCCAAAGTTCGACCCCGTTCCCACCATGACGGCCATCCAGGAGAACAAGGTCAACTTCTCGACCTTCGTGCCCGTGATGATCAACATGATGCTGCAGCATCCGGATTTCGAGCGCCATGACCTGACCAGCATGGGCCAGTGCGTCTACGGCGGATCGCCGATCCCGGACGCGCTGATCGATCGCATGATCGAGAAGCTGCCGACCTGGCAGTTCATCCAAGGCTATGGCCAGACCGAATCCAGCGGCATCCTGACGAACCTGCCTTGGGCATCGCATTTCGGCGAAGGACGGGCGAACAAGCGCAAAGCAACTGGCCGCGCGGTCTACGGCGCCAACTTCAAGATCGTCGATCCCGAGGGCCGGGAGGTCGGCCTGCACGAACAGGGCGAGGTCGTCGTGCGCGGGCTCAACGTCATGCGCGGCTACTGGGGCAACGAGGAAGCCACGAACGCGACGATCCGGGACGGCTGGCTGCATACGGGCGACGCGGCGAGGATGGACGAGGACGGATTCATCACCGTGGTCGATCGCATCAAGGACATGATCGTCACCGGCGGCGAGAACGTGTTCTCGATCGAGGTCGAGAACGCCGTCTCGACCCATCCTGCCGTCAGCCAGTGCGCGGTCATCGGCATACCCGATCCGAAATGGGGCGAGACCGTGCATGCCGTCGTCGTGCTCAGGCCGGGCGCGACGGCGAGCGAGGCTGATCTCATCGAGCACTGCCGCAACCTGATCGCCAACTACAAGTGCCCGCGCAGCGTCGAGATCATCTCGGAAATGCCGATGTCGGCCGCCGGCAAGATCACCAAGGGCCCGCTGCGCGACAAATACTGGCAGCATCACGGAAAGCGGGTGAACTGATGGCCAAGACATCACGGATCGAGGCCTCGGCGGACGACGCCGAGGTCCTTGCCAGCCTTCTGGCCCGCCGACACTCATGCCGGGGATTTTCAACCGAGCCGGTGCCGCGCGCCCACATTGAGCAGCTTCTGGCGATCGCGCAACGGACGCCGTCCTGGTGCAACACGCAGCCTTGGCAGGTCATCATCACCTCCGGCGCGAGGCTCAACATGCTCCGCACGCTTTATTCGGAGCGCGTCTCTAACGGGACGCAAGGCGATACCGACCTCGGCTTTCCGACGGCCTATCGCGGCGTATACCTGGAACGTCGACGGACCTGTGGCTACGCGCTCTATTCGAGCGTCGGCATTGCGAAAGGAGATCGCGAACGCACAGACGCACAAATGCTGGAGAACTATCGCTTCTTCGGCGCCCCTCATCTTGCAGTGATCACCACGGAGAGGGATCTGGGCGACTACGGGGCAGTCGACTGCGGCGGCTATATCGCCACGTTCCTGCTGGTGGCCGAGGCACTCGGCATCGCCGCTGTTCCGCAGGCTGCTATCGCGACACATTCGTCCTTCCTGAGGGAGTTTTTCGACCTGCCCGACACACGTCAGGTGGTCGCTGGCATATCCTTCGGCTGGCGCGACGATGCGCATCCCGCAAACGGATTCCGAACCGAGCGTGCCTCCATCGAAGAGGCGGTGTCCTGGGTCGAATAGGAATCTGCCGCACATAGCGGCCGATCGGCGCTGCCCGCATTGGGCAGTCCGTCAGCATCAAAACCGCGGGCAACCGCACAATGGGAGGAAGCAATGAAACTTTTCAACATGGGAAGATCGCTGGCGCTCGCCCTTGCCCTGGCGATGCCTCTGTCAGTTCCTGCGATCGCACAGGACGTCGAAATCCGCTACTCGAACTGGCTGCCGAACGGGTATTTCCTGTTCGAAAAAGTCATCAAACCGTGGATGGCCGAGGTCGAGAAGGTCACCGAAGGTCGTGTGACGTTCAAGCTCACACCGAAGCCGGTCGGCACCGTTCTGGCATCCTACGACACGATAGCAGACGGGCTGGCGGACGCATCCGCCATCGTCCCCGCCTACACCGTCGGTCGGTTCATCCCCAATGACGGCATCGAACTGCCTTGGCTCGGCGACGATATGGAGAAGCGCTCGGTCGCGCTCTGGAATGCCTATGAGAATTTCCTCGCGCCGGCGGGCGTATTCAAGGAGATCAAGGTTATCGCCATGTTCCCCACCAACACGGCTCACATCGCCACCACAGGGAAGGGCATCGAGAAGATTGAGGACTTCAAGGGCCTGAAGCTGAGAAGCCCGACACAGGCGACCACGCAGGCAATGGAACTGCTCGGTATCGTGCCCGTCCTGAAGCCGATTTCCGAAGTCTACGAGATGGCTGCGGGGGGCATCATAGACGGCGTCGCCACAAACGCGGATTCCGTCGTCGGGTTCAAGCTCCAGGACGTGATGAAGAACATGATCTTTCTCGAAGGCGGCCTTGCCGCGACCACTACAATGGTCGGGATGAACAAGGCCACCTGGAACCGAATCTCGGAAAAGGACCGTCAGGCCATCGATGCCATTTCGGGCATGGCGTTCGGCAAGGCAGTCGCGGCCGCGAACCACGCGAACCAGGAATGGGCTCTCGGCGAGATGGAGAAGAACGGCATCAAGGTGGTCAAGGCGAGTCCCGAACTGATGCAGCAGATCCGCGACGTGACCGCGCCTGTCAGGACGGCTTGGATCGAACAGGCCAAGGCCGCCGGTTTCACGCAGGCAGAAGCCATGCTCGAAGCCTTCCAGAAGGACTACGACGCCACCCTGTCGTCGCCGAAGTAAATCGACATTGGCGGGCGGGAGCAGTCAGCCTCCCGCCCAACTTATTGGCAAAGAGGATAGCGGCCATGAGCGGACCCCTTAGCGGATACAAGGTGATCGAATTCGCCGGGCTTGGACCGACGCCCTTTTCGACATGCCTGCTCGCGGATTTCGGCGCAGACGTGGTCCGGATTGATCGACCGGGTAAGCCGATGCTGGTGCCCAAGTATGACTTCTACAACCGGAACAAGCGCTCGATCGTGCTTGACCTGAAAAAGGACGAGGACCAGCAGACAGCGCATCGCATGGTCGAGCAGGCCGATATTCTGGTCGAAGGCTATCGCCCCGGCGTCATGGAACGACTTGGTTTCGGCCCAGACATATGCCTCGTGCGCAATCCGCGGCTTGTATATGGCCGGATGACCGGCTGGGGGCAGTCCGGACCGATGGCCATGGAAGCCGGTCACGACATCAATTATCTTGCGATGACGGGCGCCCTCCTGGTGACGGGTCATGCCGACCGGGAGCCGACGCCGGCGCTGAACCTCGTCGCCGACCTCGGCGGCGGCGCGATGTATCTCCTCTTCGGCATCCTGGCGGCCGTGCTGGAGGCGCAGAAATCGGGCAAGGGGCAGGTGGTCGATGCGGCCATGATCGACGGCGTTTCGCATTTGTCGCTGGGCGTTCTCGGTTTCCTGCAGCAAGGGAGCTGGACGACCAGCAGGCAGGACAACCTCGTCGACGGCGGCGCACCCTTCTACCGCGCCTATCGCACGTCCGATGGGAATTTCGTCAGCGTCGGTGCGATCGAGCCCCAGTTCTATGCCGCGCTCGTCGCCGCGCTCGGCCAGGACTTCGCCTCGCTGCCGGACCGCGACGATCGGGCGAACTGGGCGTACCTCAACGATCTATTCGCGACGATCTTCGCTGGTAAGACCCGTGAAGAGTGGATCGCTATCATGACCCAAAAGGACGCCTGTTTTTCACCGGTTCTCTCATATGAGGAGGCCCGGTCGCACCCGCAGTTCAACGAACGCAACGTCTACCAGACTCTTGGCGGGCTGCATCATCCCGCTCCTGCTCCCCGCCTTTCCCGCACGCCGGGTGAACTGAGAATGCCTCCTCCCGAACCCGGCCAGCATTCGGAGGAGGTACGAAGAGCCTGGAAACTAGATCCAATTTAGCTTCTGTCCCGCCAAGCTGCTGGTCTATGAACCGAGTTCTAGATTCGCATCATCGCTAAAAAAGACACGGTCCCTGCTAGTGGACGCCGATCATCTTGCCGGCGATGGCGATGAGCAAGGGATAGATCTTCGCCTCGAACACATAGCCACCATCGATCAGGCCGCCCTACTCACGTATCAGCCTTTTCGTCCTCGGTGGCTTGCTGCTCTTCCTCCGGCAGGAAGCAGAGAATCCAGTCGCCAGCCCGAAAATTCGCGTCGGTCGGAGGCAGCCTGAGCACTTATCTCCTGAAAGACGGCTACGGTGGGAACGAGGAGCTGCTCCGCAATGGCTTCACGGGCACAAACCCGAAAATTCCGCAGACTAAATCGCAGACCAATTTGGTTTTCTAGTTTGTGGAAATTGGCTAAGTGCCTGATTTTGTGGCGCGCCCGAAGAGATTCGAACTCCTGACCCCCAGATTCGTAGTCTGGTGCTCTATCCAGCTGAGCTACGGGCGCGCTGGCAGCCTGCGTATTGCAAGCCACTTGGCTCCAGCCTCTCGGCCGGAAGAGCCGCGTAACTAAACGCTGGCTGCGCGAATTGCAAGCATCTCGGGCAAGAAATTCGAGCGGCGGCGCAAGGTGTGGACGCGCCGGCCGCGGCGCGGCGAGTGGCCCGGCCGAGCCGGCCATGATGAGTGGTCGGGCGGCGCAAGGCGCGGCGAGTTGCCGGCAAGTCAGGGCGCATCCGGCTGGACGGTAAGAGCCCTCGCGGTCCTGCGCCTCCCTCAGGCCGGCCGGCGCAGGGCGTGGCGGGCGGCTTCGATCTGCACGGGCTGGTCGGGCACGGAGATCGCGAAGACGGTGCGGCCGCCGACGCTCTCCACCAGGTCGAGCGTGCCGCCATGCGCCCGGACCAGCTCCTGCGCGATGGCCAGCCCCAGGCCGGTGCCGCCGCTGCGGGCCGAGCCGCGGAAGGCGGCGAACAGGTTTTCGCGCGCCTTGGGCGGCAGGCCGGGGCCCGTGTCCATGACGATGATGCGGCTGACCGAGCCCTGCCGCTCGGCCGAGATGGTCAGGCGCCGCACGACCGAGCTGTCAGTGTCGGCGCTCATCGCCTGCACGGCGTTGCGGCAGAGGTTTGAGAGCACGCGGAACATTTGCTCGGCGTCGGCATCCATCTCGAAGGCATGGTCCACCGCGTTCTCGAACTCGATCACCGAGGCGGGGTCGATGCCGAGCAGGCCCTCCACGTCGTCGACGAGCTGGCGCAGCCTGATCCTGCGGCGGGAGGGGGCCGCCTCCTGGGCGCGGCCATAGGCCAGCACGCTCTCCGTATACCCCACCGCGCGGTCCAGCGTGCGCACCAGCTTCGGCGCGAAGGCCTGCACCGACGGGTCCTTCACCATGCGCAGGCGGTCCGAGATCAGCTGCGCGGAAGCGAGGATGTTGCGCAGGTCGTGGTTGATCTTCGATACGGCGAGCCCGAGATTGGCGAGGTGCGCCTGTTCGGCCAGCGTACGCTGCAGCCGCGTCTGCAGGCTGGCGAGCTCGCGCAGCGCCACGCCGAACTCGTCGGCGCGGTCGCTCGGACGCACCACGCGCGAGGGATCGTCGGGCGCCTCGGCGAAGGTGACCATCGCCGTCCTGATCTTGCGGATCGGCCCCAGCATCATGTGGTTGATGGCGCCGAAGACCAGTGCTGCGGTGATGAAGGAGATGATCAGCGACAGGATCGCGACGTTGCGCGCATAGACCAGCATCGCCTTGCGCAGCCCCTTGTCGGCGATGATCAGCTCGAATTCCTTGTCGCTGTCGCCGACCTTGCCGAAGACGCGCAGCGTGCGGTCGCCGCCATAAACCAGCGTGTCGAGCGCATCGGCGATCGCCCTCAGCGGCCCCACCGTCGACGGCTCGATGTGCTCGTCGACCTCCGGCGGGATCTCGGAGACGACGAGCAGGCGCGAATCCCCGCCCGAGCGCACCGCCACGGCCTTGGCGCCCAGCGCCATCAGCACGTCGTTCTGGACGTTGCGCGGCAGCGTCATCGTGTCGGTCCCGACGAGCACCACGGCCGTCGCCGCCGCCGTGTTCAGCCGCTCCTCCAGCCAGCGCAGGCGGAAGTTCGCCACCGACGGGATGAAGATCAGCACCTCCGCGACGAGCACGGAAATGATCGTGAGGATCAGCATCTTCGTCGACAGGCGCTTGAGCCACGGAATGGACGCGTGCGTCGGCGCAGGTTCGGAACTCACCATGGTCTTGTCCGGCATGCCATCCATTCCCCGCAGCCCCACGACCAGGCGGCGCCTGCCTCGAAAGGCGCCGGGCGCCCCGTCAGCCGAAGATGCGCATGAAACGGATCAGCGCGCGAACCAGCGGCTTGCGGGTCACCCCGGCAAAATAGGCTATCGCAGCGCGTTTGCCAATTTCACCCATCGTGGGATAGGGCGGCAGCCAGGATGCCAGGTCCTTCACGCCCATCCCCTTGCCGATCGCGAGGCCATAGAGCCCGATCATCTCGCCGGCATTGGCGCCCACGATCGAGGCGCCGAGCACCCTCCCCCGCGAGCTGACGATCAGTTTGGCCAGCCCCGCCGTCCGGCGCTCGGCCTGGGCGCGGTCGTTCTCCGACAGCGGCCAGCGCAGGATGCGCACGCCTTTGTGCACCGCCATTGCCTCCGCTTCCGTCAGGCCGACCTGGGCGAGTTCGGGATCGCAATAGGTGACGCGCGGAATGATCGAGGTGTCGACGCGGGCCGACAGGCGGAAGAGCAGCGGCCGCAGAATCAGGCTGGCGTGATAGCCCGCGACATGGGTGAATTGCGGCCCGCCCGCCACGTCGCCGATGGCATACACACGGCGGTTTGCCGTGCGCAGCCGGTCGTTCACCTTGATCCCCTTGTCGGAAAGGGCGATCCGCGCCTTGGCGAGGTCCAGCCCCTCGACGTTCGGGGCGCGGCCGGCGGCCACGAGAAGGTGGGTGCCGTCCACGGTCTCTGCACCGTCGGCCGTCTCGACATGCACCCGCACGCCGGTCTTGCCGCGCCGCTCGACGCGCGTGACGGTGGCAGCCTCCCGGATCGCCACACCCTCCTCGCGCAAGGCGCGCAGCGCGAAGCCGGCGATCTCGGGATCCTCCCGGCCGAGCGCGCGCGTGCCTTCAATGATCGTCACGTCGCTGCCCAGCCGGCGGTGGGCCTGTGCCAGCTCGACGCCGATCGGCCCGCCGCCGATGACCACCAGATGTCCCGGCCGGCGCGTCAGGTCGAAGATCGTCTCGTTGGTCAGGACGTCGATTGTGCCGATGCCCTCGATCGGCGGGATGACCGGGCGCGACCCGGTGGCGACGACGAAGCGGCGGGCGCGGATCTCGAACTCACCCGCGACCACGGTCCTGCGGTCGGCGAACCGCGCTTCCGCCTGGATGACCTGCACGCCCAGTGCCGTGAAACGCTCGACGGAATCGTTCGGCGCAATCGCGGCGATCACGTCGTGGACGTGCCCGTGCACCTGGCGGAAATCCACCTCAGGCTCGACCGGGGCAATGCCGAACCTCGCCGCCTCGCGCATCGCCTGCGCCTGCCGGCCGGCGGCGATCAGCGCCTTGGAGGGCACGCAGCCATAGTTCAGGCAGTCGCCGCCCATCCTGCCTTTCTCGACGAGCACGACCTGAACGCCAAAGGCGGCGGCCGCGGCAGCCACCGAAAGACCGGCCGAACCGGCGCCGATGACGCAGATGTCCGGCCTCAGGGTCTCCATGGACGTGCCTTTCTCCGGGGGCTCGGGCCGGTCAGGACCCTGCATGACGCGACGGCTTCAGCCCGGTCCCGCGCGCCGCAGCTTCCTTACGACGGCCGGGATCAGCGCAACAAGCGCCAGAAGCGCGAAGGCGAGCACGATCTTCGGCGTCACCAGGTCGTGCACCGAGGGCTCACGCCCCGCCTCCTGCGCGGCGACCAGCACGCTGTCGACCCCCTCTCCGAGATAGGAATAGGCGAAAGTGCCCGGCAGGATGCCGAGAAAGGTCGCCGCGACGTAGGTCCTGAGGCGCACGTCGAACAGGGCCGGGGCGATGTTGACGAAGAAGAACGGAAAGATCGGCGCCAGCCTGAGCGCCAGCAGATAGCTGAAGGCGTTTTCCTCGAAGCCCCGCGCCAGCTTCGCGGCCTTGCCGCTCACCCTCTGGCAGAGGATGTCGCCGAAGGCGGAGCGGGCGGCGATGAACAGCAGCGTCGCGCCGGCCGTGGCCGCGAAGGCGACGACCGTTCCGCCGACCAGCCAGCCGAAGAGGAAGCCGCCGAAGATGGTGAGAACCGTGGCCGCGGGAAAGGAGAAGGCGACCGCAAGCACGTAGACCGCAGCGAAGAAGACCAGCGAGAGAGCATAATGCTGCGCCACATAGGCTTTCAGCACGTCCCGGCTCTCGGCGAGATATGTCAGCGAGAGATAGCGCTGCCAACCCATCGCATAGCCGAAGGCGAGGCCGGCAATGACCAGGACGATCGGCACGTATCGCCCAACCCTCCCGCTCCGTCGCTCGCCATCCTGCGCGTCCATTGCGATTTCCGCCCCCGCGGGATTCCCCTCCGAACCATAGCGCGTCCAGGCGCGATTGGATGCCCCTTTCGGTCGCAGGGTCGGAGATCCTGCGGCCGCGGGCGGCGGGGCTGGCCGGATGGGATGGGTCATGCAGAGCAGATGACGCACGCGCCCTCCGCCCGCAAGCATCTCGCACCCTCTCTCACCACATGTTGACCCGGCAGTCGCGCGCGGCTCACCCCGTCGTGACCGCGATATGGCGCGCTTTCACGCCCTGGACCGCCCGTTTTCCGTCTCTGAAGCGGTTTCCTCGCGACAGAACTCGCATTAGTGTCGCGCGAGATTCGAAAGGCCCTTCCCATGACTTCGCTCGCACCCGTCCTCGATGCCCTCGACGCCGGTTTGGACGCCAGCCTGACCCGGCTCGCCGACCTTGTCCGCATTCCGTCCATCTCCACTGACCCGGCCTATGCGGCCGAGTGCCGGCGCGCCGCCGAATGGCTGGTCGCAGACCTGAAGGAGATCGGTTTCGAGGCGAGCGTGCGCGACACCACGGGCCATCCGATGGTGGTGGCGCATCACGAGGGACCCGCCGGCACACCCCACGTTCTGTTTTACGGCCATTACGACGTCCAGCCGGTCGACCCGCTCAATATGTGGCACGACGATCCCTTCGACATGAAGGTCAAGGAGGTCGCGCCGGGGCGCAAGGTGCTCACCGGACGCGGCACCGCCGATGACAAGGGACAGCTGATGACCTTCGTCGAGGCCTGCCGCGCCTACAAGAAGGTGCATGGCGCGCTGCCCTGCCGCATCACAATCCTGTTCGAGGGCGAGGAAGAGTCCGGTTCGCCTTCGCTCAAGCCTTTCCTCGAGGCCCATGCGAAGGAGCTGAAGGCCGATTTCGCCCTGGTGTGCGACACGGGCATGTGGGACCGCGACACGCCCGCCATCTCGACCGCCCTGCGCGGCCTGGTCGGCGAGGAGATTACGGTCAAGGCGGCCGACCGCGACCTGCATTCCGGCGCCTATGGCGGTGCGGCGGCGAACCCGATCCGCATCCTCGCCAAGGTGCTCGCCGCCGTCCATGACGACAACGGCCGCGTCACCATCCCCGGCTTCTACGACGGCGTCGAGGAGACGCCGTCCCAGATCCTGAAGCAGTGGGAGAGCCTCGGCCTCACCGCCGAGGAGTTCCTCGGCGAGATCGGCCTGTCGATCCCCTCGGGCGAGAAGGGCCGCTCGGTGCTCGAGCTGATCTGGGCGCGGCCGACGGCGGAGTTCAACGGCATCATCGGCGGCTACACCGGCAAGGGCTTCAAGACGGTGATCGCGGCGGAAGCCTCCGCCAAGGTCTCGTTCCGCCTGGTGCACAAGCAGGATCCCGACAAGATCCGCGACGCCTTCCGCGCCTTCGTGCGCGAGCGCATCCCGGCCGACTGTTCGGTCGAGTTCCACGGCCATGGCGGATCGCCGGCGATCCAGCTCTCCTACGACTCGCCCTTCCTGTCGAAGGCGAAGAATGCGCTGTCCGACGAATGGCCCAAGCCCGCGGTGATGATCGCCATGGGCGGATCCATTCCCATCGTCGGCGATTTCCAGACCTATCTCGGGATGGAGTCGCTGCTGGTCGGCTACGGCCTCGACGACGACCGCATCCATTCACCCAACGAAAAATACGAGCTGTCCTCGTTCCACAAGGGACAGCGCTCCTGGGCGCGCATCCTCGACGCGCTGGCAAAGTAAGGCTGTTCCATGACGATCCGCTTCCACAAGGGCGACCTCGCCGACCTCTCCAACTACGACGTCGAGGCGGTCGCGATCGACACCGAGACGCTCGGCCTCAACCCGCATCGCGACCGGCTCTGCGTGGTACAGCTGTCGCCCGGCGACGGCACGGCCGACGTCGTGCAGATCGCGGCCGGCCAGAAGCGGGCACCGAACCTCGTCTCGCTGTTGAAAAACAGGAAGATCACCAAGATCTTCCATTTCGGCCGCTTCGATCTCGCCGTGCTCTACCAGGCGTTCGGCGCGATGCCCGAGCCGGTATTCTGCACCAAGATCGCCTCACGGCTGACTCGCACCTACACGGACCGGCATGGGCTGAAGGACATCTGCAACGAGCTTCTTGGCGTCAGCCTGTCGAAGGTGCAGCAATCGTCCGACTGGGCGGCGCAGACGCTCTCGCCCGAGCAGCTCGAATATGCCGCCTCGGACGTGCTCTACCTGCACAGGTTGCGCGACGTGCTCGTCGGCCGGCTCGAGCGCGACGGACGCTCGGCGGAAGCCGCGGCCTGCTTCAGGTTCCTGCCGACGCGCGCGAAGCTCGATCTGATGGGCTGGGACGAAGAGGACATCTTCGCCCACAGCTAGGCCAGGTTGGCTTATTCGGCGTCGTTCGCCGGCTCGGCGTTGAGCTGCCCGTAGCGTTCCTCGCCGATCGAGTTGAGGAGCTGGAGCTGGGTCTCGAGGAAGTCGATATGACCTTCCTCGTCCGTCAGCAGTTCCTCGAAGAGGTGCATCGAGACATAGTCGCCGATCTGCTGGCAGATCTCGCGCGATTTCTTGTAGGCGGTGCGGGCGTCATATTCGCCGGCAAGGTCCGCCTCCAGCACTTCCTTGACGTTCTGGCCGATGCGCAGCGGGGCGACCGACTGCAGGTTCGGATGGCCTTCGAGGAAGATGATGCGCGCGACCAGCCTGTCGGCATGGTGCATCTCCTCGATCGACTCCGCCCGCTCCTTCTTGGCGAGCTTCTGGAAACCCCAGTCGTCCAGAAGCCTGTAATGCAACCAGTACTGGTTGACGGCGCCGAGTTCGAGGAACAGCGCCTCGTTAAGCCGCTCGATGACCTGCTTTTCGCCCTTCATGACTTCTGCTCCCGTATTGACCGCGCAGTTGGCGCACGCGGTCTAGGTACGACACGATCTCCGCCTCACCGGTAGCACTCTGGGAGTGATACGCTTCGGTCACGCGAATGATCGTTTCCACCACATTCGGGAAGCAGCCGCAACAGCGTCCGCGTTTCGCCAGGGCATGATAGACCTTGGCCGGCACGATCAGTTGCCACGGATCGGCCTGCAACAGATCGAGGATGGTCCGCTCGATCTCTTTCTCAGTGATCAGATTACAATGACAGACGATCATGAGACTTCGAAGGCGGATCGGTCACTTATGAGACGAAGCCGCGCACAACCCGCTGGAAACGCTGGATTCGTCCTTGCCACGTGCGGCCAGCGCGCCTGATTGGGTATCCGTCGGTCGCATGGTCCGCAGTGCCTGGCCCACATTTGCCCCCGCCGGCTAAACTTGTCAATCAACATCAAGTTTAAGGGCTGCCGGACCCGTGCGACATGACCGCGCGGACCGGCGATCAGACGAACAGCAGCCAGACGCAAAAGCCGCCGAACAGGATGCCGACCGCGAAGCAGGCGGCGCCCACGATCGGCCAGCCGCTGAGCTCCGGCCTGGCTTCCGTCCGTTCCCGAAAGGCCGTGGGAAGGGCAATGACGTTGTCTCCGCGCCGCCGTAGGCCGTCCTCGATGCGCCGCCGCATCTGCGCATGCGGGGTCTCCGGCTCTGCATCGTCCATGCGGGCGATCCGCTCGCGCCAGTCGGCGACCCGCGCGGCGAGTGCGGGATCCTGGCGCATCTCCCGCTCGAAGAACGTGGTTTCCTCGGTATCCATCAGGCCGAGGACATAGTCCGCGACCCGCATGTCTTCCTTCGGCTGCCCAAACATCGGCGCTCCTCCCGGCAGGCGGCGATACGCGCTACTATAGCGCGGGCGCGGCCAAAGCGGAATGCGCCGCGTGAACTTCGGCGCAACGCGCGACCGGCATATTTGATCCATGACAAGGAGCCGGCCGTCGCCCCGGGTCCAAATGGCGCCGTCGACGCGAGTTCGATACGAATAGGAGACTGATCATGTCCGGCACCACCCTGCTCACCATTCTCGGCGCGGCGATCGACAACGACCTCAAGGAAGCGATCGCCGTAGCGCAGACCGTCGACGCGCATCTCAGCGTCGTCGCCATGGGAGTCGCGCCCAGCCCGCCGATCGGCGAGGTCGGGGCCGCGGCCGCGCTGACCTCCGTCTGGCTCGAAACGCGCGCGGCCGAGGAACAGGCCCTGACTGCCCGCGCGGAGCAGCTGGAGGGCCTGCTCGCCGCCGACAGCGTCAAGGGCGACGTATCCGATGCCTATGTCGAGGCCGGCATCATCGCCGATGAGGTCGGCCGCCGCGGCCGCTGCGCCGACGCGATCTTTATCGGACCCAGCCTGCGCAAGGACCCGGTTCTCGGATCGTCCGTTCTGGAGGCTGCCCTGTTCGAGACAGGCGTGCCGGTTGTGGTGGCGCCGGCGGGATCGCCGCCGGACCTCGGCTGCGAGCGTATCGTCGTCGCCTGGAACTCGTCGTTCGAATCCGCCCGCGCGCTGCATGCCGCGATCGGCCTGCTGCCGAAGGTCCGCCACGTCCATATCGCCATGGTCGATCCGAAGGCATCCGAAACTGACGGCGGCGAGGAGCCCGGCGCCGACATCGCCGCTTATCTCGCGAGAAAGGGCTACGACGTCTCCGTCGACCGTCTCGCCGGCATGGGGCTCGCGCCGGAGGCCGTGCTGACCCGTCATGCCAGCGACGTCGCGGCGGGCATGCTCGTCATGGGCGCCTACAGCCATTCGCGGCTGCGCCAGCGCATCTTCGGCGGCGTCACGCGCTCGATGCTGGAATCGCCGCCGCTGCCGCTGCTGCTGGCCCACTAAGGCAGGTGGGTCGGGCGGTCAGAACTCGATGTCGATCGGCTGGTCGAACGGGTCCTTGGGTGTCACCGACTTCACGGCGCGCCTGAGGGCCGCGAGATAGCGCTCCCGGTTGAGCCGCATGCGCTCCAGCGCTCCGCCGAGGGTCAGCACGACCGGCTGGCCCTGGATGGTGGTCGGCAGCAGCGCGCAGAGCGTGGCCCCGCCGAGGAAGGGAATGTTCTCGGCCCACGCATAGCCTTGTTCGCGGATCTCGCGGATGCGCGCCATGATCTCGGGGATCTTCACGCGGTCCGCGGCCTTTTCCGTCGCGATGTTGGCGCGGCGGACGAGGTTGTCGATGCGCTCGTCGGGCAAGGTCGACATCAGCGTCCAGCCGGCGGCGGACTGCGTCAGCAGCCTGAGCGCGCCCTCGTCGATGTCGAAACGCACCGCGTGGACGGAATAGATCACCTGGATGTACTGCAGGTAGATGTCGTTCTTGGTGTTGAGCGAGATACCCTCTCCGGTGGCGGATTGGAGATCCCGCATCGCGTCGAGGATGCGGCTGTTGCCGAACAGCGCGCGCGGTATCCATTCCCCCAGCGACGTGACCTTCGGGGTCGGGAAGTAGACGCGCTCGTTGCGGTCGTAGTTGAGGTAGCCGAGCTTGACGAGCGTCTTGAGCAGCACGGTCGTGCTGGAAGCCGGATAGCCGAGCGCGTTGGCGACCTCCGACATGCCTTTGGGCTGCCGCACCCTCTTGAAGAGTTCGAGGATCTCGATCGCGCGGGTCGCCGACTTCACCTGTGCCGAGAGCATGGCACCTCCTGACTGAGGGCGGCGACAATGCCGCCGCTCGCCGATGGAGGCAAGGGGCTCCGCATCGCCCGCCCAGCCGCGCGGGCAAAAGGTCCGTCCCGGCAGATGCCGGAACCCTTGCGCAAGGGCAGGCGGCGCACCCGGCGCCCCGTCCTCAGAAATTCACCTTGTCTGCGCCCTTGAGCTGCAGGATGTCGCGGGCCTCGGCGGGGGTGGCGATCTCCAGGCCGAGGCCTTCGATGATCGAGCGCACCTTGGCGACCTGCTCGGCATTGGTCTTCGCCATCCGGCCCGGCCCGAGCCACAGCGAATCCTCCAGCCCGACGCGGACGTTGCCGCCCATCGCGGCTGCCTGAGCCGCGATCCGCATCTGGTTCGCGCCCGCCCCCAGCACCGACCACGAATAGCTGTCGCCGAACAGACGGTCGGCCGTGCGCTTCATGTGCGCCACGTCCTCAGCATGCGCGCCTATGCCGCCCAGGATGCCGAACACCGACTGCACGAAGAACGGCGGCTTCACCAGGCCGCGGTCGACGAAATGCGCCAGCGTGTAGAGGTGGCCGATGTCGTAGCACTCGATCTCGAAGCGCGTGCCGTTCTCCGCGCAGGTCGTCAGGATGTTCTCGATGTCGGCGAAGGTGTTCTTGAAGATGCGGTCGCGCGAGCCTTCGAGATAGGGCAGCTCCCAGTCGTGCTTGAACTCCTTGAAGCGGGCGAGCATCGGGTAGAGGCCGAAGTTCATCGAGCCCATATTGAGCGAGGCGACCTCCGGCTTGAAGGTCGCCACCGGCTGCAGCCGCTCGGCGATCGTCATGGTCGAGGCGCCGCCGGTGGTGATGTTGACGACGCAGTCGGAGCGCTGCTTGATCACCTTGAGGAACGGCTCGAAGGCCGCCGGCGACTGGTCGGGCAGGCCGTTCTTCGGATCGCGCGCATGCAGATGCACGATCGCCGCCCCCGCCTCCGCCGCTCCGATCGCCGCATCCGCGATCTCCTGCGCCGTCACCGGCAGATGCTCCGACATCGACGGCGTGTGGATCGAGCCCGTCACCGCACACGTGATGATTACCTTGCGCTTGCGCGCGCCAGCCGGCTTTGTGGTCTCGCTCATTTGCCGATGTCCTCCTCGGATTTCCTCTTGTGCGCCGCGAGCGCCATCAGCCGGCGATCCCGCCAGACCTGCCGCTCGACCAGCTTCTCTTTGGGCAGTTTGGCGCGCCGGTCGGCCTCGACGGTCTCCAGCACCGGCCCGGCCCAGTCGACCCGGCGCTGCATCTGGGAAAACAGGTTCTCGTAGATGCCCTGATAGCGCTCGACATAGTCGCGCACGCCCTGTGGCGCGTTGAGATCGATCGTCTCGAACGGCCCCATGAACGACCAGCGCAGCGCAAGCCCGTCGCGAATGCCGATATCGACGTCCTCGATGCTCGCATAGCCGTCAGCGACCAGCCTGAAGGCCTCTTCCAAAAGCGCGCCCTGCAGCCGGTTCATGATGAAGCCGTCAAGTTCGCGCTTCATGACCAGCGGCGCGTGACCGGCGTCGACCAGCAGGACGCGGGTGCGCTCGACCGTTTCGGGCGAGGTCCACGGCGCCGGCACGACCTCGGCCGCCGGGATGAGATAGGGCGGGTTGAGCGGATGCACGACGAGGCAGCGGTGGCGGCCGGCGAGATGATCGGTGAAGGTCGACGGCAGCAGCGCCGACGAGGAGCTGGCGATCACGGCATCCGCCTCCGCCAGCCCGTCGATCAGCGAAAACACCTCGCGCTTGACGTCGCGCTTCTCCGGCGTGTTCTCCTGGATATGGCTCGCGCCGCGCAGCGCCTCCCCCAGGTCCGGCGTCACCGAGATCCGCGCCAGCACGGCGTCGGGCGCCTGCCCGCGCAGCAGGTCGTTGGCCTCGAGGTCGCCGAGCACGCCGGCGATATAGTCGCGCGCGCCTTCCGTCGCCGCCGGCGCCTGGTCCCACATCGCGACCTCGTTGCCCGCCCGCGCGAAACTGATCGCCCATGCGCGTCCGATGAAGCCGCTGCCGACTACCGCAATCTTCGCCATGCCATTCCTCCCGACGCCCATGCGGCTAGCGCGGCCGAGCCCGTTTGTCGACCGCGAACGACTGTGCCAGCCGGCTGCCGGCTCACTTCCATCTATATGATTGTGAGATGCCTGACCGGCCGCCCGGGCGAGATCGCCTCGGCGGAGCGGACGATGCCCGCGGCGTCGATGCCGTAATGCCTGTAGAGGTCGGCGATCGTGCCGGTCTGGCCGAAATGCTCGACGCCGAGCGCGCGCGTCTGGTGTCCGTAGACCGACCCGATCCAGGCGAGCGTTGCCGGATGGCCGTCGATGACCGTCACCAGCTTGCAGTGCGACGGCACGCCGGCCAGCAGCCGCTCGGCATGGCTGCGCGCATGCGGCCGGCCGTTCTCGCGCGCCTTCTGTGCGGCGGACCAGCCCGCATGCAGCCGGTCCGCGGAGGTGACGGCGAGCAGGCCGACATCGCGGCGGTCCTCCGCCAGCATGCCCGTCGCCGCGATCGCCTCCGGCGCCACCGTTCCCTGATAGACGATCACGATCTGCGCATTCGGTCCCGGCTTGCGCATCCAGTAGCCGCCGTTGACGATGTCCTGCTCCAGCTCCGCATTCATCGTGCGCTGCGGCTGCTCGACCGCGCGCGTCGTGAGCCTGAGATAGATCGAGCCGCCGACCGCGTCGCGCAGCCAGGTGAACTGATCCGGCTCCGCCTTGCCATCGCGCTGCATGTAGTCGAAGCCGAAGCGCATGATCGCGGCGAGCTCGTCGACGAAGGCCGGCTCGAAGCTCGCCAGCCCATCCTGCGCCATGCCGATCAGCGGCGTGGCGATCGACTGGTGCGCGCCGCCTTCCGGCGCCAGCGTCACGCCCGACGGCGTCGCCGCCAGCATGAAGCGGGCGTCCTGGTAGCAGGCATAGTTCAGCGCATCGAGCCCGCGCTCGATGAACGGGTCGTAGAGCGTGCCGACCGGCAGCAGCCGCTCGCCGAACAGCGAATGCGACAGGCCGAAGGCCGACAGCATCAGGAACAGGTTCATCTCGGCGATGCCGAGTTCCATGTGCTGGCCCTTGGGCGAAGCGTCCCAGACGAAGGTGGATGGAATGCGCTCGGCGCGGAATGTGTCGGCGAGATTTTCGCGCGCGAAGACCGCCCGCGCATTGACCCAGCCGCCGAGATTGGTCGACACCGTCACGTCGGGCGAGGTCGTCACCACGCGGTCGGCGAGGCCGCCGCCCGCCTTGGCGATACCACGCATGATCAGGCCGAAGCCCTGCTGCGTCGACATCTCACGCGCGGATTCGACGTCGAGCCGCTCCGGCACCGCCACGGGCATCGCGGACATGGCGCGCGGGCCATCGGTGCGGAACGGCACCTTTTCGAGGAAACGTCGCAGTTCCGCCGCCCGCTCCAGCCCCTCGAACGGCTCCCATTCCTTGCCTGGCCGCACGCCAAGCTCGGCGCGCATCTTCTCCACCTGCGAAGTGGTCAGCAGGCCGGCATGATTGTCCTTGTGGCCCGCCAGCGGCAGCCCGAATCCCTTGATCGTGTAGGCGATGAAGCACACCGGCCGGTCGTGCGCCCGCGCCGCCTCGAACGCCTCGATCAGCGACGGCAGGTCGTGGCCACCGAGATTGGCCATCAGTTCGGCAAGCTCCGCGTCGCTGCGCTTCTCGATCAGCCGGCTGACCGGTCCCTGGTCGCCGAGATCGTCCAGCAGGCGCTTGCGCCACGCCGCGCCGCCCTGGAACGTCAGCGCCGAATAGAGCTGGTTCGGGCACGTATCGATCCATGCGCGCAGCGCCTCGCCGCCAGGCTCCGCGAAGGCTGCCTGCTGCAGCGAGCCGTATTTCAGGATGACGACGTCCCAGCCGAAGTTGCGGAAAATCGCCTCGAACCGCTCCCACAACCCTTCGCGCACCACGGCGTCCAGGCTCTGCCGGTTGTAGTCGATGATCCACCAGGTGTTGCGCAGGCCGTGCTTCCAGCCTTCCAGCAAGGCCTCGAAGATGTTGCCCTCGTCCATCTCCGCGTCGCCGACGAGCGCGACCATCTTGCCCTCGGGCCGATCCATGCCCCAGCCCTTGGCGCGCAGATAGTCCTGCGCCAGCGAGGCGAAGATCGCCTGCGCGGCGCCGAGCCCCACCGAGCCGGTCGAGAAGTCGACGTCGTCGATGTCCTTCGTCCGCGACGGATAGGACTGCGCGCCGCCGAAGCCGCGGAAATTCTCCATCTTCTCGCGCGTCTGCTTGCCGAGCAGATACTGGATGGCATGGAAGTTCGGGCTCGCATGCGGCTTGACCGCCACCCGGTCCTCGGGACGCAGAGCGGCGAAATAGAGCGCGGTCATGATGCTCGACAGCGAGGCCGATGACGCCTGATGTCCGCCGACCTTCAGCCCGTCGTCGTTGGGACGGATATGGTTGGCGTTGTGCACCATCCATGTCGCCAGCCAGCGCACCTTCCGTTCCAGCGCCGCCAGCGTCTCGATCTTGTCCATGCCTTCCTCCGCACTCGGCCGGATCCTATCTTCACTCGGGCGCCGGATGCGGCTAAATGCAGCCAATGATCTGTTTGATATTGGTGATTTCCATCAATATTTTCGTGTCAAAGGACATTCCATGCCAAGTCTGAAACTCGACACGATCGACAAGAAGATCATCCGGCTGCTGCAGGCCGACGGCAAGATCACAGTCGGCGAACTGTCGGAGAAGGTCGGCCTGTCGCCCTCCCCCTGCGCGCGCCGGGTGCGGCTTTTGGAGGAGGCCGGCATCATCAAGGGCTACGCCGCATTGATCGACCAGTCGAAGGTCGGCCTGCCTATCAGCGCCTTCGCCTCGATCAAGCTGGAGCGGCAGAGCGAGGAGAATCTCGATCGGTTCGGCGAGGCGGTGTCCGGCTGGCCGGAGGTGGTCGACTGCTACCTGATGACCGGTCAGCGCGACTACCTGATGCGCATCGTCACCAGCGACCTCGAATCCTACGAGCGCTTTCTGAAGGACAAGCTCACCCGGCTGGAGGGCGTCGCCTCGATCGAGACCAGCTTCGCCCTCGTCCAGATCAAGCGCTCGGAAGCCTTGCCGATAGCTTGAGACGTCCGTTTCCTCAGCGCGCCCTGTTGCGCCAGACGAGCAGCCTTGCCTCCAGCAGGCCGATCCCTACTGCGGTCGCGTAGCCGAGCACGCCGAGCAGGATCACGCCGGCGTAGAGATCGGGCGCGCGGAAGGAGCGGGCGGCGAGCAGTATCCAGTTGCCGAGACCGTCGCGCCCCGCGATCATTTCGCAGACCACCGACAGGATGAGCGCCACCGTCAGGCCGAGCCGCGTGCCGGCAAGGATATCGGGGCTCGCCGAGGGCAGCGCGATCTTGCCGATGACGGCGGCGCGGGAGAGGCGCAGCGCGTCGCCGACCTCGTAGAGCCGCGGTTCCACCGCCGAGAAGCCGTGGATCGTCGCCAGCAGCACCGGCCACAGCGCGCCGAAGGCGATCACCGCCAGCACCATGCCGTCGGACAGGCCGAGCAGGGCGATGGCGACGGGGATCGTCGCCGAGGCTGGCAGTGGCCGCAGGAATTCCAGCATCGGCGCGAGATAGGCCCTCAGCCGCGGGGAGGTGCCGATCGCGGCCCCGAGCGCGATGCCGATCAGCGAGGCGATCAGCCAACCCCAGAACATCCGCTCGATCGTCGCCACGAGCTTCACGCCGAGGTCGCCCGTCGTGAAGCCGCGCACCAGCGCGCCCCAGGTCCGGTCGGGGCCGGGCAGGAACACCGGATTGACGAGCTTGTAGTCCGCGATCAGCTGCCAGCCCCAGACGAACAGGGCGGCGACGGCGAAGCTCGCGGCGAGCCAGGCGAGGCGGGAGGATTTCATGCCTGCGCCCCGACGCGCGCGGCGCGCCCGAACAGGCGGTTCTGTGCCAGCGAAAGAAGCGCGTTCAGGCCCCACCCGACAATGCCGATCCAGACCAGATAGGCGAGCATCAGCGCCGGCTGCAGGCCCTGCTGCGCCACGAGGATGCCGTAGCCGAGCCCGAGCGGGTTGGCCGCGATCTCGACCGTGACGGATACGACGAGCGCGACGGCGGCCGCCAGCCGGAAGGCGACGATGATGCGCGGCAGCGCCGCCGGCAGCACGATCTTTCGCACCCGGTCGAAGGCGGAGAGCCTGAGCGCCCGCGACACTTCCATCAGGCGCGGCTCGATGCCGGCCATCGCCGAACGGGTCATGATCATGATCGGCCAGAGGCAGGAGAAGGCGACGATGGCGATCTCCATGCCGTAGCCGAAGCCGAAAACGAGCATGGCGATCGGCAGCACCGCGACCGAAGGGATCGGCCTGATCGCCTCGATCGTCACCTCCATCAGCCGGTCGAGCGGCTTGACGAGGCCGAACAGGATGCCGAGCGCGAGCCCAACCGCGCCGCCGAGCGCGAGCCCCGCGCCGGCGGTGATCAGCGTGTCGCGCGTCGCGACCAGGATGGAGCCGTCAGCGAGCGCCCTCACCAACGCGGCAAGAATGTCGCTCGGCGCGGCGAGCGACATCGAGGTCGAGCCGTAGACCCGCATGGCAAGCTCGGCCAGCACGATCAGCGCGGCCGGGACGACGAGCCCCTTCCACCACTGCCCGCTCATCGCTCGGCCTTCTCGATGAAGTCGAACAACTGGCGGCGCAGGCGCAGGAATTCGGGCATCTCGCGCGTCTCGAGCTGGTTGCGCGGACGCGGCAGGTCGACGCGCAGGTCGATGCCGACGCGGCCGGGATTGGGCAGCAGTCCGATTACGCGGTCGCCGAGATAGACCGCTTCCTCGAGATCGTGGGTGACGAAGAACACCGTCGCCCCCGTCTCGGCGACGATCGACAGCATCTCGTCCTGCAGGCCCTGCCGCGTCATCGCGTCGAGCGCGCCGAACGGCTCGTCCATCAGAAGCACGGCCGGGTCCTGCGCCAGGCAGCGCGCGATCTGGATGCGTTGCTGCATGCCGCCGGACATCTCGGTCGGATACTTGTCCTCGTGCCCGGTCAGGCCGACCTTGGCCAGCAGCGTGCGGATACGCTCGTCGCGCCCGGCGCGCGGCGTGCCCGCCGCCTCCAGTGCCAGCGACACGTTGGCCGCCGCCGTGCGCCAGGGCAGCAGCGCCTTGCCGTAATCCTGGAAGACGATTGCGACGTCGCGGCGCGGCGCGGTCAGCGGCTCGCCCAGCAGGCGCACCGCGCCCGCGCTCGGCCGCACCAGCCCGCCGGCCATGCGCAGCGCCGTCGTCTTGCCGCAGCCCGAAGGCCCGATGATGCAGACGATCTCGCCGCGGCCGACGTCCAGGCTGAGATCCGAGATGATGGTGCGCTCGCCATAGGCGAGACTGACCCGGTCGAAGCCGATGACCGGCGCGGCCTTCACGTTCGCTGCGGCCATGTTCACGCTCCTCCCTCCTCGCCACCGTAGACGACATCCAGCGTCGTCGCGAGATGGCGCGTCAGCTCCGCCACGGCGGCCTCCTCGTCGCGGGCGAGGACGATGTCGGCCAGGGCACGATGCGCGTCGATGAAGTCGGCATGGACGGCAAAGCGGCTCATCATCATGCGCCGGTAGCGATAGGCCTGATAATAGAGGTCGTCGTGCAGCCGCAGCAGACGCGCGGAGCCGCATGCCTCCAGCAGCGCGCGGTGGAAGGCCTTGTGCAGCCTGTCGAATTTCGGCGTGCCCTCGCGCATCGTCTCCGGATCGCGCTCGACCGAGCGGGACAGCCGGTGCAGCGTCGCGACGATGGTCGCCTCCCAGTCGTCACCGCCGGAGCGGATCGAGCGGCGCAACGCCTCCGCCTCGATCGTCGTCCTGACCAGCGTGATGTCGACGAGGTCGGCGCTCGACATGGCGGCGACACGGAAGCCCTTCTGGCCAACGGCGCCGATCAGCCCGCGCGAGACGAGCCGGGACAGCCCTTCCCTCAGCGGCGTCGCGCCGATGCCGTAGCGCTCGGACAGCGCCTGGATCGCCAGCCGCTCGCCCGGCTGCCACACGCCGGCGAGGATGTCGTGCTCGACCAGGGCCGAGGCGCGCTCGCTGAGCGTGTCGGAGGCCGCGAAATGCGCGGCCTCCCCGAACAGGTCGGGCTTGTCCCTTACGTCGATCATTTCTGGATGAGCGCGGCGGTGTCGGGCTTGCCCTGCAGCATGTTCTGCTCGTTCATCGTCGTGACCCACCAGTCGAGCTGCTCCTGCTCGATCTTCGGATCGGAGACGGAGAGCTTCATCTTGGACAGCACGTCCATCGGGATCTTGGTGAAATTGGCGATCGCCTGGCGGCCCTTCTCGGGATTCTCGTTGACGATCTTGGCCGCCTCCTCGATCGAGGCGCGGAAGGCCTTCACCGCATCCGGATTGGCATCGGCCCAGGCGCGGGTCGAGGCATAGAGGATCGCCGGACGCCGCTCGGGCAGCTTCTCCAGATAGTAACCGGCGACCGCGCCCGTGCCGCTGGCGATGATGCGCGACATCATCGGCTCGGCCGTCACCACCGCGTCCACCGCGCCCGATTTCAGCGTGTCGTTCATCGTCGGGAAGGTGACCTCGACGAAATTCACCTGCTTCGGGTCGACGCCGTTGTCGATCAGCCATTTGGAGAACAGGACCTGCAGGAAGGCGCCGATTCCGGGCGCGCCGACCTTCTTGCCGACGAAGTCCTTCGGCTCCTTGATGCCGCTCGCCGGAGACGCGACGACGCCGGCTGTGTCGAAGGTGGTCTTCGACGTGGAGCTCGCGCCCGCCACCGCGACGAGGTCGAGCCCGCCGTCCACCGCCTGCAGGAACACCGACGGGGTCGGGCCGCCGATCTGCACGGAGTCGGATAAGAGGGCTGCCGGAATGTTCGAGTTCAGGCCGATCAGCGTCATCGTCGCGTCGAGGCCGTTCTTCTTGAAGATGCCGTCTTCCAGCGCCACGGCCGCCGAGGCGCAGTCCGTCGTCGCGGTGCAGCCGATATTGATCTTGGTCTGGGCGGCGGCAAGCCCCGTCCAGGATGCGAGAACCACGGCCGCGCCGAGCGCAGCCTTCATCACGAGCTTCATCGATTTCCTCCCAGAATCCGGCTTCCAAAGCGTGCCGGTTTCGAATATCGATAAAAACATAAAATCTATACGCTAGCAAGTCGGGAGGACGAACATGAAGCTGGCCACCTATCGGACAGGATCTGACGCGGCGCGGATCGCGATCGTGCATGGGGACGGAACCCGTATCTTCGACCTTGCCGCAGCAGCATCCCGCAGCGGGGCCGGCACGGCGCCCTTCGCCTCCATGCTGGCGTTGATCGACGCCGGCGATGCCGGCCTTGAGCAGGCGGCGAGGTTGTTCGAGGCGCATGGGCAGGACCCGGCGCTCTCCTCAGCGATCGGCGACGTCGAGCTCTTGGCGCCGCTGCCCGAGCCGCGGCAGATGCGCGACGGGATGAGCTACGAGACGCATATCCGCCAGTCGGGCCGCGGCATGCGCCAGCTGATGAGCGGCGGCGACATGTCCGCGCTTGCTTCCGAACCGCTGCCGCCGCTGGCCGACATCTATCGCCAGATCCCGATCTACTACATCACCAACCGCATGATCGTGCGCGGCCCGGGCGCCACCATCACCTGGCCGCGCTACTCGAAGGTCATGGACTACGAGCTGGAATATGGCGTGGTGATCGGCAGGACGGGCGCCAATGTCAGCGCGGCGAAGGCCCGCGACCACATCTTCGGCTACACGATCTTCAACGACTTCTCGGCCCGCGACCAGCAGGGCAAGGAGATGCCCGGCTTCCTCGGGCCCGCCAAAGGCAAGAGCTTCGACGGCGCCAACGTGCTCGGCCCCTGGATCGTCACCAAGGACGAGATCCCCGATCCCTATTCGCTGAAGGCCGCCGTTCGCGTCAACGGCGAGACGCGCTGCGAGAGCACCACGGCGGGCATGCTGTTCAGCTTCGAGGAGATCCTCGCCCACATGTCGCAGGACGAGACGGTCCATGCCGGCGAATTCATCGGCTCCGGCACGATCGGCAATGGCTGCGGCCTGGAGACCGGCCATTTCCTCGCCGACGGAGATGTGGTCGAACTCGAATTCGAGAAGATCGGCATCCTGAAGAACAAGGTCGTGCGGCAGCAGGGCTGACCGCGCGACCCGACTTTTGTTTTCACGCAATTCCGGACGCTAAACCGCTTCGCACTTGTGCTGGAATTGTTTCGGAGGAGAAGGAAACCATGGCCCGTCGCATCGTCGACCTTTCCATACCCATCGCCAACGACATCCCGGCGGACCCGCCGATCCAGATCCCGTCGATCGAATATATCGACCACACGCAGAGCCTCGCCCAGATCCTGTCGTTCTTTCCCGGCCTGAAGGCGGAAGACCTGCCGGACGGCGCCGGCTGGGCGGTCGAGCGCGTCGTCCTGTCGACGCACAACGGCACGCATCTCGACGCGCCCTGGCACTATCATCCAACAATGAACCATGGCGAGCCGGCATGGCGGATCGACGATATCCCGCTCGACTGGTGCTACCAGCCCGGCGTCAAGCTCGACTTCCGTCATTTCCCCGATGGCTATGTCGCGACCGCCGCCGACGTCGAGGCCGAGCTGAAGCGCATCGGCCACGAGCTGAAGCCGCTGGAGATCGTCGTGGTCAACACCTCGGCCGGCGTGAAATTCGGCCAGCCCGACTATGTCGCCAGCGGCTGCGGCATGGGCTACGAGGCGACGATGTATCTGCTCGACCGCGGCGTACGCGTCACCGGCACCGACGGCTGGAGCTGGGACGCGCCCTTCATCCACACGGCGAAGAAATACATCGAGACCAAGGATGCCTCGCTGATCTGGGAAGGCCACAAGGCCGGCCGCCACACCGGCTACTGCCACATCGAGAAGCTGCACCGGCTGGAGGACCTGCCCTCGACCGGCTTCATGGTGAGCTGCTTCCCGGTCAAGATCGAGAAGGCATCCGCCGGCTGGTGCCGCGCCGTCGCGATCATCGACGAGTGAGCGGCGACGCGTCCTAACCTGCGCGGCCGACGACCTTCGCCCGCTCCAGTTCCTCGCAGCGCTCGGCCGAAAGGCCCCAGTCGCGCAGCGCAGAGACGCCCGCCTCCCCCGGCGCCGTCGGCGCGCGGGGCATCGGCGGCGGCGTCGCGCTGAAGCGCGGGGCGGGCGCCGGCTGGACCGCTCCATCCACCGTCACATAGGTGCCGCGGGCGTGATTGTGCGGATGATGTGGGGCTTCGCCGAAGGAGAGCACCGGGGCGAAGCACGCGTCAGTGCCTTCGAGCAGCGCGCACCACTCGTCGCGCGTTCTCTCGGCGAAGCGGTCGGCCAGGATGCGACGCGCCGCCGGCCAGTTCGCGCGATCGGACACGTCGGGAAAGTCCGCCTCGGCGATGCCGAGCAGGCCGAGCAGCAAAGCACGGAACTTGCCTTCGATCGGCGCCACCGAGACATAGGCGCCGTCCGCACAGCGGTAGACGTCGTAATATGGCGCGCCACCGTCGAGGACGTTTTCCCCACGCGCACCCGGCCACAGGCCCGCGCCGTGCAGCCCCATGACGGGAGCGGCAAGCAGCGCCGCGCCGTCCACGATCGCCGCGTCCACCACCTGCCCGGCGCCGCCTGTGCGCGCATTGAGCACGGCGCAGACCAGACCGAAGGCGAGCAGCATCCCTCCGCCCCCGAAATCGCCCAGCATGTTCAGCGGAGGCGTCGGCGGCTGGCCTGCCCGCCCGATCGCGTCGAGCGCGCCGGTAAGCGCGATGTAGTTGAGGTCGTGGCCCGCGCCGGCCGCGAGCGGCCCCTCCTGCCCCCAGCCGGTCAGCCGGCCGAAGACGAGGCGCGGATTCCGTTCCAGGCAGGGGCCGGGCCCCAGCCCCAGTCGCTCCATCACGCCCGGCCGGAATCCCTCGATCAGCACGTCCGCCCGGCCGACGAGGTCGAGCACGCAGGCCGTCCCTTCCGGCCGCTTGAGGTCGATGGCCACCGAGCGGCGGCTCCTTGCGGTGAAGTTGTAGCGGTCTGGCCGCTCGATCCCGAGACCGGACGCTTCGGGACGGTCGATGCGCAGCACGTCCGCCCCCATGTCGGCGAGCATCATGGCCGCGAAGGGCGCAGGCCCGATCCCCGCCATCTCGATCACTTTCAGGCCGGCCAGCGGCCCGCCGGATGCGTCAGGCATGGTGGGTGCTCCACGTCTCTCGCCATGCACGGGCCAGGTCCTCGCGAAACTGAGGTGCGGCGACGGCGATCATTCTGTCCGCCCGCTGCCTGAGTGTCAGTCCGCGCAGCTCCGCGATGCCCCATTCGGTGACGACGGCGTCGACATCGGCGCGCGAGCAGGTGACGGTCGCCACCTGCGGCACGACACGCGACACCATCCCGCCGCGCGCCGTCGACGGCAGCGCGATGATGGCACGCCCGCCGCGCGAGGCGTTCGCGCCGCGGACGAAATCGACCTGCCCGCCGATCGCGCCGACATAATGCCCCTGCGCCGTCTCGGCATTGACCTGGCCGGTGAGATCGACCTCGATCGCCGAGTTGATGGCGCAAAATCGCGTGAGGCGAGCGATCGTTTCCAGCCTGTGGGTGACGGATGGCGGCGCGAGATGGAAGGCCGGGTTGCCGCTGGCAAAATCGTAGAGACGCCGGCTGCCGATCAGGAGACCGCCGACGCTCACGCCCGCCTCGACCTCCTTCGCCGCATTGGTGACGACGCCGCGCTCGACGAGGTCGACAACGCCGTCGAACAGCGCGCCCGAATGCAGCCCGAGATCGCGGTGCTCCGTCAGCCTGGCTGCGACCGCCTGCGGGATCGCGCCGACCCCAAGCTGCAGCACTGCGCGGTCCGGCACCAGCGACGCAACATTCGCCGCGATCGCCAGTTCCGTCTCTCCATGCGTCAGCGAAGAAACTTCAAGCGGTTCCTGTTCCGCCTCGACCATCACATGGATCGGAATATCCGCCGGCCATTCGCCGCCCCGGCATCGCGGCGCGGTGGGATTGATCTCCGCGATCACCAAGCGGGCTCGGCGCGCCGCCTCGACGGCATAGTCGTTCGAGATGCCGAGATTGTATCCCCGCCCCTCCGGCGCGAGCTGGATCATCACGCAGTCGGCGGGCAAAAGTCCGGTCGCGAAGCCGGCCGACAGTGCCGAATAGGGCATCGGCAGGATGTCGAGCCGGCCCTGCCTCGACAGCTGCGCGCCTTTGCCGATCGCGCCATAAGCCTCAAGTCCGAGCGGCGTGGCCGGCGGATTGAGGAACGTGTCCGAATAGAGCGGCCCGAGGAAGATCCGGCAGCCCGCCGGCAATCCCGGCTCCTCAACCAGACAGCGCGTCAGCGTCAGCGGCTCCGCCGTCGCCTGGCCGACCACGATGCGGTCGCCGGGCCGCAGCAGGGCGGCGAGATCGAGATCGGCGGCGGCGATCCGAACCATGCCGCGCCGGGTCAGTAGGATTTCGCCAGGCCGAGCACCTTTTCGGCGATGAAGGAGAGGGCAAGCTGCGGGCTGATCGGGGCGATGCGCGGGATCATCACCTCACGCAGGTAGCGCTCGACATGGTATTCCTTGGCGTAGCCGAAGCCGCCATGCGTCATCACCGCCGTCTCGCAGGCGTGGAAGCCAGCCTCTCCGGCGAGATATTTCGCCGCGTTCGCCGCCGCCCCCGCCGGCTTGCCGTTGTCGTATTGCCAGGCGGCCGACATCACCATCAGCCACGCCGCCTCCAGCTCGGCCCAGCACTTCGCCAGCGGATGCTGGATGCCCTGGTTCTGGCCGATCGGCCGGTTGAACACGATCCGCTCCTTCGCATAGCGCGTCGCGCGGTTGATCGCCGCCATGCCCAGCCCCACCGCCTCGGCCGCGATCAGCACCCGCTCCGGATTCATGCCGTGCAGGATGTATTCGAAGCCGCGCCCCTCTTCGCCGATCAGGTCGGCTTGCGGGATCTCGAAATTCTCGAAGAACAGCTCGTTCGAATCGACTGCCTTGCGGCCCATCTTGTCGATCTCCCTCGCCGTGATCCTGTCGCGGTCGAAGCGGGTGTAGAACAGGCTCAACCCATGCGTCGGCTTCTTCACCTCCTCCAGCGGCGTGGTGCGGGCGAGCAGCAGGATGCGGTCGGCCACCTGCGCGGTCGAGATCCAGATCTTCTGGCCGTTGACGACATAGCGATCGCCCCTCCTCTCCGCCTTCAGCTTGAGCTGGGTGGTGTTGAGGCCGGTGTTCGGCTCGGTCACCGCGAAGCAGGCCTTCTCGCGCCCCTCCGCCATCGGCCGCAACATGCGGGCCTTCTGCTCCTCGGTCCCGTAGACCGCGACGGGATTGAGCCCGAAGATGTTGATATGCACCGCCGAGGCGCCCGACAGCCCGGCGCCGGACTCGGCGATGGTGCGCATCATGATCGCCGCCTCGGTGATCCCCAGCCCCGCGCCGCCATGGGCCTCGGCGGTGCAGATGCCGAGCCAGCCCTCGCGCGCCAGCGCGTCGTAGAAGTCGTGCGGGAAGCCCCCTTCCCGGTCGCGCTTCAGCCAGTAGGCGTCGTCGAAGCCGGCGCAGATCTTGGCTATCGCGTCGCGGATCGCCTGCTGCTCCTCGGTGTAGTCGAAATGCATGCCGTTTTCCTCAAACCTCAACCGCCGGAAGCAGCGCCGCGCACCGCTCCGCACGCGACGAGGCCGGCGATCTCGTCCGCGCCGTAGCCCGCCTCGCGCAAAATCTCCTCGCTGTGCTCGCCCTGTCGCGGCGCGTGGCGGCTCGCGCCGACGACGCTGCGCGACCATTTCGACGGCACCGCCATGCTCCGCAGCGGCCCTTCGCTCGGATGGTCGATCACGTCGAAGAAGCCGGTGGCGTTCAGGTGCGGGTCTTCCAGCAGGCTCTCGAAGTCGTGCATCGGCATCACCGGGATGTCGGCCCTGTCGAGCAACTCGATCCACTCGGCGCTGGTGCGGGTGAGCAGTATCTCGGACAGCTCGTCATAGACCTCGTTCACATGCGCCATACGCGACGCGAATGTGTGGAAACGCGGGTCCGCGGCGGGCATGTCGGGCCGGCCGATCTCGGCAAAGAAGCGCTGCCAGTGGGCGTCGGTATAGATCAGGGCGCAGATGTAGCCGTCGCTGGTCTGGTAGGGCCGCCGTCCCGGCGAGAGATGGCGCCTGTAGCCGCCGCCGTCGAGCGGCGGCTCGAAGGTCAGCCCGCCCATGTGGTCGCCGAAGACGACGCTCACCATCGTCTCGAACATCGGGATCTCGACGCGTTGGCCGAGCCCGGTCCTGCTGCGGTCGACCACGGCAGCGAGGATCGCGCCGACGGCGGCAAGCCCGACGACGCGGTCCGCGATGGCCGAGGGCACGTAGCGCGGCTTGCCCTCGTTGACGCGGGAGAACAGGTAGGGAAGGGCGGCACCGCCCTGGATCAGGTCGTCATAGGCCGGCCGCGCCGCATAGGGCCCGTCCTGCCCGTAGCCGAACATGCCGGCATAGATCAGCCGAGGATTGGCGGCCGAGACCTTTTCATAGGTAAGGCCCAGCCGCTTCATTGCCTTGGCGCGCACATTGTAGACCAGAACGTCGGCGCTTTCGCAAAGCCGCAGCAGCACCTCGCAGCCTTCCGGCCGCTTCAGGTCCAGCGTGATCGCGCGCTTCGAGCGGTTGGCGTGCAGGTAGATCGGCCCCATCCCCTCATGCCGGGCGGGACCGATCTGGCGGACGAGATCGCCCTCCGGCGCCTCCACCTTGATCACGTCCGCGCCGAAATCGCCGAGGATCTGCGTCGCCGACGGCCCCATCAGCACCGTCGTCATGTCGATGACGCGCAGCCCGTGCAGCGGACCCACCCCGCCCTTGGCCTGGTCCGGCTGGGTCATGCCCTGGATGCCCGCGACACCATCGCCTCGCCCTCTCGTCACCGGCAGGTGAAGCCGCCGTCGACCGGAAGCTCGATGCCGGTGACGAAGGAGGCGTCGTCCGAGGCGAGCCATAGCGCAGCATGCGCGATCTCGTCGGGCCGGCAGCGCCGGCCGAGCGGCACCTGCGCCAGCAGCGCCTTCTCGTTCGCCGCCGCCTCCTCCGGATCGCCCCGCCGGCTCGTGAACTGGGCGAGCATCGGCGTGTCGGTCAGGCCTGGGCAGATGACGTTGACGCGCACCTTGTCGGGCGCAAACGTCTGTGCCAGCGACTTGGTGAGGCCGACGATCGCGAACTTGCCCGCCGAATAGACCGGCGAGAAGCGTGAGCCGACGATGCCGGACACCGAAGCCGTGAACATCACCGATCCGCCACCGCGCTTGCGCATGTGGCCGATGACCTCGCCGGCCGCGATCACGGCGGAATCGACGTTCAGCGCCATCGCCAGCCTGTAGGCGTCCGGGTCGAGGTTCTCGATGCCGGGAGGGCCGGGGATGCCGGCATGCGCCCACAGCACGTCGATGCCGCCGAGCTTTGCCGCCGCCGCATGGATGCTGCCCTTCGCACCGGCCGCGGTCGAGAGATCCGCCTGGACCGTGCTGATCGGCGTTCCGCGCGCCTTCATCTCCGCCGCCAATGCATCCAGCGCGGCGGCGTTGAGGTCGACGGCGCACACCTCCGCGCCCTCCTTCCGGAAGAGCTCCACGCCCGCCCGGCCCATGCCCGACGCAGCCGCGGTCACGACCGCGAGTTTTCCTGCAAGCCTCATCTGATCCTCTCCTCAGTTCGCGTAGGCGTCCGGAAACTGGCCGGTCGTGCTGACGACGGTCGTCCGCGTTTCAAGATAGCTGTCCAGCGCCTCAACGCCGTTCTCGCGCCCCCAGCCGCTCGCCTTGAAGCCGCCATAGGGCGTGGTCCAGCGGATGTAGCGGTAGGTGTTGACCCACACGATGCCGGCCCGGATCTTCGCCGCCACCCGGTGCGCCCGCCCGAGATCGCGCGACCACAGTCCTGCGGTGAGGCCGTAGGCCGTGTCGTTGGCGATCGCCACTGCCTCCTCCTCGCCGTCGAACGGAATGAGCGAGGCCACTGGCCCGAAGATCTCCTCGCGGGCGATCCGCATCTGGTTCGACACGCCGGCGAACACCGTCGGCTGGACGAAATAGCCGTCGGCGAGAGCGCCGCTGGTGATGCGCCGGCCACCGGTGACGAGTTGCGCGCCCTCCGCCTGGCCGAGATCGACATAGGACAGCGTCTTGCGGAGCTGCTCGTCGGACGACTGCGGCCCCATATGGGTTGCCTCGTCCAGCGGCATCCCGACCCGGACCTTCGCCGCCCTCTCAGCGAAGACCTCGACCACGCGATCGTAGACCGGGCGCTCCACCAGAACCCGCGAGCCGAGCGCGCAGCTCTGCCCGCACACCGCCCAGGCCGAGCTCGTTGCCGCGTTGAGCGCCTGCTCGACGTCGGCGTCGCCGAAGATGATATGCGGCGCCTTGCCGCCAAGCTCGAAAGAGAAGCGCTTCAGCGTGTCGGCGCCGGTCTTCAGGATCGCCTTCGCCGTCGCACCCTCGCCCGTGAAGGCGATCTTGTCGACGTCGGGATGGGCAACCAGATGCTCGCCCGCGCCATCCTTGCCGTAGCCCGGCACGACATTGACGACGCCCGGCGGGAAGCCCGCTTCCTCGATCATCTTTGCCAGCTCCAGCGCGGTCACCGGCGTCTGCTCAGCCGGCTTCAGCACCACCGTGCAGCCGGTCGCGAGCGCCGGCCCGAGCTTCCAAGACGTGGTCAGCATCGGCGCGTTCCACGGCGTGATCGCGCCGACGACGCCGACCGGAAGCCGCGACGTATAGATATGGACGCTGTCGTCCATCGGGATGGTGCGGCCCCAGATCTTGTCCGCCAGCGAGGCGAACCAGCGATACCAATTGGCGTGCGCGCCGATGTCGCCGCGCGTCTCGCGTAGCGCGCGGCCGGAATCGCGCGCCTCCAGCAGCGTAAGTTCCGGCGCACGCTTCTGGTAGATGTCCGCCAGGCGATAGAGCAATGCCGCCCGCTCATGCCCCGGCATCCGTCCCCACGGACCATCGAGCGCCGCGCGCGCGGCGGCGACGGCCTTGTCGATGTCCCTGCGCCCGCCATAGGCGACGCTCGCCCAAGGCCGCCCGGTGGCGGGATCGATGCTGTCCAGCATCCCGCCACCCTCCGGCGCGACCCATTCGCCACCGATGAACAGATGCGGATAGCGCACCGTGCCTCGCAATGTCGCGTTCACCAAGTCCTCCCGGATGCAGCCCCGCTCCTCCGCCGGCCACATCCGACATTTAGGAAGACCCGCATCGCTTTGTCCACGATTATCTTAGTTTTATCTCCATATATGGATGATTTTTACGTCAAGAACGCGGACGGAAAAAGCCAAACTCTGCCATCTTTCTGTTTTCAAAGTGATTTTCATCACAATCCCAACTGGAACCTCCAGTCGACAAGAGCCGTCATCGTCAAGCGGCTGCACCAATCCTGGCTGCCTAGCATGCCGAAAACAACGTCAGCCTCGAGAAATCGACCTGCGGATCGGCCATCCGACGGTGGAGATCACCGCATTGATGTTGCTCCCGGCGCGATTGTCTCTATATCTGGACAGGATAGGAGGAAATTTCGATGACCGTTCGGCAAGTCCAAAACGTGCTCGATCTGCTGGAGTTCTTCGCCGAGCGTGGAAAGCCTGCGAGTCTCGCCGAGGTCTCGCAACATTTCGGCTGGCCGCGCTCGTCCACCTTCAACGTGCTGTCCACGCTCAGCGGCCGCGGCTTCCTGTTCGAGCCCGAAGGGCGCGGACGCTTCTATCCGACGCCGCGATGGCTCAGCCTCTCGCAGGCGATCTCCGCGTCCGAGCCGGTGCCGGAACCGCTGCTGCGGCTGGCGCGCGACCTCGCGGCGCGCACCGACGAGACGATCTGCGTCGGCGCGGCATCGGGGATGAGCGTCGTGTTCCTGGAAGTCATCCAGTCGAGCCAGCGGGTGCGCTACGCCGCCGAGGTCGGGCAGCGGATTCCGATCCACGCCACCGCCTCGGGCCAGGCGATCATGAGCCAGTGGGGCGAGGCCCAGCGCAACGCGGTCCTGCGCAAGGTCGTGTTCGAGCGATATGGCAGCGGCACGCCGATGAGCATCGAGGCGGTCGAAGACCAGATGCGGGCGGGCCTGCATCGCGGCTGGTTCCGCAGCGCCTCCAACTACAGCGTCGACCTCGGCGGCATCTCCGTGCCGATCGCGGCGTCGGGCCGGGTCTACGCCGTGACGGTCGCAGGACCGCTCAACCGGATCGAGAACGCGATGTTCCGCATCGCCGGCGAGGTGCACGAGGCGATCGCCCGCCATTTCGGCCCCTCTTATCTGAAGACAGAGATCGGCAACCTCACGACACCCCCGCTCGACAGAATCTAGCAAGGCCTGTCGCAAAGGCCTTGACCTTCCTGCTGCTGGAACCTCCATCTTCCGCCCCGACAGTTTTCCATGTCCGAAGACAAGCGAGGCGCAGGATGGAACACGAACACCATCAGGAGCATCACCACAACGGCCATCATGAGGGGCACGCGGCAGCGCCTGCCGCGCCGCATGTCGCCGGCCACGGAGCGGCTTCCTCCGGCCACGCCGGCCATGCGGGCCATTCCGATCACGGAGCGATGGTGGCCGACTTCCGCCGCCGCTTCTGGGTATCGCTGGCGCTGACGCCGCCGGTTCTGCTGCTCTCGCCGATGATCCGGCATTTCCTCGGCCTCGACGCGCTCCTGTCCTTTCCCGGCAGCGAACTCGTCGTCTTCGCGCTGTCCACCATCGTGTTCTTCTATGGCGGCTGGCCCTTCCTGACCGGCTTCGTGGCCGAGCTGCGCGACCGCAAGCCCGGCATGATGACACTGATCGCGCTCGCGATCAGCGTCGCCTATGTCTACTCCGCCGCC